>CAWAQW010000060.1:0-81193 GCA_963784075.1 uncultured Alphaproteobacteria bacterium | reverse complement strand
CACGCGTCCTCAACGCGGCGGCAAGGATAAGGAACCACATATGTTCCATTGTGATCGATGCACAGCAATTCTACCGGCGATCCTTCGTCAGGAAATCGGTCGACAATGAACTCCGCGATCCTATCGTTTAGTGAGGCCACCTTCTGGCACCTGTCGCTTGACAGAATGGATTTCGCGCGGGTCAGCGTGCAGCCTTGCACAAGCGCCGCTTCCAATTCTCTCCAGGTTTGAGTTCGGTCCTGAGAACCCAACGCTTTTGAATTGATCTGCGTTCTCGACGAGGTGCCGAAACGGTCAATTTATCCGGTGAGAAACTTGTAGCGGGGCGTTCTAGGAAATCCCGCGCGACTTCGCCTTCTGGCTGGCGAGTTGGCTTTTTGAAACGAACGGAAAAAGAGCTTTTGACTTTCTCGACGCTCCGGCCACTGCGGGATTTTCCATCGAACGACGGCTTCGAGCCATCATTGTCGGCATCGCCGATCGGCCGTGAATGAGTCGCCGACGACTTAGCCGAGCGGGTCTTGAATTCCTTGATGAAGGGACGGACAGTACGACGCACTGGACCTCTTGGGGGTGTTGGCTCTCTAGATGAGGGCAGAGAGATGGATACTTCAGTCGTTGCGCTCGCCTAGACCTGTCTGGAGCCTTGGTCAAGCGTCCAGCGAAAGCCCGTCTCTTCTTTCTCAACATGGGACGTCCGTCAATTGAAATCGAGCGCGACGACTTGGCGATCCAATCGATGAAGCAGTTTGACCGCGTCGCCGCTGGTCGCCCCCAAATTTAAGACGGTCTCATAGCAGGACACCGCGCCGGCTGCGATACAACGCAAACGTGGTGGGGCCCCGCTACCGCGTTTGCGCTTTACGAAGGATGCCTCATCCTTGGCCGCCAATTTTTTTCGGCCCGGTGTGTGAGGCATGTCCGCCCTTGCGGCCGGCCTCCGAGGCGAGCGTGTGATTGCGCGAAAAGCTACGCTTGGCGGGACTGACACTCAGTCCGCCCTTTCGCCCAGCTTCAGCCGCCAATCTGGGATTTTGCGAAAAACTGCGTTTTTCGTTCGGTACGCTTTCGCCGCCCTTTCGCGCAATCGCACGTTGTTTTTCTCGGTCCATGGAGGCAAAGCCTCGGGTTGAAGTCGAAGATTTCTTGGGCATTTCCATCGCAAGTGCCATCGTTTCCTCTCTCGAATTGAGACGTAATCCAAAAGAGGAAATGTTCGGCAGGGATAAAGGTTTCAAGTGTCCGAACCTTCCCTGGACTGTGCCCAGGCTTTCAGGCCATGAAGGGCATCATTCATGCGCCCTATGCAAATCTGAGGCCCGAAAACCGGGACGCTCTGCTCACTGCGATCGCCAAAGCCCGTGGATGGATCAACGACATCAGGCTCAGCCGCATTCCGACACGAGTTGGAGTGGCCCGCGCTTTTTTGGAGTGCGGAGCGGCGGGGAGCCGGCGCTGTCGTTGGATATGGCCGGGGTGTCCCGGCGGAGCGCGACGGGTTCGTGCTCCAGCGAAGGATCAATCCTGACAAGACGGGATGCACCTCCCGATTTCTTAGCGTCCGCCGTTAGTCGCGCGATGGATGCCTTCATGCCTGGCTGTAATTGCCTCACTGACAGATGCGAAAGCGATCGCTCGATCCGCGCTGCAAAATGTCGACATGCATGTGATCAGTGTGCGCCTCATCGGATCCCGGCCCTAACACCGTTGTGAACCAGCCACATGAAGCAACGCGAATTGCGTCGACCGTGGCCCGCAAATGCTCGTCCCCCTTGGGCGCGATTGTCAGCGTTCTGCCATTCGAGAGTTCGAAACTTCCGACGTCGATGGCGAGACCCGACGCGTGTGCGCTGATCTTGCCGTCCTCGGCGCGGTTGCGATTGCGGCATTCGTACCCCGGCCCTGTGCGAACCGACTTGAGTTCGACCGCGAGCTCGCCGAAAATGAGAGGAGCGACGAGATCGCGCAGCCAATGGCCGAACCTTTCACCAAAGTGGCAGGAAACCGTGGGCCTATCGGGCAGGAGGATCGGTCCTCTTCCGTTTGAACTCATGACGGCCTTAAGCCGTACGGGCGTCTCAATGGCGCACGCAGGATTGGCGGGCAGCGTGACCGCCTCGAATGTGATTAAGGCGTTGGCGAGACGATCGAGGCACGCTTGATCGATGGCAGGATTCGGCTTGGATTGTTCCGCCGGCGCGTTGTCTTGCGGGGTGGGATGGAGAGGCTGTTCCGTCGGGCGTGGAGGTGGCAAGGGCGGGGACCCAATATCGGTCGCATTTAAGACGTGGCGAGGGAAAGCCATTACAGCGGCGATTATGAGAAACGACCAAAACCTCATGTGTGACGCCAGCCCAATGCGTGAGCGCAACCTGTGCCTACCGTAAACTCGATCCAGCGGGCGTATAGCCACGAATCGGGCGATGCTTGCGCCTATGGGAGACATCCTCAAACTGATCTGGTGGGCAGTCATCGGGCTGTTCAGGTCAAAAGTTTCGCTCGAGGCGGAGATCCTGACGCTGCGCCACCAGCTCAATGTGCTGCGAAGAAAATCGCCGAAGCGGCTTGTTTTCAGCAATTTCGACCGTCTAGTCATTGCCGGCCTCTATCGGCTGGCGCCGCGCATTGTGAATGCCTTGGTGATCATTGAGCCGGAGACTGTGATCCGTTGGCATCGCGCTGGGTTTCGCTTGTTCTGGCGATGGAAGTCGCGATGTCGCGGCGGCAGACCGAAGGTGCCGCTCGAAATCCGGCAATTGATCCGCGCCATGAGCGTCGCCAACCCGCTGTGGGGCGCGCTCCCCGGATCCATGGAGAACTCCTCAAGCTCGGCATCGACGTTGGTCAAACCTCGGTCGCCAAATATATGGCAAGGCACAGGCGACCGCCAACTCAGGGCGTTCCTTCGCAATCACGCCGATGGGATCGCATCGATGGACCTCTTTGTCGTTCCGACACTCTCCTTTCGGTTGCTTTATGGCTTGGTGATTCTTCGGCACGGCCGCCGCCAGATCTTATGGCTGGGCGTGACGGCAAACCCGAGCGCCGAATGGATTGCTCGGCAACTCACCGAAGCCTGCGGCTGGGAATAGACACGAAGCTATATTGTCCGCGATCGCGACGGAGTCTACGGCGAATTTTTCACCCGGCGGCTTCGTGCCATGGGCATTCGCGACCGGCCAACTGCGCCCCCGTCGCCATGGCAGAATGGCCATACGGAACGGCCGATTGGCTCGATCCGGCGGGAATGTCTTGACCATGTCGTCGTGTTTGGCGAGCGGCACCTGCGCCATGTGCTCGTTTCTTATATCCACTATTACAATGGCGCGCGGACGCATTTATCTCTGAACAAGGATGCGCCGGTACCTCGGGCTGTTCAGGCCGTCGGGCGCATTGTCCCGACACCAATTCTCGGCGGATTACACCATCAGTATGCTCGGATTTGATTTCCGACAGGGACAATCCGGCAGCGACCTTGAACTGCACAATATAAGTGAGTTCCGGAATATAAACGAATACGGTTGAGTGTTTGTCTAAAGACTTTATGCACAGTTGGCGGCGCGAGATTTTGGCGGAACGAAGCCAAGTCAAAACCTCTAGCTTTGGATGGCCGCCGTCTGCTGCTGAATAACCGGCAGGCGCTGCGCCTCGCCCTCAAGGCGAGCCTGACAAAAATACTGTGAGCAGCTGGAAAGCGGCTGTCGCCCTGAGGCAAGAGCGTTAGAGCTTCTTAGTATGTTCTCGCCATTTTTGGTGCCGTAAACTCCCACAAGCATTTGATTTTTTTATAAAATATACGGCCTGTCAGCCGGAGGTCGCGGGTTCAAGTCCCGTCTCTCTCGCCATTCGTTTTCGCCATGGGTTCGGCAAAAAGCTGCAAGCGCTTGATTTCCCTGGCGAGCATCCGCAAATCCTGCCATGCGAGTTTCTTTTGCGCCGCCTGGCGCAAGAGATAGGCCGGATGCAGCATGGCGATCGCCCGGATCTCTTTCTTTCCCGCCGTATAGGGGAACCAGCGGCCGCGCATCCGCATGATGCCGTCTTTGGCGCCGAGGAGGGTCTGTGCCGCCGCCGCGCCGAGACAGACGAGAATTTTGGGGTCCACAAGCTCGATTTGGCGGCGCGTGAAAGGCAGGCAGGCCGCCGTTTCGAGGGGGGTCGGGGTGCGGTTTCCTGGCGGGCGCCAGGGCACGACATTGGCGATATAGACCTTGCTCCTGTCGAGTCCGATCGCCGCCAGCATTTTGTCGAGCAATTGGCCGGCCCGGCCAACGAAAGGCACGCCTTGGCGGTCCTCGTCGGCGCCCGGGGCCTCGCCCATGAACATAATATCCGCGCTGGGATTGCCATCGCCGAAGACCAGCTGCGTCGCGGTGGCCTTGAGGCCGCAGCCTTCGAAGGCCAAAAGCCGGTCGCGGAGTTCGCCCAGCGTTTTCGCGGCGGCGGCGGCGTCTTGCGCGCTCGCCTCAATGACGCCGGCCGGGACTATGGGCGCGGGTTCGCGCGTGACCCGGCGGGCGGTTTCGAGCGCCCGCGGCGGCGCGGCGGGGGCGGGCGCGAGCGCCGGTGCCGCGTCCGCGCGAGCGGGTTTGCTGGCGCGGCTCTCGGCGAACCGGTCATGCGGAGCGTCATCGAGCGCGATATCGACGCCCATGTCCGCGTACCAGCGCAGAAGCGAAGCTAAACCTTCAACCACCGTCCGAACCGTTTAAAGCGAGCCAGCCGTCCAATCCTCATCTGAGCGCGCATTGAAGTCGAAAGCGCTATCCTATACGCCTAACCGTTCAGCAACCAAAATAAGTTCCAGGCTGATTTCTCGACAGAATATTGGGCGCGCAAGGACAAAATCACGATGACCGAGGCAGGATTGAGATTGCCGCCGCGCGAAAGCATGGATTTCGATGTGGTGATCGCGGGCGGGGGCCCGGCGGGCCTGGCCGCGGCAATCCGTCTCAAGCAGTTGAATCCCGACCTTTCGGTCGTCGTCATCGAAAAAGGAGCCGAACTCGGCGCCCATATTTTGTCCGGCGCGGTCATCGATCCTTCCGCTCTCGATAGCCTCCTCCCTGGCTGGCGCGAGAATAAAGACCGGCCCCTGACAACCGGCGTGACGGCGGACCGCTTCTATGTCTTGAGCGCGAAGCGCGCGCTGCGCCTGCCCAATTTCATCATGCCGCGCCTCATGAGCAATCATGGCAACTTTATCGGCTCGCTCGGCAATGTCGTGCGTTACCTCGGCAAAAAGGCGGAGTCCTTGGGCGTCGATATTTTTCCTGGCTTCGCCGGCGCCGAGATTCTTTACGGGGCCGCGGGCGAGGTTTTGGGCATCGCGACGGGAGACATGGGAATTGCACGCGACGGAAGCCTCAAAAGCGGCTTTACGCGGGGTATGGAGCTGCGCGGCAAATATACGCTGATCGCCGAGGGCGCGCGGGGCTCGCTCGCCAAGGCGCTGATCGCCAAGTTTGGCCTCGACGCTGATCGCGAGCCGCAGAAATTCGGCATCGGCTTGAAGGAGCTTTGGCGCGTCGCTCCCGCCGTGCACAAGCCCGGCCTCGTCCAGCATTCATTCGGCTGGCCGCTCGACAATCGCACGGGCGGCGGTTCATTCCTCTATCACTTCGAAGATGGGCTCGTCGCCGCCGGTTTCGTCGTCCATTTGAATTATGCCAATCCCACGCTCTCTCCCTTCGATGAATTTCAGCGTTTTAAGACGCATCCCAAAATCGCGCCTTTGTTCGAAGGCGGCGAGCGGCTTTCGTTTGGCGCGCGGGCGATCACCGAAGGCGGCTGGCAATCGGTGCCGAAACTCGTCTTTCCGGGCGGCGCGCTCATCGGCTGCGCCGCCGGTTTCGTCAATGTGCCGCGCATAAAAGGCTCGCATAATGCGATTCTTTCGGGAATGCTGGCGGCCGAACATGCCGTGGCCGCCCTGACAAGCGGCCGCGCCCATGACGAGCTTTCCTCCTATGAAGAGGCGTGGCGCGGCTCGGCCATCGGCCGCGACCTTTACAAGGTCCGCAACGCCAAGCCGCTCTGGTCGAAATTCGGCACTAGGGCTGGTATTGCCCTTGGCGGGCTCGACATGTGGGCGAATGAAATTTTTGGCGCGTCGCCGTTCGGCACTTTGCCGCATGGCGGACCGGATTACGCGAGTCTCAAGCCGCTCGCCGAGGTGACACCCCTTCACTACCCAAAGCCGGATGGCAAGCTCACTTTTGACCGGCTTTCCTCGGTCTATGTTTCAAACACCAATCATGATGAAGATCAGCCTTGCCATCTGCATCTGAGGGATCCGGCACTTCCGATTGCGAAGAACCTTCCGGAATATGGCGAACCGGCGCGGCTCTATTGCCCGGCGGGGGTTTACGAAGTGGTCTATGGCAATGAGGCGGCCAAGAGCGATCCGCGCTTCGTGATCAACGCGCAGAACTGCGTCCACTGCAAGACCTGCGACATCAAGGACCCGGCGCAAAATATCGACTGGGTGCCGCCCGAAGGCGGCGGCGGCCCGAACTATCCGAATATGTGAGGGAAGACAGCGCCATTGTGAGTGCCTGCAGAGGTGGGGGATCCGATGCTGACGGAGCGGTCCTTTTATCGTGGCGGGATGGCCGCCCCGATCAGACGCAATGCTCATCTGCGGAATACCGGCTAAGGGCGACTTGATTTGCGCTCGTGAATTGGGGGATTCGAGGGCGACCCAGACGTTCGGATCCTCTTGCGATTGGCGCTTCGCGAAGCGATAGCCGGTTGCGTCCCAGGGAACAATCTCGTCAGTGAGATTGTCGAGAACGAAATCGCCTTTGTTGGTCTTGATCGTGAGAATGGCGTGGCCTTGGTCGTGGTGATCCCTGACGATGGTCATCAAGAGGGCCTGGCGCGGGAAGCCTTTCTCCGAAAGAAGCTTGCGCTTTTGCAGCGCGTAGATCTTGCAGTCGCCCTTGCCGTCGTAGGGATAGTCCCAGTGGTCGGCGATCGTTCCCCAATGTTCGAGATTCGACACGGGCTTGATGGCGGCGTTGACCTGACGGTTGATCTCGTTCATCGTTTCCCAAGCTTGCGGCGTGACATCGGCGTTCGCCGCCGCGAGTACGGGTTGATTGCATTCTTGCAGTTGAGTTGACGGCTGCAGAAATCCATCCAGCCATAAGGAGCCGAGGTGATTTCGCTGACGGTGGCGAAGCTTGCCTTGGGAGCATCAGGCCAGTCCTGCGCTCTGCCAATTTGAACGCTGGCGAACGTAAAGACAGTTGCGCAAAGAGAGCGAATGATTGCGCCCGGCATCAAGACCTCCTCAACGTGCGAGGGCCTGCTCAGCTGGCCCCGTGTTACCACGTACCACGGGGATCAGAATGCCGGCGCCGTGTTTCGTGCGCGCCAATCCAAGAGCTAAGATTTTAGCGACCGGAATTCATTTAAGACGCCAGCGATTCGAAGGTAAATGAAGGATAAAGCGTTTGGCAAGCTTCAACGCGGCGATGCACGTCTCGCAGGGCAGCCGTGATGGTGCGTCTGCTTCTGCTGACCGCGCTGCTGCGTGCGGAACGAAGAGCGGTGGGTGGGGCCCCAACCATTCGAATATGTTAGGGGACCACTGGCTGCGTATGTCCGCTCATCAAGGAAGGCCATTCCGGCCACACCTTCCCATTCATCGCACGGCGGCAGAAAAGCCTATCTAAACTTTGAACTCAAGGATCGCAGACCGCCGGAGGCGGCGCGCCTTTGGCGTGTCCTTGACTTCAAAGTTTAGATAGACTTGGGTCAGCCGTCCGATGAATGGATTTTTTTCGCGCAAGTTGCGCAAGTTGCGCAAGAACCGCGCGCAAGGCAGGCACCTGCCATGGCCCCAGCTCTTTAACCGAACCAAGCGGCGCCGCCAATATGAGATTGAACAGCAATCCCCTCGCTTTCGCGCGCAATCACTCTGCATGTCTTCGCCTTTTGCGAGGCGTGGAGAGATCATGCGAGAGTCCGATGTTTTGGAGCGCGACTGGCAGGATGCTGGGCTAGGCAGCCCTTTTCATCGTGCAATGACATTTGGGCACCTCGAAAAAATATCCCCTTATGGTGTGATGACCGGCGTTCGAGTTCGCAACGCGGTAGATCGTTCAATCCTTGGCCTCTCATCGAGGCTGCCTGAAGTCGCCACCGATTTCTCAGGTGGTGGCTTGATCGGCTCAACTCACGCGACCCGACGCATGGCGCGCCGGTTCACCCGGCCGCGGCCGCCATCCTTTCAAGACAAACGAAGCGGCGCATGTTGTAGACGAGGTTCATCATTCCGATCTTGCACCGGGCGCGAACGATGCCGATGGTGCGCACGAGCTCGGCTCCCATGCCATTCTTTTGATCACCAAATACATGCTCGACGCGGGCGCGCACCTTCGAGCGCGTCGTATTGGCGGCCTTCTGCGCCTCACTGAGTTTGCGATTGCGATAGGCCCTGCGATGAATGCGGCTCTTCAGGCCGCGCTCAGCGAGCTTTTCCTCGATGTCATCGCTGCGATAGGCGCTGTCGGCCCACACGTCCGAAGCCGTGTTGCTCGTATCAAGAACATCTTCGAACTTTTGACTGTCGTGCACGCTCGCGGCGCTCACCACGTAACGGCGCACGAGTTTGTGCCGGCGGTCGACGCCGATATGGTTCTTGTATCCAAAATACGAGCGCTCATGCTTCTTCGTCCAGCGCGCGTCCTTGTCCTTCTGGCGGTTCTTGGCCGGCTTCGATTTCCAGTCTTCCGGCATCTTGCCTTCCTTGATCGTCTCGTTGTCCTCGCGCGAATTGTGCTGCTTGGGCGCCGACACGATCGTTGCGTCGATGATCTGCCCGCCCATGGCGAGATAGCCCTTGTCCTTCAAGAACCCGTCAAACAGATCGAACAGCTCTTCCACCGCGCCCGCCTTCGCCAGCGCCTCGCGATAGAGCCATAAAGTCTTGGCGTCGGGAACCGCATCCTCCAGCCCCAAACCGAGAAAGCGCATGAAAGAGAAGCGATCACGAAGCTGGTATTCCGCCTGATCGTCGGAGAGATTGTAGAGCGCCTGCAACACCAGCGCCTTGAAGATCACGACTTCATCCCAAGGCTTGCGTCCCGCTGAACTCTTGCGTTCCGCGTCGCTCTTGCGAAGCTCGCCTTTAATCAGAGCCGCCTTCAGCTTTGGCCGGAAGGATTCGAACGGAACCATCGCCGCGATCACTGCAAGCGGATCGCTCTTTTTATCGAGACTTTCATAACGTCGGTTCAAATCGAAAAAACCAAGCTGTCCCATTCCAACCTCCCGCGCTCAGAGCATGAGAACCTTAAATCTGATTTGCACCGTGGAGGGAAGCGCCTATTTTTCGAGGTGCCCATTATTTACACAAGCCGGCCTCGTGCTTGGTAGAGGGACGCTCTTGGCGTCCTTCACAAAGGATGCGCGGAATGAACGACGGCAAGGCACGAGCTCTCTTTTCCTTGGCGGTCATGAGGCGCGACTCGTTTCCTTGTTGGCAGCCGCCTATGGCAAGCCCATCGCTGAAGGCGTCGTGGAGAAAATTCGCCGTGCCGGTGAATTTTGGTGTGCGGGTCAAGAAACGCTGGCGCGTCTTCATCTCGCCCTCATTGGTTTGCCAACGATCGATGAAACGGGCGCCTATCGTCTTTTCCTTGCGGGGAAAGCCCTCGACAAGGGCCTTGGCCCAAGCGATTTGATGAAAGCTTTGGGTTTTCCGCATGCAGCGCACCATCTTGAAAAATACAACCCTGATCAACCCCGCGTTCCGGCTGGAAGTGGCAAAGGAAGCGGGCGTTGGAACTCGGGGAGAGCAAGCGGTTCGTCCGTGACTCCGGAGGGTCGGCTGCCGCGCAACGCCCATGTCAAACCGTTTATACCACACGTTGTCGGGGGAAAAACCGTCCACGGCCCAGGAGCAGAGGAAGGAAAGGGCGAATTTTTTGCGGAATTTGCCAACGACGAGAGTATCAAGTGGCAAGTTCAACAGGCTTGGGCGAATGCCACCCGGATTAACGTGGGGGCGAATAAAATGGACCGTGTGGTTCTTGCCGGTAAAGTTCGGTTCGATGACGAGACAGGAACTCATGAATTGAATATCGGACGGTCAGGAAGGGGGCTTAACACGCCTTCTATCGAAACAAACGCTTATGTCGTCATTCTTGATTCCAACAATTATGTTGTAAGTTGTTATCCGATCAACCCAGCAGATCCAATATACGCAGATGTAGAATGAGCATGGTACGAGTCGAACTGAAAAATCTGATAGAATTTCAAATTCCGGGTGTGAAAGCCTTCGACCTTCACGAAAACCTAGGATTGGCCTGCCTCGTCGAGGAGGGCGAAAACATGACCCTTTATCTCAACGAGCTCCGCTCCCGGTCCTGGCTGCGCGAGGATCATCCCTGCATTCACGCCATCAGATGGTTCAACGAGCATCAAGTGATCGCCTGGCTGGTGGAATTTCGGGCGGCCGTCATTTCCGCGAACAATTGGGATCTTCTCTCAATAGGCAGGCCAGATAAAATTCTACTCTCGGATAACCGTATATTTGTCGGCTACGGCGATGAATTCACGATACGAGCAAGGCCCGGTGAAGTCGAAATCAATGTTGTCGCGGTGTTCTCTCGGGATGGACACTTTGAATTCGGGCTCGATGAAATCTTCTCCAAAGACAATTATATTATAAAGGAACGATCATCGAACTCAATGCAGGCTACACCTTTGGGGAGCGGATGATATTCAATGCTCATTCCGCTGATTATTTATAGACTTTGGATCCAGTTTCCAAGAGCTACGAGAGATTTCATGTCCCCTTCGAAACGACTCTGATTAATGTGCTTTCCGGGGATGACAAACATGCCGTTGCGATCCTAAATTATAGCGTGCCCTTCGAACTCGCCACCTTCGACCTTGTGTCCGAAACCTCTTCCGAGCAGGATTTTGCGGCCGTAGAGAGCGCCCTGATCGCTGCTGGCTTCGAGATGAGCGAGATCAAGTTCCAGCCGAATTCGACGGGCCGGATCATTGTCAGCGACAGCAAAAAGGCGGCGTTGCTGGAATTTTGCGACTTGCCGTAGCCACTTCTTCGACGATTGGGGAGAGAAGACCCTGACACCGCCCAAAAGACCGAGTTTTCGCGCGATCCCACCCATCGCAGAGCGGCGCATGGGATAAGGCTTTGTTTTGTTTCCGGCCCGCATCGGACAAAATCGTTTCACGTGAAACGATTTTGTAAGATGATATCGAGCAACCGGACAAAGGCAGTTCTCCTAACCTTCGAAACCGGCGTCACCTTGCCCGCGTGGCGCCGCGGCCCGCGCCAGGCGGTCGTTGATCGCCTCGCCCAAACCTTCAAAAGGGATCGGCGCGACCGCGATGCGGGGCAGGCCGAGCGCGTCGAGCTCATGCAGATAGGCGAAGAGAATTCGCCGCCGCCTCCTCGAGGTTGCGGCCGGCCGACAACTCCCGCACATTTTTGTGCGGGCCAAAAACGCCACCGAAATCGAGGCCCGCCTCGTCCGCTTCGAGCGCCGTCGCTTTGAGCCGGAGTTTTGCGCGCGGCGCATAATGCGACGTCAACATTCCGGGAGACTGAATGGCACCGGGCTCGACGAGGAAAGCAAGCTTGTGGCCAAGCACGGCCTCGATGTCCTCCCGCGCGATCGCGCCTGGCCGCAACAGACGCGGGCGCCCATCGAGACAGGCGATGACGGTCGATTCAAGGCCCATGGGTGAGCGCCCGCCATCGAGGATAAGGTCGATCGCGCCGCCGAAATCCCGGGCGACATGCGCCGCGGTGACCGGGCTCACCCGGCCCGAGCGATTGGCGGAGGGCGCTGCCAGCGGCCGCCCTGCCGCCGAAATCAGGTTAAGCGCGACGGGATGAACGGGCACGCGCAGGGCGATCGTTGGCTGACCCGCCCGCGCGGCGGCGCAGACGGTGGCGCCCGGCGCGAGCGGCACCACGAGGGTCAATGGTCCCGGCCAGAAGCGTTCGGCGAGACGCTGGGCCTCGGCCGGGAAAACCCCCTGCTCAAGTGCGCCATCCAAACGCGCGACATGCGCAATGAGCGGATTAAAGTTTGGCCTCGCCTTGGCCGCATAAATGCGGGCGACGGCCGCATCGGAGGTCGCGTCACCGGCGAGGCCATACACCGTCTCGGTCGGAAAGGCGACGAGACCGCCGGCGCGCAGGATCGCCGCCGCCTCGCCAATTCCCTTGCCATCGGCCGCGATTTGCCGGGCGGGAAGGGGATCTTGCGCAATAAACTCGCTTTTCATCCGCCGCATTTCATCCTTGAGGACACAAGAGGGTGCAACTGGCATATAATTCAAGAGCCCGGCCGGTGCACCCGTGACAAAGGGAACCACCGAGATCAAAGGGCTGTTCTTTTGCGGAGACCTCGATGAGCTATCGCGCGCCCATTGCCGACATCGTTTTCGCCATGATCCATGAGGCGGGGCTCAATCTTGGGCTGAAAGACGAACTCTATGCGGATCTCGGCGATGGTTTTGCCGAGGCGACTTTGTCGGAAGCCGGAAAATTCGCCGAAAACATCCTCGCGCCTCTGAACCGGATTGGCGATAAGGACGGCGCGAAAATCGAAGCGGGCCAGGTGAGTGCGGCGCCGGGCTTTGCCGAAGCTTACCGGCAATGGACGGCCGGGGGATGGAACGCGATCACCGGGCCTTCCCAATATGGCGGCATGGAATTGCCGGTGCTGCTCAATACCGCCTGCATCGAAATTTGGAGCGCCGCGAATATGGCCTTCAGCCTTTGCCCGCTGCTGACGCTGGGCGCGATCGAGGCTTTGCATTCGCACGCGACCGAAGCGTTGAAGGCGCTCTATCTTGAAAAACTCGTCTCCGGTGATTGGACCGGCACCATGAATTTGACCGAGCCGCAGGCAGGCTCCGATCTTGGCGCGCTCAAAACCAGAGCCGAGCGGCAGCCGGATGGAACCTACAAACTTTTCGGTTCCAAAATCTTCATTACCTATGGCGAGCACGATATGGCCGAAAATATCATCCATTTCGTGCTGGCGCGCTTGCCCGGGGCGCCGAAGGGAACGCACGGCATCTCGCTCTTCCTCGTGCCGAAGTTTCTCGTCAATGCGGATGGCACGCTTGGCGCGCGCAATGATGTCGCCTGCGCCTCGCTGGAGCACAAGCTGGGCATCCATGCCTCGCCCACCTGCACCATGATTTACGGCGATCATGGCGGCGCCACCGGATTTCTTATCGGCGAGGAGAACAAGGGTCTTGCCTGCATGTTCACCATGATGAACAGCGCGCGGCTCAACGTCGGCGTGCAAGGCGTCGCCATCGCCGAGCGGGCGTTTCAGCAGGCGCTCGCTTACGCAAAAGAACGGCGCCAAGGACATTTGGCCGGCGAAAGCGCCGAGGCGATGAGCCCCATTGTGCGGCATCCCGATGTCGCCCGCATGCTGATGACCATGAAAGCACTGACGGCCGCCGCGCGGGCGATCTGTCTCATGACGGCGGAGTTGATCGATCGTTCGCGCCGGGAAAACGACAAAGCCACGCGCGATTTGGCAGGTCAACGGGCCTCTTTGCTGACGCCGGTCGCCAAGGCGTTTTCCACCGATATTGGCAATGAGGTTGCCTCGCTCGGCATCCAGGTTCATGGCGGCATGGGCTATATCGAGGAGACCGGCGCCGCGCAATTTTTGCGCGACGCGCGCATCGCCGCGATCTACGAAGGCACCAATGGCATTCAGGCGATCGACCTCGTGCAGCGGAAACTCGGTCTCGCGGACGGTGACGTGGTGCGTCGTGAAATCGCCGATATGCGCGCCTCTCTCGCGGCGCTGAGGGAGTGCCCCGCCGAAAGCTTTGGCGGCATGGAACCCTGCCTGACGGACGCGGTGGAGGCTCTGGAGCGCGCCACAAAATTCATGCGGGAGGCGACCGCGGCGCGCCTTAAGGATGCGCTCGCCGGCGCTTCGCCCTATCTGCGGCTTTTTGCTCTGGCGCGGGGCGGCACGGCGCTGGCCAAAGGCGCGCTTGCCGCGAAGCTTCTGTCTTCTGGCGGCCATCGCGATCCGGCCTTGGCTGGGCGGATCGCGACGGCCCGGTTCTTTGCCGAGACGATCGCCACGGGCGCGAGCGGTCTCGAACGCGATGTGACGCATGGCGCGGCGTCGGTTCATGCGGGCATGGCCGCGCTCGACCAATGACATGCCCGCACATCAAGATCACGCGCGAGGGCGCGGTTTTATGTGTGATCTTCGACCAGCCCGAAAAAAAGAATGCGCTGACCGGCGCGATGTATTTGGCGGCCACGGCGGCGTTGCGGCAAGCTGACGGTGATCCATCGATCGGCGCCGTCGTTTTTGGCGGGGCCGGCGGCATGTTCACGGCGGGCAATGATCTCAAGGATTTTCTCGAAGCCAGTGGCGAGCCCGGAGAATTTCCTGCCTTTACATTCATCAAAATGCTTGCGGCTTGCGAGACGCCGCTCGTCGCGGCGATCGACGGCGTCGCGATCGGTATCGGCGCGACGTTGACGCTGCATTGCGATCTCGTCTATGCCGCGCCAGGCACAATTTTTCGCTTGCCCTTCGTCGATCTTGGCCTCGTTCCTGAGGCGGCCTCCTCGCTTCTCTTGCCGCGTCGGATCGGCATGGCCAAAGCGGCTGAGTTTCTGTTGCTCGGGGAGGCTTTTGGCGTCGAGGAGGCGCTGCGTCTCGGATTGATCAATGGCATCGTTCCAGCCTCCGGGCTGCGGGGGTTTGCCGTCGAGCGGGCGGAGCGGCTCGCGGCAAAACCTCGCGCGGCATTGGCCGCGACGCGCCGCCTCATGCGCGGCGATCCGCAAGACGTCCAAGCGAGGATCGAGGAAGAGGCGCGCCTCTTCGCCATCGCGATGCGTTCGGATGAGGCCCGCGCTGCTTTTTCGGCATTTTTGGGCGGCGCGCGTTAGCACTGCAGGCCTGCCATCGTCGCGCGCCAGACGATGGCGGCGTTGTTCCGAGCCAAAAAAAATACGGCGCGCCGTCGCCGCGTGCCAAACGCATCCGCACGACGCCCCGAATGAAGGAAAGCCGCGAGGCTCCTCACCGCTCTCATGTTGGGAACTTTTCTGAGTGCTTGTGCATTCGTCATAAAAGCTGCCACGGCGCCTGAAGGCGCTGCAGCAAATCACACCGCAAATCCGAAACGACAAAAGCGGAGAGATCCCATTTCCCCGTCCGCGGCATGGCGGACGAAATCGAGGAGACGGATGAGGATGTACCCATGCGAATAGCGCTCGTCGCACCTCTCGCGGAAGCCGTGCCGCCGAAGCTTTATGGCGGAACGGAGCGGGTTGTTTTCTGGCTGGCCGAGGCGCTTGTCCAGGAAGGACACAAAGTGGTTTTGTTCGCCAGCGCGGAGTCAAAAACGGCGGCCGAGCTCATTGTCTGCGCGCCACAGAGCTTAAGGCTTGCCGGGATTCATGACCATCTCGGCAGCACCCTCGCCATGCTGCGCGAAGTGAAGCGCCGCGCGGATGACTTCGACATCATCCATTTTCATGTGGACCTCTTGCCGCAAGCGCTGTTCCACGATCTTGCCCACAAATGTCTCGTGACGCTGCACGGACGCCTCGATCGGCCCGATTCCTATGCCGCTCTATCGAGCCTATCCGGAGATGCCGCTCGTCTCCATTTCGAACGCGCAGCGCCGTCCTATGCCGCCGGACGTCAATTGGCTTGCAACCATCCCGCACGGTCTTACCCCGCATGTGTGTCCGTTCAATCCGGAGGGCGGCGGCTATTTGGCCTTTCTTGGGCGTATCTCGCCCGAAAAGCGTCCCGACCGCGCGATCGAAATCGCCAAGCGCGCCGGACTGCCTTTGAAAATTGCCGCCAAGGTCGACCCCGTGGATGCGGCCTATTTCAAGACCGAGATCGAGCCGCTTCTCGATCATCCTCTCGTCGAGTTCATCGGAGAAATCGGCGAAACTCAAAAATGCGCCTTTCTCGGCGAGGCGCGCGCGCTGTTGTTTCCGATTGACTGGCCGGAGCCTTTCGGTCTCGTCATGATCGAAGCGATGTCGGCGGGAACGCCGGTGATCGCTTGGCGCAACGGCTCCGTGCCGGAAGTCGTGACCGATGGCGTCAGCGGAAAGATCGTCGATTCCCTTGACGCCGCGGCGAAAGCGGCGCGCGAAGCCGTTTTCATGGACCGGCGCGAAGTGCGCGCCGAGTTCGAACGCCGGTTCACCGCTGAAAGGATGGCGAGCGCCTATGTCGCGGCCTACCGGTCGCTTTTGGGGTACGATTCGGCAATGACGCGACGGGAGTGTTCCTTGGCGCCGGCCGCGCCCGAACTCATCCCTCCCGCGTGGGAGCAAGCGGCGCAGCACGCCGGCCTTGAATCTGGCGAATTAACGCGATAGTTCCTGGAATGAAAAGCCGAACCGGCGCGCGTCACTTTGCCGTGAAGCCCGGTTGAGCATGGCGACGACCACTGCATTTAAGATCCGGCTCTCGCGGAAAACGGACATAAGCGGTGGGTAGGTGGGGCTGGGTCGCATGGAAAACGTCGTGGACGAGACGATCGAGCTTCCCCAGCACTATATTGAGATCGAGGGGTCTCTTGTCCAGCGATCGCTGCGGAGCCTGAAACATGGCGATGCCTTCGCGGTGTTCGACGAATATGGCGACATCGGCGTCATCGGCAAAGGCGCTGAAGGACTCTATTTCGACGACACGCGCTTTTTGTCCTGGTACCATTTTCGCTTCGAGGGCCAAAGGCCCTTGTTGTTGGGCTCGGTCATTCAGGACGACAATGTCGCACTCTCGGTAAATCTTGCCAACCCCGATGTTCACGCAGATGGCGCGATTTCACTGCCGCGCGACACGATTGCGATCGAACGCACCAAATTCCTTTGGCAGGGTGTTTGTTATGAGCGGATTTCGTTTCGCAATTACGCGGATAGCACCAGGCATTTTCGCATTGAGATCGGATTTGGCGTCGACTTTCATGATCTCTTCGAAGTCCGTGGAACCGCACGCGAACGGCGCGGCACCTGCACAGCGGTCGTGACCACAGACCGGGTCGAATATTTTTATAAGGGCCTCGACGATTTAAAGCGCAGGACGGAATTGGTGTTTTGGCCGACGCCGTCCCGTCTTGAGACGAGTCGCGCGACATTCGGTGTCGAGCTCGCGCCCAATGCTCGCAAGTCGTTCTTCGTGTCGGTTCTTTGCGAGGACAGGAACAAGCCGCGGTGTGAGTCTTTCGGAAGTGCCCTCCGGGCGCGGCGGCACGCGATCCGGCACAAGGCGACCGGCATAGCGACGATTGAAAGTTCAAACGAGCTCTTTAATGAAGTCTGCCGGCGGGCCACCGCCGACCTTTATATGCTGATGACGCGAACCCGCAATGGGATCTACCCTTACGCGGGAATCCCGTGGTACAGCACGATGTTCGGCCGCGATGGGATCATCACGGCCATGCTGCTTTTGTGGGTTGACCCATCCGTCGCCAAAGGCGTTCTTGGTTTTCTCGCCGAGACTCAAGCAAAAGCCGTCGATCCATTTTCCGATGCCCAGCCCGGCAAAATCCTGCACGAGACCCGCAATGGGGAAATGGCACGTCTCGGTGAAGTGCCATTCCGGCTCTATTACGGGACCGTCGATGCGACGCCGCTCTTTGTCATGCTGGCTGGCATGTATTTCGACCGGACCGGCGACATCGGAATGATCGAAGCGATCTGGCCGAATATCAAGGCGGCTTTGCATTGGATCGACACTTTTGGCGATGCCGATGGAGACGGCTTCGTCGAATATCCGGGGCAGACCCAAGCTGGCCTCGTCAATCAAGGATGGAAGGATTCTTATGATTCCATCTTTCACGCCGATGGCACATTGGCGGAAGGCCCGATCGCGCTTTGCGAGGTGCAAGCCTATGTGTTCGCGGCCAAGATGCACGCGGCAAAGCTCGCCAATCGCATGGGAGAATATGAGCTCGAAACCGGACTGCGGGAGGACGCGCAGATCCTGCGGACGAAGTTCGACGCCGCTTTTTGGTGCGATGATCTTGGGACTTTTGCCTTGGCGCTCGATGGCAACAAGATGCCCTGCCGGGTACGAACCTCGAACGCGGGCCATGCGCTCTTTGCCGGGATCGCGGCGCCGGAACGGGCGGCGCGCGTCGCCGAGACCTTGCTCAGCCGGGAGACATTCAGCGGTTGGGGAATAAGAACGGTCGCGAGCAGCGAGGCGCGTTACAATCCGATTTCCTATCACAATGGATCGATCTGGCCGCATGACAATGCGATGATCGCGCTTGGCTTGGCCCAGTATGGCCTCGTCGGTCAAGCGGCCCAGGTCTTCTCCGCGATGTTTGAAGCGGCAGCCTATCAAGAGTTGCGCCGCTTGCCGGAATTGTTCTGCGGATTCATCCGCAAACCGCATCGTGGGCCGACAGGCTATCCCGTTGCTTGCGCGCCGCAAGCCTGGGCCTCGGCCGCGCCCTTTGCCTTTCTCGGGGCGTGTCTTGGGATGGACCTCGTTCATGAAGCCAATTCCGTGGTCTTCCGTGATCCGGTCCTGCCCCCGTTCTTGGAATATGTGGTCTTGAGTCAGTTGAGTCTCGGCAAGACGCGCATCGACCTTAAACTCCAGCGGCACGGCAGCGATGTCACCCTGAATTTGCTGCGCCGGCAAGGTGACGCGAAGGTCATGGTGGTGAAATGAGATGCGCCATGAGATGGGCGGGGTGGTCGCCTCCGAAGGCGGGGAATGAGATTTATACCGCGCTCGCCTCTTCAGCAGGGCGATGCTGCTTCACGCCCCCATATTGATAATAGGCGGAACACGCGCCTTCGGACGACACCATGAGCGCGCCGAGCGGTGTCTCCGGGGTGCAGGCGAGGCCGAAGACTTTGCATTGCCAAGGCTTGATCACGCCTTTGAGGACCTCGCCGCACTGGCAGCATTGCGGGTCGGCGATCTTGACATTGGGAACGCCGAATTTCCGCTCGGCATCGAAACGCCCATAAGCGGCCCGGATCTTGACACCGGAGTGATCGATCGAGCCGAGCCCGCGCCATTCGAAGAATTCCCGCAGTTCATAGACGCGCGCAACGGCCTGCAGGGCAGGGACATTCCCGGCTTCGGGTACGATTCGCGCATATTGGTTTTCGATTTCGCACCGGCCTTCCTCGATCTGCTTGAGCACCATCCAGATCGACTGCAAAATGTCGAGCGGTTCGAAGCCGGCAATGACCATGGGCTTGCGGTAGAACCGCGCGATGAAGTCATAGGGCGTTGTCCCGACGACCATGGACACATGACCCGGACCGAGAAAACCGTCGAGATGCAAACCCGGACTGTCGAGGATGGCTTTGATGGTCGGAACGATCGTGATGTGATTGCAAAAGACCGAAAAATTCGCAATTCCGTCGCGCTCGGCTTGCAAGATGGTCAGAGCCGTCGAAGGCATCGTTGTCTCAAAGCCAATCCCGAAGAACACGACCTCGCGGCCGGGGTTCTGGCGCGCGAGCGCGAGCGCATCCAAGGGCGAATAGACCATCCTGACGTCGGCGCCGTTTGCCTTGGCCTGCAACAGGCTCCCGCGTGAACCAGGCACACGCATGGCGTCGCCGAAGGTGGTGAAGATCACCTCGGGCCGTTCGGCAATGGCGATGCAATCATCGACCCTTCCCATCGGCAGAACGCAAACCGGGCATCCGGGTCCATGGACAAGCTCGACCGCTTTCGGCAGCATCCCCTCGATGCCATAGCGAAAGATCGAATGGGTGTGACCGCCGCAGACCTCCATGATCTGAATAGGCTGGTTTTCGGCGGCCTTGAGGTTGCGGACGATCTGCTCGATCGCCTTGCAAAGAACCTCCGCTTTCGCATGGTCGCGATATTCGTCGACATATTTCATGCGGCCGCCTCCCTGGCCCTCGCCGATCCGCGATCATCGGCGAGCAGCGTATGCACGAGATCCCACAGAATGTGGTAGGCCGCGACGTGGCACTCCTGAATGCGGTGAATCGACGACGTTGGGACGACAAGACAATAATCGCAGACACCGGCCGTCTTCATCTTGCCGCCATCGCCTCCCGTAAAACCGATGGTCACAAGTCCCATGTCTTTGGCTTTGGCGAAAGCGGCGATGAGATTGGACGAATTGCCGCTCGTGGAGAATCCGATAAGACTGTCACCTGCTTTGCCTTGCGCAATGATTTGACGCACGAAGACATGCTCGAATCCAACGTCGTTGCCGACCGCCGAGATCATCGCGATATCAGCGACGAGATTGATCGCGGCGAGCGCCGGACGGCCGGCGGTGATGGGATGCACGAATTCGACCGCGACGTGAGACGCGTCACAGCTTGAACCGCCATTTCCCATCGAGAACATCCTGCCCCCGCGCCGGTAGACATCGGCGAGAGCCTTGGCCGCGGCGACGAGAATGGGCGCTTGATCCTGGAAGAATTGGGCATTTGCGTCGCGGGATTCCGTTGCCTTTTCCGCGACCGAATGAAGCAACGCAAGATCGAGCGCTGCTGGGTCCTGCGGCATGCCGTAAAGAAAAGGATAAAGTCCTTTCAGTTCATCGTCACGGCTCATGGGGCTGGCTCCGTCGTGGCAGCGCGCACGCTTTCGAGCTCGCGCTGCATGTCCCCGAGCTCACGGAGGAGTGCGAGGGTTTCCGCGGCCTGCGCTTCATCGATGCGGCTCATCGCAAATCCGACATGCACCAGAACCCAATCGCCGGTGCAGCTGTCAATGGGGTGACGCTCGTCCACGATGCAGCTGATGTTGATCTGCCGCCGCACGCCGCACACATCGACCATCGCCAGCATATTGCCGGCATCGGTTATTTCCGTAATGCGGCCAGGTATGCCAAGACACATGCTTACGACCTCGCCTTTGCAGTTTGCCTCATAGCGATGAGGGGCGGTGGCGGTCGCCGCCTGGCCAAGGAGGCGGACACTGACGCTCCGCACTCGCCCGCGCCCACAAAACGCGCTCGCACTTGGTCCCGGCTGATCGCGCATCCGTCAACCCTGCGGCCCCATCACATCCTGTTGATCTTGATATAGCGATAAATATCTTTTGCGTTCATCGCTACCAAAAGCACCGCCAACACCACAATGATGACGAAGAAAATGCTCCATCCGCTCATGACGTCACTCCTTCTCAACACCGGCGGAACACGCTTTCATCTGACCGCGATCTCTCTTGATCAGCTGAACGGCCAGCTCTTCGACAGTGCGGACCGCAATGTCCAGCGCGGCCGCGACGGGTATGCTGAGGCCCATCAGACCTTCTTCGCCGCCGAAGGTCAGCGGCTCGCAGCCGACCAGAAAAATCTCCTCGCAGCTTCCGCCGAGAGCGGCGACCGAACGGAGCACCTTCGCCGGATCGAGCTCGTGCGGCGAGAACATGAAGTCATCGGCGGACGTGGGCTCAGAAGCAACCTCCGAGAGATCGACAATTGAAATCGTGCCGGGAGATTCACCTCGTTGCGCCGTGTCCACCAGCACAGCCGCGTCATAGCCATCGAGCAGCGCATAGGTCAGATCTATTCCGCGGATTCCGAAGTCGATCACGTTCACTTCGGGGGGCAGCGGCCGCTGCTTGAGCCGGAGCGCCACCTCGACCCCGAATGCATCGTCGCCATTAAAAATATTGCCGATGCCGGCGATAAGAATGGACCTCATTGGCGCTCCTCCGGGCCGAGAGGTTCGATCTCCTCTGGCGAGAAATAGAAGCGATGACCGGGAAAGCCAGCCGCTCCGAGATCTTTTCCGGGATCATCGAGCAAGGTGACCGCCACGTGAATGCGATCCTCGAAATCATGCTCGATGGCCTCGACGACGGCGATCTTATCCTTGAGCGCGAGGTCCATGATGTCGCCGCCCGCATTCGGCCGCAGGCGAACATGCGCGCCGACGGTGAGATGAAGACCGGTTCGGCGGGCCGCGCGAATCTGCGTCCTTCATTGAAGACTGTGGCGCCCGCATCGTGCCGTGCAGCCGGCTCAACGCCGCCGGAGCGAGCGATTCCGTGCGAAGGAGAAGCGCGCGCGCCCGGGAATCGGTGGCGGCCGCCTCGCGCTTTTCCGCGTCCGTCATCGCAAGAATACGCAAGGTGAGGATTTCGTCGATCTCGGTCCCGTCGAATAGATCGCCGGGGCTTTCAGGCGCAATGGCGGGATAATCGTAAAGGATGATCGGCGACGACAGCATTGCGTCCCGTTCGCCTTCCTCGCCGATCAGCACCGGCCAAGTGCCCTGATTGTCACAGAGGGCCGCCGCCGCGCGCAACTCATCGGGGGGATCAAGCAAAGAAATGAATTCACCGCCGTGGATCTTTAAAATCGTGTGAGTTGAGGCCAACGAACGCCGCTGCGCGGCATTGCGGTCGGCACATTCGGTTGGCGACAGAGGCGTCTCATTGGCAATTTTCACCGTCAGCCGGAACGTGTCTTGCGCCAGCCGCTCAGTGGCGATCTCGACGAAACCTTGGATCATCAGACCCGTCCGGATCATGACGCCGGCAATGTCGCCGTCCGGGCCGCGAATTGTCTCAAGGCTGCGCTCACCCTCGAAACGGAAGGGTGCACGCGAGGGCGAGCGAGTCAAATCCCGCACGGCCCAGCCCGGAACGGCGATCTCGCGCTCGACCGCCTCTTCCCACGGCACATAGCTTTGTCCGTGAACCTCCAGTGCCGGCACGAGATCGTAAGCAATGTCGCCATGCGCGGGAAGACTCGCGAGCGGACGGTCGAGTTTTCCGATGTCGCGCGATAAAAGATGCAAGAAGCGCACAGTTACATCGATTATTGTATGTTCGGCCGCGCGCAGCAGCACCTGCGTTTGCATCTGCGATGCATCGCCGCTACCACCGCCGAAAGCGCGCGGAAAGAGTCCGCCAAAGGTCCAGCGCTGGCGATTTTTGATCGCTGACGGGCGATAAGGATAAAGGAGATAGCCCTCATAAAGCAGCGCCTCGACGAGGGCTTTGATCCGCGAGCTCTTCATGGCGATGAACTCGCCATGCTGGTCTCGATCAGATCCTCGATGGCGCGCTCAAAGGTCAAGAGGCCCTTCTGGCGTTTATAGCGATAAAGCTGCTCGAATGTGTCGCGGCGCAAGCACAGCCACGCGCTTTCCGGATAATAATGGTCCATCATGGCCTGCCAAACCGAGACGGGCAAACGGAAAGCGCTCTCTTTCGTCCAGGGAATCTGGGCAATCTGCATTTGGCCGCCCGTATCGCGATAAAACATCGGGCCGCTGTAAAGGAGAGTCAGTGGAACCTCGCCGTCTTTGAGGCCGTGGAAATATTTGGTGGCGGCAATGTTGAAATCATAGCTGCATGGCACCGGCAGATCGACCGCACATTCCTGCTCGAATGCTGGGACCGACACGCTTGTATGCGTCCATAGAAGGCTGCGAAGGGTATGACCCCATTGCTGGGGCTCGCCGAAAAGCTCTTTCAATCTCTCGTGCTCCGGCTTCGCATAAGAGCGCTGCGCCGGCTCGATCCGTATTTGGCAATTGAGCATGATGTTCAAAATCGGAAGCGCCGGGGTCTGGTTCTTGAGCCGCAAGGCGAGTCTCAGCAGTGGCGATGCCGCGTAGGGATCGGCGCGCGCGCCTTCGATGGCGAAGTCGAGATCAACCATGAGGCATGTCTCCCGCGGGCAACAGGGCAACCTCACGCAGGCGAGCGAAAAAGCCGTCAATCGCCTCCCACAGGTCGCTGCCGCCGGAAAGGCCATGCCAGCGCATCCGGATCAGGCCAATCAGCGAATAGCAATGGTCGATGGACACGCGGTAATATTCGCGAGCGCCGCGGGTCCGGTTGACGAGCAGAGCCTCGATATCGGGTTGCAAATTGGCGAGGATGGGATTTGCCGAAAAAAGCTGGGACCAGGCCGCTGGATTAAGGTGCGATTCCGTCCCGCCCGCGGGACTGGGATAAATGGCGATGGGCCGCTTCTCTCGAGTGCTTTGAAAGACGAAGACCATGCCGATGGGTATTTGCAACATCTCCCATTGCGCATCCGTCAATTGGAACTCTCGCAGCACATCCACGCGCGGCACGACGACGCGAAACCCGCCGCTCATGCCAAGAGAAAGGACACATTGACGGCAGGCGCAAAGAAACCAGCGGGCTTTAAGTTCGACCATATGGGCATGCTGAGGAGGGATCTCGGCGTGGCAGAGGTCGCAATATTCGATGGCTTGGCGCTGAACAAAGCGCCGCAATTTTGAGACCCAATTGTGAGAGGGCATCATCCTTTGTCGCCTCCCGGGCGAGACTTGCCCGCCGCACGCCTAGGCCATCAGCACATTGGCCTTTATGGCATCGCCGTTGTCGAGGTCCTCGATCACAATGTCGTCGAGGTCGGGCGCGGCATTGATGAGAATGTCCTCGACCTCCCGCCGCAGCCCCTCCCTGTCTTCGGCGCCCGCGCTGCGTTGAATCCGGACGCGGGCCGACGCCTGCTCGATGCCGATGAGGTCGACGCGACAGCCGCGCATGGCCCACTCGGAATTCATGCGCTCGATGACCTTGCGCAAGCGGACTTCGGCGCTCTGCGGATGCAAACCATGCAGCAGCAGGACCGCTCCAATATAGGGATCGGCGATCATTCGTCCGGTCAATGCTTCGCCGTCCCGCGCGCCGACGATCACGGAGGTCAACCGGGCCAGCGCCAGACCATGCAGATCGAGCACCAGTTCGAGCAGCTCGCGCGCCGCCTCGCTGGCGTTCAAGCTCGAGGCATTGTTGAGGGCGATGGTGAGATCTTCGAGGCGGCGCAAGATTTTTTCGAGCGTCGCCGAGTCTTGCCCTGCGCCGTTGCTCATGACACGTCCCGGCGCGCGGCTCCGAACATCGGCGAATGCACGGTCTTAATCGTCTTGCCGCCGCCCACATACATGTGAACGCCGCAGGGCAGGCAGGGATCGAAGCTGCGGACCGTACGCATGATATCGATCCCTTTGAATCTGTCGGGCCCGTTTTCCTCGAAGATCGGCGTATTCTGGACCGCGTCTTCGTAAGGGCCAGGTGTGCCATAGATATCGCGCGGCGTGGCGTTCCAGGGCGTCGGCGGATAGGGATGATAATTGGCGATCTTGCCGTCGCGGATGACGAGGTGATGGGAGAGGACGCCGCGCACCGCTTCATGGAAGCCGCAGCCGATCGCCTCATCGGGAACCTTGAATTCGGTCCAGGTCTTGGTGCGGCCGGCGTGGACTTCGGCCAGGGCTTTTTCGATGAAATAATAGGCCGCGGCGGCGCAATAGGCCTGGAAATAGGTGCGTGCCCGATCGCGTTCGATGGCGTTGCTCCACTTGGGGATCTTCCACTCGAATTCCTTTTCGGGCTTCAGCGCCGTCTTCGGCAAATAGATCTTCACGCTTTGCCCGGTGGCCTTGACATAGCCGATATCGACAAGGCCCGAGAGCGCGGTTGCCCACAGCCGCGCCAAGGCGCCGCCGCCGGTGTCGAGCGGAAGATGATCGCCGCTGCGCTTGTCGAGCCAGCGCGGACACATGACCCAGGAATAGTTGCCATTGAAGTCGCGCTTTTGCGGGCGCGGAATGGTGGTCTGGTTCCAAGGGTGCTTTGGATCCACGGGATTGCCGAGCGGGTCTTGCTTCACAAAGACCTCGCAATTGTCCCAATCGTCGTAAAACGAGTGGCCGAGCAGAATGCGGATCTGCAAATTGATATCGACAAGATCGTTGGTGACCAGTTCCCCATCGACAACGACGCCGGGCGTGACAAACATCGCCCGCCCCCAATCCGACATATGCTGGTATTGATAATCGCATATATCGGGGTCTTGATAGGCGCCCCAGCAGCCAAGCAGGACGCGCCGGCGCCCAACCTCTTCATAGCCAGGCAGCGCCTCGTAGAAGAAATCGAACAAGTCGTCGTGCAGGGGCACGCATTTCTTCATGAACTCGGCATAGCGCACCAAACGGGTGAGATATTCGGTGAACAGCTGGACCGAGGGAACGGTGCCGACGCCGCCGGGATAGAGCGTCGAGGGATGGACGTGACGCCCCTCCATGAGGCTGAACATCTCGCGCGTGTAGCGGCTGACGATCAAGGTCTCGCGGTAGAACGCGCCGCTGAACGGATTGAGTGCCGTCATAATATCGGCAATCGTGTGATAGCCGTGATCCTCGGCGTGCGGGGCGGGCGTCCTCTGCGCCTTTTCCCAGACCGTCGGGTTGGTCTCCTTGACCATCTGCTCGCAAAAATCGACGCCGACCAGATTGTCTTGGAAGATGTTGTGATCGAACATATATTCGGCGGCTTCGCCAAGATTGATGATCCACTCCGCGAGCGGTGGCGATTTGATGCCATAGGCCATATTTTGCGCATAGACCGAGCAGGTGGCGTGGTTATCCCCGCAAATGCCGCAAATCCGGCTGGTGATGAAATGCGAATCGCGGGGATCCTTGCCCTTCATGAAGATGCTGTAGCCGCGGAAGATCGAAGATGTGCTGTGGCACTCGGCAACCTGACGGTTCTCAAAATCGATCTTGGTGAAAATGCCCAAACTCCCGACGATGCGCGTGATCGGGTCCCAGTTCATCTCGACGAGTGTGCGCGGGGATTTGCTCGGGCTCGCGCTTGTGCTCCCAATTGTGGCAGTCCCGGCCATGGGGCTTCCCTCCTGAGGCTAGAGAGGATGCGTTTTCTCCGGCCGATCTGGATCATAGCCGGTTGTGTATTCGGCGCGCGTGTGGCGCCATTTCGGCTCTTTGTTGAGGGTGTGATTGGTGAGCTTGCGCAGATTGCGAATAAGCAGGCCGTAAGGCTTGACCAGGAAGGATGAGAGCCGGCCGCCGGGCGGCTCATCCATGAAAGGCATGAATTTGTCCGGGAAACCCGGCATCGTGCAGCCGATGCAGATGCCCCCGACATTCGGGCATCCGCCCATCCCCGCAATCCAGCCGCGCTTGGGCACATTGCACTGCACGACTGGGCCCCAGCACCCGACTTTGACCAAACATTTGCGCGAGCCATATTCCTGCGCGAAATCGGCTTCCTCATAATAAGCGGCACGATCGCAGTTCTCATGAACCGTCGGGCCGAACAGCCATTTTGGACGCCCATGGTGATCGACCGGAATCATGGGAGCAAGGCCGGCGAGCTGCCGCAGCAGATAGAGCAGCGTCTCCATAAAATTGTCGGGCTGGACCGGACACCCCGGCACGTTCACAATCGGCAGGCCCGCCTTCGATTTCCAATCCTCGCCGAGAAAATCCTGAAGGCCCATGCAGCCCGTAGGATTGCCCTTCATCGCATGGATGCCCCCATATGTGGCGCAGGTTCCAGCGCCAACCACAGCGAGAGCTTTGGGGGCCAGGCGCCGGATCCACTCGGCCGTTCGGATCGGCTGGCCCGTCTGCGGATCGGTGCCAACCGCCGCCCAGTATCCTTCTCCGCTCAAGGATTCTCATTGGGGATTGAGCCTTCCACCACCAGCACGAAATCCGTCAGCTCGCCGCGGTCAGCCTGATGGAAGGCCTGCATGAAATCATCGCCGACTTCATAAGCGAGAACAGGATTGTGAAGATGCACCTTGGGGAGACCGGGCACGGCGCCGAGGAGAATATCCTCGATACTCGGCTCGCTTGCGGCCGTTATGGACACCGAATCGCCATCACAGCTGAGACCGGCGGTAATCCAGAGAATGTGAACTTCGGCAAGCTGTGGTTGATGTTGTGTCTTGCGGCCATAAGGAACAGCTTCGGCGTCCATGAACACGCCTCCCAGCTCACTCGGAATTTGAAGCAAGCACCGCGCCCGGCAACGCCTGCACTGCGTAGCTAAAATCATTGATGCCCCGAATGGTTCCGCCCGCGGATAAATTAATTCGCCGGTCTACCTTCGGTCATGGCGCCCCTTTCACGGCGGGATACTCAAGCTTTAGCGCATCACCGCGCGGAATTCTGAACCCTCATGCGAGCCTGAAACCGGACGATCGCTACGCTTATGCGGCAACGCCCGTGTCTGTGTGGGGCGAAAGCCGATGGCCTCAATCAATAGGCAATTCGAAATCCTCGGCGGAAATGAGCCGAGCCGCATTTAACCATAATGCGGCAATGCCGGAACTTCGGAACTCGTCAACGGTTGAACGAACCCGCACCTGCGAGATGAAAGTCCACAATGCCGGTCCTCTCGAAGCATCGCATTCTTGTCGTTGAGGACGAAGCGTTGATCGCCTTCGAACTCGAGGAGACGATCAAGGACGCTGGAGGCTTGGTGGCAGGCCCGTTTGCAACGGTCGGCGAGGCCTTGCTGCAGATTGACCAAGAGAATATTTCCGCCGCGATTCTCGACATGCGGCTCGGTGCGGACACGTCATTGCCCGTTGCGCAGCGGCTGGCCGAGAAAAACATTCCCTTTTTGTTTTATACCGCCCATTCCGATAAGATCGAGCAATGGCTCGCGGTGCAGATTGTCAAAAAACCGGCGACCTCTGCCGTGTTGGTCAACGCGCTGGCGACGCTGATCGGCGAGAGGCCTGCGCTCAATTAGCTCGAGCATGTTCCGAAAAAGTCGATCGGCTTTTTCGATCAGAACATGCTCCAACTCTTTGAATCCGAGCCTCTCCCTTATCGATCAAATGAGTCCATTTGATCGGGACACGCTCGAGGTGTTCACTTTGTCAGCCCCGGATTGGCGAGATGAGTTGCGCGAATTGAGAGGCTCCAGCTCAGTCCTTCCGGCGCGAAATCGAGCTTCACTGTGCCGTCGAGCGACTGCGCCACCATGCGGTTGATCACGGCATGGCCAAAGCCTTTGCGGGCTGGCGGCGCGACCCGCGGGCCGCCGCGCTCCTGCCAGTCGAGGCGCAAGCGGCGGCCCTCGGCGCCTTTCTCTTCGAATGTCCAGGCCACCGTGACCTTGCCATCCGGCCGCGACAGCGCGCCATATTTGACGGAATTGGTCGCGAGCTCATGAATGGCAAGACCGAGCGCTTGGGCGGCCTCGGGTTTGAGCGAAACGGCAGGCCCTTCGAGCCGCAGGCGTGACGCTCCGGCTTCCATGAAAGGATCGAGGTGCTGGCGAATGAGATCGGCGAGCGGCGCCCCCGCCCAATTTTGGCTGACGAGCACATCATGGGAGGCGGCGATCCCTTGCAGGCGTTGTGAAAAACGTTCCTGGAAGTCGGCCAGCGAAGTGGCCGATCGCGCCGTCTGCGAGGCCATGGCCTGGACGATGGCGAGCAAATTCTTCGACCGGTGCGATAATTCGCGCATAAGAAAACGCTGGTGGTCCTCGGCGGCCTTGCGCTCGGCAAGATTGAGGAACCCGCCAAGGGCGCCGATCACCTCGCCTCTGGAGCCATGCAGCGGCGAGGTGGCCGCGAGCAAATAAAGCGGAGCGCCGTCGTGGCGCCGGAAGCGGAACTCGAATTCGATCCTTTCGCCGGCGAGGTTGGCCGCGATCCGCTCCTGCATGGCGGCGCGATCCTCCGGGAAGCAGAATTCGTTCGACGGGCTTGCCAATCATCTCTTCGGAATGCGTGCCCAATAGCTCGGCCATGCGCGGATTGACGAACAGGATTTTGCCGTCGCGGTCGAGCGACCAAATCCCCTCCTGCGCCGTCGTTGTTATGATGCGGAACCGCTCCTCGCTTTCTCGAAGCGCCTCCTCGGCCTCTTTGCGCTCGGTGATATCGAAATTGACCCCGATCATCCGCACCGGCTTGCGGCTTTGGTCGAAAAAGATTTCGCCTTGGGCCGCGAGCCAGCGCACCGCGCCGTCCGGCCGGACGATCCGGAACTCGGCGCGATAGGGTTCCGCGGTTTTTTTGGAACGTTCGAAAATCTCGCCGACCATCGCGCGATCTTCGGGATGGACCAGTTCGAGAAACCGGCTGCCCATGGGGGCGTCGGGGCTCTCTGGCGCGTAACCGCAAAGCTCAAATTGCGTGGCATCCCAAGAGGCCTCGCCGCTCACAAGGTTCCAGTCCCAGACGCCCATTTGCCCCGCCATGAGCGCGAAGCGGAGCCGGCCGGCAAGTTGACGGAGCTCTTCTTCGGCCTGTCTATGTTCGGTGACGTCCTGAACGGCACCGACACTTCGGACCCAATGCCGCGTGGCGCCTTCTCCCTCGAAAAACGCTTGCACCCGGGCCGTCAGCCAGCGGAGTCGGCCGCTTGGATGGCGGATGCGGTAGTCGCCCGCAGACTTGCCATCACCGGCAGGATCGCGGGCGCGCGCGACGCGCTCGGCAAAATATGGCCGATCCTCGGAGATGATACGGCCGGTCACCTGCTCGAGCCTGACCGGCTCCTTTTCATCGAAGCCAAACATGTCCCGCAGGGCGGGGGAGGCATCAATCACGGAAGATGTGAGATTGCTTTCGAAAATTCCGATTCGGGCAACGGCGACCGCCTGCGCGAGCTGCGCCTTGCTCGCGCGCAGGGCCGCGACGGCCTGTTTGTGCGCGGTGATGTCGCGCGAGGTCGCGACGATGCGAACGGTCTCTCCGGCATCGACAACCGGCGCGACGACGACGTCCCACCACTTCGGCGTGCCCTTGGCCGTCGGGCGGAAGGCCTCGAAACGGCTGCTGCGGCCCTCCCTGGCCGCCGCGATCGCCTGACGGGCGATGTGACACATGTCCTCGGGCCATAGGGTCTGCCACGGACGGCCAATAAACGCGCAGTCATCCTCGATTTCGAGGAAACAATGACAATTGGCATTCATATACTGCAAGCGGCCCTCGGCATCCATGACCTTCACGCAATCGGGGCTCGACTCGAGCACGCTGCGATTGAAGGCCTCGCTCTCGCGGAGGGCCTGCTCGGCGAGCTTCTGGTCGTTGATGTCACGCACGACCGAGATGAAATATTGCGGCACTTTCGAAGCATCGCGTTGCAAGGCCACCGTGAGCCCGACCCACACAATACGGCCGTCCTTGCGGATGTAACGCTTGTCCATCGTATAGTGCGCGATCTCGCCAGCCAAAAGCTTGCGCGCATTGTCGAGATCGGCGGCAAGATCGCCATGATGCGTGATGTCCTGGAAACTTTTGGCAAGAAGTTCCTTGCGGCTGTAGCCGGTGATCTCGCAGAGGCGATCATTGACCTCGAGCCAGGTGCCATCAAGTGCGACACGCCCCATTCCAACGGCGGCATTTTCGAAGGCGCCCCGGAAGCGGGCTTCGCTATCGCGCAGGGCATCCTCGGCGCGCTTGCGCTCCGTGATGTCGCGGCCGGTCCCTTGGTACTCATCAACCGTTCCCGCTCGCTTCGGCAAGAGGCGATTGGTCCACTCTTGCCAGCGAATCGTGCCGTCGGCGGCCAAGGCGCGGTGGCGGTGGGTGGCAACGGGATTGCGTGGGGTCAAACGCGCGATGGTGTTGCGAACGAAGGCGCATTCGATATCCGGAATGAGATCATAGATGGACGTGCCTTCGAGTTCGGCCGGCGTGTGGCCGAAGGCGCGGGCATAGGCCGCGTTCACAAAGGTCAAGGTTCCATCGGCACGGAACCGGCTGACCATTTCCGTTTGGTCCTCGACGATCGAGCGATAGCGGGCCTCGTTCGCCGCCAGTGCGTCCTCCGCCTGCTTGCGCTGGCGGAGGCAGCTCGAGCCGGCCGATCGCGTTGCCGACCACGCGCCTGAGATCGTGCGGATCAAGGCGAGATTTGGCGAGATAATCCTGCGCCCCCTTTTTCAACGCGAGGTTTGCGATCGCCTCATCGTCCGTGCCCGTCAGCATGACAACCGCGGCCCCTGGCGTGACAGGATCGGCAATGAGCTTCTCCAAAACCGCGAGCCCGTCCATGTCGGGCAGGCGGCAGCCGAGCAGAATGCAGTCGGGGTTGATCCGCCGGGCAGCCTCTACGCCATCGGTGCCATTTGCTGCCTCGCTGACGGCGAACCCAGCGTCCATCAACGCCATCCGAACCGCCTGGCGGTCCTCGGGGCGATCGTCGATGACGAGGATACGGAGCGGACTCATGAATTTCTGCTTACGTCAAACGATCTACACGGCCGCTGATCTCGATCAAGCCCGCAGACGTCGATTGGCTTCTTCGGATGGCCAGCCCTATTTATGCGTCTTCCAGGATGGAGCCCCATCAAAAAATCCTGGCGTCGGCTGGCAATTTCACGCCCGAAGGCAAATTGACGTCATTTCGCTTCATTGGCAAGCGTAAGTGGCAGCCTTGGCGCGGGCCGCCGCGAACTCATCCGCGGCTGTCGCGCACGCTCCAATCCCGCTGACCACCGTAGGAATGAACCGCGAAACACGCATGACCCGAACGTTCGATGGCTTGGCGCGGAATCCACTTAAGCGCCGCCTTTATCCGGCGGCGGAAGCTATATAGGGATCGTTCGGGGTGCTGGCGAACGGCCAGGGCAAGGGAAGTCGATGTTCGGCGCGCAGGGGCGGGCGGTCCGGGCTGGCTTGCAGGATTAAGGGAGGACATGTGGCACGAAGAGCGGGGAGCGCCGATCTCCCTTTGCATGGCGGCCGCGTTCCGCAATGGCTGGCCAGCCGCATGACGCGGCTCGGCGCGGTTATGACCGAGGCCATCGTCCTCCACTATGGCCGGGATGAGTTCCTGCGCCGTCTCAGCCATCCCTTCTGGTTCCAGTCCTTCGGTGCCGTGATGGGCATGGATTGGCATTCCTCCGGCATCACCACGAGCGTGATCGGCGCGTTGAAGCGCGGTCTCACGCCACGCGCGGGCGAGCTTGGCATCCATGTCTGCGGCGGGCGCGGCAAGCATTCCCGTGAGACTCCGGGCGAACTCATATCGATCGGCGACCGCGTCGGCTTCGACGGCGAGGCCCTGGCGCAGGCGAGCCGCCTTGTCGCGAAAGTCGATAGCGCGGCTGTCCAGGACGGTTTCGATCTTTATCTGCACGGCTTCGTCGTCTCCGACGACGGCCACTGGGTCGTTGTGCAACAAGGGATGAACGGGGATCGCAAGCAGGCCCGCCGCTATCATTGGTCGTCGGAAGGACTTCACAAGCTTCGTCGACGCGCCGCACACGGCCATCGAAGGCGCGGGCCAGGGCGAAATCATCAACCTCACGGACCGCCGGGCGGAGGCTTCACGCCGTGGCCAGCTTGATCTTTTGCAATCGCTGGGGCCAGATCGCATCGCTCGCCAGGCTTTGGCGCAAGAGGCGCGCGGCCGCCCGCCCATGCCGCCGGTTGTCCCCGAGCAGCCGCTTCTGCCGCATCTCATAATGCCAGCCCATCACGACATTCGTCCAAGCGATGTCGCCGTGCGGCGCCTGCACGGCAATCTGGCCGCGGCGGCCGATCGCGGACCGTCCGATTTCGCAGAGCTGCTCCTCGTGCCGGGGATTGGCGCCCGAACCGTGCGCGCCCTGGCGATGGTCGCCGAGATCGTGCACGGCGCTCCCTATCGCTTCTCCGACCCTGCACGCTTTTCCTTCGCGCATGGCGGTAAGGATCGCCATCCTTTTCCCGTGCCGCTGCATGTCTACGATCAGACCATAAAGGTGCTGAAGTCGGCGATTGAGAACGCGAAATTGGGACGCGAAGAGGAACTTGGTGCGATCAAACGGCTCGACGAGCAAGCCCGGCGGCTTGAGCGGCATGTCTGTGGTCCTCCGGTCGAGGAGCTGGTCGCGCAAGAGCGGCAGCGCTCTCATAGTTTTGGAGGCCGCAGCGTTTTCGGATGGGAGCGTGCTCATGACGAAAGCTCATCCGGTCACGCGCGCGACCCGTCATCCCCGCATCCCCCGAAGAATGTCTCCTGAGCCGGGCGCTTCAAAGCCGCAGTTGATCGAAGAGGGCCGGGCCGGACTCCACGGCGAGCAAAACTCGCCGCCGGGATTCCGAGCGGGCTCATGAGGGACTACACTTGATCGTGTATTTTCATGGATCCAAGCTGGCGCCATTCCATATTCGGCCTGTGACGGCGTCAGGCTTGGGCACGCCTCGCGCGCGCTTTTGGCAGCATCCATTTGCCGCCGCCGCTCTTGACCATGCCGCGCTTTTTCATCGTCTGAAGCGTATTGGAAAGTGTCCCGGTGCTCACCTCCCGCCCCGCCGACCTTATCTGCTCGGCGAGTTCGGCCAACGGCAGAGCACCGTTCCGACCCAAGACTTCGGCGATGGCGGCGCCGACGGTCTGAGGTGGCTTCGACGCGTCGTCCGCCGCGGGCTTACGCTTCGCCCTTACCGCTGGTTTCCTCCTCGGCGCTAGCGAGGTATCGAGCGCCGCGAGTTCGCGCTCGGCAATGCGAAGATCGGCGATCTTCGCCTCTAATTCCGCAATTTTCGCGCGGATGCGATTGACAGAAGTTTCCATGGCTTTTGCTTACTTCGTTGAGTGCGGGCTATCACTTGGCTTTTTATCAGTTCGCTTAACTTAACCTCTAGGCCCATTTTTGTTTTGCACCGATATTCGCGGAACTCGTGGAAGCCTTGACGATTCCGCGCGGCCTTTGTCTGAGGAGGCACTGATATATGACTTTCCATGCCAGTTTGATGATCAATTGTCTATCCCGCTAATTAACACCAATGCGGGTCTACTCCAGTTTTCATACATGTTCCGCGATCGCACACGCAACATTGATCGCGGTTTGATCCGCCGGATCGGGGATACCGGTGAGCCTGCTGCGCATTTCCGGTAGAATCATGCCGGAAGGCAATTTCTGGAATACTAAAGGTCAATTAAGGCGCGGCGCTGGCGTTGCTGCAACGAACCGCATAGGGCGGGATGAGGAAAAATGGACTTTGGTTTTCCGCCCGTATCCCGCTCTAAACTCCTGGAATTGATCACATTCATGATTTTGGATTGATTCACTCTAAAATCATCGTGATCTAGAGAGCCGAGGAAGCCGCCGATGCCGACCTACTTTACAAGTGATCATCACTTTGGCCATGCGGGGGCACTCGGCCTTTACCGCCGTCCGTTTGCGTCGGTGGATGAGATGGATCGTCAGATGATAGATGGCTGGAATTCGGTGGTTGGCCCAAAGGACGTGGTTTGGCACCTCGGCGATTTCGCCATTCGCCAACGGCCGGAGCGCGTGGCATCTCTCGTAAAGTCACTGCATGGCCGCAAACGCCTTATCACGGGTAACAATGACGATGCCGCGGTCATGGGTTGCGAGGGCTGGGAAAGCATCCAGTCCTATGCCGAGGTGAGTGTCGATGGCATGCACCTCGTCTTGTGCCACTATCCGTTCCGGACCTGGCGGAATATGGGCAAAGGCTGGATCAATCTGCATGGCCATAGTCATGGCCGGCTGAAGCCGCTACCGCGCCAGTTCGACGTCGGGGTCGAGGTGTGGAATTTTCGGCCCGTGCGGCTCGCAGACATAATCGGCCGCGCAAAAGACGGTGTACGGCCGGGGTGAATGGTCCCCGGCGGGCCGCGCACATTCTACCGGCCGCACGCGATCCTCCTAACCGGGATCAAGTTCGCCGAAAAAACATTTAAATACTGTGGCTGATTTGCTGCGGGCTTGGCGAGTCGCCTCGCGGCGCCTCGCTTATTGAAAGGAAATTCATACTCGCCAAACGGGAAATACAGGGCCAGCGGCTTGGCACCTGGTTTTTCCATGAGGCCCGCGACGGTCGTCGCACGGTTCGCGGGAGGAGACGCAAGGTTCAGAACGCCGGCCGTTAAGCCACATGAATGTGCCGCTCAGGCAGAATTTATGCATTGCGCAATGGTGGAAGGCCAAAACAAAACCCCCTGGTCTGGTGTCCTGAGCCAAATCAGGGGTAATCATCAAGGGCTTGGGGAGGATGCCAAGCCGTGGTTAACAAGCAAAAAGTAGGCCAAGCCCAGAGCCGAAAGGCGGCGAAACATTAGCAAACCGAGTGAATGACAAATACTGGGGCAATCCTCGCCGGCACGCATGTCCGGCTTGCGGCAGAGCATGAGCAATCAGCCAAGGATCGGGTTCCCCGGCCAGCGTCTGTGCTTGATCAGGCCAGGCGTGTGCCCGGCACAATATCTTTCCAATGCCGCGCTAAATTCGGTGGCGCTCTCCTCCCACAGCCATTCGTCTGTCTCATGGACGGGACATGGCTGTTTGGCGGGGAGTTCCGCGGTGGCAATCATCGCCAACAGTTCGGCAATGGCTTTCGTCTTGCGGTCCCGGCGCGATGAGTGGATCATTGCCTTACTCGGTTGCTTCAAGATCTTCCGCCCGTCAACACGGCGGACGATGCCGTACATGAGATAGTTAGACCGAATTTTGTTAAGATTTCGACCACACTGGCCCGGCGATACATCGAGAGCCGTGGGCGTGTTGCCGCGCCACGGAATGCCGAAATGGAGAGATCGGGCTTTATAGCTAGAACAAGCGGTGTTCCGCTCCAAGCCTTCCGAAATTGTGACACAATAGACATTCTTGCCGAATTTTCGCCATGGGAAATAGTGCGGCCCTAATTATGGTAGAACGTTAACCGCGACGGATTTTGGCATACCAATACCTGCTTTAACGCCCGAACATTCTGGTCCCGTCGCTCTTTCGGACGCAGCCGCGCGGGACGACGGTAATGAACAAAACGACGATACTGTCAGTTGCAGCTGTCATTTGGCTGTTGATGCTTTCGGCGACCTTGTCCGTGAGTCTTTGGTTCTGCTTGCGCATTGCTCGCGCGAAAAGCAGGGCTGAGACGCGTGCGGCTTGGTTTTTCGAACTCCCGGGGGTACCTCAACGGCCACGTCAATAGTCGCCGCAGCCGCTCCCGGGCGCGAAGCCATCATCATACGCTCGGAGGGCTTTAGGCGGCATGAACGTGCCCGCCATTATGAACGCATTTCCGGATCTTCCGGCGCCAGGAGCAAGGAAGGAGCCCTCTTTCCGGTAATTTCAGGAATGTGCCGAGAGTGAATCCCGCGCCGAAAGAGTAGAGCGGCTTCCAAAGCGGAGGTATGTGGTGTTTGTCTTTGCGGACGGTGCCTCTTTGGAGGTGACCGGCTCCTTCGCCGATGGGGTCCAGACGGCGATGGCGTTCTCCCTCACCTTAAGGATTTTGAGAGAGATGACGTGCAGCCGGCTCGAGCGCGCGTGGCTCTCTTCACCGGACGGCTGCACCGTTACTCGTGACGTCAATCACGCGCGCATTTTGTGGGGCCGTCCGGACCAATTTTCCCCGGCGCACGAGAGCCCTACGAGCGCTCCCGTCCCCCGAGCATCACACCAATGCCTCCTCCTGCGAGGCCATGGCGCGCGCGAGGCCCTTAGCAATAGCCATTTATTTTGTCACGGCGCGTGCACGTCACAGGCGGGGCGCTCATCGGGTTCGCGCTCCGGCTAAGTTCATTGCGATAAATGGGAGTACCCATCCTATCATATCCCACCATAGGCCCGCTCGATGACCTGCCCTCAATGAGCCGATGTTGGGAATTGTGAGCCGCGAAGGCCGCGACGGGTATGGCGAGGAACGGCAGCAGAAGCACAACCATGAGAAGAGGTCTCTTAAGCATTGTCCTCCTCCTTTTGTTATTTCGAAAGCGCTTCGTGTGCGCTTCGTAGCGTAAAACAAGCCGTATGCCTATTGTGACCGGCTCAAGCGAATGTTAAGGAGATCCGCGCTCGCGCGGGCAAAAAAGCGAACCAGAGCGGCACCGGCACAAGGCGTGCGAGATCAGAGTGAGAGATCCGTTGGTATTTTTGACCGCTTTCCCTCCGGCGTCGTGGTCTCCCTCGCCGCGTCGCGCCTTGAAGGGCTCGCCGCCAATTTTGGTTCATATCGGACCCGCCCCGAGCGTTCGGCAAGGTCACACGACGCTGCATTCGCGTCAATGTTCGGACCTGTTATGGGATGAAAACGGTGGGATCTTTTACTCCGAAACAGCAAATTCCTATATAGAAACCTGCTCGGTTGCCGAAAGCATCGGAACGATGGAATGGTTCACTGTTGGCGGGTAGCGACGCGGTGGGTTGCTGCTTTTCTTTTCGCAATTACGTTTGCCGCTCCGGCTCCAGCTATGCCGGATGGCGCCATGCGTCACGAATATGCCAACCCCATTTCCGTCTCATCCACAACCCATGTGTCATTCACGACCCAGGGACAAAGTGTGGCTGATCTTCTCAACCAGGCCCTTGCCTGCCACATGCATTTTGAGCATCATCAGCTTGTTTGCTCCGAAAATGCATTTGTGATCACCGCCCTCGACTCGGTTTGCGCGCGCTATTTGACGCGCGTCAATCCGCTCGCTTCGCTCGAGCCCTATCCTCTTCAAAAGCCGCCGCGCGCGTAATTTGGATGTCGCCACAATGTGGTGACCGGCGCCGCGGGCCTGCGACGGGCGCGTCGGCGCGCATCCAATCGCCAAAATCGCACGCGGCCGGATAGGGCCGGCGCCGTGGGTGCACTGCACTGGGCGCAAGCGTGGCAAGCGCTAGACGAGAAGTCTCAGATGAAGCGGATTTTCCTAATCGTGGCCGCTCTGGCCATAGGGGTCGCATTTGGCGGCGTGATTGAGCAACTGTCTCCGGCGGCTCGCAGTGCCTTTGCCTGGATCGCTCGACAGGGGCTCGAGAAGACGCCAACACGAGCCGAACCCGCCGTGGCGCAGGGTACATCCACGCCCTCCGAAACCAAAGCTGTGACGGGGACAGCGCCGGAGGGCGTGATCGACATGCCGCCCGATCGGATCGAGGCGCAGCAAATCGAAGTTGCCCCTGTCGGCAAAGGCGTTCTTGCGCGGGTGCTGACCGTGCCAGGGACGATCATCCTTGATCCGGGCCGGGTGGCGCGCGTGCCAGGCAGGGTGGAAGGCACGGTCGTGGAGATGCGCAAACGATTGGGGGATCCGGTCGCCCAAGGAGAAGTGGTCGCCGTTCTCGATAGCCGCGAAGTTGCGGACGCCAAAAGCGAATATCTGACCGCGTCGGTCGCTTACGATCTGAAGAAGACGTTGTTCGAACGGGCGCAGACGTTATGGACCAAACGAATCTCGGCGGAACAGCAGTATCTTCAGGCGCGCGAAACCTTTCTTGAGGCAGAGCTCAGATTCGACTTGGCCCGGCAGAAGCTGTCCGCCCTCAACCTCGACCCCGCCGCGGTGGTGAAGGCGGCGAAGGAAGAAAGCACTTCTGGTTCCGGTGTTTCCAGTCTGCGAAGGTACGAAATCCGCTCGCTCATCGCCGGACGCGTGATTGAACGCAAAGTGGAGGTCGGATCATTGATTGGCAGGCAGGGCGATCCACCCGATCTTTACACGATCGCCGATCTCTCGGCGGTTTGGGTCGAGCTGGCGGTGCCCACGACAGACCTCGATGAGATCATGGAAGGCCAGGCGGTCGAGATTGCCAGCGGAAAAGACAGCGGCAAGCGAGGCGAAGGACAAATCATATTCATCAGCCCGCTCGTGGATCCCGATACACGCTCGGCCCGCGTGATCGCCGCGGTCGACAATAAGGCCATGATCTGGCGGCCTGGTTCCGTCGTGACCGCCAGCATCGTGACCAAAAAAGCACCCGTGGGAATGCTTATTCCCCGCGCAGCGCTGCAGACGATTGGCGGCGAGCGTGTGGTCTTCGTGCGAACGCCCACCGGATTTCAAAAACGCACGATCACGACCGGCAGTTCGGACGAAGAGGCTTTCGAGGTCACGTCAGGACTTTCCCCCGGCGAATTGATCGCCGTCAAGAATACATTCCTTCTCAAGGCCGAGCTCGGTAAGAGCGACGGCGGGGAAGGCGATTAGGTCCGGAGATTGTCATCGTGATCGCGCATGTTCTCTCATTTTCGGTTCACCAGCGCTGGCTCGTCGCGCTGCTCACCCTTGCCGTTGCCGCCTTCGGTCTCTGGTCGCTGACGAAGCTTCCGATCGATGCTGTCCCCGACATCACCAGCAATCAGGTCCAAATCAACACGCTCGCGCCAGCGCTCTCACCGGTCGATGTCGAAAAGCAAGTCACTTATCCGCTCGAGACGGCGCTTGCCGGAATCCCCGGGCTTGAATACACGCGGTCTTTTTCGCGCAACGGCTTCTCGCAGATAACCGCAGTCTTCAACGACAAGACCGACATCTACTTTGCTCGCCAGCAGATCAATGAGCGCTTAACCGAGGTCAAGGGGGGGCTGCCGGCTGGAACCGAGCCACGCATGGGGCCTGTCTCAACCGGGCTTGGCGAGATTTATATGTGGACGATCCATTATAAGCGGCCAGGCGAGGGTGCAACGGTCGAGGATGGCAAACCCGGCTGGCAGAGCGATGGAAGCTACCTCACCCCGGAGGGCGACCGTCTGACGACCGCGCTGGAGCGCACGGCCTATTTGCGCACTGTGCAGGATTGGATCATCCGGCCCCAGCTCAGGACCGTTCCGGGGATCGCCGGCGTCGACTCCCTCGGCGGTTTCCAGAAGCAGTATCACGTCCAGCCGGACCCGGCGAAGCTCATCGGCCTCGACCTGTCGTTCGGCGACGTCGCCACGGCGATTGAAAACAACAATCTCAATCGCGGCGCCGGTTACGTTGAGGATAATGGCGAAGCCTATGTTGTTCGTTCCGCCGGGCGCTTGGAGAGCATGGAGCAAATTGGCGATGTCGTGGTGGCGACGCGCGGCGGCGTGCCTGTGCGCGTGAGGGATATCGCGCAGGTGAAACTAGGCCGGGAATTGCGCACCGGCAGCGCAAGTGAGAATGGCGAGGAGGCCGTTATTGGCACGGCCCTTATGCGGATCGGTGAAAACAGCCGGAGCGTGTCGGCGTTGGTCGACGCCAAGATGAAGGAGATCAACAAAGACCTTCCCCCCGGCGTTGAGGCTAAGGTGGTGTTGAACCGTACGCTTCTGGTGGACGCCACCGTCAAGACGGTGAGCAAAAATCTGGCGGAGGGCGCCTTCCTCGTTATTTTTGTTCTTTTCCTATTGCTGGGGAATTTTCGCGCCGCCGTGATCACGGCGCTCGTAATCCCGGTCGCGATGCTGATGACCATGACGGGGATGGTGCAAGGCAAGATCAGTGCAAACCTCATGAGTCTCGGTGCGCTCGATTTCGGCCTCATTGTCGATGGCGCCGTCATCATCGTGGAGAATAGCCTCAGACATTTGGCCGAGCGCCAGCACGCCCATGGCCGCGCGCTCAGTGAAGCCGAGCGTCTTAGCACGGTCATTCAGTCCGCCGAGGAGATGATCAAACCATCCGTCTTTGGCCAAGCGATCATCATTCTCGTTTACGTGCCGCTGCTGACGTTCTCTGGCATCGAAGGCAAGATGTTTGAGCCTATGGCGCTGACCGTCATCATAGCTCTTGCCTCGGCTTTCGTTCTCTCATTGACCTTCGTGCCCGCGATGATTGCCATCTTCATTTCTGGAGGTATCCGGGAAAAGGAGAATGTTTTTGTTCGATGGATGAAGGTGCTCTACGAGCCCGCGCTGAAGCGAGCCATTCGAAACCCGCTCATTTTCGTCACAGGTGCCGTTGTCTTGTTCATGGTCGCGGGGCTGCTCTTCACCCGTCTTGGTCAAGTGTTTGTTCCGACGCTCGATGAAAAGAACATCGCCATGAACGCTTTGCGGATTCCGAGCACGTCGCTTTCGCAATCGCAAGCCATGCAGCTTATGGTCGAAAAGACGATCCGCAAATTCCCTCAGGTCGCGGTTGTGTTTTCGAAAACGGGCACAGCCGAAGTCGCGACAGATCCGATGCCTCCCAATACGTCCGACACATTCATCATGCTGAAGCCGCGGGAGGAATGGCCCGACCCCCATTTGACCAAGGAGGAGTTGCAGCGGCAGATCGAAGAGGCCTTGGGTGCTCTGGCGGGGAATGCTTATGAATTCTCGCAACCGATCCAATGGCGGTTCAACGAATTGATCGCAGGCGTGCGCGGCGATGTCGCCATCAAAGTCTTCGGCGAAGAGTTTGAGCCCATGCTCAAGGCTGCCAACCAGATCGCATCAATCTTGCGCGGCACCAACGGGGCCGAGGACGTCAAAGTCGAGCAGGTGGCGGGATTGCCGTTCCTTGATATCAAGATTGAGAAAAGCGAGATCGCCCGTCTCGGCCTCAGCGTGTCGGGGGTGCAAGACGTGATCGGCGCGGCGATCGGCGGGCGTGGGGCCGGTGTTATGTTCGAAGGCGACCGGCGTTTTCCCATCATCGTCCGGCTCAATGACGAGATACGCGAGAATTTGGAGGCGCTGAAGAACCTGCCCGTGCCATTGCCGCCGTCGGCACAGACCGGGCGGTCGCCGGCTGTTCTGCTCAAGCAGGTGGCCAAGTTTCAATCGTCCGAGGGACCAAATCAAATATCGCGCGAAAATGGCAAGCGGCGCGTCGTGGTGACGGCGAATGTGCGCGGACGTGATATCGCCTCGCTCGTCGATGAAGTTCAAAAGAAGGTCGCGCAAGAGGTTCCGCTGCCGGCGGGCTATTGGCTAACATGGGGCGGCCAGTTCGAGAATCTCGAGGCCGCGCGGCAGCGCTTGATGATTGTCGTGCCGGGCTGTTTCTTCCTGATTTTCCTGCTGCTCTATACCGCTCTCGGCAGCCCGCGTGACGCGCTCCTCGTGTTCAGCGCCGTTCCCCTTGCCCTGACCGGGGGTATCTTCGCGCTATGGCTGCGCGGCATGCCATTTTCGGTGTCGGCCGCGGTGGGCTTTATTGCACTATCCGGGGTCGCGGTGCTCAACGGTCTCGTGATGCTGACCTTCATCAAGCAGCTGATTGAGGAAGGAACGCCGTTCTTTCCGGCCATTTTCAAAGGCGCTGTGACCCGCTTGCGGCCGGTCGCGATGACGGCCCTTGTGGCCTCACTCGGTTTTGTGCCGATGGCGCTGGCGACGGGAACCGGCGCCGAGGTGCAAAAGCCTCTGGCGACGGTCGTGATCGGCGGTTTGATCAGCGCAACGCTGCTCACACTGCTGGTCTTGCCGGCGCTCTATGCGCGCTTCGGGAAGTACACTCCGACAGGCAGCGCAGTTGCTATCCCGAAGCCGAAGCCGCCGCAATCCGCGCCCATTGATCTCGAAGGCTGGCATGACGGGCGAGAAGGGAGCGTCTAACCGGCGGCTGTGCTCAGCTCGAATGGATTGGTCGTTCAAGGCGGCGAAATCTTGCTTCAAGAAGCGATACGGCGTTGGACCGTGTGGCCTTGATAGGAACAGGGCCTAAAATTTGATGATGGTGCGTAGGCCGCAAACGGAAGCGTCGCGGATGCGGCCGAGAGCAGGGTTTAGCGGATTAATCACACCATAGCCGGGATGGAAAATATATTGAAAATCTGGCTGAACGACCCATCCGGGAATAATCGTTGCCTGATAGGTCAGCTCCAACGCCATCTCATAATTGCGGGGCGGCAGAGCGTTATTGAGCCCGATCACAAAAGGCGAAACCGGTGAGTAGGCGACCGCCGCGCCAAACATGTCGTCCGGCCTTTTGTCCCAGAGGCCCATGAAATTGACGCCGGCTTGGGCATAGAAATCCGCCACATTGCGATCCGACGGACTTGCGGACGCGAATGCGAAAACACCAACGCCCTTTTTGGGATCATCTCCTGGCAGGCGCCAAACCATCTGGTCGAGGATGCCGTAGACGCCATAGTCGCCATAATGGTTCGGCAGCGAGATGCCGGGGAATCCGAAACGCGGCCCCCCGAAGTTGCCAAAATGATACCACGCGCCGAGCTTCGCTGTCCCCGCAAGCCCGGACGAGTCCTTGTCTTGGTTATATCTATACTGCGCTTCCACGATCGCCAGGGGCGGGTCCCTGAGACGAAAATTGAGTCCCGTCGAATCCCGGATTTCCTGCAATCCCGTGAACCCTGCCCCGGAGGGATCGCCATTGAACAGGGCGGCGAGGAGAGTGGTTTGCTCATTTGGAGAGACTTTTAAGCGAATACCCGGCGTCGCCAAAGGATAGTTAATGCCGGTGCTCGGCAGGTTCGCCGCCAATATATTTGGCCATCCGAATGTCGCGTTGACATATCCCGCAGCGAAGTCGCTGATGAAGAATTCGGCATCGGCCGCCAACTGACCGATACGGATCGATGCCATGTCGCCAAGGAGCTTTTGCTCAAACCAGGCCTCGAAAAGCCATGCGTTTGGCCGTGCCTCGATGCTGCTGATGGTCAGAACGTTCAAAATGCAACAGGTCGACAGACCCGTGCCGCTCACGAGATAGGAGTTGATATGAAAGGAGGCGCCGCTCAATCCGGCGATCTTGTCGAGATCGCCATCGAGCGCCAGTTCGACAAGGTCCTCGTATATTACGCGCTGTTTGACGCCGCCCGTGGGGTTTCCGAGCACTTCCCCCGTATAATTCACTTGGAAATTGTAGCCGAGATCGAGCAGGCTTTTCTTGATCGCGCCAAGCGGCGCAAAGCTTGAGGAGATCGAGTTTGGGGGGAGCTGTCCGTTGTCCGGCGCCGGTGCGCTGGCAGGGGTGTTGCCGAGGGAATCCTGCGCATGCGCCAAATTGCCAAGACACGCGGCAATTCCTGCGCCAAAAAACATGCGAAGCAGAGTCTTGCGCCACATTTGTTCCTGCCAGCACATTATGCGACAAAATCGGAGCGGGTGAAGCTTGGAAGGTTGCTGCTCTATTATGGAGCGGCACGCGCGAAGCTTTTGTGTCGGCGGCCTTGAACGAAAGGCACTCGGACGCAGAAGTGGCTATCGTGCCGCTTCCAAAGCTATAAGCCAAGATCGTGCTGGGTCAATGCCGCGCGGCCCCGGCTTTCCCCAAAATGCCATATCAAGTCATATAAAGAGCGGAGGATTGGGCCTGAAGGCCGGCCGCGAGAGAGGCTCGTGCCGGTCGAATGTCAGGCGAGGAGGCCTTTCTCGTCTTTCTTCGCTCCCCGCGCGACGATGCTCAGCGCACCGTCGGGAAGCGGCCTCTGCAGCTTGAGCGCTTCCCCGGCGGGAGCCGTCATCCAGATGTCGATCTCCTCCCGGCTCGTCAGAATGACGGGCATCGCTTTGGGATGGATCGCGCCAACCTCCTTGTTCGGCTCGGTCGTCAGAAACGCAAAAATGTCATTGGTCGTCTCGCCTTCCTTCACTTTCCGGACGGAGGTCCAGCGCGTCCAGATCCCGGCAAAGACAGCCAAGGGCCGCGTCTCGTCGAAGGCAAACCAGACCGGCGGACGGGAGCTGTCCGGCAGCAGCTCATTCTCGGAAAAGCTTGTGAAGGGCACCACGCAGCGGTTCTCCACCCCGAGCCAGCGCCGCCAATGCGGGGATGTGACATTGCGGACATTGGTGACGCCGGGATCGGCGTTCTTGCCCTTCAGCGCGAAAGCGGGCGAGGGCATGCCCCAGCGCGCCATCATGAGCTCGCGGCCGTCGGGCTGGTTGCGGACAATCGGCGCGGCATAATCGGGAAAGACACTCGGCAGCGGCGGCAGATTGCCCGTCTTGTCGCGCATCGCCCCCGTGAATTCGCGGATCGCCTGCTGGCCTTTCGTCACCGAATAGAGATTGCACAAGGCCGGTCCTCCTTATCGCCGTGGGATGCCGTGCGGCGCCGCCGTGGGCCACACGGTTTTACATGGGGCGCTCCGCCCCCGCTGCTGCAAATCGCTTTTGAAGCCAATGGTCCATGGGCCATCATTCCCGTCTTGTTCGCAACGTCCGCTCTGGCCATCGGATTGGCGGGCCCGCATCGCCTGAGCTTCCCTCCGCCAGACTCCGATTGACTCTCGCTGCGGAATGAGAACAAATAAGGAACATATAGCCAGCTGAGCCCATTGCCAAGGCCATGAGTACACCCGTCACCCGTCCCGCGATCGAGGCGCTTCGCGCGCGTATCCGGCGCCTTGAGGGCGCGTCCGGCCGCCGCCGGTTGGTGCTGCCTTTCGGCCTTAAGGCGATCGACCGGCATCTGCCGGGCGGCGGCTTGGCGCTTGGCGCGCTGCATGAGGTGGCGGGCGGCGGCCATGGCGCGATCGACGGCGCCGCCGCGGCGCTTTTCGCGGCGGGAATTGCGGCGCGCACGCGCGGGAAAGTTCTGTGGTGCGTCACCCGCCAAGATTTGTTCGCCCCGGCCCTCGCGCAAGCCGGGCTCATGCCCGATCGCGTGATCTATGCCGAGGCGGGCGATGAGACCTCGGTCCTCATTTGTTTCGAGGAGGGTTTGCGGCATGGCGGGCTTGGCGCCGTTGTCGCCGAAGTCGCGCGGCTCTCCATGACGACCTCCCGCCGCCTTCAGCTTGCCGCCGAACAGTCCGGCACAATCGGGATCGCCATCCGCCGCTGGCGGCGCCCGGCGGAGGCCGCTGATTTCGGGCAGCCGACGGCCTCCCTTACCCGCTGGCGGGTCACCGTGCTCCCCGCAACCCCTTTGCCGGTAGAAGGCGTTGGCCGCGCCCGCTGGCAGCTCGAATTGATCCGCTGCCGGGCCGGGGAAAGCGCCGATTTCGAAGTGGAGGCCTGCGATGGCAAGGGTCGTCTCGCTCTTCCTGCCGAGCTGGCCCACGGACCGGCTGCGAAGGGCATTGGGCGCCGCCGCGCCGCCAGCTGAGGCGCCGCTCGTCCTCATCGGCCGGGACGGACGGCGGCGCGTGGTCCTGGCCCTCGACGCGGCCGCGCGGCGCGCCGGCTTGCGCATTGGCATGCCGGCGAGCAAGGCGCAGGCCCTGGTGCCGGGCCTCATCGTCAGGGACGCGGAGCCTGCCGCCGACGCGAGAGCCCTCGACCGGCTCGCTCTCTGGGCGCTCCAGCGCTATGCGCCGGTCGCCGCCGCCGATCCGCCGGACGGGCTCGTCATCGACGTGACCGGCGCCGCGCATCTGCATGGCGGGGAAGACACCCTGCTGAAAGGGATGGTCGAGCGGCTTGCCGCGTCAAGCATCGCGGCGCGGGCGGTGATCGCCGACAACTGGGGCGCCGCCCATGCCTTGGCCCGCACTGGGGCGGCGCGGCCCACGCTCGTCGTCCCGGCAGGCGAAAGCGCGAAAGCTATTTTCGACCTGCCCATCGCGGCGCTTCGCCTGCCGAAACCTATGGTGGAGGATCTGCACGTCCTCGGCTTCACGCGCATCGGCGAACTCGCGGCAACACCGCGCGCACCGCTCGCTTTGCGTTTCGGTCCCGAACTTTACCGCCGCCTCGATCAGGCCTTGGGATTCTTAAGCGAACCGATCGATCCGGTTCGCCCGCCGGATCTCATCGAGGTCCGCCGTGTCTTTGCCGAGCCGATCGGCGCGCCCGAGACAATCGCTCGCTATACGGCTAAGCTCGCCGGTCAGCTCTGTGAAGCGCTCGAAGCCAAAGGCCTCGGCGCGCGGCGGCTCGATCTTCTCTTTCACCGGATCGATAACCGCATCGAAGCCATCCGCATCGGCACGGCGCGGCCGGTGCGTGACGCGGCGCGTCTAACCCGGCTCCTTTGCGGCAAGATCGAAACCGTCGATCCGGGCTTCGGCATCGAGATCATGCGCCTTGCTGCCACCCTCGCCGAGCCGCTCGCCCCGAAACAAATGATCTCCTCGCTCATCGAAGAACCGGAGGTGGATGTCGCAAGCCTCATCGACACGCTCGCCAATCGCGTGGGCGAACAGCATCTTTATCGCTTTGCGCCGGTCGCGAGCGATGTGCCAGAACGCTCGGTTCAGAAGATCGCGCCGGCCGCGCCCGATATAAGCGAGACCTGGCGGGACCCTTGGCCGCGTCCCGTGCGCCTGTTGCAAAGGCCGGAGCCGATCGAGACATTGGCGCTGCTGCCCGACCATCCGCCCGTGAGTTTCACCTGGCGCGGCATAAGGCGCCGCGTGAAGCGCGCCGATGGTCCCGAGCGGGTTTTTGGGGAATGGTGGAAGCGGGACGCCGAGCTCTTTGCGGTGCGCGACTATTTCCGGGTCGAGGACGAGGCGGGCGAGCGTTTTTGGATTTTTCGCGCCGGTAATGGCGAGGATGCCACAACCGGTTCGCACCGCTGGTTTCTGCATGGGATTTTCGGATGAGCGCCGCGCCCTATGCCGAGCTGCAATGCACCTCGCATTTCTCCTTTCTGCGCGGGGCGAGTTCCTGCGAGGAGCTATTCGCCGAGGCCGCCAGGCTCGGCCTCACGGCGCTGGCGATCACCGACCGCAACAGCCTCGCCGGGATTGTCCGCGCCCATGAAGCCGCCAAGGCCACCGGCGTGCGCCTGATCGTGGGCTGCCGCCTCGACCTTACCGATGGCATGGGGGTCCTCGTCTATCCGATGGACCGGCCCGCTTACGCTCGGCTCTGCCGTCTGTTGTCGCTCGGCAAGAAGCGCGGCGGCAAGGCGCAGTGCCGTCTCGATTGGTCCGATGTCATCGCTTATGGCGAAGGCCTGATGGCGGTGCTTATTCCCGATGAGGCCGATGCGGCATGCGCGCTACATCTTCGCCGCCTCGCCGAGGCTTTTGGCGATCGCGCCTTTCTGGCGCTGACCTTGCGGCGGCGCCCGAACGATGCGCTGCGCCTTCATGAGCTGTCGAACCTCGCCGCGCGGGCGCATGTGCAAACCGTCGTCACCAATGATGTCCTCTTCCATGTCCCGGCGCGGCGCATCCTGCAGGATGTCGTCACCTCGATCCGGCACAATTGCACCATTGACGAGGCCGGGTTCCGGCGCGAACGCCACGCCGACCGCTATCTGAAACCGCCGCAAGAGATGGCGCGGCTCTTTGGCCGCTATCCCGAGGCGCTGGCCCGCACAATGGATATCGCCGCGCGCTGCCGCTTCTCGCTCGATGAGCTTGCCTATCAATATCCAAAAGAGCGCACCATGCCCGGCCTCTCGCCGCAGCAGGCGCTGGAAAAGCTCACCTTTGAGGGGGCTGCCACACGCTATCCCGAAGGCGTGCCCGAGAAGGTCGTGGCGATCCTGACCCATGAGCTGCGTCTGATCGAGAAGCTGCAATATGCGCCCTATTTCCTGACGGTGAACAGCATCGTCCGTTTTGCCCGCAGCCAAAACATTCTCTGTCAGGGCCGCGGCTCGGCCGCCAACAGCGCCGTCTGCTATGTGCTCGGCATCACCTCGATCGATCCCGAGCGCAATGATCTTCTGTTCGAGCGTTTCGTCTCGGAAGAGCGGCGCGAGCCGCCCGACATCGATGTCGATTTCGAGCACGAACGGCGCGAGATCGTCCTGCAATGGGTGTTCGATACCTATGGCCGCGACCATGCCGCGCTGTGCGCGACCGTGATCCGCTACCGCGCCAAGGGGGCGCTGCGCGATGTCGGCAAGGCGCTGGGCCTTCCCGAAGATCTCATCAAACTGCTGTCCTCGCAAGTTTGGGGATGGTCGAGGGAAGGGATTGAACCAAAGCACGCCGAGGAGCTGAACCTCAATCTCGGCGACCGGCGTTTGCGTCTGGCTCTCAATCTCGCCCGCGCGCTGATCGGAACGCCGCGGCATCTCTCCCAGCATCCGGGCGGCTTCGTGCTCACGCATGACCGGCTGGACGAACTCGTGCCGATCGAGCCGGCGGCGATGAAAGACCGTCAAGTCATCGAATGGGACAAGGACGACATCGACGCGCTGCATTTTATGAAGGTCGATTGCCTGGCGCTCGGCATGCTCTCCTGCATGAAGCGCGGTTTTGATCTGCTCGCCGGGCACAAGGGAATCGCGCTCGATCTCGCGACCATCCCCGCCGAGGACCCCAAGACCTATGCGATGATCCGCAAGGCCGACACGCTCGGCACCTTCCAGATCGAGAGCCGTGCGCAAATGGCAATGCTGCCGCGGATCAAGCCGCGCACCTTTTACGATCTCGTCATCGAAGTCGCGATCGTCCGGCCGGGGCCAATTCAGGGCGATATGGTCCATCCTTATCTGCGCCGGCGCGAGGGCAAGGAAGAGGTGGTCTATCCCAAGCCCGAGCTGGAAAAGGTGCTCGGCAAGACTTTGGGCGTGCCGCTGTTTCAAGAACAAGCCATGCGCGTCGCCATCGAATGCGCGGGTTTTACCCCGAGCGAGGCCGACCAGCTGAGGCGAAGCATGGCGACCTTCAAACATACTGGCGGCGTCTCGAAATTCCGCGACAAGCTCATCTCCGGCATGGTCGCCAATGGCTATGAGCGCGCCTATGCCGAGCAGACCTTTAGGCAACTCGAGGGTTTTGGCAGCTATGGTTTTCCGGAAAGCCACGCGGCTTCCTTCGCGCTCATCGCCTATGCCTCGTCTTGGATGAAATGCCATCACCCCGATGTCTTCTGCGCGGCGCTTCTCAATGCGCAGCCGATGGGCTTTTACGCCCCGGCCCAGATCGTCCGCGATGCGCGCGACCATGGCGTCGAAGTGCGGCCGGTCTGCGTCAATGCCTCACGCTTCGATTGCACGCTGGAACCAACGGAGACGGACGGCAGCTTTGCGGTGAGGCTCGGCCTTCGCATGGTGCGCAGTCTTGCCAATGCCCATGCCGCCGCCCTCATCGCCGCGCGGGCGGATGAGCCCTTCGCCTCGATCGATGATCTCTGGCGCCGCGCCCGCGTCCCGGCCGCCGCGCTCGTCGAGCTCGCCGAGGCCGACGCTTTCCGTTCCTTCCTAAAGCTTGCGCGGCGCGAAGCTCTGTGGGCGATCAAACCGCTGCGCGACGAACCGCTGCCGCTCTTTGCCGCCGCTTCAGCTCGCGAAGCCAAGACCGTCCCGGAATTGTCCGAACCCATGGTGACACTCCGGCCGATGACCGCGGGCGGCGAAGTGGTCGAGGACTATGGCCATGTGGGGCTGACTTTGCGCAGCCATCCCGTCTCCTTCCTGCGCGGCGACCTGCGCCGCCAGCGCATGGTCACCTGCGCCGAGGCCATGCAGGCCCGCGACGGAAGGTGGCTTGAGACAGCGGGCCTCGTGCTCGTGCGGCAAATGCCGGGCTCGGCGAAAGGCGTCTTGTTCATCACCATCGAGGACGAGACTGGCATCGCCAATCTCGTGATCTGGCCAAAACTCTATGAAAAGCAGCGCCGCGTGATCCTTTCGGCCGGGATGATGGCGGCCTATGGCCGCATCCAGCGCGAGGGCGAGGTCGTCCATCTCGTCGCGCATCGGGTGACTGATCTGTCGGAGGCGCTGGCAAGCGTCGGCGAGCGTGACACAATATTCCCGTTGCCGCATGGGCGCGGCGACCAGCTTCGCCACGGCGGCTTGGGACAAGATCCGCGCGAGCTTCCGCGAAAAGACTTGGACGCGCACGAGATTCATATCCCCGATCTTCCCATCGGCACGATCAAGGTGAAGACACGGGAATTCCGGTAAGCAGCGAGCGCCGGGATTACATGCTTCGAAGGGACAGTGTCCAAGAGAAGACCCCAGCACGCGCTGATCGCCGGGCGGACATTGTCCTCGGCCGCCTGCGCCAACAGCCGCGCGTCTGCCAGCGCCATCGCCAATGAGCGCGGTTTTGCGACATTTGAGTGTCTGCACATCAAGGGAAACCGCATCGGACCAAAATGTTTCTCATTGTCCGGGCTAAGTACACAAGGCGTCATATAGTGAGCACCTTCATTGGATTAAGGTCGCGCGGAACGTGGCAAGGCCGAGGCGGCGGCGCGATAATCCAGCGTCGCGCGTGCTCTATGGCCGATCAACTCAGCTTCGAACAAGCCCGGCGCCGCCGCGCTCACGGATGATGTGTGACAATTTGATGAATGATTTGGCGCAATATTTGTGACGTCCAAACATGGTATATGCGCTCAACTCACGGGTGACCACAGATGAAATCCGAGATTGTCGAGCGGCTTGGCGAGACCGACATACTGCTGCCTTCCCTCATCGCCGAAGGCTTGGCGGCCAATGACCGGGTTAAGGTCCGCCTGAGTGTGATGCAGGCGGCCGGGCAGCATGCGCGCGATCCCAAAGGCGTGCGCTTCAATTTGACGGAGGAGAGCCGTTCGGCCGGCATCGATCCGATGCCGCTGGAAGCGCTTGTCAATCAGGCAAGCCTGCTCGCGGACGCGCGGATCGCGGCGCCCGGCCTCGGCAAGCTCGGACATGCGATTTGGGACGATGTGGCGGCCATGGTCCGGGCCGTTAAGGCCGCAGACGTGGCAAAAGGGGAGGCGGTGGAGGCGCGCTTTGCCGCGACCAAGGCAACCACATGGCCGGAGCCGTCGGATACAATCGAGCTTGCCCAAATCGCGCGGCTCACGGGGGTTTCCGGAAGCGCTGGCGATGGCTTGCACCGGCTCGTCATGGATTTGCACAAGGCTTTGAATCAACTTGCCGCCGCTCACGCGGAAGAAGTGCTCGCGGGAGCGCATGCCTATGGCTTGCTGCCGGAGGACCGGCCCGCGGTCGAGGCGTTCATGCGCGGCCTCGAATCGACACGCAAGCTGAAATTTGGCCATCCGGGCCTCGCAACGACCGCGACGCGCTCGGGTGCGCGGCTCACCATTCAGAACGATATCGGAGAGACCGATGCGCATGTCGTGGTGATCGCGGTCGAAAGCGACGCGGTGACGGTCACCTATACCGACGTTCACTTGGGGCGCGCGAAGTTCTTCACCGGTCTCTTCCGGAATTTTCCCGTCCAATGGAGCGGGCTTGATCGCAAGGGGGCGGAGGGCCTCGGCGGCGATGCGGTGTTCTATCTCGTGACGGGCCGCTATCTTGTCGATGAGAGCAAGCGCCGCGAGGGCTTTCTCGAAGCGCTCGGCGCCTTTCTCGTTTTCCTGATTGACTGGAACAAAGCGCGCAAGGTCTTGCAGGCATGGGTGCCAAAGGGCGATGCCGTCCGGGTGCTCGATTGGTCGGCGCGCCACCGCTGGGGCCACAGGGGGTTCCTCGAACTCGGCGGCGCCGAACTTGTCGCGTCGGCCGTGCATCACGCGACACCGGGCCGGATCGGATTCGGCGATAGACTCGACCGTACGCTCGGACGCGACGCGGCGATGGATTTTCTGAAGACGGTTCTGCGCGTATCGGCCGAAGCCTTGCTCGAAGGAGGCTCGGTCCGGCTGGCCAGAGATCGCATCGAGGCGGAACTCGTCCGGCATCTGCAACGTGTCGATGCCACTCTCTTGACCATTGTCATTCGTCAGAGCGGCTTGGCGCGCGAGATTGCGGCCGGAATCTCGCATTTCATCGCCGAACGGCAGGCGCACCGGCCGTTTGACCAGGCGGCCCTGGCAATTCAGGCCCGCCGCATCGAGGAGAAGGCCGATAAGATCGCAATCGAGGCCCGCAGCGAGATCGCGCGGTTCGACGCCGATCCGGCCATCGAGCGCCTCGTGAACCGCGTCGAGGAGACGATCGACGAACTCGAGCAGGCGGCGTTCATTGCTTCGCTTGTCCCGGGCGAGGTTGCTCCGGACGTGCTCCGGCTCCTTGCCGAACTTTGCGCCGTCGCGGTCTCGGGCGCCGAGGCGGCCGCAACCAGTGTTGCCGCCGCCGCCGATGTCCCCGACGGCCACCGTGTCGATTCCGAGGACGCACTCGCGGCGGTTGGCCGGCTCTTTGAAGCGGAACATAATGCCGACGCGGCGGAGCGCCAGATCACGGCGATTGTCCTGCGCGGGGACTTCGATCTGAAAACGTCGCTGTCCGTTCTCGAGCTTGCCCGCGCGCTCGAACGGGCGACCGACCGGCTGGCAGGCTTTGGACATCTGCTGCGCGAGCATGTGCTCGCTGAGCTGTCGATTTAACAAGGGGGCTCGCGACGATGCAGATCGTGCGCATTGGCGATGGTTCGACCAAGCAACATTCCGCTGAAACCATCGGCGCCAAGGCGGCCAATCTGGCGCGCATGGCGGCTCTCGGTCTTTCGGTGCCACCCGCCTTTGTGCTCCCGGTCAAGCTCTGCGCGGCGATCGTCGATGGCGACCCTCACGCCGGGCAAAAACTCATCGATGGTTTGGCCGAGGGAATTGGATTTCTTGAGAACGCCACCGGCAAGCTATTTGGCGACCGGCGCCGCCCGCTGCTGGTGTCGGTTCGTTCGGGCGCCGCGCGATCGATGCCCGGAATGCTGGATACGGTGCTCAACGTTGGCTGCACGTCGGCCGCGGTTCACGGGCTCGTGCGGCTGACCGGGCATCCGCGTTTTGCCTGGGACTGCCGGCGCCGGTTTCTCGAAAGCTATGCCAGTGTGGTCCTCGGCGTCCCTCAATCGCAATTTGCAAGGCGGCTCATTGATTTGATTGCCGCCGAAGGTGTCGAGAATGAGCGGGCGCTCGATGGCGAAGCACTCGAGCGTCTCGCCGCAGGGTATCAGCAGATGATCGAGGATGAGGACGGCGGCCTTTCCGAAGATCCGATGGAACAGCTGAAAAGCGCCGCGCAGGCGGTGTATCGCTCATGGACAAGCGATCGCGCCCGCACCTATCGCCAGCATGAACATCTTGAGGATCTGCAGGGCACGGCTGTCACGGTCCAGGCGATGGTCTTTGGCAATCGCGGCCTTGCCTCGGGCGCGGGCGTGGCGTTTTCGCGCGATCCTTCGACCGGCGCCGCGCATCCGGTTGTCGACGTCTTGTTTGGGTCTCAGGGCGAAGACGTCGTGTCGGGAAGCCGCACGCCCGACACGGAAGAGGCGATCGCCCATAGGGTTCCGGCGGTTGCAAAGGAATTGCGCGAAACGCTGGCCCGCCTCGAACATGAGTTCGGCGACGTGCAAGATATTGAGTTCACGATCGAGGAAGGCAAATTGTGGATCTTGCAGACTCGCTCGGCGAAGCGGACCCCGCAGGCCGCGCTGCGGTTTGCAATCGCTTTCGTCAAGGAGGGACGGATCACCCCAGCGCAAGCCTTGCACCGGCTCGATGGTTTGGATTTAAATGCGCTCGCGCATAAACGCCTGGTCGATGTGCCCGAGCCCGCCGCGCGCGGCACCGGCGCCTCCGCGGGAATCGCGGTCGGACGCGCGGCTTTTGATTCGGTGAGCGCCGAGCGCCTCGCCGCCAGTGGCGAGCCGGTCATTCTGGTCCGGCCCGATACCAGCACGGCCGATGTCGCGGGGTTCGCTGTCTCTGCCGGAATTGTGACGGCCATCGGCGGGCGGACCGCGCATGCGGCGCTGGTGGCGCGGCAAATGGGCAAGCCCTGCATTGTCGGCTGCGCGGCGCTCAAGGTCGATGTCGCGGGACATAGCGCGCAACTCGCAAGCGCCGCGATCAAAGAGGGGGATTGGCTTTCGATCGACGGCGAGGAGGGGACGATCTACCCCGGCCAGTGCAATGTCGCGGTCGAACGGCCGGAGGCGGAGTTGGCGGAAATCAAGCGCTGGCGCATGAAGTCGTTTGAACCTCACGATGATCGCGGCGGCCGGATGGCGGCTTCCGGTGCGACACGGACTTAGAGCGTGAAGCGTGATCCGTTCAGATTGAATCTGACCACGCTCTTAAAGTCTTTGATGACGCATGATCTTTTCGAAAAACGGGTTCCTACTTTCGCGGATCATGCTCGAGATCTATCGTACCAAAAAGTTTCACGTGAAACGTTTTTGTCCGATTGTTGGGGCTGAGTACGCAAACCCGTCGACATCGCGCGGCTTGACTTGAGTGCGATGGCGCGTGAAGCAAAACGCGGGCCGCGAGGGTTTTGGCGTCTTGCCGGATGGCTCCATGGGAACAAGCGGCCTTCGATCGCCAACGGGTAAGCTGCGGTCTATTTTGCACCAGATTTTTGCAGGTCGGAGAGGCGGCTTACATGGCGTTGCGGCGACAAGCGATCCGGCTGTTTTCGCGTCTGTTCATCGCGTTGACGGTGTCACAGGCCGGCGAATTTGCTAACGAGCCTTTGGACGAGCTCGGCAATAGGATATTTAAACAGAAAGAGCGGTAACATCGGCGCCAGCGCAGCGATCACGACAGCGATCAACAGACGCGTGCTTACGGGCACCCAGCGCATTGTGCGCACGATTCCGGCGCTGTTGGACAAATCCGCCAGGGACTGCAAATCGGCTGTGCCCAACAAGGGTTCCGCCGGGACAGCGGCCGCGTTGAGCCATTTCTTCTCAAAATCGTTCACGTAACGCGCCGCGAACACCATAAACTCGCTCAATCCCTTCTCCTGGCAGGCCCTGAGCCTGAAGGCGAAGACGCAGGGGGGCAGAAATATCAGCGCCAGTTCGGCGATAAGAGTGAGCGCAAACGCGGGGTAAATCACCTCGAAAACCGTCTTGCCCGAGGTGATTTCCTCGGCGAAGGATGCGGACACGACGATTGAGATCGCCAGCACCAAGGCGGTGAAATGGGTCTGCACAACTTCCAGATATCCGAGCCCCGCAGCACCGTCGGGATGGATCGGCACGAGATGGAGATCCAGTTTCGACAAGCGCCAGAGGAAGCGGCACCAGAGGGCGATTCGCCAAATCCAGCGAAACATCAGGAAGCGAAAGAGCGGGAGGCAAACGATCCAATACCAAAGACCGTAGAGGGGAACATCGCTTAAGGTTCGGGCCGGGTCGAGCGCCGCCGTTTTTCCCGACAAATGTAGCTGCGCCGCAAACAACGATAACAGTACAGCAGCCAACAGGCACATGGCTTCCGGCAGCCACGCGTCTTTCCATCGGATCGTGCGTGCGATTTCGGATTCTAGGGCTGGCAGCGCGTGGGAGGGCACGACCTCGGAACGCACGATCGTGCGGACAAAGTCCCTAAACCGAGGGTCCAACGACGATTCGCACAAAAAGAACAGCGGAATGACCACCAGTAAACGAACATCCACGGCGATCGCCGAAAGCGAAAACAACATGTCACTGGCGCCCCGGATGGACGCTAACGCCCACAAGATTGACCAGGAGAGCAAACCCAGAGCCAGTCCTAGCGCAAAGGTGTTCGTTTCCTGGCGGACGAGGCCAAGGCGCCGTCCAAGCCGGTGAAGCGGGCCGCCGAGCAGTGAGAATCTCTCAAGTCTTCCACGTTCTTGCATAGTGTTTGGAGCCTTGTCGTTGAGGTCCGCTTCCATGCACCCAAGCGACGAAGCCGATCAGTGGCAGCATAAGGGATAGCCGAAGGCATAGCCTTGCGCTGTTTGCCGCGAGCCGATCGAGCTCGATCGCGCCGGATTTTGTTTCCGTGCCTTCGGCGAGACCTCCATGCCGAGATCAAGGGTGAGCGTCACGCTTGAGCGCAGGACGACCGGCCGCGTGCCATTGCCGTTTTGATGCACGAACGACGGATCGATCTTGATCGTGTCGAATAAAAACCTTTGCAGATAAGCGAGGGAGGAATAGCCCGTGCCGAAATCGTCGAGTGAAAGGCCGGCGCCGCGCTCGCGGCGCGAACCCATGCGGAGCGATAGAATAAAGTCCTAATATTTGCCGGATTTGACCACGAGCCAAATCAATATAAATCCGAGGCTACAGCAGACCGCGAAGACGGTGAGCCCAATCGTCGTCGTTCCCCATAAGAAACTGGAGACGATGATCAGGGCTGCGATCACCAAACCAAGGGCAATATTGCGATCGCTCGTGCCAAGACTCGCGCCCCTCTCGAACTGTTGCTTGCGCGCTTGCGATGCCCGTTCTTCCGCCTGCTTGCGTTCCGTAATGTTGGTCCAGAACCCGACAATTTCCTTGGGCCGGCCGTCGGCTTTCCGCAAGAGGCTCGCCTCGTCCTGTATCCAAAGGTAGTGGCCGTCCTTGCAGCGAAACCGGTACTCTTGCACCAAATGGCCCTGGGTCATCAGGATCGAGGTTTTCTTGACAGCGGCCTCTTTGTCATCGGGATGCAGACAGTCGATCCACCAGTTGGGGTCCAACGCTTCCTTGACGCCGTAGCCTAAGATTCTCTTGACGCTGTCACTCACCCATTGGGTGGGAAAACCTTTCGCTGTTATCGCAAGCTCATAAATGACCGTCGGAATGGAATTCAATATATGTCGCGACCGTTTGTTTGACTTGACCACGAGCGAAATCAATATCAACCCGAGGCCACAGCCGAGCGCAAAGACGATGAGCCCGATAATGGACACCCCCCACAAGAGGGGCCCTTTGCCTTCAAGGAGCAATAAGCCCGAGCCGACAATCAGGGCTGCGGTCACCAGGCGAAAGACAATGCGATTGTTAAAGCGAGCCAGCTCCTCCTCGACAACGGCGACCTCTTGCCCGCTCGCTTGCGCTGTCTGATCTTCTGCGTGCTTGCGTTCTGTAATGTTAGTCCAGAATCCGACAATTTCCGTGGGGGGGCGGCCGTCGGCGTCCCGCAAGACGCTCGCCTCGTCCTGTATCCAAAGGTAGTGGCCGTCCTTGGATCGAAACCTGTACTCTTGCACCAAGTGGCCCTGGGTCATCAGGACCGAGGTTTTCTTGACAGCGGCCTCCCTGTCATCGGGATGTAGACAGTCGACCCACCAGTTGGGGGCCAGCGCTTCATCGACTTCGTAACCCAAGATTCTCTTGACGCTGTCACTGACCCATTGGGTGGGAAAGCCATTAGATGTTATTGCAAGCTCATAAATGACGGTCGGAATGGAATTCAATATATGGCGAGAATGTACCGGCGATACCGCAAGAGCGCTGTGGAGCTGACGCTGTAACATAGCTCTACTTTAGACTGTTTGGGCGCCTATCGCAAGGCGCTATACTTATACGTTTACGTTGCCAAACGATTTCGTGGCGGAAACGAGATGGCGCGCAGAATTTCTCAAAAATTTTGTGACTTTCGCTCCATTGCAACGTTGCAGGCTGTGGTGGGCAAAATCAGCAAGAATGCCTATGAGAGAGAGCCTTTCTTTCAGCGTCCGCGCGGGACGATCTCCCGGTATGAAGGACAGTCGGCGAGGCTGGCGCCGGCCAACTTGCGAGGCGCGCGGGTTGGCGGACTAAGCCGCCGCCGTCGCGGCGCCGACCAGCTTGCGCGCCTCGATCGCGCTGATTGGATAGCCGAAGGCATAGCCTTGCGCATATTCGCAGCCGAGCTGATAGAGCTCGATCGCATCGGATTCCGTTTCGGCGCCTTCGGCGACGACCTCCATGCCGAGATCATGGGCGAGCGTCACGATCGAGCGCAGGATGACGGGCCGCACGCCATTGCCGTTTTGATGCACGAAGGACTGGTCGATCTTGATCGTGTCGAACGGGAACCTTTGCAGATAAGCGAGGGAGGAATAGCCCGTGCCGAAATCGTCGAGCGAGAGGCCGGCGCCGAGCTCGCGGATGCGCAGCAGCATTTGCGCGGCATATTCGGGATTCTCCATCACGAGGCTTTCGGTCAATTCGAGCTTCAAAGTGCCCGGAGCGACACGCGAGCGGGACAGCACCGCCTTGACGTCATGCAGGAGATCGTGGCGGAGCAATTGGCGCGAGGAGATATTGACGCTGGCGAAAATGGGCGGTTCGACGTCGAGCGCGCGTTGCCAGGCGGCGAGCTCATGCGCCGTGCGCTCCAGCGCGAAAAGGCCGAGATCGATGATGGTTCCGGTTTCTTCGGCAAGCGGGATGAATTCGCCGGGGCTGAGCCGCCCATGCCGCGGATGATCCCATCGGAGCAAGGCTTCGAAACCCGCGACCGTGCGGTCCTCGAGCCGGACGACCGGCTGAAAAAGGACTTTGATTTCGCCGCGGTCGAGCGCCCGCCGCAGATCCGACTCAAGACCAAGCCGGTCCGATCGATAGACGCGCATCGTCGGCCGGAACACCTCGATCCGGTTGCCGCCCATCCGCTTGCCATGCCGCATCGCGATTTCGGCATCTTTCAGCATGTCCTCGCGCGTCGCGTGCAATTGCGGGTCATAGAGGGCGAGGCCAATCGAGGCCGTGAGCGGGATTTCCTTGTCGCTGAACGCGACCGGCGTGGAGACGACGCGGCGAACCACATTGGCGAGAGCGCTGATCTGAACTCGTCTCATATTCCGAAACGATCAGGACGGCGAATTGATCGCCCGAAAGCCGGGCGAGCGTGTCTTGCGGCTTCAGAATACGGGACAGCCGCCGCGCCACGGTGAGGAGAATGGAATCGGCCGACGAAAGGCCTGACGCTTCGTTGATTTGCTTGAACCGGTCGATGTCGATGCTGAGGATGGCCGGGCGTATTTTGGGGTCGGTTTGGGCGAGCGTCAGGGCCGCATCGACCCGGTCGAAGAACAGCTCCCGGTTCGGCAAGCCGGTCAGATTGTCGTGCACGGCGTCGTGCAAAAGCCTTTCCTCGGCGATCTTTGCCTCGGTAATATCGGAGAGCGTGCCGACGATGCGGATCACATCGCCGTCGGCCCCAACGACGGGCCGCGCCTTCATGCGGAACCAGTAGTAATCCGCGCCGGCGCCGCGCAGGCGGAATTCCTGATTGATACGGCCGCGCCGCTGCTCGAGCATGGTGTCAAGGCAGGTGCGGAAACGATCCCTCTCGGTTGGATGCACGACGTCGAGCCAGGCCGCGGCCTGCCCCTCGAGCGCGCCGCGGGCAAGGCCCAATTGCAGCTCGATCTCGGGACTGACATGGACCTGGTCGGCCGTCACGTCCCAGTCGAAAATGGTGTCGCCGCTGCCGGTCAAGGCGAGTGCCTTGCGTTCCGCGTCGGCGACGCCGCCGCCACCGAGCGCGCTGCCCGCGAAGGCGTTCTGCATGATCGTGAAGCCGATCAGCATGACGATGAGCACGAGACCGCCGATCAAGGCCGGGGAGACGAGATCATTGGTCAATGTTCCGGTGACCGCGAAGGCCGCGCCGACGACCCATATCAACAGCAAAAACCAGGCTGGGATCAGCATGATCGCGCGATCATAGCCATGCGTGGCGAGATAAAGAACGAGGATGAACCCAGCGCCGGCGATCGTGGCGAGCGAGATCCGCGCAACGCCCGCCGCGACCGGCGCGTCGTAGACGGCCAAGCCAGCCAGGGCCGCGAGAAAGAGCAGCCAGACCGCCGCCACATGCGACGCCCGCACATGCCAGCGATTGAGCTTGAGGTAGGCAAAGAGAAAAACCAGCAGCGTCGCTGAAAGGGTGGTCTCGATGCCGGCGCGCCAGACGCGGTCGGATTGGCCTTCGGTGCCAAAGATCCGGTTCCAAAATCCAAAATCGATGCAGACATAGGCAAGCACCGTCCAGGCGAGGGCGGCGGCGGCGGGAAAGATCACCGCGCCCTTGACGACGAAGACGATGGTAAGAAAAAGCGCAAGCAGCCCGGCAACGCCGATGACAATGCCCTTGTAAAGCGCCAGGGTTGTCATCTTGTCTTTGTAGGCGTCCGGATCCCAAAGATAGAGCTGCGGCAGATTCGGCGTCCGCAGTTCGGCGACATAGGTGACGGTGGTGCCGGGATCGAGGGTCAGGCGGAAAACGTCGGCATCGGAGCTTTCGCCGCGTTCGATCGGAAAGCCTTGGCTCGCGGTAATCGCGGAAATGCGCGAAGCGCCGAGATCGGGCCAGATCACGCCGGAGCCGACCAGCCGGAAATGCGGCGCGACCAGCAATCTTTCGATCTGCTCGCTCGTATCGTTGGTGAGCGCGAAGACGATCCAGTCCGGGCGTGTCCCTTCGTCCCGGGCGCGCACCTCGATGCGGCGGACGATGCCATCCGAGCCCGGCGCCGTCGAGACGAGAAGACGATCGCTGTCGGAATGATAGGTTTCGAAAGCCTTGGTCAGATCGATGGCCTGCAACTCGATCGGCACGCGCACCGATTCGATGGCCATCGCCGGAGAAAGGCCGGCCGCAAATGCCAAGAGAACGAAAATAAATCGCAAACGAGACACAAGGCTCGACAAGACTATCCTTCCCGCTTGATGGACGGGCGCCGCCGCTACAGCAAATCAGCCCCGTAGAGCATGTCATTCATGCTCAAGCTGCATTGATTGGTAAGGCTTATGGGGCTGCACGGCAAGAGCCAGGCAAGCCCGAGTCAAGCCGAGGCCCTGCGCCGGTCATGCGCCGGTCATGCGCGGCGTGAAGACTATGAAATGATATCAGAAATTGACAGGACGGGGCCGCCCAAAAAAACCGCCGCGCGCATCACAGTCTCTCCTCTTGCTCTCTTCTGAGGGGACGGCCTTCCAGCGTCCGGAGGCGCGGAGCGTAGAGCAGGATCCGCGAAAGGGGGAACCGGTTGTGTGAAAAAAGGAAATTGCAAGTGGAACCAAAAGAGGGAGTCATCTATTGCAGCATTGTCCCATATATCCTGCAGTACTGACAAGCTCAGGATCTTCTTTTAAACCGGCAGCATAGGTATGAGCAAGCTAAAACGAGCTGAAAATCCATCGGAAGAGATTCGCGCTCTACGAATGATTGCTCGTGCTGATCGTCTCAAGGATATAATTTTGGATGAGCTTTACGGGTTGCACGATTCTCGGCGTGAATATTTCCAAGACTCAGGTGCAGGAGATCGCTGTCAGAATTCTGCGGCGCGCTCATCTTCCGACAGGAGAAGAGGCGCACAAGACCGAGGACTGCCTCCGGCGGTCGGTGGAACAAAAATTTCTTAAAACGCAAAACGGGATGCCCTAACGGTTACGCTTTTCGCGCAAATCTCCGCCGCGGAAGATGCGGCCGGCACATTTCCGATCGGCCAAATTTCATTTTGGGCTGCGAAGCGTTCATGCAACTTTCGATCGGACATGAAGCGCTGAATGGTCGGCTGGATTTGCAATTGTCCTTATTTTTGAAGCTTCCCGCCTTTCGCCCTGCGATGAGTCAAAATGGACATGCGGGAAATTTTCCGCCTCTCGTCATGCGTGATGGACCCGATCAATCGTTTCGGTTGCGGTCATCGAAGCGCGCGGCTTCGAACGGCAAGGCCGGAGTGCTCAAGCCCATTCCTTTTTGAGGGTTTATGGACGAGCTCGCGGCGCCGCGCGCATGCCTCCGGCGGACATGGCCAGAGTTTTGCCCCCAGGCACAGCCAGCAGACAGGCAGGCGTGTGGCGGGCTGGCTTGGCGGGCGGGGCTTGCAAGAAGCGCTTATGGTTTGCCGGTTTTCGGGATTGGGGAGGGCTTGCTTTGACCTTTCTCTTTCATCCCGCGGCGTGCCAGGCTGCCTATCTTCTTGGATCGGCGCTCAGAGTTTTTTGCTGCGCGGCGCCATTGCCGTTGCTATAGAGCGCAAGGCGCCCTGAGTCTGCAGCATGAGGAAAGTGGCAGACTTAGACGAGGCGGCGAAGCGGCCGGCGGGCGTGGCGGAACTGGTAGACGCGCCGGATTTAGGTTCCGGTGGTGAAAATCGTGGGGGTTCGAGTCCCTCCGCCCGCACCAAACCTTGGCGGGAGCGCACCGCCACCTGCGCGAGACGCTGGCGGCGGCGGTGCTCCATAGCCACATTTGGAGCGTGATTTGGTGTGCCGGCCCTCTGTCCGCCGGCACGGGTATCTCGGTTGAAGGCGACGAAGAAGGGGAAAAGGTTTATTCAAATGCAAGTCACGCAAACAAACTCGCAAGGCCTCAAGCGCGAATTCAAGGTGGTGCTTGCCGCGGCTGAGCTTGCCGAACGAGTCGAAGGCCAACTCGCCGAAGTCCAGGCCAAGGCGCGCATTCCGGGGTTCCGTCCGGGCAAGGTTCCGGTTTCGCATCTCAAGCGTCTCTATGGCCGCTCGATCATGGCGGAAGTTGTCGAGGAGGCCGTCAACGAGGCCAATCGCAAGATTGTCGAGGACAATCAATTGCGGCTTGCCCTGGAGCCGAAGATCGATTTCCCCGGGGATGCGCAGGAAATCGAGAAGACGTTCGAAACAAAAGCCGATCTCGCCTTTACCGTCGCCCTCGAAGTGCTGCCGAAGATCGAGGTTGGCAGCTTCGAGGACATTGAAATCGAACGGCTCGTCGCCGATGTGTCCGACGCCGAGGTCGAGCAAATCTTGACGAGGCTCGCGGAGCAAAATCGCACCTATGCCGCCAAGGAAGGCGAGGCCGCCGCGGAAAATGGCGATAAGGTCACGCTGGATTTCCTTGGGAAAATCGACGGTGAGGCTTTTAAGGGTGGTGCGGGCGAAAATGTTGATGTTGTCCTTGGCTCGGGCAGTTTCATTCCCGGCATCGAGCCGCAGATCGAGGGCATGAAGATTGGCGAACACCGGGTCATTTCGGTGACCTTTCCGGAGAATTACAGCGCGGCGGCTCTCGCCGGCAAGGCCGCCACTTTCGATGTGACGCTCAAGGGCGTTGCGGCCCCGGCCGAACTTGAAATCGGCGATGAATTCGCAAAGGGCTTTGGTTTCGAGGATTTGGACAAGCTCAAGGAGAAAATCCGCGAAAACATCGAGCGCGATCATCTCGCGGCCTCGCGCGGAAAATGGAAACGCGATCTTCTCGACGCGCTCGACAAGCAATATGTCTTCGACGTGCCTGAAGGTATGGTGACACAGGAATTCGAGACGGTGTGGCGCACCGTCGAAGCTGAGCAGAAGCGCAGCGGGCGCAGCTACGAGGACGACGGCACGACCGAAGAGGCGGCGCGGGCGGATTATCAAAAGATCGCCGAACGGCGGGTGCGGCTCGGCCTGCTTTTGGCCGAAATCGGGGAAAAGGCGGAGATCAAGGTCTCCGACGACGAGGTCGGCCAAGCCTTGGCTCAGCGGGCGCGCGCCTTTCCCGGCCAGGAAAAGGCCGTTTGGGAGTATTACCGGAAAAATCCGCGCGCCCTGGCCGAGATCCGGGCCCCCATCTATGAGGAAAAAGTCGTCGACTACGTCATTTCCAAAGTTAAGCTAACCGACAAAAAGGTTTCAAAGGACGAACTTTTCAAGGTGAGCAGCGAAGACGCAGACGATACAATCGCCGAGACAGTGCCCGGGACCCTCCCCGAGTGATCCGGAACGCCAAATTTGCCGGGCGAAGGCTTTTTCTCCCGGCGCGTCAATGTGCTATCCTTGTTTTTTCGGCGGAGGCCATGATCTTCTTGCCGTCCAGACAAGTTCTCTTTCATCAGGGAAAACTCCGCCATGCGTGATCGCAGTCCAATTGAAATTTACGATAACTACCTCATTCCCCAGGTCATTGAGAATACGAGCCGCGGCGAACGCGGGTTCGACATCTATTCGCGGCTGCTGCGCGAGCGGATCATTTTTCTGACGGGTCCGATCGAGGATCACATGGCCTCGGTGATCATCGCCGAATTGCTGTTCCTTGAAGCCGAAAATCCGAAGAAAGAGGTTTCGATGTACATCAATTCGCCCGGCGGCGTGGTGACAGCGGGCCTTGCGATTTATGATACGATGCAATTCATCAAGCCCAAAGTTTCGACACTTTGTGTCGGACAGGCGGCTTCCATGGGTTCACTGCTCCTCTGCGCGGGCGAGGCGAATGCCCGCTACGCGCTGCCGAATGCCCGTATCATGGTCCATCAGCCGTCCGGCGGCTTCCAAGGTCAAGCTTCGGATATTGTCCGCCACGCCGAGGACATTATGAAAGTCAAAAAGCGGCTGAACGATATCTATGCCCAGCATACGGGGAAGGATTACGATTCGATCGAACGGACCTTGGATCGCGATCACTTCATGTCCGCCGACGAGGCGAAGGAATTTGGCATCGTCGACCATGTCATCATTAAGCGGCCGGAAGAGGCGCCGGCGGCGGACAACAAATAGTAGAGTGGAATTCATCCACGGCTTTTATTAAGGTTCGCCAGTTATCGTTTCGGGCTCGCCCTCTTGTTAGGGGGCAAGGCTTTGCAGATTCGGGCACTCCGGCCGCGGCGCCAAAGGTGCGATGGGGGCATTGGACGGTGCGGACTTGTGCGTGTCCGGAGTAGGGCATGTCCGGAGTTGGGGAGTGCGGACTTGTACGAGCCAAGCGTCAGGAATATATTTTGGTACAAATATTGCTTACCTAATTTCGTGTGAAAGAGATGCGCAAACCGCCGCTCACACAGCGATTTGTCGCAACGGATAGAAATGAATAGGATTTAGGTTGATCGAAATCGAGCCAGAGATAGGATGTAAAGTCGTGACACGCGTTTCGTGACAAGAGGAATACAGATTTTCTAAGCTTCGGCGGTGCCGAATGTAAGGGGAGAGGGAGTCTGGACTCGAAGTAAACTGGGCTGGTTTGTGTGCTGATTCGCCCGCTGGTGGGCGGTCTATCAGCGTCCGCCGCCTTATCACTTAGCGTGACCGGAGTTCGCACAAGACCTCTGGCCGGTATGGAGACGATCGATGACCAAGGTCGGCGGCAGCGACTCGAAAAACACCCTTTATTGCTCCTTTTGCGGCAAGAGCCAGCATGAGGTGCGCAAGCTCATTGCGGGCCCGACGGTTTTTATCTGTGACGAATGCGTCGAACTTTGCATGGATATTATCCGCGAGGAGAACAAATCCTCGCTTGTCAAAAGCCGTGACGGTGTTCCGACGCCCAAGGAAATCTGCAAGGTTCTCGACGATTACGTCATCGGCCAGCCGCAAGCCAAGCGGGTATTGTCGGTTGCCGTACACAATCATTACAAGCGCCTCAATCATGCGGCCAAGCACAATGATGTCGAGCTCGCGAAATCGAATATTCTGCTGATCGGTCCCACCGGATCGGGCAAGACCTTGCTTGCTCAGACCTTGGCGCGGATTCTCGATGTGCCCTTCACGATGGCCGATGCCACCACACTGACCGAGGCGGGCTATGTCGGCGAGGATGTCGAAAACATCATTTTGAAGCTTCTTCAAGCGTCCGACTATAACGTCGAGCGGGCGCAACGGGGGATCGTCTATATCGACGAGATCGATAAGATTTCGCGCAAATCCGACAATCCGTCGATCACCCGCGACGTGTCGGGCGAAGGCGTCCAGCAGGCGCTTTTGAAAATCATGGAAGGCACGGTCGCGTCGGTGCCGCCGCAGGGCGGACGCAAGCATCCGCAGCAAGAATTTCTGCAGGTCGATACGACCAATATCTTGTTCATTTGCGGCGGCGCTTTCGCGGGTCTCGAAAAAATCATCTCGACGCGCGGCAAGAGCACGTCGATTGGGTTCGGCGCGACAGTCCAGGCGCCCGACGACCGCCGGACCGGCGAGGTTCTCCGCAAAGTCGAACCGGAGGATTTGCTGAAGTTCGGGCTGATCCCGGAATTCGTCGGCCGGTTGCCGGTCATCGCGACGCTCGACGATCTCGATGAAGACGCGCTGAAGAAAATCCTGACCGAGCCAAAGAACGCGCTCGTCAAACAGTATCAGCGGCTCTTCGAAATGGAAAACACGGAACTGACCTTCCAGGACGAAGCCTTGAACGTCGTCGCCAAAAAAGCCATCGAGAGGCGCACCGGCGCGCGTGGATTGCGCTCGATCATGGAAGGCATCCTGCTTGATACGATGTTCGAGCTTCCCGGCCTCGAAAGCGTCGAGCAGGTGGTTATCGGTCCCGACGTTGTCGAGGGAAAATCCCGACCGCTCTACATCTACGCCGATCGGAATGAAAAAAGCGGCGTAAGCGCTTGAGTTCGCGCCGGCCTCTGGCGCTCCTCCCGACACGCCGCGCCAGCGGCCGCCGGGAGGAGGCCTTCTTGAAACTGCGTCCCGCCGCCGCCATGTCTGCGGTATGGTTTACCGAATAGGACAATGAAATGACCCAGACGCGCGAGCCTGCTCGCCCCGGCACGATAGAGAGCTATCCGGTCCTGCCGCTGCGCGATATTGTCGTCTTTCCGCATATGATCGTGCCGCTTTTCGTTGGCCGTGAAAAATCGATTCGCGCCCTCGAAGAAGTGATGAAGGCCGACACGCTCATTCTTCTTGCCACCCAGATGACAGCCGCCGACGACGATCCGGCGACGGACGCGATTTTCTCAACGGGCACGCTCGCTTCGGTTTTGCAGCTGCTGAAGCTGCCCGATGGCACGGTCAAAGTTTTGGTCGAGGGCCAGGTGCGCGCCAAGGTGCTCGGCTATTCGCGCACCGATGATTTCTATGAAGCGCGTGCCGAGGCCATCGCGGAAGAGCCCTACGACAAAGTCGAGGTGGAAGCGCTCGGCCGCTCGGTCGTCGCCGAATTCGAAGGCTATGTCAAACTCAACAAGAAGATTTCGCCCGAGGTCGTCGCCGCCGTCGCCCAAATCGAGGATTATTCGAAGCTCGCCGACACGATCGCTTCCCATCTCGCGGTCAAGATATCGGACAAACAGGCGGTGCTCGAAACCACCTCGATCGCCAAGCAATTCGAGAAATGCCTGACCTTGATGGAAAGCGAGATCTCGGTGCTGCAAGTCGAGAAGCGCATCCGCACCCGCGTCAAGCGGCAAATGGAGAAGACCCAGCGCGAATACTATCTGAACGAGCAGATGAAGGCGATTCAGAAGGAACTCGGCGATGAGGACGGAAAGGACGATCTTGCCGAGATCGACGAGCGCATCAAGACCACCAAACTCTCCAAGGAAGCGCGCGACAAGGCGACCGCCGAACTGAAGAAATTGCGGCAGATGTCGCCGATGTCGGCGGAAGCCACCGTTGTCCGCAATTATCTCGATTGGCTCCTCTCGATTCCCTGGAACAAGCGTTCCAAAATCAAGAAGGATTTGAACGTCGCCGAGAATGTCCTCGACAGCGAGCATTTCGGTCTTGAAAAGGTCAAGGAGCGCATCATCGAATATCTCGCGGTGCAGAGCCGTGCGAACAAATTGACGGGGCCCATCCTGTGCCTCGTCGGCCCGCCAGGTGTCGGCAAGACCTCGCTCGGCAAATCGATCGCCAAAGCCACGGGCCGCGATTTTGTCCGCATGTCGCTCGGCGGCGTGCGCGACGAAGCGGAAATCCGCGGCCACCGGCGCACTTATATCGGGTCCATGCCGGGCAAGATCATTCAATCGATGCGCAAGGCCAAGAGTTCAAATCCGCTCTTCCTGCTCGACGAAATCGACAAGATGGGCATGGACTTCCGCGGCGATCCGTCATCGGCGCTGCTCGAGGTTCTCGATCCGGAGCAGAATCATTGCTTCAACGATCACTATCTCGAAGTTGATTATGATTTGTCGAATGTCATGTTCGTCACGACGGCGAACACGTTGAATATTCCGGCGCCCCTCATGGACCGCATGGAAATCATCCGGATCGCCGGCTACACGGAGGCTGAAAAGGTCGAGATCGCGCGCCGTCATCTCATTCCGGCAGGGCTCAAGAAGCATGGTCTTGCGACCAAGGAATGGTCGATCGACGATGGCGGCCTCATCACCTTGATCCGGCGCTATACGCGCGAGGCCGGGGTCAGAAGTCTTGAACGCGAGCTCGCAAAACTCGAGCGCAAGGCGGTCAAGCAGATCCTGACCGGCAAGACAAAACAGGTCACGATCACCGATGAAAATCTCCAGGATTTTCTCGGTGTGACAAAATACCGCTACGGCGAGGCGGAAACCGAGGATCAGGTGGGCGTCGTGACGGGCCTTGCCTGGACCGAGGTTGGCGGCGAGTTGCTGACGATCGAAGGCGTGATGATGCCTGGCAAAGGGCGGATGACCGTGACCGGAAATCTGCGCGATGTCATGAAGGAGTCGATTTCAGCGGCGGCGTCCTATGTCCGTTCGCGCGCGGTTGATTTCGGCATCGAGCCGCCCGTGTTCGACCGGCGCGACATCCATGTGCATGTTCCAGAAGGGGCGACGCCCAAGGATGGTCCCTCGGCGGGCGTTGCCATGGCGACCGCTATCGTGTCGATCATGACCGGCATCCCGATCCGGCGCGACATTGCGATGACCGGCGAGATCACTTTGCGGGGCCGAATCCTGCCGATCGGCGGGCTCAAGGAAAAGCTGCTTGCCGCGCTGCGCGGGGGCCTCAAGAAGATTTTGATTCCCGAGGAAAACGCTAAGGATCTGGCGGAAATTCCAGATCCGGTCAAAAACGCCCTCGAAATCGTGCCGGTGTCACGGATGGAAGAAGTCTTGAGCCACGCCCTGGTGCGCCAGCCTGTGCCCATCGTCTGGGAGGAGGAGGCAAAGCCGCTCACGCCGCTGTCCACCGAAGAAGATACGCCCGGCGCCATCACGCATTAGAGCCGTTCACGTTGGAGGCCGACCTCGCGCGAGACAATTTTCAAGCGAAGCGGATTTCAACGCGGTAGTTCACATGAGCAGCTTTCCGATTCCATGGAATCGGAAAGCTGCCGTCGTGATCACGTCCGAGAGCCCGCGCGCTTTTTCAATTCGGATGCAAACATTTTATGCTGCCCCAAGGGACGCCCAAGGGAGTTAAGCGGCTGGAGCCGCTGGCGTCATAAAGTCATTTCAAAAGCCACCACCCGGCCCACGCGGCCAGGGTCACAAGGGCCAAACCCGGAAGGACCCGGAAAGAAAAGCCAAAGCCGCCCTGGGTGACCGTCAAGACGGCCTTGGTGATCGTGTTCGTCGTAAACGCGATCAAGATCGGAAATGCCGCGTCGGTTGGACTGATTTTTCCGGCTCCGGCCAATGCGGCCACCGAAATCGCTGCCGGATCGACACTGACCAATCCTGTTAACGCCGCCGTGACCACGACACCTGAGGCCCCGAGCCATTCGTTCATGGCTCTTGAGGCGAGCAAAACCGCCGTGAGCATGACGGCGAAGGTCGCGGCCGCCAATGGGCTGAACGCATGGCCGCTCTCGGCCACGGCCCCTGAATTCTGCCGCCAAATGAGAAACGCGAAGGCAATGCCGTAGAAATCTGCGGCAGCGCCAGCAAAGGCAAGCGGAACCACAATGGCCCGCAGAACTTCGACATTCGTCGCGGCGAGCACAACCACCAACTGAATGATGGTTCCGATCGAGGACAGAACTGCACCCGCCGCCGCCGGCAAAAGAAGGTTCGGCGCCGCGGCGGCCCGCGCGGCCATGGCGCCAATAGTCGCCGTGCCGGAAATAAAACCAGACGCAAGCCCCGAAATAGGAAGGCCAAAACGGGCCCCCGCGAGCCGCACCGCGATGTGGCCGATGGCGCCAATTGCCATCACGAGGATAACGATGACCCAAATTGCATGGGGATTGAGGGCGCCGAAAGGTCCCATTTGTTGATTCGGCAATATTGGCAAGACAATCAATGTGGCGGCGGCAAGTGTGAGGGCATCCCGGATCTCGTTTTCGCCGAGGACCGAACGCGCGAAACGGTGGAGCGCCATGCGCGCGTTGAGCAATATGGCGATGGCCACCGCGATGCCTGCGGCGAACGCGGGCCGGGTGATCGCAAATCCGCCGAGCAAGGTCGCTGAAACGAGCGCGATTTCCGTTGTGAGCCCCGGATCGTCCGTCACCCTGCGCCAATAGCCGAGCGCCGCCAGCCCGAAAATTCCCGCCGTGGCGACCGCGAGAAGCGTCGCGCCGCCGACGATGAAGCTCACCGCCCCGGCGAGCGATGCAAGGGTAAAGGTGCGCAGACCCGCGGCGGAACGCTCGGGTCCTGTTCCCTTGCGGCGCTCGCGCTCCGTGCCGATCAGGAGGCCGATGCCGAGGGCAACGGCGAGGCTCCAGATCAGGGGATCAAGATTGAACATGGGGTCATGCTTCAGGACGCAACCGAATGCGCGATCACTGGCCGACCAGCCGCGCTATGGTAAACGCAGCGGCGGCGGCGAGTGAGCCAATGAGCGCCGTTTGCAGGGCGCTACGCAAGGGCGGGGCGCCGGTCATTTGCCCTTTAATACCCCCAAAGATCAGGAGGGCGGCGAGGGTCAGCGCGATCGACATCGGAAGTGCGTGCGAAACCTTCGCGGAGAAAAAATATGGCAGCAATGGAATGAGGCCGCCAGTGACATAGGCGCCGCCGATCGTCACGGCACTTTTGAGTTCGCGGCCCGGCACCGGCTGTTCCAAACCAAGCTCGAAACGCATCATGAAATTGATCCAGCGTTCCGGATCACGGGTGATCGCGGCTGTCGCCGTATCGACGAGACCGGAGTCGAGGCCGAGTTGGCGCAGGATCATCCGGACTTCCGCGCGCTCGGTATCTGGAACTTGCTTAATCTCGGCTTTCTCGCGCTGGAGTTCGGAGCGGTAGTGTTCGAGATCGGTGCGCGCGGCGAGAAAGCCGCCGAGTCCCATGGCGATTGCGCCTGCCGCGACCTCGGCAAGACCCGCCGTAATGATGATGGCTGTCGAGGACACGGCCCCGGCAAGACCTGCCGCGAGGGCGAAAGGAACGGTGAGACCATCCGCCATCCCGATAACAATGTCGCGGACGAGAGCCGATGCGAGAAAGTGCTTTTCGATATGCGGCGTCGCTGGCATGGACCACCGAAAGTTGGTTGTGCCCCGGTTGCGGCTACAGCGGGACGTACGAGCGCCGGAACGCCGTCGAAGAGCTAGTTACGGCTTGGCATCATGCGCCGCAAGACGCCGTCATGCCACAGATAATGATGAATGAGGCCGGCCGAGGCGTGCAGGCCGGCCAGGATGAGAAGGATCGTCGCGATCGTGCCATGCAATTCCCCGACATTGTGGCGCAACGCTTTGCTGTTGGGGTCGAACGCCGGAACGGTAAACAGGCCGAAGAAACTATCGCCCCTCAGATAGACAAGAAAAATGCCAATCAGAATCATGGCGATCAAAAGGGCGTAAAGCGCGAAGTGCAGCGTTTTCGCCAAGATCTGGAGGGCGCCCCGATTGGCCGGCGGCAAAACGCGCCCGCCCGTCGCCCGCCAAAAAATCCGCGCCACGATTAGGACGCCGAGGAAGAGGCCGAGGCTGATATGTACCGATCGCGCGTCGATCCGAGGCGCGCCTTGCGGAAACCAATCGATCACTTGCGCGATCACCCATTGGAGAAGGACGAGGAAAGCCACCGTCCAATGGAACCAGATCGTCGGAAGATCGTAACGCTTGGTGGTTGTTGTCGAGGCCTGCCGCATGAGTGTCGCCCTAACGTCGTCGTGCTCTCACGCAGCTAGCGGCATGAGGTCCAGCTGTCAATTCGGGGAAGATCCTGAGGGGCGCCGCAAGCGGGGCAGCGGCTGGGGTAGATTTCAAATCCGAAAAAAAGTCCCAGCCGCCGACCCAAATCATTGATTACGCAGCAACCTTTTCGCATTCCGCGGCGCAAGCCTTACAGGAGTTGGCGCAGGCCTTGCATTCGGCGATCTTCGGGAATTTTTCACATTCCTTCTGGCAGTCCCGGCAGATCATCGCGACTGCCTTGGCCAAATGGCCGGTATGCTCGGAATTGACCGCCGCGATTGCATCTCTCCGCCACCCATAGCCTGAGCAAACGCCTTCGAAGTTGACGCTGACGCAAGGACGGCCGCCGTTCCGGCGGCGGCAATAAATTCACGGCGCTGCATATTTATTTCCTTAAGGTTCGAGCTCCAGACGATACCGCCAGGAGCATCTAGGCTGCCAACTCGATTAAATGAATTTGGCGCCAAAGGGCGCTAAGCGATCTCATGGCTTGCCCCCTCTGGCTCCCTCACGTCAGCCGCCGCCGAGTTGGCCTTCGGTGCGGCGGAGGCGCGATTGCGGAAATTGCCCTATTTTCATGAACAACGCATGGCTTGGCTCAAGAAATCGTAAAATGGAATGTGCCCCAGCTGGGGCGCCTGTGGACCGAGACCACTTGCCAACTCACGCCATAGGTGCCAGGTGGCAGCGCACGTCCGAATCTGAAGATCACAACCGACGGATCGGCGGGATCATTGACGGGCCTGCCGGCCGCAATCGCAACCCCCCTGGAATTTATGACCTCGACGCTGGAAAAGCCTGGGAGCACGTCAATGGTAAAATAGAGCCGAAGCTCGCGCACCGGACCGCTGACGGTCAATCCGACGCCCGGGACCGCGTGATCGAGGAAAGCGCCACCTCTAAACCGGGCGAAGGCCTGTGACATTGAAACAAGCCAAACGGCGATTCCGGCGGCAGCGATGAATTTACGACGGTTCATGGCTACCACCTTAAGGTTTAAGCGTTCCTGCCGGTTTGGCCTTCACATCGGCGGCATGGTGATTCCGAGAACGGCCGAGGCGCCGAGAACAAGCGCGCCGAGCACAACGTCAACGGCCAAAACATAGCGAAGCTTGGCGATTTGCGTGATGTTCTTCACGGGCGCGGCGCGCAATCGCGGCACCAGAACGAAACGGTTCAAAAAGGCCAATGCGAGCATGGCGGCGACGATCGCTATCTTCTTAAGCAGCACGTCGCCGTAATCGCTGTCGAAAAGCTTGAGGAAGGATCCTTCGACGCGAAACGCTGTGTTTGCAACACCGCTTAAAACAACAAATGTGACCGCCGTCATCGCCATCAAGGAAAAGCGGGAGCAAATATCGAGCGTGCACGCGCGTGCTTGTTCCGAAGGCCCCAAGCGGCGTTGCTCGACGAGCGCGAATAAAAGCGCCGGAAGCCCGCCCGCCCAGGCCGCCGCGGCAATCGTATGGATGGCATAGACCGTCATCATAGTGGCTCGATAAAGGCCTTTGCCATCGACCGAATGACCAAACCAGGCTTGGGTGATCAAAAGCAAGGCGCTCACGAGGACGAGAACAGCGAACCGCCAGCGGCTGCGCCAAGGCAGGAAGGCGATCACCACGGCAATCACGAGGAGCGTGAGGCGAACCATCGAGACCGTGCCAAACGGTGTCTCAAAAAAGAAGAGTTGCAGATCTTCGGGATCAAAGGCGCTGTCAAAGTTGTGCGTCATATTGACCAAAACCAACGCGAGCCAGGCAACGCCGGAAATTGCCGCGAGAGGCGCGGCGATGCGCAGCAATAGGGTTGTTGCGTGAAGCGCTCGCGGCATTCCGCCGGGACCCGAGGATAATCGCTCCTGTCTCTCGTAGAGCCAAAAGAAGGAGGATCCAAACAGCACGAACACGCAGGCGAAATGAATCCAGCGTGCGATGACGAGGGGCCAGAAAACCATCAACATTGCCAAGTGACCTTGATAATTGCCGGCGGTTCGAATCGTTATACGGGTCTCAACAAGCGACCAGATGCCACTCATTGTTGCGGGGCGGGTGCCTGACCGCCGTTTGCTCGGCGAAGCCAGACACCCGCCCCGTCCTTAGGTGACCGTAAAGGTGAACGTGCCTTGAGTCGTATGCGTGTCGACCGAGACCACCTGCCAGCTCAGGCTGTAAGTGCCGGGTCCCAGCGCCCGCCCGAGGCGGACGATCACAGTCTGCTGGTCAGAAGGATCATTCACCGGCTTGCTGACGGGAATGGCAGCCCCCGCGGAACTCACGAGATGCACATGGGAAAAGGCCGTGACCACGCCTTGGGTAAAATAGAGCCTCAGTTCGCGCACCGGGCCGCTCACAGTCATTCCAACGCCCGGGACCGCATGGTCGAGAAATGCATGTGCGAAAGCAGCGGACGTGGCAAGCGGGGCAGCCAAGACCGCCGCAAGAAGACACTTCAGGAAACGTTGCATGATCGCCTCCTTACTAAAACGTTCCGCTGGGGCGGGCCTGGCGCGGGCCGAAGATCGGTTTGCCAAGCGAATTGGGGAACATGTCGTCGAGGAAGAAATCCAATATGGCGAGAGCGCCGACATGTCTGCCGCTCGCGCGATTAATTGGAATTTGCGTCACGGCGCCGACTTCGAAGGAAACAGGCCCAAGCCTGCCGAGATAATAAACGCCGGGCCCCCACGTCCCCGTCGTTTGGTGCGTGCCGGGGATCGCTCCTTGAACCGAGGGGCCGATGTTCGAGACGGGCGTTGCCAATGAGAATTCCATCGTGGGGATGAGCTGCCTGAAGAACTCCGGCACCTCATGCACGAAGGCATTCATATAGAGCAAGCTATATTGGAGTGTGGCGCCATAGGTCAGAAAGGTTGGCGTCTGACTGACCGAAAGGCCGGTGACAGGGTCGAACGAGAAATCGATCGGGTGCGTCGACCATGAGTAATCCACTTCGCCGGTGACCGCGAAAGGCCGCAGCCATTCGGTTTCCAAATCGCCGAAGCCCTTGCCGACGTAGAGGCTCGCCGTGAGGATCGTATGTGGATCGGCGAAACCGCTGCCAACATTGCCGGTGTTGCCCCATGAGGCGTGGCCCGAGGTCGAAAGGATAAATTCGTGCTCGGCGTTTTGGTAGAACGTATACCTCAACTGCGTCTCGATATTGTCCCATCCATTCAGCGTGCCGATCGTCCCATCCGGCTTCAAAGTGTGGGTGAGATGAGTGAAGGTGTCGCCGATGAAAAACGACAAATCGGCCGTGATCGTCTTTTGCCATTGAAAGGTGAAACCATAGGCGTTCGAGCCATCCGGATTTGGGACATAGCTGAAAACGGGGGCGGTAAATTCGTCGTTGACGCCGGGATCGTCGATGTCGAGCGTGGCGGGGAATACACGGTTGCCGACGATCGTGTGAGAGAGGGCCGGGCTTATGCCGGCAACGGTGGCCACGGCGGCGAATGCGCCGGCGCAAGCCAGGGAAGTTTTATGAGACATGATGAGTCCTCGATGTGAATGCCTGGCTTAATATTTCGTGAGACCCGGTCCCGGAGGCAGCGCTGGTCCGGGAGCAAACGCCGGGGCGGGAGCCGCGACTGGTCCCGGAGCCACAGCTGGTCCAGGAGCCGTCCAAGTCGAATCTGTAGCTGAAGCCAGCTTGAACCTGGTTTTCGGTCAGGTGGTGTTGCGCGGCGAGAAAGCCGCCCTCCGGGAGTTCCCCCGGAAAAGGAAAGTCGGTGGTATGGCCGAAATTCGAATAGCGGTACTCGGCCCGCACCCACCAATTGTCGGTGACGGCATATTCAATGCCGCTCGCCAGCCGTCCAGCCGGCGCGGGTGTTCGCGAAGCTCGAGTAGGTGCCCGGAACCCCCGTGAAAAACCCAGCCGTGTCGGTCATGCTGGTGTTGAAGCTGGTGAAGGCGACGCCGCCCGTGCCGTAGATTAAGACCCGGTCCCAAGCAAAGCCGAGGCGGCCGCGGATCGAGCCTTGAACACCGGCGCTGGAGGTGGCCGTCGCGCTGCCAAAAGTGTCCGCTGCAAAGTCGGCCAAGGGCACGACAGCAGTTTTCTTCAAGCTCGTCCCATCGATGGACCCTTCGAGCCCAAACACCAGCCACGGGTTATATTGGAGATTGTAGCCGACATGGGCGCCGCCAATCACCCCTTGCGGGTTCAGGGTAAATGCGCCGGCGGCCGGATCAAGATCATTGGCGGTTCCGAACCAGGTGACCGGATCTTGGCCCCAGGCGTAACCGATCTGGCTGCCGACATAGAGGCCGGTCCAGGTGAAGATTGAAACTGGCGGTACGGGAGGGGGCTCGGCGGCGAAGGCAGTTCCGGCGAGAGCGGCCGCGGCGGCGAATGCGCCGGCGCAAGCCATCGAAGTTTTGTAAGACATGATTCAATCCTCGATCTGAAGGTGAGAGATAGCCTTAGCGCCACCCACAATGGCGGCCGCAGGGCGATGGCTCGTCGATCAGATCAGGATGGGAGGCGCGCGCGGCTGCCCGGCAAAAGCTGCAAACCGCCTAAGTGTGCCGAGAAGCGCGGGTGGCGCGGCGATTGCAGCAATTAGCGGCGCATAGGCTGGCCGCAACGCTTCCTGCGGCAGAATGCCCAACGCAGCATGCACGAGCGCGCAGCAGCATAGGCATGCGCAGCAGGGGCAATTGTCGTGGTCACTAGGTGAGGGGCCGTTGCCATCGTGGGAGCTAGCATGATGGGCGCAAGGAACGCGTGATTTTTCTTCGTCGAAGCTCGCGAGCGTGAGGCCGGAGCCCGTGGCGACGGTGGTGAAGGCGGTGGAATGCGAGGCAAAACCCGGCGCATGCCGGTGTTGCGCGGGCATCCATAACTGGGCGAGGCAAGCGAGAAAAACGAGCCAAAAGCGGACAGCCCGCGTCGAGCCACACACGGAACCTCGCGAAAAAAACCAACAACGCCGGAGGCTGGCCACTCCCACTTGCTGCGCCTTTGCGACAACACTAAAATTTTATATTGGCGAAAGTCTGAGCGTTTCTGACACGAAGTCAAGAATTAATCATTAACCGTTGGTGCTAGGCTAACTGAAACGCCACCGATTAACTTGGGCCGTGGTTTTCACGCAACAGCTCGACGTGGCTTATGGCGACTTGCTTCATAGGCCGCTCCCCTAAAGGCTCGTACGCTTGTTCATGTGCGACACCGGTGTGATCCACCGTATAATCGCCGGGCCTCGCCCATCACTTTTTTGGCGTACGCACGAAAGGCCTTCGCGATGGCCGCGGTTTTTTGCAGATCGCCGGTTAGCCCAATGATGCTGGAATTGAAGGGTTTCAAATGGAATATAATCGCGGAACGTGATCGAGAAGTATTTGGCAAACACGAACTGCCGCCAATACCGAAGCGGCTCATGACTCCCCTCATTTTCAAATGGCCCCGAAAGTATCTGCGAAGGCCGGGATTTCGGCGAGCATTTCAGCGAACCGCTCGATCAATGGCTGTAATCGGACCTCTGGCATTGTAGGGATCAATTCGTAGAGCATGCAGCCTTGGCGGAACAGCGAGTGGGTGCGGCGCTTGGCTGTGTTTGACTTGAGATATCGATCATAGCCGAGCACTTCACCGGCCGCCCCGAGTAAGGTCAGCAGTGCGATTGCAAATGCGTTCAGCAGCCATAGCCTGTCGCGCCGCTCCGGCGTGCTGACGTGGATCGATCCCATGCCCATGCCGAAACGCGGGTCCTTGGTGTCGCGCAGCCCACATTCGATGCCCCAGCGCTTGCCATACAGGCTCATCAAAGCCCGCGAAGTCGCGCTGGTGCTGCTGGCAGCCAAACACCAAGCCTGTTTCATCTTCCTGTCTTGCACGCACAACACGGTTCCCACCTGATAGCGATCGGTCGTCACCATGGCGCCGCGCAGGAGGCGCGCCCGCCCGCCGGGTCCAACAAAGGCGGCGGCGGTGCGCGTTTCGCCGGCCGCGCCGGTCACCGTGATGTTGCCCCGGAAGCGGATGACGTAGTCGAATTTCAACTCCTCGGTCAGCATCCGGTAGAGCTTTTGATCACCGAACCCACGATCGGCAACGATGCACACCTTGATGTCCGCCGGGAGGGCATCGGCCAAGCGGACAAGCGCCTGATATTCATATTCGTTGCGCCGGTTCTTGAGGGCGGATTTATCGACCGTCAGCCACAGAAGCGGTGTCGCTCGCCCGTGCTGGGTCAGCAGCGAGAGCATAATGGTGGCCTGGCCATCGGCATCGAAATCGGTCCAATCCATGGCCACATTGATGCTGGTGCGCGATCCCACCACATAGGGAATCCAGCGGCTCAGCGCGGCATCGACATCGATTCCCTCGTTGGACAGTAGCCGGTCCACTTGCTTGATCGCATGCTTGGTCAAAAGCCCCCGCGCCAGGGCAAGGCCCTGGCCGATCGTATTGACCGCCAGGGAAGCGCTCTTGATGACACCGAGGGTCGCATTGGCCAATGACAGGATCCGCTTGGCATGCAGGTCATCATCAAACAGCGCCTCAAGAAAGTGGTAGACTTCTCGAAAGCAAAGGGTCTGCTTCTGTCTCATCGTCTCGCCCAGCGACTCATATTGCATGAGCAGAGACTCCCGATTTGTCGCCTCGGGGCAAGCAATCCATGACACGCGCGGATAGCAATCCACAAAAGGCAGCGTGGAGCACCTCGCAATCCCGCTCGATCAATTCGGAATGAGGGGATGGCTGAGCCGAAGCGGGCCAAACAGGGTTGCTAAGAGAAATCGAAACTTTGCTCGACCTGAAGCAATTCATTCGAGGGGCCGGTGGGCGATTTACGGGCGCCAATTTGGGCTGAGCGCCCCGTTCGAGCAAATGGCACGAAAAGCAGCGCAGCGAATGTGCTGCAGTCAACGCGTTTTGCCATTAGGCTTGCCGTCAAGCCATGGCGCCGCTATAAAAGCACGCGAAGCAAGCTGCGGTCAGGGCTCCTGCGGCGTGGTGGAGTGTAGCGCAGCCCGCGGGCTCTCACTCCGACTAGTGTACTCTTGTTGAATGACGCTGCGAATCGAGCCGGTAGAGGCTACGGCGATGGGGCGTTTCCGACAAGGCTCGATTGCAAAGCGTTGCGCGATCTGCGCGTTCGCGATCTATGCGCTTTTGCTGCAAGGCTTGCTCGCCGCAACGGCGCCAGCCGCCGCCTTCGTTTCCAACGGCGATATTAATTGCGCGGTCGACGGTTCCGGTCCGGGCGCCCCGGGCCGCGATTCTGCCGGACACCATCACTGCCTTTGCTGTATCCTGGGTTGCGCCGCCGCTTGCGCCTATGCCGGGACAGCTTCGGCGGTTGTCATTTTCCTCACGCGCGCTGCGTCCACAATCGATTTCGCGCCTGCGGCAGTGCATGCCGCACGTGCGCCTCGTAAGTATTTTTTTGCCGCGCGCGGTCCTCCCCAGAACCGCTGATTGTTCTGCACGCCCTCCGCTTTTAACGGCTCCGTGCGGCGATCCTCTGCCTCCATCTTGGCGAAACTTTCTCTCCGTTGCGGGAGCTTAGGACCTTACCCCGAAGCAAATCGGGGCAAGAGTCTTTCTCCAGCAAACCGGGCGGAAAAACTGGCCATTAGGAGAGGCACTGGGGTGAGCACTCCGGCGCACGCGGCGCGAGCGCGGCCATTCTACAACTGAACCCTTTTCCGTTATGCGGCCGGCGCGGTCTCTCGCGGCCCCGGCCATGTCAGGAGATCACTGCATGTTGTTTCCCAACTTGGGCGTTGTCGCTTTGTCGTCCCTCATCATTTTTTTCCGGGCCTTCACAATCGCGCAAGCCATGGAGGCCCCCCATGTCGCCGTCTAACACCGCGCTTGCGGCTCTTTATCAGGCGCATGCCAGGCGCGAATTGCATGCGTTTGCACGGCGCCGCCTCGGACGCCAGGAGGCGGAGGACGTCGTGCAAGACGCTTACCTCCACCTCCTCCAGCGAGGAAGCGCCGCGACGCTCGAACATCCGCGCCCCTACCTCTTTCCAATCTGGCGGTGGATTTTGCCCGAAAGGCCAAGATCCGTTTGCGCCACGCGGGCGCGGACCTCGAATTTGCCTGCAATGCCGAGTCTCCGCCGTGTCCCGAATCCACCGCCGCAGGCGTGATGGAGCTGCGGCGGCTCGAGACCTCCCTTGCGAACTGCCGAGGCTCTGCCGCGAGGCCTTTCTACTCAGCCGGGTCGAGGAACTTAGCTATGCCGAGATAGCGGGAAGGCTCGGCGTATCGGTGCGCACGATCGACCGCTACATGGTAAGGGCATTGGGTCACCTTCACGAGAAATTTGGCCGCGGGGGCGAGGGTTAACGCGGGCGCGTGCGAAAAAGCAGGAAAACCGGGGGGCGCCATAGAAGGCGTCCCCCTTGTCCCGGTTCGCTCGCTTGTGCGCATCCTCGCCTGCGCCTGCAGTTTTCGCGTCAATCTCCGCCTCCTTGCGGCCCGCTCGGCTGCTTTATCGGCGGTCTTCTTGACACTCGGGCGCCCGGCCACCGTCATCACCAAACCTCGCCCACCTTTCGCCCGGACACACAGCGCGGGGAACCGCCGAAACCGCCCTGCAGCCGCGCCGGCATCGCAG
>CAWAQW010000059.1:0-10561 GCA_963784075.1 uncultured Alphaproteobacteria bacterium | reverse complement strand
TCGTTCGGCTATTCGAATTTTCGAAGACGCGACGCAATATCCCCGCATCGTTGCGCAAACTCATCGACCAACCGAATGCGATGCCCCACCGCACAGTCGAAAGAACAAGAATCGGGCGTAGGACGATCATCTTGTCAGGCATCCGCCCAAAGAATATGATTGAGAAATGTCCGAGACCGCCCGTTGCTTGCATTATTGTCAAACTCGCGTTTGGACATGATGGTATCAAGGCACCCTTCCGAACCGAATTGATTATTGTTTTAAGTGGACGCTGTCTGAAATATTTAACTGTCTGATATTTAACTGTCTGAATTGTTTTCGCGAGTTTATTGTCCTCCAAAATGATTTGGCTTGCTTCAAAATGCCTCGTTTTGATGCGCCCGCACCTGTGCAACCGTGGAGACGGTCCACACCCCGCCGCCTGTCCGGTTCCGCGGCTTCAACGGGTGCGGCCGGCCGCGTTCGCCTCGCAGAACCAACGAGGCATGAACGAGCATTTGCTTTGGACCGCTCCTTGGAGCGACCGGCCGAAAGGGGTTGTCTCAAGCCCCCGGATTTCAAGCATTCGAGGGGGATGCGCCACGCAGGGCTGGGACAGCAGCTGCGGCAGATTTCATCGTCGTATCGTATTTTAGAGGTTTGAGATGACGATGATCGGAAAGTCATGAGCCTGACGGAGCGCCAAGCACCTCCCGGAAACCGGCGGCGGCGCCCTTTCCAGCGCCGATGGACGTGGAGCGAGGCGGATGAGCGAACAAGCCGTTCTGGAAAACGATCCGCGCGACATCGGGGACTCGTTCGAGGCTCTTGTTTTGGATCATTCTTTGACCCTCCCCCCTTGTCCTCGATTTGGACGGAACCTTGCTGGCGACGGACACGCTCCATGAAGCTCTGTTCTTGTTGTTCAAGCGCGAATGGGCGCTGGCTTGGCGGGTGCCGATTTGGACGCTCAAAGGGCCGGCCGTTGTAAAAGAAAAATTGGCGGCGCTAGTCACCGATGACGACGTCGCCCTTTTTCCTTGCAATCCAGAGCTTCAGGCGTTTGCCGAGCGCGAGGCGCTTCGGGGCCGTGAGATTGTTCTTGCAACGGCCGCCGATCGCGCGATCGCCGAAAAGGTCTCGAAGCGCTTCTCGTTCATTTCCAAGGTCATCGCTTCCGACGGGCGCACGAATATGTCGGGCGCGCCAAGGCCGAGGAACTGCGCAAACTCTATCCGCAGGGCTTCATTTACGCTGGGGATTCGACGCCCGACATTCATGTCTGGCGGCAATCATCGGGGGCGGTCTTGGCGGGAGCGTCCTCCCGTCTGGCCGAGAAAGCCGCCGCCGTGACCGATATCGTGGCGAGTTTCCCCCGCCGCGCCCTGAGCCTAAATGGGCTTCGGCGCGGCCTGCGCCTCCATCAATGGGCCAAGAACGCTCTCATCTTCGTTCCCCTGATTTTGGGTGGCAAGACGACCGACCCCACCGCATCGATCTATGCGCTCGACGCCTTCTTGGCCTTCGGCCTCCTGGCATCGGGCACTTATCTGCTCAACGATCTTTGGGATTTGCACGAAGACCGGCAGCATTGGTCGAAGAAACACCGGCCCCTCGCGAGCGGCGAATTGCCGATTGCCTTGAGCGTTGGACTTATGGCCATCTGCGGGCTTGGCGCGCTCGGACTTGCTGTTGCCGCCGGGATGGGATGCGTCGCGATGCTGGCGCTCTATCTCGTCCTCAGCCTGTCTTATTCGTTCCGCCTGAAACGCGAGCCGATTGTCGATGTTTTCTTGCTCGCCTCGCTTTTCACCATGCGTCTTGCTCTTGGCGTGGTCGTGACCGGGGTGGAGTTCTCGGCATGGCTCATCGTCTTTTCGATGTTTATTTTCCTCTCGCTGTCATTGGCGAAGCGGCAAACCGAAATCACCCGCATGGTGGCGCATGGACAGGACCGGGCCCCCGGCCGGGGCTATAGGGCAAGCGATGCGCCTTTTGTGCTTGCGACGGGCGTTGCCACGATGATGGCGACGGTCCTCATCATGGTCATTTATCTCATTGAAGACGCCTTCCCCACGGGCTTTTATAAACATCCCGATTTCCTTTGGGGTTTTGCCGTCATTGTGTTCCTTTGGCTCGCGCGCATCTGGTTGTTGTGCCACCGGGGCGAACTGCATGACGATCCTGTGGCCTTCGCCTTGAAAGACCGCATCAGCCTGTTTTATGCGGCGGCCATGGGCGCGGTCTTCATCGCTGCCGTGCTCTGATCGAGAGGAAGCGATTTTGTCCTCTGCTTCGTTTGTCGAACGCCGCGATGTCGTGTCCTGGGGACGCGTCCACCGGCGGCCGCAGCATGTCGCCGCTCCGAAATTTCGGGATCAATTGGATGATCTCATCGGCGGCGGGGGCTGGCGCAGCCGTCTTGCGACCGGCCTGCGCCGTTCCTATGGGGATTCCTGCCTCAACAGCGATGGCGCAATGCTCGACATGAACGGCCTCGATCGCTTCATCTCCTTTGACGCGGCCTCCGGGGTGCTTCGCGCCGAAGCGGGCATATCCTTGTCGCAAATCCTCGCATTCGCGGTGCCGCGCGGCTTTTTCCTGCCGACGACGCCCGGAACGCGCTTCGTCACATTGGGCGGCGCGGTGGCGAACGACGTTCACGGCAAGAACCACCACCTTGCGGGATCCTTCGGCTGTCACGTCGAATCCTTTGGTCTGCTTCGGAGCGACGGCCAAAGATGCGTTGTGACACAAGCGAGCGATCCTGGCCTCTTCGCCGCGACGATCGGCGGTCTCGGTCTCACCGGCGTCATCGAATGGGTCGAACTTCGTCTTGTAAAGATCGCCAGCGCCTATCTCGACGTGGATACCATACCCTATGGCGGCCTTGACGGGTTTTGGGCGCTTGCGGAGGAAAGCGTCAAAGACTTCGAGCACAGGGTCGCCTGGGTTGATTGTACGTCGCGCGGGGCAAACTTCGGCCGCGGGATTTTTTCGAGGGCCAATTGGTGCACCGATTCCGCCTATGACGCGCATGACGATCGGACATGGAAAGGCATTCCAATGGATGCGCCAGCCTTTCTGCTCAATCGCGTCACGGTTGCGACCTTCAATGAGTTGTACCACCGGTCGCAAAGTGCCAAGGCGGGTGCGAGCCGGCAACATTACACGCCGTTCTTTTATCCTCTCGACGCCATTCATAACTGGAACCGCCTCTACGGAAAGAATGGCATGTTCCAATATCAATGCGTCATTCCCCCCGGCGCCGCGCGCGATGGCGTCGCGAGCCTGCTCGATGAAATCACGCGCTCGGGCCAGGCGTCCTTCCTCGTCGTTCTTAAAACCTTCGGCGAGCGCGCTTCGCCCGGGCTCCTCTCCTTCCCGCGCGCGGGGGCGACTCTCGCCCTCGATTTTCCCAATCGCGGGGCTGACACCTTAGCCTTGATGAGCCGTCTCGACGCGATCGTGAGCGAGGCGGGCGGCGCTCTCTATCCGGCCAAGGACGGCCGCCTCACGCCGGACCTTTTCCGGCGCTCTTTTCCACGATGGCAGGAGTTCATCAAACATAAGGATCCGGGCATGAATTCTGATTTCTGGCGGAGAGTGGCCGAATGAGCGAAAACAGCCGAAGAATCGTGGTTCTCGGTGCCGCATCCGCCATCGCCGAAGCGACGGCCCGGATTTGGGCGAAACAGGGCGCGCGCCTCGTTCTCGTCGCCCGCGACAAGCAACGTCTCGACGCAATCACCGCAAATTTAAAAACCATCGGCGCCAGCGAGGTCCGGACGGTGGTCCTTGATTGCGCCAAGGCAAACGCCCATGCCGAACTCGCCGGCATGGTCGAGACGCTCGGCGGCCTCGACATCCTGCTGCTCGCCTATGGCACTCTTGGCGATCAAAAACGCCTGGAGGCCGCGCCCCCGGACGTCGCCGAACTCATTCAAACGAATTTCACCAGTGCCGTCGCCTGGTGCCTTGCGGCGAGCGCGATCCTCGAGCGGCAGCGCTCGGGCGCTCTCCTCGTCATCGGCTCGGTCGCGGGCGACCGCGGGCGCCGCTCGAATTTCATCTATGGCGCCTGCAAGGGCGGCCTCGCCCGGCTCGTCGAGGGGATCGCGCATAAGCTGGCGCCGCTCGGCGCGCGCGCGGTGATCATCAAACCCGGCTTCATCGATACGCCGATGACCGCGTCTTTCGAAAAGAAGGGCGTGCTCTGGGCCAAGCCCGATGCGGTCGCGCCGATCATCGTCAAGGCCGCGGAAAAGGGCGGCCCGGTCATTTACGCTCCGGCTTTCTGGCGCTGGATCATGCTGGTGATTCGCCTTCTTCCGAACTTTGTCTTCAACAAGCTGAACATTTGAGGCGCGCGCGTGACGCTGCGAAGCAATAGCAACTCCCTAAAAAAAACCGAAGCGTGGCAATTTGCGCGCTTTCTCGCGCTCGGCGGTTGTGCCGCCGCCGTCAATTGGCTGTCGCGCTTTCCACTCGAACGCATCATGACTTTTCCGGCCGCGGTCGCCGTCGCCTATATGATCGGCATGGTGGTGGCCTTTACGCTGTTTCGCCGCTACGTGTTCCCCGTTTCGCCACAGCCTCTCGAGCGGCAGGTGAAATTCTTCGTCCTCGTCAATCTTGCCGGCATCGTGCAAGTCTGGGGCGTGTCCATGGGGCTCGTCTATTACCTCTTTCCGGCCATCGGCTTCATAGGCCCGCTTGCGGAGCCCGTCGGCCATGGCATCGCCATCGGCGTTCCGACGGTTTCAAGCTATTTCGGACACCGGTTTTTGACGTTCAAACCGGCGTAAAGCCTGGTTGATTTCTTGGATCGGCTGGGGACGATCGCGGTATGCCGGAGCGCCGGAGCGCGCGCCGGCTTGCGAGACTTCGAGACTTTGCGCGCCGCCGGTTTGACGCGACCGGCCTTAGGCGGCTCTCGCCCCGCGCGGCTTAAGAGCCCGCTCATACCATCCCCGCGAGCGGTTGACGATCGCGACGACCGACAGCATCACCGGCACTTCGACCAGCACGCCGACGACGGTTGCAAGCGCCGCGCCCGACTGGAAGCCGAAAAGGGCGATCGCCGTCGCCACCGCCAATTCGAAGAAATTGCTCGCCCCGATCAAGGCCGAAGGCCCGGCCACGCACCACGCAACGCCAAGACGGCGGTTCAGCCAATAGGCGAGCCCCGCGTTGAAATAGACCTGGATCAGAATCGGCACCGCCAAGAGCGCGATGACGAGCGGCTGCCGGATGATCTGTTCGCCTTGCAGGCCGAACAGCAAAACGAGGGTCAGAAGAAGCGCCGAGAGCGAGAGAGGCGCCAGGGCGCGGAGCGTCCGGGCGAGCGCCGCCGGCCCGCCTTTTGTCAGCAGCATGTGCCGCCAAAGCTGCGCGACGATGACCGGCACGACGATATAAAGAACAACCGACAGCAGAAGCGTGTTCCAGGCACCGTGATCGAAGAGAGGCCGAGCAGCAGCGCCACGATGGGCGCGAAGGCCACGACCATGAGTGCTCTTCAGCACGTCATCCAGCCGCATGTACTCCTTCAGGGCGTCCACAATGTCGCTGATACGGTAGCTGCCGCTGAAGATCCCCGTTTGGTAGGTAAAAACATAAATGCCCAGCGACCCGAGTTCCGGTTCGTTTTTCAGCAGCTCAGGCCAGTAGCTGCCGTTGTCATTTCGCCAGCAGGTTTCGCCGCTTGACAAAATGCCGTGCACGAAGACAGCCGAAGCAGCTGCACCTTGGGGTCTTCTTATCCACTCGCCCGGCATCGTGGCTCCGGAGCTATTCTGCGGTCGAAGATGACGAATACACACTATAACCTGCAAGGGTCTCATCCCCTGCGCGCTTATGTCACCCTACACCCAAAACAGACCTTGTTGCCACGGGGAAATCACGGGACGCAGAGGCCACACGATCTCATTCATCGCATGGCGGCAGAAAAGCGTATCTGCACTTTGAACTCAAGGATCATGATCGCCGGAGGCGGCGCGCCTTCGGCGCGTCCTTGACTTCAAAGTGCAGATGCGCTCGGGTCAGCCGTGCGATGAATGGGATAGTTCCGCGCAACGCGCGCCATCAGCCAAAACGACAGGCTGCCTTGCCGCCTTCAATATTTGCGGACGAGATTGACGAGCTTGCCTTGGATGCGGACGCGGTCGGGGCCGAAAATGCGCGTCTCATAGGCGGGATTGGCGGCTTCGAGCGCGATCGAGGCGCCGCGCTTGCGCAGCCGCTTCAAGGTCGCTTCCTCATCGTCGATGAGGGCGACCACGATATCGCCGGTCTCGGCCGTATCCTGCTTGCGGATGACCACGGTGTCGCTGTCGAAGATGCCCGCCTCGATCATCGAATCGCCGCGCACTTCGAGCGCATAATATTCGCCCGGCGGCAGCATGTCGGGCGGCAGGCTGATCGTGTGGCTGCGGTTTTGCAACGCCGTGATGGGCGTGCCCGCCGCGATCCGGCCCATAACGGGGATCGAGATCATCGCGCGGTCAAGCTCATCGTCCGTCGTGCTCGGCGCCAAGGCGCGGACCCGGCCGAGATTGCCCTCGATGACGCTCGGCGCGAATTTCCGGCCGCGGCCATTCTCGGCCGGCGTCGAGGAATCCGGCAGGCGCAGAACCTCGAGCGCGCGGGCGCGATTGGGCAGGCGGCGGATGAAGCCGCGCTCCTCGAGCGCGATGATCAGCCGGTGAATGCCGGACTTCGAGCGCAAATCCAGCGCGTCCTTCATCTCGTCGAAGGACGGCGGAACGCCCGTCTCCTTCAGGCGCTCATGAATGAAGCGCAAAAGCTCGCTCTGTTTTCTCGTCAGCATGAACCAGGCCCTCTCTTGCCGCCCCGCGCAGCACCGCCGCCTCACCCCCGCTCTTCCTCAGCACATTCGAGGCTGAGAAAGAGGAGGCTCGCGCGAATCGCTATTGCACAAACGGTGAACGAAACATATCTGTTCGCGCTGCGTTCCGCAAGCCTGCTGGGGTGATTTCTCGCGGTCTGGCCTTATGGCCAGCTGCGCCCCGGACGCGGGTGGCCCTGGCTCTTCTCGCTAATCCGGCTTGCGAAACAGGGCGCCCCCCACAATGCCCGCCACAATGGCGCCGGTGATGGGCGCCGCCCAAAAGAACCAAAGCTGATCGACATAGGCCTTGCCCGCGAAAATCGCCGGGCCGGTGCTGCGCGCCGGATTGAACGAGCCATTGGTGACCGGAATTCCGACAAGGAGAATGAGGGTCAAGGTCAGGCCGATCGCAAGCGGCGCAAAACCCGAGGGCGCGCCCGCCGAGGTCGCCCCCAAAACGACAAGCACGAAGAAAAAAGTAAGGACCGTCTCTATGATGGCGCCAGACACAAAATTGTAGTGGCCGGGACTCAAATCTCCAAAACCGTTGGACGCGAAACCGCCAAGGACAAAGCCGGGTTGGCCTTCCGCTACGATCTTGAGCACGGCGGCCGCGGCGATCGCGCCGGCAACCTGGAACACGATATAGGGAATGACATCGCGAAACGGGATCCGGCGTCCGACCCAGAGGCCGATCGTGATCGCCGGGTTGAAATGCGCGCCGGAAATATGGCCGACGGCATAGGCCATCGTCACCACGGTGAGGCCAAAGGCCAAGGCGACGCCGACGAAGCCAATCCCCAATTGAGGATAGCCGGCGGCGATGACCGCGCTGCCGCAGCCCCCAAAGACAAGCCAAAATGTGCCCAGAAATTCAGCGATCGAGCGCATGCCAAGATTCATAGGATCAATCCTCTACTCGAAGAACAAAGAGTTAGGTGCTGGACGAAGAGCCAAGCCAAAAACGTTTCGCCGCCGCGAAAGCCGACGCGGAAGCCTTTCTGCGTGGAACACCGCTGGAAGACAGCGTATCGTGGGCATCTTACACCAGGATCACAGCAAGTTCGATTCGCCGCCGGACCGGGGCGGACCCAGGTCTCTTTTCGGTCCGGGCCTATTTCTTGAGCCGTTTCAGCCAAAGCCTCGCCTGCGCCCGGACGTTTTTGGGCGCGGTGCCGCCAAAACTGGTGCGGCTGCGCACCGAGTTCTCGACTCCGAGAACCGCGAAAACATCCAGGCTGATGCGCGGCTCGACGGCCTGCATTTCGGCGAGGGAGAGTTTTTCAAGCGGCTTTTTTTGCGCCGCCGCGATGCCAACGAGGCGGCCGGTGACGTGGTGCGCCTCGCGGAAAGGCAGTTTTAGGGTCCGCACCAGCCAATCGGCGAGATCGGTCGCCGTCGCATAGCCCAAACCCGCCGCCGTTTTCATGCGCTTGCAATCCGGCGTGAGATCGCCAACCATCCCGGTCATGGCGGCGATGCAGAGCGACAGCGAATGCAGCGCGTCAAAAGTGCCTTCCTTGTCCTCCTGCAAATCCTTCGAATAGGCGAGCGGCAGACCCTTCATCACGATCAGCAGGGCGTTGAGCGCGCCGATGATCCGGCCCGCTTTGCCGCGGATGAGCTCCGCCGCGTCGGGATTGCGCTTTTGCGGCATGATCGAAGAGCCCGTCGAGAAACTGTCCGACAAAGCGGCAAAGCCGAATTGCGGCGTCGCCCAAAGCACGATTTCCTCGGCGAGGCGCGACAGATGAACGCCGCAAATCGCGGCGGCGCTCAAGGTTTCCAGCACGAAATCGCGATCCGCCACGCTGTCGAGCGAATTGGCGGACGGGCGATCGAAACCGAGCGCTTTCGCGGTCATCGCCCGGTCGATCGGAAACGAAGTTCCGGCGAGCGCGGCGGCGCCGAGCGGCGATTTATTGAGGCGGGCGCGGGCGTCGCGCAATCTCGAACGGTCGCGCGAAACCATCTCCACATAGGCCAAGAGATGATGGCCGAAAGTGACGGGCTGCGCCGGTTGCAGATGCGTGAACCCTGGCATCACGCTCGCCGCATGGGCGAGCGCCTTCGTCGCGAGCGCCGTTTGCAGGCCGCGCAGCTGGCTGTCGAGCGCGTCAATGGTATCGCGAATCCAAAGGCGGAAATCGAGCGCGACCTGATCGTTGCGGGAGCGCGCCGTGTGCAGCCGCCCCGCCACGGGTCCGGTCAGCTCCGCGAGCCGCGCCTCGATGTTCATATGAATATCTTCGAGGGCGCGCGAAAATTTGAATGTTCCCGCCTCGATTTCAGCGGCGATTTCATCTAATCCGCTGCTGATCGCTTGCGCGTCGTCCGTCTCCAAGACACCGGTCTTCGCCAGCATGGCGACATGCGCCTTGGACCCTTCTATATCTTGGCGGGCGAGCCTAAAGTCGAAACCGATCGAAGCATTGATTTCTTCCATGATGGCGCCGGGGCCACTCGCGAAACGGCCGCCCCACATTTTGTTGCTCATCTTCTCCCGCTCTTCAAACGCTCTTCAACAAGCCGATGGCCCAATGACCCAATCTCATTCCCAAAGGAATCACGCGCCGCGCCCCTCGCGCATCATCGCCTTCGCGATCGGGGCCTTGGCCGTCCTGGTGCTGGGTTTTGTCCTATACGGGATGAAAGCGCCGGGCGGCAAGGAAGCCGCCGTGGATCCGGCCTGTCTCGCCACGGCGCAGACGGCGGCGCGGCTCCGGCCGCTGGTACATGGCGAAGTCGCGGCCCTTAATCTGGCCTCGAAGCCGCATCCTCTGCCGGAACTCATATTCACCACGCCGGAAGGGACGAAAGCCAGCCTCGCAGATTTCAAGGGGCGGACGATTCTTTTCAACCTATGGGCGACATGGTGCGTTCCTTGCCGGCTGGAAATGCCCGCGCTCGACCGTTTGCAGAGCCTGCGCGGGTCCAAGGATTTCGCGGTGGTCGCGGTGAATATCGATACCGCGCGGCTCGACCGGCCGAAGGCCTTTTTGCAAGAAAACGGCATCAAGACTTTGACGCTTTATACGGACAGCACGGCGGCGGTGTTTCAAACCTTGAAGCAGGAGGGCAAGGTGATCGGGCTGCCGACGACGATTCTGATCGGCAAGGATGGCTGTGAAATCGGCACGATGGCCGGCCCGGCGCAATGGGATTCGCAAGATGCGCTGGCGCTGCTCGACGCGATCAAGGGTGAATGATTTTCGGGGAAAGAGCCGCGAGTTCCCGCCGGTGATGTGCGGCCGAGCTTTCCGAAAAGCAGCAAAGGACAATGCGGTCAAAGTCCTCTGGCTTTGCCGCCGCGACCGTCTTGACCGCGATGGCCGCCGCGCGGGCCGCTGGAAACCCATAGACTCCCGTGGAGATTGCCGGAAAAGCAATCGCGCGAAGCTGATGGCTCCGCGCGATGTCCAGCGAACGGCGATAGCACGCCGCCAAGAGCTCGTCCTCGCCCTTGTTGCCGCCTTGCCAGACCGGGCCCACGGTATGAATGACGTAACGCGCGGGCAAATCATAGCCTGATGTGATTTTGGCCTCGCCTGTCGGGCAGCCGCCAAGCGTGCGGCATTCGGCGAGGAGGCCTGGCCCTGCGGCGCGATGGATCGCGCCATCGACACCGCCGCCGCCGAGAAGCGAAGAATTGGCGGCGTTGACGATGGCGTCGACGTCAAGCTTTGTGATGTCCTCGACGAGGATTTCGATTTTTTCCGCCTTCAATAG
>CAWAQW010000058.1:0-11004 GCA_963784075.1 uncultured Alphaproteobacteria bacterium | reverse complement strand
GTTTGCGACTGATGATTCGCGATGACTTTGAGAGTCACCTTCGACACCAATACGCTTGACTCTGTGGTCTGGCCCCAGACCGCACAGCGCGGGACGGGATCAAGCGGAGCCAAAATTCGGTCTGCGATCAAGACCGGTTGCATTCAGGGCTTTTTCAGCGAGACCCTCATCACAATCGAGGGGACTCCGGAAAAAAGACCGCGCGAAAGTTTTCGACAGCAGCCAATTAGTGAGCTCGTCGTCCTCTGAGAGCAAAAACAAGATCGCGCTTAAGCTGGCTTTCCAACAGGATCGAAACCCGCTCCACTCAAAGTTCTTCGAGAGAATCCAAACCGCGCGAGAACTCGGCATGCATGCCCTGATGGTTCCCCGCTTACTTGGGAGCGGAGTTTGCGCCAAGGATGATGACGGTACGCTCTTCGAGCCAATCGGAGATCTCGAGCAATTCGTCGCCAAGGCCGCTCACCTAAAGAGTGAAATCGGAGGCCGTGGTGTTGGGCACGCGGTCGCTATCGAGCTTGGTCTAAAATTCATCGCGCGAGCTGGGATATCTGAACAAGAATTGTGGCTCCAAGGGCTGGGTCGTGCAAGTATCAAAGCTGAAAAGGAGCAAGTCGCGCTCGCGGCCTGCGAATGGGCTGATGGAGACAGCATTGCCGCCACTACGGATACAGCATCGACTTATTTTGCACCGAAGACCCTGAATTCCGACGCGAAGTGCAACACCCCAGCACTTTGAGCCTACTCGATTTTTCCTTTCCTCGGAGCCGCCTTCGCTCTCGAAATGCAGCGGAAGGCGGCGGAAAGGGAAGGAAAATCCAATCTTTCCTTGGTGAGCCCGAGCGCCCCAAGGTGTTGCACTTCGCGTCAGAATCCACCGACTGTGGAAAGAGCGCTTCATCCCCGTCGGTGCTCGATCCAAAAAATAAAAAATGGCTCAGCGAAAATTACTGTATTTGGTTCGTGACGCTAGCTGAGCTTGCGGAAATGGTGACGCGATGAACGACCTCGTTCTCTTCGCCGACGCCAGACTACCAATGCCGGTCGCGATCGCCGGCGAGCGCGCGCAGATGCGCTTTTGGGAATTCTTCGTCTCCAATATCCGGAGCCCCACGAACACGCCGCGCCACTAGCGCCGCTCCCCATCACGTAAACCACCGCAGCGCCCATTTAATCATCTGTTTCACGCGCGGCGTATAGGGCGGGAAAAACATCGGGACGATGCTGAATTTATCTTCCAGCACCGGGCGTTCATGCGAGAAGGCGCGGAAGCCATAAAGCCCATGTGAATTGCCGAGCCCCGAATGGCTGATGCCGCCAAACGGCAGATTGTCATGGACGAATTGAATATTCGTGGCATTGACGCAGGAGCCGCCCGCCGAGGTTTCCTGCAAGATGCGCTGGGTCTTCGCGCGGTCCTTGGCAAAAATATAAAGCGCGAGCGGCTTTGGCCGCGCATTGATCGCGGCGATCGGCTCATCCAAATCGCGATAGGAAAAGATCGGCAAAACCGGCCCAAAAATTTCTTGCCCCATGATCGCCGCCTCCGGGGAAACGCCGGTCAGAAGCGTCGGCGCGATGAATTTTTGCGCTTCGTCGCGCCCGCCTCCGGTGAGAATCATTGCGCCGCGCGCCGCCGCGTCATCGATGAGTTCTGTGAGGCGCGCGAAATGGTGGGCGTTGATGATCCGGCAATAATCCGGGCTTTGCGCCAGATCGCCATACATCTTGGTGATTGCCCCCTTCATCGCATCGATGAAGTGCGGCAAGCGGCTCTCATGGATATAGGCATAGTCTGGCGCGATACAGGTCTGGCCGCAATTCGTAAACTTGCCCCAGGCGATGCTTTTGGCCGCCTTCGCGATATCGGCGCTTTCGTCGACGATCACCGGCGATTTGCCGCCGAGTTCAAGCGTCACGGCGGCAAGGTGCTTGGCCGCGGCTGCCATGACCACTTTGCCGATCGCCGGGCTGCCGGTGAAAAAGATATGATCGAAAGGGAGGCCGAGGAGAGCGGTCGACACCGAAGCGTCACCCTCGAATGCGGCAATCTCTCGCCAGTCGAAAGTCTTGCGAATGAGCTCTGTCATGACCGCCGAACACGCGGTGCTCATTTCCGACGGCTTCACCATGGCCGGACAGCCGGCGGCGATGGCGGAGGTCAACGGTCCGAGCAGCAAGCTGACCGGATAATTCCAAGGCGCGATGATCAGCGAGACGCCTTTGGGTTCATGGAGTATCCGGGCCTTTGTCCCCAGCATCGCGCGGGTCGGCGCGGCGCGCTGCGGCTTCATCCAAGAGGTCAGATGCCGGCGGGCATGGCGGAGGCCGGAAATCACCGGAAGGATGTCGAAGAGATCGGCCTCCGCCTCCGGCTTGCGGAGATCGGCGGCCAAGGCGCGGCAAATCGCATCATGATTGGCGAGGACCGCGGCCTCCAGCCTTTGCAGCTTTGCGATGCGCGTCGCGGCGGTCGAAGTTCGAAGCGCGATCGCGGTTTCGCGCTGGGCTTTGAAGACGGTCTCGATGGCCAGATCCGCCTCGCGCGGGATCAGCGCGGAAGCCGGCGTTTTGCTCATGAGCTTCGACCTTATTTCAAGAGAATATGGGGTCCGCGCGGCGGTTAAGCGGAAAATAATTTCCGTGAAAGCCAAAGCAATGACGTGCGGCACAAAGGCCCGCGCCTGCTCCCGCGGCCGGCCGGCGCGGGTCCGTCCAAAACGGTTGCGCCCGCGCGACCGAGCCCCGCCCGTGTCATTCGGATGCCGGGGCTTCGTCCTTTAAAAAAAGGTCCCGGACGGCGCCGAGTTCGCCGATGAACTGACCGAGGCTTGCGCTCAGGCGCTGCCGCAAAACCTCCGCGCTTTTCGGAAATTCCTGCAGGGCGCGGTGGAAAAGCGGCCGTGAAATGCGCAAAACGGTCGAGGGTTCGCGGGCGATGGCCGTCGCCGGCCGGCGCGTTTCCGTAAGGAGCGCGAGATCGCCGATGAGCCCCGGCGGCCGGACGATCCTCGCCGTGGCGCCGTGGCCCGAGGCATCCATCGCAATCGAGCCCTTGAGCACCACGAAACCGCCATTGGAAATTTCGTCCCGGCGAAACAAAACATCGCCCGCGCGCAGAACGATTGTGTCGGCCGAATAAACGATCAGCCGCAGCGCTTCCGGTTCCATCGCGGCAAATGTCGGATTGTGCGCGAGTTTACCGATATCCTCTTCCAACCCCATTTTGGCACTTCCCCCGGCCGCGTATGATGCTTCGCCGGAAAAGGCGTGCCGGACTTACGGGATCAGCTTATAGCCGCCTGCCGCGGTGATGAGAAGCTGCGCCTTAGTGGGATCGCGTTCGATCTTTTGACGCAGCCTGTAGATATGCGTCTCGAGAGTGTGGGTCGTCACATTCGAATTGTAGCCCCAGACTTCGCGCAGCAAGACTTCCCGGGAGGTGACCGACTGTCCGGCCCGGTAGAGGAACCGCAGAATAGCGGTTTCTTTTTCGGTCAGACGGAGCTTATTGCCTTTTTCGCCGATCAAATGTTTGGCGCCTGGCTGGAACGTATAAGGACCGATCCGGAACAAGGCCTCTTCGCTCGATTCATGCTGGCGCAAATGGGCGCGGATTCGCGCGAGCAGCTCGGCGAAACGAAACGGCTTTGTCACATAGTCATTTGCACCCGCATCGAAACCCTCGACCGTGTCGGTTTCCGAATCATGCCCCGTCAACATGATGATCGGGTTCTTGAATCCCTCCTGGCGCAATTGTTTGACCGCCGCGCGTCCATCCATATCCGGCAAACCGACATCCATGATAATGAGATCTGGTGTCTGTTCGTGCACCATGGCGATTGCGCCCCGCGCCGTATCCGTCTCAACGGCGGTGAATTCCTGGTGCAAGGCGAGCTGCTCGGCCAGGGCCGCGCGCAAATCCGCGTCATCGTCGGCGATCAGGATCTTAAGAGCCGTGGTCATGAACTTGTCCCTAGTGAATGGCGCTCCCCCTCAACAACCGGCGGCGATTCGAACTGGTTCCCTGGCCGCGCGGCGCTGCCTCTCCCCCTCTCCCTTTCCTTTATTTGCACGAATGTCTCGAAGCGAAACTCCTTGGTTGCGGGCCGACAAAACAGGCAGTCTCGGGGTCAACCCAAGTCCGTCCACGCGAGGCTGTAAAATGCATTAAGACGGATCGGCACCGGGACCCGGACGAATCATTTTTGATGAGGAAAAAGCATAGACTTGCATGAAACGGGATGCAAAAAAATTGAAACCCTCTTTGGCGCGGGGGCACGGCGAGGTCAAGCGGGGCCTGAGCCGTCTCGTGGCCACTCGCATGCCGCGCCAGGCGCAAGCGCAACAGGTCCCGCTTGGGCGGTTCCACGCCGGGCCCCTCGTGCTGGCCTGCGCGCTGGGGCGCGCCGGGATCACGCATGCCAAGCGGGAAGGCGATCATGCGACACCGGCGGGAGAGTTTCGGCTTCTTTCTGGCTTTTTTCGGGCCGATTTGGGCGCGCGGCCCGCTTGGGTTTTGCCGCTGCGGCGGATCTGGCCCTCCGATGGCTGGTGTGACGATCCGGGATCTGCGGACTATAACCGACAGGTGAGCCTGCCGTGCCGGGGCTCCCATGAAAAACTCTGGCGCCCGGATCGTCTCTACGACCTTGTGATCGTGCTCGATTACAATATCCATCCCCGCCGCAAGTCTTACGGCAGCGCGATTTTTCTGCATTGCGCGCAGCCCGGATTCGCGCCGACTGAAGGCTGCGTCGCGCTTCGCCCCGGCGATTTGCGCCGGTTGCTGCCGCGTCTGGCGAAGAAAGTGCGGCTGACGATCAGATAAGGGCCGCGGTTTCAAAATGCCGCCCAAAGCCGTTCGGCCGGCGCGAAATGGAGGTTCAAAATTGCGGCTTGTGTGGAGCGTGATCCGTTCAGATTGAATGGGACCATGCTCTGAAATCCGCTCGCCCTGTCCACGCGCGCTTTCGGGTTCACGCCGCAATGTCGTCAAACTTATCGTCAAAAGCGCATTGATGAATGGTAAATCTCGCGATTCTTGCCGCGCTGGACTATGGTCGTTTTCGATTTAAGCTGTCATTGTGTTGCTCGGCGCATTTATTCTGGGCATAGGGACGGCTGAGCCGTCTTTTGCCTGGTGGCGTGGCGGCTTGGCGCTCGGCGGCTTGGCGGGGCTCGCGGCAGGCGCGGCCGCGGCTTCGGCTTCGGCTCCGCCTATGGCTGCGTGCAGCGGCCCATCTATGACGCCTGGGGGCGTTTTATTGGCTACTCCTGCTGAGGCTGCAAGGCGTGGCGCGAACCAATCAGGTGACGTGAAAACACCCTTTGTCACGGCATAGGGTGCCCGGAGGAGACAATCAATGATGGAGAGGCCCATGAGAGCGAGTTATCTGAATATGCGCCTAGTGGTCCGAGTCATCTAAAGCGTCGGGTATAGACGCTTGAGCTTGATGCGGGCGTCATCGGTTGTGAACTGCCAGTCGACTTTGGCGTGGTGGGCATTGCGATCAGCCTCCCATGCGGCGACTTGGTGGATGAGGATTTGCTTGTCAGGGATGCGGCGGTCGAGACATTGCGACGTGAGAACGGCGAGTTCGGATTCCGCCATATCGAGCCAACTGCCGTGCTTTGGCGTATAATGCCATTCGAACCGCTCGACGAGACGTCTTGCCTTGTCTGGTTGAAAAGCCTCGTACAACGATGCTGGTTTGTGAGTGTTGAGATTGTCCTGCACCAGAACGATCTTCTTGGCATTCGAGAAGTGACGGTCCGATAGATCCTCGAGTGCATGAGCGTAATCGATGGCGGTGCGCCGATCGGTGACTTTGACGCGCCGCCACCCTTCGAGCGGGGCGAACATCATGAACAGATTGGCCGTGCCGTTGCGTTCGTATTCGTAATCGCGGCGCGCCGGGTGTCCCGGCTTCATCGGGATCGGCGCCCGTCTGTCGGCAAGCAATTGTTTTGACGTCTCATTTCGCGCGGCCTTCGGGAGGTTGTGAGCAGGCCAAGGCAATGAGCCGGGCCTCTTTCTCGCCGTCGAAGATGCGCGGAACGGGCGGCGTCGCGCGTTGCTTGCGGTTCAACACCGCGTCCATGCCACCCTGCGCAAATTGCTGTCGAACACGGGCGCACATCATCGGATATGTGCCCAAGGCTTCGGAAATTTTTGGATCGTTCCACTTCGGCCCCAACGGCTTTCATCGGCCTGCAAGAGTATCCGCGCCTTAAGCTGCTTCTTGGCCGGGCTCTTGCCTTTCCGGGTCAGCTCTTCGAGCCGCTTCCGTTCATCCGCGCTCAGTTCGACAACATAGCGCTTCTTGCTCATCCTCGCCTCCGTCGCTTCGAATCGCGACAAAAGCGAATCATCTATTCCGTACAATTTAGTTAACGCAGGCCACTTATCTTTGTTGGGGCGCTCGCGGCGGCGCCAGCACTGGCGCAGACAAATCCGGCCGCGGGTAAGGCCGGAACCGAAATGAAAGCCGAAGCAAAATCCGAAGCCGAAACGCAAGAGATCCTGAAGTTTTCGCAGGATGGCAATGCGGCGCTCAGGGAAATCGAAGCCGCGCGGCTGGCAATCTTCGGCGGCAAGCCAAAACTCGCGATCGAACAAATCGAAAAAGCGAAAATCAGTATCGAGAAAGGACAAGGGGAAGCCGCAAAATTCCTTGCCAATGCGAAGGCGCCAGGCGGCCCTGCCGGCCGGCCGGAAATGATCCCGGTAGACGGTCAGCTGATGGTGATGGACGATTTCGTGCCGACGGACGAAAAGAAAGCCCATGTCGCCAATGCCAATGCCAATGAGCACTTCAAGAAAGGCGAGCACCAGGCGGCTCTCAAGGAACTCAGCCTCAGCGACGTCAAAATCGTCTACAACCGCCTGTGGATGCCGATCATGCCGGCCCTCAAGCGGCTCGACCAGGCCCTCAAGCTGATGGACGAGCACAGATATTATGAGGCAAACCTCGCGCTCAAGGCCGTGGGCGACAACCTCACGATCGAAACGGACTCCATGACCGAAACGCCGAAGAAGACCCCGGACGAACCGGCGGCTGCCACGCGGCCCGAATAGCGAACCGCCGTAAGCACTTTGGCCCCGGCCCGCTGCCGGGGCCAAAGGCGCGAGACGCCCGCCGGGACCGGCGCCAAACGGTTTAGGCTGCGCGCCGGAAAAGGCTGAATTGGAACCGTTGCGTGGCGCCCGCGGGGGTGACGTGATCGTCGCGGCGGGTCTCAACGAGCACGAAGCGCGTGCCGAGAACGGCACCGATTGACGCCGCGTCATGCCGCATGACGAAAAGACCGCTGCACCGCTCCGGTCCGTCCGGCGCGAATGTGCCGATAATGACATGGCCGCCAACCGGCACGGCCTTCGCGACGCGCTCCGCATAGGCCCGGCGGTCGGCGGCCTCGGTCAGAAAATGAAAAGCCGCGCGGTCGTGCCATAGGTCGTAGGTTTTGGACGGCTCCCAGGCGGTGACATCGGCGACGATCCATGCCGCTTGCGCGGCGCGTGGCCCGAGCCGGGCCTTGGCGGCCGCAAGCGCTGTGTCCGAGAGGTCGAGGACGGTCGGGTGAAACCCCGCGTCCAAAAGGGCATCGGCCAGGCGGGACTCGCCGCCACCAATGTCGATAATCTCCGCGCCCGGCTTGACGCCCGCGGCCCGGATCAGCGCAAGCGAGATCTCCGGAATCTTCTGATACCAGCTCAGCTCGTTGCCGGCCTTGGTCTCATAAACACGCTCCCAGTGAGCCTGCCTATCATTCGCCATGGCTTGCCTCCGTCGGAAACGCGCTCACCGGTGCCCAAAAATCGCGCTGCCGATCCTTACATGGGTCGCGCCGAGCTGGATGGCGAGTTCGAAATCGCCGCTCATGCCCATTGAGAGCAGGTTGATCCCATTGCGCTTGGCAATGAGGTTTAAAAGCCCGAAATGCGGCGAGGCCTGATCGTCGAGGGGCGGAATGCACATGAGGCCCGAGATTTCGAGGCCGTAATCCTTGCGGCAGCTTGTGATAAAGCGATCCGCGTCCTCCGGCAGTACCCCCGCCTTCTGCGGCTCGGCGCCGGTGTTCACCTGCACCAAAAGCTTTGGATGCCGGGAGGTTTTTTGGATCTCCGCCGCGAGCGCCTTGGCGATCTTGTCGCGGTCAACCGTCTCGATCACATCGAAAAGGAGAACCGCGTCATGCGCCTTGTTGGACTGCAAGGGGCCGATGAGATGGAGTTCGAGATCCGGATGGCGCGCTTTCAGCGCCGGCCATTTTTCCAGCGCCTCCTGGACCCGGTTCTCGCCGAACACACGCTCGCCCGCCGCGATCACGGGCTCAATGTCTTGGGCGCCAAAAGTCTTGGAGACGCAGACGAGGGTCACGCTCTGCGGATCGCGCCCGGCGTCGCGCGCGGCGCGGGCCATCCGGGCACGCACCAAGGCGAGGCGGTCGAGGGCGGTTTCGGGAGGTCTCGCGCCGGCTTGCAAAGCTTTGGCCCTTAATCGAGCGGCTTTCAATTGTCCGATAGGAAACCCCGGGGATCGACCGTTACGGCCTCTTTGGCGATGACGGCTTTCTTTCCGTCGCATTTCCATTCGTAGATCGTGTCGTGACCCGTGGCGGCCATGGGAACGGCATTCGAACCCGGGTTGTCCTTGCAAAAGGCTGACGCGCCCGCTGACGTGCGGTTCGTGTCCGCTTTCCCGCAGACGAGGTTTGCGCCTGTGTTGCACAGCCAGACTTTGCCAACCATGCAGCGGAAGGAGGTGCCTTTTTGAATGTAGGCGTCGGCGGCTTGCGCCGAAAAGCTGAATAGCTGGCGTGCCTTTGGAACGAGGGTGATCGGGATGGGCCGCACGCGATCGTCATTGGTGACCCTCGCGCACAGCGCGGGCACATCCTGGGCGTGGGCAGCGCCCAGGGCCAAGAGGGTCAGGGTCCCGGCGGCCGCGGCCAGAACTCGCGTCTGAATGGATCGATGCATACTATCCCCCTTCGTTAAAAAGATCTGGGAAGGTCACCCCGCCAAGCGAAACAGGCGCCTTTTCCTATCAGCCGGGCGGGCCGTTCCGCTACGCCGCCGAGGCAGGCGGACTGTCCGATCCGGCGCAAAATCCGGACAAAACCGTTTCACGTGAAACCTTTTCGTCCGGTTCGGGCCGAAAACCTTACGGGCCATCCGACACGGTGCCGGTTTGCAAAAGGAAAATCGCGCCGAAACCTCGTCTGTTGGCGGCCGGATGGCACGGCCAGGACTGGTCGCGAAAAGCGTGCTACGGTCCATGCTCCGCAAAGGGATAATTCTTCCCGCCGGGGAAGGATGTCCGGTGCACTCGGAGGTCCGATGAGCGAGATTCGTGACGTTGCCGTTTTCGTTGGCAGCCTTCGCAAAGAGTCGATCAATCGCAAAGTGGCGAACGCGCTCGCGGAGCTCGCCCCTTCTTCCCTGAAACTGGAGATCGTCGAGATCGGTCAGCTTCCTTTGTACAATCAAGATTTCGATGACAATCCGCCGCAGGCCTATTTGGATTTTCGCGCCCGGGTGAGGGCGGCGGATGGTGTCCTTTTTGTTACCCCTGAATATAACCGCTCCGTGCCGGCGGCCCTGAAAAACGCCTTGGACGTCGCCTCGCGGCCTTATGGCCAGAGCGCCTGGAACGGCAAGCCCGGCGCCGTGATCAGCGCCTCGCCGAGCGCCATCGGCGGATTCGGGGCGAACCATCATTTGCGGCAGTCGCTGGTGTTCTTGAACGTGCCCGCGATGCAGCAGCCGGAGGCCTATATCGGAGGCGCCGACGCACTTTTTGATGCCAGCGGCAAACTCGTGAACTCTGCGTCCCGCATTTTCCTGGAACGATTCATCGAGGCATTCGCAAATTGGATCGCCCTCCATGCCAAAGCGTGAGGCGCGGCGGGAAGTGTGATGAGGACGCCGTGCCGGTGGGTATCGACCCGGCGCCACAAGCTCACTTCCCTGGGGCGGGAAGCATGAGCGGCTCCTTGAGCTTGATGATCTGGCGAGCGCCCTCCGCATCGATGATTTCAATACTCGCCAGTTCCCCATTGCCTTGTTCGACAGAGATGTCGCGCGGGTTGTGGATCAGATGATCGAGCCCCTCGAGAGCCACTTCGACGACATTGTCCTTCGGGTCATAGACGAGGCCGATGAGCGTGACCCAGTTGGCCTGCACCCGGCCGCCGAGTGCAAGCGACCCCACATCAATTTCAACCTGGAAGCCGGAGAGCGTCTTCGAGATATGGTTGAAAAATGAAGTCCATTCGGCCTTTTCGAGTTTTTGGATGGTCATGACAGCCTCCGTCGCGAAGCCGTTTTCCCTATGGCGGCGCATCCGGGAGATCCAAGTCCTCCCGGCACCAACCCCTCCGTTTAAGGCCGGCATGGAAAACTTGGGCGGCATTAAAGCATATTTTGGCAGGAATGTCGCTTAAGCGTTCGCGCCGCGACGCGCTTGCGCTCGCCCGCGTCATCCGCACCCTCGCCCCACGGCCAGGAAAGCTAGAGCATGATCCGCGAAAGTGGGAACCGGTTTCGCGAAAAGATCATGCGTCATCAAGGACTTTAGAGCGTGGTCGGATTCAATCTGAACGGATCACGCTCTAGAGCTTAAGCCGGCGCGGCCTCATTGATTGTTCAAGTGCCGGATGGCGTCTTCTTCCCGCGACCGTTCCGTGCCGGCCCGCTCGGCGCGGCTAACCTGATCGTCCCGGTGGCGTTCGTAGATCCGCTGCGAGTATGCGGTGCCCGCGGCATCAAGTCACCCGCTGGGTGCCCGGCTTGGGCGAGAGCCGCCGGAGCAACCACCAGAAATGCGGCAAGCGGGGCCGCGGCTAAAGTGGCTAACGCGCGCATCGAAATAAGCTTTCGGGTTCAAATGATCGAAGCAAAATCGTCGCATAAATCTTAAGCGGTGTAAATCAGCTTACGACATGCCGATCAGTATGCCGGTCGCGAACACAAGCAGGCCTCCCACCACCACCTGA
>CAWAQW010000057.1:0-187849 GCA_963784075.1 uncultured Alphaproteobacteria bacterium | reverse complement strand
TGGTTCTGGCGCTGATCCCATGGGGAATACACACCGCACAAAGCATCAACATCCCTGCTCTGGCAAAGCATATAACGTGGGACACGGGGACGACGGCCGCCGCCGTCACGATCTTCGCAGGAACCTATCTCTTTATCGCCATCGGCAAGCTGCCTGGCTATCGGCTCGACCGTGCCGGCGCGGCATTGTTGGGCGCGAGCCTCATGGTCGGGCTCGGTGTCATCTCGCTCGATGAGGCTTACCGCGCGATCGATTTCGACACGATCACGCTCTTGCTCGGCATGATGATCGTCGTCGCCAACCTGCGCCTCTCAGGCTTCTTCCGGCTGGTGAGCAATTGGGTCGTGGCGCGCGCCCACCATCCGCTCGTCTTGCTCATGGCGATCGTGCTGGTGGCAGGCGCGTTCTCTGCCTTTCTCGTCAACGACACGATCTGCCTCGTCATGACGCCGCTCGTGCTCGATCTCGTCACGCGGCTCAAGCGCGATCCGGTCCCCTATCTGCTGGCGATCCCGATGGCCTCCAACGCCGGCAGCACGGCGACGATTACCGGCAACCCGCAAAACATGATCATTGGCAGCCTCTCGCATATCCCCTACGGAACCTTCGCCGCGGCGTTGTGGCCGGTGGCCGCGGTCGGCGTCGTCCTGACGGTGCTGCTCATCGCCCTCGTCTACCATCGCGAGTTTCTGACCCGCGAGCATCTCCCTTCTGTCGCGGCGGTTCGGGCGCACCACAATCAGCCTTTGGTCATCAAGTCGGTTCTCGTCGCTGTCGCGATGATGGTCTTGTTCTTCGCCGGTCAACCGGTCGCTAAGGTGGCGATCGTTGGAGGCGCGTTGCTGCTGGTCACCCGGCGCGTCAAGGCCGAGAAGGTCTATCGCGAGATCGACTGGCCGCTCCTCCTCATGTTCGTCGGGCTCTTCGTCATTGTGACCGGACTGGAAATGACGGTGCTGACTCCGGAAACGATTGCGGCGGTCGGCCGGCTCGATCTCGAGACAGTGCCCGTCCTCGCCGTGGTCACGGCCGGGCTGTCGAATCTCGTGAGCAATGTCCCCGCCGTCCTCGTGTTGAAGCCCTTCATCGCCCATTCGCTCGATCCGCAACGGGCGTGGCTCGTCGTCGCCATGGCCTCGACGCTTGCCGGCAATTTCACTTTGGTCGGATCGGCCGCCAATCTGATCGTCGCGCAGCGCGCTCAAGCCCGCGGCGTCACTATTGGGTTCTGGGCTTATTTCAAGGTCGGCGCGCCGCTGACGCTTCTGACGATTTTGTTCGGCGTCTGGTGGCTGTGATCCCGTCATCACCTCCGCAAGCGAGCAAGGAGCGGTCTTATGAGCCCAATCTGGTTTACGCCCTTTATCATTGCCGCCGGGGCGCTCCAGGCGTTCGGCGCGGTGATGAGCGCACAGCTTCGAGCCTCGCTCACCAACCCGTGGCTCGCCCTAACCGTTCTCTTCACTCTCAATGCGTTTTTCTTCGCCGGTCTCTTTGCCATGCTGCCCCGTCCCCTGCCAACGATCGAGGGAATCAGCACGATGCCATGGTGGGCGCCGCTGGCCGGCCTCACCGGCGCGGTCGCGGTCTTTGCCGGCTTAGCCCTCATCGACAAGATCGGCGCCGGCCTGGTCAATGGGCTGATTATCACGGCGAACCTTCTGACCTCGCTCGCCATCGACCACTTCGGCTTGATGAATATGCCGGTGCACGCCCTGAACATCTGGCGCGTCATTGGCGGCGTTCTTATGACAGCCGGGATCGTCCTCGTCTGCCGGTACTAGAAGTCTCGCCCAGTCTGGCTTTCAGCTTCAATCTGCCGGTGCGGAGACGCGCGAAGATCATTCGCGATCGTGTCCTATGGACGAAGTTCTTTGTGATCGAGAGAGCTGGCGTTGCGGTCCTTCGATGTGTCAGACGCCGCAAGGCGGCCTTCCTCCGCCTTATAGACATATTGCGAACACACAAGCCATCCCTTTATCGGTCTCAAAGGAAGAACACATACGACAAAGAGGAGCGGCAGAGTCGTGACCAGGTGGACCCACCAGGGCGGTGCGTAAGCGGTATCGAACCATAGTGCGAAGCCAACGACGGGGAAGGACATCACCGTCATTGCAAAAAAGGCCGGCCCGTCCGCCGGATCAGCAAATCCATAGTCCAACCCGCATACATCGCAATGTGACGCCAGCTTCAGGAAGCCCTGGAAGAGCTTGCCTTCTCCGCAGCGTGGGCATCGACCTCGAATGCCTGTCGAGATGGGTCCGTTTTTCGCCGTTTGCATCTCTCACATTCCTGCTGACTGTGGCTCTGAAAGTTCGATGGGTTCTGGCTAAGACCAAGTGGCGTTGGATGTTGGAAGGGTTGTAATCCCGGCACGGATACAGCGCAATCTCTCGGCGCCTGCACCATCGAATTTGCACCGGTTGACCGCTCGGCCGTAGCAAACGCCCATATCGATTGGAATCTCGGAATGTGTTACCGTCACCTGGGACAGAAACGGACCGGCACGGCCGGTTCGATCGCGGGGCGCTCCCTTCGAGCGCTGCTCGTTGGGTTCACCGACGTTGGGATCACAAAAGCATGATCCCCGGCTGCGGCTTCACCGGCGCGGTCTATACTCACGATGTGAGGATCGTCTTACCGGGTTTTGAGGAGGATCAAAAGAGATGCCACAAGAGCGTCCCGTCTGGTCTCCCGGAGCTGCGCGATCTGGGCCGCCTGGCGGGACGCAGCTCCGGCTTTTTGCGCTGCAAGCAACTGCCGAACTCGGGGTGACAGTCGCGCAGGCTCTTGGTCAGCCTCTCGGCAAGCACGAGGAGCGCCAATTCGAGGATGGTGAGCACAAGACGAGACCACTTGATCCCGTCGGCGGAGCGGATGTTTATGTCGTGCAAAGCCTTCACGGGGGTCCAACCGAAAGTGCAAACGACAAGCTTTGCCGGCTTTTGTTTTTCATCGGCGCCCTCAAAGACGCTGGAGCCGGCCGCGTCACTGCGGTCGTGCCTTATCTTTGCTACGCGCGCAAGGATCGCCGCACCAAGCCGAATGATCCGGTCATCACCCGATATGTCGCAAGCCTCTTCGAGGCGGTTGGCACCGACGCCGCCGTTGCACTGGACGTCCATAACCCGGCGGCTTTTGAAAACGCCTTCCGATGCCGCACGGTGGCGCTCACGGCCGCGCCTTTGTTTGTCGACTATGCCAAAGCCTTGGCGGGCGAGCCTCTTTCTGTTGTTTCCCCCGATCCGGGTGGCGTCAAGCGCGCCGAACTTTTCCGCGAGGCCCTGGAGGCGGCGCTTGGTCAGCCGATCGGCAAGGGATTTGCGGATAAGCATCGAAGCGCTGGCGTCGTTTCCGGCGATCTTTTCGTCGGCGATGTGGCAGGCTCAACGGTGTTGATCATTGACGATCTGGTGAGCACCGGCGGCACTCTGCTCAGGGCCGCGACGGCCGCGCGCCACGCAGGCGCCAAACGTGTCATCGCGATGACAACCCATGGCCTCTTCGCGCAAGGTGCGATCGAGGTGATTGCCGATCCGGCGATCGATCGGTTTGTCGTCACCGACACCGCTCCGCCGTTCCGGCTCGCAGCAATGCCGAACAAAAAAATCGATATCATCCCGATCGGAGTCCTCCTTGCCGAGGCGATCCGCCGCCTGCATCTCGGCGAAGCGCTCGCCGATCTCATCGTGTTTTGAGTATCTGCTCCAAATGCCTCGCATCGGTGGCGGCGATGCGCAAATAGGTGTGCGCCAGCGAAGGCCATTTCTCCGGAGTGCGGGGGTTCGGCTCAAGGAGATGCGCAAGAGCCAACCGGGCGCGGAGTGTCGCGCGATAACAGCGGTAGAAGCGAAAAAGCGATTCGGATCCAGCACCTGCTTTGCACGTCTGCAGGATCCGGCGCCGGAGGAAATCGCTGGCCCAAGGCGCACCGAGCCGGTCGCATTCCACGCAGAGGAAGGCCACTTCATCGAGAGGATCGACGGCTCTGAGCTTGGGGTTGAACTCAAGACAGTCGATGATCCGGACAGGGTCACCCATAAAGACATGCTCCGGCCGCAAGTCGCCATGGCCATCGACGATCTTGCGGGCCCGGACGCGCGATGCAAATAATTCCGCCTTGGCCTCGAGGAACCGGCGCTGAGCCCTGTCAATCCTCCGCACAAGTCCGGCAAAAGCAGCGGCGAGATCGGGATCGAGAAGCACCCGGCGGTTATCGAAAAGATTGCGACGCCATTCGGCAAGATGAAAGCAAGGGCTCATGCCAATGGGTGTCGCATAGCGGTAAAATGCGGTGAGAGTGGTGATGACACGGTCGAGATCCCGTAAGCCAATATGACGAGCGGGAAGGAGCTGCTCTAAGGTGCTCGCCTCGTTAAGACGGCGCATGACCACGAGCCAGTCGACCGTTATCCCCGGTGGCCCAATCGCAAGGCCGTGCTCTCGCCACACCAGCGGCGCGACGCCGAGGTAAACCTCGCCCGCCAGCCGGCGGTTCAGCGTCAGCTCGGCGCGGCAAGCGGCTTCCCGCCGTGCGAGCGTCGAGAAATCGAGATACGCAAAGCGAACGGGTTTTTTAAGCTTAAACACCCGGTCATCCGTGAAGAAGATCCACGACATGTGGGTTTCCCGGCGAAAAACCGTTCCGGCGCGTTTGCCATAGGCATCGGGCCGGCTGAGAAAGGCCACTTTGTCGGCAAGCGCCGGCTCGTCGATGGCAGCGCGCGCTGGTTCCTGACTTAGTGTCGGCGCACCCAAATCTCTCCCCCGCTCCGCATGTCGGTGTTTGATCGCTAACGAGTTCACGCGCTGCCCGGTCGTTGCCTGTCTTGGCTCTCAAAGGCGTTGTTGAACGTGGCCAAAGAGACGGCTTGTGCTTCATCCGGCACGTGAGGCGTGACCGGCAGCGGTGGATCCGGGCGGCAATTGTCCAGGGTGAACCCGTCCCCATTGCTGAGTGAAATCATCATCAGATTGACTATTTTATAGGACGCATCCGATAAATGAAGCCCGCTCTGCCGAGCTGAACCAATTATAACTGTCCGAACCGAGGGACAGGGACGCGCTCCTCAACCAATAGGGCCGGCTGCCTTGGAGTTAGAGAATGAAGATCAAATTACAAATCAAGAATGAGGATGGTGTCTTCTACGAAGGCACATATGACATAAGAGATGCGGAAAGCTTTGGTTCTGCCTGCGCGGATGCTTGGGAAAAGCTGCGGATGGAACGATTGGAAAAGGCGACCAGCATTGGCGCTCTTTATGATGTGCTCAATGACAATGTGCTCGACCTTTTGCTGGGAGCAAAGCTCAGCGTCGAGAAGATTAAAGAATAAAATTCCGGTCGGGCACACCCCCAAGCTTGCACTCCTTACGTAGTTTGCGAACCGATCTCGATGCCCACCGGCCACCAGGGGCCGTTCTGATCTGCCTCAAACACTCACGCCTTGCGATATGCACTAATGAACACGGCGGGAAGCATTTTCCTGCAGCGCGTGAAGAGGAAAGCGAAGGCGATGCCGGTCAGCAATGCCGAGATCGCCGCGATGTTCGGCGAAGCGGCGGAGCTTCTTGAGATCAAGGGCAACAACCCTTTCCGGATCGGGGCCTATCGCCGGGCGGCCCGCACCATCGAAGGCTTGCCGAAAAGCGCGGCGAGCATGCTCGAGGCGGGTCAAGATCTCTCTGAGCTGCCGGGGATCGGCAAGGATTTGGCCGGCAAAATCGCCGCGATCGTCGCCACGGGAAAATTCGATCTCCTCGAGACCTTGAAGCGTGAGCTTCCGGGGGATCTCGCCGAAATGGCTGGCTCTTCCGGGTCTCGGCCCCAAACGTGTCAAGCTGATCCACGATCAACTCGGCGTTGGCTCGCTCGCGGAGCTCCGCCGCGCCGCCAAGGACGGCCGGTTGCGCGAACTTCGCGGATTTGGTGTCAGGCTCGAGCAAAAAATACTCGCCGCGCTCGCCAAGCCCGTCGCCGGGAGACGTTTCAAGCTGCCCGTTGCCGAGGCGGAAGCAGATTTGCTCGTCGCCATGCTCAGGCATGGAATCGATCATGGCCATGTCGTCGTTGCGGGAAGCTATCGCCGCCGCCGCGAGACGGTGGGCGACCTCGATATACTGGTGACCTCGAAGCAAGGAGAGGATGCCGGAAACCGGCTCGCCGCTTACGAAAATGTCGGCGACGTCCTCGCGCATGGCCCGACGCGAACCACGGTTGTCTTGCGCTCCGGGATTCAGGTTGATCTGCGTGTCGTTCCCGAAGAGAGCTATGGCGCCGCATTGCTCTATTTCACCGGTTCGAAAGCGCATAATATTGCCCTGCGCAATCTTGCCATCGAGCATGGATGGAAGCTCAACGAATACGGTCTTTTCGAAGACGGCCGGCGCATTGCGGGCGCGAATGAGGAAGAAATCTACGCCAAGCTCGGGCTCATGTTCGTGCCACCCGAGCTGCGGGAAGATCGCGGTGAAATAGCGCAAGCCAAAAGGAAATCGCTGCCAAACCTCGTCTCCCTAGACAGAATGCGGGGCGATCTCCACGTCCATTCGAATTGGAGCGATGGTGCAGCGCCGATTGCGGACATGGCCGCAGCCGCGCGCAAGCGCGGCTATGCTTATATCGCCGTGACCGATCATAGCCGAAGGGTCGCCATCGCTCACGGTTTGGATGCGGCAAGATTGTCCCGCCAGATTGACGAGATTGATCAGCTCAACGCCAAGCTGCAGGGGTTCACTGTGCTCAAGGGCGTGGAGGTCGATATTCTGGCGGATGGCAGCCTCGACATGCCGGACGCGGTCCTGGCGCGGCTCGATCTCGTTGTCGCGGCCGTCCATTACAAATTCGATCTGCCGCGCGAAAAGCAGACCGAGCGCATCATTCGCGCGTTGGACAACCGGCATGTATCCATCCTCGCTCATCCGACCGGCCGCCTCATCGACGAACGCGCCCCTTATGATGTGGATATGGAGCGGCTGCTCCTGGCGGCGCATGAACGCGGTTGCCATTTGGAGCTCAATGCGCAGCCGGATCGGCTCGACTTAACGGACGTTCATGCGCAGGCGGCGAAATCCATGGGCGTCAAACTCGCGATCTCTACAGATGCTCACGCCGCCGCTGAGCTCGACCTTATGCGCTTTGGTGTCGATCAGGCCCGCCGGGGCTGGCTCGAGCCCGGCGACATCATCAATACGCGGCCTCTGGCCGAATTGAAAAAGCTGATCAAGCGCTGAGGGCCTTCGCACTCTCGGCCTCCAACCCGGAGGTGACAGCTTCCTCGACCCAATCGAGCCAGATGAATTCGAGCTGTTTGCGAATATCTTCGGGAATGTCCTCGAAGTCCTTTCGATTGCGTGCTGGCAGCATCACGCGCTTGATGCCGGCCCGGTGCGCGGCAATGATTTTCTCCTTGATTCCGCCGACAGGAAGCACAAGGCCGCGCAAGCTGATCTCGCCGGTCATGGCCGTATCATTGCGCACATTGCGCTCCGTCATCAGTGACACGAGCGCCATGAACATCGCAACGCCAGCGCTTGGTCCATCTTTCGGGATGGCGCCCGACGGCACATGAATATGGATGTCGCAGGTTCCAAATCCGCTCGGATCGATGCCGAAGGAGAGGGCGCGGTTCTTGACAATGCTGAGCGCCGCCTGGGCGCTTTCTCGCATCACCTCGCCCAGCTGACCGGTGAGGATCAACTTGCCGTTGCCGAGAGCGCGGGTCGCTTCGATGAAAAGAATATCGCCGCCGACGGGCGTCCAGGCAAGGCCGGTCGCGACGCCAGGCACGCTTGTGCGCATGGCGAGCTCGCTCTCAAATGGCGGCGCGCCCAGAATGGCTGCGAGATCGTCCCGGGCGATATTTATTGGTCCCGATTGCCCTTCAGCAATGCGCACGGCGGCATGACGCACCGCCTTGCCTATCTCACGCTCCAAGCTTCGCACGCCCGCCTCGCGGGTGTAATGCTGGATAATCTCGCGCAGCGCTTCGTCCGAAATCGCGACCTGACCGGCTCCTATCCCATTCGCCTCCAACTGGCGCGCGACCAGATAGCGGCGGGCGATCTGGAATTTTTCCTCCGCGGTATAGCCGGCGAGAGCGATGATTTCCATGCGGTCGCGCAGCGGGCCTGGGATTGTGTCGAGCATATTGGCGGTTGCGATGAAGACGACCCGGCTCAGATCAAACGGCACGCCGAGATAATTGTCCCGGAACGTGTTGTTTTGCTCTGGATCGAGCACTTCGAGCAGTGCGGCGCCAGGATCGCCATGGACGCCGGCGCCGAGCTTGTCGATCTCGTCGAGCATCATCACGCAGTTGCGGGAGCCCGCTTTGCGGATCGCCTGGATAATATTGCCGGGCAAGGCACCTATATAGGTGCGGCGATGGCCGCGAATCTCCGCTTCGTCATGGACGCCGCCGAGGCTTACCCGGATAAATTTCCGGTTCATCGCGCGTGCGATGGATTGGCCGAGCGACGTTTTGCCAACACCAGGGGCGCCAACGAAACACAGGATTGGCGCTTTGCCATGCGGCGCGAGCTTGCGGACAGCGAGATATTCGATGATACGCCGCTTGACTTTTTCAAGTCCGAAATGATCCTCGTCAAGAATGCGTCGCGCCGTAGCAATATCGATCGGCGCTTCCTCGGCGAGGCTCCATGGCAATTCGACGAGCCAATCCAGATAGGTGCGTGCCATCCCATATTCGGCGGCTGCTTCGGGCATTCGCTGGAGCCGGCGCAGTTCCTTGCGCGCGTGGTCGTCGACGTCCTTTGGCATTTTCGCCTTGGTGATCGCCTCACTCAGCTCGGCCATCTCTTCGGCCTTGGCGCCCTCGCCTTCCCCGAGCTGGCGTTGGATCGCCGCCATCTGCTCACGCAGCAAAACCTCACGCTGGCGCTCATCGAGCGCCGCCTTGGTTTGCCGGCCGATCTCCTGCGATAGCCGCAAGACTTCAATGCGATGCGCAAGCAAGCGCGAGACCTTTTCCATCCGGGCGCTGATGTCGATGGTCTCGAGAACTTCCTGCTTCTCCTCGGGCTGAAGATCCATATAGGCGGTCGCGAGATCCGCTAAAGCAGAGGGAGATGTGACGGCGTGGATCGCGGCCACCAAATCCTCGGGGGCCTGCGGCATAAGCTGCAAAGCCTCTGTCGCCAGGGCCTTCAGATGAAGGAAACGCGCTTCGATCTCGGGCGAGTGTGCCTCTGGCTCCGGAACCCGCGAAACGCGAGCGGCGAGAAAAGGCAAGCCCGGGAGGAACTCGAGGATCTGGAAACGCTGGTCGCCCTGACAGATGAGATGGTTCGTGCCGTCGGTCCCTGTGACGTAGCGAACGATATTGGCGGCGGTCCCCAGCCGGTGCATGTCGGCGGGTCCGGGCTCCGCGACCTCCGGGCTCCGCTGCATGACGATTCCAACCTGGCGTTGATCGCGCAAAGCCTGCTGGGCGGCGGCAACCGAGCCAGGGCGGCCGATGGTAATCGGCACCACATGCCCTGGAAACAAGACGATGTTCCGAACCGGGATGATGATGAGCCCATCAGGTGGCAGAAGAGATGCCGGCGCGGCCTTGCCACCCGTGCTCTCATGCGCGGTGCTAGGAAGGTTCGTCTCAGCCACTCAATCCACCTTCTTTCGAGAGCGTGATCAGAAGGCAGCCGTCAGCGGCAGAACAACGAATACTGCCGTATGACCCAGCCGGAAGCCGGACACGGCGCTCGAAACGTCCTTGTGGAAGTTCCAGACGATGAATAATCGCGGTCCGCAATTCGTCGGGAAGCACGCGAACGCCCGCGAAAATCAAATCACCTCCCTCGATGGCAACTTCGACACGGTCAGCGCTGACCCCCGGCAAGGCGACATGCACCAAAACCTCTCGCTCGGTTTCGAGGATGTCGGCCGGCGGCTCCCACGCTGGCCGCTGAGCCGCGGCGAGCAGCGGGCTGAAGAACGCGCGATGCAGCCGCTCCGCGCGGGCCAGCATCTCGCAGGCGTCCGACCACATCCAATTGTGCACAGGGTCGCGGCGCATGGGTTCACCCCCGGTCTGGTTTAAGGTCCAATGGAAAGCCTGTCTTCGACCGCCTTCACGCCAGGAGCGGACCAGGCCGCACGCTCAGCGAGATTGCGCTCATACCACGCCTTGACCTTGCCTTCGAGAATGACTTTATCATTATCGACCACAACGCGAATGCTATCCGCCTCGACTTCGGCGTTGCGTTTCAGCGAATCCATGATCTTCCGATGGACATCGGACGCCGCGACATGCGGCTTGATCTCGATGACATTGGTAACCCCGCGGATCCCGCTGAGCTGGCGGACGGCCGCTTCGGCGGCTTCCCTCTGATATTGCCATTCGACAGCGCCTGTGAGGGTTATCCAGCCTTTCTCAACCTTGACTTGGATGCTGTCCGCGGGAACCTGGACGCTCCAATTCATGATGTCCAGGGCCCGCTGAGCGATCTCATCGTCAGAACGCTTTGACTGATTCGAAAAGCGCACCTCGATTTCCTGGGCGATTGCCCTGACGCCCTTGACACGTTCGACAGTATGTTCGGCGGCAATTTTTTCGGCATAGTTGGCGACGTGCCCGGTGAGGGTGACGACACCCTTTTCGACCGCCACGCCGATATTGGCCGAATCGATGCTCGGTTCGAAATCCAGCTCGTCAATAATGAACTGACGCAGAGTTTTGTCGTCCATTTCAGCTTTCCTTTCCGAATGCTTCTCCGTGTGGCTTGACGGAGAGATCGACATGTTCATCGAAAGGAGTTGAATCAGGATTGATATGCATCCATCGCTTGAAGCCGTATCGTCATCTGGTCATGACTGTCCAAATTTAGCAACGCGAGTCAAAGAAATGACCGGAACCATGGGCGGCGGCAAGGACGACGGCAAGATATTCTTGCACATGCCGTAAGGGTGACGGCCACGGCAGAGGTTCGGCATGCCATCTCCGGCACCGGGGCCGCACAATGGGAGCCCAGCGCCAGAATGCACAGATACACCGCTCCGCGCCATCATCCCTTGATGCAGATCAGCGGCCGCAGACGGGCCACACGTCGAGCAAGACCTGCATGTTCGGCCGCAGCGACGACCGCGCTCACATCCTTATAGGCGCCGGGCGCTTCTTCCGCGACACCTCGGGTCGAAGGGCTCCTGATGAGGATCCCCTCTGCGGCAAGATCATCCACGATTTTGCGCCCGCTCCATTGCTTGAGCGCGGCATGGCGCGAGAGGGCCCGGCCGGCGCCATGGCAAGCCGATGAAAACGCCTTTTGCTCACCCGTCTCTGTTCCCACCAAAATATACGAACTCGTCCCCATGCTGCCGCCGATGAGCACTGGCTGACCCGTCGGACGCAATGCCTTGGGGAGGCTCTCGTGACCGGGTCCGAAGGCGCGGGTCGCCCCCTTGCGGTGGACGAAGAGCTCACGCCGTTTCCCGTCGACAAGGTGGGGCTCCACTTTGCACGTGTTATGCGAGACATCATAAAGCAGCCGAAGGTGGCTTCCCGGGAAAAAGTGACCAAAGACGCGCCGCGCGGAATGGCCGAGGATTTCCCGGTTAGCGAGGGCGCAGTTGATGGCCGCCCGCATCGCGCCGAGGTAGCGTTTGCCAATGTCTGAGTTGATCGGCGCACAAGCAAGCTCGCGGTCGGGAAGCTCGATGCCGGATGCTTTCGCCTCCACGGCCATTTCTCGCAGGAACTCGGTTCCGATCTGGTGCCCGAGTCCGCGTGAGCCGCAATGGATCGTGACGACAACATCCCCCCTTGACAGCCCAAAGGCGTCAGCGACGCTTGCGTCGAAGATTTCCGCGACAGCCTGCACCTCAAGATAATGGTTGCCAGACCCGAGCGTTCCCATCTCCCGCCGCTGCCGTTCCTTGGCGCGCTCGGAAACGCACGCGGGCTCGGCGCCCGCCATCCGGCCCCTCTCCTCGATACGCTCGAGGTCACGCGCCTCGCCCAAGCCCAGCGCGACCGCCCAATGGGCGCCTCCCGCCAGCATGGCATCCATCTCGACGGGATCGAGAGTGGTCGCGCCCTTGCTGCCGACGCCGGCCGGGATCTGATGGAACAAAGAGTCAGCGAGCGCTTGCTGGACAGGCACGATATCCGGAACGGTCAGGCCCGTCAGCATCGTCCGCACACCGCATGAAATGTCGAAGCCGACACCGCCCGCCGACACGACACCGCCCTCGTCCGGATCGAAGGCCGCCACGCCGCCAATCGGGAAACCATAGCCCCAATGTGCATCCGGCATTGCATAGGACGCTTGCACGATGCCGGGCAGTTTGGCCACGTTGGCCGCCTGCTCATAGACCTTGTCATCCATATCCCGGATCAGATTTTCATCGGCATAGATGATCGCGGGGACGCGCATGGAGCCCTGCGGCTCGATACGCCAGCTCGTGGCATCGACACGGGTGAGGCGATGAGGGTCCATGGCCAGTCTCCGCTAGAGCGTGATCCGTTCAGATGGAATCGGACCAGGCTCTAGAATCTTTGATGACGCATGATCTTTTCACGAAACCGGGTCCCACTTGCGCGGATCATGTTCTAGACATCCACGACACAGGCCGCTGACCAGAGTCCGCTCTCATCTGCGGCGACCTTCAGCGCCGTGTAGGTGGCGCCTTTCGGCTCGCAGGCTGGCGCATGCCGCGCGACGTCGACGGGCTCGCCCCACAGCGTTCCTGCAAGGCGCATATTCTCGATTCTCACGGTGAAACGCCCAAACAACATACGCCGCACCGCCATTTCGTAAATAATTGCATTGAGCCAATCGACAAAGAGAAGCTCGAGGTCGGGCGCCTCACATCTCACCTCGACAGGAATTGCTGGCTCGACCGCAGCCTGAGTGACGATGGCGGTCAGCGCTTGCCCCGCTTGTTCGAACGCTTCGGCCGCCGTCGCGCCGAAGCCGCGCAGGCCCATGTCTGCATCGTGCGGAAAATGTTCCCACTTTGCCTTTTCCGCGATCGGATTGACGGATTGGATCATGCCCGTCCGGCCCAGTACGCCTGTCACCTGGCCAACAGAGACTGCTAACATCTGTGGCTTTGATCGCCCTGTCAAACCGCTGCGCCGGTATCGATCTTTACATCGGTTGAAACCAGGCGCATTTTGCCGGGGTGAGAGTTGCGGATGCCCTGGGGCTTTGTCGCGCCGCGCCGCGGGATACGGCAACGCGAGCGACGACGGTTAGAACGGCAAACGCTTGCTGCCGCACAGGGGCATTTTATTTGCCATGTCCTTTATGAGGAGGCGGTGGCATTATTGACGTGCAAATAACATCAAAGGCTTAGGGCAATCTCAGGTGCGGTGAATTTTTGGGGGAAACGGTTGGGGAAACACGCGGCTGGGTGTGGGTGCCGCCGCCCTCCATCATGGATTTCCCGCCATGCCCTTCAATGAAACCGCCGGTGACTCCTATCGCGAATACGCCAAGCTAACGCCCCTTGACGACTTCATCGAAACCCATGTCATCGAATTGCGATCTCAGGCTGCCTGTTGCCAGCACCTTGCCGATCTTGTTGCGACCGGCGCCGCCCGCTATCCTGATATAGCCTTGCCCCGGCGACCGCCGCTGACGCCGCGCCTGGCCGTCTTGCTGCCCCGGAGACCTGCAATTGCCTGATCACGAAAAAGCCCGGCGGAATGGCCGGGCTTTTTGGTCATGACTGCAGGCCATAATCATGACGGCGCATCTTGGCCTTCTGGCTTTCCCTAACCCCGTCGCCTCCGGCGAAGATTCTGCTCAAGATGTTGCGAGGTAGAAAATCCGGCAGTGGCGTACTTGGCACTGATCGCTTGCTGGACGCCGGGGATAGCGAGCATGTCACGCTGGGCAGTTTCGAATACTTTGCGCGTCGGCTCATCGTGCCAATACGTCCCCATCATCTCTAAGATTTCGAAGAAGGCTTCGACTCGAAATAAGTGGATCAACGCGGCATTGAGTATGGGGTTGCCTTTAGCGAGCACCTTGTCGCGCTCGTATTCGTAGTTAAAGGGCGCCGCTCCATCTGTTGCTTCCCTTTCAACGTAGCAGCGCCTAAGGTGGTCGGAATAATCGCGGATTAGCTCGTGCAAGTCCCTGCGTAAGGTCTTTTTTAGGCTTTCCTTCTGGGCTTTGGTGATCTTCGCGGTGGTAGGCGCAACCCTGAAATCTGGAGAGGGGGGCTTCGTCCTTTAGTGCCGCTTCCTGGTCTGCCGCTGGCAGGGCTGCTATGCCCGCTGCCTTGGATAATTTAATCGAACCATCGAGGACCCTTTCGGATAGTTTCGGGACCTTGCTTCTGTATCTTGGCGGCGCAACTCGCTGCCAAGGTGCGCTCAAGGACGGGGTTGCTGTCTCCTCCAGGATCATCTTGACGGCCGCGCTCGGTGTGACACCATTGACGGAATTCTAATTCGGATCACTCAGACGCGCGGCAAGGGGGAAAGCTGTAATGGCAACGAATTCGGTTACCCATATCCTATCGAGTGAATGATCGCCCCAAAAAACCGAGCCAGCTCTTAGATCGTTTAGTTGTCCTAGGACAAACAAGTGAAACGGATTCGGAAAATATGTTTTTGTGCTGTCGCCCTTGTCTCTATTTCGACTAAGGCCGACGCTCGGGTATCCGCAAGCATTCGATATATGGAGCCCTACTCCGTCGAAGGGTTAGGCGTTGGCATGCCCGTGGTTCCCGAATCGCGGGAATACAAGAGATACCATTGTAGGCCCAGCGAGCAATATGCGAGCTCTGTTTGGTGCACTATCTCTGAACTGAAGGGCGGCGTTAGCAAGATGCTAACTATATTACATTTGTCAGACAATATTGTTACCTATATAAATAAGCAATTGTCGCCGGCGTTCTTTACGAATTCAGAGGTAGATAGAGAGATCACGCGCCTGTCGCGTCAATTCAACGGGCAGGCGCATATTTACCGGTCGCCCAATCGACCCGGGTTGCCGGGGGGGATCATCGCGACGTGGGGTGACATCGATTGCCGGCGAAGGCGGGATCCAGGGGCGCGGCTTGAACAGTTCAGCGTATTCGCGGATATGCACGGCATCGACCTGATCGGTCTTGTTGCGCCCCAGCTTCGTCCGTGCGAAGTCGCGGATCTGAGCGGGATTGACAATGCTCACGACGTGCCCTGCCTCATGGAGCGCAAGCGCGATGCCCAGGCCGTGGCGTCCGGTTGCCTCCAGACAGGCGTGAACCTGTCCGATCTTGTGTTCGCCGAGCCAGGCAATCAGTTGATGCCAGCCAGCGGGCGAATTGGCGAAGCTCTTGGAGCGCGCCTTTGTGCCAACCCCGAGGTTGGTGTCGAATGTGTTCTTGGAAACGTCGATGCCCAGTACAGCGTCAGTCATTTTAAGGCTTTCTCTTCAGATCCTCGCAGCGACGGCTCCGCATCGATCAACCTTGTACACAGGATCTGCGCCGGGCCTCGGCGATGCAGACATGGCACGAAGCCTTCGCCGCAGCGTGAATTCAGCGCCGCGAAATTTTCCGCGTTAAATTTTCGATAATTGATTTTGGCGCGACGGTGGATAACCCTGGAGGAGCAATTTTGAATGGAGGCACTGCCCTGGCAGTTCAAAGCCTGCCGAGCAAAACCAAAATCAGCACGACAATGAGTATGAGGCCGAGTCCACCGCCGCCGTAATAGCCGGTCCCGTAGAAAGGCCCGCCCCCAAGCCCGCTAAAGCCCCCGAGTAACGCGATTACCAAAATGATGAGGAGGATAGTTCCAAGCGACATAGCCTTGTCTCCCTAGTTTTCCGTCACAAACATTTGAAGCCGGATTCGGTGCGAATATGATTCATTAGCGGCCTGATGGAAAGGCAACCGCAAATCGTGCTCCAACGCAAAGCGCGCACTGAACTCGAGCGTCTGCTCGGATTGAGCACTGGCAACTGCCCCCACCGGTCACCATGACGCCCGAAACGGCAGAACTGCGCGCCAGGGCGCCTTCGAGACGACAAAACAGCCAGAATCTGCAGAACAAATGGGCCGAGCTGCGACGGAGGAGGCTGCAAGCTCTCAGGCGTCCGCCACAGCGTTTTCACACGACCAAGACCCGTGCTGAAGTTCATTGGGGTTGCCGCGAGGTGAAGGCCGCATGCGTTAGCGACACTTTCACCCCTCCTGGGCCACTTGCGACTTCGACCTTTGCGTCGAGGTCCTGCGCGAGCGCCTTGACGAGGGTTGTGCCCAGCCCGCCCCTCGCCTGAGAGGCGACGGTCTCCGGCTTTCCGATCCCGTTGTCGGACACGACAAGCTTCCAGTCCGATCCGTCGATCTGGTAGCTGACGACGACCCGGCCGTCTGGTTTGTCTTTCGGAAAGGCGTGTTTCAGAGCGTTGATCACGAGCTCGGTGACGATAAGGCCGAGGCTGACGGCCTTGGCGGACACGGCCGTGCCGCCGTTGACCAGAACCTGCAGCGAGATCGGCCGGCTGTCCCCGATCATCGAGGCCGCAAGGCTTTCGCATAGCCTCGACAGGTAAGGACCGATCTCGATCTGGTCGTAACTCTCGGAAGCGTGAAGATGCTCCTGCACGGCCGCCACCGCCATGACACGTTGATGCGCGTCCTGAAGATGCTGGCGGGTCTCCTCAGAGGTCACGGTGCGCGCTTTCAGCATCAAAATGCTGGCGATGATCTGAAGGCTGTTGGCGACGCGGTGCTCCATCTCCCGGAGCAGCACATCCTTTTGCCGTAGCAACTCCTCCGTTTGCCGCAACAGCTCTTCCTTCTCACGTTCGATGGTCCGCCCCTCGGTGACATCCTCGAAAGCAAGAAGAAGGGTCGTGTGAGAGTGGTCCGCGTAGAACACTCTGCGGGCGTTCAGGAGCATGATGCGGCGGCCAATCCTGGGAAACTCATGCTCGACCTCGAATGCGTCCATGGCGGTGCGCTCCCGGATGACTTTCTCCAAAAGCATGCGAAGAGCTGGAATGTGCCACTGGCCATCACCGAGCGCGTAAAGCGGCCGGCCCAGGACGTCCTGACGGTGAACCCGGAATGTCAAGTAATAGGATCGGCTGACGGCGAGCACGCGCAGGTCGCCGTCAAGCACGAGCAAGGGCTCGCGCACCGTGTCCACGATGGCTTGCGCGAGCGCCCGCGCATCTTCGATGTCCTTGCAAGGCTCAATCACGTTAAGAACACTCTACAGAGCCGCAAATCACGGGTGCTTGCTAATTTGCGTGTCATACCTTCCTTGAAATTTCCATTTATGGGTTTCGGCCGTCCGTGAGCTAAATCCCTTCGCGCATGGCAGCGGCTCCTGCACACCTTCTGATGACAGGACTCATCCTCGACAGCAAGAATACGATCTTGCTAGAGCACCAGTCTTAATTGTTAGCTCGTTGAGGGGGGCGTTGTCGGTAATGTACATTACCGATTCGCTCGCTTTTTACGCGTAGGTTTTGGGAAGGTGAAAAGTGACGCGCGCCCGGACCAACTGATAACATTCACAAGATGCGTCCATGAGGCCCTGCCGATCAAGTATCGTGACTTGCCGTCGGCCGCGCGCAATCAAACCGGCACGTTCCAACTCCCGGGCAGCATTCGTGATGGTTGGCCTCTGGACACCCAGCATTTCGGCGAGCAGGTTCTGAGTGATCTGCAGTGTGTCATCGTCACCGCGGTCACGCATCATGAGCAGCCAACGCGCTAGCCGCTGCTTGAGGCTGTGCGCACCGTTGCACGCTACTGACACCAGGACCTGCTCGAGAAAGGCTTGGACGTAAGCGTACATGAGACTTCGGAAGGACGGCATCGACCCCATGGCCCGTGTGAACGCCGCGCGCGACATCTTTGCTGCGCCCCCGGGATCTGGACGAGAAGCCGGACGGAGGAGTTCTTGGCACCGAAGACGGCTTGCACACCCGTGCAACCCTCCCTACCGATCGTTGCCATCTCAATGATACTGCCGTCCGCATAAACCGCCACCACCGAGACGACACCGCTGTCGGGGAAGAATACATGGTCGAGCGAACTATCAGCGTCCATTAGGACCTGCTCGCGTTGGCAGTGAATGTGTTCAAGCTCCGGCATAAGCTGCTTGAGATTGGAGGATGGCAGGGCGAGTAAAAGCCGATTGCGGGGCCAATTTGATAGAGCACTCATACAATGCCCCCTCCACTCCCGAACGAGCGTCAATCTGCTAGGGCTTCAGCTCGACTTTGGGCACTTGGATTGTGATGTCATTCCTCGTCCTTTGATAATAAAGATATCCGACCACAGCCACCGCAACGACAAGCGCTCCGATAATTGCTGTTGTGAGTGGTTTCATCAGGGTATTCTCCAGTTCGAGTGTCCGCATCACCTGATCCCTACGATGCGCGACGCTGGGCGCGGCCCGGTGACGGGGCGCGCCCTCTACACCAATGATTTAACCCACCGCGGCCGCGCTCATTTGAGGCTTTGGTGCCAATCATCGACATCCTTCTTCACTACGTCCTTGGCATGACCGTAGCGCTCTTGGATATCTGCCTTCGAGCTGCTCGCGCTTGCCGTTTATCGCGGCAAGGTCGTCGTCAGTGAGCTTGCCCCACTTTTCCTTGACCTTGCCGACGAACCGCTTCCAGTCACCTTCGATACTATCCCAATTCATGAAACACTCCTGTCAGTTGGTTTGCCAGTTGTCACCAGGGGGACACTGTCCTCCGGGCGGACGGACTTCCGGTGGCGGCTACCCACGGTGTCCGAGGGCAGGACCACACGAGACTACGGGCACGGCGCCATACTCGGTCGCGCCCTGGGGGCCTTTTCCCGCCTGCTCGCCTGCTGTTGGATGCAGACATTAAGTCCAGAGCCTCGCCGCGTCGCCGCGAAGTTGCGGCCAGCTTATCGATTAGCGGAGATTCAGGCCGCCGAGCAGCCAGAGTACGAGGACAACGATCAGCACGAGACCAAGAACGCCGCCGAGCCCAGGCGCTCCGTACATGCTGTGGCCATAGTAGCCACCCCCGCCGAGCAGAAGGATCAGCACAAGGATAATCAGAATTGTGCTCATTATTTATCTTTCTTTCAATCGAGTGCGGCGATTACTGCGTTGCGTACTTGAACTCTGGCAGCATTTTGAGCCCTTCCTTGGTGCCGCCGGGGAGCATCACTTTATTTCGGCGAACTTCAGCGCGTCGTAGACAGCTCATGCAGATCGACCTTGGCGAGCTCTACAATCTGTGGAACGCCCTGTGCTTTTGCCTGTGCGGCGAGAAAGCCCACGCCAATCATTGCAGCGCTGGCAAGCAACATTGTTTTCTTCATCATTGTTCTCCAAGGGCGGTTTCCCGCTTTGTGCCGGGACCAGTGGGTTGACGTCACCAATGGCAGCGGCTCCTGCACACCCTCTGATGACGGGACTCATCCTCGACAGCAAGAATACGATCTTGATAGAGAGCTTACGTCAGCCTCCCACAAGTCTTGATTGTTAGCTCATTGAGGGGGCGTTGTCGGTAATGTACATTACCGATGAGATGGGGGCTCGCTTTTTACCCGTATGTTTTGGGAAGGTGAAAAGTGATGCGCGCCCGGACCAACTGATAACATTCACAAGATTCCTCCACGAGTCCGTGCCGATTAAGTATCCTGACGTGCCGTCGGCCGCGCGCAATCAAACCGGCACATTCCAACTTCCGGGCAGCATTCGTGATGGTTGGCCTCTGGACACCCAGCATTTCGGCGAGCAGGTTCAGCGGCGCGCCAGATCCGTCGGCATCACCACGCGCGTCGGCAATCACACCTTCCGGGCGACGGGCGTCACCGCTTACCTGAAGAACGGCGGCACGCTCGAAAAAGCCGCGCAGATGGCGAACCATGCCTCGACGCGCACGACGCAGCTTTACGACCGCCGCGCCGAGGAAGTGACGCTCGACGAAGTTGAGAGAATTCTCGTATGAGCGTTTTCGTCATCTTCGCTTGCTGCCAGGGGCCACCTCCAGGCGTCCTTGCATGCCCGGATGGAAACGGCAGAAATAGTCCACGACGCCGGCCCGTTTCAAAATTGTCCGGCCTCTGGCGCCAGCCGGGAGATCGACGTCGAAGCTCCCGTCCGCGGCGGTCGCTCGGACATGCCCCCGATTGAGAATTAAATATTTCAATCTCCGGTCATCGAAGGAATTACGGCCAAGAAAAGCTTGTTTCAGTGCAACGTATCGCAAAAATCTTTCTGATTACGCGGTTGCGTCAGCTTGAGTTTCCGCTTAGAACAAATACGGAACATTATGATTTGTAAAGGCATTGCCGATGGCGCGCAACAAAGTTCAATTCCAGAAAGGCCTCAGCGAGGCCGAATTCGATGAATTATACGGGACCGAGGAGCGGTGTCACGCAGAGTTGGCGCGCTTGCGCTGGCCCGAAGGCTTCGAATGTCCCGATTGTGGTGTCCAAGGCCATTGCGTGGTCAAGCGCGGCGCGCGCCTGCTATTCCAATGCAACGCCTGCCGCAAGCAGACCTCGGTGAAGGCGGGGACTATTTTCGCATCCAGCAAGCTGCCGCTGCGGCTCTGGTTCAAAGCCATGTATCTGGTGACCCAATCGAAGAAGGGAATCTCCAGCATCGAGTTGGGGCGTCGGCTCGGCGTCACGCAGACGACCGCCTGGACGATGAAACACAAGCTCGCTCAGGTCATGATCGAGCGAAACGGCGCCAAGCGTCTCAATGGCAACGTGCAAATGGACGACGCCTATATCGGTGGCGAGCGCTCCGGCAAACACGGGCGCGGTGCGGCGGGTAAAACCCCCTTCGTCGCCGCCGTTGCAACAACCGAGGACGGCAAGCCAGATCAGATCATTCTTCGCCGCGTCATCGGCTTCCGAAAGGTGGCGATTGGCAAACTCACGAGCACGGCGCTTACTGGCGGCGCCAACGTCATCACCGATGCGCTCGCGTGTTTCACCGCCGTCGCAACGGCTGGATGCACGCACACTCAAATTCAAACTGGCAGCGGCGCGCAGGCCGCTAAAAGCCGGCCTTCAAATGGGTCAACACCGTCCTTGGAAACATCAAGTCGGCTTTGGTCGGAACCTACAGGGCCGTGCACTCAAAACACGTGCCGCGATATCTCGCCGAGTTCGAATATCGGTTCAACCGCAGATACCGCCTCGAAACAATGATACCGCGTCTCGCATACGTCGCTCTGAGGACCGCGCCTATGCCATATTCACTCCTAAAGCTGGCTGACGTTTATGCGTAATCAGGAAAATCTTTAGCCTGGTCTTAGAGTCCGTCTTCCTGGCATCAAGATCAAGCATCCGCGCCTCCCTCGTTCGAGGAGCCGCGCGCCTTCACGCCTGGCGGAACCCAGCCTCAGTTAACAAAGTTTTTTACGCGCATTACTCGATGTTGACGATGCGCCGGAAGCCCCTAGGAAGGCTCAGGACGGCCAAGAGCGTCGCCCCGCTATCTTCCCCCCCCGCCTCTCCCAAGCGCCGGATTGGCGGCATGGGCTCGCTATTCGAGACTGAGGCAGTTCAAGTCGAAGAGTTGGCTTGAGGCCGAGAATGCGGCCCTGCGGCAGCAGTTGATCATTTTACGACGGAGGATGTTCGAAGCTGGGAGTTCGAGGCCATCGGGCGGCGGCGGAACATCGACCACCCACCCCGTCCCGCACTAGGGCAAACGGCCTAGCAGCCTTCGTGGGGCGGGAGCTGACAAGCTCGGGGATCGCATCTCCACGCTGTGCCTGGTAGTCTTAAGCGTCGTGCGTTTACGATTGGAGAATGAAGCCATGGATCGACGATCATTCGTGACTTCGGTGTTGCTATCGGTTGGAATTCTCACCGTCACCCTAGGAGCAGCCAATGCATTGCCCGCAGTCGCGCCCCTCGACCATGTCGTGTCGGCAGACGATGGCAATATCGAAACCGTCTGGTGGCGTCGCCGCAGATGGTGGCGTCGCCGCTGGCATTGGCGCTACCCCCCGCTCCGCTAGTGAACAACACGTGCCGGCAATTTGTTGCGCCCTTCATTCGGCTACGTGACAGTGCCTTGCCGCACGACATTTCACCGGGGTTCGCGCCAAAAGCAAATCTGATTACGCGGTTGCGTCAGCTTGAGTTTCCGCTTAGAACAAATACGGAACATTATGATTTGTAAAGGCATTGCCGATGGCGCGCAACAAAGTTCAATTCCAGAAAGGCCTCAGCGAGGCCGAATTCGATGAATTATACGGGACCGAGGAGCGGTGTCACGCAGAGTTGGCGCGCTTGCGCTGGCCCGAAGGCTTCGAATGTCCCGATTGTGGTGTCCAAGGCCATTGCGTGGTCAAGCGCGGCGCGCGCCTGCTATTCCAATGCAACGCCTGCCGCAAGCAGACCTCGGTGAAGGCGGGGACTATTTTCGCATCCAGCAAGCTGCCGCTGCGGCTCTGGTTCAAAGCCATGTATCTGGTGACCCAATCGAAGAAGGGAATCTCCAGCATCGAGTTGGGGCGTCGGCTCGGCGTCACGCAGACGACCGCCTGGACGATGAAACACAAGCTCGCTCAGGTCATGATCGAGCGAAACGGTGCCAAGCGTCTCAATGGCAACGTGCAAATGGACGACGCCTATATCGGTGGCGAGCGCTCCGGCAAACACGGGCGCGGTGCGGCGGGTAAAACCCCCTTCGTCGCCGCCGTTGCAACAACCGAGGACGGCAAGCCAGATCAGATCATTCTTCGCCGCGTCATCGGCTTCCGAAAGGTGGCGATTGGCAAACTCACGAGCACGGCGCTTACTGGCGGCGCCAACGTCATCACCGATGCGCTCGCGTGTTTCACCGCCGTCGCAACGGCTGGATGCACGCACGCCAAAAAGCCGGCCTTCAAATGGGTCAACACCGTCCTTGGAAACATCAAGTCGGCTTTGGTCGGAACCTACAGGCCGTGCACTCAAAACACGTGCCGCGATATCTCGCCGAGTTCGAATATCGGTTCAACCGCAGATACCGCCTCGAAACAATGATACCGCGTCTCGCATACGTCGCTCTGAGGACCGCGCCTATGCCATATTCACTCCTAAAGCTGGCTGACGTTTATGCGTAATCAGGAAAGCAAATGATAGGCGGCGACATAATTGCGGGCCATTCGCGGCGCGGGTAGGCGCCTCGAACTCGGCTCGAACCGCGCTGCTGTTCATCGTCGAGGCTTCGTGAACGGCGGCAACGGCGGCGTCGATCGAATCGACAATGATGCCGCTGAGACGATCGGTGATGCCTTCCGCGACCGATTTGCGCTGAAGTAAAGACAGCTCGCTCGCAGCAGCACTACCGACAAGATCAAGGGCATGGCTAACGAGGCCGCCGGCGGGGTCAAGCAGGGCGCCGGAAAGGCCGTAGGCAACCCGAACCTTGAGGTCGAAGGCGGCCCCTTGCAGAAGGGCAAGCGCGAAGCCCAGCAGGCCGTCGGCAAGGCCAAGGATGCCGTCAAGAAAGTCATCGACAAGGCCTGAACTAAGCTTAGCCTGAGCGTGGAAAAGCGACCTCAACGGCCGCTTTTTACTCACCCGGACGGGTCCTGTCCAGGCTTGAAATTGCTGATGGCATCCTTGATTGGCATGGCTTTCTCGATGGAACCTTCGATTATGCTGGGTATTGTTCCATCGCTCCTGCTCGTAACGGATTGGTCGCTATTTTGAATTCGGTGACGTTCATCTGGGATACTCGCGACGCTCGAGCACAGCCTTAGTAACAACAGGAATGACGACGTAAAATTCGTCGTATAGGACAAGTGCGACCAGTGCCCTTGCCGAGCTAAAGGCGATAAAGACGGGCCCCCGCCCAATTCAATTCAGATGGCGGGAACATCTCCAACGCAGCCCCAACAAACAGAAAATGCAGCGGCTTGTTGATCTTGTTCCAGATCGCGCAATCCACTCCAGTACCGTAATTCCCCGCCCCTTTTTGCAATTCTTCGGTTGGCCTCACGTCCCCGCAGCGCGAGCCGCCCGCTGGCCTTTGGCCCCTTGCCGGTATTGGGGCGGTGACCGGAGCGCCCGGCGCGGCCATCCTGTGGCAATTTTTGTGGCGTTGCGCCCGTTGCCCCAACCCAAATGTTGCCCCAAGCGATTTCAATCAAGCGATGGCCTCGACCAGCAGTTCCCGCAGCGGCCGGCCTTCGAAAACAACCTTGCCAAGGATGTCGAATACTTGTCCGCCAAGCGAACCTATTTACGCATCGGTGCGTTGTGTAATATAATAGATTAGCAGGAATTATTTGAAAACAATCGTAGGAAATCAAAGAAATGGCACGTGGGGGCAAGCGCATTGGCGCCGGCCGTCCGACTGGCTCCGCAACACGGCGAACACGTGAGATTGCTGACGCCGCGGCAAAAGACGGTCTTTCTCCCTTAGAAGTCATGCTGCGGGCGATGCGCGAGCACGCTTTGGCGGATAGATGGGATCAGGCAGCGGCGGTCGCAAAAGATGCGGCGCCCTATTGCCATCCGCGTTTGGCCGCAGTCGAGGTTAGCGGCGAAGACGGCGGCCCGGTTCAATCAATATCAATGAATATGACGGCCAAAGAGGCCGCTGCGGCTTATGCGGCGACGTTGAAGGCAAACGGCTGAGGATCCACCGGGGCGGCCCCGGCCACGCCGGCTTCGGACACCGGTGACGGTAATGCCGGCGGGAAGAGCTTCAGCGTTGGCGGGCAATGCGTCGGCGGCCGAGGCCCGGCGAATAGTCCGGGCAGAGGCACATACACACCTTACCCCAAATTTTGCGGTTACACCGGTTACAGGCGCATCTAAGTCGTTGTTTTCAATTGTCTTCTCTGTGTAACCGATTTCTGTAACCGCTTTTTTATAATTGCTTCCGAAAAATCCGTGTGGTTACAAAAATCTTCCATTTAACTCGCTGATATCATTGATAGATTGTTCCGTGTAACCGCTATAACCGATGTAACCGCTTTTTTTAAGGGTAGAGGCGAGCATGCGGACACATGCCCAGCGGCTGCGTAAATCCGCAAATCAGCCCTCGTCCCGACCTTCAAATATCTTGTGAGAGATGTGATAGAAGCGCTGCGCTTTAGTTATACCGGGGATGCGGACCAATTCCGTAAGATGCTTCCCGGTTTTCTCCGGAATAAGAAATGCACGTTTTGCGAGTGCCCTCGCTAAGGCATTTCGGTTGAATCCCGCCGTGACCTCTTTCCAGGTCGTGTCCGTGATGTAGAAGTCCCAGTCGTCATCATAGGCGCTATCACCGGCATCGGCGCCGACGCGCTTTCGGTATCCCGCGAGGTTTACGAGTCTCTGGTCGGGTGGCGGTTTTGCAGGGTATCTCGAACCATCGGCGGCCGCCTCGGCGATTGCGTTGGCCGCGTCGATTTCCCACGCAGGGAGGAATAGCATATGGTTTAGGTTCGTTTATGGAGGCTGAAGGGAGAGTTTTGTGAGACCTGCAATCGGGAGGATTGATGGTACTGGGGAGTAGATGGCTCAGCCAGTTCCCCAAGCCGCCCGCCCAATTCCATTGGCTCACCATAATATGGCTGCATAGGTTGCACCCATAACTTTTTCTTGCCACTCGACGCCACCAAACTCGCCAGCCTGCCTTTCCCGCCATCGCCACCTGCTATTCGATGACATGGCGTAGAAATAATTCCTAATGTTAATCAGTGTGATACGCGAGGTTGATGTGGCCCCGTTGACTTTGGGGCAACGGACGGTCAACTTTTGAGCATGGAAAGCACCGCACATACCGCAGGCGATGTTCCGAGGTCGATGCGGCTTAAGTCGAAGGTAACGAATGGCACAAAGGTGTTCGTTATCGGCAGCGATGCGCGCGGCGGCTGGACTCGCCGCTGGCGGGACCTTGTCGAGCTTCATTGCAGGCAAAGAGACAGCTTTGCGAGCCACGTCCCCGGTAGTTTTATGAATGGTGGGAAGACCGAAGCATTACTCTTCGCTCGTCGAGTGCCTGGCGGGGGCGGAATCCACACCGCATCTGCAAGATCATACGAACTCGTCGGCCATATTTCGTCTCCACAATTCTCATAACCTTGTTCCACATATCCTTGCCGCGCTTATCCATGTACCGGTCCGGATATTTCACGCGTTTGACGTCTGTAAACAGTTTGAAACCATCCAAAGCGATGCGGCTAGCTTCGGCCATGGCCCCCTGCATCCGAGCGATATCGTCTTCGAACCGATCGACCGGACTGCAAATGAGAAAGGCATTGTGGACCGGTGCACATACTGGGACGCCGGCTTCGGTCGCTAGGCAGGCGGCGATTCGCATGATTTCGGCGCAGCCGGCCTGCACCGGGAAATTCCGCATGGATCGGGGATTGGGTTCGTCTCCGCGACCGCAGTGGACGTGCCAGCCGAGCATGGTCCGAAGATAGCCGCAGAGCATCGCATGATCCTGGTTGAGTTCCGACCATGCCCAGTAGTGCCGATAGAGTCGTTTGTGATCCGCCAGCAATTGGGCAGCGAGCGCCTCGGGATCATTGTTGTCGCCGCTGATCCGCTTGGCGAGACTCTCACATCCCATGCCGTAGAGAATGCCAAAGTTGCAAGCCTTATACCGGTCCCGCTGAGGCTCGTGGGACTCCTTGGTCGCGTCGGACGGAACTGCCTTCGCTTGCTTGGCAAATCCCAGATGCGGATCGCCGGTCATATAGGCGTCCATCATGACAGGATCTTCAGAGTGTTTGGCGGCGATCCCGAATTCGGCGGCGGTCCAATCGACATAGGCCAGCGCATAGCCGGGCGGCGGTTTGATGAAGCCGCGCAGCCAGACGCCGGGGCTAAAAATGAATTTCGACGTGCTCGGCTGGTTCCTACCGGTGCGCGAAGAAAATGGGCTCAGAAGGGTTCGGTTGCGGCCGTCCTTCCCGACTGCCAGATCGTTCAACCGCATTGCGCCAAGGCTCTGGCGCAGGTTGCGCAAGCTATCGAGGGCTGGATAGGATTTAGCCATCTCGGCGAATGTGTCGTCGTCCAACTTGAGATGCCCATGGGCGGTTCGTTCCCACGGAATGCGGCGCTGCACGAGATAGGCTTCGAACCTTTTCTCCCGAAAGGAGCGGCCTTCGTAAACGCCATAAGCTTCGTCGACCTCGGCAATGAGTTCGTAGATAATTCCGTCCCAATGGTCGCGCACGAATTCGAGATTGGGCGTGTCGATCGGGATCCCTTCATGCTGCATCGCCGAGACGGCCGGGCCAGAATAGCGGCCGCGGATCAACGCGCGATGAAGGTCCAACTCTGGCAGCATCGCAGGCAGCAACGCCGCCAGGGCCGCCACGTCGGTTTCGCAATAATCTAGGCCGGCTTCCCGGTCTTCCTGCGACCAAGATTCTCTAGCGGCAAGGGGAAGTTATAGCGCTCCTGCGCACGCTGGAGCTGCATCCTGTTATCGACGACGCCGTTATCTTTGAGGTCGAAGAAGTCCAGCAAGAAGCCGTCAGGAAGATCGAGAATTGCAGGCGGTAGGGTTGGCATTCGCTTTCACCTCGATAAAGCCCGGCTCACTGCGAGCAATACCGAGTATGGTGGACGCACTTCTATTTTGCACGCGGGGCAAAAACAACGATACTGTCAGTATCGTTGTGAAACAGCGCCGATACTGTCAGCATCGTTGTTTTTATGCTTTTAGGAGTTATCCACAGGAACTTTGAAGACCCCTGTTTTTCAGCTCCCGAATTCGGCTCACAGACGGCCATCCTTTAGCGAAGTCGTCTTCGGCACAGCCCTTAAGCTTGAGCTCGTGGATTACGAATGGGCGCACGTCTTTGGCCGAGAGCTTGCTAGTGCTGCGACCCATTACGGCGCGGACGGCGGCCACAAGCTTCTCGCTTTTTGTTTTGTTTGGCTTCTCGCGCATTCCTTGCGGTGTCCTTCGGTTGGGCCGAGCCCATTCCGAGGGATGCACATGCGATAGAAAGCAGGCGAAGGTTGATCCGGAGCAGGGCATCTGGATCGATTTTTCGAAGAGGCTCGACATCGCGGAGAATGGCGTCAAAATTTTCTTCGAAGAATTTCAAGATCTTTTCCAGCGTTTGCCTTTCCTCCAGCTGTTTGCTTTTCTGCAAGGCCGCACGCGCCATTTGCGTTATCTTGGCAAGGCCCTCCCGCGCCGCCCTCTCCGCCTGATAAAGTCTCGCCTGTCTCGTTAACGTGGCCTTGTCCATGGCCCTACCCCCTCAACCGAATCACATTGTCGTCCTTCGGCTCGACGGTCGCCGCCACATGCGCGGCCCAGAGTGCGAGGGCTTCACGCTTTTCGTCCAAATAGGCGTGCTGATCATAAACTTTGTGCAAGCCAGGCTGTGCATGCGCGATGGTCAACTCCGCGACTTTGTCGGGCACCCGCAGGCTCGACAGGCCGGTCCGCATCGACCGGCGCAGATCATGGAATCGCCACGGCGCAGTCTCGGGCATGAGAGCATCGACGCGCTTCTTGAGGCTGGTGAAGGAATTGATCGCCTTGCGCCCGCCGGTTGGCGAAAACACGAATTCGCCGCCGCCAAAGCGTGGCAGGCGAGCCAGGATTTCGGTAACGACTGGGACGAGCGGGACGACATGCGCGATCTTGCCCTTCATGCGCGACGCTGGGATCGTCCAAAGCCCTTTGACGAGATCAATCTCGCCCCAAGACATGTTCGCAACTTCGGATAGCCGTTGGCCGGTCAGCACGAGCACGTGCAAGAACGGCCCCCACGGATAGGACAGCTGCGCCGCAGCCTGCCACACGGCTGCCAGTTCGGTGTTTGTCAGGACGCGGTCACGGCTTACGGGCGCGCCACATAGAGACTTTGCCTTGAGGGTCGCGCACGGCGAGATGGTTAGGCCGTAGACACCCTGCTCGATCGTCCAATTGAAAAATTTGGAGAGGTTCTTAAAGACGCGGTGCGCCGCCGCCGGGCGCGCCTTGGCGATCCCCCGGATCAGGTGCGCGATCTCGGCACGAGAGCTATCGCTGTTGAAACTCGTGACCGAACGCGTCCCGAAGGCGGGCAAGAGGGTATTGCGGAAGATCGCTTCGATCTCGCGCCCAGTGCGCAAGCCGGCGACATGATCGGCCAGGAACTCCTCAGCGATCGCCCCGAAGGTTTCTTTCGCCGACTTGGCGGCGGCGGCCTGTTCCGCTTTCCGCTTAGCTTTCGGATTGACCCCTTGCGCCATGTCGAGGAGCATGGCGCGTGCCATGTCGTGCAATTTGGCAAGTGGGATCGGGAGGGGCTGGCCGGACGGTAACGGGACACGCCAGGCGTAGCCGACTATTTGGCGGCTCGGATGGGCGCACCCCCTAATCCGCTTCATAACGTTGTAGCTGGCGCTGCCCTTGCCAGTCACGCGAACATGCGCGCCGGGAATCGCCGTGTCCCAGTAAGTGTCGCGCGCACTGGGATCGGCGGGCGGCTTCAGAACTCCGCAGGAATTGATCGGTGAAAAGAAATTTGTGAGGGAGAAAGCGCGCGGGAATGGTAAGGTGGGGCTGGGTCATGATCCGCTCCAATCGGAATGATGATCAAGAGCTGCCATGGCGTCATCAGCGCTGTGGCGGCTCGACTGGGGAAACGATAGGGAAACCCTCAAGGTATGTCAACGCTTGCCCGGTCGGTGTTAGCCAATGTTACACGAATAGAGGCTAAAGGCCTGACTTCAGGCGGTTTACTTCAATGCAAATGTGCGCCAGTGTTAACCGATGATCTATGCCCCCATGGGCTTTATGAGGAGGCGGCCATGCGGCTCAGTTCGAGTGCTTTTTCTGATGGCGCGAAGATTCCGCGTCGCTTCTCCTGCGATGGCGAGGACCTGTCTCCGCCCCTTCAATGGAGCGATCCGCCAGCGGAAACCCGCAGTTTCGTTGTTCTTTGTGCTGACCCCGACGCGCCAGCAGGGACGTGGCATCATTGGGCGGCTTACGACATTCCGGCCAACCGCGCGGCGCTGCCTGAGGGCGCAGGCCGGTCGGGCGGCGGCGACGGGTTGAAGCAAGCGGTCAATGATTTTGGCCGAACGGGCTATGGCGGCCCATGCCCGCCGCATGGCCATGGACCGCATCACTACCACTTCCGGCTGCTGGCACTTTCGAGCGAAAGCTTGCCGGTTCGTAAAGGTCCATCTTGCCGGGATGTGGAACGGGAAGCGCGTAAACATCTCATTGCGGAGGCGGCCCTCCTTGGCTTGTATGAGCGATGACCTTACGCCATTGCGGTCTTGGGGCGGTGCGCGGCAAGCGGCGGATGGCGCTGCTCGCCGGCCGGTAGAGGCGGGCCAATGATAGCTCATGCATCGGGATCGCAACGTCCGCCTTACGAAGGCGCGTCAAGCTCAATCGAGGCCCGCACGGTTCGCGTTTCGCCGCTCGGACTCGCCGGCACTTTGCGTCTTCCCGCGGGAACGGGCGCGCTTGTCCTCTTCGCGCATGGGAGCGGCTCAAGCCGCCTGAGCCCGCGCAACATGGCGGTAGCCGAGGGACTCAACGCCCAGGGCATGGCGACGCTCCTGTTCGATCTTCTGACTCCGGAAGAGGAAGCGGACCGGGCCAATGTCTTCGATATACCGCTATTGGCCGGACGGGTCGCCGATGCCGTCGATTGGATCGGCCGCGAGCCGCTCACGCGGACACTGCGCCTCGGCCTCTTTGGCGCGAGCACGGGAGCGGCGGCAGCGCTCGTCGCGGCCGCGCGGCTCGGCGATCGCGTAGGCGCGATTGTCTCTCGCGGCGGACGCCCTGATCTTGCGGGCGATGTCCTCGATCGGATTTCGACGCCGACGCTTCTGATCGTCGGCGGTGCGGATGATGTCGTCATCGAACTCAATGAGGAGGCGTTCGCCCGGTTGCGCGGGCCGAAAGCCTTGGAAATTGTCCCCGGCGCCAGCCACCTTTTCCCTGAGCCAGGCGCGCTGGAAGCGGTGATCGATCATGCCGCGCATTGGTTCCAACGCTATCTCGGCCCCCGTTCAGCCGAGCAGCCTTAAAGCGCGTGCCAATCCCGGCGACATTCCGGCGTTTATGATTCCCTGCGGCCAGCCCCAGGCCGAATGGGTTCGCGGCGTGAGAGCCATACGCCGAGTGGCCGGCTGGGGAGCGCGTTACTGGCACGCGGAAGACGGGTCGAGGCTGCCGGAAATAAATTTTCTCGTGCCAATCCCTCGGCGGCGTAGGGCAGATTTCGGCCGGCGGCCAAAAGATTCTGACCCCGGCAAAACTCCAGGGCCGGGTTCCGGCTTTTCTTCCCTAATTGTGAAGCTTATGCTTGCCGTAACGTATTGGTTTATTGATTGCCGTGCTTCCCCCATGATACCGCTCATATGCTAACCTGCAACGACAGCTCCATAGAGGTAGGTCATGAAAATGCGTCTCCCGATGATCGCGTCCGCTCTCGCATTCCTCATGACCGGTCCCGTTCTCGCGGCCGATCCTCTCCGCGACCAAGCCAAGACCCTGTTTGAAGCGATTCCGCAGACGACGCCTGTTTTGCCAGGCGATCCGCCGCCAACGCCCGAAAAAGTGGCGCTCGGCAAGATGCTCTATTTCGATCCGCGGCTCTCCGAAAACCACGACATCAGCTGCAGCACATGCCACAACGTTAGCATGGGCGGCGTAGACGGCCGCACGTCGTCGATGGGTCATAGTTGGCAGCTCGGCGGCCGTAAGGTGCCGACGGTCTTGAACGCCGTCTTCAACAAGACACAATTCTGGGATGGCCGCGCCGCCGATCTCAAGGAGCAGGTGGTGAACTCGGTCATGGCCAATCCCAAGGCTCTCCTTACGACACGGGGCGGGGCGATGATGACCAGCCCCGCGGAAATGGGCGTCACGAAGCAGCACGTCGTCGAACAACTCAAAGGCATTCCCGGCTATGTCGAGGCCTTCAAAAAGGCGTTCCCTGCCGAAGCCGATCCGATTATGTATGACAATATCGGAAAGGCTATCGCTGTCTTCGAGGCGACCCTAATCACCCCCGACGCTCCCTTCGACCGCTGGCTTGAAGGGGACGACAAGGCGCTCACGGACGAGCAAAAGCAGGGCTTGAAGATTTTCGTCGATAAAGGATGCTCGAATTGCCACAACGGCATCAATATTGGCGGTGGCATGTTCGCGCGGTTTGGCGTGGCTCAGAACCCCGGCATGGAATTCTTGCCGTCAGAAGATTGGGGCCGCTTCGCGGTCACCAAAAACCTCAGCGATAAATACGTGTTCAAGGTTCCGAGCTTGCGCAATGTCGAATTGACCGCGCCCTATTTTCATAGCGGACATACGTGGGACCTGAAACAAGCTGTGGCGGTCATGGGCGAGTCCCAGCTTGGCCAGAAGCTGAGTGAAAGCGAGATCGACAAGGTCACAGAGTTCCTTAAATCGCTCACGGGCCGCCAGCCGGAGGTCGTCCTTCCAATTCTGCCTCCCACGGTTGCGGCGACGCCTCATCCCCAGCCTTAGGCGGGCACGTCGAGCGGCTTTGTTGCGCAAAGGCTCGTAAGTGACGATTGCCCTGTGCAACACCGCCGCGATTTGCCGTTCGGCGAATGCGGCCGCGGCTCGGCATCGCATCACTTCACGATCAATACGGGACACTGCGCAAGTTGCATGATGCGATCGGCGCGGCTGCCGACCATTCGTTCGTACAGCGCCGAATGACCTGTCGCGCCAATCACAAGCAGGTCCGCGTCGAGATCAGCGGCAAGCTTGACGATGTCCCGCACCGGATGTCCCGCGACGACGTGGGTATCGAGTTTTACGCGCTGTTCTTCGGCCATGGCGCGCGCGCGCGCTGAAGAACGCCGTGGAAGCGGCGGCCTGCCGTTCCCGTTGTCTCGCGAACTTCTTCGATGAATTCCGGCAAATAGGGGACTTCCTCGACGCAAACAATATGGAGTTCAGATTGGTTCTGCCCCGCGATGGCGAGCGCCAGCGAGAGGGCATGGAAGGCCGGCTCCGAACCGTCATTGGCGTGCAGGATCTTTGCGAACATAGGATGCCTCTCGGTCGATCTCATTGGCCGCGCGCCGAGGCGGGTGTCCGGCGTGCTCTTTTCGCCAAGTGCATCTTCCGCTTTGCTGGCGCAGACGGGGCAGATAAAAGCTGTTGGCGATCAACGTCGGAATGATGGCGGTTCCGATGATCGCCGCCACCAAGGTCGAATATTGATTTTTATCGATAATTCCGTGCGACAGACCGAAGAGCGATGCGATCGTCCCAAAGGTGAGCCCCGATGACATCAAGAGCGTCGTGTACATGGATTCCTGATGCGATGAGCCACGGCGCAAAGACCAAACCAAGCGTGATGACCGTTCCAAGATCGGTGATGAAACAGGCGGCAAGGATCGTCTTCCCGTAATCGGTTTTATTGAAGCCGAACTCCATCATCACGGTGTAGACAACCGCCACGGACGTCGCTGCGAGGGCAATACCTGCAACGATGCTCAAAACGCCTTCGTCATTGACGAGGCGCGCTTCGCCGCCACTCGTCGACAACACGATGATGTCTTTGCGGGACCAGTCGGTGTCGCGGTGCGAGGCGTTGGGATCTTCGGCGCGAAAGCCGGTTCCTTTGCCGGTAAATTGGGCGCCATAGCGGCCGCGCCAATCGAAATAAACCTCTGTTGCGGCGTCAAAGGCTTCGATCAGTTCGGGTGTTTCGCGCAGAAACCCTTTGGCGGCGAGAATTTCACTTATGGTTTTTCCGGCGATATCGGCGGCCGTGATACGAATGCCGTTTGACTGAAGCACGCCCTTGGCGTTGGCTTTGAGCTCGATGTAGATTTTTCCGGTTTCGTCGTTCGCCGCTGGAACATAGTCGAAGCGCGTGATGACATGATCCGTTCCGGACCACGCTCTAACGTCATTGATGACGCATGATCTTTTCGAAAAAACCGGTGCCCTCTTTCACCGTTCATGCTCCAGCCTTTACGCACGCCGGCGGATCATGCGGCTTGAGTCCCCGAACCTTTGTGATCCTCTGCTCGGCTGGCGGTGACACGAGAAGATTGGCGATCCGCGTGGACCAGAAATTGCAATCCGCGGATGCAACCGGCGTCTTGTCAGACTTCTGACGCTCCAGCGCTCCCAGCATGGCGGCCATGATGGCCGAACACATGCCGGACGAGATGCGCACTCTCGGCTTAGCCATGCATGAATCAGCGAGTAAATTTGCAGCGGAGGCCACCAAAGCGCAAACGAGCCATGACCTGAAGCCAGCGCTGGCCGCACTTTCGGACGTCACGCAGCGGTGCGCGGCGTGTCACGCCGCCTATCGTTTGAAATGAATCATTTTCTTTAGAGCACGGCCGTTCTCGCAAGGAACCGACGTCCGTCACCTCGACCGTCCAGGACGTGACACACTCCCGGGGCGAAAGCTGCTTCCATCGCGCCACGCAGGCCTTGGGAAAGCGGTTGTTGCTTACTCGTTCAGGCGATCGGGGTTGAGCACGGGTGCGCGCCTCCTGGCGCTTTCATGATCGTGACGAAATTCGGATGCGGCGATGAATATTCAAGTCACGCCGCGGTTTGGATTGCAGGCCGCAGCCTCAGGCGAATCAAGACCGAGGCGCGTCTCGGCGATCTTCGCCGCTGTGGCGCTGTCGCCGGTTGACAGCGCCTGGAGAATATCACTGATCGCCGCAAGGTGGCCGCGGATGTTGCTCAATATATGCTGGCGCATGGGAGGCGGGAAATCCACAGACTGCCGGGCATCGGCAGCCTGCGACATCGAATGCATGGACATATGGCCATCATCTTGCGCCCTGACCGATGAAACGATGACAAGGGCGCCGGCCGCCGCCGGGATAAAAGCAAATCCTTTCGTCATTTTCTTAATGATCTCCGGAAACGATCTCAGGCAGCAATCGACAGCGCGCGCGGCCGCATGGATCTGAAAAATGGGTGAACCGTGCGTCTCTCGAGGCGTCAGAATGTCAGTTGGCCGACTCAGGACAGCACGGCTTTGGAAGGCACGCGGGTTTGTTTAGCTTTGGTGAGGCGGATGCCGGGAGGGCTTTCCATTGGCGCCGGTGAAGGGAAACATCCCCGCTTCGAAACACTGCGCCATATGGCTCGCCTTGGCGATCGCCTGGCCGGCCTGCGGCTGTGGCAGCGTTTCTTGCGCGCTCTCGATGAACAACGCCAGCCAGCGCTGAAAATGCTCGGGCTCAATCGGCAAGTTCGTATGAACTGGATAGGGATGACCCTGGTAGCGTTCGGTGCCAAGCAGCGACCGCGACCAGAAGTTCTTGATGATGTTCAGGTGACCGGGAAGGTCGGGGATCGCGCTGGTGAAGAGTGGTCCGAGCAGCGGATCGGCCATGCCCTTGGCATAGAAGCGCTGAACGCAGGCACCGATGGCCGTCTCATTTCCAGTTGCATCTGCTTATCCTTCCTGAGCCCAAATCTACGGGGGACTTCCCACCGTTTGTAAAGTGGGATCATGCGGCGGCTGAAGTCCTTTTCGCGGGGAGGTCTGGATCGAAGATGGTTCTGGTTTCGAGCATGGCGCAGGCGACGGCGAGCAATCGATCGGCGATTGAGCGGAGCGCTCGGCCATGACCATGCCCACGAGCCCGGAGAGCAGCATATTTGACTCGGCTGCGCTGGTCATGCTGCACGGCGGTGCGCGCCCAATGGTAGACGGCGTTGCGCAGGCGGACGTGAGCGGCCTGTCTCATAAGAACGATTTTGCTCTTGCCCGATCGCTTGGTGACTGGCGCGACGCCCGACAGGGATCGCAGGGCGTGGTAATCTCGCCTTTGCAGCGCATCCGTGGCTTCTGCGAGCAGCGTGGCGAGGACGCTCCTTCCAACGCCCGGCAAGGATCGCAGGATCGTCACGTCACGCTGCTCATCGAGTTGACCCTTGGCATTCTCCTCTCCATCAGCGAGCCTCTCAGTCAGATGGTCGATGCGGTCATTGGCCTCGCCGATCTGGCGGTTGACGAGATCGAGCCGCTGGGCGACGGCTTCGAGATGGGCCGTCGCCGCGTTCATGGTTCCGGCGGCGGTCGGGACGGCTGGCGCTTTCAGCCGTTCGAACACCCCAGCTGCTGTCAAGCGGCGGATGCGATGGCGTTTGAGGAGCCGGTCGACCGTTGCCTCGCGCACGCGCATTGCCTTGTCAGGTGTTGGGATCAGACGCCACAGGTCGAGGAACCAGCCGGCGGCGATATCGTCGGTAAGTTCGAGAAACTGCGGATAATAACGCCACAGAAGTTCCCGGACGCGATTGCCAAGCCGATTGCGCTCGGCGCGCAGGTCGTCGGCGATACGCGACCATTCGCGCAGCTCCACGACGGTCGGATCAATTGGCGCCAGGGGCCGGAAGCAGCGCGGATCGGTCCGTGCATCGGCGAGAACCTCGGCGTCGCGGCTGTCGTCCTTGGCGCCGGCGGGCGAGAAGCGATCACGAAAGCGATCGAGCTGCTTTGGATTGATGGCGTGAACCCGGAAACCACGCTCCATCAAGCTTTCGACGACGGGGCCATGTGGGACCTCGATCGCGACGAAGACGGCATCGGGCGTCGCGCCGGTCAACTTCAAGATCCAGGCCACCATCTCAGCCCGCCCTTGGCCACCATGCGCAAAGGCCCGCTCGCCGACTTTACGGCTTTGGCATCCGACAGGCGAACGTGATGCGTCTCGGATGCCCAATCGACGCCCACGAACCAGTTGCGTTCATCCTCCATTCCGAAGTCCCCCGTTGGCATGGAGCCGCCGCGATGTTCGCCGTTCCCTGTACTGGCGCTCGAAGACGCGGACTCCCCACGGGGCATCCACCGCGGCCGCCCGTCGGGGCACAGGTCCCCCCCAGGTGTCAGGGGGTGCTTGGTCACTCCCGACAGGTCGGCTCAGTTCCAGAGGTTACCGCGATCGAAAGGACGCAGCGCGGCTCGAAGCACTTTGCTTCGCTACGCTCCGCGTCGTGCTCCAAGCCGCGCGCAACCCGCCAAGAACCGCTGAAGAATTGAAAGGGGGCATCGAAATAGGCCTGACGCCAGACGAGAAGATCGAACCGCTCCACGATGAGGGGTGTGAATTCAAGGTGAAATTGCCGGGCGCTGGCCTCGATGCCAAGACCCACATCGGCTTTCCCGGCGGCGATGGCCATGGCGAGATCGGTCTCGGACCGCTCGACTGTTTCGACGCAGCAAAGATCGCTTTTCCGTAAGCCTTCCCGGGCGAGCAACTGGGTGAGCACCAATTCGCTGCCGGCCTCCGGGACTGAAAACGCAACCCCCGGGCATCAGCAAAAGTTTTGATCGGCCGGCCCTGGTCAGACCGGAACATTAACGCCCGTGTGCGCTTCGCCCATTCTATCAGCACGATGGGCTTGTCCCCGAAGGCTTGGCTGACGGCCGCGACATTCCAAGCATTTCCGGGCTCGGGGATATGCAACCCGGCGGCGATGCAATCGCCTTTCGCGGCGCGCTCCAACAACCCATCGAGCGCACCATGCAGAAAGGCGGCGATGCCCGAGCGTGAGTCCCGCAATGCCCATTCGAGCAGCGGATCATGGCCGCCGGCCATCACGGCGGGACGGACCTGAGGCGAAACGGCGTTTCGGCCAGGGTGGGTCAGACCCCCATTCGTGACGATCCATTCCTCGATCTCGGCGCGCGGGAACAAAAGCTTGCCGGTGACGCGGCGCACCGGGAGCGCCCCGTCGGACGCCAATTCATAGACCTTTCTCTCCTTGACGCAGAGCATCGCGGCCAGTTCCCTGGTCGTGAGGAATTCTGTCTCGGCCATCTGTTATTTCCAAATATCTCGTAAAAATAATACAAATTCACATATTGTAAAAGCATGAATTTCCACGCCGCCGTTCAAAGAGGCGCTCAATCAGGTCATAAATTGAATAAATTCAGTCTATTACAGACTATCGTTTCGCGGGTGCTTGTCGAGGGCTTGGGCGCGGGGTCGTCAGAATCTGCGAATTTTTCTGAGACTGTGTAAAATTCACCGATGCGCCCGAACCGCGGCCGCACGATGGATGTGTCCCGGTCTCCTCAGGGGAATTGCCGCCGGATGTGGAAAATATAGAGTCCGTCGGTTGCGCCCTGGTACTCGAGCCTGTCGCCTGTCTCGCACAGGAGATGGGGAATATCGATCACAGTGAGGGGGTCGGTGCATTCGACAATGAGAAGAGCGCCAGGCTCGAGCTTGCGCAGCACTTTGCGGGTCCGCAGCACCGGCAAGGGGCACAGCAATCCGCGCAAATTCAGGGAGATCGACGTCATTTTGGCGGTCATCTGTTCCATTTGTCTGGGCTCGGGCCGCAGGAAGCGTAAGGGATACGAGCGGCAGGTTCCAGCGGGTCCTGGATTTTTGCGATTCCCGAAAGTACAGCGGGGGGTTCGCCGGCGCCGGTTTCTCACGCCTTGGCCACGGATGGGCCGTGCCGGCGCAACTTCCAGACTGTCAAGGTCACACCCGCCGAGGCTTGCATGACGGCGGAATGCATTGAACGGGTTCACGAGGGGCGCAGCTTGAAGGGTGTATCGAAAAGGCGCACGGATCGATGAATGACAAATGCTTTGGGATATTGCTCGCAGGGGGGCTAGCCCAGCGCATGGGGGGTGGCGACAAGGCGCAGCGAAGCATTGGTGGAACATCTCTTCTTGCAAGAGTGATTGCCGCGGTGCGGCCCCAATGCGCCGGGCTCATTTTGAATGCCAATGGCGACCCGGCAAGATTCCATGGTTTCGGTCTGCCGGTGGTCGCCGACGATGTCGTTGGCTTCAAGGGGCCGCTCGCGGGCATTCTCGCGGGCCTCGATTGGATCGCTTTGCACTGTCCAAATATGGAATTGGCGCTAACTGTGCCGACGGATACGCCTTTCTTGCCAATGGATCTCGTTTGCCCGCCTTGCCCAAGCTCGAGACAAGAAGAATGCCAAGATCGCTTGCGCGAGCTCCGGTGGCGTGACGCATCCGGTCATCGCGCTTTGGCCCGTCGGCCTGAGGGTAGATCTGCGCCATGCGCTTGTTGACGAAGATGTGCGGAAGATCGGCCTTTTCATTCAACGCTACCAAGTCGCCGTCGAGGATTGGTCCATCGAACCCTACGATCCCTTCTTCAATGCGAATGAACCTGAAGACCTCGCCGTGGCGGAATCGCTTCTGACGACAAGCAAAAAACGTTAAGGGCGGCAACTGTGGCTCAGCCCCTTGCGGCGCCGGAAAGCGACTTGTCTCCGCCGCTTGCCCGGGCAGCGATGGTCCTTAGTGAGGTGATTTGCGCCAGACGCTCGCCAGCCAAGGCTGCTGTTCACGCGGCACACCGTCGGGCCGGTAGTAATGGGTCAGCTCAACAAACCCCGCGGCTGACATATAGTGGCGCCACGCTTCTAGATCATGATACACGCCATAGCGTCCGCTATTCCAGCCTTCTTCATTTTGTCCGCGCGGGTTCGAGCTGAACAACACACCTCCTGGTTTTAAAGTGTTGTGCAAGTCCCCCAACACGCGCGGCAGTTCTTGGCTTGGGACATGAAACAGCGTGGCGTTGGCGAATACACCGTCGAAATATTCCTCCGGCAATGCGAGCTTGAGGAAATCCTGCTGCCATACCTCACAACCGCTATAAGCACGCGCCATTGCGGCAAAATGCGTAGCGCCTTCTAAACCCACCACCTTGTGACCGAGTTCAGCAAACACCTTGAGATCGCGCCCCGGCCCGCAACCGAAGTCGAGGATCGTGAAGGGCGGTGGCGTTTCGATATGCCGCAACAGCGCCTCGATATTCTGGCGGACGTTATGGTCGCGTGTCCTCCTCCAGAAGGCTTCGGCGCTTTGATTGTAGTGCCCGAGCGTGAGGCTGACGATTTCTTTCAGATCATGTTGATTTAGTGTCATCTCGATCTCATCACGCCGGCATCTTTGCCACTTCGATTTCACAAAAATATAAAATTGTGTAGCGCTACGCGTGTGAACGCTCAGACAAAAATTTTGCGAGATATCTTTCATCGCGTCATGAGCGCTGGTCACAAAGTTGACGGCGGCACGAGGAAAACTTTGTCAATCTGAAGCAGAGCGCAGATCGAGTGGCAGGCGTGTCGCGGCAGCGGCAGCGGCTCCTCATCGTTATCTCGACAGGCGTTTCGCGAAGATTCGGAGATATGCGCGCGGCAACTCGCTGTCCCATCGCAACCAAGGCTCATCTGCCAACAGCTTCAGCGTTGATCGATGAGGCGCGCGACGCACTTCTTGCTAAATGAACGCCGCGGCAGCTTCAAATGCGCAGCGTACCCATTGCGGAACGGTGGAGCGATGGCTTTGTGCTAGGCGTTGGTGGGAAGCAGCGCCTCTGCTGATTGTTTGTGCTCCAAACGTCTATGTTAAACCGAGCTCCAGTTTGGCTTCCTCTGACATTTGTGATTGATCCCAAGGCGGATCGAAGACAAGGTTGACAATCGTTTCGGTGACGCCTTCGACGCCACTGACTGCGGTTTTCACCCAGCCAAGCATCTCGCCGGCGACGGGGCAGCCGGGTGCGGTTAAGGTCATGTCAATCCCGACAATGCCCTGTTCATTCACGTCGATCCGGTAAACCAGTCCGAGATCGAAGATGTTTAGGGGGATTTCTGGATCATGCACCGCGCGCAGCGCCTCAATGATGTCACGTGTGAAAGCATCGCGATCCCAGCTCGGCGAAGATGTATGTCCTGTTGTGGTGGCTGGTGCCCCGTCGATGATCTGGCTCGTTGCGTCCATCATTCGCTCCTTACTCCCGCGACCCCTAGCCGCCCGTATCAACCTTGAGGTCGAAGGCCCTTCCAAATGTATCCGAGGCGAGCGCGGCGCGCATTTTACCCCTATAGGGAATTGGCTTGCGCTCGCCATAACCTAGATCTGCTCACGCTCCTCGCGCGCATTGCGTCCGCTTTCGCGGCTGCCGTTTTGGTCGAGCGCGCGCGGGCATGAAGCGATCATCCGAAGAATGCCAAGACGTCGCGAACACCACGGACCAGCACCTCCACCTCCTCATGGGTGTTGTAGAGCGCGAAGGAGACCCTTGTGGACGCCGTCACCCCCAGCCGTTCCATGAGCGGCTGGGCACAATGGGTGCCCGCGCGCACGGCAATGCCCGCCCGGTCGAGCAGGGTCGAGGCATCATGCGGATGCACTCCCTTGATATCAAAGGTGACGAGCGCCCCTTTATCCGGGGCTCGCCCGAAAAGCCGCACGCCTTCGAGTTTCGAAAGCTCCTCGCTTGCATGGGCGAGGAGCGCCAATTCATGCGCCGCGATCGCAGCCCGGTCGAGGGACGTCAGATATTCGAGAGCGGCTCCAAGACCGATCGCCTCGACGATGGGTGGTGTCCCCGCTTCAAACCGGTGCGGCGGTTCGGCATAGGTGATCTTGTCTTTCGACACGGCTTCGATCATCTCACCGCCACCTTGGTAAGGCCGCATGTGTTTCAGATGTTCGTACTTTCCGAAGAGAAAGCCAATTCCCGTGGGGCCGAAGAGCTTGTGGCCGGTGGCGACGTAGAAGTCGCAGTCGAGCGCCTGAACATCGACGGGTTGATGCACCGACCCCTGGCAGCCATCGATGAGAAGTCTTGGCACCTGCGGCGTGCGCGAGCCGGATGATCTCGGAAAGCGGTGTGATGGTGCCGAGCACATTGGACATGTGGGTCACCGCGACGAGCTTGGTCCTCGCTGTGAGGAGCTTAGCGAAGGCCGCAATGTCGAAACTGTCGTCCGCATTCAGAGGCGCCCATCGCAGCACCACACCATATCGCTCGCGCAGGAAGTGCCACGGCACAATGTTGGAATGATGCTCCATTTCGCTGAGGATGATCTCATCCCCCTCGCTGAGCGTCGCCCCGAGGCAAGAAGCCGCGAGATTGATCGCTTCCGTCCCTCCCTTGGTGAGGATGATCTCTGCAACTCTCGGGGCATTGATAAATCGCCGCGCCGTTTCGCGGGCATTTTCGAACGCCACGGTCGAGGCGCTCGAAAGGAAATGAGCGCCGCGATGGACATTCGCATAGGTTTCCGCATAAGCTTCGGCCATCGCGTCAAGCACTGGTTTTGGCTTTTGGGCGGAAGCGGCATTGTCGAGATAAACGAGCGGTTTGCCGTGAATCTCGCGGGCGAGAATAGGAAAATCCTCGCGCAGCCGGGCAACATCGAACCCGGCCGCCGGTTTTTCCTGAAGCGTCAGCAGGCTATTCGACATGCGAGATCTCGCCAGCGTGAATGGCAAGCCAGTTCGATACGGCCGCGGCAGCGCAAGCGCGTATCGATTCGCTTTCAAGTGACTCAAGAGCTTCGCCGAGAAAGGCCTCGATGAGGAGCGCCCGGGCCTCGGCTTCCGGAATGCCACGCGCCCGCAAAAAGAAGAGCGCCGCGGCATCGAGCTCGCCCGCCGTAGCGCCATGGCTGCATTTGACGTTGTCAGCCAGGATCTCGAGCTCGGGCTTGATCGCGATCTCAGCCTGCCGGGACAGAAGCACGGTCCGGCTCATTTGACGCGCGTCAGTCTCTTGCGCGTCGGGTCGCACCCTGACGCAGCCCTGATAGACGCCCCGCAAATCGCCCGCCAGGACGCCCCGGAATGATTGCCGGCTCGCCGTTTCCTGCCCGGCATGGGTGATGACGGTGGTGTTGTCGCAATGACGGCGATCTGCCACAAGATATATGCCATCGATCTGAGCTTGAGCGTCCTTCGCGGTGAGCTCAAGGAGTGCTTCATGGCGCGAAAACCGGCCGCCCTCGGACAAATAGAACCCTTTGTAGGATGCGGCCGAATCGAGATCGCCCAAGGTGATCGCCGATTGCCTTGACGCCACCCCGAGCCGATCGAGACGGACATGAGTGAGGCGAGCGCCCGTGGCAAGGCGAACCTCGCTCACAATGGTGGAAAAGCCGGGCGTGCCCGTGTGAGCTTCGACGAGTGTGGCCTCCGCGCCTTCATCAAGCAGGACCAAAACGCGCAGATGCCGCCCTTCCGGGGCGCGCGCTTCCTCGCCCTCCCAGTCATAGCGAATGTAAAGCGGCGCTGTGAGCGTCGTATGCGCGGGAACGTGCAAGACGAGCCCATCCTCCATGAGGGCGGTATTGAGGTTCAGGAGGGCGTGATTCCTCTGCGGATTGACATGCCCGATCTTATTGGCGAAGGGCGTCGCCGGATCGGCGAGTATCTGCCGCAAAGGCACGGCGCCGCTCTCTGCGAGAGTTCGACTTCATTTCATTGAGGACGCCGTTCTCAAACAAGGCGAGATGCGCGCCAGGCAGGACAGGCGCAGGCCGTGCGGGGCTTGAGCCTTCCGGCGCGCGGGCAAGCGCGTGCGAGAGATCTGAATATTTCCAAGATTCGTTCCGGCGCGTGGGGAGGCCGCTTCCGGCAAAGATTGTCCGGGCCTCTTCCCGTAATGCGCCGAGCCAAGGCACAGCGTCGCCACCGCGACCAGCCATGACGTCAAGAAGATGGTTGAGTGAGGTGATTTCGCTCATACCGCTCACGCCGCCTTTCCGATTAGGGCATCATAGCCTTGTTCTTCGAGGCGGAGCGCCAGAGACTTATCGCCCGAGCGCACGATCTGGCCACCCGCGAGGATGTGCACGTAATCAGGGACAATGTAGTCAAGCAGCCGCTGATAATGGGTGATCACTAGAAACGAACGGTCCGGCGCGCGCAACTTGTTCACACCTTCCGCCACGAGTTTCAAGGCATCGATGTCGAGCCCTGAGTCCGTCTCGTCGAGGATGGCGAGCGAAGGCTTCAGAAGTGCCATTTGAAGCACCTCGTTGCGCTTTTTCTCGCCGCCCGAAAAGCCAACATTCAGCGGACGCTTCAGCATGTCTTCGGATACGTTGAGCAGCTTGGCGGTCTCGCGCACAAGGCGCAGGAACTGGACCGCATCGAGGATCGGCTCGCCGCGAAGCCGTGCTTGCGCGTTGACGGCGGTCTTGAGGAAAGTGAGCGTCGAGACGCCGGGAATCTCGAGGGGATATTGGAAGGCAAGAAAAATGCCCTTGGCGGCCCGCTCTTCCGGCTTGAGGGCGAGCAAATCCTCGCCCTTGAACCGGACCTGGCCACTCGTCACGTCATAGCCGTCGCGGCCTGCGAGTGTATAGGAGGTTGTCGACTTGCCGGCGCCATTGGGTCCCATGATGGCGTGCACCTCGCCAGCGCCCACTTTGAGTGAGAGACCCTTTAGGATCTCCTTGCCCTGAACGCTTGCGTGAAGGTCTTCAATCTCAAGCATGACGTGCTCCAATCCGTTTGCCGCTTGCAACGCAGGCGGTTGCGTTCACCCGACGCTTCCCTCAAGACTGATGCCTACGAGCTTTTGTGCTTCGACGGCGAATTCCATCGGCAGCTGCTGCAGAACCTCGCGGCAGAATCCATTGACGATGAGCGCCACCGCCTCCTCCGTGTCGATCCCGCGCGAGATGCAGTAGAAAAGTTGATCGTCGCTGATCTTCGAGGTGGTGGCCTCATGCTCGAGAATGGCCGCCGGGTTGCGGGACTCAATGTAGGGCACCGTATGGGCGCCGCATTTCGAGCCGAGAAGGAGCGAGTCGCATTGCGTGAAATTGCGCGCCCCTTCCGCCTTCTGATGGACACGCACAAGGCCCCGATAGGTGTTTTGCGCATGCCCCGCCGAAATGCCCTTGGAGACGATCCGGCTCTTTGTGTTCCGGCCAAGATGAATCATCTTCGTGCCGGTATCCGCCTGCTGGTAATGATTGGCGATTGCGATTGAATAGAATTCGCCGACCGAATTGTCGCCGCGCAGGATGCAGGAAGGATATTTCCAGGTGACGGCCGAACCGGTTTCGACCTGCGTCCAGGAGATCTTCGAGTTGGCGCCGCGGCAGTCGCCGCGTTTGGTCACGAAATTATAGATCCCGCCCTTGCCGTTCTCATCGCCCGGATACCAGTTCTGGACCGTCGAATATTTGATTTCCGCTCCTTCCAGCGCAACAAGCTCGACGACAGCGGCGTGCAGCTGATTCTCATCGCGCATCGGAGCCGTGCAGCCTTCAAGGTAGCTCACATAAGAGTTTTTGTCGGCGATGATCAGGGTACGCTCGAACTGCCCCGTTTTGGAGGCATTGATTCGGAAATAAGTCGAAAGCTCCATCGGGCAGCGCACACCCTCGGGGATGTAGACGAACGAACCGTCCGAGAAGACCGCTGAATTCAATGTCGCGTAGAAATTGTCGGTGTCCGGAACGACGGAACCCAAATATTTCCGAACGAGATCCGGGTGCTTTGCCAGCGCCTCGGAGATCGGGCAGAAGATAACACCCACCTCTTCGAGTTTGGCCTTGAAGGTTGTCGCAACCGACACCGAATCAAACACCGCATCGACCGCCACGCCCGTCAGCATTTTTTGTTCGGAGAGCGGAATGCCAAGCTTTTCGTAAGTCTTCAAAAGCTCGGGATCGACTTCATCGAGGCTCGCCGGAGCCTCTTCTTTTGATGCCTTGGGAGCCGCGTAATAATAGGCATCCTGGAAATCGATCGGGGGATAATGGACCCGAGCCCATTTGGGCTCCGTCATGGTCACCCAGCGGCGATACGCCGCAAGCCGCAGGTCTAGCATCCAGTCGGGTTCATTCTTCTTCTTCGAAATGAACCGGACGATCTCTTCGGACAGGCCCTTCGGCGCAAACTCGCTCTCAATCTCCGTGACGAATCCATATTTGTATTTTTGGTCCGTAAGCTCTTGTAGAGTTTCTGCCCCTTGGCTCATGTCAAATTCCCGACGTTGAAATGAAGAGAGCATTGCCATGCTGTTGAGGCATTGCAGAGATATCGGTCACCTTCGGGGCCGCCATGTCGAACGTTACGACATTCACCACGGCTCGGCTCCTCTCACGACGACGCTGCTTGCTTGCCATGGATGATGTACTGCAAACCCAATGCCATGGTGCTCGGTGCGGGCCGGCGAACGGTTCGCGGATAGCGTTCTATCCGGCAAGGAAACCGAATGCCTGCGGCAGCACGACGCAAGACAGGGAGACGAGGAAATTTTATCCGATTCAGAGGGCACACTCAGCGAGTGCCGCGACAACCGGCCAGCCAACCACGCCGGCGGGGTCCAGTTTTTTCAAGGCGTCAAGAATCTCGAGGGCTTGATTTCGCTCGGAACGCCGGAGGTGGATGAACGCAAGTGCCTTCAACGTGTAAAGCGCGAAGCGGCCGGGCCCGTCTGGAATGACGGGTTGCGACGTCCAGTCACGCCAGCCGGCACTCCAGCCAGCTTGGCGTGCCGCGACCGCAAGGCCATCCTCGGCGGCTTCGAGCGCCATATCGAGATTGCCTTGATAGGTATGAATTTTATAGAGACAGAAATAGATCGGAAACTGCTCTGGAGCGGCCGCGAGAGCTTGGCGAAACAGCCGGTCCGCGCGTGGGGGATCGTTGCGATAAGCAGCGACCCCTTGCTGGAGCAAGGTGTTGATCGCATCGGGGAGGTCCCCGAAATTGATCGCTTCGGAGTCTGAGAGTAAGTCTGCCATGCCAGTCGGTCGTGCAAAAACAGGGGCGTTCCCAAGCGCGCTTCGTTGTCTTATTTGACGACACTTAGGGCGGGGTGATGGTGAACGGGGGTGTTTGTGCGGTGAATTAAGATCGCTTTCGTGACCGTCGTGGCAATGGTGCGGGCCCGATTGTCGATTCCTGTCCAGCTAGCGGCGCGGCCGCGCGGATCGACTTCCAGGAGCTTTACCCCTGCCGGCACCTCGGTTCCGTCGCGGACGACACCTCTTAGAATACCGTCGAAGGGAGCCCTTATCGTTTCGCCGCTAAGATGGCCCACCATGAAATCCTTAAAGATCCTTGTGCCGATCTCGACCGCCGTATGCCATCGGCCCGGCACGGCGGAGTAGACAAATCGCTCAATTCCGGCACTTCCAAGGCGGCGTGAAAGTCCATCGGGCGCATCAGCGGGACCGTGCTGGATGATCCGTCCCGTCTTCGATGGCCGCGTTTCAATGGCAAAATCGCAATTCGTGCCGGCGGAGAAGCCAGGTCCTAGGCCGATCGTAAACCGTGCGAGCGGGCGCAAGTCGGGCGTGACCTGATATTTCTGCATTCGAGCATCGACGAGAATATCGATCGTCCGCAGGACGATCAAATCCAGCAGGCCAAGCTCGGTGATGATCACGTCCTTGGAGGAGCCAAAGTTTGCCAGGATCGCAAGGCCTGTATCGAGGCGCCGGGCCGCGACGCCCGCGACCGTGACCGGATCGTCGAAAAGCGCGTCGTGAAAGGCCATTTTCCTCCGGATGACCGGTGGTGTCGGGTCATGAGAGAGCACCACGAAATAGCCGCCGCGATAGAGATTGACCGCCACGGCCGAGGCAATCTCATTGGTGCCGAGGATGACGGCAAAGGGCTGATACAGGGCGTCCCTCCCCGAAAATGGTGAGCGGCTCATAGGATTTCCTTTTGGGCTTCGTGGGGAAAGCAAAAGCCGGGCCGTTGGACATGCGACAAAACCGGCGGGGGCATACAGGTGAGGTCGCAGACAAATGTCACCTTCCGGCCTTGAGCGTCCCCGCGGCCCCTCAATGCGGCTTCTCCGCGACGGTTGTTCAGATCCTTAGTCATCTTTCCGTGCCGTTCCAATCCGTGGATGTGCTGGCCGACATGGAGATTCGCGAAGGCATCAAAGCCTATTCCAACTGGCCGACGATCCCGCAGCTTTATGTCAAGGGGGAGTTCGTCGGCGGCTGTGACATCATTCGGGAAATGTTTCAGACGGGCGAGCTCGCGGCGCTGCTGAGTTCCACGGGCGTTGGGGTGGCGGCGCAATGACAGCCACATTGACGACCGCCGAGGAGGATGGGATCGACATCCCGCAAGTCTATAAGCGCCATGCCTTTGCTTGTTTCACGCAGCGCCCGCCGGGTCATCCGCGTGGGAGCTGCGGTGCTGCTGGCGCGCAGCCGCTCTGGGACCGGATGGGCAAGAAACTCGAGGCCGAGGGCCTGACCGACGTCGGCTTCACGGCCTCGGGGTGTCTTGGCTTTTGCCAGGCAGGCCCGTTGATGGTGGTCTATCCGGAAGGGATCTGGTACCGGCCGACCACACCCGAGGATATCGATGAAATTGTCGAGTCCCACTTCAAGCAAGGCAAGCTGGTGGAGCGCCTTGTCATGATCTTGACCAGGAGCTAATGCCGTCTCGAAAGGCTCGATCATGATCCGCGAAAGCGGGAACCGGTTTTTCGAAAAGATCATGCGTCATCAGAGACTGGAGAGCGTGGTCCGATTCAATCTGAACGGATCACGCTCGAACTTAGGTTTTGGGTGAGACGTGCGGCCGCGAGATCTGAGCGCTTCACCTTGAAGCGCTCACGATTGAGCTTTCCTGCGGAGTCTCCCGCACGGATCTTCAGGCTGCGTCCTTCTGGGGTGCTGGTCCTCAAAGATTGACGCGCTTGGCATCCGAGCCGGGGCGCGACTTGGGCCTGTCAGCCAGCGCGCGCGAGGCGTTGCGCAACAATGTGAGGCATTCAATCGTCGCCGCCATGTCAAGAGCGGTGAAGCCGTCGAGCGTTTCTTGTGTGATATCGGCGCCCGCCAAAAGCAAACGTTCTACGATGGAGGCCTTGCCGGTTGAAGCGGCATACATCAAGGCTGTCGCGCCATTGTCATTGCGGTTGTCAATGTCGATGCCTGCCTCGATAAGAGTGTCCATGACCTCGAGATGGTTGCCAACGCAGGCAAGCCAGAGCGCGTTGTTGCCATCGGCATTTCTCGCTTCCAATTGCGCGCCGGCCGCGATGAGTGCCCGCACGATCTTGGTTTGCCCGCCATGGCTGGCCTTCATCAAGGGCGTTGTGCCGTTGGCGATGACGGCATTGACATTGTCGCCGGCAAAGTCCCTGCGCGGTGAGCCACCGGCGCAATGCTGCGCCAGGTTCCGCTCGGCTGGCGGCGCGCTTTGCTTTGCACCAGGCCTCATATCCGCCGTCGAGACTATAAACCTCAGAGAAGCCAAAATCCGAAAAGATTTGCGCATATTCCTGGCTCGCATAGCCGTGGTAGCAATAGATCAGGACAGGCATGCTCCGGGCCGTTGCACTGAGGATTGTGTCAAGATTGGCGATGGAAACATTTTGTGCGCCGCGTGATATGACCGCGGCCAAATGCTGCGGTGTCCCGGACGTCGAGCAGCAGCACGCCGCTGCGTTCGATCAGGCTCCGGGCCTTGGGAACGCCGATGCGCTGAAATGGCGTGCGCTGCCGCATGGAATTTACTCCTCAATCGTGATCTGACCTGCCAGGATAGGCCGGCAAGGTCGTGATGCGCGTGTCGGTGAAGGGAAAGCCGACCGTGAAATGATAAAGCGACTGAAAGCGCTCGGTCTTCATGCCGAGAAGTTCATGCACGGCGTCATCGAAATAGCAGCCAATGCCGGTCCCTCTGAGACCCGCCGCCTCCGCCTCCAGGTAAAGAACATGCCCGAGCAACCCTGCTTCCCAGTGCAGCTGCCGGTACCGCCATGGGTTCGGTTTTACGATCGTTTCAAATTCCGCGAGCATGCCCAGCGAGAAGCAGCTGTCGCGCGCGATCGCCTGATGGCAACTCACTGTCGCTGCGAGGGCTCTGCAATCAGCGGGCATGAGTTTGAAGAGAGGCAGGTGAGCCGGGGCGCTTTCCAGAGTCTGCCACACGAAGTCTAAACTCAGCGTGTCGCGAAGGGCGCTCGCGGCCTCCGGATGTCTCGGCAATGCATAAAGACCGGCTTCGAGCCCCTCCACCCGATGGACGAAGAAAATAGGGTGGACGCGTGGAGGATAAGCCCAAACATCCCAAGGCGCGATGGGACGGTCGAGCAGGCAATCCAGCATGTGAAAGAAAATGCTGGCGTCCATGATGAATTTGTTGTCGAAACGCTGGGCGCTGCGCCGGTTCTGGATGATGCTGGCGGCGCGCGCTTCGCAGCTGTGGGCCAGCGGCGGATAGCTTACGCGTTCAAGCCGGTCCTTCGCGGGCGTGCCGCGCGTTGCCAAGGTTACTTGATCGATGACAGGCCAACGATAGACCGGGTGCGGGTCGAGAAGATTCGCGTGCCCCGCCCATTGCCTGGCCGAGGGCTCAAAAAAGGCGTGAGGCAGGCCGTCCTCCACGTCTGAACGATCCATCGCGGGACGAGCATCAATGGCGATCAAGAGATCGGAATCCTCGGCTTCCACACCGGAAAAATCTTCGACGCGATCAAGCCCCATGAGGGCCGCCAGCTCGGTACAGCCGATTTGATCAACGACCCTCGCCGTCCATCCGAGCGCCCCCGCCGCGTAGCGCAATGCACCGAGCGCGTGGCCAATGTCCAGCTGACAATAGCGGAAGGCACGTTCGCCATACTTCCAGGCCTCGCGCCAATGTATCGAGGAAAGTCCGATCAACAGGCGCGCGGAACGCCCGTTTTGGTCAAGCGCATCGGAGGCCCCGGTCACCCGGCACCGATGTTCCAGCGCATGGTCCCGGCTCACATAGTGATAAAGACCATCGTCCAGGCCTGGCACATTGACGGAAAGCAGATAGCCTTCGGTTGGATGCAGATTGCCGCTCGATGGATTGCAGCGCAGGGCCCACTGGTCCGGTCCATATTGCTTCCAGGCGGAGAGTCCGAGGGAAAGCTCCAGAAGCGTTCCCACCGAGTCCATTGAAAGCGCCGCGGGCTCGACTCGTTCCCGTGCGTAAACATCCGCCAAGCGAGTGCCGAGCCGGGCCGCCGTGAGCGGAAGCTCTTTTCGCGCGCAGCCTTCGAATTCCCGGAAGGGGTTGGGCTGCATGTCCCAATCGAGTGTCTCGGGGCCGGCCGCATAGCGCTCAAGCCTATGCTTTGTACGCGCGTGATAGGCGAGCATGATTTCGCTGGGATCCGCCGCGGGGGCCGCCGCATGTGTCATTGATAGGCGCGCCGTTCGGCATCAACGGGGGCTGGGCAGGGCGCCGAGGCTCCGCTGCGCCCGCAGCCCAGAACGCTGGGGCTTACCTTCCGGTCACCGGGCAAGGACGCGCCGAGTAACGAGACGATGAGCTCGTGCTCGAAGCCCGCGCATCTCTGCCCTTCGATTTCGATGAGCGGGCGCCGGATAAGAAGGGGGTCCGCAAGCATGAGGGCGAGCGCCGCCGGAGCATCTAAAGTCCCGGGATCGATCTCACCTGATTTCACTCGGGGCGCGGCAGCATTGAACCATGAAGCCACGGGCATGTCCATGAAAAAACCCGCCAAACGCTCGGCGGTCCAAGGCTCCGTGAGCAGGTTCCTCGCGGCGATCCTGTGCCCGGCGGCTTCGAGCAGCCGCTTGTGGCGGGCGTTGGTTCCACACCCTGGCTTTTCAAAAAAGACGATGTCCGCCAATCGTGTCTCCCCGCAAAATATCCGCCGGATTTCTTCCATCAAGCTCCGGCGGCTCTCTCTCACAGCGAACCCAGCTGGATGAGGGGAGCCGCGCCGCCACGGCCAAGGATCGTGTCCACTTTCTTCCGTACGGCCTCGATGGTCAGCGGCTTGACGAGCGCGCCATGGGCGCCGGCCTTCATTCCGTCAACGGCGGTCGTTTCGTCCGATTTCTCACAAACGATCAGGATCCGTACAGCAGGAAACTTTGCCTTGAGTTCCGCGACGAGCTCCACGCCCTTTTCTTTCAGGAACGAAACACCGAGCAGCATGACGTCGGGCTTGAGCCAATCCGTCCCCTTCTCATAAGCCTCTTCGAGGCTCGCAAGCTCGTGCGTTTCGATTTCATCGTGGAGCATGAATTGCAGCGCCGCGCGCGTGACCTCGTCATGATCGACGACAAACACACGCCGTTGATCGACGGCCTTCGAAGTTTCAACACCGATTTGCATTATGCCCTCATGCCATCGCGATAATTCATATCTCTGTAATTCGTAATTCCGCGGGCCACCGCGGCACGGGTCACGGCGAGGTGGCCGCGAAAGGCTTTAAGCAAGTTCCGTTCCGTGCGATTTGCGAGCACCAGACAGCGCCAAAAAAGGACCGCGGAGCAGCGGGAAAATCTGAACCCAAGAGATGTCGATTGTTGTGTTGTTTCTGACAGGCTGGCCGCCGGATGTCGGGTTCAAAACATCTCGCCAACGACGGGCGTTGCAAATTTTTCTTCAGCTAAATCAAGTCGTTACGACAACAAAGCCAATTGGCACGCGGGTTGCTCAAATCAGGCCCGGAACGGCGAGTGGGGGCTGGGCGCACGCAGACGCCAGACGAGTGATGCGCTCCTTCCCGTAATACGCGAGCCAGTTTCTGGCAGAGGAACAGTCTCGCGCGGAATGCGCGATGGTCAATAGCAATCGAATCTTTAAGGAGAGCTACATGTCGTCACTACGGCAAATCGCGTTTTACGGAAAGGGGGGCATTGGCAAGTCCACGACCTCCCAGAACACTCTCGCGGCGCTCGCAGAAGACGGGCACCGGATTCTCATCGTCGGCTGCGACCCCAAGGCCGATTCGACCCGTCTCATCCTGCACGCCAAGGCGCAAGACACCATTCTCAGCCTTGCGGCCTCCGCGGGAAGCGTCGAGGATCTCGAGATCGAAGAGGTCATGAAAGTTGGCTATCGCGACATCCGTTGCGTCGAGTCTGGCGGCCCTGAGCCGGGCGTTGGTTGCGCCGGCCGCGGTGTCATCACCTCGATTAACTTCCTCGAAGAGAACGGCGCCTATGAGGACATCGACTATGTGTCCTACGACGTGCTTGGCGACGTTGTCTGCGGCGGCTTCGCGATGCCGATCCGCGAGAACAAGGCGCAGGAAATCTACATTGTCATGTCCGGCGAAATGATGGCCATGTATGCGGGCAACAACATCTCCAAGGGCATTCTGAAATACGCAAATTCCGGCGGCGTGCGCCTGGGCGGGCTTGTCTGCAACGAGCGCCAAACCGACAAGGAACTGGAACTCGCGGAAGCCCTTGCGGCGAAGCTTGGGTCCAAGCTCATCTATTTCGTGCCGCGCGACAATATCGTGCAGCACGCCGAACTTCGCCGCATGACGGTGCTCGAATATGCGCCCGAACTCGGCACAGGCCAATCATTACCGGAACCTGGCCAAGAAGGTGCACGCCAATGCGGGCAATGGCGTCATTCCGACGCCCATCACCATGGACGAACTCGAAGACATGCTGATGGCGCACGGGATTATGAAGGCGGTCGACGAGTCCCAGATTGGCAAGTCAGCTGCCGAGCTGGCGGCGACGGCCTGATCGCTCAGGAGATAAACCGGCCCCTCTCACGAGGGGCCGGACTGCGCCGTGACAAAGAGGCCGTGACAACTAGGATGAGAGCGAGGTAGCGCCATGAGCTTGGCGAAAACAGAAAGCGTTGCGGAAATCAAGGCACGCAACAAGGAACTGATCAACGAGGTCTTGAAGGTTTATCCCGAGAAGACCGCTAAAAGACGCGCCAAGCACCTCAACGTGCATGAAGCCGGAAAATCCGACTGCGGCGTCAAATCCAACCTAAAGTCAATTCCAGGCGTCATGACGATACGCGGATGCGCCTATGCGGGATCGAAAGGCGTGGTGTGGGGTCCGATCAAGGACATGATCCACATTAGCCATGGTCCCGTGGGATGTGGCCAATATTCATGGGCTGCGCGGCGCAACTACTACATCGGCACGACGGGGATCGACACCTTTGTGACCATGCAATTCACCTCCGATTTCCAGGAAAAGGATATTGTTTTCGGGGGCGACAAGAAGCTCGCCAAGATCATGGACGAGATTCAGGAGCTTTTCCCGCTGAACAACGGAATTACCGTTCAGTCGGAATGCCCGATCGGTTTGATTGGTGATGATATCGAAGCGGTCTCGAAGCAAAAGTCCAAGGAATACGAAGGGAAGACAATCGTTCCTGTCCGCTGCGAAGGTTTCCGCGGTGTGTCGCAATCCTTGGGTCACCATATCGCCAATGACTCGATCCGCGATTGGGTCTTCGACAAGATCGACGAGAATACGCCAGCCCGGTTTGAACAGACCCCATATGATGTCGCCATCATCGGGGACTACAACATCGGTGGCGACGCCTGGTCGTCTCGCATCTTGCTTGAGGAAATGGGGCTGCGTGTCATCGCCCAATGGTCAGGCGATGGCAGCTTGGCGGAGCTCGAGGCGACACCCAAGGCCAAACTCAACGTCCTCCATTGCTACCGTTCGATGAACTACATCTCGCGGCACATGGAAGAGAAGTATGGTATTCCGTGGTGCGAGTATAACTTCTTCGGTCCGTCGAAGATTGCGGAATCTCTTCGCAAGATCGCGGCCTTCTTCGATGACAAAATTAAGGAAGGGGCTGAACGGGTCATCGCAAAATATCAGCCCTTGATGGATGCGGTGATCGCAAAATACCGTCCTCGCCTCGAAGGTAAAACAGTCATGTTGTTTGTCGGAGGACTTCGTCCGCGCCATGTGATTGGCGCTTATGAGGATCTGGGCATGGAAGTCGTCGGAACCGGCTACGAATTTGGCCATAATGACGATTATCAGCGCACCGCCCAACATTATGTCAAGGACGGCACGCTGATCTATGACGACGTCACTGGATATGAGTTCGAGAAATTTGTCGAAAAGATCCAGCCCGATTTGGTCGGCTCAGGCATCAAAGAGAAATACGTCTTCCAAAAGATGGGCGTTCCTTTCCGCCAGATGCATTCCTGGGATTATTCCGGCCCCTATCATGGCTATGACGGCTTCGCGATCTTCGCGCGCGACATGGACATGGCCATCAACGCGCCGGTTTGGAAAATGGCGAAAGCGCCCTGGAAATCTGCTCCGGTGCCGCAATTAATCGCTGCTGAATAAGTGCAAACATCTGGCTCCTCCACAAAAGGAAGAGCCAGCCCCCAGATCTGAATGCGACATTTGAAAAGGGCTAAGAAATGACCCAAAACGCCGAACACGTGCTCGATCACTTCGAGCTATTCCGTGGCCCGGAATACCAGCAGATGCTGGCGAACAAGAAAAAGATGTTCGAGAATCCGCGGGATCCAGCTGAGGTCGAGCGGGTTCGCGAATGGGCCAAGACACCCGAATATCGTGAGAAGAACTTTGCTCGCGAAGCGCTGACCGTCAACCCAGCCAAGGCCTGTCAACCGCTTGGTGCGGTGTTTGCCGCCGTTGGCTTCGAGCAAACCATTCCCTTCGTGCATGGCTCACAAGGCTGCGTTGCTTACTATCGTAGCCATTTTTCCCGGCACTTCAAAGAGCCAAGCTCATGCGTCTCCTCTTCGATGACCGAGGATGCCGCGGTCTTTGGTGGACTGAACAACATGATCGACGGGCTCGCCAACACCTACAACATGTATAAGCCCAAGATGATTTCTGTATCGACGACCTGCATGGCGGAGGTCATTGGGGACGATTTGAACGCGTTCATCAAAACCTCTAAAGAGAAGGGTTCCGTTCCTGCCGACTTCGATGTGCCCTTCGCGCATACCCCCGCGTTTGTCGGAAGCCACATTACTGGCTATGACAATGTGCTCAAGGGAGTCTTTGAGCATTTTTGGGACGGCAAGGCCGGGACTGCGCCTAAACTTGAGCGCCAACCCAACGAGAAGATCAATTTCATTGGAGGTTTTGACGGCTACACAGTCGGCAACATCCGCGAGGTTAAGCGCCTGTTTGACCTCATGGGGGTCGAATACACGATTCTTTGCGATAATAGTGATGTGTGGGACACGCCAACGGATGGTGAATTCCGCATGTACGATGGTGGCACCACGCTTGAAGACGCAGCGAATGCTATTCATGCTAAGGCAACCATCTCGATGCAGGAGTATTGCACGGAAAAGACTCTGCCGCTCATCAAGGCGCATGGTCATGAGGTCGTGGCGTTCAATCACCCCGTCGGCGTAACGGCGACGGACAATTTCCTTATGGAAGTATCGCGGATCACGGGAAAGCCGATCCCCGAATCCATCGCGAGAGAACGTGGGCGGCTCGTCGATGCCATCGCGGACTTAAGCGCGCATATTCACGGCAAAAAGTTTGCCATCTATGGCGATCCCGATCTTTGCCTCGGCCTTGCCGGCTTTCTTCTCGAACTCGGTGCCGAGCCAACGCACGTGCTTGCGACGAACGGTGGCAAAGCTTGGGAAGCGAAAGTCCAAGCTCTGTTTGATAGTTCTCCCTTTGGAAAGAATTGTCACGTTTATCCGGGTAAAGATCTTTGGCACATGCGCTCGTTGCTATTCACCGAGCCAGTAGATTTCGTGATCGGCAATACCTATGGCAAATATCTGGAACGCGATACGGGGACACCATTAATTCGCATTGGCTTCCCGGTTTTCGATCGCCATCACCATCATCGCTATCCAGTGTGGGGCTATCAAGGGGGCATGAATGTGTTGGTGTGGATCCTCGATAGGATTTTCGAAGAGATCGACAAAAACACCATAGTGCCGGCTAAAACGGACTTCAGCTACGATATCATTCGCTGAGTTCGGCCATACACCATTGCGCGCCGCTGTTTCGCGGAATCGTCATACCTCGAATTGGCGGCGCGCTCTGGCGTCCAAAACGCACCATAAACACGTCCGGCGTGCCTCTTCCACGAGCTGCTCGCTAAATAATCCTAAAACATAGGAGAGTCCTATGAGTTCGCTATCAGCCACAATCCAGGCGGTTTTTAATGAGCCGGGCTGCGGTAAGAATGCGAACAAATCTGAAGCGGAACGAAAAAAAGGCTGCACGAAGCAACTCCAGCCCGGCGGTGCAGCGGGCGGCTGCGCGTTCGATGGCGCGAAAATCGCGTTGCAGCCCCTCACGGATGTGGCCCATCTCGTCCATGGGCCTATTGCCTGCGAAGGGAACTCCTGGGACAATCGCGGTGCGAAATCGTCCGGTTCGAATATTTGGCGGACGGGATTCACGACAGACATCAATGAAACCGACGTTGTGTTTGGCGGCGAAAAACGTCTCTATAAAGCGATCAAGGAAATCATCGAAAAATACAATCCGCCTGCGGTTTTTGTCTATCAGACATGCGTACCCGCGATGATAGGCGATGATATTGACGCGGTTTGCAAGGCGGCCCGCGAAAAATTCGGCAAGCCCGTGATCCCTATCAACTCACCCGGCTTCGTCGGACCAAAAAACCTCGGCAACAAGCTGGCAGGCGAAGCAATCCTTGAACATGTGATCGGCACCGAGGAACCCGACGATACAACTCCGTACGATATCAACATCATCGGAGAGTACAATCTCTCTGGTGAGTTATGGCAGGTTAAGCCCCTTCTCGATGAATTGGGTATTCGGATTCTTTCGTGTATTTCGGGGGACGGAAAATACCGGGAAGTGGCTTACTCTCACCGGGCCCGCGCATCGATGATGGTCTGTTCCAAGGCCATGATCAATGTTGCCCGGAAAATGGAAGAACGCTATGGCATTCCCTACTTTGAAGGGTCCTTTTACGGAATCACGGATTCAAGCAACTCTTTGCGTGAGATCGCTCGCCTCCTCGTCGAAAGGGGAGCTCCGGATGAATTGATTGGGCGAACGGAAGCCGTAATTGCGCGGGAAGAAGCTCGCGCCTGGGCGGCTATTGCGCCTTACAAGCCTCGCTTCACGGGCAAAAAGGTGTTGCTCATTACCGGCGGTGTCAAGTCCTGGTCGGTGCTTGCAGCCCTGCAGGAAGCCGGTCTTGAACTCGTCGGAACCAGTGTCAAGAAATCCACAAAAGAAGACAAAGAGCGGATCAAAGAGCTAATGGGTCAAGATGCCCATATGATCGACGATATGACACCGCGCGAATTGTATAAAATGCTCAAAGACGCGCGGGCGGATATTATGCTATCGGGAGGGCGTTCCCAATTTATTGCCTTAAAGGCATCAATGCCATGGCTTGATATTAATCAGGAGCGGCATCATGCCTATATGGGCTATGTGGGTATGGTCAGGTTGGTAGAAGAGATCGACAAAGCTCTTTTCAATCCAATCTGGGAACAAGTCCGCAGACCCGCTCCCTGGCAGAATCCAGACAACAATTGGCAAGCCAAGGCCATTGCCCAATTGGAAGCGGAAGCCGCTGCTCTTGCCGCCAATCCAGAACTCGCCGAAAAGGCAAGGCGCGCAAAGAAGATTTGTAATTGTAAGACCGTCGACGTTGGTGCGATTGAGGACGCGATCCGCGCTCACAGCTTAACGACCGTTGAAGGCGTGAGGGAGATGACAAACGCGTCGGGAGGGTGCGCAGCCTGTGCTGGAATGATTGAGGAAATTTTGGCCAGCATGCCGCCGGCGCTCGCCGATTTGAGTGACGTTCCTGCGCTTGCGGCCGCGGAGTGAGACGAGGCGATGGCCACTCTTAAAATCAGCAAGAAAGCCTGTGCGGTCAACCCGTTGAAGATGAGCCAGCCGATTGGCGGCGCGCTCGCTTTTATGGGCTTGCGGGGTGCAATGCCGCTGCTTCACGGATCGCAGGGTTGTACATCCTTTGGGCTCGTCCTCTTCGTGCGGCATTTCAAAGAAGCCATTCCGCTGCAAACGACAGCGATGAGCGAGGTTGCGACGGTTCTCGGAGGGCTCGAAAATGTCGAGCAGGCGATCCTGAATATCTACAACAGGGCCAAGCCGGAACTGATTGGGATTTGCTCGACGGGCGTGACCGAGACCAAGGGCGATGACGTCGAAGGATATATCAAACTCATTCGCGAAAAATATCCCGATCTCGCAAAATTTCCTTTGGTCTACGTCTCGACGCCGGATTTCAAGGACGCATTTCAGGATGGATGGGAAAAAACCGTTGCACGAATGGTGGAGGTCCTAGTCGACAAGCCGGCCAATTTGGCCCGCCGGGATGCCAGCCGCGTCAATGTCTTGCCCGGGTGCCATTTGACTCCCGGTGATATCGACGAGTTACGCACGATTATCGAGGATTTTGGGCTTGAGCCATCGTTTTTGCCAGACTTGGGCGGATCGCTCGATGGGCATATTCCCGACGAGTTCACGCCGACAACCATTGGCGGTATCGGTGTGGAAGAAGTCGCGACGATGGGCTACGCCTCATGGACGATCGCGATCGGCGAACACATGCGCCGTGCAGCGCAAGCGATGGAAAAGAAGGCCGGGATTCCCTACAAGGTCTTCGATCGCCTGTGCGGCCTCGCTCCCAATGATGATTTCATCATGTTTCTGAGCACGATCAGCGGCAAGCCGGTTCCGACAAAATACCGTCGTCAGCGAGGCCAACTCGTGGATGCGATGCTTGACGGTCATTTCCATATTGGAGGCCGCAAGCTCGCAATTGGAGCAGAGCCTGATTTGCTGTTCGATGTCAGCAGCATGTTGCACGAGATGGGCGCCAAAGTCACGGCCGCTGTGACGACCACGGAATCACGCTTGCTCGAACGCTTGGCCGCGGACGAGGTGTTGATCGGGGATTTAGAGGATCTGGAGACCCTCGCAAAAGACAAAGGCTGCGATCTTCTGATCACCCATTCCCACGGCCGGCAAGCGGCGGATCGATTGAAAATTCCTTTCTATCGCATGGGGCTTCCGATGTTTGACAGATTAGGAGCAGGGCATCTTCTTTCGGTCGGTTACCGGGGGACTCGTGATCTGATTTTCGATCTTAGCAATCTGATCATTGCGGATGCCGAAGAAAACCATGAGCCGACCCCCGATACATGGCGGATACAAGAGGGATTATCGCTTGAGACCGCCGCGGCTGTACCGACCCATTAGAACGAGAGGAGAGGCGGAGGCTCTATGAAAATTGCTTTTGCAACACAGGATCTGAAGCGCGTCGATGCCCATTTCGGCTGGGCCAAGAATATTGCCATCTATGAGATCGGCCCGGAAGGCCATCAGTTTCTCGAAGCCATCCAATTCGACGGCGACCTTAAAGAGGATGGCAATGAGGACAAACTCGCGCCGAAAATCGAGGCAATCAAGGACTGCGCCATTCTCTATGTCGCCGCCATCGGCGGATCCGGCGCGGCGCGCGTTGTTGCCAACAATATCCATCCGATGAAGGTCAACCAGCCCGAGGAAATTTCGGATCTCTTGGTGAAACTCGAGGATGTCTTGAAGGGGACGCCCCCGCCTTGGCTCCGCAAGGCATTGGCAAAAGGCAAAGAGAGGAGCTTCGATTTCGATGAGTGAGGCTGATATGGCTGAAGTAGCTTTAGTGAAGGAAAGCAATCCGGCCGCCGAAGCGCCTTTTGTCAAGGAGCTTATAAAGATTTGGCGGGCTCAAGACACGCATGGCACCTGGGATAACAAGGGCGACCTTGATCTCCTTGAGCCTTACATTGTTGACAAGGAGAAGCGGAAAGCTCTTCCGCTCATCGGCGATCCAGATCCAGATACAATTTGGCGGCTGGAGCTGTTTTTCAATGCGGTCTCTCTCTCCATTGAGAAGGAAACCGGAGTTATGATTTCGCCTATGTTAAAAATGAGCCACGAAGGATTTGGCCGGATGGTGCTCATCGGGGGTCGGCTGATTGTTGTTAATAAGCAGCTGCGTGATGTGCATCGCTTTGGATTCGACAATCTTGTCAAGCTTGCCGAGGAAGGGGACAAATATGTCAAGGCAGGCGTTGAGATGATCACGAAATTTCCGGACGTGGCAAAGTACTAATAGGGGTATGGATCATGAGCGACGTCGAGTCGTTGAAGGCGGAAATCAAAAAGCTATCGGCGAAAGCCATGCAAGCGAAGATGGATTTGCATGATCTTTCTGAAGAGCTACCTATCAATTGGCAGCTAATTCTGAGCGTTGCCCAAAAAGCCCATGACGCATTCTCTGAATTGGAACTCAAGCGTGCAAACCTAAAATCTCTCGAGACAGTCTAACCTTTAAGGCCAGTTACTCATGTCACATGCAACTCGCGACGGTCGTTCTTGGCAGCCGGACTTTCTTCAAGCTATCGACCCTGAAAAATGTATTGGCTGTGGCCGCTGCTATAAGGTCTGCGGTCGCGAGGTGATGACACTGAAAGGTCTTAACGAAGATGGTGAGCTTGTCGCGCTTGACGATGAAGAGGACGATGAGGTTGAGAAGAAGATCATGGTGATGAATGACGTGGGCGCCTGCATTGGGTGTGGTGCTTGCGCCCGCGTCTGCCCGACCAATTGTCAAACCCACGCACCCGAAAAGGCCGAGGCCGCCTAAACTGAGGCAGGGCAGAACGATGAGCCCGGACGAATCCTATCGATGGTTGGTCGGATCCGCCGCAGGCGCGCCCCACGACGAATTTGATATCCACGTCGTTGCCTCTATTTTTGCCCTGGCGATGAGTGAGGCCGAGGAAGGCACTGGCAATTTGTGTGAGGGCGTTGGGCTTGCAGGGTCAGCCCTCACGGCGCTCACGGGAGCGATGTTTCCTGGAGCGACGTCTTTTTTTGAACGTGTGGGGGTGGAGGGCAGCCTCGTGGTTGATGACGATGAGCAATCGCTGCGCGATATTTTGGGGATGTATTCCTCGGGCAATGGGCGGTTAGAGCGGTCCTTAGCCGCAATGATAGCGCGCCGCTGTAAATCGCCGCATCACCTTTGGCAGGATCTAGGATTGCGCGACCGTGGCGAGCTGTCACGGCTTATGAAGCGGCATTTTACCAGATTGGCTGAGAAGAATCAGCACGACATGAAGTGGAAAAAATACCTGTACCGTATGGTGTGCGGTTCGCAGGGATTCACGCTGTGCAGCTCTCCCGTCTGCACGGAATGCGATGATTACGCAGATTGCTTCGGCGCTGAAGAGGGCGAGTCCCGACTGGCGAATGCTGGCATCGGTGCCGTTGAGAAAGTGGCGTAACAGCCTATTCGATGCCCTGTTCCCGCGCCTTCCACATTGCCGCGATCCGGAATCGCTCATTGATGGCTTTGGGATCGGCCAGGATTTGAGCTTCGGCTTCCTTGAAAGCGGCCTCGACAATGGCCGCCTCTTCACGGGTGAGCGCGACCCGTCCAGCGAGGTGGGTGGCCTCTGGCAGGAGCTCCAGAATAGCACGTCGATTGGGATGCAGCTTAACTTCAATCAATTCGAAAGCCTCAAGCTGTCCATCGAGTAAAATAGCCAATCCGACGACTTCTAATTTGCGGCCGTCCTGGGTCACCTTCACGAGCGTCGCCATCGTTATATCGCCTCTTCAACTGCAAGCCAGCTATATCCGCCTTGGTCCCATAGCTGAGCGAGTGTTTGATCAGCCTGCCAAGCCGGAAATTGTGATCTGACTGTTTCGTAATCCGCGCGAAAGCGTGTGGCGTCATCGCCTTGAAGATGGGCCGTCAAGCGATCGGTCTTGGAGCGCAATACGAAAACAGCCTCGTCTTTCGAGGCGAGGAGTTCGTACTTCGTACCGCTCAGGACGACCATGAGCTCCTCATTGTTCTCACCCATGACGAAGCCTCCCGCTGTGGTGTCTTAAGCAGCAACCGCCGGCGTATCTTCGGCAATCCCCCACTCTGCCCAAGAGCCGTCGTAGACGGCCGCCGTCTTATGGCCGAGCAGGTAAAGTCCCAATGCCACAACGCAAGAGGAGATCCCCGAACCGCATGTTGTGACGATTGGGTGCGAAAGATCGATCCCCGCGGCTTTAAAGCGCGCCTCGATCGCTTCGGCGGGAATGAAAGCACCCGATTCAGGCTCGATCAAATCCGCCCATGGAATATTGATGGCGTTGGGGATATGTCCGAGTTTCTTGGTCGGATAGAGATCCTCCTGAGTACCGTCGAATTTGCCAGGGCCGCGGGCGTCAATGACCTGCTCCGCGCCACTTGCGAGATTGTCCCGCATCTCGCTCAGAGTCCGGACAAGCGTTGGGGAGAATGTTGCCGTGAAGCTTTGCGGCTCGGGCCGGACCGGGGTCATGTCAGTGGGGAGTTTTTCCTTGGTCCATTTTCCATATCCCCCGTCAAGCATCGCGACATTGTCATGGCCGAAGACCCGGAACATCCACCACGCCCGCGCCGCCGCGGATCCGCCGCAGTGGCGATCGTAAACAATGATCTGATCACCGCTGGCGATCCCCAACAAACCAACTTTCTTGGCGAAATCGGCTTGCGTTGGCAGCATGTGAGGCAATGGATTGGACTTGTCCGCCACGTGATCGATGTCGAAGTGAACGGAACCCGGCAAATGGCGCCCGCGGTATTGGGTCCGGCCGTCGAGATTGGTGCTGACGTGATGCCAAGTGCAATCGAGAATCCGGAGACCGGGGTCCTTAAGATGCTCGGCAAGCCAGTTCGTGCTCACCAATGCTTCGGGATTTGGATAGCTCATGAGCGCTTGTCTCTATGTACGGTTAATGACATCTGTCGCTTACAGGACAACCCTTTGCCAAGGGCCCGCGTCGCCGGCGCGGCCGCCATGTCACGGGTTTCTGGGCAAGGGAAAACCAGAGCGTGGCCTCGTATCGTAATATTCGGGCTTCTCCGGCCAGGCGCCCTCCGGCATGAATTTGAATTTGGTCAGGGACAGCGGCGCGCCATGCGAGCAAGACACCGCGTCGAATTTGATCTCGCGATCCCCGGGACCTGCTGAAAAGTCCGCGACCACGGTTCCGTCGGCCTTGCAAGCCCGCGCAAATCCTGGCGTGCCAACGTTTTTTGCCGCCACGGGATTTTCGACGAACGCCGGGCTTTCAAAGCCTTCGGATTCCGGGCCAAAGGCAGGCGAGGCGAAGGTGAATGCCGCCAAAATGCCACTCCGATCGACGGGGATATCTGGTTCGAACGGGCGCGCGACCGAATAGACGGTGAGCGTGCCACCATCGAGGAGCGCCTTGAGTTCCTCGATCCCGCAATTAGCAAACGCTTGTGTGACCTTCACAGAAACCCTCCAGTTCTAATATGTCGCCGGAAGATCATCAATTTTTGTGCCAACTCGGGCGAGCTCCGGAAAGCCGGGGTTTTCGATCCTGTGAGGCTTTATGAGGAAGGAAGGCGGGTCCTAGAGCGTGATCCGTTCAGATTGAATCGGATCATGAAGTCCTGGATCACGCATGATCGTTTCGGAAAACCGGTGCCCACTTTCGTGGATCATGCCCTAATGGATTTGGCCAGGCGAAGGGAAGTGATCGCTATCAATGTGGCTTTGAGTTTTGGCGATGGGACCTGATTGGTGATGGGTGAGCCGCCATGACCCGCCGATACGTCTGAAGTGGTTGCTGGCGGCGAGCGCCAATGAGCCGATCAATTCAATGCAGAGGACGCGGCCTTCATCGCCGGTGACGATAGCGTGGGGTTCATGACATGTAATTGCCGGGCCGCGGGCGCTTTCAAGTATGTCGCGCCAACTGCCCACCACCGCGATGCGTCCGACGATCGCGGGCCAGCCGGGATGGATGCAGGAGATCGCGTCATCCTCCGCCCAGAGGCGGGCCATTGCCTCGACATCTCCATTCGCGAAAGCGGCATAGAAGGCGGCATTGGCGGCAAGGAGTGTGCTTTCGTCTGTCATAGTTCACCGGGTGCGACAACTGCGCGAAGAAATCAAGGAGGAATTTGCAAGTGACCGCGCTCATGTGACGCAAGCATCCTCGCTTCCGTCGAACGACCTTTGATTGAGACTTGAAACATTGGTGCGATCCCTGTTCCGAATTCTCGCCGCAATTCTTGCCACGATTCTTGCAAGGTCTCGAGCGCGCCCATGGATGTGCGCGAAAAGACATAAGGACGGCCAATGCTCGAAACGGCAATCATTGGTGGTGGCGTCTGTGGCCTTGCCTTGGCGAAAACCTTGCACGGGCAGGGCCGCGACTTTGCGCTCTTTGAAGCACGAACGCGGCTTGGCGGGCGCGTGCTCTCCGTCGTTTCCGCGCGAGGCGACATGGCGGTCGATCTCGGGCCCACCTGGTTCTGGCCGGAGTCGCAACCTCTGGTGACCCGCCTCATTTCCGAATTGGGGCTTGCTGATTTTCCCCAGCATGATGAAGGCACACTTCTTCATCTGCGCGATCCCGACAAGAAGCCTGAACGGCTCGATGATGGCGGCGGTGTGCATAACGGCGCCCGGCGTCTTGCCGGCAGCATGGGAAGTCTCGTCGATGCCTTGGCAAGGGAGTTGCCGCCGGACCGAGTGCGGCTTGGGCACGTCTTGACGGGCTTGACGGATCGAGGCGACCATATCGAGCTTGTGTTTCGGTGCGAGGACAGGATGGTCGAGGTTGCGGCTCGGCAAGTCGTGCTCGCGCTGCCGCCCCGGCTCCTTGACGAACATGTCCGCTTCGAGCCCGAGCTCGATGGCGCGATCCGGGAAGCCATGCGAACGACCGAAAGCTGGATGGCCGCGCAAGCTAAGGTCGTCATATGCTATGAGAAAGCGCTCTGGCGCGACGAAGGCCAGTCCGGCAACGCCTATGTCACGCATGAGCAGGCCGTGCTTGGCGAGATTTTCGACGCCTGCGATATGACCGGCACGAAAGCCGCGCTCGGCGGATTTCTTGCTCTGTCTCCGGAATTACGCCAATCCTTCAGCGTCGGCCTGCCCTTGCTCATGGGCAATCAAATGGACCAGGTCTTTGGTCCGGCGCTCGAACAGGGCGAGCAGCATTATCAGGATTGGGCGGTCGAACCTTACACCTGCAGCACCTTGGATCGCACGGCGCCGGCCGCCACGCATGCAGATTTCGCCAATCCCCTCCTGCGGCGGGCGTTGTGGGATGGCAAGCTCTATTTGGGCGGCTCGGAAACGGCGGCCCACGGCAGCGGCTACCTCGAAGGCGCCGTCGAGGCCGCAAGGCGAATCTCCCGCGAGCTTGTCCGTGCCCGGACCTCCCTTGCGGGGGCGGCCGCGGCGCAGGTGGAAAATGCCGCGGGAACGGATGCGGGTTCTTTGAATGCCACAAGTCTTGCGCGATTTCGCGAGTGGGTGGCGGGACAAGCGGACGCCGCCTTCGATAGCTATCGCCACCGCCTTAATCGTGGCCTCGCCCAGCAGCAAAAGGATCAACTCACGCAGCGGGCCGTTCTCGGCGCGATCGAGGAGGTCTATAGCAAAGCCCTGGATTTTCTCGACGAGCTGCCGTTCGATATGGCAGGCGTCGGTATCGAGGGCGGGCGCGTGGCGCTGATGCCCGATGTGCAGGCCCCCTTCCGCGACGTCATGCAAGCCTTGCGGGATGATGTCAAAGCCTTTAACGCGACCTCCTGCGCATTATCGAACTTTCCCGACGAACACCGTTTGTCGAAGGAATATACGCAGGTCATTTTCAGGGACATTGCCGCCGCTTGGCAGGAATTCTCGCTGGCTGCCAATTCGCTGCTTCTGAGCAAGACCGCGAAACATCAGGATCATCAGCTGCAGGATCATCTGTCGATGGGTGGGCTGCCATGAACGAGGGTGATATGGAATCAGCTGGTGATACGGACAAGGATAGTGCCATTGCCTATGCTATCTGCAGCTTGAACGATATTACAAGCCAAAGGGCGAGGGGTTTCAAGCTGATGCGCGTCGATGACGATGGCACGCAACGCACCTTTTCCATCGTCGTGGTCCGATGGGGCAAGCAGGTCTTCGGTTATATCAACAAATGTCCGCATGACGGCGTCAATCTCGATTGGGAGCGCAACCAATTCCTCGATCCGAATGGCATCCGGCTGATCTGCGGGAAGCACGGCGCGCTGTTCGAACTCGGAACGGGCATCTGCGTTGACGGGCCTTGTAAAGGCCGCAGTTTGACGCCTGTCGCCCTGAGCGTTCTCGACGGCGACATTTGTGTGTTGGGTGTGGAGCTTGTCGAGGAAGACGAAGAGCTCTCAGAGCAAAAAGAGGCCTGAACCGTTCGTCCTCGCTGTTGGTCCGTCAAACCGGCCGATTTTCGTTGCGGTTCTTGACCGGTTCCATCACTTCGAGCCCGCGTTCGTAAGTGATGATCTCATATTTTGGGTCAAAACCGATCGCCGCATCGAGGAGGTAATCGAGCTTTCCGGCCGTATCGAGCTTCTTGATGTCGTTTTTGTCGATGCTCATGAGTTCGAGCATTTCCTTCCAAACGGTCAATTCGTCGCAGGGCAGAACAAAGAAGGTGATGCCGTCGAGGGTGACCCGGTATTTCGCCACGAGATCGATGTTGTTGTAGAACATAAAACAGGTTCCGTTCGGGCTCAAAAGGCCGTTCAGGACCTCGGTCACCGCTTTCAGGTAGGCGAAGGAGTGCAAGTACCCGGCGAGAATGGGAATGGTCTTTTCGCCATCCTGAGCAATGGTGAGAACCTGTTCGATGGAGAAATCCGGCGGGCGCTTTTCATCCGCCACTTGCGCTTGGAATTTGAGCGCGATGTCGCCCCTGAAACCGAACCTTCCGGGCTTGGTCGTTGGACTTTTGAGGACAGCGAGGACAGCATTGAGGAGGCGCCCCTCCTGATCCAGCTGGCCAAGAGCTGTGCTCTCAATCGTCGTCGCGGTTTTTTCAGTCGTTGTCATGGATATTCCTTCGATGAGTAAGAAAATTGGCTGCGCGGCACCCTGCTCTTCCGCGCTGATGCAAATGATCCGCCGGTTTACGGCGCGGCCGGCGCACCCGTGTCTGCCGGACCAAACTTAAACCTTGCCCGGACAGCTGATTTGCTTGGGTAGCGTCCATTTGAGCGACCCCATGTCGCAGCCCTTGCCAAGACCCGCCCCGCCGGTCCGGAAAGCCCACCTGTCGCAAACAGAACACACGTCGCAAACAGAACAGTCATTATGGCTAAGATGGACCTAATATCAGGGGGTTACGTCATGGCACGGAGCTTGCTCAACTAGTGGCCATAAGGTCCTCGGCAACGTGGGGTGAGCGATGATTAACTTGACCGACAGCGCGCTGAATGCGGTACGGAGCGCGATTGCGGACGCGGCCGGCCCGGTCGGCGGCTTGCGCATCAAGGTCGAGGCGGGCGGCTGTGCCGGCCACAAATATTTGATGGGTCTCGTCAATGAGGCCGAGCCCGACGATACCGTCGTCGAAAGGGATGGCGTCAAGGTATTTGTCGACATGAATAGCCACGACCTTCTCGCCGGCACGACCATCGATTTTGTCGTGGCGCTCGAAGGCGCTGGGTTCACCTTCGAGAACCCAAATGCGACTTCGAGCTGCGCGTGCGGCAAGTCGTTCGGCTGAGACGTCATTTCAGCGCGAGATCTTTTGGACCTGCGTCGTGGAGCGAGGGCAGAATTATGCTAGCTGAGTCTGAGCAGGCAAGCAACACGGGGGCGGCTGACGCAAAACGTCTTCAGCTTATCAAGGATGTCATCGAGGAGATCCGGCCAAACTTGCGCCGTGATGGCGGCGATTGCGAGCTCGTCGAGGTGAGCGGCAACAAAGTGATGGTCAAGCTCACCGGTGCTTGCGTCTTTTGCAAATTGAGCAGCGCAACCCTGGAAGGCATTCAAGCCCGTGTCGTGGAAAAGCTGGGCGAATTCGTCCGCCTCGTTCCTGTCATGGGCGGCGTCAAGGCCGGACATTGAGTGAGGTCTTCCGTGCAACCGATTTATCTCGACAACAATGCGACGACTCGCACGGACCCCGAGATTCTGGCCGCGATGCTTCCGTATTTTACCGAGCAATTCGGGAATGCATCGTCAGCACATGCCTTTGGCACCGAAGTGGGCGGCGCGGTAAAACAGGCCCGTCAACATCTGCAAGCGCTTTTGGGCGCCGCATTCGATCACGAGATCATCTTTACTTCGGGCGGCACGGAATCCGATAATGCGGCCATTCTTTCCGCGCTCGAAGGCCAGACGGAGCGCGACGAGATCATCACGACGACGGTCGAGCATCCGGCAATCCTCACGCTTGTTGCCCACCTTGAGAAATCCCGCGGAACAAAGGTTCATTACATCGGCGTCGACGGCCGCGGGCGCTTGGACGTCGAGGACTATCAGCGCGCGCTCGGGCCGCGCACGGCGATCGTTTCCATCATGTGGGCAAACAACGAGACGGGAACCCTCTTTCCGGTCGAACGCCTCGCGGAGCTCGCCCATGACGCTGGCGCGCTCTTTCATACCGACGCGGTGCAAGCCGCCGGCAAAATCCCGATCGACCTCAAGGCCACAAAGATCGACATGCTCTCCCTGTCGGGCCATAAGCTGCACGGGCCGAAGGGGATAGGGGCGCTTTATGTCCGCAAAGGTGTAAAGTTTAAACCGCTCATCCGTGGCGGGCATCAGGAGCGCGGCCGGCGGGGCGGCACGGAGAATACGCCGGCCATCGTCGGGCTCGGCAAGGCTGCGGCGCTTGCGGCTTCGCGCCTGGAAGAAGAACGCACGCGGGTCGGCGCCTTGCGCGACCGCCTCGAGCAAGGGCTGCTCCAGCGGATTGGCCATTGTTTTGTGACGGGAGACGACCAAAACAGGCTGCCGAACACTTCGAACATTGCTTTCGAATATATCGACGGCGAGGCGATTCTCCATCATATGAACAAGGAAGGCATCGCGGCGTCGTCCGGCTCAGCATGCACCTCGGGGTCGACCGAGCCGTCCCATGTGCTACGCGCGATGGACATTCCGCGCAATGCCTTGCATGGCGCCATTCGACTCTCCCTTTCGCGCGAAAATACCGCCGAGGATGTTGACCGAGCGCTCGAAATTGTGCCGGCCATCATTACGAAACTGAGGGCGATTTCGCCGATGTGGCAAGAACAGCAAGCGGACGCTGGCGTTTGCGCGCCAAATTTCGTTTGACGAAAAGATGACCGCGCTGATGGCTCTTCCTCCTGTTATTATCAACGATACCACGCTTCGCGATGGCGAGCAGGCACCGGGTGTTGCCTTCACGGTTGAAGAGAAAATCGCGATCGCGCTCGGTCTCGAGGCGGCCAAGGTCGACGAGATCGAGGCCGGAATTCCGGCCATGGGGAGCGGGGAGATCGAAGCCATCACGGCCGTGGGCGCGGCGGTGCGCCGCGCGGCCGTCATCGCATGGTGCCGGATGCTGGAATCCGACGTCGATGCGGCGCTCAAGACGGGTCTTAAGCGGATCAATCTGTCGGTGCCCGTATCCGACCGGCAGATTTGGGTGAAATTTCGATCGAGCCGTGAAGACGTGCTCGCGCGCATTCAGCGAGTCGTTTCCTATGCGCGCGACAAGGGGTTCTCTGTGTCGGTGGGCGGCGAGGACTCGAGCCGCGCGGATTTCGATTTTCTTCTGCGCGTTGTCGCCACCGCCAGAACCGCGGGAGCCCATCGCTTTCGCCTCGCCGACACGCTTGGCGTCCTCGATCCTTTCAAAACGCACGACATTTTCCAGAGTCTGCGGCGGGAAACGGACATCGAGCTCGAATTCCATGGCCATGACGATCTTGGGCTCGCGACCGCGAACACTCTTGCTGCGGTGCGCGGGGGAGCCACGCATGCGAGCGTCTGTGTTCTCGGCCTCGGCGAACGTGCCGGCAATGCCGCACTAGAGGAGGTGGTGGCCGCGCTCGCGCAAGTATCGGGGCGGAAGACGGCGGTCGATCTCACCCAACTCACCCTCCTTGCGGAGCTTGTCGCGCGGGGCGCGCGCCGGCCAATCCCCGCCGCGAAATCCATTGTTGGGGCGGCCGCCTTCGCCCATGAATCCGGGATCCATGTGTCGGGCCTCCTACGTGACCCGGAGTGCTACGAAGCCGTCAATCCGGCTTCGTTTGGGCGCTCCCGCAGCATCGTTCTCGGGAAGCATTCCGGCATGGCGGCAATCTCCAACGCGCTGACCGCGCTTGGCCTTGCCGTCGATGAAGGCAGGGCAAGGCAAGTCCTTGATGAGGTTCGTATTCGCGCGGCCGCTCTCAAGCGGCCGATCCATGAATCCGAGCTGCTTGAGTTTTATGCCGCCACCGGCGCCGGCGAGCCGACTCCTAGGGTGGAAGGCGCCACGGATCGAGGCTTGAGATGATAACCGCGCAAACCCTTAAGCGAACAACCCAGAAGAGACCTGGCACCAGGATTTGGACTCAACTGCGCGAAGACATCGGCTGCGTGAAAGCGCGCGATCCAGCGGCGCGCTACACACTTGAGATCGTCTTGACCTATCCAGGTGTGCATGCGCTCATCCTCTACCGTGTCGCGAACCGGCTGTGGCGGAGGGGCTTGCGGTTTCCTGCGCGCCTGTTGTCCTGGGTCGGGCGCTTAATAACGAATGTCGATATTCATCCGGGTGCGACGATTGGGCGCCGGCTCTTCATCGATCATGGTGCGGGCGTCGTGATCGGCGAGACCGCCGAGATCGGCGACGATGTGACCCTCTACCATGGTGTGACCTTGGGAGGAACGAGCTGGTCGCCAGGCAAACGTCATCCGACGGTTGAAAGCGATGCACTCATCGGCGCCGGCGCAAAAATTTTGGGGCCAATCGTGGTCTGTGCCGGTGCCCGGGTTGGGGCGAATTCGGTGGTCGTCGACGATGTTCCCCCGGGTATGACCGTGGTCGGGATTCCGGGAAGGATTGTCCGGGATCCACACATGCGGCGGCGCGTCGATGGGCGCATCGATCTCGAACACCACCTTATCCCCGATCCGGTGGGCGAGGCTCTTGCCCGCATGCTCGACAGGATCGAGTTTTTGGAAACGCGGGTGACCCATTTGCAAGGGCGCGTCAATCCGCATGCATCCGGCTTGTGTGCCGCGAACCGCGCCGAAACAGCGGGCGGACCCGGCGATCTCGAGCGGAACATGCGATCCGCTCCGGCTTTTAGCGCGACGATGGAGACACTTCAGTCATGAGCGTACTTGATGAGCTAGGGCGTTTGTCCGCGGCGGAAGAGTTCTTTACCTTTCTCGATGTTCATTTCGAGGCGTCCATTGTGCAAGTGGCCCGGCTCCATATTCTGCGCCGCATGGGCCAATATTTGAAGGGCAGCCAGATCGACGGAATCTTTGAAGGTTTGAGCGACGCGGAGGTTCGGGCGCTTTGCCGCGAACATCTCGAACAGGCCTATCAGGATTTTGTGAACTCCTCGCCCATCCAGGAGCGGCTGTTCAAGGTGCATAAGGAAGCCGTGCAGGCGAAGGCGGAGCCAGCAAAACCCTTCGTGCCGATCACTTCCCTCGGCATGATGGACAAGCGAAGCGACAAGGATGTCGCCTAGATGACAAAGTCGTCGGATCTGTGGATGTGACTTAACGAGACAGCTGAGCCGGCCGGCCGGGATGCGCTTGTTATTTGGGCGGCTTTGATTTCGGCAATAGTTGGCATGGTGTTTGCCCGTATCCATCGAAAGTGCGGCCAAGCCTGCCCCGCAAAAGGGAGAACGGATGCATATCGTCGTCTGCATTAAGCAAGTTCCCGATAGCGCGCAAATCCGCGTTCATCCCGTGACGAACACGATCATGCGCCAAGGCGTGCCGACGATCATCAACCCCTATGACCTCTTCGCGCTCGAAGAGGCGATGCGGTGGCGCGATAAATTTGGCGGTGAGGTCACGGTCCTGACCATGGGTCCCGCGATGGCGGAAGACTCGCTGCGCAAGGCGCTCACTTTCGGCGCCGACCGGGCCGTTTTGCTCACGGACCGCTTTTTCGCGGGCTCCGATACGCTGGCAACTAGCTTTGCGCTCGCGGCCACGCTCCGCAAGATTGGCCAGGAGTTCGGCGAGCCGCTCATGGTCTTCACGGGCAAGCAAACCATTGACGGAGACACCGCCCAAGTCGGTCCCGGGATCGCCAAACGCCTCGGGCTCAATCAACTCACCTATGTCGCAAGGATCGTCGAATTAGATCCAGAACTTGGACGTATTACGGTCGAGCGCCGGGCTGAAGGAGGCGTGCAGGTTTTATCGACACGGCTGCCTGTGCTCGTTACCATGCTTGAGGGCACGAATGAAATCCGGCGTGGCACGCTCGACGATGCGTTCCGGGCAGCGCGGGCGAAGATCGTGACGTGGAATGCGGCGGATGCGGGCATCACGGATCTCACGCAATGTGGTCTGCGCGGCTCGCCCACAATTGTGAAAAAGGTGTTTGCGCCTCCCCCGCGTGCCGAGAAGGCGTATCAGATCGTGACGGCGGACCTTTCCATGGAGGCGCTCGGAGAGGCCGTGATGGAGGAAATTTTCAAGCGCCAGCCCGCCCTCGAAGGCGATCTCATGCGATTTTCAGCAGGGCAATAGGGAGAAAGGGAAGGACGATGACCGAGGTCACGAAACCAGCTCCCGCGGCGCCGGGCCGGGCCAATACGAAGAAAGAGCTGCCCGAGCACTTCAGAGGGTACAAGCATGTCTGGGTGGTGATTGAATGCGAGCATGGCATGGTCCACCCCGTGTCGTTCGAACTTTTGGGGGAAGGCAGGAAACTTGCCGATAAGCGGGGTGTGGAGCTCGCCGGGGTCATCATGGGGAGCGACAAGGACGCGCTTGCCGCCGCCGCCATAGAGTGCTTCGAATATGGGGCGGATCTTGTCTATACGGTCACGGATCCGGCTCTCGCTCATTACCGCAACGAGGCCTATACCCGGGCCATGACCGATGTCGTCAATACCTATAAGCCCGAGATTTTGCTGCTGGGTGCGACGACGCTTGGGCGCGATCTTGCAGGATCCGTCGCAACCACTTTGCTCACGGGACTCACGGCCGATTGCACCGAGCTTGCTATCGACGACGAAGGGTCTCTCGCGGCAACCCGGCCGACCTTTGGCGGCTCACTCCTTTGCACGATCCTCACGTTGAACTACCGGCCTCAGATGGCGACGGTGCGGCCGCGCGTCTTACCAACTCCGCAACGGCAACAAGGGCGGCGTGGCCGTATTGTCGAGCATCCGTTGGGGCTCTTTGAAGACGACATCGTGACCAAGGTTGTTCGCTTCGTCGCCGACAGAGAATCGAACAAGGCCCAGCTCGCTTACGCGGATATTGTCGTTGCGGGCGGATTGGGATTGAGGTCTGCCGAGAATTTTCAGCTCGTCAAGACGCTCGCCGAGGTGCTTGGCGCGGAATATGGCGGCTCGCGCCCCCTCGTTCAGAAAGGCTGGATTACGTCGGACCGGCAAATTGGACAAACGGGAAAAACGATTCGGCCAAAGCTTTATATCGCGGCTGGGATCTCTGGCGCAATCCAACACCGGGTCGGTGTCGAGGGGTCCGACATGATTGTCGCGATCAACACAGATCCGAACGCCCAGATCTTCGAGTTCGCCCATGTCGGGATCGTCGCCGATGCCATCCGGCTCCTGCCGGCTCTCACAGCGGCGTTCCGCAAGCACTTGTCGGTGAATAGGCTCGCTGGCTAAAGGAGGCAAGGATGATCGAGGAACGCTTCGACGCGATTGTGGTTGGCGCAGGACCTTCGGGCAACGCCGCAGCATACACCATGGCCAAGGCGGGCCTTAAAGTCCTCCAGCTCGAGCGCGGGGAATATCCCGGCTCGAAAAATGTCCAGGGCGCGATCCTCTATGCCAATGCCTTGGAAAAGCTCATCCCCGATTTCCGGGATGACGCACCGCTTGAGCGCCACATCATCGAGCAGCGCCTGTGGACAATGGACGACACCTCCTATGTCGGCATGCATTACCGCTCGGAGGATTTCAATGAGGAGCGGCCGAACCGCTACACCATCATCCGCGCGCAATTCGATAAATGGTTCAGCCGCAAGGTTCGCGACGCGGGGGCCGTGCTGCTTTGTGAAACGACCGTCCGGGAGCTTCTTCTTGACTCCCATGGCAAAGTGATCGGTGTGAAGACCGACCGTGATGGCGGCATGGTTTTCGCCGACGTCGTGATCCTCGGGGAAGGTGTGAATGGTTTGGTCGGGCAACGTTCGGGCCTGCGGCCCGAGCTTAAGCCCGAGAGCGTCGCCCTCGCCGTCAAGGAGATGCATTTCTTGCCAAGGGAAGTCATTGAGAGCCGGTTCAATCTGAAAGGCAATGAAGGCACGGTCATCGAAGCGATGGGAACGATCACCGCTGGAATGACGGGGACTGGCTTCCTCTACACCAATCAGGAATCGATCTCGATCGGCATCGGCTGCATCGTCTCCGATTTCGCGGAAAACGGCATGACGCCTTACGGCCTCCTTGAAGCCTTCAAGAACCATCCGAGCATCAAGCCTCTCTTGGCAAATTCCGAATGCAAGGAATATGCGGCCCATTTGATTCCGGAAGGGGGATACAAGGCAATCCCGGAGCTCTATGGGGATGGATGGATCGTCGTCGGCGACGCTGGCCAATTCGTCAATGCCGTGCACCGGGAGGGTTCCAATCTGGCGATGACGACGGGACGCATCGCGGGCGAAACGGTCGTCTGGCTCAAGCGGCGCCGGGACGAGCTTTCGAAAGCCAATCTTGCCGAATATAAGCGCCGTCTCGATGCGACCTTTGTCATGAAGGATCTCAAGAAGTACCAAAAAATTCCGGATTTTCTGCACGGCAACAAGCAGGTTTTCGGTCTTTATCCGAAGCTCTTTAATGCCGCCGCGCAAACATGGTTTCGTGTGGATGGTTCCGACAAACGGACCAAGGAAAAAGAGATCCTCAGGTCGTTCCGGAAGGGCCGAACGCTGCCTGAACTCATAGGAGACGCATTCAAGCTGGTGAGGGCATGGCGATGACAAGCGTGGCGGAAATTGGCGCAACAGGTGCCAAAGTTGAAGAGAAACTCTTCCAGAACCGTTATCTCGTGGATGCGGGACGCCCGCACATCAAGGTGCGCCCGCATCAAACTCCCTCGAAAGCCCTGCTTTCGCTCACCTACACGTGCCCCGCTGGCTGTTACAGCGTCAATGACAAGGGCCAAGTGGAAATCACGGTAGATGGTTGCTTTGAATGCGGGACCTGCCGCGTCGTGACAGCCAAGACCGGAGAAGTCGAGTGGGATTATCCGCGCGGCGGGTATGGGGTTTTGTACAAATTCGGTTGATCGCCGGGGGATGCCAACGTTCCGCGGAGTGATCCTGTGCGTTTGTCAGACGCTGAAATCGATTGTCTCCTCGATGAGGATCGGTGTTTTGGCGATGTGACGACGCGGGCGCTTGGTATCGGCAGCAAGCGAGGGCGGATGACATTCACGGCTCGCCGGGAATTGGTCCTCTGCGGTTCGGACGAAGCAAGCCGGCTGCTGGCCCGGCACGGCGCAATCGTGACCTTTGCCGCGCAAACCGGGACGTGGAGCAGCAAGGGCGCGCTTTTGTTCGCGGCAGAAGGACCGGCCGCCGCCCTTCATGCCGGATGGAAGACAGCGCAAACGCTCATGGAATGGGCCTCCGGCATCGCGACGCTGACGCATGAGATTGTCACCGCCGCGAGAGCCAGCGCCCCCCGGATCGCTGTGCTTTGCACGAGGAAAGCCGTGCCTTTCACGAGGCGGCTTTCCCTGAAGGCGGTGTTGGCAGGGGGCGGGGAGATCCATCGTTTCGGGCTGTCGGACACGATCATGCTGTTTGACGAACATCGCGCGTTTTTGGAACATCCCTCCGATCTTAAGGCCATTATTGCCAAGTTGAAGGCGCGCGCTTCCGAGCGAGCTGTCATGGTCGAGGTTACCTCCGAGGCCGACGCTTTTTTGGCAGCCGAGGCGATGGCGGATGGCATTCAACTCGAAAAATTCGAGCCATGTGCCGTGGCGCGAGTGGTGACGAAAATCCGCAAAAGAATTGATGGCCGCCCGGTCATCGCCGCAGCGGGCGGCGTTACTGCCCAAAATGCAGGTGACTATGCGAAAGCCGGTGCCGATACACTTGTCACATCAGCTCCTTATTATGCAAAGCCGGTGGGTATTCAGGTAGGCATTGGCCCATTGTGACCGGGGTAGGACTCCGTTCAGGTTAAGCAAGATACACTCCGATGCTGGCGCGCAGCAGAATTTTGTTGCACTTGCGTCTCGCGCCTGCAACACTGCCGGTAAAGGCCTGATCAGATGGTCGCAGGAATGATCCAAGGAATTTGGGAGGCACGCCCTAACCACGAAGCTTGGTGCGATGGCCATGACTACCGGCCCCAATGAGTACTCCAACCGGGCAGACATTGCTCTGCACGGCGTCTATGAGATTTCGAAAATCCTCGCCACTCCCGCGCGTCTCGAGACGACGCTATCGAACGTTCTGAAATTGCTCTCAAGCTTTCTCGAGATGCGTCACGGGATCATTGCGCTCCTCGACGACAGCGGTGCGCCGAATGTCGTTGTGGGTGTTGGCTGGAATGAGGAGAACGCAAAAAGTCATTTCGACCGCATTCCGGAACGGGCTATTGGCCAAATCGTCACAACGAAAATGCCCGTTGTCGTCGAAAATGTTGCAACGAATCCGCTGTTTTCGGATTGGCCATTCACCGAGAAAGGCAAGACCGAGTCGAAAGTCTCGTTCATTGGTGTTCCGATCAAGGAACGCGACAGGGTGATTGGGACGCTGACCATCGACCGGATTTGGGATGGCCGCGCAAACTTTCGTTTCGACGAGGACGTGCGATTCCTTGCAATGATTGCCAATCTGGTGGGCCAGTCGGTCCGTTTGCACAATGCTGTGGTTCGCGATCGCGAGCGTCTCATGGCCGAACAGAGCCGCTTGGCGAAGGAGCTATCGGAGACGATCGCAACCGACCACGAACCGCGCATGCGGGGAATCATTGGCGAAAGCGAAGCGATTCAGTCGGTTCTCGACAAGATCAAAATTGTCGCGCGCACCAATTCGACTGTGCTCTTGCGTGGCGAGTCGGGGACGGGAAAAGAGCTTTTCGCGCGTGCCACGCATGATTTGTCCCCCCGCAAGAAAGGACCGTTCATTAAGCTCAATTGCGCGGCCCTGCCCGAATCTGTGTTGGAGTCCGAACTTTTCGGACATGAGAAGGGCGCGTTCACGGGTGCGCTTGCGATGCGGAAGGGGCGTTTCGAGCTTGCCGACCGGGGGACGCTTTTTCTGGATGAGATTGGCGAGATCTCGCCCGCGTTTCAGGCGAAGCTTCTCCGCGTCCTACAGGAGGGTGAATTTGAGCGTGTCGGTGGAATGCGGACGCTCAAAGTGGATGTCCGCTTGGTGGCGGCAACAAACAAGAATCTCGAAGATGCCGTGGCCCGCGGGGATTTTCGGGCCGATCTTTATTACCGGATCAATGTTGTAACGATCGCGGTTCCGGCTCTTCGAGCCCGGCCCGACGACATCTTTCTTCTCGCCCGCGAATTTCTGCGGCGCTTTAACGAAGAGCACGCAACTCAGCTGACCTGGACGATGTCTGCCAAGGCCGTTCTCGAGGGATGCTATTTTCCAGGCAATGTGCGGGAACTAGAGAATTGCGTGCGCCGGACAGCGACATTGGCGAATGGCCAAAAAATTGTCGCAGACGACTTCGCCTGCCGTCACGATGAGTGTCTTTCTTCAACCCTCTGGAAGGGGACGATCACGGAGCCGGGGTCATCCAATAGTCTCTCGAGCCGCCCGGCAAATTTCAAAGCCGCGCCAATTCCCCCCGTTCCCGCCGCAGAGCCCGAGAGCCGTTTGCCGCCGCCCGACGGCGATATTATCGCCACCCAGCCGGAGGATTGTCCGCAAGCAGCCAACTGTGGCATTGCGCATGGAGAGGGCCTGGCCGAGCGAGAGCGTTTGTTCCAGGCCATGGAGACCGCTGGGTGGGTGCAAGCGAAAGCCGCGCGCTTGCTGAATCTGACGCCGAGACAAATCGGTTACGCTCTCCGCAAATACAATATCCCCATTCGAAGATTTTAACGCGGACCCGCGAGGGTGCCGGCGCAGAGCTTTGCGCGTCCGGAGCGCGTTCGTGCGGCTGCCTGCCGCGTTTTCCGTTCGATGATTGCGGTCGACCGCGGCGCGGATCGCGGACGCTTGGCGGCTTAGAATTCAGGCCATTGGCGGACATGACAGGGGCGTGTTTGGAGTCCGACAATAGACCCACACATGCCATCGCCTATTGCAGGCTGCAATTCCTGAAAAGACGTCAAATCAGAAGCTTAGTCTGATGGCACAACGCTTGCTCTTTTCGTCGGCGCTATAGCGAATTGGTACGCGCATCTGGCTGCCTCGCCTGACGCCCGCCCTGCGGTCGATGGCGCAGAGGCGCGCGCGAGCCAAGCCTTGCAATGAGCCCGTTAAGAGGAGGTGGACATGGCCTATAAGATCATCGCTTCACAATGCACCAGTTGCAGCATTTGTGAATTCGAATGTCCCAACGCTGCGATTTCGATGAAGGGGGATACCTTTGTCATCGATCCGAAGAAATGCACCGAATGCGAGGGCCATTTCGACAAGCCAAAATGCGATGAGGTTTGCCCGGTTCCGAAAACCTGCGTGCCCGCCTAACACGATGATCTTTGCTTTGGCCGGGTTCAGTAGGCGCGGCGCATCGAGCGCTCTGCTCTCGCGGATGATTGTGCTGGCCACACCGCTTTCGAAGCTTGTTCTTTTGCGGCGAAAATTGCGAGTGTCGTCGAGCTTCCCGCATCGCTCAACGCGCCAGAGCCGGAAGGCGATGTGGGGCATCTTCCATGCTTGCCAGAAAGCCTGATTTGACAAATGGCAAAAGCCGGCGACCCTTGCATGCATGCAGCTCTCGCAAGCCGGACTGCGGGCCAAAGCCTCGTCTTTATGCGGCTCGATCTGTTGGCCGCCGGAGTTTCCGACCCGGGAGCCTGCCAGAGGAGGCGCGCGCCGGATGGTGCTGGGCAAGTCGCAAATTTGGCTTTGCCCTCGCTCCGTCCGCGGCGCTTAAGATGGCGCAATGGCTTCATGCGCATCCGCTCTCGCTACCCACGGGCGGGCGCGATTTTCGCGCGCGCTTTTCCGTCATTGAGCAGACTAAAGACCCTCTGCTTGCCCCATGCGATGATCCCGAAAATATCGTCCATGAACGGGCATGCAGCCGCCTGAGTGCCACAACGAAGCGACATGTCAGCCGTTTGATGGATGATAGTTCGCGGATTATGGCTCGAGATCCCTGCGACCTGAAGGAATCAACTTATGAAAGTGATGATCCGCCGTTCTCCTGAGACCGGTCTTTCGATCTATGTGCCAAAGAAGGATCTCGAAGAGCCAATTGTCGAATTGGAGCATGAGACATTGTGGGGCGGCTGGATTCGTATCGCGAACGGCTGGGTGCTCAACCTTCCGGAAATGGCAGCAGATACAAAGCTGCCGGTGACGGTCAATGCGCGAAAATCCGGTGAAGACGAGGAGTAAAGACAGATGAACGCACCTCTGCCGCCGATGGAGACCTTGAAACTCGCGGACGCCGAAGCCGCGCTCGCGTCTCTCGCCACATCCTTGCGCGCCGGAACGATTATTCCATATCTGGGGCCAGGACTCGCAGCGCTCGCCGGACCGAGCGTCCCGATGACGCCGGAGGCCCTCGCGGAATTCTTCGCCGGCAAGGTTGCTTTGCCGCGCCGCGCCAAAGGCAATGCCTGGGCATCCGCCCAACACATTGAGAGCATGAAGCATCGCTCCACCCTCTCGGCCCTGATGGCGGAGGCTTTTGCTTCGCCCGTTGAGCCTACGGCATTCCATCGCTATCTAGCGTCGCTCCGCCCGCCGATGATCGTCGACACTTGGTATGACGGCGCCATGCGGGCAGCCCTTGCTTCACAGAATGAGTGGGGCGAGGTCCAAGGTATTACGCGTGCGGGAATAGGCGAGGACCGCTGGTATCGCTTTTACGATTCCGAGGGCAAGGAAATAGACCGTGCGGCGGCGGAGACGTGGAGGACGCTTCTCTACAAACCTCATGGCAGTATCGTTCCTGCTCGGAATTTTCTGATCTCGGATGCTGACTATGTCGAAGTGCTGACAGAAATCGACATCCAGACGCCGCTGCCGGACATCGTAAAAAACAGACGTACAGAGCGGAGCTTCTTATTCATTGGCTGCAGGTTCCATGATCAGCTCCTGAGAACTTATGCGCGCCAAATCATGAAGCGCTCCGCGGCCATGCATTATGTGATCGTCGAACAAGATAGTCTTACCAAAAATGAGGTCCGTTTCATTGCGACGCAAGGTATGACGCCGATCAATCTACCGCTCACACGCGCGGTCGAAATCTTGCTTGAAAGCGCCTAAACGCCAAATTGCCGCTCGAGAGCATTTTCAGGCAAGACGGGCGCCGGTTCGCCATCTGGAAATGCTCTCACTTTCTGAATGTAAGCGGTTCCACATCATTGAGCGGCACTTAAGGTGAAACCTCTTTCGTGAGCTGGGCTCGCCGCAAACGCCGCAGTGGGTGCCGGACAATTGGCGCACACTGCGCGAGGCGCTTCTGCAACTCGCAGGCGTGTTGCCTTTCAAACAAAATCCATGGCTGAGTGTTCGTGTTCGCAAAGCGACAGCTCGGGATGATTTTCACAAAGCCTTGATTTATCATTGTCTTACAATTCACTTCGTCATGGCACGCGAGTTGCTCACTAGCTCCCGAATTTCGAATGGCCGGCCTAGGGCGTCGGCCAGAAGTGAGGAGCGGACATGCAAGCGTCAGCACAACATGAGGCGACAAATCCCGGAACCCCTGCAAACATCGAAGCGGTGATGCAACAGGTCGCGGAACACAAGGGTTGCGGAACGCATGGCGGCAGCGGCAAAGCGAGCTGCGGATCGGCGGCGGGCCAGGGCGACCTCCCAACCGAGATTTGGGAAAAGGTCAAAAACCATCCCTGCTACAGCGAGGAAGCGCATCATCACTATGCGCGCATGCATGTGGCCGTTGCGCCTGCCTGCAACATTCAATGCAACTATTGCAACCGGAAATATGACTGTGCCAATGAATCGCGGCCCGGCGTCGTCAGCGAGAAGCTGAGCCCCGCGCAGGCTGCCAAGAAGGTGCTCGCTGTCGCCTCGACGATTCCGCAGATGACGGTGCTCGGAATCGCTGGTCCAGGCGATCCGCTCGCCAATCCGGAAAAAACCTTCGAGACCTTCGAGCTGATCGCGAAGACGGCGCCCGACATCAAGCTGTGCCTCTCCACCAATGGTCTTGCCTTGCCGGATCACGTCGACACCATCGCTGGCTTCAATGTCGATCACGTTACAATCACCATCAATATGGTTGACCCCGAGGTCGGCGCAAAGATTTACCCCTGGGTGTTCTGGAAGCATAAACGTTACACCGGGGTTGAGGCGGCCAAGCTTCTAACCGACCGCCAGCTGCAGGGTCTGGAAATGCTGACGGAGCGTGGCATCCTCTGCAAGATCAACTCCGTGATGATTCCCGGAATCAACGATAAGCATCTCGTGGAAGTCAATAAGGCGGTCAAGTCGCGTGGTGCCTTCCTCCACAATATCATGCCGCTTATCTCCTCGCCCGAGCATGGAACGGTCTTTGGCCTCACTGGCCAGCGCGGTCCAACGGCGCAAGAGCTGAAGGCGCTACAGGACAGCTGTGAAGGCGAAATGAACATGATGCGTCATTGCCGGCAGTGCCGCGCTGACGCCGTCGGGCTTCTCGGGGAGGATCGCAGCGCCGAGTTTACGACCGATAAAATTATGGCGATGGAGGTCAATTACGATCTCGACTTCGCGCAAAGCCTATCAGGCAAAGGTCGAAGAAGAACGCGTCGCGAAAGTCGCCGCTAAGCAAGAGGAACTGGCAACCCTCGCGGGAGAACAGAGCGATATCCAGCTTCTCGTTGCCGTGGCAACCAAGGGTTCCGGGCTTATCAATGAACACTTCGGCCACGCCAAGGAGTTCCAGGTGTGGGAGCTCTCCACAGGCGGGGCGAAGTTTGTCGGGCATCGCCGCGTCGATCTCTATTGCCAAGGCGGCTATGGCGAGGAAGACAGCCTCGAGACGATCATCCGCGCCATCAACGATTGCCACGCCGTGTTTGTTGCCAAGATCGGCGGGTGTCCCAAGAGCGATTTGATCAAGGCCGGTATCGAGCCGGTTGATCAATTCGCGCATGAATTCATCGAAAAATCCGCCACTACATGGTTCAAGGACTATCTTGGAAAGGTCAAGAGCGGCGAGATCGAGCACATCGTGCGCGGCGATGCGGTCATTCGTCAAGGAGCACTGATATCAGCGGCCTAGAACGTTTCCTGATCATGTGATCGAAAGGAAATCTCTCAAACTCTCAGAGCTGGAGCGTGCCGGATTGGAAAACATCGATACATGTTTTCGTGGCATGCCCCAGCCCTAGATGGCCCGATGATAGGAGTAACCAATGGCCTTGAAGATTATTGCTTCGCAGTGCACCAGCTGCACGGCTTGCGAAGCTGAATGCCCCAACCTTGCAATTTCAGAAAAGGGTGGAACCTTCGTGATCGATCCGAATAAATGTACCGAATGCATTGGCCATTTTGATAGTCCGCAGTGCGCCGCTGTTTGTCCGGTGGACGACACCTGCGTGATCGATCACTCATTCCCACGTTATCAAGCGGCGGAATAAGGGGAAGTTATGGACCTCAACATTACGCCAGCGGCGGAAAAATTCATCCGGCTCATGCTTCGCGCGGACGGGGCTCCCGGCAGCGGATTTAGGCTTGTTGTCAGCCCTGGAGGATGCTCTGGGCTCGCAGCCGACATCAGCATTTTGCGCTCGCCCGAGCCGGGAGATGCGATTGTCGAACGTAACGGCGTGAAGCTCTTTCTACCTGCGGAAAGCCGTATTCTGCTTGAAGGGGTGACCATCGATTTTGCCGATACGGCGTCACAAACTGGACTTGTCTTTCACGATCCGAAAGCAACCTGTTGTAGCCAGGGCGGCGAAAAGTCCACGCAGTAATCCGGTAGATGACGCATGAGCGGCGCGGAACGGCCCGACACTCCGCAATCGTCTTCCACGGAGGATGCTCTCCTCGCCGAGGCCCTCCTGGGGGGCGGCTTACCGGCAGAAGCCGAGTGGCATTTGTGGGAGGCGGGGCTTTCCTACCATTTGGATGAGGTGGCGGAAAGCCATCTGCGAAAAGCCGAGGCGTTAGCGCCTGGGCATGCGGCGGTCTTGATCGGACTCTACCGGTTTTATTTCTATAAGGGGCGGTTGAGGGAGGCGCTCGACGTTGCGAATCTGTGCCTAGAGAAAGCGGCGCGGGAAAACAACCTGCCCGCAAATTGGCGCGACGTGACCGCGGCGGACGCGCCCTTTAACCGCTATGAGGAGATCGCGCCGCGCTTCTTTCTTTTTACCCTCAAGGGCTATGCCTATCTTCATATGCGCCTCGGCAATCTTGAGGAAGGTCACGACGCGGTTCGGAAATTGTTGGACCTTGATCCCAGCGACAAGATTGGAGCCAAAGTTTTGCTCGATGTCCTCGAGAGGATAGGACGAGACGATGACGGATGACATCGATGAGGCGAAGGATTGGCAGGGAAATAACGTCGATTGCGCGTCATGCACCCATCAGCCAATGCTTGCGTCCGGCCTTTGCCGGCTCAAGCATGCCTGCGTGAACGATCGCTATGCAAGGCGTATCGATCGTTTCTTCAATTGGAACCCAGGCCTCTCCGATGCCTATGTCAGACATCCTCATTTCGAAGTGCGCGCCATAGCGGCCAAGCGTGCGAGCCTCTTTCTCCTGCCTCCGCTCCTTGAAGATCCCGAGGAGACAGTCAGGTGGAACGCCGCGCGGCGGTTGCCCAAACGCTACAGCCTGGGCTTGCGGAATGACCGCATCGCGAGGTCAGAATCCGTATCGTGCCTCTCCTCGACGACGCCGAGCTCGTTCCCATCATGAGGGACCCTGATTACTACGTGCGTCTCGTTGTCGCCCGGCGGGTGGCGCCACCGCTCCTAGCACGCATGATCCGGGATGAGGAAGCGGAAGTGAGGCGGGTCGTGGCGCGCCGCCTTCAACAAGAATGGCTTCTGCAAATGGTGGATGATCCGGATGCCACGGTCAGACTAGAAGTCGCACAACGCCTTGCGCCACAACTTCTCCCGCGCATGCAACATGACCCTGATTGGCGGGTGCGTTATGAGGTCGCAAGCCGGATTCCGGTTTCCATGGTCCATGAATTGACGGACGACGCAGATTCCTTGGTGCGGGAAATGGTGCAATCACGCTTATTTGGAGAGCATGAGCTGCGGAGGGATATGCCAAGATGAGCAATATTGTTCGCGATAGCGAGGTCGTGGAAATCAGTGAACCTCCCTATTTCAGCTTCGGTGAGAAGGTGAAAGCGAAGCGCGTTATTCGCAACGATGGTACCTACGCCGGCAAGGAAATCGGAGAGATTTTGGCGAAAAAGGGCGAGATCGGCTACGTCGTCAGCATCGGGACCTTTCTTCAGCAGTTCTATATTTATGGCGTCGAATTCACCGAGAGCGGCAATCGCGTGGGGATGAAGAAAAAGGAGCTTGAACCGGTGAAGCCGCGTGACGAGGAGGATATACCATTGCCAGGAGGGGTGCTGTGATCGAACCAAGATTTCCTATTTATCAATGGGGCCAGCGGGTGCGCGCCCTGGTTGATCTTCATAACGACGGCACGTTTCCCGATGCGCCTATGGAAGCACTGCTGGTGAAGAGCGGAGACGGCGGCGAGATTGTCCAGGTCGGGACACATACCGAGTCAAACACGCCAATATATCTCGTTGAATTTGGTGAACGGCTTGTCGTCGGTTGTTTGGAAGAAGAAATCACCCCGCTTTAGAGTGGCTGGCTTTTCTCGTGTGTGACGCGATCAAACGCTCGAAGAGCGAGCCATTTAATTCAAACAGGTGATGGCATGCGATCGAAGAGCCCTTTAGTCTGAGAATTGCGGTATGACGGCAGCAATTCTGAAGGAGAGTAGCACACTGCGGTCCCCGCATCCGAACGATCTTGATCGGAAGCGAATTCGAGCGTGCGCTCAAGGCGCGCAAGCGATACCGCTACGTCTCGCCAAGTGTGCGTGCTGTAACGGGCGGCTATCTCATAGAGAATCCTTGCTGTTCGCGTAACATCGACCCCGAGGGCGGCGTTATCGACGTCGCTCTCCTCCAATACGAGGTCGATCTCGGATTATGGCAGCTTTATCGAAAGGATCACGGGTGTGGACGATGGGAACTCCATAGCAGGCATGTCCGCTTGCCCGAGCTCTTGGATTTGCTGAATACCGATCCCGAGCGGAAATTCTGGCAATGAATTTGCTTCAATCGGACCACCAACATCATGAGATCAGAGCATAGCCATGTCCTTAAGTGCAGATGATTTGACGCAGATCGATGCGATGCTTGGAGCGTCGGGCGCAGATGCGCAACCGTTTGCTGAATTGCGCCGGCGATTTCCGCATCTCTCTTGGACGCGCTGTGACGCTTCGGATGTGACGGAAGCTCCCTTCCGTGTTTATGAGCATTATGACATCCATCTTTTGGACAGCGCCGACCATTGCTCTCACATCACCTCCGATCCAGCGCGCGCGACCGGAATTGTTTTGGCGCGGCGGAGTGCCGTCCGATGATCGAAGTGGCGGCGGTCCCAGAGTTCGACGAAGGAGAAGGCACACTCCTCGAGGCTTTGGACGCCTCGTTCATTCCGCTTTCTGATCCAGATATCACCACGGCTGAGCTCGCCGCGGTCGACGCCGTCTTGCGGTCCCCGAGGCTCTCGAATGGACCCGTCGCCGAGGAGTTCGAGGCGGCGTTCGCGGCCTATGTCGGCCGCAAATATGCGGTCGCGGTCCCGAGCGGGACGATGGGTCTTTTGATCACGCTGGCAGCTTATGGGATTGGCCCTGGGCAGGAGGTGATCGCATCGCCGCATTCATTCCGGGAAACAGTCCACGCGATCAGTCTTTCGGGCGCGCGGCCGGTCTTCGCGGACATTGACTATTGGGCTGGGACGATCGTTCCAGAAAAGGTTGAGGCGCGGATCGGCCCGAATACACGCGCGATTGTTGCCTGCAACAACAATGGGCATCCTGCCGCTTGGCCTGCCTTGCGTGCATTGGCGAAGACGCACGGTCTGATCCTCATCGAAGATTTAACCGAGGCGATCGGTTCCAAATATCAGGGTGCGCTGGTTGGTACATTTGGTGACGCCGCTGTTTTCGATTTTTCGCAACCCTCGCCGCTCATCTGCGGTGAAGGAGGCATGGTTGTAACCGATGACGTCGATGTCGCCGTGGCCTTGCGCCGCCATCGCTCCCACCGTCTGGTTGAGCGCTCTTCGGTCGTTGTCAGCGGAACTCCCCCGTACCAAGCTGGTATGAGTGATCTTTCCGCCGCGCTTGGATTGGCTCAGCTGAACCGGCTCGAGGAGATTTCGAACGGCGCCGTTCTACCGAGCATCTCTATTTCAAGCACGTCCAGTCCTTCGAGGGAATTAAGGATCCCTACATTGCCCCCGAAGTAACAGAAGTGAATTGGTTTCTCTATGTCGTGCATTTGGGGACCCGGTTTTCGCGTTCGAGCCGTGACGCGATTATCGAGGATTTGCGCGTTGAACAAGTGGAGGCGGCCGCTTACAGCAGTCCCCTTCATTTACAGAGGCACTATTTTGAGTTGGGATATCGTCGCGGTGATTTCCTCGTGACGGAAAAGATAGCGGATCGCGCCATGGCGTTGCCTTTTCATTCCCATCTCACGGAGGACCAAATTGCCTTCATTGTCGCAACTATGAAGGATGCTTCGATCAATGTCGGCGCAGGCTCCGCCATTTACTGAATGCCCCATTGTCGCATGAGGCGAAACCGGAGAACAGTGGAAGGAACTTTAGATTATGAGGAGTATGTAAATGTCCATGATTACAATCATGCCGTCTGGTAAGACAACTGACGCAGTGGAGGGGACGACGCTCCTTGCGGCTATACTCGCGGCTGATGAGGATTTGAGCCACAAATGCGATGGCAACGCGTCATGCGGCACATGCCATATTTTCGTCCACGAGGGACGCAAGGGCTTGTCGAAAATTGCCCGCGAGGAAAATGAGAAACTTGATACTATTGTCGGCGTCGGCTCAAAATCGCGCCTTGCTTGTCAGGCCAAGGTATTGGGCACGGAGAATATTAAGGTCGAGATTTTGGGCTTTGGCTCGGGCCTTTAGAGGAATGGAGAGAGATATGAAGCCAGTGACGTCACGAGTCCCGTATCCCAAAATGTCATGATTTATACGCGCTTCGCGCCAAATGGAACCGTTGTTGAAATTGGCGAACGCCCAGCTTCCCTAAGCCCGCAGGATTGGTTCGATTTCTTGAGCGACAATGCTGGCATGAAATATCATGCGCTGGCCGGAGGCCGCGGCGTATTTCGTTTGACGCGGGCGGAGACCGATGCATTAAAAGCAGGAGCCGTCGGATAGGCGTTTTTCTTCACAGACTAGGACACACCCGGCGGCATCTCATGGTGCCGCCGGCATCAGCCGTTCGTTGGCTATAAAGCCGGTGGAAGCCCATCGGTACGGCGGATAAGGAGCTCGTGCCGAGCCGATAGGCCCGGACGCCAGTCGGCTCATCAAAAGCTTTGCTAAAGCGCGACGTCCTCGTTATCGAGGTCGATTTGGCGGTTCCTGATGTCAATAGGGACCCCGCGCTTACGGGTTTGGCTTTGCTTCCGTCGCCCGCTGTCCGTCAAACTCTCACAAGAAAGAGCTTTTTGTCATAGCGAGCATCCGTCAAAGGCCCATTGGGTCGAAACCTATGCCTTGAAAGCCTGAATGGATCTCCGAGCAGCACTCACGTCGCAAGCTGCGGTGAAGAGAGGTTTCCTAAGACGGAAATTGCCTCGCGTCGGAAATCTGACAAGCCGGTCTGGTCGCATGGCCTTGCGGCTGGACAATAACGACGCCAAGGCACATCCTAAGACCGGCGGCGCCATTATTTAAGAAAGTGCGAAGAAAACTGCGTGAGCTTTTCGGGCGTGTCGAGGCCGCGCTCGACGGGCCATTTATTTTGGAAAAAATAGGTTTTCACATCGCGGGTCACTTCTTTTCCGTGAATGTACCAGCGCTCGACGCCATCCGGAAAAATGACGGCGGGGCCGTCGCTCCGGTGGACAACATTGTTGTCGAGCCAAAGCCGCGTATCGACATAAAGATAGCATCCTGCCTTGCGCGACATGTCGTCCTGATTGCGATCGTCAACGATTGTCATTCCCGTCATAATTGTTCTCCATCCACCGAAGTGCACCAAGCTTTATCCCGGTGATCTCATCCTTGCCAGACTCTCTTCGGGGCGCGATCCCAGATGAGGGATCGTCCACTCAACGCCACATTGCGGGTTCCATCATGGTTCTCACCAGGGCACAGGGTTTCTCACCCTGAACTCACGTTCGTTTACCTCCCCGAAACACCCAGGGCCGCCAGATTATAGCCTTCCTCCTGCAGGACGCGACGCACCGCTGGGCGTATCAGCATGCGGCGGTAATGGGCGGCGAGTCCCGCTGGCATCGAAATGTTGGTTTTGTCGGCCCAGAATTCGACATAGAAGAGAATTGGATCGGCGATAGAAAAATTCCGCCTGTTTACCGGCGATCGCTTTGTCGAGGATCTCGAAGCCCTTCACGATAATGTCCTGGCCGAGTTGACGCACGCCTTGGTGCTCGTCGGGATTGCGGGCGAAGGTCTTGGTTGAGAAAATCCGGGCAAAGCCCTGGCCGTGAATGGTATCGACAACATAGGCGATGACTTCGAGAGCCCGCGCTTCATTGTCGGGTGCTTCTGGCCATAATTTGGCGCGCGGGTGGGTGCGCGCGAGCCAATAAGCGATGGCCGGAACTTCGGTGAGCGTACTGCCATTCTTACGCACCAGCGCCGGAATCGTGGATTTCGGATTGATTGCGACATAGTCCGGCTTGAAATGGTCGCCTGCCGGTAAGTTCACGATATAGACCTCGAACACCTGGTCAAGCTCTTCAAGGATGATGTGAATGCTGGTCGAGCAAGATCCCGGGGTCATGTAAAATTTCATTGGCGCTCTTTTCGGATCCTTGAGGTGCTTGGCGGGTCGGTGAGTTGCTTGCGATGTATTAATCAGTTCATAAGTAGGTCGACTTTTTGTTGACTATGCAGTTGTTGAATGATTCATTTTGTGGATGCAAGAAAATGATGCGCGCCGATTGGATCATCATACGCTGGAGGCGTTGCGTGAACGCGCGGTGCGTTAGGTCCAGGAAGGTGAAAGCCCGGAAGTCGTCGCCCGCGTTCTCGGGCTAAACCGGTCGACGGTATATGGATGGTTGGCGCAGTATCGGCGCGGCGGCTGGGGCGCCTTGAAGGCGAAGCCTTGGAGGTCGTGGCCCTGGGCTGTCCATTGGTGTAGCAGGAGTAGATTTGGCGATGAACCGGTTGGCCAAGGAAACCAGCCCCTATCTTCGGCAACACAAAGACAACCCCGTTGATTGGCACGCGTGGGACAGTGAAGCGCTGGCGAAAGCGCAAGCGGCCGACAAACCCATCTTGCTCTCGATTGGTTATGCAGCCTGCCATTGGTGCCATGTGATGGCCTATGAGAGCTTCGAGAACGCCGAGACCGCGGCCCTTATCAACGCTAGCTTTCTTCCTATCAAGGTGGATCGGGAGGAGCGGCCCGATATCGATGCTATCTATCAAAATGCGTTGGCGCTCATGGGCCAGCATGGCGGCTGGCCGCTGACCATGTTTCTTACTCCCGAGGGAGAGCCCTTCTGGGGCGGCACCTATTATCCGCCTGAGAGAAAATATGGCCGCCCGGCGTTCGCCGATGTGTTGAAAAGGGCGGCGGCTGTCTATCACGGGCAAAAGGAGATAGTGGCGAAGAATACCGGGATTCTCAAAGAGGGCTTGCGCAAATTATCCGCGCATGCGCCCACCGACGACTTGCTCACGTCCGACACGCTCGATGAGATCTGTCTGAAGATAGGGGAAATGATCGATCCGGTCGAAGGGGGATTGGGGAGCGCGCCAAAATTTCCTCAATCTCCTGTTCTGGCCATGCTTTGGCGCGGCTACAAGCGCACCGGCAATGTGAAATTGCGCGATTGGGTTTTGCTGACGCTCGATCGCATGTCACAAGGGGGAATCTATGATCATCTCGGCGGCGGCTATGCGCGCTACGCGACAGACAATGATTGGCTGATCCCCCACTTCGAGAAGATGCTTTACGACAACGCCCAGCTTGTCGAGCTTTTGACGTGGGCGTGGCAGGAAACGAAGGCCCCTCTTTATGCCGCGCGTGTCGCCGAGACCATTGGATGGATACTCCGGGAGATGCGTATCGAGGCCGGAGCGTTTGCGGCAGCGCTCGACGCCGATAGCGAGCATGAGGAAGGCAAATTCTACGTCTGGGCAGCGGCGGAGGTGGAGGCGGTGCTTGGTGCAGAGGCTCCCTTGTTCAAGTCGCATTACGATGTGCACCGTATCGGGAATTGGGAAGGTAAGACAATCCTCAACCGCTCGGAACAGCCGCAGCTCATGGATGCAGAGACGGAAGCCCGGCTCGCGGCGTCCCGGGAAAAACTGTGGGCCGTCCATGAGCGCCGCGTGCGGCCTGGGCGGGATCACAAAATTCTTGCGGATTGGAATGGATTAACCATCGCCGCCCTTTGTCTTGCTGGCGAAGCATTCGCGAGAAAGGATTGGACCGACGCCGCGAAGGATGCTTTCGCTTGCGTGGTGACGAAGATGATGGCGGCGGACGGGCGCCTTCTGCATTCCTGGTGTGATGGACGCACCCATTTGGGAATACTCGATGACTACGCCGCGATGTCCAAGGCGGCGCTGGCGCTCTATGAGATGACAGGGGACAAAGCCTATCTCACCCACGCCCTGACATGGGGTGAGCTCCTCAATACTTACTATGGGGACGCGGAGCAGGGCGGGTTTTATTTTACGCCGAGCGATGCTCCGGAACTGATCACCCGCATCCGCAATGCCTTCGACAATGCGACGCCCTCCGGCAATGGCATGATGGTGCATGTACTTGCCGCGCTTTACTATCATACGGGAAAGCCGGTCTATAGGGATCAAGCGGAGCGGCTGATCGGGGCATTCGCGGGGGAAGCTGTGCGTACCCCTCTTCAGCTTGCCTCATTTCTTTCAGGCATGGATTTTCTTTTAAACGCGGTGCAAATCGTGATTTGCCTTGGCGAAGGCGGCGAAGCGCTCTTGCGCGCCGTGGCAGAGTCTTGTGTGCCCAATCGGCTCTTGAGTGTGGCCGGGGAGGGGGAGACCATCCCGCCGGGACATCCGGCGGCGGGAAAGACGCGGATTGGCAATGCGGCGGCGGCCTATGTCTGTATTGGCGAGCGCTGCTCGCTTCCGGTCACGGATCCGGATGTCTTGCGCGGCGTCCTATCGCGGTGTGGCGCGCCTATGGGTGCACTTGGAGTGAATGATGGCTGACGTCGATGTCGTGACTTCTATGTTCGAGCGGATTGGTGGCGCGTTGACCATCGACCGTTTGGTCGAGGCCTTCTACAAGAATATGGATGAAATGCCTGAAGCGCGGGACATTCGCGCCATGCATGCAACCGATCTCGGGCCAACCAAGAATGTTCTCAAACGCTATCTTTGCGAATGGATGGGCGGGCCGAAACTCTATTCCGTCGAAAAGGGCCATCCGCGACTGCGGCAGCGGCATATGGGGTTCAAGATTGGCGAGCGGGAACGTGATGCATGGCTCCTTTGTATGAGAGGGGCCCTTGACGAGACCGTTGTGGATGCGGACGCTTGCCGCGAAATTTACGCAACGCTGGCGAAGCTCGCCGATTGGATGCGAAACCAGGCGGGCAATCCGCACGACATGGGCACATCGCGCCCATGACTCAAATCATAAGGGCGGCAGAGTGAGTTAAAGGGGGATTCCGAAGAAGTCTTCGTCGGCGCCGCCCCATGCCTTGTGAAGCGCGAGACCATTTCGCCATTTCGCCAATTCCGCTTCGTCCGCGTTGCGATGGGTGATTTTGCCCGAGGGATTGTCGGCCAGGAGATACGGCTTCCCATTCCGGATGAACCGGTTGAGATCTTTCGTGTCCGTTGGGCGCACCACGCATCTTGGTGCCTCATCGATGAGAATGGTCGTTGGAAGCATTGCTGGCCCTTTATCTCTGCCGCGGACGTTCTCAGAAACCGTCTTCCTTCCGGCCCCAGGGATGTGAACCGGGTACGAAAGGCGCTTTGATGCCCGCCTTTTCTATGTCGCCGAGGCTCTTATAGAAGGTGCCTTCATGCACCAAGGTTCCCCCTTTGGTGGTGATCGCGACATAGCGGGCGACGGGATCGGTTTCACATAGATAGCCACCGCCCGGGTCGAGCGTGTTGCGTGCATTTCCATCCCAATCCACAAAGAAGCCTTCAGTGACCTGCATGCGATACCTCCGATGAACCCGTTGCTCTGATCAGCAGCGGTGGTGATCCATGTCGAGGATGGGAGCAAATTTCTTGCCGCGCGGACCTTTGGGCCAAAGCCATGCCTCATGTCGGAAACATAACACGATCGTTGAAAACATTGGCGTGACTACGACACCTTCGACGAGGCTTGAACATGTCTTCAAGCGGAATTGAGTCTTGGCATGCATCTCTCATAAGTGCCGGTATCTCTTTAGCAGTGTGGGGATTGGATCGTGAATGAGTTGACACAACGCGCGGCATCACTTGAGGATTTGCGGGATATCTGGGGCTTGCTGCGGCAAGTTGCGCCCGACATTCCCGTGGATCTTGGGAGCGAGGCGGCGCAAGAAAACATACTGACCGAAATCATGGCCTGCTGCACATCGGGGCTGTCGCCGGTTGCGGTGGGTAAGGATAAAGCGATTATTGGCGCGCTGCTCGCGCGGCGGGATGATTTCGAATGGGGCTTCAAGAATAGCGATGCGATTCATGTCTCCTATGCCGCGATCGCCCCGAGCCATCGCGATCAAGGTGTTTTTGCCACGCTTGTCACGGAAATTCAGGGGCGCAAAGTGCCTGTGTTCGCCAGCGTGAAAAGCGGTGATCAATTTGGTCTTGCCGACGAGCTGAAAAAGCTTGGCTTTGAGCATGAATGCACGGCGGCAAGCGGCTGGGGCGATCTTTATAAGTGGCAGCCCTCGCCAAGCAACTGAAGGGCGAGCCGGGGTTTTCGTCTGCCGCAAGCGTTCGGGCTGCAAGCCGTTTCAAGGCCATGATCCGATGAAGACCGGGTCATGGCCTTGAGCTTTCAACGGCACATCGGCATGAAGGGGGCGCTTTTGAGGATCTCCGGCTTTAAGGGTCGTCGGGCGATTTCACATGAGTGAGCGCCTCTTCGATGATCGCCCGGCAGTGCAGCAGACGATGATATTCGGCTTTGTCCACATAAACCATTTCGGCGGAGGGACGGGGCGTCGTCGGCCCTTCGGCGGCCTGAGCCGCCTCGAACAACGTATTCTCAAGCTGGTAAATGCGTTCACTCGCCCGTTCTAGATAGGGAAGCGGATTGGCCTGGACATTGGCTTCGTGCAGGGCGTCCAAGCTCAAGAGGGCCGTGAAGCGCCGAACGATCTGGCGCTTTTTCTTGCCGAAATCATGTTCGATGACGCTCATGGTCTTTCGCCGGTCACAGGGCACCGCCGCAGGTGCCATGTGTAATCTTGGGTATTGTCTTTAAGGACGTTTGCCAGTGCGTGAGGCAAATGGCGGCAATCATTCCTCGTCAAAGGGATTGCGTGCACATCAGTCCATCGGCGGTCCTTGGTCGTCAGCGGACTTCTTCTTCTTTTTCTTATCTTGCTTTGACTGAGCGTAGGACCCTGCGTTCTTCAAGAGGATGGGGGGTTGGCCTTCGACATATTGGGAGATCCAGAACAATGTCCGGTCCAGCGCCGTTGCGGCGGCTTCCTTGTCGTAGCTATCACATTCGTCACGGTCGAACCCATGTCCTGCCGGATAAGTGAAGACGCTGACATCGGGCCTATAAGCCCGGAATTGGATGACCTCTTCGGACGGTGAGGCCGGATCATTGTCGCCAAAATGGATCAGGGTCGGAATTTTGCGCTTTTCGCGATAGTCGTCGACGATTCCCGCGCCGTAATAGCCAATGGCACAGGCGAGGCCGTTCACCTTATTGCCCGACAGATAGGCGAGATAGGCGCTACCGGAATAGCCGACAATGGCGACTTTTCCGGCTTCCTTGACCGCATCGATGGTCGCCTGAATATCGGCGAGTGTTTCGTCGGCGCCCACCTGCTTGAGAAATTCCTGCGCTTCGGCAATAGGTGTCGCGTCATTGCCGGTGCCGGCGCTCTTCGCCGCCCGATCGATAAGAGCCGGAGCGATCGCGACATAGCCTTTTGCCGCGAAACTGTCGGCGACCTTACATATGTGAGGATCGACACCGAAGGCTTCCTGAAGGACTACAACAGCACCCTTCGGCGTGTCTGAAGGGTCGGCACGATAGGCGGAAAACTTATGCCCATCCGCTGAGGTAAGCTCGATCATGATGCCCCATATCCTTTAAAGTGAATGATTGACAGCCGTTTGTTCGCTTTGCCGTCCTCTGGGTAAGAACACGCAAATGAAGTGCCAAGACGACGTCCGAAGAGTTAATGGGGGAGGGACACTTCCGCCAAATGGAGGTGAGTGCGTTGGCCTCGGTTTGAGACAGTTGCGTCATGCGTAAGAAAATGATTGCGGCCGCTGGGCAGGTTTGGGAAAGTCCATCGGACTATTCTCGAAGTCAGAAACCCGTGCAGCATCGAACATTGTCACGATCGCATTTGAGCCAAGAATGGGTGCAGTTCGCGCAGGCCCCCCACTCGACGGCGCCTCGTCAAATCGGGCCGCCACCTAAAATCGCCTTCTTTTCAGCGTCTTTCGAGAGCGGCACCCGGCCCGTATTGCGTCGCGAAACCGACGCCGGTATTGTATGTTGCCTTCCAAACAAAGGTCCGACGGACCGAGCTTCTTTCATAAGGACAAGAAATTGAGCTGGATATAAACATCCACGTTACGTCCGAACAGTTCAATTTACGATAATGAAAAGTTGTTTTATATTTTAGCGGCCGTCGCGCTTCTCAGCGCATATTTCATTGTATTTCTTCTGATTAACCAAAATGGTTATGGAGACAACCCTGACAACTATGCCATGCTTTCGGCGTGGCAGGAGATGGACGCGAAGGGCGTTTACGTTCCATCGAGATTTCAGGGAACATTCCTTCAGAAATTATACTTGGCTCTCTTGCGGCAATTTTTCGTCCGACGAGGGCGAATGGATTTAGTTTTGTCCAATCACTCGTAGCGCTAAGCCTTTTATTTTATTTTTTTACTGAAATATGTACGGATAGGATGAAAATAGCACTCGCTCTTATGACCGTCGCCTTTAACCCTTTTGGATGAACGCCGCTTCAACATCAATGGACTATATTCACCCAATAGCGTTTTTTTAATTGGTATTTTGTGTTTTGAAAAAAATCTTCCTATGGCTGCCGCGCTATTTTTGTCGATAGCGAGCGGATGCCGGATAAGCTACCCCTTTGGGCTTTGGGGGCTTTGGGCCTTTACGCTGTTTTCAGCCTTGAAAAAGAGGTCGAGCCATCACGTTGCAGGCCGTTTGTGTGTTTCTGTTCGTATTGAGTTCATTTATTTGCCAGTCTTCATATCATCGCACTTGAGCTTGAGCTTTCTCACCTCTGCGAGGCCCGCGTGGCAAGGGGCGATACGAACTCCTCGCGCGCGGTCTCTATAAATCCATTTATCTCTACGGATTGCTTGGGACCCTCGTGATCGTCTCCCTTGGCGCAAGGAGTTTGCAAGACCCGTTTTGGAAAGCAAGCGGAGCGGTGTCCACAAGAGCCTGTTCGTAATTGTCTATCATATCGTTCTATTCTTTTATATACCTGCGAGAATTGAATATTTACTACCTGTATTAATTGCTGTCGCTGGGCTTTGTCTCACTCAGGACGCTCCGAAATTTCTTTTAATGACATTGATCGCTGCGGAAGTCTTATACTGGTTTGTGAGCATCGATATTCTTAGAATTGATCACAAATCTACTGCCCCATGTGCCGCAGTGCATGCCGTGGGGGCGAGGATAGATCCCCACTTCAGTGCGGGCGTTTTACTTCCGCGCGTGCTGCATGAAACAAACGAATTGCGTTGCTTACCAAAACTGCTCATCGAAAAACCCGCCGATATCCACGATAGGCTTCCTCGCCCGGTTCCCGATAAAAAAGGCAGCTAAGATAAGGCCCATGACGGACCTCACTCCCGTCATTGTGGCGGCAAGATTGGCCAGACGTACTGCATTGAAAGGCCAAGCCATAGAGCTTGCGCCGAACCTAAGCCCTCGCCCGGAGCGGAAGGACGCCTGAGGGAGCACGCCGGGAACGGCGTCAACGCCGAAAGCGGAGCGGCCGGCGTCAGCCGGTTCAACGTCGCCGCGAAGGCGAGAGGAGGGAACCGGTTTCGCGAAAAGATCATGAGTAATCAAAGGCTATAGGGCGTGGTCCAATTCAATCTGAACGGATCACGCTTGAGCTCGGCAAGCGAGGTGCGCCGCGCGCGAAGGTGCGGCTGCTTGAAAATAGGCCAATGCAAGGTTCGAGCGTTCAACTTCGGCAATGTGACAAAGCCGGAGTTGGGATTAGTCGTGGATGCTAAAGCGCCCGCGCCATGCCGTGCCGGTCAAATGCTCGAACTGCGCATGGGTCAAATGGATCAATGTCGCGTGATCGCCGCCCTCCAAATAGATCTCCGGCTGGGCCTCGATGCTGTCGTCGACAATGACATCGAGCCCGTAGCACTCGCCGGCCGCAGGAACGGCGCCTTGAGCGCAGTCTTCGAACAGCTGCTGAATTTGCTGCTCGGAGGCCAAAGCGACATCAAAGCCAAGCCGCTTCTTGAGATCGGACAGGCGGATGTGGTGTGACGCTGGCAAGATGGCGAGAATAAACCCGCCCCCATTGCGAAGCACTACCGCTTTGGCGATCCGCTCGCCCGAGACCCCGCTCGCCTCGGCGGTGCGGTTCGACGACAGGGTCGGTTCGTGCATGATCACATCATAGGTGATGTTCATGCTGGCCAAATATTTCTCGAGTGTTGGAGCGACGGTCATCGTGGAGTCTCCTGCGATGCGCAAGCCCCGCGACGTGAGCCTCAGCCTTACGGTTGCACCTCGCGATCAGGGCTGCCGTCTACGTCCCCATGAATTATACGTCCGCCGCCCGCCGCTCACAATCCACCAACTGTCCGTTTCGCGCACGGCACCGGTCTCGTCTGTGAGACTGTCTTACTGCGACACATATAATTCTCCAAGTATCTATAAGTTTCTCGTAGACATCAACGTCAGTTTCTTTAGATCACTTAAGCTCAACTGCGATTAATCAGCCTAGCTCCGTCGACCTTTCCTTAAGATGCCGTCGTTTTTTCATTATTCTATAAATTTCACTGTCATCGTTTGGGGTACTTGGGCCTGCTCGCGGCCGCAATACATCCTCTATCCAATCATAAGCTTCCTTAAGCTGCGCGACCCTCTGGCGAACTCTGCAAGGGTCTCCTTGAAATTGTCCCGTCGTTTAATCGTCCGGCGCTAAGATCGCTTGGCTTCTCATGTACGGCTAAAGTCCAAAATCGAGGAGAGTGGAATTCCGAACTTAGGCCTCACCTCGGCCGGGGGAGATTGACCCCGTCCGTTAATTAATGCTGTGTAAGGCGCAATTCACAGCCGGTTTCACCTCGGAGTCTGTTTCAAAAGCCCGCGCGGAACCCAAGGGCCTCTTGCTTCCCATCCTTCGAGACGCCCACTTCGGGGGCTCCTAGGGACGAGGGGGCGGCGCCTCATCCTTCGAGACGGCGCTTCGCGCCTCCTCGGGATGAGGGCGGTTGGGATGAGCGCGGTTTTTGAAACAGGCTCAAAACGATCGACGAACACAGCATGGACTCTGAACGCTACAACGCCCGCGAGGCGGAACCCAAATGGCAGGCCATTTGGGAGGAGAGAGAAATCTTCCGCACGCGGAACGATAACTCGCGCGAAAAATATTACGTCCTCGAGATGTTTCCCTATCCGTCCGGCCGCATCCATATGGGCCATGTCCGCAATTATACGATGGGCGATGTGATCGCCCGCTATAAGCGCGCGCGGGGATTCAACGTCTTGCATCCAATGGGCTGGGACGCCTTCGGCATGCCGGCCGAGAATGCCGCCTGGCACAACAAAAGCCATCCGGCCGATTGGACCTATGCCAATATCGCCTCCATGCGCACCCAGTTGAAGGCGATGGGTCTTTCGCTCGACTGGTCGCGTGAGATCGCCACTTGTGATCCTTCCTATTACAAGCATCAGCAAAAAATGTTTCTGGATTTCCTCGCCGCGGGCCTCGTCGTGCGCAAGAAATCCAAGGTGAATTGGGACCCGCTCGATCATACCGTGCTCGCCAATGAGCAGGTCATCGACGACGGGCGCGGCTGGCGCTCCGGCGCGCTGGTCGAACAGCGCGAGCTGACCCAATGGTTTTTCAAGATCACCGATTTCGCCGAGGATCTTCTGCGCTCTCTCGATGATCTGCCCCGCTGGCCGGAAAAAGTCCGCCTCATGCAGGCCAATTGGATCGGCCGCTCGGAGGGGCTCGCCGTGCGCTTCGCGCTCGAACCCGCGCCGCAGGTCGAAGCCCGCGAGATCGAGGTCTATACGACGCGGCCCGACACGCTGTTCGGCGCTAAATTTCTAGCCATCGCCGCCGATCATCCCTTGGCGGTCGAAGCGGCGCGGAAAGATTCGGGCCTCGCCGCCTTCATCGCCGAATGCCATCATGGCGGCACCTCGCTGGCCGCGATCGAGACGGCCGAGAAGAAAGGCTATGACACGGGACTCAAGGCGCAGCACCCGTTTGACCCCGAATGGCAGCTGCCGGTTTATGTCGCCAATTTCGTGTTGATGGACTATGGTACCGGGGCGATTTTCGGCTGCCCGGCGCATGATCAGCGCGACCTCGATTTTGCCAACGCCTATGGCCTTGGCAATACGCCGGTCGTTTGCCCGCCGGGCGAAGACCCCAAGACGTTCAAGATCGAGGCGACCGCCTATGACGGCGATGGCGTCTTGATCCATTCGCGCTTTCTCGATGGGCTCACCCCCAAGGCGGCGAAGGAAGAGGTCGTTCGGCGGCTTGAGGCGCAAACGCTTGGTGGCCGTCCGCAAGGCAAGTGCGAGGTCCAGTACCGGCTGCGCGATTGGGGAATATCGCGCCAGCGCTATTGGGGCTGTCCGATCCCGGTGATCCATTGCGCGGCCTGCGGCGTGGTGCCGGTTCCCGCTGCCGATCTGCCGGTCGAGCTGCCGCGGGACATGAGTTTTGACGAGCCGGGCAATCCGCTCGACCGGCATCCGAAATGGAAACATGTGGCCTGTCCGAAATGCGGCGCCTCGGCGCTGCGCGAAACCGACACGATGGACACGTTCGTCGAATTCCTCCTGGTATTTTCTGCGGTTCACCGATCCGTGGAACGAAGCTTCGCCGACCACCGCCGCCACGGTCAAAAAGTGGCTGCCGGTCGATCAATATATCGGCGGTATCGAGCATGCGATTTTGCATCTCCTCTACGCCCGGTTTTTCACCCGGGCGATGCAGGCGACGGGTCATGTCGGTGCGCTGAAAGAGCCCTTCGCCGGCCTGTTCACGCAAGGCATGGTCGTGCATGAGACCTATCGTGGCAAGGATGGCGCCTGGCTCTATCCATCCGAGATAAGGATCGCGGCGGATGCCTCCGGCCGCCACGCCTATCGGCTTGATAACGGCGAGGAAGCCGCGATCGGCGCGATCGAGAAAATGTCGAAATCGAAGAAGAACACGGTCGATCCGGACGATATTATTTCGACCTTTGGCGCCGATACCGCCCGCTGGTTCATGCTCTCCGATTCGCCGCCCGAGCGCGACGTCATCTGGTCCGAGGAAGGCGTCCAGGGGGCCGCGAAATTCGTCCAGCGCCTGTGGCGGCTTATGGGCGAACTCAAAGGGCTCGCCGCGCCCCCAGGCACGCCGCTTCCGGCCAATCCCTCGGACGCCGCTGCCTCGGTCCGCCGGGCGGTTCACATGAGTCTCATCAAGGTCGAGGAGGATATCGAGCGGCTGCGCTTCAATCGTGCCGTCGCGCAAATTTATGATCTCGCCAACAAGCTCTCGGCGGCGATCGGCGAGATCGAGACCGGACATTTGGGAGACGATATGCGGGCGGCGTTCCGCGAGGCGGCCGACATATTGGTGCTCATGGTGGAGCCGATGATGCCGCATCTCGCCGAGGAGTGCTGGGCGGCGATCGGCCATGCGGGATTGGCGGCCGAGGCGGCCTGGCCAAAAGCGGACCGCGCCATTGTCGTCGAGGACACCATGGCGCTGCCGGTCCAGGTCGATGGGCGCAAGCGGGCGGATCTCGTCATCGCGCGGGATGCCGGCAAAGACGCCATCGAGGCGGCCGCTCTCGCCCTCGAACCGGTGAAGCGCGCGCTCGACGGCCGGGAGGTGAAAAAGGTCATCATTGTCCCACAAAGAATTGTCAACGTCGTCTCGGCGTCCCTTAAAGGCGGTTTGTAAATGTTGTTTGTTGATTTGCGGCCACGCCAGCGCGCGCTTCCCCGCGCATGCGCCACGCTTGTGGCGGCCCTCGCCTTCTCCGGCTGTATACAGCCGCTCTATGGGCGGCTCGGCGAGGGCAGCGATGTCGCCGGCGAATTGCAGGCGATCGCGGTCGATCAAATCCCCAACCGGCTCGGCCATTATCTCGCCGATGACCTCATTTTCGATTTGAACGGCACCGGATCCCATGTGCCAGCGAAATACCGGCTCACCGTGACGGTCACTGAGGCTTCGCAGACTCCTTTGCTCGATACGGTGACCGGATATCCGACCGCCGCGAGTGTCGTGGTGAACGCCGATTTCAAGCTGGTGCCGGTGCAAGGCGGCGAGCCAATTGTCAAGGGTCAAGCGGTCACGCTCGTGAGCTATGACCGGACGAGCCAAAGATTCGCCAACCTCCGCGCCGCGCGCGACGCCGAGATCAGCGCTGCGAAGACGCTCGCCGATCAGATGCGCACCCGTATCGCGGCCGCGATCGCCGCGCGGGGCTAGAGAGAGCCGTGGTCGCCGTCAAGACCCACGAAGCAGACCGTTTCCTCGCCCGCCCCGCCCCGCATGTTTTTCTCTACCTCGTTTTTGGAACCGATGCCGGGCTTGCCGCCGAGCGGGCGCGAAAAATTATCGCGGGGGCGATCGATGATCCGAAAGACCCTTTTCAGCTCGTGCGGATCACCGGTGACGACCTCGCCGCCGATCCCGCGCGCCTCGCGGACGAAGCCCATACGGTTCCGCTGTTTGGCGGCCGGCGGGCCATTTGGATCGAGGCGCGGGGCAAAGCTTTCACCGCCGCGATCGAGCCGCTTCTCGGAACGCCCCCGCGTGAGTGCACGATCGTCATCGAAGCCGGCGCGCTGAAAAAAGACGCGCCGCTGCGGATGCTGTGCGAGCGCGGCAAAAACACGGCGGCGATCCAATGCTATCCCGATTCGGAAAAAGACATCGGGCAATTGATCGACGCCGGGGTTGCCGAAGCCGGTCTGACGATTGCGCCCAATGCCAAGGCGTTTCTCGCCTCGAAGCTCGGCCAGGACCGGCTTTCGACCCGCATGGAACTCGAAAAGCTCCTGCTTTTCGCGCATGGCGCGGGCGAAATTCGCCTCGATCATGTCGAAGCCATCGTCGCCGACGCTTCGAGCCTCGTCGCCGACAGAGCCGTGACGGCAGCGTTTGAAGGTGATTTCCCGGCCCTTGATGCAGGCCTCAATCATAGCGCCGCGAGCGCGAACGACTATCTCGCCGCGGCTTTGCGTCATGCGATGAACTTGCATCGCGCCCGCCGCGAGGCGGCAGACGGGCAGGGCTCTCGCGAGCTTTCCGGCTTCGCAGGCGGAGGATTCACGCAAAAGGAGGCGTTCGAGCGGCATCTGCGCGCCTGGACGCGGGCAAGCCTCGACAGCGCGATCGGCACCCTGGCCGAGGCGATCGCCAAGACGCGGCGGGAGCCAAAGCTCGGGCCTGCCCTCGCTGCGCGGGCGCTCTGGACGATCGCGCTTTCCGCCCGCAAGAAGAGCGCGGCGGGGTGAGACCAAGACCCGGCTTGTTCCGGGCGGCAGAGCCGCGCGGGGTGCGCGGTTTTGCCGCGCGAACCGCAGCTTTCGCCGGAAATTTCGCAAATTGCGGGATTCTCGTTAGACTTTGCGGCTCCCGCGCATTGGGATAAGCTTCAGGATGCGTGTGAGCCGCCCCTGGGCATTCTTGGCAGGAGCGGCAATCTTTGCCGTTAGGGTTGCGCGGCAAAAGTCTCTATGTTAGTGACGCGTCGCCTTCGGGGTGGAGGCACGTTCCCTGCTTTCTGCATCCGTCCGCGCTTAGGGTTTAGCGGCTTGCGCCGTGGCCGGATGGCTTTTTTACCCAAGCGGACTTTTGCAAGCGGGGCGGTGAGCAGTCGTTGTCTAGGGGTTGGTGTTGGCGGATCAAGAGACACTCGTGCCGGGGATGGCGGGGCGCTATGCGCAAGCGCTTTTCGCGCTAAGTCAGGACACCGGAACGACGGATGCGACGGCCACGGATCTCGCCGCTTTCTCGAAATTGATCGACGAAAGCGCCGATCTCCAGCGTTTCGTCAAGAGTCCTGTTTTTTCCGCCGAGGAGCAGGTGAAGGCGCTCGATGCCCTTCTCGCCTACGCGGGTATCGGCGGGATCGCCGCCAAATTCATCAAGCTCGTCGCGGCCAAGCGCCGGCTCTTTGCCATCGCCAGCATGATCCGCGATTTCAATACGCTGAACGATGCCCGAAAAGGCGTTACGCGGGCGCATGTGACGGTCGCCGAGGCGCTCAAGCCGGAGCATGTCGAGGCCTTGCGCGCCGCGCTTTCGGACATCTCGGGCGGCGGCGACGTCGAGGTTGCGATCAAGGTGGATCCGGCGATCATCGGCGGCCTTGTCGTGCAACTCGGCTCGCGCATGGTTGACAGCTCGCTCAAAACCAAACTCAATTCGATTCGCACACGTATGAAAGAGGCTGGCTAATGGAGATCCGCGCCGCGGAAATTTCCGCGATCCTCAAGAAGGAAATCGCGAACTTCGGCAATGAAGCAGAGGTCACCGAGGTAGGCCAGGTCCTCTCGGTCGGCGACGGTATCGCCCGCGTTTACGGCCTCGACAATGTTCAGGCCGGCGAAATGGTCGAGTTCGAGAACGGCGTGCGCGGCATGGCGTTGAACCTCGAAAGCGACAATGTCGGCATCGTCATTTTCGGCAGCGACCGCGACATCGGCGAAGGCCAGACGGTCAAGCGGACAAGCGCCATCGTCGATGTTCCCGTCGGCAAGGGACTGCTCGGCCGCGTTGTCGACGCGCTCGGCAATCCGATCGATGGCAAGGGTCCGATCGTCGCCGAGAAGCGCGCCCGTGTCGATGTCAAGGCGCCGGGCATCATCCCGCGCAAATCCGTGCATGAGCCCATGGCGACCGGTCTCAAGTCGATCGACGCCCTGATCCCGATCGGGCGCGGCCAGCGCGAACTGATCATCGGCGACCGCCAGACCGGCAAGACCGCGGTGGCGCTCGATACCATTCTCAATCAAAAGCCGCTGAACCAGGGCAACGACGAAAGCCTCAAGCTCTATTGCGTCTATGTCGCGGTTGGACAGAAACGTTCGACGGTCGCGCAGTTCGTGAAAGTCTTGGAGGAGCAGGGCGCGCTGCCCTATTCGATCGTCATCGCGGCGACGGCCTCGGATCCCGCCCCCATGCAGTTCCTGGCGCCCTTCGCCGGCTGCGCGATGGGCGAATATTTCCGCGACAATGGGATGCACGCCCTGATCATCTATGATGATCTCTCCAAGCAAGCCGTCGCCTACCGCCAGATGTCGCTTTTGCTGCGGCGGCCGCCGGGGCGCGAGGCCTATCCGGGCGACGTGTTCTATCTGCACTCTCGGCTGCTCGAGCGCGCCGCGAAGCTCAACGATGCCAATGGCGCTGGCTCGCTCACCGCCCTGCCGGTGATCGAAACGCAGGCCAATGACGTTTCGGCCTATATTCCGACGAATGTCATCTCGATCACCGATGGCCAGATCTTTCTTGAGACAGATCTTTTCTATCAAGGCATCCGGCCCGCCGTGAATGTCGGCCTTTCGGTGTCGCGCGTCGGCTCGTCGGCGCAAACCAAGGCGATGAAAAAGGTCGCGGGCAAGATCAAGGGCGAACTCGCGCAATACCGTGAAATGGCGGCCTTCGCCCAGTTCGGGTCCGATCTCGACGCGACGACGCAGCGTCTGCTCGCGCGCGGCTCGCGCCTGACCGAGCTTTTGAAACAGGCGCAGTTCTCGCCTTTGAAGGTCGAGGAGCAGGTGTGCGTGATTTATGCCGGCGTCAATGGCTATCTCGATGCGTTTCCGGTTGACCGGGTGCGCGCTTTCGAGGAAGGGCTTCTCACGCTCCTGCGGGCGAGCCATCCCGGCCTCCTTGATGCGATTCGCGTCTCGAAGGATCTCTCGGACAACTCGGCCAAGCAACTCAAATCGATTGTCGACGCCTACGCCAAGAACTTTGCTTGATCGAGATGTGCGTTCATCAAAATATGCACTTCGGATCAAGACTTGCGCTTGAGCTGGCGGCGCCCGGACAGAGGTGAAGCGGATAGACCATGCCCTCTTTGAAGGATCTGCGAAACCGGATAGCCTCCGTCAAAGCAACCCAAAAGATCACCAAAGCCATGCAGATGGTCGCGGCCGCGAAATTGCGGCGCGCCCAGATGGCGGCTGAAGCGGCGCGGCCCTATGCCGAGCGCATGGACAAGGTGCTGACCAATCTCGCCGCCTCGATGGCGACGAGCGGCCATGTTCCGCGTCTGCTCGGCGGCGGCGGCGACAGCGTCCATCTCTTGGTCGTCTGCACCGCCGAGCGTGGTCTTTGCGGCGCCTTCAATTCCTCGATCGCGCGGCTCGCGCGCGAGACGGCAATCTCCCTCATGGGGCAGGGCAAGACGGTCAGAGATCCTGTGTGTCGGCAAGAAGGGCTATGACATCCTGCGCCGGCAGTTCGGCCGCCAGATCATCGAGGTGATCGACCTGCGTTCGGTGCGGTCGATCGGCTTCGACGACGCCGACGCCATTGGCCGTAGGATCATTGCCTTGCACAGGTCGGGGGAGTTCGACGTCTGCACCTTGTTTTTCTCGCGGTTCAAATCGGTGATCGCGCAAATTCCGACCGCCCAGCAGATCATTCCTGTGGCCTTGCCGGCAGAGGCGAAGGCTCCCGCATCGGGCGCGGCTTATGATTATGAGCCAGACGAGGAAGAAATTCTCGCCGAGCTTTTGCCGCGCAACATTTCGGTTCAGCTCTTGCGGGCGCTGCTCGAAAATGCCGCGTCGGAACAAGGGGCGCGGATGAGCGCCATGGACAATGCCTCGCGCAATGCCGGCGAAATGATCAAGAAACAAACCATGAAATATAACCGCTCCCGCCAGGCGATGATCACCAAGGAACTGATCGAAATCATCTCCGGCGCCGAAGCGCTTTAGACCATGTCCATGGAAACGCTTTCCGGCTTTTTTGCATGAGGACGGGGTCTTACGTTTTGAAATTCAGCGTTCAATCCATCAAGGGGACGAAGCATGGCTGACGCCGCATCCAACTTGCCCACGGGCCACGTCACGCAGGTCATCGGCGCCGTCGTCGACGTGAAATTCGACGGCCATCTGCCGCAAATCCTCAACGCCCTCGAAACCGACAACCATGGCAACCGCCTGGTCCTCGAAGTGGCGCAGCATCTCGGCGAAAATTCGGTGCGCTGCATCGCGATGGACGTTTCCGAAGGCCTCGTCCGCGGCCAGAAGGTCACCGACACCAAGGGCCCGATCACGGTTCCCGTCGGCGAGGAGTGTCTTGGCCGCATCATCAATGTCATCGGCGAGCCGGTGGACGAATTGGGTCCGGTCGGAGCGACCGCGCGGCGCGCGATCCATCAGCCGGCGCCTTCCTATGCCGAACAATCGACCGAGGCGCAGATCCTGGTGACCGGCATCAAGGTCGTCGATCTTCTCGCGCCTTACGCCAAGGGCGGCAAGATCGGCCTGTTCGGCGGCGCCGGGGTCGGCAAGACCGTTTTGATCATGGAGCTCATCAACAATATCGCCAAGGCGCATGGCGGCTATTCGGTGTTCGCCGGGGTCGGCGAGCGGACCCGCGAAGGCAACGATCTCTATCATGAAATGATCGAGTCCAAGGTGAATGTCGATCCGCATGAGCATGGCGGCTCCGCCAAGGGTTCGAAATGCGCTCTTGTGTATGGCCAGATGAACGAACCGCCTGGGGCGCGCGCCCGCGTCGCTCTGACCGGCCTCACGGTCGCCGAGGATTTCCGCGACAAGGGCCAGGACGTGCTGTTCTTCATCGACAATATTTTCCGTTTCACCCAGGCGGGTTCGGAAGTTTCGGCGCTGCTCGGCCGCATTCCGTCCGCGGTCGGCTATCAGCCGACGCTTGCCACCGACATGGGCGCCTTGCAGGAGCGGATCACCACGACGAACAAGGGCTCGATCACCTCGGTGCAGGCGATCTATGTGCCGGCCGACGATTTGACGGATCCGGCGCCCGCCACCTCCTTCGCGCATCTCGACGCGACAACCGTCTTGTCGCGCGCCATTGCCGAGAAGGGCATTTATCCGGCGGTCGATCCGCTCGAACTTCGACATCGCGCATGCTATCGCCGCTCATCGTGGGCGAGGAGCATTATGCGGTCGCCCGCCAGGTCCAGCAGCTCTTGCAGCGCTACAAGGCGTTGCAGGATATTATCGCCATTCTGGGGATGGACGAGCTTTCCGAGGAAGACAAGCTCACCGTCTTCCGCGCCCGCAAGATCGAGCGCTTCCTGTCGCAACCCTTCCATGTCGCCGAAGTGTTTACGGGCTCCCCCGGCAAGCTGGTTTCGCTCGCCGACACGATCAAGGGGTTCAAGGGGCTTGTTTCCGGCGATTACGATCATTTGCCCGAGGCCGCCTTCTATATGGTGGGCTCCATCGAGGAAGCCGTCGAAAAGGCCCAAAAACTCGCGGCCGAGGCGGCGTAACATCATCCGGCCAGCCGGCAGAGCGCGCGCGGCGCGCGGCCTGCTGAAACCATAGCCAGGGACATGTGATGGCGGCTTTTCATTTTGAAATCGTATCTCCCGAAAAACTCGTCTTTTCGGGAGAGGTGGAGGCGGTCGTCGTTCCGGGGACGGAGGGCGAATTCACGGTCCTCAAGGACCACGCGCCGGTGATCTCGAGCCTGAAGCCCGGCATTGTCGTCATCGAGGAAACGCCCACGAAAAAACTCCGCCTTTTTGTTCCGGGCGGTTTCGCCGAGGTTGGGCCTTCGGGCCTCACTATCCTCGCGAACCAGGCGATCGACCTTGCGGATCTCGATGCGGCCGCGTTCGATGCCGGGGTCGCCACCTTCGAGGATGAAATCAGCCGCGCCGCGACGGATGAGGCGCGCCGGGTCGCGGTTGAAAAACGCGATCAGCTGCTCGAATTAAAGGCCGCGCTCAAGATCTGAGCCCGCCCCTCGTCGCGAGGGAAGTCCCTAGAGCGGGATGAGGAAAAGTGGACTCCGGTTTTCCGCTCTCGCATCCCGCTCGAAACTCCTGGAATCGATCACCTTCATGATTTTGGATTGATTCAATCCAAAAGATGCGCTTCCGGCAAGGACCGGGCGAGCAGCGCGCCCTCTCCACCTCAACCGCTTAAATCCGGCGCCGGGCAAGGCCGGCGCCAAAGGGCAGCATGCGCAAGAGCACGCCGTCGTGATCGACGAATTGGTGCTTCAGCGCGGCCGCGACATGCAGCCCGATCGCCGCGATGAGGAGTTTTGAGACGATCTCATGGATGAATTTCGCGCGTGCCTCGATGAGCGCATTCGGGCCGGTCAGATTGGGAACGGTGAAGCCGAAGGGCAGATGTGTCGGGATGGGCAGCGGCGAGGCCGAAACCATGAGCCAGCCGGAGAGGATCATCGCCAGGATGAGAATATAAAGCGCGTGGTGCAAAATTCGCGCGAGCCGCCGCTCCCAAGGCCGGACACCCGCCGGGGCCGCCGGCTGTGAATTGGCCATCCGCCAAAGGAGCCGCGCCAGTGTCACCGCCAAAACCAGGAAGCCGGTTGATTTATGCAGCTGGTAGGCTTCGAATTTTGGGCCTGAACTCAAATGGGCGTGAACCATTGTGAGACCAAGGCCAAGCATGGCGAGGATGAGCGCCGCCCCGGCCCAGTGCAGCAGCTTCGCCACCGCGCCCCAGCTTTCCGGCGTGTTGCGCAGCCTCATGGCTCGCCGGTAGCTTCCGTTGTGACAATGAGATAGACGGAATCGCTGATGACCGGGAAACCGGAGGTCATGCCGAATTCCCGGCGATCGATGGTGCCGGTCGCCTTGAGGCCGACCCGTTGGCCCGCTTTGCGGTCAACCTCGACGCCGAGACTGATCGGCCTTGTGACGCCGAGCAAAGTCAGATTGCCGGTCACACGGGCATGCCGCGCGTCGACCTTCTCGACACGAGTTGAGACGAAGGAAATATAAGGATAAGATGCGACGTTAAAAAACTGTTCGCCGCGCAAATAGTCGTCCAAGGAGGGCGATCCGGCATCGACCGAGTTCGCCGCGACCTTGAAAGATACGCTGCTCGTGCGCGGATTGTCGAAATCGAGCGCGATCCTGCCCTGAAAATGGGTGAACCGGCCTTGGGTTTGCGGCCAGCCCGCCGCATCGATGACAAAGCCGATGCGTGTATGCGCCGGATCGACGGTCCAAAGGGAACGGGCCCCTGTGGCTTGGCTCGCGCCGCCGGCGAATATCGCAAGGATAAGGGTTCGAAGGACAAGGGTTCGAAGACCCGCAAGCCGCATTGAACGCGCTCCCTCAGATGAATATGCCGCCCGCTTTATGCTTATAAATTGTTACAGCATGTTGTTGTGGGCGATCGCAGCCGCTACCTCCCGCGCCATGAGGTTGCCGGCAACGCGGCACGCAAGCATTTCGTCACAGTTTTGCCCGGTCGCCAGCTAGAGCGAGCTGGCGGCCTTGAATCCTGCTTCCTCGACGTCGCCATTGGCATTGCTTTCTGGCACCGCGCCGAGAGCTTCGTTGCCCACTTGGACATTGTCCTCGCACGCCGGGCTGGCAAGGGCCGTGTCGGGGAGGGAAAGCATATAGGCGAACAACGCAACTTTCACAGCGCCGAAAAAGGCGATCCTGAGAGAGCTGAGAAGCGCCACCTTGAGAATTTTCATTGCAGGCCTCCTTTGCAACCGCTGATTTGTAACTGCCAGCCGGCTGGACCCTGCATGGTTTTAATATGGTGAGCGCTAGGATGGTTTTGCACTCCTGCCCAATAAATGTTCCTTTAATGAAACGGCGCCGGGACTTCGGCAAATTCAACTATCCCTCCGCGTCCTCAAGACGTGATCTAGCTCCTGCCTTGCATTCGTGGATGGGGATGGCGGAACTACCCGCAACATTCGGCCAAAGACCGTGATCTCTCCAAGGTCAATGGCTCAAAACCGCTCTCTACTTTTTTGGCCACCTGCTCGATTACAAAGAGTTCTTTGAACCGCGTCGCGTAAAGCTGGCGACACGCCCTGGCCGGCGCGCAGGCTTTAAACCTCGATTTCCCGCGATCAAAAAGAGCCCTCTGTTTGGATCAGATCTTAAGACCGCGAATTCTTCACCTTGAATGAATCAGGGGCTCGCGCGGTCCGCTGGAAGCCATGCGTCTTGCTCGGTCATCGTGGCCCTGCTGCGCGCTTCGGGCGCGGCGTAGGAATTTCCATCGCCAACATAGCGCGTGCCTTCCGGCACCACAGCAGCAACAGCCGTGTCTGAGAGGAAAAGAGCGTAGACAAACAGTCCGATCTTCAGAGATCCGAAAGCAATAATCCTAAGCGAACCTAGAAGTGCAAGCTTGAGAATGGTCATTCTTAGTCTCCTTTAGTCTCCCTCTTGTTTTCTGGTTATTTCGCCAGTCTGCCTGAGCTTGCATGAATGAACGTGGCTGGCGTCTCACCTTTGTTGCATTCCATAAGAAAAACACTTTGCTTCAATCGTACGCAGGGCCGGCGGTTCCCGGATTTCACGCTGAATTGAAGACCCTTGCGGCGCTAGAGCATGACCCGCGAAAGTTCGAACCGGTTTTCCGAAAAGATCATGCGTAAACAAAGACCCTACTAGGCCGTGGTTGATTAAATCTGAACGGACCATGCTCTAGCATGACCGCGACCGCGCCTAATTGCGGATGCAGCGATGAAATGCGTGCCGCGCCGTCGATTCCTTCGTTTGTGTTCCAGCTTTGTGCCATTGCGAGGAGACTTGGCGGGGCGCTGATGGCCGCCACATTGTTTTTTCCAGAAGGACCAATCAAGTAACAGCGATGCTTCTGCGCAAGGACGGACTCGACGTGATCGCCATTCCGCAGCCGAGCCACGCCTGGCTTTCAGGCCAGCTGGCCCGCGCCTGGGGCAACCAAACCTTTGCCGCGCCGGTGCCGCGCGAGGAGCTGTGCCTTGCCGCCGAACTGCACGACATCGGCTGGCTTTCCTGGGAAGAAGCGCCTTTGCTCGATGCCGGAACCGGCCTCCCGCAAGAGTTTTTCAAGGTCCCGCCAAAAAGCCACATCGCGCTCTGGCGCGAAGGCGTGCGCCGCGCCGGGGTCTTTGGACACTATTGTGCGCTTTTGGTCTCGCTTCATGCCGATACGATCTATGGGCGCTATTTCGATTTCGGCAAGGCGCGCCCCGAGGATGCCGAGGCGGTGCGCGCTTTTCTCGACGAGCAGCATCGCTTTCAGGCCCGCGCGGCGGCGTCTCTGCGGGCCAGTCCGGAGATCGGCGAGCAGGCCTCGCCTGTAGCTGTCGAGCGCAACCGGCTGTTGATCGCGGCGCTGGACTGGATCTCGCTGGACATCTGCTGGGGCGTGACAACGGAAAAGACGATCCCCGATGTGCCCGTGGCCGGCGACCAAAGAACAGGGCTCAGCCTGCGGCCGCGCGGCGGTCGCGATGATCTCGTCCTCGATGACTCATTCTCGACCCTTGGCCTTTCCGGGAGGCGAGCCTTGCGGTTCGCGCCGAGGGCAAACGTCTGCGCGGGCGCTTTTCGACGCAAGACGATCTGCGGCGCGCGCTGGACGAAGCCGAGCCGGTGCTTGTCACCGCGATGCTGCACCAAGCTTGACGCGGCGGCCTCCGATTATCCGCGCTCTTGCCTTCGCCGCGCCAGAAAATGCTAAACACTCACGCAGGAACGCTCCTAGAGCGCTTTCAGTGTCCATGGCCACCGTAAGCGCTCTAGGTCTTTGATTTATCGCATTTTCCTGCCCGAACCGGTATCCACTTCGCTTGAAAATGCTCTAGAACTGGACACGCATGGCGCCCCCTCTCCTGCTGCTGCAGAACATTTCGCTGACCCTTGGCGGCAAGCCGCTTTTGGACGGGGCCTCGCTTTCGGTCTCGGCGGGCGAGCGTTTGTGCCTTGTCGGGCGCAATGGTTCGGGCAAATCGACGCTCTTGAACATCGCGGCGGGCCTCGTCGAGCCCGATAGCGGCACGCGCTTTCTGCAGCCCGGCGCCAATGTGCGCTATCTGCCGCAAGAGCCCGATCTTTCCGGCTATACGACCACCTTCGCCTATGCCGAGGCGGGGCTCGGCCCGACCGACGATCCGCATCGGGCGAGGACGCTTTTGAACGAGCTCGGACTGACCGGCGAGGAAGATCCGGCGCGGCTTTCGGGAGGCGAGGCGCGCCGCGCCGCGCTCGCCCGCGTGCTCGCGCCCGAGCCCGATATTTTGCTCCTCGACGAGCCGACCAATCATCTCGATCTGCCGGCGATCGAATGGCTCGAGGCGACGCTCAAAGCCACGCGCTCCGCGCTCGTCATCATCAGCCACGACCGCCGATTCTTGCAAAATCTTTCGCGCGGCACGGTGTGGCTCGATCGCGGCCGGACCCGGGCTCTTTCGCGCGGCTTTGCTGAATTCGAGGCCTGGCGCGACGCCGCGCTCGAAGAGGAGGAACGCGCGGCGCATAAGTTCGATCGCAAGATCGCCGCGGAAGAAGATTGGCTGCGCTATGGCGTCACCGCGCGGCGCAAGCGCAACCAAAAGCGTCTCGAAACCCTCGTTTCGATGCGCAATGAGCGGCGCCAGCGGCGCCCTGTGAGAACCGTCAATTTCGAGGCCGCCGAGGCGGAGCTTTCCGGCAAGCTCGTCATCGAAGCCAAGGATCTCGAAAAATCCTTTGGCGATCGCGCCATCGTCAAAGATCTCTCGATCCGCATCTTGCGGGGCGACCGTCTGGGCTTAATCGGCGCCAATGGCGCGGGCAAGACGACGCTCATCAATCTTTTGACCGGCGCCCTGCCGCCGGACCGGGGCAGCGTCCGCCACGGCGCCAATCTTCAACCTGGCGGCGCTCGACCAGGGCCGGGCGAGCCTTGATCCGGCGACCGCCTTGAAGGACGCGCTCACCGGCGGCGGCAGCGATTTCGTCGAAATCAACGGCGAGCGCACGCATGTCATCGGCTATATGAAGGCGTTTTTGTTCGGCCCGGAACAGGCGCGCACGCCGATCGGGCGTCTCTCGGGCGGCGAACGCGGCCGGCTGATGCTCGCCCGGGCTTTGGCAAGGCCGTCCAATCTCCTTGTTCTCGACGAGCCGACCAATGATCTCGATCTCGAAACGCTCGATCTTTTGCAGGATATGCTCGGCGACTACACAGGGACTTTGCTGATCGTCAGCCATGACCGCGATTTTCTCGACCGGGTGACGACATCGGTGCTGGTCGCCGAGGGCGGCGGCCGCTGGATCGAATATGCCGGCGGCTATTCCGACATGGTCGCGCAGCGCGGCGCCGGGGTGGGCGGGACGTCGGTCCCGGCGGCACCCGCCGCTGCAAAGGCACCTCCCGCTTTAAAGGTGAAGCCGAAAATGGCTCCCGCGCCACCGCAAAAGCCGAAGCCGCGGCTCACCTTCAAGGACAAGACATCTCCTCCAAACGCTGCCGGCGCGCATCGAAGAGCTGCGCGCCCGCAAGGCGAGTCTCCAGTCGCTGCTCGACGATTGTGGATTTTACGCCCGCGATCCCGCGAAATTTACGCAAGTCTCGGAAGCTTTTGCAAAGGCCGAAGCCGATTTGACAAAGGCCGAGGAGCATTGGCTTGAGCTTGAAATGCTGCGGGAGGAAAGCGAGGGATAGGACGCCACCGTCACTTCACAACCATTACCGGACATTGCGCGAGTTGCACGATGCGGTCTGCCTTGCTCCCGATCATTCGTTCAAAGAACGCCGAATGGCCGACCGCCCCGATGACAAGCAAGTCGGCGCCGAGATCCGCGGCGAGCTTCACGATGTCCCGCACCGGATGCCCTTGGACGATATGCGTGTGCAGTTCCATGTGCTGTTCTTCGGCCATCGCACGGGCGCGCTGGAGAACGCCGTTGATACGGCGGGCGGTCGCTCCCGACGAGTCGCGAACTTCTTCGATGAATTCCGGCAGATAGGGGATTTCCTCGACGCAAACCGTATGCAGCTCGGATTGGTTCTGTTTGGCGATCGCAAGCGCCAGCGACAGGGCGCGGACGGCACTCTTCGAACCGTCATGGGCGTGCAGAATTTTGCCGAACATTGGATACCTCTTGAGATTATTTGCTTTCTTCCGACTTTGTCTTAAGGCCGAAGGTGACGGGGCAGAAAAAATCTGTTCGCGATAAACGTCGGGATGATCGCGGTTCCGATGAGAGCCGCCACCAGGCTTGAATATTGGCCCGCAGTAATAATCCCGTGTGACGGCCGAACAGAGCTGCGATGGTCCCAAAGGTCAGCCCCGTCGACATGAGAAGGCTCGTGTACACCGCCTCGTTGTTGACCGCGCCGAACCTCCGCGCGACGGGATAAACGCCCAGGAATTTGGCGGTGATTTTGATAACGAGAAAAAAAATAAAGACCGTTGGCGCCGCGCTCAGCGCGAGAGCCATCCACAGCGCGCAATAGACAGGGCTGCGGTCACGGTCGGTCCTTTTTGAGGGCTCATTTGCGCGAAAGCGCCTGAACCTTTCGGGAGGCAGCTCAATGACCCCGTGGTTCCTGTCTCAAAAGAACACTTCACATGGTCCCTCCAAATGAGGAACCATGACACGGCCACCGCCGCAAGGGAGCGCGCTCAAATTGAGATGAGTTGCCCCTCAACAATCCGTGATGATCTTTGCCGTCGCGCGGATGAGCAGGGCGGGGCTGGCACAACCGCGATCGAATTGAGCTGCCTGGATAGCCGCGACTTTAAGGAAGCGATCGCGCCAAAACGCAAAACCAATGCGGTGAACGCTCTGCTGATGAGCATCGCGGCGTCAAGGATCAATTTCAATGATGCGATCGCTCTGATGGCGCGCTTAGGCTATTCGCGAAGAGAAAAACAAGTTAAACGCATGGCAGCCGCCGGGGACACGCTATATGACGGTTTCCGGCATCCGCGCGAAAGGACCCTCGTCATGGCCCTCTATTCGGTTCATCTCAAAGGCAGCGGGCTTCAATCCATTGCCGGGGCGGCCTTCGTGCGGCAAGCTTTTAGCTGGAAGGCATTCTTTTTCGGGCCGCTTTGGCTGGCCTGGCACCGGCTTTGGACCATTCTTCTGCTCTGGGCCGGAGCTTATCTCATTTTGCTCGCGGCCTCGCCGGCGGTTCTTTGGGAGTCCTCCGTCTTCTATATAGCTTTGGCTTTGCAATTCCTCCTTGGTCTCGAAGCCAACCGGCTGCTCGAGGCGAAGCTTGCGGCGCAAGGCTATCATCTCGTCGAAATCATCGCCGCCCCCGCCCGCGACCAGGCGGAAACCGCGTTCTTTCGCCAGATCGAATCGCCGGACGAAGGGCTCGATCTCGCTTCGGGGGCGCAAGGCGGCGCAAGACCCTGGGGAACGGTCCCGTGAATGTCGCGATCGTCGATTACGGCTCGGGCAATCTGCACTCCGCCCATAAGGCCTTCGAGCGCGCCGCGCGCGAGGCGGGCCTCTCGGGGAGCATCCGCGTCACGCGCGATCCGGACGAGGTTTTCCGGGCGGACCGCATTGTTTTGCCGGGGGTCGGCGCTTTTGCCGATTGCCGCCGCGGTCTTGACGCCGTGCCGGGACTTGCCGCCGCCATGACCGCGGCGGTGCACGAAAAAGCCCGGCCCTTTCTCGGGATTTGCGTCGGCATGCAATTGCTGGCGACGCGCGGGCTTGAACATCAAATCACGCCGGGGCTCGACTGGATCGGCGGCGATGTCGAGGCGATCGACCCGCAAGGCGGCAAGCTGCGCATCCCGCATATGGGCTGGAACACGCTCGCCGCCGCAAGCGAGCATCCGCTTCTCGCCGGCATCCCGACCGGGGAGGCGGGCTTGCACGCCTATTTCGTGCATTCCTATGCGTTCAAGTCGGCGCAGGCGGAGTGCGTCGTGGCGGTCACCGATTATGGCGGGCCGATCACCGCGCTGATCGCGCGCGGCAACATCGCCGGGACCCAGTTCCACCCGGAGAAGAGTCAGGCGCTCGGCCTGTCGCTCATCGCCAACTTCCTTAGGTGGACGCCATGATTCTGTTTCCGGCGATTGATCTGAAGCAAGGCCAATGCGTGCGCCTCCAGCAAGGCGACATGGCGAGGGCCACGGTCTTCAACGAGGATCCCGCAGCGCAAGCCCGCCTCTTCGAGAGCCAAGGGTTCGAATATCTGCATGTCGTCGATCTCGACGGCGCCTTCGCGGGCCGCTCCATGAACGCAAGGGCGATCGAGGCAATTCTTGGCTCGATCAAAATTCCGCTTGAGCTCGGTGGCGGCATCAGGGACATCGGCGCCATCGAGGCGTGGCTCGGCAAGGGCGTCGCGCGGGTGATCATCGGAACGGCGGCGGTCCGTGATCCCGATCTCGTCCGGCGCGCGGCGCGGCTTTATCCCGGCAGCATTGCGGTCGGAATCGATGCGCGCGATGGCAGGGTCGCGGTCGAAGGCTGGGCCAAAAGCTCGGAACTCCCGGCCGCCGAACTCGGCAAGCGGTTCGAGGATGCGGGCGTCGCCGCGATCGTCTATACGGATATTGCCCGCGACGGCGTGCTCAAGGGACTCAACATCGAGGCGACCTTGGCACTCGCTGACGCGGTGAACATTCCGGTGATCGCCTCTGGCGGCCTTGCCTCCCTCGCCGATGTGGAACGCTTGCTGATGCCCGACTGCGCGAAGCTCGAAGGCGCGATCGCGGGCCGGGCGCTCTATGACGGGCGGCTCGACCCCGCCGAAGCGCTGTCGCGAATTTCGCGGGCAAGGGCACCCGTGTGATCACGCAAGACTTGGCGCGAAACCGAGTCACGCGCGATCCTTGACCCCGAAAACGGCGCTGGCTATGTGTTCAATGGCAAGGAAACCTCGCAGCGCACGGGTTTCGCGCGCAACCGGCAACCGGCAAACGACAAACAAACCGCCTCTTCGGAGAGTCCTGCATGCCGAAACTCAAATTTGTCACGGTTGCCGCCGCCTGCGGACTCATGACCTCCGCCTGTCAGTCAACCGCGGCGCTCGTGCAAGACAAGGAGGATCAACTCGCCGCGGCGGGCTTCACCCTGCAGCCGGCCAATACGCCGGCCCGGATCGCCGCGCTCAAATCGCTGCCGCCGCACAAATTCGTGCAACAGGTCAAAGGCAATAATGTCGTCTATCTCTACGGCGATCCGACGGTCTGCAGATGCGTGTATTTCGGAAACCAGCAAGCCTATGGCACTTATCGCGCCATGGTCTTCCAACAGAACCTCGCCAACGAAATGCAGATGACGGCCATGATGCAACAGAACACCGCTTTCGACTTTGGTCCGTGGGGACCTGGTTTCTGGTAAGAAAACCCGATCCGTCACATGAACCCTGTGTTCAAAAGCGAATTGTTCAGATTCAAAGAGCTAGCGCATGATCGGCGAAAGCGGAAACCGGTTTTGCTTTATAAAGAACCGCCGTTTCGGGATAAACGAATGTCGCTTTATGCTAGAGCATGTTCCGAAAAAGTTGATCGACTTTTTCGACCAGAACATGCTCCAACTTTTTGAATCTGAGCGAGTCCTATTCGATCAATCAGTCCATTTGATCGGGACGAGGGAGGCTGATGTAATCGCCCTTGTGCAGTCAGGCATCGGTTCACGCGGGCGGGCGCCTTCGGGCTCACGTCGAGCCATGCGGGCGGCTGTCAGGTTCACAAGCGCCGAAACCGGCTGCGTACTCGAATCGTGAGGCCAAAATGATCAAGAGCGGCGGCGCCGATGCTTAAATGCCGCGTCATTCCCTGTCTCGACGTGAAGGACGGCCGCGTCGTCAAGGGCGTCCATTTCGTTGATCTGCGCGACGCGGGCGATCCCGTCCAATGCGCCATCGCTTATGACGCGGCGGGCGCCGACGAGCTGTGCTTTCTCGACATTACCGCCAGTCACGAGGACCGCGCGATCATCCTCGATGTCGTGCAGCGCACCGCGGAAGCCTGCTTCATGCCGCTCACCGCGGGCGGGGGCGTGCGTACCCTCGACGATATCCGCGCCCTGCTTCTTGCCGGCGCCGACAAAGTGTCGATCAATACCGCCGCCGTCGCCAACCGCGAGATCGTTCGCGAGGCCGCCCGCAAATTTGGCAGCCAATGTGTCGTGGTGGCGATCGACGCCAAGCAAACCCACCCCGGCACATGGGAAATTTTTACCCATGGCGGGCGCCGTCCGACCGGCCTTGATGCGCTGGCCTATGCGCAAGAGGTCGTGGAGCTCGGCGCGGGCGAAATTCTTTTGACCTCGATGGACCGCGACGGCACCAAAAGCGGTTTTGATCTCGCCCTCACCCGCGCCGTGACCCGCGCGGTTCCGGTTCCGGTCATCGCTTCGGGCGGCGCCGGCACGCTCGATCATCTCGTCGAGGGCATCCGCGATGGCGGCGCGAGCGCAGTGCTTGCCGCCTCGATCTTTCATTTCGGCGAATTTACCATCGCCGAGGCCAAGGATTATATGGCACGCCACGGCCTGCCGGTGCGGCGCGACGCGAGTCCCGGCTCGCCCGCTGCCAAGCCGCGCCCGGACAGCGTGCCAGCCAGCATGGGGCGCGCGTCATGACCCAATTCACCCTCGATGATCTCGCCGCGATTATTGCCGCCCGCACCCAGTCGAGTGCCACGAAATCCTATACCAAATCGCTCCTCGACGCGGGCCCAGCCCGCGCCGCCAAGAAACTCGGCGAGGAGGCGGTCGAGGTCGTGATCGCCGCGGTCGAAGGCGATGCGGTCGCCCTCACCCGTGAAAGTGCCGATTTGCTTTATCATTTGCTTGTTGTCTTGCATCAAAGGGGCATTACATTAGCGGATGTGTGCGCCGAGCTGGAGCATCGCACCGGCCAATCCGGCTACGCGGAAAAAGCCGCACGCCAAGCCGATCCTGCTTCGGCCGAGGATTAGATGGACGCACGCGCGGCTCCGCCCCTTCTCTCGCCCTACCATCGTTTCACGAGAAGCGAGTGGGCGGCCTTGCGCGCCGACACCCCCTTAACGCTGTCGTTGGCGGATCTGACGCGGCTGCGCTCGCTCGACGATCCGATCTCGCTCGAGGAAGTCGTCGCGATCTATCTGCCGCTGTCGCGCCTGCTCGCGCTCTATGTCGCGGCGACACAAGGCCTCTATAAGGCGACCCAGCGCTTCCTTGGCGCCGAGGGCGGCAAGGTCCCCTATATCATCGGCATCGGCGGCTCGGTCGCGGCCGGCAAATCGACGCTGTCGCGCGTCATGCAGGCGCTGTTGTTGCGCTGGCCGAACACGCCGAAGGTCGAACTCGTCACAACCGATGGATTCCTTTATCCGAACGCGGTCCTGCAAGCCGAGGGCCTGCTCGAGAAAAAGGGCTTTCCGGAAAGCTACGACAGCGCCAAGCTTCTCTCTTTTGTCTCCGATGTAAAGGCCGGCGAGCGCCATGTTCAAGCGCCGGTCTACTCGCATGTGACCTACGATATCGTGCCGGGCGAGAGCATCACCATTGATCGCCCCGATATCCTCATCCTCGAAGGCCTCAATGTGCTTTCGGCCAATCGCAGCGGCAAGGATGGACGCGCTATTCCTTTCGTCTCCGATTTTTTCGACTTTTCGGTGTATTTGCACGCCTCGGAAGACGATCTCGAAAAATGGTTCGTCGCCCGCTTCATGCGGTTGCGCGACACCGCCTTCCGCAATCCTTTGTCCTATTTCAAGAAATACGCCGACCTCGACGACGCGACAGCGGAGGCGACCGCGCGCGACATTTGGACGAGAATCAATCTTCGCAATTTGCGCGAAAACATTCTCCCGACGATGCCCCGCGCGAGCCTCGTTTTGACCAAAGGGCCAAGCCACATCATCGAAGAGGTCGAGCTGCGGAAGATTTAGGGAATAGGGGGCGGCGCTTTCTTAAGAGCACGCTCGACGTTGCCCCTGCTGATGGACGCTGGAGGGTCCGATGAAAAACTTCTCCGATCTCTCCGAGCCCGAGCTGATCGCGCTGGCGATTGGCCTCGAGGAGGAGGACAGCCGCATTTACGACGCCTTCGCCCATGGCTTGCAAGAAAACTATCCAGACACGGCCAAGATGTTTGCGGCGATGGCCGAGGAGGAAAGCGGCCACCGCCACCGCCTCCTTGATTTGTACCGCGAAAGGTTCGGCGAGCATATTCCGCTCATCCGCCGGCAGGACGTGAAGGGCTTTGTCGAGCGTAAGCCGGTCTGGATGTCGCGGCCGCTCGGGCTCGACACGGTGCGCGAGCAGGCCGAGATCATGGAGGCGGAGACCAAGCGCTTTTACACGCGCGCCGCGCGCCGCTCGCAGGACGCATCGATCCGCCAGCTCCTCGGCGATCTCGCCGCGGAAGAGCGCCGGCACGAGGCCAAGGCGGAGCGGCTCGAAGCCAAATATGTTCCCTACGATGTGCGCGAGAGGGAACATGAGGCGGAGCGGCGGCTCTTTCTGCTGCAGATCGTGCAGCCGGGTCTCGCGGGTCTCATGGATGGCTCGGTCTCGACCCTGGCGCCCCTGTTCGCCGCCGCTTTCGCGACGAGGGAAAGCTGGCCGACGTTTCTCGTCGGGCTTGCCGCCGCGATCGGCGCCGGCATCTCGATGGGGTTTGCGGAAGCGCTGTCGGACAATGGCTCGCTCACCGGGCGCGGCAGTCCCTGGCTGCGCGGCCTCGTCTGCGGCGTGATGACGGCGATCGGCGGCCTTGGCCACGCGCTGCCTTATCTCATTCCGGAGTTCTGGACGGCCACCTTGATCGCGGCGGCGGTCGTCATGGTCGAACTCGGCGTCATCGCCTGGGTGCGCAACCGCTACATGGATACGCCGCTCCTCTCCGCCGCCTTCCAGGTGGTGGTGGGAGGCCTGCTTGTGTTCGCGACCGGCATACTGATCGGCATGTCGTAAGCTGATTTACACCGCTTAAGATTTATGCGACGATTTTGCTTCGATGATTTGAACCCGAAAGCTTATTTCGATGCGCGCGTTAGCCTCTTTAGCCGCGGCCGCGCTTGCCGCATTTCTGGCGGTTGCTCCGGCGGCTCTCGCCCAAGCCGGGCACCCAGCGGGTGAACTCGGATGCCGCGGGCACCGAATACTCGCAGCGGATCTACGAACGCCACCGGGACGATCAGATTAGCCGCGCCGAGCGGGCCGGCACGGAACGGTCGCGGGAAGAAGACGCCATCCGGCACTTGAACAATCAATGAGGCCGCGCCGGCTTAAGCTCTAGAGCGTGATCCGTTCAGATTGAATCCGACCACGCTCTACATGACGCATGATCTTTTCGCGAAACCGGTTCCCACTTTCGCGGATCATGCTCTAGCTTTCCTGGCCGTGGGGCGAGGGTGCGGATGAAGCGGGCGAGCCGAAGCGCGTCGCGGCGCGAACGCTCAAGCGACATTTCGCCAAAATATGCTTTAATGCCGCCCAAGTTTTCCATGCCGGCCTCAAACGGAGGGGTTGGTGCCGGGAGGACTTGGACCTCCCGGATGCGCCGCCATAGGGAAAACGGCTTCGCGACGGAGGCTGTCATGACCATCCAAAAACTCGAAAAGGCCGAATGGAGTTTCTTTTTCGACCATATCTCGAAGACGCTCTCCGGCTCCCAGGTTGAAATTGATGTGGGGTCGCTTCCTCTCGGCGGCCGGGTGCAGGCCAACTGGGTCACGCTCATCGGCCTCGTCTATGACCCGAAGGACAATGTCGTCGAAGTGGCTCTCGAGGGGCTCGATCATCTGATCCACAACCCGCGCGACATCTCTGTCGAACAAGGCAATGGGGAGCTGGCGAGTATTGAAATCATCGATGCGGAGGGCGCTCGCCAGATCATCAAGCTCAAGGAGCCGCTCATGCTTCCCGCCCCGGGGAAGTGAGCGAGAGCATGTTCCGAAAAAGTTGATCGACTTTTTCGATCAGAACATGCTCTAATTCTTTGAATTTGAGCGATTCCTTTCGATCAGATGATCGTCTGATCGGGAAGCGCTCTTGTGGCGCCGGGTCGATACCCACCGGCACGGCGTCCTCATCACACTTCCCGTCGCGCCTCACGCTTTGGCATGGAGGGCGATCCAATTTGCGAATGCCTCGATGAATTGTTCCAGGAAAATGCGGGACGCAGAGTTCACGAGTTTGCCGCTGGCATCGAAAAGTGTGTCGGCGCCGCCGATATAGGCCTCCGGCTGCTGCATCGCGGGCACGTTCAAGAACACCAGCGACTGCCGCAAATGATGGTTCGCCCCGAATCCGCCGATGGCGCTCGGCGAGGCGCTGATCACGGCGCCGGGCTTGCCGTTCCAGGCGCTCTGGCCATAAGGCCGCGAGGCGACGTCCAAGGCGTTTTTCAGGGCCGCCGGCACGGAGCGGTTATATTCAGGGGTAACAAAAAGGACACCATCCGCCGCCCTCACCCGGGCGCGAAAATCCAAATAGGCCTGCGGCGGATTGTCATCGAAATCTTGATTGTACAAAGGAAGCTGACCGATCTCGACGATCTCCAGTTTCAGGGAAGAAGGGGCGAGCTCCGCGAGCGCGTTCGCCACTTTGCGATTGATCGACTCTTTGCGAAGGCTGCCAACGAAAACGGCAACGTCACGAATCTCGCTCATCGGACCTCCGAGTGCACCGAACATCCTTCCCCGGCGGGAAGAATTATCCCTTTGCGGAGCATGGACCGTAGCACGCTTTTCGCGACCAGTCCTGGCCGTGCCATCCGGCCGCCAACAGACGAGGTTTCGGCGCGATTCTCCTTTTGCAAACCGGCACCGTGTCGGATGGCCCGTAAGGTTTTCGGCCCGAACCGGACGAAAAGGTTTCACGTGAAACGGTTTTGTCCGGATTTTGCGCCGGATCGGACAGTCCGCCTGCCTCGGCGGCGTTGCGGAACGGCCCGCCCGGCTGATAGGAAAAGGCGCCTGTTTCGCTTGGCGGGGTGACCTTCCCAGATCTTTTTAACGAAGGGGGATAATATGCATCGATCCATTCAGACGCAAGTCTTGGCCGCGGCCGCCGGGACCCTGACCCTCTTGGCCCTGGACGCTGCCCGCGCCCAGGATGTGCCCGCGCTGTGCGCGAGGGTCACCAATGACGATCGCGTGCGGCCCATCCCGATCACCCTCGTTCCAAAGGCACGCCAGCTTTTCAGCTTTTCGGCGCAAGCCGCCGACGCCTACATTCAAAAAGGCACCTCCTTCCGCTGCATGGATGGCAAAGTCTGGCTGTGCAACACAGGCGCAAACCTCGTCTGCGGGAAAGCGGACACGAACCGCACGTCAGCGGGCGCGTCAGCCTTTTGCAAGGACAACCCGGGTTCGGATGCCGTTCCCATGGCCGCCACGGGTCACGACACGATCTACGAATGGAAATGCGACGGAAAGAAAGCCGTCATCGCCAAAGAGGCCGTAACCGTCGATCCCCGGGGTTTCCTATCGGACAATTGGAAGCCGCTCGATTAAGGGCCAAAGCTTTGCAAGCCGGCGCGAGACCTCCCGAAACCGCCCTCGACCGCCTCGCCTTGGTGCGTGCCCGGATGGCCCGCGCCGCGCGCGACGCCGGGCGCGATCCGCAGAGCGTGACCCTCGTCTGCGTCTCCAAGACTTTTGGCGCCCAAGACATTGCGCCCGTGATCGCGGCGGGCGAGCGTGTGTTCGGCGAGAACCGGGTCCAGGAGGCGCTGGAAAAATGGCCGGCGCTGAAAGCGCGCCATCCGGATCTCGAACTCCATCTCATCGGCCCCTTGCAGTCCAACAAGGCGCATGACGCGGTTCTCTTTTTCGATGTGATCGAGACGGTTGACCGCGACAAGATCGCCAAGGCGCTCGCGGCGGAGATCCAAAAAACCTCCCGGCATCCAAAGCTTTTGGTGCAGGTGAACACCGGCGCCGAGCCGCAGAAGGCGGGGGTACTGCCGGAGGACGCGGATCGCTTTATCACAAGCTGCCGCAAGGACTACGGCCTCGAAATCTCGGGCCTCATGTGCATTCCGCCCCTCGACGATCAGGCCTCGCCGCATTTCGCGCTTTTGAACCTCATTGCCAAGCGCAATGGGATCAACCTGCTCTCAATGGGCATGAGCGGCGATTTCGAACTCGCCATCCAGCTCGGCGCGACCCATGTAAGGATCGGCAGCGCGATTTTCGGGCACCGGTGAGCGCGTTCCTGAGAGAGGCGAGCCATGGCGAACGGCAGGCAGGCCCATTGGGAGCGTGTTTATGAGACCAAGGGCCGGGAACGAGCTGAGCTGGTATCAGAAAATTCCGGAGATCTCGCTTGCGCTGATCCGGGCCGCGGGCGTCAAGCCGGGCGCGGAGATTATCGATATTGGTGGCGGCGAGTCTCGCCTGGTCGATGCCCTTTTGGACGCGGGGTTTCACCCGACCGTCCTCGACCTCTCGGACACAGCGCTTGCGGCCGCCAAGGCCCGGCTCGGGCCACGCGCCGCGCAAGCGACATGGATCGTCGCCGATGTCACCGCCTGGGAGCCGTCCAAAACCTACGACCTATGGCACGACCGCGCGGCTTTTCATTTTCTGACCGAGGCCGCCGACCGCCGGGCCTATGCGGAGCGCGTCGCCAAGGCCGTGCCGGTCGGCGGCCATGTCATTATCGGCACATTCGCGCCGGACGGACCGGAGCGGTGCAGCGGTCTTCCCGTCATGCGGCATGACGCGGCGTCAATCGGTGCCGTTCTCGGCACGCGCTTCGTGCTCGTTGAGACCCGCCGCGATGATCACGTCACCCCCGCGGGCGCCACGCAACGGTTCCAATTCAGCCTTTTCCGGCGCGCCGCCTAAACCGCTTGGCGCCGGTCCCGGCGGGCGTCTCGCCGCCTTTGGCCCCGGCAGCGGGCCGGGGCCAAAGTGCTTACGGCGGTTCGCTATTCGGGCCGCGTGGCAGCCGCCGGTTCGTCCGCGGGTCTTCTTGGGCGTTTCGGTCATGGAGTCCGTTTCGATCGTGAGGTTGTCGCCCACGGCCTTGAGCGCGAGGTTTGCCTCATAATATCTGTGCTCGTCCATCAGCTTGAGGGCCTGGTCGAGCCGCTTGAGGGCCGGCATGATCGGCATCCACAGGCGGTTGTAGACGATTTTGACGTCGCTGAGGCTGAGTTCCTTGAGAGCCGCCTGGTGCTCGCCTTTCTTGAAGTGCTCATTGGCATTGGCGACATGGGCTTTCTTTTCGTCCGTCGGCACGAAATCGTCCATCACCATCAGCTGACCGTCGACCGGGATCATTTCCGGCCGGCCGGCAGGGCCGCCTGGCGCCTTCGCATTGGCAAGGAATTTTGCGGCCTATTGTCTCCTCCGGGCACCCTATGCCGAGACAAAGGGTGTTTTCACGTCACCTGATTGGTTCGCGCCACGCCTTGCAGCCTCAGCAGGAGTAGCCAATAAAACGCCCCCAGGCGTCATAGATGGGCCGCTGCACGCAGCCATAGGCGGGATAAGAATAGGTTGAAGCCGAAGCCGCGGCCGCGCCCGCCGCGAGCCCCGCCAAGCCGCCGAGCGCCAAGCCTGCGGCGAGGCCGCCGCCGCCATATCCCCACCAGCCGCCACCATGCCAGCCGCCACCATGCCAGCCGCCACCGCCGCCATGCCAACCGCCGGCGCCGCCCCAGCCGCCACGCCACCAGGCAAAAGCCGGCTCAGCCGTCCCTATGCCCAGAATAAATGCGGCGAGCAGCACAAGAATTAATCTCTCTATCCTCACTTTTTTGGTCCTCCACGATGACGGAAGCATAACTAAAAAAAGTTTTATACTTTTCAAAGTCTGCCAAAAACTGCGTAAAAGGAAACGATGACAGCTTAAATCGAAAACGACATAGTCCAGCGCGGTAAGAATCGCGAGATTTACCATTCATCAATGCGCTTTTGACGATAAGTTTGACGGCATTGCGGCGTGAACCCGAAAGAGCGCGAGGGCGAGCGGCGTTCACGGCAGGCACAAGCCCCACGGCGGCCGAACGGCTTTGGGCGGCATTTTGAAACCGCGGCCCTTATCTGATCGTCAGCCGCACTTTCTTCGCCAGACGCGGCAGCAACCGGCGCAAATCGCCGGGGCGAAGCGCGACGCAGCCCTCGGTCGGCGCGAAACCGGGCGGCGCGCAATGCAGAAAAATCGCGCTGCCGCGAGATTTGCGGCGGGGATGGATATTGTAATCGAGCACGATCACAAGGTCGTAGAGACGATCCGGGCGCCAGAGTTTTTCATGGGAGCCCCGGCACGGCAGGCTCACCTGCCGGTTATAGGCCGCAGATCCCGGATCGTCACACCAGCCATCGCCGGGCCGGATCCGCCGCAGCGGCAAAACCCAAGCGGGCCGCGCGACTAAATCGGCCCGAAAAAAGCCAGAAAGAAGCCGAAACTCTCCCGCCGGTGTCGCATGATCGCCTTCCCGCTTGGCATGCGTGATCCCGGCGCGCCCCAGCGCGCAGGCCAGCACGAGGGGCCCGGCGTGGAACCGCCCAAGCGGGACCTGTTGCGCTTGCGCCTGGCGCGGCATGCGTGTGGCCACGAGACGGCTCAGGCCCCGCTTGACCTCGCCTTGCCCCCGCGCCAAAGAGGGTTTCAATTTTTTTGCATCCCGTTTCATGCAAGTCTATGCTTTTTCCTCATCAAAAATAATTCGCCCGGGTCCCGGTGCCGATCCGTCTTAATGCATTTTACAGCCTCGCGTGGACGGACTTGGGTTGACCCCGAGACTGCCTGTTTTGTCGGCCCGCAACCAAGGAGTTTCGCTTCGAGCCATTCGTGCAAATAAAGGAAAGGGAGAGGGGGAGAGGCAGCGCCGCGCGGCCAGGGAACCAGTTCAAATCGCCGCCGGTTGTTGAGGGGGAGCGCCATTCACTAGGGACAAGTTCATGACCACGGCTCTTAAGATCCTGATCGCCGACGATGACGCGGATTTGCGCGCGGCCCTGGCCGAGCAGCTCGCCTTGCACCAGGAATTCACCGCCGTTGAGACGGATACGGCGCGGGGCGCAATCGCCATGGTGCACGAACAGACACCAGATCTCATCATCATGGATGTCGGTTTGCCGGATATGGATGGACGCGCGGCGGTCAAACAATTGCGCCAGGAGGGGTTCAAGAACCCGATCATCATGTTGACGGGGCATGATTCGGAAACCGACACGGTCGAGGGTTTCGATGCGGGTGCAAATGACTATGTGACAAAGCCATTTCGTTTCGCCGAGCTGCTCGCGCGAATCCGCGCCCATTTGCGCCAGCATGAATCGAGCGAAGAGGCCTTGTTCCGGATCGGTCCTTATACGTTCCAGCCAGGCGCCAAACATTTGATCGGCGAAAAAGGCAATAAGCTCCGTCTGACTGAAAAAGAAACCGCCATTCTCCGGTTCCTCTACCGGGCCGGACAGTCGGTCACCTCCCGGGAAGTCTTGCTGCGCGAAGTCTGGGGCTATAATTCGAATGTGACGACCCACACTCTCGAGACGCATATCTACAGGCTGCGTCAAAAGATCGAACGCGATCCCACCAAGGCGCAGCTTCTCATCACCGCGGCGGGCGGCTATAAGCTGATCCCGTAAGTCCGGCACGCCTTTTCCGGCGAAGCATCAGTGCGCGGCCGGGGGAAGTGCCAAAATGGGGTTGGAAGAGGATATCGGTAAACTCGCGCACAATCCGACATTTGCCGCGATGGAACCGGAAGCGCTGCGGCTGATCGCTTATTCGGCCGACACAATCGTTCTGCGCGCGGGCGATGTTTTGTTTCGCCGGGACGAAATTTCCAATGGCGGTTTCGTGGTGCTCAAGGGCTCGATCGCGATGGATGCCTCGGGCCACGGCGCCACGGCGCGGATCGTCCGGCCGCCGGGGCTCATCGGCGATCTCGCGCTCCTTACGGAAACGCGCCGGCCGGCGACGGCCATCGCGCGCGAACCCTCGACCGTTTTGCGCATTTCACGGCCGCTTTTCCACCGTGCCCTGCAGGAATTTCCGAGAAGCGCGGAGGTTTTGCGGCAGCGCCTGAGCGCAAGCCTCGGTCAGTTCATCGGCGAACTCGGCGCCGTCCGGGACCTTTTTTCAAAGGACGAAGCCCCGGCATCCGAATGACACGGGCGGCGCTCGGTCGCGCGGGCGCAACCGTTTGGGAAGGACCCGCGCCGGCCGCGGGAACAGGCGCGGGCCTTTGTGCCGCATGTCATTCCTTTGGCTTTCACGGAAATTATTTTCCGCATACCGCCGCGCGGACCCTATATTCTCTTGAAATAAGGTCGAAGCTCATGAGCGAAACGGCGGCTTCCGCGCTGATCCCGCGCGAGGCGGATCTGGCGATCGAGACCGTCTTCAAAGCCCAGCGCGAAACCGCGATCGCGCTTCGAACTTCCACCGCCGCGATGCGCATCGCAAAGCTGCAAAGGCTGGAGGCCGCGGTCCTCGCCAATCATGATGCGATTTGCCGCGCCTTGGCCGCCGATCTCCGCAAGCCGGAGGCGGAGGCCGATCTCTTCGACATCCTTCCGGTGATTTCCGGCCTCCGCCATGCCCGCCGGCATCTGACCTCCTGGATGAAGCCGCAGCGCGCCGCGCCGACCCGCGCGATGCTGGGGACAAAGGCCCGGATACGCCATGAACCCAAAGGCGTCTCGCTGATCATCGCGCCTTGGAATTATCCGGTCAGCTTGCTGCTCGGACCGTTGACCTCCGCCATCGCCGCCGGCTGCCCGGCCATGGTGAAGCCGTCGGAAATGAGCCCCGCGTGTTCGGCGGTCATGGCAGAGCTCATTCGCAAGACGTTCGACTGGCAAGAGATCGCCGCATTCGAGGGCGACGCTTCGGTGTCGGCCGCTCTCCTCGGCCTCCCTTTCGATCATATCTTTTTCACCGGCAGCCCGGCGATCGGCAAAGTGGTCATGGCGGCAGCGGCCAAGCACCTTGCCGCCGTGACCCTCGAACTCGGCGGCAAGTCGCCGGTGATCGTCGATGAAAGCGCCGATATCGCGAAGGCGGCCAAAAGCATCGCCTGGGGCAAGTTTACGAATTGCGGCCAGACCTGCATCGCGCCCGACTATGCCTATGTCCATGAGAGCCGCTTGCCGCACTTCATCGATGCGATGAAGGGGGCAATCACCAAGATGTATGGCGATCCGGCGCAAAGCCCGGATTATTGCCGGATCATCAACGCCCACCATTTCGCGCGCCTCACAGAACTCATCGATGACGCGGCGGCGCGCGGCGCAATCATTCTCACCGGAGGCGCGCGCGATGAAGCGCAAAAATTCATCGCGCCGACGCTTCTGACCGGCGTTTCCCCGGAGGCCGCGATCATGGGGCAAGAAATTTTTGGGCCGGTTTTGCCGATCTTTTCCTATCGCGATTTGGATGAGCCGATCGCCGCGATCAATGCGCGGCCAAAGCCGCTCGCGCTTTATATTTTTGCCAAGGACCGCGCGAAGACCCAGCGCATCTTGCAGGAAACCTCGGCGGGCGGCTCCTGCGTCAATGCCACGAATATTCAATTCGTCCATGACAATCTGCCGTTTGGCGGCATCGGCCATTCGGGGCTCGGCAATTCACATGGGCTTTATGGTTTCCGCGCCTTCTCGCATGAACGCCCGGTGCTGGAAGACAAATTCAGCATCGTCCCGATGTTTTTCCCGCCCTATACGCCGCGCGTGAAACAGATGATTAAATGGGCGCTGCGGTGGTTTACGTGACGAGGGAGCGACGCTAGTGGCGCGGCGTTCGTGGGGCTCCGGATATTGGAGACGAAGAATTCCCAAAAGCGGATCTGCGCGCGCTCGCCGGCGATCGCGACCGGGCGTGGGTAGTTGGCAGTCAGCGACAGGAGAACAGAGGTCATTTGGCGGTCGACCGTAGACGCGCACGCCATCAGCATACCAGCGAGCGTTACGTGGCCCATTCGTTGTAGGCAGCCCAAGCCCTGGGCCGCAGCTCCAATCCCGCTCGATAATCGTGAAAACGACAAGAAAGAACGTTTCGAGCCCGTTGGAAAGCCAGCTTACAGCGCAATCTTGTTTTTGCTCTTCGGACGACGGATCTTGGCGCTGTCGAATACTTTGCGCGATCTTTCGTTTCGAGCGCCGAGTGATGAGGGTCTCGCTGAAAAAGTGAATCTACCGGTCTTATCCGACCGATGGCCCGCTTGATCCCATCCCGGCTGTGCGGTTGCCGACACAGTTGCGATTTGTGGCATCTCTCAATCCTCGCGAATTATCAGTCGCAAACATATGATAAAGGATATTATCATATATAGCTCTTTCCACTGTAGCAGGCCGGTAAGATTTTGCCTGCCCCAGTATACGTGGCATCATATGCCCTGGTGTCGTTCGAGCGGGATGGACCCCATGCGACGCAGAAAAACCTCCTGGCCGAAGATCGCCAGTGATACCCTCAAATTGAGCGCGAGCGCTTCTACCGTTATCGCTCTGCGCCTGGCGAAACTCGCGAAGGGCGGCGCCGCCGCGAGGCGCGAAAGCCAGCGGATGGTCGATGAAAAGCTGAAGGCCGCGTTCGACGCGAACGCCGATGCGGCGCGCAGCATCGCCACCGGCAAGGCCCTTCATGTGCCAGGGCGCACCCTCGCTCTCTATCAGAAGCGCGTTGCTAATAATCTTCGGCGGCTTCTCAAAGGGTGACGGGCTGTTATCCCAAAAGATCGATCAGCGCCGGGATCAGCGGCCCGTCGGCGGGCGGCATTGGATAAGCGCGCAGATCCTTGGGGAGAACCCATTTCAGCGCCTGGTTTTCGCGCGCGGTGACAAAACCTTTCCAGCGCCGGCAAATATAAAGCGGCATGAGGAGATGGAAGTCGGGGTAAGCAAAACTCGCGAAACTGAGCGGCGCGAGGCAGGCTTCCTCAACACTGATTCCGAGCTCCTCGTCCAATTCCCGGATCAATGCCTCTTCCGGCCGTTCGTTCGCTTCGACCTTGCCGCCGGGGAACTCCCAAAGGCCGCCGAGCGCCTTATCCGGCGGGCGTTGTGCGATCAGCACCCGGTAATCCGGGTCGATAAGGGCGGCGGCGGCAACGAGCAGAAGTTTCACAGCCGAGAGAGCCCTCGCCTTTTTGTGGAAGAGACGGGATTTGAGGTGGCATCGGTTATTGAGGAAATCGTAAACCGCCATTCATCCGACGGCGGCCAGTGTGGCGAGCGGATCGAGCCTGTCAAGGATGCGAAGCACCGGCTTCGCCGGCGCGAGCAAGCTCGCGTCCTTGACAGGATCGAGTCCGCCTCGCCGATAATGCCCGCCGTGAGATGAATGGCGAAATCTGACTTTGGCCCGCCGGTCAATTTCTACGACCGGTAGTCGCCATTGATCGCGACATAGTCTTTTGTGAGATCGCAGGTCCAGACGGTGGCGGCGCCCTTGCCGAGGCCCAAATCCACCCGAACGGTGATCTCGTCGGCGCGCATGAGGGCGGAGACCTTGGCCTCGTCATAGGCGGGATCGCGCTGGCCTTTGTGGGCGACGCGAATGCCCCCGAACCAAATCGCGAGCTTGTCGCGTTCGGCTCTTTCGCCGGCCTTGCCGACCGCCATTACGATGCGGCCCCAATTGGCGTCCTCGCCCGCGATCGCGGTTTTGACGAGAGGCGAATTGGCGATCGAGAAAGCGATTTTTTTGGCGGCTCCAGCCGAGGCCGCGCCGGTCACCTGCACCTCGACGAATTTGCGGGCGCCTTCCCCGTCCCGCACGACCTGATGGGCGAGATCGAGCAGGAGCGCGTCGAGGGCCTGTTTGAAGGGCGCCAGGCGGCGGTCATTGGCCGCGATGATTCTGGGCGCGCCGCGCTGGGCGGCGGCGCCCGTCGCGAACAGCAGCAAAGTGTCGGAGGTCGAAGTGTCGCTATCGACGGTGATCGCGTTGAAGGAGCCTTGCACGCTCTTGGCGAGCATGGATTGCAAGACCGCCGCAGCAATCGGCGCGTCGGTGAAGACGAAAGCCAGCATGGTCGCCATGTCCGGCGCGATCATGCCCGCCCCTTTCGCCATGCCGGAAATCGTGACCTCGACGCCGCCGAGCATCGCGCGCGCGGCCGCGACTTTCGGAAAGGTGTCGGTCGTCATGATCGCCTTGGCGGCCTCGAGCAGCCCCCCTGGCGCGGCGCGGGCGGCAAGCCTGTCGAGCACGCCGTCGAATTTCGAGGCATCGAGCGGCTCGCCGATGACGCCGGTCGAGGCGAGAAAAATTTCATTCACCGGCACCGCGGCTGCCTTCGCGGCGAGCGCGGCGGCGAATTTTACGGCCTCGACGCCGCTCTTGCCGGTAAAGGCGTTGGCGTTGCCGGAATTGACGACGAGGGCACGGGCCTTGCCGGCTTTCAGCCTCGCGCGGCACCACTCGACCGGCGCCGAGGGACATTTGGATTTGGTAAAGACCCCGGCCACCTGCGTGCCCTTGTCGAAAAGGGCCAGCATGACGTCGGTGCGATCCTTATAGCGGATGCCGGCGGCGCCTGTCGCAAAGCGCACGCCCTCGATTTCCGGCAGCTCGGGAAAGGATTTGGGCGCGAGCGGCGAGACGGCGGCGGCCATGGGATGGGATTCCTAGGCTATTCCTCGAATGGGCACTTCGAATGGGCAGTTCGGGCCAGGGGGCGGCGGCCGATGGTTTCGCCGCCCCATTCTCTGCAACCGGCTTCTTGATTTTGGCACGGCGGCGAAAACCGCCGCTCTTATTTCTTGCCTTGATCTGCGGGAGCGGGAGCGGCCGCCGCGGGCTTATCTCCCTTCGGAGCTTCCGGCGGTTCGGTCCGCTCGATCTTGGCATTCTTGCGCAAATCCGCGATATACGCCATTTCCGCCTTTTGCACGAGATAGCGGCTCACTTGACCCTTAACGTCATCGAACGTCGGTGGCGTTTTCTCGCGTTTGTCCAAAATCTCGATAATGTGCCAGCCAAACGGGCTTTTCACCGGATCGGAAACCTGGCCGACATCGAGGGCGAACGCCGCATTGGCAAATTCGGGCACCATGCGATCCTTGGTGAACCAGCCGAGATCGCCGCCTTCGGAACCTGGATCCTTCGAGAGCTCCTTGGCGAGTTTCTCGAATTCCTCGCCGCCCATCAGCCGTTTCAATGCCGTCTTGGCTTCGTCCTCGGTTCCAACGAGAATATGGCGGGCATGGATCTCGGTCTCGGGCTTTTGCTTCTTGACTTCCTCGTCATACATCGCCTTGACAGCGGCATCCGTGGCGGCGCCCTTTGCAACCTGCTCGAGGAGGCCCTCCATCAGCAGCTTATCCTTGTAATAAGCGAGCTTCTTGGCAAATTCCGGGGTCTGGTCGGCCTTTTCGGCGACGGCCTTTTGCACCACCAGCTGGCTGTTGATCAAATAATCGAGCACATAATTGTCCCGTGCCTTGTCATCGAGCTGGGGCGGCAGGCTCCCGCGCATATCCTCGGTGGCGATTTTCAAATCCTCGTCGGTAATTTGCTTCCCATTGACCGTGGAAAGCACCTTGGCCGCCGCGGGAAAGGCGGTGAAGATGCCAAGCGTCGCCAGGGTCAGGATGCACGCCACACTGGCGGCTTTCGTACGCAGGCTTGTCGTCAGGACCATGAAGTTGAGCTCCGCAAGATGACGCCGCCGCTTCCGGTGCGGCGCTTCAAAGGCTGTTTGCCGCGCGGACCATGCACGGACGGGCGGATTTGACAAGCCCCGACCCCAATCTTATCTGTCGAGGAGAGAGAGCCCCCGGATCGAATTCTTCAGGTTTTTTCCGATCGCCGCTCGCTGGAATCCGTGTTTCGACCCTCCTAATAAGCGTTGCGGTGCGGCGGAAATGAGGGTTTCCGGGCAACAGCCCAAGCTTCAAAGCACGATCGCCGCAAGCGGAAATCGGCTGCCAGATCAATGATCACGCGAAACAGAGCGGTCACGGTCATCTGGTACGATTTGAGGGATCAGGCGTTAAGCGCTCATGGGGTTATATAAAAGAGTTCTCCGTGCCGTGTCGAGAAAGGTCGATTTAGAATGTTGGGCTCCTTAGCGAAAAAGATTTTCGGCTCCTCGAACGACCGCCGGCTCAAGGGCTACCGGCCGAAAGTCGCGGCCATCAATGCGCTTGAGCCCGAGGTGCAAAAGCTCACGGACGCCGAGCTCGCGGCGCGAACGGTGGCGTTCCGGGAGGCGTTCGCTGCCGGCAAGACGCTGGATGATCTGCTCGTGCCGGCCTTCGCCACGGTGCGGGAGGCGGCGCGCCGCGTCCTCGGGCAGCGGCATTTCGATGTCCAGCTGATCGGCGGCATGGTTTTGCATGAAGGTGCGATCGCCGAAATGCGCACCGGCGAGGGCAAGACGCTCGTCGCGACGCTGGCTTGCTATCTCAACGCGCTCGCCGGCAAGGGCGTGCATGTCGTCACCGTCAATGATTATCTCGCCCGCCGCGATGCCGAATGGATGGGCAGTATCTATAACTTCCTCGGCCTTTCGACCGGGATCATCGTGCATGGCCTCGATGACGACGAGCGCCGCCGCGCCTATGCCGCCGATATTACCTACGGCACCAACAATGAGTTCGGCTTCGACTATCTTCGCGACAATATGAAGTATGAGCTCGCCCAGATGGTTCAGCGCAGCCATCATTACGCGATCGTCGACGAGGTCAATTCGATCCTTGTCGACGAGGCGCGAACGCCGTTGATCATTTCGGGCGCGTCCGATGACAGGTCCGATCTTTATATCGCGATCGACAAAGTCCTCCCAAGTCTCACGGAAGAGGACTACGAGCTCGACGAGAAGCAGCGCACGACGAATCTGACCGACGCAGGCAATGAGCATATGGAGCAATTGCTGGGCGAACTCGGGGTGCTTGTCGAAGGCTCGCTCTATGACGCGTCCAATGTCACCATCGTGCATCACGTGAACCAGGCCTTGCGCGCGCATAAATTGTTCAAGCGCGACAAGGATTACATCGTGCGCAAGGGCGAAGTCGTCATTATCGACGAGTTCACGGGCCGGATGATGCCCGGCCGCCGGTATTCGGAAGGATTGCATCAGGCGCTCGAAGCCAAGGAGCATGTCGCGATCCAGCCCGAGAATGTGACGCTCGCCTCGATCACCTTTCAAAATTACTTCCGCCTCTACGGCAAGCTTGCCGGGATGACCGGGACGGCCGCGACCGAGGCGGATGAATTCGCCGAAATCTACAAACTCGATGTCGTCGAGATACCGACCAACAAGCCGGTCAAGCGGCACGACGAGGACGACGAAGTCTACCGGACGTCCGAAGAAAAGCTGCGCGCGATCGTCCGTGAGATCGAGGCCGCCAACGCCAAGCTGCAGCCGATGCTTGTCGGCACCACCTCGATCGAAAAGTCCGAGCAGCTCGCCGAGGCGATGAAACAACACGGGTATAAGCAGATCGACTTTACCCATCCCGAAGCCTTGCAGAAACTCTATGCGTCGGCGCGGTCAAACAAGCCCTCAAAACTTTTCGCGGTCTTGAACGCGCGCTTTCACGAACAAGAAGCCTATATCGTCGCCGAAGCGGGCGTGCCCGGCGCCATCACCGTCGCGACCAATATGGCCGGCCGCGGCACCGACATACAGCTCGGCGGCAATGTCGAAATGCGGGTCGCGCAGGAGTGCGCCAATCTTCCGCAAGGCCCCGAGCGCGAGGCGAAGGAAGCTGAAATCAGGGCCGAGGTTGAAGGGTTCCGGGAAAAGGCGATCGCCGCTGGCGGCCTCTATATCATCGGCACCGAACGCCACGAGAGCCGCCGCATCGACAATCAATTGCGCGGCCGTTCCGGGCGCCAGGGCGATCCGGGACGTTCAAAATTCTTCTTGTCGCTCAAGGACGATCTGATGCGGATCTTCGGGTCCGACCGGATGGAGTCCATGCTCGTCAAGCTCGGCCTCCAGGAGGATGAAGCGATTGTCCATCCCTGGATCAACAAGGCCTTGGAAAAAGCCCAGCAAAAAGTCGAAGCGCGCAACTTCGACATGCGCAAGAACATCCTGAAATATGACAATGTGATGAACGATCAGCGCAAGGTCGTCTTCGAACAGCGCCGTGAGATGATGGCGCAGGACTCGCTCGAAGAAATGGTCACCGACATGCGCGAAGGCGTCGTCGACGATCTCATCACGAGATTTATCCCGCGCGACTCCTATCCCGAGGCCTGGGACATCGAGGAATTCACGAAAGCGGTGCAAGCCGACTTCAATCTCACCCTTCCGCTCGCCGATTGGGCCAAGGAAGAAGGGATCACCGAGGACGAAATGCATGAGAGGCTGCGGCAGGCGGCCAATGAGGCCTATGCCGCCCGGGTTGAGAGAAACGGCCCCGAGATTACCCGCTATGTCGAAAAGCAGATTGTCCTGCAGGCGCTCGACCATCTGTGGCGCGAGCATCTCGTCACGCTCGATCATCTGCGCCAGGTTGTCGGCTGGCGCGGCATGGCGCAGCGCGATCCTTTGAACGAATATAAGGCGGAAGCCTTCGAGCTTTTCAGTGAATTGATCAAACATCTGCGGCAGGCGACGACGGCACAGTTGAACCGTGTCGAGGTTGCTTTCGAGCGGCCGCCGCCGATGGAGACGATGGCGATGTCAGATCTCGCGCCGCCGGTTCATACCGAAGGCGCGATCGAAGCTGCTTTCACGCCCGCGACCGCCGCCTTCCCGCAGATGGCCAAGCCGGAATTCAGCACGCCGGGGGCGCATGCCACCGAAACGCTTGTCCGCGATTCGACGGAGCCGGCTCCTATGGCAAGGTCGGGCGCAACCAGCCTTGCCCGTGCGGCTCGGGCAAGAAATTCAAGCATTGCCACGGCGCTGCCGCCTGAAGTTCCGGTGCCGCTGGGGTGCCGCCAATTGACCTGCGTCAAAGGCGCGGCCCGCCGTCCGCCTAGAATGGCCAGACTGGAACCTCGCGGGGGAGATTGAAGTTTACCCCCGGCGGGGACGTTGCAAACAAGGAGCCTGGTCATGAACGTTCGAGTTTCGCTTCCCTTAACCGGTCTTTCGCTCGCGGCCGCCTTGGCGTTCGCGCCTTCCGCATCCGCCCAACCCATGGGCGGCGGCGGCATGAGCGGAGGAGACATGGGTGGCGGCATGAAGGGCGAGGAGATGATGAAGGGCTGCGACATGATGGGGGGCGGCATGATGGGCGGCAACCCGGAGCACATGTCGCACATGATGTCGATGATGCATGAGAGGCTGTCGCATGCGGGCGATCGTGTCGCGGCGGTCAAGACCGAGCTGAAAATCACCGAAGCGCAAATGCCGGCATGGAATAAATTTGCCGATGCTCTTCTTGCCTCGGCGAAGTCGATGGACGAGTCGATGCAAGCGATGCACAGTAAGATGATGCAATCCGGCACCACCGTGAGCCTTCCCGAAAAACTCGATCACCATGCGAAAATGGCCGCCGCGCATGTCGAGAATCTGCAGGCGATCAAGAGCGCGCTGGATCCGCTTTATGCGTCGTTCACCGATGAACAGAAAAAGATCGCGGATGGTCTCAAGATCGGCCCCATGGGCGTGATGTAATCCCCTCCCGCCGGGTTGGCGCCCAGACGGACGCCGCCCTCCCATCCACCCCAGCGACGGCTTGGGACGATCGTCACTGGGGTTCGGGCGGGCGCGGGCGCCGCTGCCGCGCCTTATTGTTCCAACGATCCCGGATGCTCCTTAACCCGCCGGTCCCCATCGCATCCGTGGCATCTGAGACCTTGAATTCAACCTTGCGTTAAGGTTCGCGTGTCCTTGGAGCATGATGCGATGTCACTGGTAGGCGTCATGCTCTTAAGTCTTTGATTGCGCATGATCTTTTCGCGAAACCGGTTTCCACTTTCGCGGATCATGCGCGAGCCGCGTGAACCGGAGGCCTCCTTTTTGAGACGGGTCAAAATCAAGCGATTCCTTACAGACTGCGGCATTTCCCGTCTTGCTTGCCGGCAGAGCAGGACTATGCCGCAAGAAATGCTTTTGATGGACTCTTTGCTAGAGCTCGCCACCGATCCTTCGGCATGGCTCGCGCTCGCCGCCCTCATCGCCATGGAGATCGTGCTTGGCATCGACAATCTCGTCTTTGTCGCAATCCTCTCTTCGAAATTGCCGGCGGCGCAAGCGGGAAAGGCGCGCGGCGTCGGGATAGGCCTTTCGCTTGTTTTCCGGGTGCTGCTCCTGGCCGGCGCGGCTTATGTCGTCCATCTCATCGAGCCTTTGTTCACCGTTTTGGGCAAGGACTTTTCCTGGCGCGACCTTATTCTGATCGCCGGCGGGTTGTTCCTCGTTTTCAAGGCGACAAAGGAAATCCATCATGCTGTCGATCCAGCCGATACCGCCGGCGGCATGCTTCCAACACCCCGGGCCTTCGCGGCCACGGTCGGCCAGATCGTGCTTCTCGATCTCGTGTTCTCGATCGACAGCATCATCACCGCGGTCGGGATGACCGACCGTGTCGCGATCATGATCATCGCGGTGATCGCGGCGGTCACGGTCATGCTGATCGCCGCCGGCCCGCTCGCCAAATTCATCCATCGCAATCCGACCATCGTGATGCTGGCTCTCGGCTTTCTCTTGTTGATCGGCACGACCCTGATCGCGGACGGATTTGGTTATCATTTTCCAAAAGGCTACATCTATACCGCCATGGCTTTTTCCGGCGCGGTCGAAGCCCTCAACGCGCTCGCGCGAAAACGGCGCAATGGCCGCCGGAATGATTGATCTTAGCCATGTCAGAGGCAGCCAAGGCCCACCTCGTGGAAGAAGGCGCGGCGATCGCCGAGGTCCTCGTGCCGGTCGCGATTGATCATTCCTATTCCTATCTCGTGCCAGGCCACATCCAAGTCGCGGCTGGCGATTTTGTCGAAGTGCCGCTCGGCACGCGAATGGCGAATGGAATTGTCTGGGAGACGCGCCCCGGCACGGCCGCGCGCTCAAATCTGAAATCCATCGCGGCGCATCCCGCGCTTCCGCCGCTTCCCGCCAATGCGCGAGCCTTCATCGACTGGGTGGCGCGCTGGACCTTGAGCCCGCGCGGCATGGTGTTGCGCATGGCGATTGGCGCGCCATTGCAGGCGGGGCCCGAACCGGCGCGCATCGGCGTGCGTCTTGCGGGCCCGCCGCCAAGCCGCATGACCAAAGCCCGCGCCCGCGTCCTCGCGGCCGTGGAAGGCGGGCTTGCCTACCCCAAGGCGGCGCTCGCCGAGATCGCCGCCTGTTCCGGCACGGTGATCGACACGCTGATCGACGAAGGCACGCTTGAAGCCATCGCGCTGCCGCCAGAGCCTGCCGCGCAACCCTGCGATCCGGCGTTCGCGCGGCCGACGCTCGAAGCCGCGCAGCAAGAGGCCGCGGAGAGTTTGGTCAAGCGCGTCAAGAGCCGCGATTTCTCGGTGACCTTGCTCGAAGGCGTCACCGGCTCCGGCAAGACGGAAGTCTATTTCGAGGCGATCGCGGCGGCGCTCGAAGCCGGACGCCAGAGCCTGATCCTCATGCCAGAGATCGCGCTCACCGCGCAATTTCTCGACCGTTTCGCGGCCCGCTTCGGGGCGCGCCCGGCGGAATGGCATTCGGGCGTCAGCGCGCGCAAGCGGGCGCGGCTGTGGAGCGCCGTGGCAACGGGCGGCGTCAAGGTCGTTGCCGGAGCCCGCTCGGCGCTTTTTCTCCCTTTCACGGATCTCGCCACGATCGTCGTCGATGAGGAACATGAGGCCGCCTATAAGCAGGAGGACGGCGTTGCCTACCACGCCCGCGACATGGCCGTGGTGCGCGGCCAGATCGAGAAAGCGGCCGTCATCCTGTCCTCCGCGACGCCTTCGATCGAAAGCCGGGTCAATGCCGCGCAAGGCCGCTATCGGCCATGTGAGGCTCGCCACGAGGTTCAACGCCAAACCGCCGCCGGACATCGCGGCGATTGATCTTCGTAAGGAGGCGGCCGCGCGCGGAAAATGGATCGCGCCCCGCCTTGCCGAGGCCATCGCCGAGACGCTGGCGCGCGGCGAGCAGGCGCTGCTGTTTCTCAACCGGCGCGGCTATGCGCCCTTGACCCTCTGCCGCTCCTGCGGCCATCGCTTTCAATGCCCGAACTGCACCGCCTGGCTCGTCGAACACCGGTTCCGGCGGGCGCTGATGTGCCATCATTGCGGCCATATCGAACGGCGGCCGGCGCTCTGCCCTTCCTGCGAAGCCCCGAACTCGCTCGCCGCCTGCGGCCCCGGCATCGAGCGATTGGCCGAGGAAGCGGTTACACTTGTTCCCGCAGGCGAGACTTCTCACCCTGTCCTCGGATTTTCCGGGCGGCGCGGAGCGTCTGCGCACCGAGATCGAGGCGGTCGCGCGCGGTGAATTTAACATCGTGATCGGCACCCAGCTCGTCGCCAAGGGCCATAATTTTCCGCATCTTTCGCTCGTCGGCGTGATCGACGCGGATATTGGCTTGACCTCCGGCGACCCGCGCGCCGCCGAGCGCACCTTTCAATTGCTGCAACAAGTGACAGGGCGGGCCGGACGGTTCGAGATCCCCGGGCGGGCGCTTCGTCCAGACCTGGCAGCCGGAGCACCCGGTGATGCGGGCGATTTTGTCGGGCGATTCCGAGCGCTTTTACGAGGAGGAAACAGAGCAGCGCCGCCGCGCCGGCCTGCCGCCCTTCGGCCGTCTCGCCGCGCTCATCGTGTCGGGCAAGGACGCCGCCTCCACCGAAGCCCATGCGCGGGCGCTCGCCCGCGCCGCCCATGCCCTGCCGCCCGCCGGCGGGCTGGACGCTCACCCCCGCGGGCGGTTTCCCCAAGCCGGAGGAGCTCAGCCTGCTTGGCCCCGCCGAGGCGCCGATCGCGGTCATTCGCGGGCGCCACCGTTTCCGGCTCTTGGTGCGGGCGCCGCGCAGCGCCGATCTGCAAGGGTTTTTGCGCGCTTGGCTCGCCGCCGGGCCGCCCGAAAAAGGCGGCATCAAAGTCGCCGTCGATGTCGATCCGCAAAGTTTTTTGTGATCTATCCGAGGCTCAAGCTCTATGTTAAGACCAGCACGTTCTAGAGTCTTTGATTTCGCATGATCTTTTCGCGAAACTGGTTCGCACTTTCGCGGAACATGCTCTAAGGCCCAGGCGCAAAGGGGAGGAGAGATGCGGATCCGTTTTTTATCGGCCACCTTCATGGCATTCGGCTTGGCGGCAAGCCTTTCTGCGGTTGTTCCCGCCAAGGCCCAGGAAATGGAGGACCTTCGCACCTATTGCAAAAGCGACATCGAGCGGCTCTGCGCCGGGATCGAACCGGGCGGCGGCCTCATCCTGAAATGTCTCAAAGCGAAGAAGAAAGAAATGACCGTGGGCTGCGCCCAGGCTCTGCAGAAGCTCAAGGCGAAAAAACAGCAGTAAAAGCGAAAGGGTTTGGCGACGGAAAGGGCCGACCGGGCCCTTTCCGCGCGCCCTTCCGTCAAATCCGGCTGGCTGTTGCTGACGATCCAGGGTGGGCCCTGCGCGCCCGCAATTGGAAAGCGAGCACGAGTAGGGTCGCCCCAAAGAAGGTCGCATAGGCGCCGACCCACCAGCTCACCACCACGGCGCCGAACCTCGGTGCTGCAATCAGCACGATCCCGAAGATCACCGAAACGATCCCGCCGAGCGCCAGCCACCAGCGGCCGTGGTCCTCGGCAAGATTATAGGCCGCGCGAAGCTCGAGCGCTCCCGAAACGATGGCCCAGGCCGCGAGAAGACCGACAAAAACGAGCACGGTCAGGCCGGGCAGGGCAATGGCGATCAGCCCCGCCAAGATGCCCACGATGCCCTCGAAAGTGAGATAGCCCCAGCGTTCGTTTTGCCGTGCCGCGCGCACGGCGGCGACAATCGCCAAAATGCCATCGAGGATGAGATAGATCGAGAAAAGCGTGACGAGGGACAGCAAGGTCGGCCCAGGGAAAAGAAAGGCGATGAGGCCAATGAGGAGCCCGAAAATGCCCCTTGCCGCCACCACCCACCAATTATGGGCAAGGGTTGAGCTTAGGCTCAAGTCGAAATCCGGTTTTGGGCCGAAAAAACTCATGGGATGGTTCCTTTCCTCAAATGCGCTGCCGCGAGAACGTGCCCGTGGCTCTCGTCCTTAAACGTAATGCTGCGGGCGAAGACGTCGAGAGGCGGTTACGCGCGGCAATTTTCCGGGCCATCGCGCCGCTCTGGCTCGACGTCTCTTCGCCGCGATCCACAGCAAAATGGGGCGGAGCCGCCAAGAGCCGCCGCGACGTGCTAAATGAGCAGCCTGTAGCAAGAGCCTCGCCCTCCTCAGGGTGAGGGCGAGCGTGCAGCTTAGGCAATCGCGATTTTGAATGGATCGAGGGACCGGACGATGACTTCACCTGTGGCGCAAAACGAGGGTGCCAAGGCCGAGGATGTTCTCAGCCGCGCCGATGCGCGGTGGCGCCGCTTGCAGGAGATCATCCGCGCGCACTCGCTCAAAACGGGCGCGTTCACTTTATCGTCCGGGCGAACAAGCACCTATTTGTTTCAGCTCCGGCAAACCACCCTGCTGCCGGAAGGCGCGGCGCTGATTGGCGAGATCATTGTCGATTACATGAAAAGCCATGCGATTTCGTGCATCGGCGGCCTCGAAATGGGCGCGGTGCCGATCGTCGCTTCGGTGGCCGCCATGAGCCATCTCAAGAATTATCCGGTCGAGGCGTTTTTTGTCCGCAAGGCGCAAAAGGAGCATGGCGCGCGCGAGCGCATCGACGGTTTTTTGCGCACCGGCGCCGAGGTGCTCATGATCGATGATGTCGCGACCACCGGCGGCTCGATTCTGAAAGCCATCGAAGGGATCGAGGGCCACAACGCCACGGTCCGCCGCGCCCTCGCGGTGGTCGATCGCGAGGAAGGCGCCGCGGAGAATTTGGCAGAGCAAGGCATAAAGCTCGCGGCGATTTTTAAGAGAAGCGATTTTCCGGAAATTTTATAGCGGCCGAGAACGGGACATGGTGGACGAGGCCAGAATGAGCTTCCGCGAAAACCTCGAAAAATAGGCGCTTCCCTCCACGGTGCAAATCAGATTCAAGGTTCTCATGCTCTGAGCGCGGGGAGTTGGCGTGGGACAGCTTGGTTTTTTCGATTTGAACCGACGTTATGAAAGTCTCGATAAAAAGAGCGATCCGCTTGCAGTGATCGCGGCGATGGTTCCGTTCGAATCCTTCCGGCCAAAGCTGAAGGCGGCTCTGATTAAAGGCGAGCTTCGCAAGAGCGACGCGGAACGCAAGAGTTCAGCGGGACGCAAGCCTTGGGATGAAGTCGTGATCTTCAAGGCGCTGGTGTTGCAGGCGCTCTACAATCTTTCCGACGATCAGGCGGAATACCAGCTTCGTGATCGCTTCTCCTTCATGCGCTTTCTCGGTTTGGGGCTGGAGGATGCGGTTCCCGACGCCAAGACTTTATGGCTCTATCGCGAGGCGCTGGCGAAGGCGGGCGCGGTGGAAGAGCTGTTCGATCTGTTTGATGGGTTCTTGAAGAACAAGGGCTATCTCGCCAGGGGCGGGCAGATCATCGATGCGACGATCGTGTCGGCGCCCAAGCAACACAATTCGCGCGAGGACAACGAGACGATCAAGGAAGGCAAGATGCCGGAAGACTGGAAATCCAAGCCGGCCAAGAACCGCCAGAAGGACAAGGACGCGCGCTGGACGAAGAAGCATGAACGCTCGTATTTTGGATACAAGAACCATATCGGCGTCGACCGCCGGCACAAATTCGTGCGCCGTTACGTGGTGAGCGACGCGAGCGTGCACGACAGTCAAAAGTTCGAAGATGTTCTTGATACGAGCAACACGGCTTCGGACGTGTGGGCCGACAGCGCCTATCGCAGCGATGAGATCGAGGAAAAGCTCGCTGAGCGCGGCCTGAAGAGCCGCATTCATCACAGGGCCTATCGCAATCGCAAACTCAGTGAGGCGCAGAAGGCCGCCAATATGACGCGCTCGAAGGTGCGCGCCCGCGTCGAGCATGTATTTGGTGATCAAAAGAACGGCATGGGAGCCGAGCTCGTGCGCACCATCGGCATCGTTCGCGCCCGGTGCAAGATCGGAATGATGAACCTCGTCTACAATATGCGCCGCTTCGTTTGTCTTGAAAGGATGGCGGCCGCGGCCGGGTGAACCGGCGCGCCACGCGTTGGGTCGCGTGAGTTGAGCCGATCAAGCCACCACCTGAGAAACCGGTGGCGACTTCAGGCAGCCTCGATGAGAGGCCAAGGATTGAACGATCTACCGCGCTGCGAACTCGAACGCCGGTCATCACACCATAAGGGGATATTTTTTCGAGGTACTGCATTTAGTGCCAATCGACCGATCTGCGCAGGTCACTCGGACACGGCCACGCCGTTGATCGTGTACGTGACATTGCACGTGCTGTTGTCGACCACGTCGCGGTCTTGCCTGCCCTGGCTGCCGGACACGAAACGCGTGTTCACCTTGGCGTCGATGTCGAGCTGGCTGACGTCGCGATGATCCGCGAGGTAGCGGCCGAGCGCGGGCTTGAGGTGCTTGTACTGCCGGCAGATGACCACATGTTTGACCATCCGGTTGTCCATGTTCTCGATCTGGACGAAGGAGAGGTTGAACTTCGCCGCGTCCTGCACCTGCACGGACGCCTTGTAGAGCGGCTTCTCCGCGCTCTTGACGAACCACACGATGTCTCCTCTCTTCTGCTTCTCCCTGGGCTCGAGCAGCGGCTTGTCCCCCTCGACGGCCTGGAGAATGAACCATGCCCAGTCCGGCAGGTCGCCGGTCGCAAACACGCGGAGGTTCACCTTGGCGGCAACAGGAGCGCTTTCGCTCGAGGTGGTGGCCGCGAGGAGCGCGGCAGCGACGAGGGTGGACCAGCTAGAGAGGCGCGACACGAGCGAAGACATGAGAAACCTCCAGTGTGAGCCGCCGTCCCTCGCTGCCTCGAGAGGAGGCAAAGGCAGCGCTCGTGCCACCTTCGACTCGGGCGAAAACACCTGCAATTTAATGCAATATTTCAGTGACTCCACCATGATATGAACATGTGTGGGACGGCCTCGGGATGTTGCGAGTAAGAAAAGTCTCCATCCGCGCTACGCGCTGTCGCATGAGACCTCCCAAATTGTTGACGGATGCTGGCCGCTTGACGCAGTGAGAAAGTCATTTTTTGCGGTGTCGAAACCAGAACTCCACCCACGGCAGAAGCGCGGCGATCACGAAAAAGCTGAGCTCCCAACGACCCGTCACGAGAATGAAAAAGATGCCGCAGACCGTCAAGGCGAGGCTCAAGACGATGATGCCCTTGCGGCTCTTGAAGAAACGGATGATCTCTTCGTCTTTCTCTGTCATGGCCTAGCTCTTGTGTGGGCAGGACCGGCCAAAAGCCGGGAAAGCGCCGCGCGCACTTCGGCTGGATCGCCCAGACCATAACGCGCCTGCGTCGCCGCCTCGGCGGAACCGGCGCGCACCGAAATCCCGCCTTGCGCATTGACGAAGGAAAAGCCGCTTTCATCGGTCAGATCATCGCCGATAAAAACCGGCGTGCGCCCCGAGAAAGGTGGATGCGCCAGCAAGGCGGCGATGCCGCTTCCCTTATTGTGATGCGGGTGCTTGAGTTCGGCAACCATTTTGCCCGGCTGCACGGCAAGACCGCTTTGTTGCGCGAGCATTTCCAAAAATTCCAAGACGTCGCCCGCGAACTCTGGCGCTTGCCGGAAATGGACCGCGACCGCCGCGCCTTTGTCCTCCAATCTTACGCCAGGACGGGAAGCGGCAAAATCTAAAAGCGGCGGGCGCACCTCATCCATCGCGCCCATTTGCGGCGCGAGGCGGGCGCCATCGGGAAAGCGGATTTCCGCGCCATGCAGGCCGACCGCCGGCAACATGAGCGGGCCGAAAATACGATCGAGATCGTCGATTCTCCGCCCGCTGACAAGCGCAAGCGCGCCCTGCGCCGCGGCCAAGAGTTCTGTGAGGAGCGCGCGCAGAGATTGATCGGCAACGACATCCTCCGGGCGCGGCTTGATCTCCAAGAGCGTGCCATCGACATCGAGGAAATAAGCGGAGCCGGTGAGCGGCGCGAGGCTCGCGAAATCGCCGGGACCTAAAGCGGAGAGGGCGCCGGTCAAAAGCTACCACACCCCAGTGTTGGGCATCGAAGCCCAGGGCTCGGACTTTGGCAAGGGCGCCCCCTTCTGCAAAAGCTCGATCGAAGTATTGTCGGGCGAGCGGATGAACGCCATATGGCCGTCACGCGGCGGCCGGTTGATGGTAACGCCCGCTTTCATGAGTTTGTCACAGGTCGCGTAAATATCGTCCACGGCATAGGCCAAATGGCCAAAGTTGCGGCCGCCCGTGTAAACCTCCTTGTCCCAATTATAGGTCAGCTCGATGAGGGGCGCTTTCGCCTCCTTGGCGCGATCGGCATCCCCCGGCGCGGCAAGAAACACCAAGGTGTAACGGCCTGCCTCATTGTCGATCCGCCGCGTCTCGACGAGGCCAAGCTTGTTGGTGTAGAAATCGAGCGATTGCGGAAGATCCGTGACGCGAACCATTGTGTGTAGATATTCCATGATCCTATCCCGAGATGCGGCTCTCGACGGGCGGCTGGCGGCGCAACCGTGAGCCAAAGGCGGACGTTAACGTTATATAGCACGAAATAGCGGTCTTGCCGCTCCTCGCAAGAGTTTGATAGATGCTTGGCCGGAGCGATTGGGCCTGATGCGCGGACGCCAACCAATAGCGGCGGAACGGGAAAAGTCGATGAACGAGGCCCCCCGGCTCAAGGAAAGGGCGGCGCTTGCCTCCATCACGGTAAGCGCGCTGATGACGGTGGCGAAATTTGCCGCCGGCATTGCCTCGGGCTCCTTGGCGGTCCTATCGGAAGCGGGCCATAATCTCGGCGATGTGGCGGCGACCATCCTCACCTATTTCGCGATCCGGATCGCGAACAAACCGGCCGATGACGACCACCAATTCGGTCACGCCAAGGTGGAAGCTTTGGCGGCGCTTGTCGAAACCGGATTCTTGTTCGCGCTCGCCACCTATATCGTGATCGAGGCGTTCTCGCGGCTCGCGAGCCACGACATCAGCATTGACCCGGCGCCCATCGTCTTCGCGGTTTTGCTGCTCTCGATGATCGTGGATTTCGTTCGCTGGCTTTCGCTGAAGCGGATCGCCGCGATAACGAAAAGTGAGGCGCTCGCCGCCGACGCTCTGCATTTTTCGAGCGATATCGTCAGTTCCGGTTTGGCGCTCTGCGGCATCGCCGCCGCCTTCTACGGCTATCCAAAAGGCGATGCGCTGGCGGCGCTTGGGCTTGCCCTTTTCATCGGGGTGGCGGGCTTTAGGATCGGCCGGCGCACCGTCAACGCGCTCGTCGATAAGGCGCCAAAAGGTTTGACCGCGCAAATCCGGTCGATCGCGCAATCCGTTCCGGGCGTCATCGAGGTCGAGGCCATCCGGCTGCGCCCGGCCGGAGCCGAAGTCTTTGGCGATATCGCGATCACCATATCGCGCACTCTGCCCCTCGAAAAAGCCGCCGCGATCGAGGCCAATGTCGCGGCCGCGATCGCGGCTGGCCATCCCGGGGCCGCCTTGACGGTCACGTCGCGGCCGATCGCGCTCGACGATGAAACGATCCTCGAACGTGTTCTTCTGATCGCGGCCAAGCGGCATGTTCCGGTTCATCACGTGACCATGCAGGAAATCGGCGGCCGCACGTCGATCAGTTTCGACGTCGAGCTCGACGGCCGCATGCCGCATGGCAATGCGCATGAGATCGTCTCCGGGCTCGAGATGGAGATCGGCCGGGAAGTCGGCCCGGATATTGAAGTTGAGTCCCGATATCGAGCCGCTGGAGCCACGCCTCCTTAAGGGCCAACCCGTGCCGGAGGACATCCGCGCCGAACTCGCCTTCGTCTTGAAGGAACTGTCCGCGACCGGGCCTATCCGCGATGTGCACAGCGTCCGGGTACGGAAAACGCCGGATGGTTTGGTCGTCAATTATCATTGCCGGGTGAGCCCTTACCTCAGCGTCGGCGAAGTGCATGACTATGTCGACGCCCTCGATCACAAAATGCGCGGCGCCTTCCCGGGCATCTTCCGGATCGTCGGCCACGCCGAGCCTTTGCGCGCATGAGCGAGAATTTCGACGCCCCGGCTTTTGTCCCGCCCTTTGCCATGCTCGCCGGCCTCATGCGGGCACGCCGCTTCGCCGGTTTGTTCTGGTGCCAGTTTTTTTCCGTCTTCAACGACAATTTCGTGCGCAACATGCTCGCCATGCTGATTCTGTTCAGGCTCGGCGAAAGCGAGGCGGGCCCGTTGATCACACTCGCGGTCGGCACATTCATGGCGCCCTCTTTGCTCCTCTCCGGGCTTGGCGGCGAAATGGCCGATGCGCATGACAAGGCATGGCTCGCGCGGCACCTTAAATTCGCTGAGATAGGGGTCCAGATTGTTGCCGCGGCTGGCCTCTGGCTCTTGTCACTGCCGCTGCTTTACACGGCTTTATTCGGGCTCGGCGTGATCTCGGCTTTGTTCGGCCCGGTCAAATATGGCATTCTTCCCGACCTTCTCGCCAAACAGGAGCTTATGGCAGGCAACGCCCTCGTCGAGGCGGCAACCTTCATCGCGATTTTTTTGGGGCTCATCGCAGGCGGCCTCTCCGCACGGGGCCGCGCGCCGGAAGGAACCGTCCTTCAGCTTATGGTCATCGCCATTGCCTGTTTCGCGGCCAGTCTTTTTTATTCCGCCGACCGAACGCGGGGCGCCGGGTCTTCGCGCCAACCGCAATGTCCTTGCCTCCACCTTCGCCCTCATTCGCGAAGTGGCGCGAGACGAAACCCTATGGTCACGCACGATAGCGGTTTCCTGGTTCTGGATGAGCGGCGCCATCGCCCTTTCTCTGGTGCCGGTCGTTGTCCGCAACAAGACGGGCGGCGGCATCGAGGTCGAGACGGCGGTGAGCGCCTTGTTCGCGCTCGGGATCGGAATCGGCTCGATTTCGGCGGCGGTGATCGCGCATGGGCGCATTTATTTGAGGACGGTTCCTTTCGCCGCGTTCGGCATGGCGGCTTTTTTGTTCGATCTTGGGGCGGCGACGTTCTTGCTGCCGCTGGCAAACGGCGACGTGGGGCTCGCCGAATTCTTCTCGTCGATTGCGGGCCTGCGCATCGCCTTGGATGTGACCGGGCTTGCCTGCGCGGGCGGGCTTTTCGTGGTGCCTGTTTTCACCGCGATCCAGGCCGATGCGCCCACCGACCGCCGCGCCCGAATTGTCGGTGGCGTGAATATTCTCAACGCAGGTTTTATCGTCTTGGGGGTGCTCGCGACGGCCATGCTGCAAAGCCGGGCGATGGGCGTAAGCGAGCCGGTGCTTCTCGCCGCTCTTGGCGTCCTGAACCTCGGCGCCGTTCTTTATGTGCGGCGGCCGGTATTGCAGGGAGCCGGCTGAAAAGCGGCGCGCTCGGGCACAAAAATTCGCCTGACCTGAAGCCGCCGTGAGAAATAGATCGTCACTTTGTCGCTGCCCATATCGCCACAGGATCGGCGCCGATGCGGCGCTGGCTCATCATGGTCTCATAAAGATCCTCGAGTGCCAGCGTATAGGCGGCGACATCAAAGAGCGGCGTCGTCAGGTGATCGCGGCGAAGCTTGGCTTTCAACATTTCCAGCCGGCCCGGCTCCGTTGCCAGTGCCAAAGCGATCGCGAAATAATCTTCTTCGCTTCGAGCGATCAATTCCGGCAGGCCGGCGGCGTGCAAAAGGCCGCCCGCGACGCGCGAGGGAAAAATGTCTCCGGCGCGGGTCACGATAGGCACCCCGGCAAAGAGCGCGTCGCTCGCCGTAGTGTGCGCCCCATAGGGGATCGTATCGAGGACGAGATCGGCAAGTTGCAGGCGGCCGAGATGATCGCTTTGAGCCATGTCGGGCGCGAAGACAAGACGGTCCATCGAAATGCCGCGGCGCAGCGCCTCTTGGCGCAGATTGCCCTCGGCGCGCGCGGCGGAAAGCAGCCAGAGCACGCTGTCCGGCACCGCTTCGAGCAGCCGGCACCAAAGATCGAAAACCGGCGGCGTGAATTTATATGCCTGGTTGAAACAGCAGAACACAAAGCCCGACTCCGGCAGGCCAGCTTCCGAACGGGCTGGCTTGCGGCCGATTGCGCCCCGGCGGCCATGCGGTTGATAGGAATGCGGCATATAGGCGAAGGATTTCCGAATAGTCGGACGCCGCCGTCATCGGCGTCACGAAACCGTCGGTAATGATGTAGTCGCAAATGCCGCCGCCCAAGGTTCCCGGATAGCCGAGGAAGTTCACCTGAACGGGCGCCGGGCGCAGCATCATGACGCCGGTACGGGCGCCTTGCGTGTAGCCTTTGAGATCGACCAGAATATCGATCCCGGCGCCGTATATGGCGCGCGCCGTGTCGGTGTCGCTCAAGGCCGACACGTCATGAAAGACATGGACCGTGTCACGAATGCGCCGGCGCAATGTCTTTCCATCATCGGCACCGAAGGAAAAGGCGTGCAGCTCGAAACGGGCGCGGTCATGCGCCTCGAAAGTCTCGATCAACAGCAGCGCCGTCGCATGATCGTGAAAATCATTGGAAAGATAGCCGATACGGATTTTTTCGCGCTCGGCGAGATCGAAATGAAAAGCGAGTTCGGCGCGAACACTCAAGCTCGCCGCGAGGCGATCGCGCGTCCAAAGCTCCGAGCAGGCGCGATGCTCCTTGGCGCTGACGCCAGGCGCCAGCAGGAATTGGAACGGCGGCAGCCGGCCGGCCTCGTCCCGCATCAACAAGTCCCGCATAAGCGGCGCGGCTTGCGCGAATTCGTCCCACTCGCACATTTCGCGGCTGCGGTACAAAGATCTCATCGCGAGCGTCCGATCGCGCAAGGAATTGCTGCCGTCTGGGCGAAAGTGGGAGCTGCGTAAGGGAGCGCCGCGCACCGCCTAGGATCAGACATCGAGGTAATAACGCAATTCTTGCGCCACGGGGGCGGGGAGCCCACCGCTCGAGCATTTTCACGCAAAGGGGCCACCGGTTCGCCGTGTGAAAACGCGCTAACTCTTTGAATGAGAGCGGTTTCACGATCGCGTGGGGACACGCAACGAGAAACCGCTCTAGCCAGCCGCGACATCACCTCCACGCAACACTCACAGGGCCTCGCGCAAAAACGTGCCGAAGGCGCGGGGGCCGTCGCCGACCGGCATTTTCGCGGTCACCGCGAGCGTCTCGGCATTGATCGCCCAAACTTCGTTTGAGAACCAATTGACGACATAGATGCTCTTCCCGTCGGCGCTGGTTTCGATCCCCTCGGGATAATCGCCGACGGAAATTCGCTTGACCGGCTTGAGCGTTGCGAGATCGAAGACCGAGACGGTTCCGCCATATTGGTCGGTTGAAAAGCCGCGGCCCTTGGCGAGGGCGACCGCGTAAGGCCGCTTGCCGACCGCCACGCTGCCAAGCAAACTATCCGTCTTGAGATCGACGACGGATATGGTGTTGCTTTCGACATTCGCGGTATAGGCGCGTGCGCCTTGCGGATCGATGGTGACGCCGAAGGGATGCGCGCCAACCTTGACGGTGCCCTTGCGGGTAAAAGTTTGCGCGTCGATGATCGAGATTTGATCGTCGTCGCGATCGGCCGTCACGATCAGCGTCCCATCGGGCGTCAAGGCGACGCCGGATGGGGACGCGCCAACCTCGACGGTCGCGACGATCGCGTCTGATATGAGATCGATCTTATAAAGGCGCGGCTGATAGAAGCCGGCGACATAGATAAAGCCGCCCGCCGGATCGGCGGCGATTCCGAGCGGCGTATCCGGCATCGCGATTTTCGCGACGATCTGGCGCGACGCTGTGTCGATCACCGAGACATATTTGGCTTCCGGACTTGTCACATAAGCCCGGCGCCCATCGCGCGCCATGGCGATCCCGGCGGGCTTGCCCGACACGGGGATCCGCGCCACGACCTGCTTGAGGCCAAGATCGAGCACGCTGACGTCATCGCCGCTTTGATCGGTGATGAAGGCTTCGCCGGCGCTGGCTGGACCTTGGCACACAAGAAGAGCCGCGCAAGCAGCGGCGCACCAGGCGCTGGCCTTGGCGAATGTCGCTGGCTTTATTTTCACTTGGCCGCCTCGACCTTTTTCTTCAAACTCTCGAGGCCTTTGCGGTAGAGGGCGGTCACCGCCTTGATCGCGGCTTCGTCATTCAATTCCGGCGGCGGATCGTTGTTGGGGTAGCCGCGATAAAAGGCGCCGCGCCATTCGACGCTGCTTTTCCCGCCCTCGGCCGGAAGCACAACGAGCGTCGCGGAATAATTATTGACCGGAAAGACTTTCACGTCGACGTTGTCGATCCGATAGGAATAGCTCATCCCCTCCGCGTCATATTTGTAGAGGCTTTCGTCGATCGTCGCGCCATTGTCCAAGGTCAGCTGACGGGTGGCGACATCCGGTTCATTGCCACCGCTGCCGGTCGTCTTGGCCACGCCAGGCAGCCAGCTCATGTCGTGAAAATCCGCGATCGCCGCCCAAACCTTCGCGGGAGGCGCATCAATCACGATCGCCTCGGTGACCTTCTGCCGCGAGGGTCCATGCGCCCATCCCGCTTGCGGCAGCGCCAAGGCGGCGATTGTGAGCACGGCGAGCCAACACTTTCCGAGAGTTCCAGCCATTCCTATATGTCCTTTGTTTGCCACATGTCGTGAAGTCCGGGCGTCCGCGGCCGAGGTGCCATTTTGCGCCACCGGGGCGTTGCCCTTATGATCGCCGCGATTGTTCTATACCCGCATTTTGTCTTGCTGTTTTATCCGAGAGGTTTCGATGCGCACCGATACCGCCGAACCCGTTCGCCTGAAAGACTATAGGGTTCCCGATTATCTGATCGACAAGGTCGACCTCGATGTCAAGCTTCACCCGTCGGCGACACAGGTTCGGGCGAGGCTCACCATGCGCCCGAACCCGCAAGGACGCCGCAATGGCGCCCTTATCCTCGACGGCGACGGGCTCGCCGTAAAAAAGATCGTGCTCGATGGTCATGAGCTCGATCTGCGCGGAACGGAGGCTTGGAATGGTTTTGTGACACCCGACCAGTTCACCTTGAACGCGCCGCCGCAACATCCCTTCGTCCTCGCAATCGAAACCGAAATCGATGCCGCGGCCAATACACGCCTGATGGGACTCTACCGCTCCGGTTCCGTCTACTGCACCCAATGCGAGGCGGAGGGCTTTCGCCGCATCACCTATTTTCTCGACCGTCCCGACGTGCTGAGTGTTTATACGGTGAGGCTGGAAGCGGAGCTTTTTGAGGCGCCTCTGCTGCTTTCCAACGGCAACAAGATCGCGGGCGGCACCATCGAAGGAACGTCGCGCCATTTCGCGGTCTGGCACGATCCTTTTCCCAAGCCATCTTATCTGTTCGCCCTGGTCGGCGGCGATCTCGGCGCGATCTTCGATGAATTCACGACGAAATCCGGCCGCAAGGTCGGGCTCGGGATTTACGTCGAACATGGCAAGGAGCCTTATGCCGCCTATGCGATGGATGCGCTGAAACGCGCCATGGCCTGGGACGAAAAGGTCTTTGGGCGAGAATATGATCTCGACGTTTTCAATATTGTCGCGGTTTCCGATTTCAACATGGGCGCGATGGAGAACAAGGGGCTGAACATCTTTAACGACAAATATGTTCTCGCCTCTCCCGCCACCGCGACCGACACCGACTATGCGAACATCGAGGCGGTGATCGCGCATGAATATTTTCACAATTGGACCGGCAACCGGATTACCTGCCGTGACTGGTTTCAGCTGTGCCTCAAGGAAGGCCTGACCGTTTTCCGCGACCATGCGTTTTCCGCCGACATGCGCTCCGCCCCGGTGCGCCGCATCAGTGATGTGCGGACGTTGCGCGCCCAGCAATTCGCCGAGGACGCAGGCCCGCTCGCGCATAATGTCCGGCCGGATACCTATCGTGAAATCAATAATTTCTATACCGCGACGATTTATGAGAAAGGCGCCGAAATTATCCGCATGTTGAAGGTGCTCATCGGCGATGACGCGTTCCGGAACGGCATGGATCTTTATTTCGACCGTTATGATGGAACGGCGGCGACGATCGAGGATTTTATCGCCTGTTTCGCCGAAACGTCCGGCCGCGACTTGACCGAATTTTCGCGCTGGTACCATCAATCCGGCACCCCGCACGTCGAGGTCACCGGAAGCTACGACGAAAAGGCGAAGACCTTCACCCTTGACTTCGCACAATCCTGCAAACCGACGCCCGGCCAAGATAAAAAAGAACCCTTCGTCATTCCGGTCGCGCTTGGTCTCGTCATCCCCGGCAAGGGCGATATCGAACTGCACGCGGGGGATCAGGACGGCGCGAGCGCGTCCGAACTTTCGCGCGGCGTGATCGAGCTTTCGGCCGCGCGGCGGCGCGTCACCTTTCACGATGTGCCGAGCCGTCCCGTGCCTTCCCTGCTGAGGGGCTTCTCGGCGCCGGTGCGGCTCGATCCCGCGGCCAGCGAAGCCGAGCTCATTACGCTCATTTCGCACGACAGCGACAGTTTCAACCGCTGGCAGGCGGCGCAAACCTACGCAACACGCCTGCTTCTGCGCTCGGTCAGCCGCATCCGCGATGGCGGCGCGCCGCAAGAGGACAAAGACTTCAGCGGCGCCCTTCGCATCGTCATCGAAAAAAGCGCCGACCCGGCGTTTGCGGCTCAGGCCATTGCTTTGCCGACCGAAACCGACATCGCGCGCGAAATTGGCGAGGATGTCGATCCCGACGCGATTCATCTCGCCCACGAGGCTCTGCGCAAGGCGATCGGCCAAGACCTCAAGGACACGCTGCTCGCCACCTATGATCGCCTCGCCGGCGAAGGCCCTTATTCCCCCGACGCGATCGCCGCCGGGAGGCGCGCCCTGCGCAATGCCGCGCTCGATCTTTTTGCGGCGGGAGATAAGAGCCAAGGCGCGCGCCTCGCCACACGCCAGCTCGAAACCGCAACGACGATGACGGATGCGATCGCCGCGCTCGGCGTGCTCGCGCATATCCCTGGAAAAGAACGCGAAACCGCGATCGATGTCTTCTACCGCGCGCATGAAGGCGAGGCGCTCGTCATCGACAAATGGTTCGCCCTGCAGGCGGTGATCGCCGAACCCGGCACCCTCGACCGGGTCAAAAGCCTCATGAACCACAAGGCGTTTTCTTATACCAACCCGAACCGGATGCGGGCGCTGGTCGGTGCCTTCGCGGCCTTCAATCCGACTCAGTTCAACGCCAAGGACGGCAGCGGCTATGATTTCATCGCGGCGATCGTGATCGACCTCGATGCGAAAAACCCGCAGGTCGCGGCCCGCCTTCTTTCCGCCTTCAAGAGCTGGCGCTCGCTTGAGGCTGGACGCCGGAGCCTGGCCGAACGGGCGCTCCGCCGCGTCGCCAGCGTGGCCTCTCTCTCTCCCGATGTGAAGGACATCGCCGAGCGCTCGCTCGCCTGACCGTAGCCATCAGAAAGCTTGAGGATCATTCATGACCGAGGCGCTCTGGACGGCGGTTGATCATTACATCGATGGCATGCTGGTGGCCCCCGACGCGGCGCTGGATGCCGCGATCGAATCCAGCATCGAAGCTGGCCTGCCGCCGATTGCCGTGACCCCAAGCCAGGGAAAGCTTCTTTATCTCCTCGCCCTAATTCGCGGAGCGCGGCGAATTCTGGAGATCGGCACGCTGGGCGGCTACAGCACGATCTGGCTGGCGCGGGCGCTGCCCGAAGGCGGCCGCCTCGTGACGATCGAGGCCGAGCCAAGGCATGCCGATGTCGCCTTGGCCAATATTGCGGGGGCGGGCTTGAGCGGCCTTGTCGATCTGCGCGTCGGCCTCGCTCTGGAGGTGCTGCCTCAGATCGCCGGCGCGGGCGGCGGCGCTTTCGACCTTACCTTCATCGATGCCGATAAGAAAAACATCCCCGCCTATTTCGAATTTGCGCTCAAATTGTCCCGGCCGGGCAGCGTGATCATCGTCGATAATGTGGTGCGCGACGGGAGGGTGATCGACGCTGGAACCAGCGATCCCGATATTTTGGGGATCCGCCGCTTCAACGAGATGCTCGCCGCGGAGCCGCGGGTCAGCGCCACCGCGATCCAAACCGTCGGCGCCAAGGGCTATGATGGTTTTGCGATCGCGCTCGTGCTGGGTGACACCTAAAGCTTGAGGTCTCTCCCGCAGTGTCCCGCCGCATTTTGCCGTCATTTTGATCCGAAGCTTCGCCGCGGCCAACTTCAACGCCGCGATCAAATTTGCGTTCACTTTTAATTAATCTCTGGACAAAACAAAAAAGTAAGACTCTCATAGGCTCGATTCGGAGAGATGCGGCACATCGCTCCAGTCAGTTTCGAGGGGGCCTGACATGGCGCGCGCAAATGCGGCGCATGCGTCCGCACGCGCGGGGGCATTGCGAGAACTTGGCTGTACGGCGAAACAGCCCGCCGTATTGCGCATCATTCATTTTGAAATCTGGGTTCGCCGCGCGGTGCCCGCCATGGTGGCCCTCTTTGCCGGGGCCCTGGTCGCGATCTCCATTGTGATGACGCGCGACAGCTATGATCGCGCCCTGAGCGACGCCTTCACCGACCTCGAATTGGTGGCTGGCGCCATAACCAGCAACCTCGACACCGAATTCCGGGAGCAGCCCAAGATAGATGTGGCGGCGGCTTTGGCACAGGCAGTGCCTTCCCGCGCCTTGGCGCGCGGGCAGCAGGTGATCGTGACCGACGCCACCGGCACCATCGCCGGCGCCGCGCCGCCTCTTTCTGGTTCCAACAGCACCCTGAACGATTATTTGGGGTCCGCGCAGCCCTTGACGATTTTCGCGGAAAAGGCCGGTGTCCTGCGCATCGACCTCGCCGACGGCTCAGATGCCTTGGCGACGGTGCGCACGCTCGCTCCGCCGTTCGGCCAAGTCGCCATCATTTATCCCATGGCCGCGGTCCTCGCCGATTGGGAAGCGGCGAGCTTTCGCGCCGCTGTGCAGGTCATCTGCACGGTTGTTGTCCTGATCGCTTTGGCGATCGCCTATTTCTGGCAGGCATCGCGCGCCCGCGAAGCCAATCAGCTTTGCGAAAGGATGCAGGCCCGGGTCGATACGGCGCTCGGGCGGGGACGCTGCGGCCTTTGGGATTGGGATCTCGCGCGCGGGCGAATCTATTGGTCGGATTCGATGTATGAGATCCTTGGCATGAGCGCCGCCGGCCAATTTCTGTCTTTCGGCGACATCAATGCGCTGGTGCATCCGCAGGATGGCGACCTTGCGGTGATGGCCGAAATGCTGGCCAGCTCACAAGCGGATTCGATCGATCATGTTTTCCGGATGCAGAATGTGAAGGGCGACTGGATTTGGTTGCGGGCGCGCGCCGAACTTGTCCACGAGACGGAGGGCGAATCCCCGCACCTTGTGGGAATTGCCGTTGACATCACCGAACAAAAGGCCCTCGCCGAGCGCACCGCCACGGCCGACCTGCGCCTGCGCGACGCCATCGAGACGGTATCGGAAGCTTTCGTTCTTTGGGACGCCGACAACCGGCTCGTGATGTGCAACTCCAAGTTCCAAAAGTTCCATCATCTGGTAAGTGACGCGGTCGCCGCCGGAACGCCTTATGCGCAAGTGATGGCGAAAGGAACGCCCCCCGTCATTCAAACTCATATCGCGCTTGGCGAACGGCCGCTCGCCGGGGCGCGCACCTATGAGGCGCGCCTTGGCGATGGCCGTTGGCTGCAAATCAACGAAAGGCGCACCAAGGACGGCGGCTATGTTTCGGTCGGCACCGACATCACCGCGCTCAAACGCCATGAAGAGCAATTGATGGACTCCGAGCGCCGGCTCATGGCGACCGTCGCCGATTTGCGCAAATCACGGCAAACCCTGGAATTGCAGGCGCAGCAGCTCGCCGATCTCGCGGAAAAATATTTGGAGCAAAAGGCCGAGGCCGAAACCGCGAACCGGGCCAAATCCGAATTCCTCGCCAATATGAGCCACGAATTGCGGACACCGCTCAACCACATCATCGGCTTTGCCGACATGATGCAGCAAGAGACCTTCGGCCCCTTGGGCTCGCCGCGCTATGCCGATTATTGCAAGGACATCAAGCAAAGCGGCGAACGTCTGCGCGACGTGATCTCGGATGTTCTCGACATGTCGCGCCTTGAATCTGGCCGGGTCCGGCTTCAGAAGGCCGATTTCGAGATCGACACCGCGGTCAGTGCCGCGGTCGCGGCGATTGAACCTGTTGCCACCGACAAGGAAATCAGCGTCGCCGCCGAAACCTTGCCGGGAACGTCGATCCACGCCGACCGCCTCGCGATCGAAAAGATTCTCACAATCCTCTTGCGCAACGCCGTGAAATACACCCCCAATCACGGCCGCGTCAGCGTCCGGGCGCGGATGATTCAAGGGGCTTTGAACATCTATGTGGAGGATACCGGAATAGGCATTGCGCCGGCGCCGCTGGCAAGGCTTGGCCGGCCCTTCGAACAATTGGGGGGAACCCTCGACAATGGCATGAAGGGTTCCGGACTTGGTCTTGCCATCGCCCGCTCGCTCGTCGATTTGCATGGCGGCTCGATACGGATTCGTTCGTCGGTCGGCAACGGAACGATCGTCCTCGTCCACTTGCCCCAATTGCGCGACATGCCACGCCAAAAGCTGCTTTTGGCGGCAGGCGCCTTGCGCCGGCCCGCGCAGCCGCAAAAATTGCGCGCCTGATCACGGGGACAAGATCTTTTCAAAGACACCGCGCACCTCCACGCGCGTGTCGCTGAGGCAGGCCTCGAGCGCGCTCATGCTCGGCTGCCCGGCGGCTTTGGCAAGGCGCCGCTTGACCGCGTCATTGGCCTCGCGCGGATTGACGCCTGGATCCAAGGTGAGGCGCAGGATTTGCGTCACATCCGTAAAGAGCCGGTAAGCATCCATGAGAATGCGCGCATCCTTGGCATCGAGCACGCGGCAGGCGGCCGCCGCCTCGATCACGGCGAGGGGCGAAACGCAAACGAGGCTTGGTTCGGCGTGGGCGTTTTGGAGCAAGAGATATTGGGCCAAGAATTCGATATCGATGAGCCCCCCGGCCGCAAGCTTGAGATCCCAAGGGTCGCCGTCGCCTTTCGCGGACGCGATCAAGCGCCGCATTTCGGCAACATCGTGCCGCAAGCCATCGCCGCGCCGCCGCGTGAGGAGGGCATGGATGGCCTCTTTGGTTTGCTCTCCGAGGCTCTGGTCGCCGGCGATGGGCCGGGCGCGCGTCAAGACCATATGCTCCCAGGTTTCCGCTTCCTTGGATTGATAGTCCGATGAAACTTGAGAATTGGGTCGCGAGCGGTCCCTTGCCGCCGGAAGGACGCAACCGCATATCGACGTCATAAAGCCGTCCCCGCCGCGTCGCGACGGTCAGGGCGGAGACGAGCCGCTGGGCGAGACGGGTATAATATTGCACGGCGTGGAGAGGCCGCGAACCCTCGGACTCCGGCCGCGCGGGATCGAAATCATAGATGAGAATGAGATCGAGATCCGAGGTTGCGGTCATTTCGCGCGAGCCGAGCTTGCCAAGCGCCAAGACAGTGAGCCTGCCTCCTCTCACCCGCCCATGCTCAAGAGCGAAGACGCGCTCGACATGTTCAAGGGATATTTCGACAATGCTGGCCGCAAGGCCAGAATAGGCGAGGGCGGCACTGGCAGGGTCGATCATTCCGGACCAGAGCCGCAAACCAATGGGAAACAGTTCCTCCTGGGCGAAATCGCGCAGCGTATCGAGGAATTCCTCTGTGTCGAATTTTTGCTGGAGGATTTGCCGGGCGCGCTGCCGGAACGCGGACTCGTCGAGGGGCGCCTTGAGGACATTTGGATCGATGGCCGCATCGAGCAAGTGAGGATGGCGAGTCACGGCGCGCGCAAGTCTTGGCGCGCCGCCAAGAATATCGCCGAACAATTCGCAGATCGGCGGATTGGCTTTCAGCACCAAGAACAGTTCGGCCGCCGCGGGCATTCCGGCGAGCGCAAAATCGAACCCGGCGAGCGCCGCATCGGGATCGCCCGAGCGCGCAAAGGCCTGCAAAAGCAAAGGCACCACTTCGGTGAGGATTTCCCGCGCGCGCGCGCTGCGCACCGCTGGACGATGGCCGAAATGCCAGCCCCGAATGGTTTCGGCGGCGAGGGCCGCGTTCTTGAAGCCCAAACGCAGCAATGTCTCAAGCGTTTCGGGATCGTCGGCGGAGCCTGTAAACACAAGACTTCCGGCCGCGATATCGAGCCGCGGCGAATGTTCAAACAGCCGCCCATAATGATGCGAGACGAGCCGCAGGCGATGCGTGACCTCGCTGCAAAAGCGGCTTTCGCGACTATAGCCGCAGAACCGGGCGAAGCGCGAAAGCGCGTCTTGCTCTTTCGGCAGCTGCTGCGTTTGCTCGTCGGCGACCATCTGCAGCCGATGTTCGATTTCACGCAAAAAGAGGTAGGATGCGCGCAAATCGGCGACCGCGTCGCCGGTCACCCAGCCTTCCTTGCCAAGTTCGTCCAGCATGTCGAGGGTGCGCCGTCCCCGCAGGCCTGGCCGCTTGCCGCCGAAGATCAATTGCTGGGTCTGCACGAAAAATTCGATTTCGCGAATGCCGCCGCGGCCAAGTTTCACATCGTGACCGGCGACGGTGATCTCGTCATGTCCGCGGACCACGTGAATTTGCCGCTTCATCGCGGCGATATCCGCGATCGCGGCATAATCGAAATATTTTCGCCAGATGAAAGGCATGAGATTGGCGAGGAAAGCCTCCCCGAGCGCTTTGTCGCCGGCGAGGGGCCGCGCCTTGATGAAGGCGGCGCGCTCCCAGTTCTGGCCGAGACTCTCGTAATAATCATAGGCGGCGGGCAGCGCGATCGCGACCGCCGTCGAACCCGGATCGGGACGCAGCCGCAGATCGACGCGCGCGACATAGCCGTCGGCGGTGCGCTCCTGAAGCAGCCGAACGAGCCCTTTGGTCAGGCGCGTAAAAAGCGTCGCAGGGTCGACCGCTCCCGTAATCGAGCCGCACTCGGGATCGAAAAAGACCACGATATCGACATCGCTCGAATAATTGAGTTCGCGGGCGCCAAGCTTGCCAAGCGCCAGGATCACAAGACCGCAGCCGGTTTCGATATCGTCGCCATCGGCAAGCCGCAGCCGGCCGGCGCGCCCGGCCTCCCGCAGCACATGCCGCAACGCCGCCGCGATAAAGGCATCGGCGGCGCGGGACAGCGCCTCGGTCGCCGCGATCACGTCGAAGGCGCCGCCGAGATCGGCCAGCGCAATGAGAAGGGCGGTCTCCTGCCTTGCGAGCCGCAGTGCGCGCATGATCGCGGCATCGCTCTCGGCCAAGGAGCCGTCGCGAGCAAGAGCGGCAAGGCAGGCGTCAAGGCGCGCCTCGGGAGCCGTCTCAAGACACCGCAAGAGCCGCGAGGCATTCGCCGTCGCGAGACGCCACAGAAACGGCGAATGGTCGGCAAGCGCCAAAAGCAAGGCGCGGACACAGGGTTCTTCGGCGAGACTTTGCAGTTGCGCGCCCATGGGCGTCGAAAGAAACTCCGCGAGGCGGGATTCGGCGCGGGGCGTATCGGAAAGCTGCGGCGCGGTCCGCAGGCGCCGCCAGAGCGGCAATGCGCCACTGTGTCCGGGAGGGCCATCCATCATGCGGCCTTGTCCGGCTTCTTCGGCAAGGGCGGCGTCGCCGCCTCGGCTTCGCGCCGCAGGGGCGCCGCCGGCAGGCGGATGACGACACGAAGGCCCGGCTTATTATCTTCCATTCGCAAGCTTCCATCATGGAGTCGCGCCACCGCCGCGGCGAGCGAAAGGCCAAGTCCGGAGCCCGGCCGCGAGCGGGCGTTTTCGAGCCGGACAAAACGATCGAGCACCCGCGGGCGATCGGTTTCAGGGATCCCCGGGCCGTGATCGGCGACACTAAATTCGATCGCGCCGCCCTTTCGCCGCGCCGAAACTTCGACGCCGGCGGCGGCGGCTTGCGGCGGGGCTCCTGGGCTGCCGTGTTTCAACGCATTGTCGACGAGATTGGCAAGGGCCTGACCGACAAGTTCGCGGCTTCCGTGCAAAGTGAGCCCGGTCTCGGCCGAAATGGAAAGGGCGACGCCGCGCTCCTCGGCGACCGGCTCGTAGAGTTCGCCGACGTCGCGCGCGACGGAGCCGGCGTCGAAATCGATCATTCCTTCGCGTCCGGCGCCGGCTTCGGCCCGGGCGATGCTTAAAAGAGCGTCGAAGATTTGGATCAAACGGTCGGATTCCTCGAGAGCGTTTTCGAGTGCGCCACGATAGTCCTCTGGGGTCTTGGCGGTGCGCAGCGCTTGCTCCACGCCGCCGCGCAGACGGGTCAAGGGTGTCTTGAGATCATGCGCGATATTATCGGACACTTCCTTCAATCCCGCCATCAATATGGATATCCGCTCGAGCATGGCGTTGAAATTTTGGACGAGCCGGTCGAGTTCGTCGCCGGTGCCGGCCAAAAGCAGCCGTCCGGAAAGATCGCCAGCGACAATGGCCCGGGCATTGGCGTTGATCGCATCGACGCGGTTGAGAACCCGCCGCGCCACCCAAAGCCCGCCGAGCGTTCCGATCACGACGAGCCAAACCAGCGAAGTCAACAGGGCGTCGCCGAGAATGGCGCGCAATCTTTCGCCTTCCTCGAGGTCGTGCCCGACGAGAAGCCGGAAGCCGCCATCCAGGATAAAAATGCGGGCGAGCGCGCGATGCTTGCCGCCGGTGTCGCCCGGCGGCTGATAGGCCATCTCGACGAGACCTGGATTGGCCAAAATATCGGGCGGCAGGTTCACGATATTGCCGGCGATCGGCTCTCCCGCGGGCGTTGTGACGAGGTAAAGCCCGGCGCCCGGGCGGCGCGTCCGCCTTTGGATGATATTGACGAGGCGGCGTATGCCGCCCTGCGCATATTGCTCGGAAAGCCCGGTGATATTGGTGTCGATGGTCCGGGTGATCTGGTCTTCGATCACATGCTTCATGTTCCAGCCGACAGCGCCGAGAACAAGCCCGGCGCCGATCGCGGAAATCGCCAGATAGGCGAGCGATATTTTGAAGACCGTGGTGCGAAAGAGCCTACCGAGAGCCATCGCGTATCATGTATCCGGCACCGCGTATCGTCTGGAGAAGCGGAGGATCAAAGCCCTTGTCGATCTTGGCGCGCAGCCGCGAGATATGAACGTCGATGACATTGGTTTGCGGATCGAAATGATAATCCCACACATTCTCGAGCAGCATCGTCCGCGTCACAACCTGGCCCGCATGTTTCATCAAATATTCAAGCAAGCGGAATTCCCGCGGCTGCAAGGGGATGTCCTTGCCGTCACGGGTGAGCTTGTGAGCGAGCCGGTCAAGTTCGAGGCCGTTCACCCGGTAGAGGGTGTCCTCGCCAAGACCCGGCCGGTTGCGCCGCGCGAGCACCTCGACCCGCGCCAAAAGCTCCGAGAAAGCATAAGGCTTGGCGAGGTAATCGTCACCCCCGGCGCGCAGCCCCTTCACGCGATCGTCCACCTGGCCGAGCGCGGACAAAATCAGCACCGGCGTTTGGACGCCCTGGGCGCGCAAGCTGCCGATCAGCGAAAGGCCGTCGAGCTTCGGCAACATCCGGTCGACAATGAGAACATCATAGGTTTCATCGCGGGCCCGTGCATAGCCTTCAAGGCCGTCGCCGACATGATCGGCGACATGGCCGGCCTCGCGAAATGCCTTGACCATATAATGGGCGGCTTCGGAATCGTCTTCGACAATGAGGAGTTCGCATGGGGGAAATATAGCTCATTCCCGCGCAAAGCAGCAGGCCGGAAGTTTCCTTCCGGCCTGTCGCCTCCTATGGAGCCAGCGCCGCGACGGGGAGAGCGGCACCGGCCTAACCAGAGCCTCGGGGGGACGTGAGGCTCAGGAAGCTGGGTTGACCGCGATCGCGACGAAATGGGTGCCTTCGGCGCCCTTGACCCGCAAAAGCACGGCCTTGCGATTGTCTTTCTTGGCCTCGGCGAGCGCCGCTTTGACGTCGGCCGGCTGGTTGACGGCATGGCCGCCCGCCTCGAGGATGACGTCACCGACCTGCAGGCCCTTCTGCGCCGCCGCGCCATCGGGATCGATGTCGGCCACCACCACACCATGGCTGCCGGCGCCCTGGACGCTGGAGGCCGGGGCAAGGGTGAGGCCGAGGCCGCCAAACGAGTCGCTCTCCTCGTTGCCGCCCGGGCGCGCCCGCGCTTCCTTGTCATCCGGCAAGGAGCCAAGCTTGACCGAAGTGGTCTTCTCGGCGCCATCGTGCCAGTACATCAAATCCGCCTTTTTGCCGGGGCCAAGCGCCGCCACTTTGCGGGCGAGGTCGCGGGGGCCGTCGATCCGGTCGCCATCGATGCCGAGAATCACGTCACCCGACTTGATTCCGGCCGCGCTTGCCGGCGAATCGGGCTGGGCTTCCGCGACGAGAGCGCCTTTGTTGGATTTCAGGCCGAGACTATCGGCGATTTCCGCGGTCACCGGCTGAATCTGAACGCCAATCCAGCCCCGCGCCACCGTGCCTTTGTCCTTCAGCGAGGCAATGACGTTTTGCGCGGTGTCGGAGGGAATGGCAAAACCGATGCCGACGCTTCCCCCGGAGGGCGAGAAAATCGCCGTATTGACGCCGACGACTTGGCCTTGGGTATTGAACGTCGGGCCGCCCGAATTGCCCCGGTTCACCGGCGCATCGATTTGCAGGAAGTCATCATAAGGCCCAGCGCCAATGTCACGCCCGCGCGCCGAGACAATGCCGGCCGTCACCGTGCCGCCCAAGCCGAAGGGATTGCCGACCGCGATCACCCATTCGCCGACGCGCGGCGTGGATTTGGCGAAATCCACATATTGGTAAGACCCGCCCTGGGTGATCTTCAACAGGGCAAGATCGGTTTTCTTATCGGTTCCGACGATCTTGGCAGGCACGGTCTTGCCATCGTCCAAGGTCACGGTCACCTCGGTCGCGTTCTCGACGACATGGTTGTTCGTCACGATATAGCCGTCGGGAGAGATGATGAATCCGGAGCCTTGCGCTTGCGTGACATGCGGCTTGAGGCGGCGGCCGCCGCCTTCCTCGCCGAAATGTTTGAAGAAACGCTCGAGCGGATCGCCCGGCGTGATATGCGGGGTCTCCATCTCGTCTTCGGCATCGGCCGTCTCGGTGGTCTTCACCTTGACGGAGACGACGGCGCCGCGCACATGGTCGACCACATCGGCAAAGGAGACCGGCGAAATAGGCTGAGATACGGCGCTTTGATTCGCGTCGGCTCGGGCCGGGGTCATGCCGCCAACATTCATGCCGGCCAAGGCCAGCGCGGCGGCAGAGCCAAGGAGCACCGCGCGTATCTCGCGGCGCCGGCGCAGGATGAAAGGCGCCGTCCGTTCGGTCTCGGGCGGGGAAGACGGAAGCTGAGCCATTGAGTTCTCCATTGCAAAATTAAGAACGATGTAGCGTCGGTGGCCAGAAGATGGGGATGCGCCACTTACGCCGCTATTTCAGCCGAATGAAAAATTTGTAACCTTGGGCATGATCCGCGAAAGGGAAAACCAGTTTCGCGAAAAGATCACGCGAAATCAAAGACTCGAGAGCATGATGCGTGATCCCGTCAGAGGTGGCCCGCGGTCGCCGGCCGCGCCGCTGGCGCCGCCCACAAGCAGGTGCGAAAATCCCGAATCGCGGGCAGAGGAGGATGGGCCGGATGAGCCGCCGCGCCGGGATTAAAACTCTTGCGCGGGCGGACGCTGGTTTCCTGGCGGGGCCGGAATGAAGCCCGGCGGCGGCGCCACTTCGATGGGCGCGTCCAAGGGTGGCGCATCCGCGGTGCCCTGGTCCGGAGGCGGCGCCTCGCCCAAGGGCTCCACCGCGGCCGGCGTATGTTTTTTGCCTTGGTGGCCTTTATGCGGCGGCGGCTTCTTTTGATCTTGCGCAGGGGCTTGTGGCGCTTCTGGCGCTGCCTCAGGCGGCGGCGGGGCGGCCGGAACTTCGAGGTCGGCGCTCGCCCCAGCTTCGCCAGAGGTCCCGGCGCAATCGGTCAGCCAAATATCGTAAATCGGATGCTCGATGCCGTGCAGGCCAGGGCTCGCGGCAAACATCCATCCGGAAAAAATCCGCTTGTATTTCTTGTCGGCGTCAATTTCGTCCACCTCGACGAAACTCACCGTTTGCGGCGCCTCCGTCGCGGGGCTTGTGTAGCAGGCGCGCTCGGTGATCTGGAGCGAGCCGAATTGCACGGTCTCTCCGGCCGAAGCCTGAAAAGCAATCGTCCGCCCGGTGATCTTGTCCAAGCCGGAAAAGACCGCGATGGGATGTTTGATCTTATCGGCGCGCGCCGGGCAGGCGACGATCATTGCAATGATAAGGAAGCCCGCCAGATGACCCAACCGGGCAAGAGAGTTTTGGATCAAGGCTTCAATCATCAACAGTTCGGACGCCACACATGAGTAACCGGGATCCGCAAAGGAAGACATAAAAGTGGCGATTTTGACGGCGGCTCACGTTGATTCGGCCGCCCTTCAGCCTTCCGGTGTCCAAGCCTCATAGTCGCCGGTCGCCGGCGGCCGCGCATTGGCCGCCAAGGTCGAGCCCGGCGGACGCCAGGCTTGCGGCGTGCCGGTCAGATTCGGCTTATACGGCAATTCCCACGCGCGCGCGGCGTAGTCCTCTTGGGTTGGCGGAACATCAACCGTGTGATGGAGCCAGCCATACCAGCCCGTCGGGGTCATGGACCCCTCGCTCTCCCCGGCATAAATGACCCAGCGGCGCTCGAAACCCAGCGCCTTGTCGATCTTCCTTGTGCGGTAATAGCGGTTGCCGAATTCGTCCTTGCCGACGAATTTGCCAAAGAGCAAAGTGTGCAGCGCCGTATTCAAGGTCTGGCCATGCCACCAGGTAAAAATCCGGTAAAACCACTTCATCTGATTGATCTGCCTTCGGCTTTGCGGGAGCGAACCGGCCCATTTTCCGAGCGTTTATGAACGCATGGGGGCGTGCTGTCCATAGCGCACATGCAAAGCAATTTCTTAACCAATTCACAACATTGATTTCTCGACAGCTCCACAAGATATAGTAGGTTCTCTCAATTGATGTCTATCTTTAGGGGGAAATTTGATGCGAATCGAACGCCGCTACACCAAGCCCGGGCACTCCCCTTACGCGGACATCGCGTTCCGGACGGCCAAAAGCGAAATTCGCAATCCCGACGGTTCGATCGTTTTCTCACAGGGCGATATCGAGGTTCCCGCCGCTTGGAGTCAGGTCGCGGCCGATGTGCTCGCGCAAAAATATTTCCGCAAGGCGGGGGTGCCGACGCGGCTGAAGCGCCTGCCGGAAGACAATGTCCCCGTATTCCTGTGGCGCTCCACTGCCGATGAAGTGGCGCTGGCCGCCCTGCCGCAAGCGGAGCGCGCGAGCGGCGAGACTTCGGCTTGCCAAGTCTTCGACCGGCTCGCGGGCGCCTGGACCTATTGGGGCTGGAAAGGCGCCTATTTCGATTCGGAAGCCGATGCTTCCGCCTTTTTCGACGAATTGCGTTTCATGCTGGCGCGTCAGATGGCGGCGCCCAATTCGCCGCAATGGTTCAATACCGGCCTCCACTGGGCCTATGGAATCGATGGCCCGAGCCAAGGCCATTACTACGTCGACCACGAGACCCGGACGCTCGTCAAATCGCAGACGGCCTATGAGCATCCGCAGCCGCACGCCTGTTTCATCCAGTCGGTTGCCGACGATCTCGTCAACGATGGCGGGATCATGGACCTTTGGGTGCGGGAAGCCCGGCTCTTCAAATATGGTTCGGGCACCGGCTCGAATTTTTCCAAATTGCGCGGCGAGAATGAAAAGCTTTCGGGCGGTGGCAAATCTTCCGGCCTGATGTCCTTTTTGAAAATCGGCGACCGCGCTGCGGGCGCGATCAAATCCGGCGGCACGACGAGGCGTGCGGCCAAGATGGTCATTGTCGATGCCGATCACCCCGATATCGAGGATTTCATCGACTGGAAGGTGAAGGAAGAGGGCAAGGTCGCGGCGCTCGTGACCGGTTCGAAAACTTTGCAAAAAGCCTTGAAGGCGATCCTGCGCGCCTGCGTCAACTGCGACGGGCCCGGGGGCGATTGCTTCGACCCGGAAAAAAATCCGGCGCTGAAAAAGGAAATCAAGCTCGCGCGGCGCGCCTTTGTTCCCGACGCCTCCATCAAGAAAATCATCCAGCTGGCGCGCCAGGGCCAAACCCACATCGATTTCGAGACATTCACGACCGATTGGGATTCGGAAGCCTATCTCACCGTCTCCGGCCAGAACTCGAACAATTCGGTGCGCGTGAGCGATGAATTTTTGCGCGCCGTCGAAGACGATGGCGATTGGACCTTGACCCGGCGGCTCGACGGCAGGGCCCATAAGGTGATGAAGGCGCGCGACCTTTGGGACAAGATCGGGCGTGCCGCCTGGGCCTCGGCCGATCCCGGCCTGCAATATCATACGACCATCAATGATTGGCACACATGTCCCGCGGCGGGACCGATCACCGCGTCCAATCCCTGCTCGGAATATATGTTTCTCGACGACACGGCCTGCAATCTTGCTTCGCTCAACCTCCTTCAGTTCCGCGATCCGGCGACCGGAGAGTTCGACGTCGAATCCTATGAGCACGCGGCGCGGCTGTGGACGATCGTGCTCGAAATCTCGGTCATGATGGCGCAATTTCCATCAAAGGAAATCGCCAGGCTCTCTTATGATTACCGCACGCTGGGCCTTGGCTTTGCCAATATCGGCGGCCTTTTGATGTCCTCCGGCATCCCTTACGACAGCCAAGAGGGCCGCGCGATTTGCGGCGCGTTGTCCGCGATCATGACGGGGGTTGCCTATGCCACATCGGCGGAGATGGCGGCCGATCTCGGGCCTTTCGATGGCTATGCGGACAATGCCCAAGCGATGTTGCGCGTCATGCGCAATCACGCCCGCGCCGCCTATGGCGAGGACTCCGGCTATGAGGGCTTGTCGATCGCGCCGGTGCCGCTCGACCATGCCGCATTGAAGGACGAAGCGCTGGGGCGTCATGCCCGCGCCGCCTGGGTCCGCGCGGTCACGCTCGGCGAGCTGCATGGCTATCGCAATGCGCAGGTGAGCGTCGTCGCGCCGACCGGCACCATCGGCCTCGTGATGGATTGCGACACGACCGGCATCGAGCCGGATTTCGCCCTCGTCAAATTCAAGAAACTCGCGGGCGGCGGCTATTTCAAGATCATCAACCGCGCCGTGCCGGAAGGATTGCGCACGCTCGGCTATACGGCCTCCGAGATCGACGATATCGTTACCTATGCGACGGGGCATGGCTCCTTGCAGAACGCCCCGGCGGTCAATCCCGCGAGCCTGAAGGCCAAGCACTTCACGCAAGCCAAGCTCGACGAGATCGAGGCTTTGCTCGGCGCCGCCTTCGACATCAAATTCGTCTTCAACAAATGGACTCTTGGCGCGGAATTCCTCACCAACGTCCTAAATATTCCGGCGGAAAGGCTGGAGGATCAAAATTTCGATCTCTTGAGCTTTTTGGGATATTCCCGCGCCGAGATCGAGGCCGCCAATAATTTCGTCTGCGGCGCCATGACGCTCGAAGGCGCGCCGCATTTGAGGCCCGAGCATTACGCCGTCTTCGATTGCGCGAGCCCTTGCGGGCGCACCGGCAAACGGTTCCTCGCCGTCGAAAGCCACATCCGCATGATGGCGGCGGCGCAGCCCTTCATCTCCGGTGCGATCTCGAAGACGATCAACATGCCGAACGAGGCCACGATCGAGGACTGCAAGGAAGCCTATATGCTCTCCTGGCGGCTTGGCCTCAAAGCCAATGCGCTCTACCGCGATGGCTCAAAGCTCTCGCAGCCCTTGAGCAGCCAGCTCATCGCCGATGACGATGACGAGGCGGAGGAGGCCGTCGAGGCGCTGATCGCCTCCAACGCGCCGGCGCGCGCCTCGGCCGTCGCTGAAAAAATCGTCGAGCGGATCGTCGAGCGAATCGAGCGGGTGCGCGAGCGCGAGCGCCTGCCCGACCGGCGCAAGGGCTATACCCAAAAAGCCGTGGTCGGCGGCCATAAGGTCTATCTGCGCACCGGCGAATATGCGGATGGACGGCTCGGCGAAATCTTTATCGACATGCACAAGGAGGGCGCCGCCTTCCGCTCGCTCATGAACAATTTCGCCATCGCGATCTCGGTCGGCCTGCAATATGGCGTGCCGCTCGAGGAATATGTCGATGCCTTCACCTTTACGCGCTTTGAGCCGGCCGGGCTGGTGCAAGGCAATGACGTCGATCAAAAACGCGACCTCGATCCTCGACTATATTTTCCGCGAGCTCGCGATCTCCTATCTCGGCCGCAACGATCTCGCCCATATCGACCCCTCCGACATCGGTCATGATGTGATCGGCAGGGGCGAGGAGCAGAGCCGCCCGCCGCAAGGCGCGGGGCCGGCGACGCAATCCAAATTCGTGTCGCGCGGCTTTGTGCGATCGAAGGCCGACAAATTGATGCTGGTGCAAGGCGGCGGACCGGCCGCGCCGCGCGCCGCGACGGCGCTGAAAGGCGATCTTGAGCGGGAAGTCGAAGCCGAACTCGGCGCGCTCGAATGGACGACGCCCGCCGAGCGCGCCGCCGTCGCCGAAAAGCGCAGCCAGGCGCGGATGAAAGGCTATACGGGCGAAGCCTGCGGCGAGTGCGGAAATTTCACGCTCGTCCGCAACGGAACCTGCCTCAAATGCGACACCTGCGGCGCGACCTCGGGGTGCAGCTGATTGTAAGGAATTTTCCGGCGCCCCGCATTAGGCTTCGGCTAAAACGCAGCCGCTGCGCACGGCCCTACTGTCCAACTGCTTAAAGCGCCAACGGTTTCCGCAATCCCACTCATCCCAAGCCCGCCGATGTACGCCGCCATGTAAGCTTCCCGGCCGCGACCGGACAAAAACGTTTCACGTGAAACCTTTTTGTCCGATCGGCGGCGTCATGGACACGCCCAGGCCTCCGGCCGTGGGCGATCCTTGAGTTCAAAGTTCAGATGCGCGTTTCTGCCGCCATGTGATGAATGGAGTTTTCCACGCACGACGCGCCGGGAAGTAGAACCCTTCATGTCGACGCCCTCGTGCTTCGAGACGGCCGCTACGCGGCCTGCTCAGCATGAGGGCTTTGTGATTCTGGTTGCGTGCACCTGTCCCTCGTCCTGTGGAGCCGCCGAAGGCGGCGTCTCGAAGGACGAGGGAGACGTCCAGATCCTTGCGTTCAAAGTTTGATGCGCTTTTGGATATGTATAACCCAGACATAAGCTCGCCGTCGCAGAAAGGGTGAGAGCCATGAGCGTCAGTCCCGAGGAGATCGCGGCCGGACATGCCGTCTACACGAAGCGCACGCTCGGCATCTACGATTTTGCCGTGCTCGGTCTTTCCAATCGTCTGATTTGGCGATGCCCCACGCCGCGCCTTGTCGAGCACTACAACCGTCACGTCACAGCGAATCATTTGGATGTCGGGGTCGGTACCGGCTATTTCCTCGACCGCTGCCGGTTTCCATCGGCGGCGCCGCGTATCGCCTTGATGGACCTGAATCAGAACGCGCTCGACTATGCCTCTCATAGAATAGCGCGCTACAAGCCTAAGACCTATGTCCGCAATGTGCTCGAACCGATCTCGATTGAGGCGGCGGCGTTTGACTCGGTCGGCATCAACTATCTGCTCCATTGCCTTCCGGGCAGTCTTGAGTTCGAAGGCGGTGAGCCTCGACCATCTCAAGTCATTGATGAAGCCCGGTGCCGTCATCTTCGGCTCGACCTTGCTGCAAGGTGGCGTCGCGCGGAGCTGGCCGGCAAAACGCCTCATGGAAGTCTACAATCGAAAAGGGATTTTTTCGAACGAGAGGGACGACATCGAGGGTCTGCAACGCGCTCTTGGCCAGCGGTTTTTATCGGTCTCGATCGAAATTGTGGGCTGTGCCGCGCTGTTTTCCGGACGCGTGTAGTGCCGCCTCCCTCCTCCCGAGGAGCCGCCGGCGGCGGCTCGAAGGGCATTGAAAGCGCCGGCCGGCTTTTGCCGGCGGGCAAAAAGACGCCTCAATTACCAGCCCCAGCCATACCCGTAGCTGTACGGGTAAGGATAGGAGTAGGGATAAGCGTAAGGATAGCCCCCATAGGGGTAACTATAATAGGGGTACTGGTACCCATAGCCACGATAGGGGTAGCCATAGCCTCCGCCATAATAGCCGCGGCGGCGATAGTAGCCCTGCCCATAATAACCGCGGCGGCCATAGTAGCGCCGGCCGTAAGCGCCCCGGCCATAATAGCCGCGACGGTGATATTGGACATCGGTGACCTGATTTGACGCCGCTGTTTTTATTGCGGCCGTATCCGGCGGAATCGGTGCAGCCCACGATGGGCTGGCCGTGGCGATCGCGACGGCACCAGCAAAGCCGAGCGCGCCGGCGGCGACTACTACCGCATTCTTCATCGTCTTGCTGCTCATGGCATACCCTTTCTGTTTGCGCTCCCGCTGGATGCCCGCGCGTCATGCGGCGTCCCGTCACCCGTTCAGGCGGCCAATGATGAAGCGGCGGCGGCCGGGCGGTCAACCGCACGTCGAGCGTTCAATTCATCCGCTCTGACTTTTGCCCGTGTCCTTTATAAGGTTCCTTTCTCAAAGCGCCGTTGATTTGAATCAAGCTGCGCACAACGCTCGCTGACGGCGGCGGCGGCACTACATGTCATGGGACACCGTCAGCCGCGGGAGTTCTGCCATGACCGCCCATACCGCCATGCCTCCGCCAGATGCAGCCGCCGTCCAAGACCTCATGCGGGCGTTCGGCGTTGCCGAAGCCGTGTTGAAAGAAGGCGGCCTGACCGTCCGCTCGCCCATCAATGGCGCCGTGATCGCAAAGGTCGAGGTGCACACGCCGGCGGATGTCGATCGCGCGATCCATGCCGCGGATGCGGCGTTCCGGATCTGGCGTGCCGTCCCGGCGCCGAAACGAGGCGAGCTCGTCCGCCTGTTTGGCGAGGCGTTGCGCACTCACAAAGACGCGCTGGGCCGCCTTGTCGCGATCGAGACCGGCAAGATCTTGCAAGAGGGTCTTGGCGAGGTCCAGGAGATGATCGACATCTGCGGCTTCGCGGCCGGCCTCTCGCGCCAGCTTTATGGCCGCACCATCGCCAGCGAGCGGCCGGGCCACAGAATGATGGAGACGTGGCAGCCGCTCGGCGTCGTCGGCATCATCAGCGCCTTTAATTTTCCGGTTGCGGTGTGGGCGTGGAACGCGGCGATTGCCCTCGTCTGCGGCGACGCGCTGGTTTGGAAGCCCTCCGAAAAAACACCGCTTTGCGCGCTGGCGTGCCAGGCTCTGCTCGATCGCGTGGCGAGCGGCCTCGAAGGGGTTCCCCCGGGACTTTCGGCGGTGATTTTTGGCGGGCCCGAGCTTGGACAGGCCCTCGCCGGGCACCCACTCGTGCCCCTCGTGAGCGCCACGGGATCAACGCGGATGGGCCGCGCCCTTGCGCCCCCGATCGCCGCAAGGTTTGGCCGGGCCATTCTCGAACTTGGGGGCAACAATGGCGCCCTCGTCACCCCCTCCGCCGACCTCGACCTTGCCGCGCGCGCCGTTCTTTTTTCAGCCGTGGGCACCGCGGGCCAGCGCTGCACCAGCTTGCGCCGCCTCTTCCTTCACGAGAGTCTTTACGATGAATTCCTGCGCCGCCTCAAAGCGGATTACGCGCAGGTGCCCATCGGCAATCCCTTGGAAGAGGGAACGCTCGTCGGCCCGCTCATCGACAAAGGCGCGTTCGAGGCGATGCAGGCGAGCCTTAGCGAGGCGCGTGCAGAGGGCGGCACGGTCAGCGGCGGAGAACGCCTATTCGCCGACCTATGGCCCGAGGCGTATTACGTGCGCCCGGCGATTGTTGAAATGCCGCGTCAAACCGCGCTTGTCGCCCGCGAGACCTTCGCGCCGGTCCTCTATGCGATGCGTTATCGCGAATTGGACGAAGCGATCTTCGCGCACAACGCAGTGCGGCAAGGGCTTGCCTCCGCGATCTTCACAAATGATCTGCGCGAAGCCGAGCTCTTCATGTCGAGCCTTGGCAGCGATTGTGGAATCGTCAATGTCAATATTGGGCCTTCCGGGGCCGAGATCGGCGGCGCTTTCGGCGGCGAAAAGGAAACGGGGGGCGGCCGCGAGGCGGGAAGCGATGCCTGGAAGATCTATATGCGGCGGGCGACCAACACGATCAATTATTCGCGGGAATTGCCGCTCGCGCAAGGCATCCACTTCGAAGTGCCGCGATGACGGCGCCATGCGCGCAATTTGACTTGACCGGGTGCGGCACTTCAACATGCGAATTCGAGCCGCAGCGGGGACCGATTCGGTCCTGACCGCGGAGTTTAAAGGATGATTCGGCCCGCCTCTCGAACGAAGATATTGGTTCTCTTCACTCAATCCAAGAAATGGGAAGTGCAATGCGCAAAGGCAGAAAACGAACGCTTGTCGCGGCCATGGGGCTCACCGGCGCCATGACGGCGGCGGCGGCTGGCCAGGGCCTGACCCTTCAGCAGGAGAGGAGACGGCGGATTGTCAGGGCGACGCACTGCGTCTTTGTGGGCCCGCAATCCCGGATCATGCGAAAATTCACGCCTGCCTTCTCTATTATAAAGCCTACCTCAGTCCCGCCTGCCGCGCGATCGTCGCGCCGAAGAGGCGAAGGCAGCTCTAACCGGCGCGGTCACGGCTTCGCGGGCTCCCGCGCGCTGGCGGCCACGTCCTCACAGGTCAGATCCGCACGGGCTATCCAGCCGCTATATCCAACGCAAGGCACCTCGACGCGCGCCCATCGTCCATCCTGGCTATGGCCGGCCACCAGAACCTTGCCGCTTGCGGCATAGGCAATGCGGCCGTTGGGCTTCTCCCGGACATCCGCCGAGGCCGGGACAATGGCGCAGAGGCTCGCGGGATGAGGCTGCGTTTGGCAGGCGTGCGCGGGCGCGGTGAAATGCAACGCGGGAAAAAGGACCAGCGCGGCCACCGCGAGGCATGACATTCTCTGGCTCATTCGCCTCTCCTCCGAGCGGAATCCACGGGAGAAAGAAAAGGGTGCCACTGTTCGCAACCTCCCCTTCATGCCACGCCGGAGCCGGCGGATAAATGGGTTTTTCTGGCCACGCGCCACGACAACCGCGAAGTGGCCCTCCCGCGCCATGGCGCCGCCAATGGGTAAAGGGACTGGCAAAGAGCCTCTGGGCGGCTGTCTCACGCGCGTCATCGGGACGTGCTCCCGGGCATAAAGAACCCGCCGCGCTCGGGAGGGACGCGGCGGGCTAATCATAAGGTTCCTTGACGAGAGCGTGTCCAAAAATCGCGATCTTTTTAGATGCTTTCGTCTTCAGTCCACGGTTTCGAGGACGTCGCGGCGCTCGCGGACGATCTCGGGCTTCGCTGGGACAACAAGGGTCACGCCGACGCCGGAGCCGAGCAGCTGCAAGGAGATTTCCTTACCGTTGCCGAATTTCACGCCGTCGCGATAGGCGCCATGTTCGAGCCGCGCGAAGATAACGTGTTCCTCGTCCTTGACGCCAAGGCGCGTCTGCAGATCGCTCGATATGCCTTCGAGCTTGAGGTTGGTGTCATATTGAACACAGACTGCGGTCGTGCAGTCGCCGGGTGCCGCGAGACCGATGCTTCCCGAAGGAAAGCGGGTGGTCACATATTTCTCGGACTCGCGTGCAGGCCGGGAGGCGTACATTTCAAGCGAATAGTCACACATTTGTGTCACTCCTCATGTCTCGAGACGGTTGCATCCCCTTCCGTTCGTAGACGGCCCGGCTGAATAGGAATTGATGGCCGCGGCCCGTCCCGGAGCTAGGGAACTCTATAGGCCCCCATGGGAGGGGAAGCGTGGAAGCCTCTCAGGGCCAGCAGGCTCGATCCTGAAGAAAAACGCTAGCGCGAGCGTGTTGGACCGTGCCGCATCCGGCGGCCGCCGGATGCTCCACTTAGCGTCGAACGCTTAAAACAAACTAAGGTTTCATAGCATCCGTGCTTTTAAACATGCTACCGCAACCTTATGCCGCGTCAAGTCTTTTCGCTGTCGTCGACAATTTTACTGGTGGTACTCAGCAATGCGCCATCTGTTTCTCGACGAATGTTATCATTTGCTTGTCGCCACAGGCAGATCGGGGCGGGCGCCCCATTCGGCCCAGGAGCCATCATAAAGGACAACATCGGTCTTGCCGGCGGTCTCCAAGGCCAGCAAAAGAATAGCGGCGGTCACGCCGGAGCCGCAGGTCGTGATGACCGGACGCGAGAAATCACCTCCCGCGTGCGCGAAGAGCGTTTTGATTTCCTCCGGCGGTTTGATCTCGCCCTCCGCGACCACCTCGCCCCACGGCAGATTGAGACTGCCGGGGATATGACCCGAGCGCAAACCGGGGCGCGGTTCCGCCACGAGGCCGCTAAACCGCGCCGCGGCGCGCGCATCGAGAATTCTGCGGCGAACCGGTTTCGCTGGCCTTGCGCACCTCTTCGGCATTGGCGACGGCGGCGCTGTTGAAATTCACGGTGAACGGGCGGGGCAGGGGCTGAACGGGTCCGCTTTCGAGGCGGCGGTTCTCGGCCCGCCAGCGCGGCAAACCGCCGGCGAGGAGTTTGACGTCGCGCGCCCCGAACGTCCGCAAGGTCCACCAGACGCGGGCGCCGCCTTGCAAATTGGCGCTGTCGTAGACGACAAAGCGCATCCCATCGCCGAGGCCGAGTTCTGCCATGGCTCGCGCAAACTCTTCAGGGCGGGGCAGCATATGCGGCAAATCCGTCGTGTGATCGGCGATCGCATCGATGTCGAAGAAGACCGCGCCCGGGATATGGGCTTCGAGATATTCCGCCTTGGCGCTGCGTTTTTCGGTGGGGAGCAAAAAGGTGCCGTCGATGATCGCGAGATTGGGCGCGCCGAGATTTTCGGCAAGCCAGGCGGTCGACACGAAGAAAGAGTTGGGCGGGGGTGCCGTCATGTCCGTGCCTCGCATTGCGCGGCGCGCCGCACGGCCGCTGTGGATTTCGCCGTTTCACGAAATATCAACGCAATCATGTCAATTCTCTCGATGAAAACCGCGTTCGCTCAAGCTTGAGCGCACATGATCTTCTGAAGTTGGAACTTGGTCTTCTTTAGTTGGAAGAGGAAGCTATCCTCGTGCGCAACACTCAGGAATTTTATCCCACGGCGGCCTTCGTGCTCTGGGCCGTCTCCATCTGTTTTGTCATTTTTTATTACGGCTGAACGCGTCTCAAACGAAATCCGGTTTGATCGAAGGCTTGCGTTCCATCCATCCTGGGACCGGCAGGTTTTTCGAGCGCAGAAAATCCGGGTTGAAAAGCTTCGATTGATAGCGGGCGCCGGAATCGGCGAGGATGGTCACGATTAAATGGCCAGGCCCGAGATCCTTGGCGAGCCGGATCGCGCCCGCGACATTGACCCCCGACGAGCCGCCAAGCAGCAAGCCTTCGTGCTCGGCGAGATCGAAGAGAATGGGCAAGGCTTCCTCATCCGGGATCTGATAGGCGAGATCGACCGGGGCATCCTCGAGATTGGCGGTGATCCGGCCTTGGCCTATTCCTTCGGTAATCGAAGAGCCGGAGGATTTCAGCGCGCCGCTCGTGTAATAGGAATAAAGGGCGGCTCCCAAGGGATCGGCGATCGCGATCTTGACGGCCGGATTCTTGGCCTTCAGCGCCATGGCAACTCCCGCCAGCGTGCCGCCCGTTCCAACGGCGCAGGTGAACCCGTCGATCTTACCGTCCGTTTGCGCCCAGATTTCCGGCCCGGTGGCCTCCAAATGGCCGCGGCGATTGGCGACATTGTCGAACTGATTGGCCCAGATCGCGCCCGCCGGATGTTCCTTGGCGAGCCGCGCGGCGAGGCGGCCGGAAAGTTTCACATAATTGTTGGGGTCGGAATAAGCGACCGCCGGCACTTCGATCAGTTCGGCGCCTTGCAGCCGCAGCAAGTCCTTCTTCTCTTGGCTCTGGGTGTCGGGAATGACGATCACGGTCTTATAGCCCAAGGCATTGGCGACGAGGGCGAGGCCGATTCCCGTATTGCCTGCCGTGCCTTCGACGATGAGGCCGCCGGGCCGCAAATTCCCCTGCGCGATGGCGTCGTTGACGATGGCAAGCGCGGCCCGGTCTTTCACCGATCCGCCCGGATTCATGAATTCCGCCTTGCCCAAGATCGTGCAGCCGGTCAGCTCCGAGGCATGGCGCAGTTTGATGAGAGGGGTGTTCCCAATCGCTTCGATGACATTCGCGGGCACGCTCATTTTGGTCAACGATCCTCAACGGCAGTTTCGCAACGTTACGTCCCGCCCGCATCGTCTGTCGAGCCAGGGACGTTCGCGCCGCCAAAAGAGAGGGACATTCGCGGGGCAACGAAGACCGGGATGTTTATTGAAGCATCCCGCGACGCATTCAAATGTTCCCGAAAGACCGGCGGCGCCGGGTGATGAGTTTTCCGCCCCGCGACCTAGCCAATGCCTTATTTGATGGCGGCTTCGTAGCGTTCCGCGACATAGTCCCAATTCACGAGATTGTCGACGAAGGCCTTGAGATAATCGGGCCGGCGATTGCGGTAGTCGATGTAATAGGTATGTTCCCAGACATCGACGGTCAAAATCGGCACCGCCCCTTGGAGCAGCGGATTTTCCGCATTGCCGGTCTTGGCGACGGCGATCTTGCCATCCTTGACCACGAGCCAGGCCCAGCCGGAACCGAACTGCGTCGTGCCGGCCTGGACAAGGTCCTCCTTGACCTTGGCGATCGATCCAAAAGCGTCAATGAGCGCCTTTTCAAGCGTGCCCGGAATGTTGCCGCCGCCATTGGGCTTGATGGATTTCCAATATTCCGAATGGTTATAATGCTGCGCTGCATTATTAAAAAGCGGTACATTCTTGCCGTGAGTTTCCTTAATGATTTCTTCCAAGGACTTGCCTTCGAGGCCGCTATCCTTCAAAAGATTATTGGCCGTGGTGACATAGGCGGCGTGATGCTTGTCATGATGGTATTCGAGAGTCTCCTTGGACAGATAGGGCTGGAGCGCCTCGTAAGGATAGGGAAGATCGGGCAAGGTAAACGACATCGGGGGACTCCTTATTGGGATGGGGGCCGCTATGTGTGTTTGGGCAACCATGAGAGCCGCATAAATAAACGGCCTTGTGCGGCGCGGCAACAGTTTCGGCGGAGGGATGTTGCGGCGGGTTTGTATCCGCTAAGTTTTTCATTTGTGTTTTGGCGGCCAAGGCGCCGTCCCGACGGCAAATGAAGGCCGCGCGCAATTGAACCCCGGCCGGTGTTCCGATTTTCGCTGATGTGCCAGCTTTTTCAGCAATCATGTGACGTGCGAGCAAGATTTATACTCACGGGCTGAGGCGGGATAAAAGATGAGCTATTTGGTCCTTGCCATGGGAGCTTTCCTTTCGCTTTGCGGAGCCTTAGCGCTCTATGCGGGCTATGGAATTATTCAGGTCGAACGCGGCTGGGCGACTTTCATCGCCGGGTCCGTCGCATTCTCTTGCGGCATTGTGACGCTTGCGCTCGGGCTGATTTTGCACCGGCTCTCCAGCCTGTTCGCCCCCCTCAAAGCCGGGAACGAGGCGATGCCGCTGCCGCGCGAACTGGCCCGCAGGACGCAGGGCGAGTTGCACCGCGAGCCTTCCCCAGACTTCAACCCGGCGGCGGTTCCGCCCATGGCCGCCGCGCCCGCAACCGCCACGGGAGCGGCCGCAAGCCTGCGAAGCTGGGCCCAGCGCCCGCCGCGCTCGAACCTTGCCGCCGCGCGAAAATTCTTGAAGTCTCGCGGGACAATCTTGCCCGCGGCGCGCGCAACAGCCGAGCCTGATTTTTCCTCGCAAAAGGCCCCCCGCTCTTCGCGCGACGATTTGGAAATGCCGCAAACGAGCGCGGAGCCGCCGTCTGAACCGGGCTTTCGCAGGCCGGCCGAGGAGGGTGCGGCGGCCAATGGGACGGCGCCGCCTGCCGCCGCTCCACGCCCGGAGCCGGACGAATTTGCCTGGTCCGCCGACAGCGAACCCGAACTCTTCGATGAGGCGAAATTCGAAGAGGCGAAAGAAGCGCCGCCGCACGAGACGCCCTTTTCCGAAAGGCACGAGCCGCCGGGAGAACCAGAGGGGTCCTCGCACACGGGCGTTCGCTGGCCGGCCGAAACCACCTCGATTGATCGTCTCTTCGAGGAGGAGATTCTCATCGAGCTGGACACGGTGCTGGAACAGCGAAACGAGGGTGAGGAGCCTTCGTCCGAGCGCGCTGAACCGGCAGGCCCGAGCCCGGCCCCGCCTGCCGTTGCCGAGGCCCCAAGCGATGCGGCGGAGCCTTCGCGTGACTTACCCTCGCTCCCGTCCGGCGCCGGCCAAGAGGACCTTGCCATCGTCGGACAGTATGAATCGGAGGGGACGTCTTTTGTGATGTATTCCGATGGGTCCATCGAAGCCCGGACGCAACACGCGGTGTTTCACTTTAAATCCATGTCCGAGCTCAAATCCTTCTTGGAAACGCAAAGGCAATCGTCCCAAGAGTCCCCGAACGACTAGCCTGTTCGAACCTCACCTTCATCGCCGCCTCCGGTGCAGGCGAGGGCGAAGGCATATTGCAGCGCCACTTCGTCCAGATGATCGAGGCGTCCCGGCGCGCCGCCATGCCCGGCGCCCATGTTGGTCATGAGGAGGACGGGATTGGGGCTTGTCGTCATGGCGCGAAGTATCGTGACCCATTTCAGCGGCTCCCAATAGGTCACACGCGGATCGGTCAGGCCGCCGAGCGCCAGAATGGGCGGGTAGGGCTTGGCCGCGACATTGTCATAAGGCGAATAGGCGCGCATGGCCGCGAAGACCTCGGGATCGGCGATGGGATTTCCCCATTCGAGCCATTCCGGCGGCGTCAAAGGCAGCTCCGCATCGAGCATTGTGTTCAGCACATCGACAAAAGGCACGTCGGCGATCACGCCGGCGAACAATTCGGGCGCGAGATTGACGGCGGCGCCCATGAGCATTCCGCCGGCGCTGCCGCCCGCCGCCACGATCCGCCCGGCGCGCGTGAAGCCGCACGCGATGAGATGTCTTGCCGCGCTGATGAAATCGGTGAAGCTATTTGGCTTGTTGCTGAGTTTGCCGCCGGTGTACCAGTGCCAGCCCTTGTCGGTGCCGCCGCGAACATGCGCGATCGCATAGACGAAACCGCGATCGACGAGGCTGAGGCGGGTCGCGGAAAAGGACGCCGGCACATGCGAGCCATAAGCGCCGTAGCCGTAAAGCAACACGGGCGCGGATTGATCGAGGCGCAGACCCGCGCGGTAAAGGAGCGAGATCGGAATTTCTTCGCCGTCCTCGGCGGTCGCGAAAAGCCGCCGGGTCACATAGTTCGAGGGGTCGTGGCCTGAGGGAATGGTCTGCCGCTTGCGGAGAACCCGCTCACGAGTCCTCAGATTGTAGTCGTAGGTTTCCCACGGCGTCGTCATCGACGAATAGGTGAATCGCAGCGTTTCCGTCGCATATTCCAGACGATCTTCGAGGCCGAGCGAATAGGCTTCTTCCGCAAAGGCGATGGCATGTTCCTCGCCGCTGGCGAAATGCCGGATGACGATGCGTGGCAGCCCGGCGTCGCGCTCGATGCGCACGAGATAATCCGGATAGACCATGAGCCTGATGATCATGCGCCCGCGCTCATGGGGGACTTCCTCGACCCAGGAGGATTTCCCCGGGCTCGCGAGAGGCGCGCTCATGATTTTGAAATCTTCGGCGCCGCCGTCGTTGGTGCGCACAAAAAGCCGGTCACCGTGATCTTCGACATCATAGCGCAGACCGGGCGCGCGCGGCTCGATCAAGCGGGATGTAGCATTGGCGTCGAAGAGATCGATGAGATGGATTTCGGACGAATCGTGATCGCCGACGCTTATGATGGCAAAACGCCCCGATTGGCTGCGCCGGAGATGAATGAATAAACCCGGATCGTGCTCCTCGAAGACGCGAACGTCGGTCGAAGGATCGCTGCCGGTGATGTGCCGGAAAACCTCGGCGGGCCGGTGATTTTCATCGGTGCGCACATAGTAAAACCCGCGGGAATCCGCCATCCAAACGAGACTGCCATCGGTATCCGTGACCACTTCCGAAAGGTCCGCGGCCGCGCCCATGGCGCCCGCTTCGCCGCCGCGAAGGTCGCGGACCCTGATCGCATAAAGTTCCGAGCCGGTCTCGTCGGCACTCCAGCCAAGCTTGCAATGATCCGGGGAGTGGCACGCAGCCCCAATCTCAAAAAAGCTCTTGCCGCGCCCCTCCGCGTCGCCGTCGAGGAGAAGAATTTCGCCGCCGCCGGAGCGCGCGGCACGGCAAAAGAGCGGGTGCTGCCCCCCCGCCCGGTGGCGGGCATAGTAAAGCCACGGGCCATCCGGCTGGGGAACGTCCGCCTCATCTTCCTTGATCCGGCCGCGCATCTCGGTGACGAGCGCCGCGCGCAGCGGCGCGTGGGGCGCGAGCATGGCCTCAGCATAGCTGTTCTCGGCCTCGAGAACGGCACGGATATCGCCCGGCAAAGCGGCGGGATCGCGCAAAACCTCCTGCCAGTTCTCCGCCTTGAGCCATTGATAGTCGTCGCTGAGCGTGACCCCATGCAGGCTTGTTTCCGCGCACCGTTTCGCCACGGGAGCCGGCGTTTTTGGACGGGCCGAGCCAAAGGGTGACCATTGACGCTTGCCCATCCGTATCTTCTCCTTGACGGTGCGTTGCTTAGAGGTGACTTGGAGGGCCGCAAGCCCCACCGCAAAGGCCGGGCAGGCCCGGGACCAAAGCCATCGCTTTATTCAAGCGCGGCCCGCATCTTTCAACGTTTTTTTTATTTAGTTCAATAAAGTGTAGTCGTTGCTACTTGCGGAAGTCCCGTGTTGCCTTTAGAAAGGGCGCAAGTTCTTGAAAGTTGATTTGCAAAAATCGCTTAAAAGAGCTTTTGTCTGGCCGGTCTTGCCACGGTGGGCATATATAGGTCACCGCCATCAAGCCCATATACTACCGGCGACGCCTTCTATTCAGGGATATCGAGCGCCATGAGCGAAGTCGCAAGTTCCAACAGTTATCTCGAGCTAGCCGCGGATATTGTTTCTGCCTATGTCAGCAATAATTCGGTGCCGGTGAATGATCTTCCATCCTTGATCAGCGACGTACACTCGGCATTGCTGCGGGTCACATCGGGAACGGCTGTCGTGATGGCCGAAGCGCCAAAGCCCGCAGTGCCCACCAAGAAATCAATCACCCGGGAATTTCTCGTCTGCTTGGAAGATGGCCGAAAATTCAAGTCGTTGAAGAGGCATCTGCGGACCCAATACAATATGTCTCCGGACGAATACCGCGAGAAATGGGGTCTCCCCGCCGATTACCCGATGGTCGCGCCGGATTACGCGAAGGCGCGTTCAAATCTTGCCAAACAAATGGGTCTGGGCCAGCAACGCCGGCGGAAGCGATAATCGGGCGGGCGCCAGGGAGTGGCTCTGGTGTGGCGCGCATGGACACCGGCCGCCGCCATATTGTCTGTGTCAGCTTCTTGTCAGCTTCAAGCCTTTTTGCCGCTTCGCGAAGCGACGCCGCCTCGGGGCGTGTAAGCTCGGCGAAGGAGGCTCTCCGTGTACGCGAAAAAGCGCAAGCCCATACATGATGTCTCGCAATGCCGGCAGATAGGCGTTACGATTGATCACGCGTCTTCCGCATGCAAATCTGAACGCCCCTAAAGTTCCGGGTCGATGCGCTTTACGCGGCTGCCGGTCTCGGCGGCCCCGGCTCGCCGCTGTCAAACGGCTGCGCGGGCATCGTTCTTGATGCGCTCGACCATGGAGTGGACGCCATTGGACCGCTGCGGCGTCAGATGCGTCGAAAGGCCAAGGTTCCGAAGAGGCCCTCGGCGTCGGCAGCCAGGATTTGGGTGGCCGTCTGGCCTGAATAAAGCGCAATCAAGAGGCCACAAGCCCGCGTACAATGTGGGCGTCGCTGTCCCCTTTCAAATGGAGGACGGGGCTGCCCGACGGATCCTTCCCGGCGCGCGTCTCGAGCCATACCTGACTGACGCAGCCCCGGACTTTATGTACTTCATTGTGGGCGGCGTCATCCAGCGGCTCAAGACCGCGGCCAAGTTCGATCAAATAGCGGTAGCGATCCTCCCAATCGTCGAGGTAATTGAAGTTTTCGACAATCTCATCGAGTGTCGCAGTAGTCTGAACGACCTTCATAAATATCTCACCCGCTGATGGCGCAAAGCGCGTCGTCCCTAAAGAAAACCCTGCTCTACCATTTGCTCAATTTCCGCCTCTACCGCCGACCAGGGCTTTTGAAGCCGCAACCGCCAGGGTCGTCCCTTGTTCCTAGGTTAGGGCGTAATCTGTGCCAAACACCCGCTGGATCCACTCGCAGCCTTTTTCGCTATGATCGTTATACTTAGGACGCCGCGGCCAAACCAGCAATCGCTCGAGCGCCGTCACCTGCTCGAGGCACCTGCGAAATGAAATTTGTGCCGTCTGTTGCCGGTTTTGTCCCTGCCGCCCTTAAAACACGCTGGGCTCGATCAATTTGCGTCCTTGTGCGGCCGTTTGGCAACATCTTCTACACCATAGGGAAATTTTTTGGCCTTTAAAGCGGTGCAGGCCTGGCTTGGTTCGGATTGAAGGGAATTGATTAACAACCCTCTGGCACGCTCCATGAGCCCCTCGAATCCCTAAGTCTTGATTTGGACAGGCGTGGGGAGTTTCATGTTGAGTTTGCTGCCGATCATGATCACGGCAATGGCCATCGCGACAATCGCGGGGCGATCGGCTTGTCCGTCTGCGGCGGCTTCACCGCTTTGCGGAGCAAGCCAGGGCCGAACATGACAATCTCGCCGATGCGGCGGGCGCCCTCGTCATCCGCTGCGGCCGCTCCGGCTCGGTCAAGTCGGTCAGTTCCAATTGTGAGTCATTGCTGGGTGTGCCGGCAAGCGAACTGATGGGACGTGGTTTTTTCGAACGCGTCCAGGTCGCCGACAGACCGGCCTTTCTGAAGGCGATTTCGGACGCCCGGGCGGGCGCTGTCACTGTCAGCGCGGCTTTGCGCTGGCGCGGGGCCGTGCGCGTCGATCGTGGGGATTACGCCGAACCTGTTTTCCTATGCCTCGAACTGCGGGCGCGCCGGGGCGCTGACGCCATTGCCGCCGGAGGCGGACCGGGGCGATGACGCCATCCATCCGCGACGTGACGCAGGAAGCGCCACGAAGTGGAACGCGATGAAGCCCTCGCCGCTGCCCAAGAAGCGGCACTCGGCAAGGAGTATTTCCTGGCTCACGCGGGTCACGAATTGCGCACGCCGCTCAACGCGATTGTCGGGTTTTCCGAGTTGCTCGCCACTCCGCCCTTGTCGCCGCCCGATATTGAAAAGCAACGCGAATACGCAAGGATCATTCACCAATCGGGACTGCATCTTCTGGACGTCGTCAATTCGATCTCGAACATATCGAAGATCCAATCCAACTGTTTGGCGATCGAGCGCGAGCCCTTCGCCGTCGCGCCGCTGATCGATCTGTGTTGCGACATGGTGAAACTGCATGCCAAAAAAAGCGGGGTCGAGCTGCTTCGCGCCTATCCGGAAAATCTCGCCGAGATCACCGGCGATAGACGCGCCTGCGCGCAGATTCTCGTCAATCTGCTCTCCAATGCGATCAAGTTCACCCCTCCCAAAGGCACCGTGACAATCAGTGTGCGGCCCGAACCTCAAGGTCTCCAGATCCATGTGGCCGATACCGGCATCGGAATCGCCGAGCACGATCTCGCCCGCCTTGGCGATCCCTTCTTTCAAGCCAATACTTCCGGACGGCCGCGATAACGGAACCGGCCTTGGCCTTTCCATCGTGCGCGGCCTCGTCGGACTACAGGGGGGCACAATCGCGGTCGCGAGCAAACCGGACAAAGGGACTTGCGTTTATATTCGTTTGCCGCTCGATTGCCGCGGTATTGCCGGCACGCCGCGAGGCCCGGCCAAGATCGAAACCATTGCCCGTTTGCCGCACCACGACCAGTGGGACCTTTTCAAACAAATGACGGTGCAGAAAATTGCGTGAAGCCTTGGCCACGGCCGACCATGATTTCGTTTTGAGCGAGCCGGCGTCGAAACTGAAACGTTTGCGGGAGACGCTGCTGAATGTGCAAAGGCGCGGTTTAGGCCGGACGGCGCGGCGCGGCGGGCGCTATGTGAGCGTTATCGCCGCTGGCTTTTTCGTCACCTCGACGGCGGTCATTCTCCTCAATGCGCTCTGCCTGGCAAAAGACCCACCATCCCGCGCCGCTGTTCGCGCGCGCCAGCCCTTCTGTTCCGGCCAAGGCACCGGCAGGTGTTCCAGCCAAGGCACCGGCCATCGCCGAGATCATCGCCGTTCCCGCGCCACGGCCCCAGCCGTCTGTTTCATCTGGCCCGGCGCACGACACCAAGCCAATGGAAAAGCCGCCCGCGCAAAAATCGTCATCGGACAAGCCGCCGCTCGAAATGCAAGCCAGCGGGCATGTGCGGCAAAGCCGGGTCAATGCTTCGCCGGCAAAGCCGCATGACGAAATTTCAGAATTACTAACAGTGCCGCCGGCGTCAAAGCCCGCGCCGACAAAGCCAGCGTGCCGGCGCCGCATGCCCGGGCCGCCAAAGTGGAGGCAGCCCCCGCCGCGCCGAGCAAATCGGTGCTGGCGGCGCAGCGCGCGCTCGTCAAATTGGGGTATGTTCTCAACCCCGACGGCGTCGCCGGGGCGACGACACGGCAGGCGATCGAAAGCTACCAAAGCGAACATGGACTTCCCGTGCGCGGCGAGCTGACGCCCGCCCTCATGCGCCGGTTGAGCCGCCGAGACGGGCAAAGTAACGCGCGATGAAACCATAAGCGGGCGCGCGTCCCTTCGATAGCTGTTCGAACACCATAAGCCCTCAGGGCCATTGCCGCGAGAACCGGCACACGGCCCCCGCCGCCACGTCAATAACGCTTGCCGGTTTCAACGATCTCTGATACGCTCGCCCGGTAGCTCGGAAGTCCGCCGATTGTGTCTGCTGCCCGCAGGCTCACCGTTCCGGTCGTTCTTGTTCGCCTGCCCTTGGCGGCATCGGGTTTGAGGAACACCGGCGCCTTGCTGGCGCCGTTGCCGATTGAGCGCCGGACCATCGAAAGGGACGGATTCACGTGGACCATTTTTGTTACTATGTGACGTGACTCATGGCGAAAACGCCCCCGAGCCTGGCAATCGCGGCGGAAAAGGTCTGCTTCCTGATTATAAAGGCGCGCGAATTCGACGCGAAGGATGCGGTGACCGATCCGGACGGTGCATCCAACGCAACCGACGACGGTATGATCTCTGTCTTGGAGGATCACCGCGATGACCCGTCGCCAATGAGATCCGGGGCTTTGTTGGAGCCGTGAACGAGGACGAACAAATCGATCTCGTCGCCCTGGCTTGGCTTGGGCGCGGTGACGGCACGATCGACGACTGGGGCGAATTACGAGCCGAAGCCGCGCGGGCGCACAACAAACGCACGGCCGGCTATTTGCTTGGGACCCCCTTCTCGCCGATCACCTCGAGGAGGCTTTGTCTCTCTTCGACTTGTCTTGCGACGATGTCGCGATGGACCATTTGTGA
>CAWAQW010000056.1:0-63638 GCA_963784075.1 uncultured Alphaproteobacteria bacterium | reverse complement strand
AGCGCAGCGTGAAAACAATTCATATTTGCCGCCGAGGATATGCGCGATAAGCGCGAAGCTCGCCACGGAGGCAACCACGGCCATTCTGCGGCGCTCGGGCCCCGGGGCGGTTGTCGCCCAGACGCGGAACATCACAAGGGGCATGAGAAGCAGGAACATGCCTTGCGGTTTCCACAAGGTACCGTAGAGATTCTTCATGGTGGATATGACGAGCGAGAAAGCTCCTTTCGAATCTACAACGGCATCGGCCGCGCCGGATTTTAGCAGCACCGAACCCGGCAAGAGCAGCAAGCCCAGATGCGACATGATCGCGCCATAGGTGGCGAGCACACCCACGGTCAGGGCGCCCGCCGTCAGTGCGGCTTTCCATCGGCCCAAATATCCAAGCGCCAGGATCGCCGCCAAGGACAAAGAAACGCCTTCGAAGCGGATGAGCGGGACGAGCACAATCGCCGCGATGAGGCTCACCGGCGTGCGGCCTTCGGTCGACAGCACTTCCGCTAGTCCGAACAGCACTACGACCACCAAAAAGACGTGCCAGCCATGTTCCAGACCGGTCATCGGCAAGGCCACCCCGCTGACCGCGAAAATCAGCAGTATTCCGAGCGGATATGCGAACGAGGCCGACTTGCGGGTCACGAGGCCGCCCAACACGTGCCGTTCGAGAAAGAGAGCCCCCAGATAGACGGTGCCGCCGGCGGCGATCAGGTTCCAGATCAGCGGCCCGGCGCTTCCGAGCCCCAGGCGTTCGGTGACCGCCAGCATCAGCGGGAAGAGCGCGGAGGATGACGGCGAGGCGTATTCTGAGAAATTCACGCCATAACCGCCCCTTAGGATTGTCTGGGCAATCTTCAGCGTAATATACGGATCATCGATCGTATACATCAAGCGATGATCGCAAAGATAGAGACTGGCAAGGATCTCGGCCGCCGACAACTGGGCCCATATCATGGTTATGACGAATGGATAGCTCGACGAGCGATGCAGCTCATTCATAAAAAAATCTCCAACCTCATAACCCCGCCCCGATCGGATCACCGGTCGTTTCCTGCCCAGCAGTCTTTAAGTGTTGTTATCGGGAGATTTTGAGGCAGCAACGTCGCAGCGAAGGGGAGTTCGCGCTTGCCTTCTGTGCCGGCGAGGCGCGAATGCTTCAATTGAGGGACGAGCGGCAAGTCATCCCCTTCGCCAGGGCCGGGCGTGCGTTGGCGGCGGGCGGGCGAACATGCGGTCGCGGGCTCGGCCACGGCAGCGGTTGAGTGGCGTGTTCGGGAAATTGCATGGCGTGCCGATCCATTTTATGGTCGATAAGGCGCCTCACCGTTGACGCGCGGCTTGGCCGATGAAGTTTAATCCCTCGTGCTTGCCGGATATCGCGCCGGGTAGAGTTTTCGCAAAGAGTTTCCTTTGACCCGCCAAACTTTCGCGCTGGACATTGGCCCGACATTGAACCAAGCAGAACGTCTCTTTTCCGGCCCTATCGGCGCGGAATATCAAATGCTCGACCTGATCTGTCCGGCGGCGGCGGCCATGAGCCAGCGTGTTGGCGGCTTCGTTGCGGGCCTGCCGGCCGATGCGGCAAAACGGCCGGCCTCCTTGAGTGTTTTCGAGATCGGCTGCGGCACTGGAGTCACCACCCGGGCGCTGCTCCAGTCGCGGAGCGATCTCGCTATCCTGGCCGTTGACAACGAACCGGCCATGCTGGATCAGGCCCGCCGCAATTTGGCACAACCGATCGGGCAAGGACATGCGCGTCTCATCGAGGCGGATGCGCTGTCCGCTTTGCGGGCGCTTCCGTCCGGCAGTCAGGATGTGGTGGCGTCGGCCTATGCGGTGCATAATTTTCTCGAAACCTATCGCACCCAAGTGCTGACCGAGATTTACCGGGTCCTGCGGCCTTGCGGCCTATTCGTGAATGGGGACCGCTATGCCCTCGACGACGACGCCGAGCACACACGCCTCACGCAGGAAGAAGTTCGCCGCTATTTCAAGGTGTTCTCGCGGATCAACCGCCTCGACCTTCTCGAACAATGGGTTCTTCATCTGTTCAGCGACGAATCCGCCGGTCACATCATGCGGCTTGGCCCGTCGCTGGCACAGATGCGCGAAATTGGCTACGTCCCCGTCGAAGTGCGTTTCCGTGAGGGCGTTAATACGCTCTTGACCGCCGTCAAGCCCGCGGCAGCGGCGTGAGCAGGTCCGGCGGCGGGCGGCGTGAGGCCGGTCCGGGCCCGGCCCGCGCCCCCTCAAGCGATCGCCGTTTGACGTTCGGCGGCCACGCAAGGGAGCGGAAGGCTGTGGCAAAATCATTTGAGGGCATATAAACTCTTTCGGCTCCAAACAACACGCGTTAAGCAAACGCGGGCGGCCAAGCCTTTCATGGGCTCTAAGCCGGTGGCGTTGCATGAACGCGCCATGCGGCGCCGCCCGAACGGCGTCCGAATGCCCGTGAGCGAGGCTATTGCATGAACAAGATTTATCCCGATGCACGCTCGGCCCTGGCCGACATTCTCAAAGACGGCATGACCCTCATGTCGGGGGGATTTGGGCTTTGCGGCATCCCGCAGCTCCTGATCGAGGCCATCCACGAACTCAAGGCCAAGGACTTGACCGTGATCTCGAACAATGCGGGCGTCGATGGCGCGGGGCTCGGCATTCTGCTCGAGACGCGGCAAATCAAGAAGATGATTTCGTCTTATGTCGGCGAGAACAAACTTTTCGAGCAGCAATATCTTGCCGGCGAACTCGAACTCGAATTCAATCCGCAAGGCACGCTCGCCGAGCGGATTAGGGCAGGGGGCGCCGGCATCCCGGCGTTTTTCACGAAGACCGGCGTTGGAACGCTCATCGCCGAGGGGAAGGAGTTGCGCGAATTCGACGGCGCGACCTATGTCATGGAGCGCGGACTCGTCGCCGACATCTCGATCATCCACGCCTATAAGGGCGATAGCGAAGGAAATCTCGTCTATCGCAAGACGGCGCGCAACTTCAATCCGATGATGGCGGCCGCCGGCAAAATCACCGTGGCGCAGGTCGAGCATCTCGTTCCAGCCGGCGAAATCGATCCCGACGCGGTCCATACGCCGGGCATTTTTGTCCATCGCATCGTGCACACGCCGAACGTCGCCAAACCGATCGAAAAGCGCACCACCCGTCCGCGCATCGCTGCATAAGGAGAAACCCGAAATGGCCTGGACCAGGGATCAGATGGCGGAACGCGCCGCCAAGGAATTGCGCGACGGATTTTATGTCAATCTCGGGATCGGCATTCCAACTCTCGTCGCGAATTACATCCCCGCCGGAATGAATGTGCAATTGCAAAGCGAGAACGGCATGCTCGGCATGGGGCCGTTTCCATTCGAGGGCGAGGAGGATGCCGACCTCATCAATGCCGGCAAGCAGACGATCACCGAGCTTCCGACGACGAGCTATTTCTCTTCGGCCGACAGTTTCGGCATGATTCGCGGCGGCCATATTGATCTTGCCATTCTCGGCGCGATGGAAGTCACCGAGCGCGGCGATCTCGCCAATTGGATGATTCCCGGCAAGATGGTGAAGGGCATGGGCGGCGCCATGGATCTTGTCGCCGGCGTCAAGCGAGTCGTCGTGGTCATGGAACATACGGCGAAGGGCCAGCCAAAGCTGCTGCATCGTTGCACCTTGCCGCTGACCGGCACCGGTGTTGTCGACCTCGTGATCACGGATCTCGCGGTTTTTTCGATCGACAAGGAGAATGGCGGCGGCATGACTTTGATCGAACTCGCCGATGGCGTGACGCTCGACGAGGTCAAGGCGAACACCGAGGCGACGTTCAAAGTGGCGCCCGGGCTTAAAACGAAGGCGGCGTGAGGTTCGATTGGCACGCGTGAGAAAGGCGCGACGCGGATCGCCAGGGGTGTGCCGTGACAGCGTTAGACGATCGAACGAAGCTTATCTTACGCTTCACGCATCGTTATTTTATTTGGATCCTTGTCTTATCCTATGCCGCTGCAGCGGTGATGCCTGGGCCCGGAATTTGGATACGTAACGTCAGCTTTGGTTCGGCTCCTCTCGCCGCTCTGATGTTGGCGGTGCTCTTGTTCAATGCGGGCTTGGGGGTGAAAACGGAAGAACTGAGGCGTCTGCTGCTAAGAACTTTTCCTCTTGGTTGGCGCCCTGTTCTGTAATGTACTAACGCCATTGGCCTTTATCGTTGCGGTGAGTTTCTTAATTCTTCCTTGGCACAACCTGGAAGAAGTTCAAAAGATACTGACCGGTCTTGCCTTGATTGCCGCGATGCCCATCGCGGGCGCATCGACGGCATGGTCGCAAAATTCCAATGGAAGCCTCGCATTGAGTCTCGGCTTGGTCGTGAGCACCACCGCCCTCAGCCCTTTATTCACCCCTTTCGTTCTTCATATGGCCGGTTTCGTGACGACCGGCGATTATTCGGAGGACTTGCACGAACTCGCGTCAGGCGGCGTTGCGAGTTTTCTCGGGTTATGGGTCATTCTGCCCACTTTGCTTGGTGTATTCACCCGCATTTCTGCCAGAGAAAATCGGGTTGCAAGGATTACACCTTATTTAAAATTGACAAATTATTTTGTAATATTGATTCTAAATTATTTGAATGCTTCGTTGACGCTGCCCAATGTGGTATCGCATCCTGACATGGACTTTCTTGCGATCATGCTGGTCATCGTCTTCGCGCTTTGCGTAAGCGCGTTTTCATCGGGTTATTTGCTGGCTGATTGTCTCTCGCGTCAGCAACAGCGAGAAGGTTTCGCTGGTGTTCGGTTTAGGTATGAATAACAACGGAACCGGACTCGTATTGGTTTCCGTGGCGCTGGCGGATCACCCGGACGTCATGTTGCCGATCATTTTCTATAATCTCGCTCAGCATTTGGTTGCATCCGCTGTCGATTTGGCTCTGTTCAGGAGCCGCCCGCCGGAGGCACCGCGCCGCTGACCTGCTGCGGCCTGATGATCGCCGGGCCATCAATGGCTCGTTATCGTTGAGCCGTGTTCCCGCCCCGCCGTGTGGCCGCGCCGCCCGCTCATACCGTCCGCGCGAAAACCAAGACATCGACGCGTTTGGCGCCGCTCCGCAGCAGCGCGCGCGAAGCGGCATTGGCTGTCGCCCCCGAGGTCATGACATCGTCGATGAGCACCAGCGCGCGGCCTTCGATCCGTGGCGCCATCGCATCCGCCACGCGAAACGCACCCTGCAGATTGAGCGCCCGCTGGGCGCGCGAAAGACCAACTTGCGGGGAGGTCCGCTTGACCCGCGCGAGAATGAACGGATCGGCCGGAACGCCGCAGTGCGTCGAGATGGCTTGCGCCAGGGCCTGCGCCTGATTGAACCTGCGGAAGGCCAAGCGGCGGCGGTGAAGGGGAACCGGCACGAGAAGATCGGCGTCGGCCAAAAGATCGCTGCCCGCGCGCGCCATCCACGCCCCGAGCGGTTTCGCTAGCTCCATTCTGTCGCTGTATTTCAACCTGTGCACCAATTGCCGCACCGGGCCTTCCTCGAAATGCGCGACCGCTCGGGCGCGGGCAAAGACGGGAGGATCGCTGACGGCGGCGGGCGACAAAAGCGCGTCATTGCCGAGATCCATGGGGAAGGGCGTGCCGAGGCGCTCGCAAAAGGGGCGCTCGATAAAGCGCACTTGCGCCCAGCACGAGGCGCAAAGCGAGCCCGGGGTGCCTGTGGATTGGCGGCAATTGAGGCAGGCGGGCGGAAAGACCGTGTCTAAGGCGGCCTGCGCGAGGCGCCGCACAACCGGAACATCCCGGAGGGCGGCCGCCGTGTGCAGCACGTCCGAGAGAGACCGCAACGCAGTCCTGGCGCCGTCCATACGGCGAGTCCTAGGGCATCATCGTGAAAAACATGCGGAGTTTCCGGATGAAATCATACGGCAAAACAATGAGCGGGAGCGGGCGTATCAGCGATGGCCTCTTCTTCGAAGCGCTCGACGGTCTAAGGCGGTCCAAAAGCCAGGACTTCCCTGGTGTAAATCTCGCTGACCTCGGAGAAAGGTTCATGCGCCGCATTGTAGACCAGGGCTCGATGCTGGAACAGCCGCCAGGGCATGGCCAATGCCGCCTCGGGTCGGTCGGCCGGATTTGCCCGAGCTCCCAGCCGTCGGGAAGCGGCTTCCAGAGCATCTCGACGGAGAAATTTTCGCGGATGGGCTTTAAGTCCCGCACGGCCCGGCCGAATGGCGTATCGGTGGTGGTCAATATATCGTTGATCTTCCGGCTCAACCGGTCTGGCACATACCAATTGTCAGCTTCGACAAGGACATGGTCGCCGCAAGGAAGCTCGACACGCCGGTAGGCGACGTGTTCCGCCGGTTCGAGCTGCAGCCTTTGCCGTTGCTCGTCCGAAAGGGGCTTCTCGACCCGGTGACGCGCCTGTGCGTGGACCAAGGGATTGCCCGCCATTTTATGATCGGCGCACCATGTGTCGAGAACTTCGGTCGCGGTATGGGCGCCAAGAAGCTTGGCGTTCAAGGTCTCGATCAAGGCAAGCGCCTCGACCCGCGCGAGCAATGTGTCCGGCCAAGGCGCGCCGGTCCGTCTCACGACGGGGTCGGCCGAAATCGCGGTAGCGCAGAGGTTCAACGTCACGATCGTTCCAATCAGCCAGCGATGGCCCATACCAGGAGTTCCATAAGGCATATTGCGGATTTGTGGCAAACGAACATCAAATCTTCCTAGCATAAACACCTTGATCGAAACCGGCCGGCGGCACAAACAATTCCCAAAGATCTTGGGTGCCGCCGCGCCCGCGCGAGGCCGCCTGAATTCAGGGAATCCCCATGCATATCAAGCCTTTCCGGCAGAACCGCCATCGTCAGCGCATCGGCCGCTGGCATCGGCCTTGCCGCCGCCACAGGCCTTGCGGCCTCAGGCGCAGCCGTGGTCGTCAACGGCCGCACCCAAGAGGCGTCGCGCGGGCTGTCAAGGCCGTCACAAAGGCCGCCCAGGGTGCCAAAGTGGCCGGTTTTGTGGCAGACCTCGGCGATGCGGGCGGCTGCGACGCTCTCATCGCGGCGCATCCAAGCTGCGACATCCTGGTCAACAATCTCGGGATCTATGGCGAGCAGGACGTCTTCGCGATTCCCGACAGCGAATGGACGCGTTTTTTCGAAGTGAATGTCATGTCCGGCGTGCGCCTGTCGCGCGCTTATCTGCCGAGAATGATCGAACGGGGCTGGGGCCGCGTCGTTTTTGTATCCTCGGAATCGGCGCTGAACATTGACGCCGGCGCGATCCATTACGGCTTCACAAAGACAGCGCAGCTCTCGATTGCACGTGGCCTTGCCAAGCGCGCCGCCGGAACCGGTGTGACGGTCAATTCCGTGCTGCCCGGTCCGACGCTGACGGAGGCCGTGGCCAATATGTTCAAGGAGAGGGTGGCGGCCGGGCAATCGCTCGAGGATGCCGCCGCCGCCTTCGTCAAGGAACGCCGTCCGTCGTCGATCCTTCAGCGGGCGGCGAGCGTCGAGGAAGTCGCCAATATGATCGTCTATGTCTGCTCGCCGCAGGCCTCCGCCACCACCGGCGCGGCCCTTCGTGTCGACGGCGGCGTGGTTGACAGCATCGCTTGAGTGGCAAATTGCGTTCGGTATAGGGAAAGCGGGATATAGAAAAAGAATGCATCTTCTTTCTATCGCCGCGCTCTTACCGGGCGCCGCATGTCGATTTGCCAAGCAGGACCCATGTTTCAGAAACTTTATCGTTGGACCTTGAGCCTCGCGGAGAGCCGGCACGCGCCTTTGGCGCTCGGCGCCATCGCTTTCGCCGAGAGCTCGTTTTTTCCGGTGCCGCCGGACGCAATACTGATCCCCATGTCGCTGGCGAGGCCGAAGCGCGCCTGGGTCTATGCGCTGATCTGCACGGTCGGCTCGGTCGCGGGCGCGCTGCTCGGCTATGCGATTGGCGCATTTTTGTTCGAGACCGTCGGAAAATGGCTGATCAATCTTTACGGTTATGGCGCGCGTGTCGATCAGCTGCGCGCGCTTTATGCGCAATGGGGATGGGCCGTTATTCTCTTGAAAGGTTTGACGCCAATTCCCTTCAAGATCGTGACGATCACGAGCGGGCTTTTGGCCTATAGCCTGCCGCTGTTCATTCTCTTGTCTTTTGTGACGCGCGGCGCCCGGTTTTTCTTTATCGCTGTGCTTCTCAAGCGCTACGGCGATACTGTCAGCGCCTTGCTCGACAAATATTTCGGCTGGTTTTTGGGGATTCTTGCGGCCGCGATTGTCGTCGGCTTCTGGATCGCCGCGCGGGTCATCTGACCGCCGCGATGGGCGCCAAAACGCAGCTTTTCGTGGCGCTTGCGATTTTGGCGATCGCCAGCGCGTCGATCGCGGGCGCTTTTGTTTTCGAGGCGCTTGGCTACGTACCCTGCGAGCTTTGCCTCAAGGAGCGCATTCTCTATTACGCCGCCATTCCGCTTGCGGGGCTCGCGCTGTTCTTTGCCGCGCGCGGCCCCAGAACTTTTCTGCGGGCGGTCTTCGCAACTCTCGCCGTCGTGTTTTTGGCGAGCGCGGGTTTTGGCGCCTATCACGCGGGCGTCGAATGGGGATTTTGGCCGGGGCCAACGGAATGCACCGGTACGTTTCACCGCGCCGCCACGGTCGACGGATTTTCTGAAGCAATTGGAAACGGTCAAGGTGGTGCGCTGCGACGCCGCCGCGATTCGCATTCTCGGCCTGTCGCTCGCGGGCTGGAATGCGGTGATTTCGGCGGGATTGGCGGCGCTCGCCGTGTTTGGGCTGCGCGCCAAGCCCTGAACCTACTCTTCATGCACCGCGAGCCGTGCCCGCGCCCGCAGCTTTTCCGTCTCGCTCTTCAGTTGCCCGCAGGCGGCGAGAATGTCGCGCCCGCGCGGCGTGCGCACGGGGCTCGCATAGCCCGCATTGAACACAATATCGGAAAATTTTTCGATTCGCGCCCAGTCCGAACATTCATAAGGCGCGCCCGGCCAGGGGTTGAACGGTATCAGATTGATCTTGGCCGGAATGCCCTTCAAGAGCCGCACCAGCTCGCGCGCGTCGGCGGGCGAATCATTGATGTCCTTCAGCATCACATATTCAAAGTGATCCGCCGCGCATTGGTGGCGCCGGGATAGGCCCGGCAGGCGGCAAGCAACTCCTTGATCGGATATTTCTTGTTGAGCGGCACGAGCTTATCGCGCAAGTCGTCGCGCACCGCATGGAGCGAAATCGCCAGCATGGCGCCCGTCTCCCGGCCAAGCGCGTCCATGCGCGGCACGACACCGGCCGTCGAGACCGTGATCCGGCGCTTGGACAGCGCCAGACCATCGCCATCGGATATGACCGCGACGGCGTCGCGCACATTGTCGAAATTATAGAGCGGCTCGCCCATCCCCATGAAAACAATATTGGACACCGCGCGCAAGCCTTCGCCCGGCACGAGCCCGTCGCCGGGCGGTGTCGCCCCTGGAAAATCGCCGAGCCGTTCCCGCGCAACGAGAACTTGGCAAATGATCTCGGCGGCCGTCAGATTGCGGACGAGCTTTTGCGTTCCTGTGTGGCAAAATGAGCAATTCAGCGTGCAGCCGACCTGGCTCGAAACGCAGAGAGTCCCGCGGTCGCTTTCCGGGATATAGACGCATTCGATCTCGGCACCTTTGTCTTGGCCATCCACGGGGGCAAGCCGCAGCAGCCATTTCCGGGTGCCATCACTCGAAATTTGCTCGGCGGCAATTTTGGGCCGGGCAAGAGTAAAGCGCTCCGCGAGGGCCGCGCGCAGCACTTTGCTGACATTGGCCATCGGATCGAAAGGAGGCGACACCCGCGTGGTAGATCCAATGCCAGAGCTGCGCCACCCGCATGCGGATTTCGCGCTCCGGCACGCCGGCTTCGGCCAGCGCCGCGGCAAACTCGCGCCTCGTCGCGCCAGCCAGCGAAGCGGGGATTTGGCTGGGCGGATTTTCAAGCTGTGCAGGGCGCGCAGCGAGTTGAGGCATCATCGCGGGATATCCTAGCATGGCGGCTTCAATTTCTCTAGGATTTCTCTTTGGTCAAAACCACGCTCGCATTAAATCGTGCCGCTTTCGAAAAGGCGCCGTGGAGAGGGCACCATGGCGTGCGCCCGAACATTCCTTCCGCCCGCTGAAAGAAGACTCATGGCCCTCTCCTTTCGTTTTTCCCGCTCGCTTGCGTGGCTCGTTGTCCTCGCCGTAGTCCCGCTCGCCGGGGTGCAATGTGCGCATGCTCAGCAGCAAATGTTCCCAACCTTGAAAGACGCGATGCCGTCCATCATGACGATCGGCGTCGCGAGCACGGAGGTCGTCCCCGACATAGCGATGATATCGCTCGGCGTCGATACAGAGCGGCCGAACGCCACCGATGCCGCCCGCGAAAACGCGCGCGCGGCACAGGTGCTCGTCAGCGAGATCAAGGCGCTCGGTATCGAGGCGCGGGACATCAGGACAGTGTCGATCTCGCTTTCTCCCGTTTATGACGAAACCTCCGGCGCCAGCGGTCGCACCAAGCAGACCTTGCGCGGCTACCTTGCTCATAATTCGTTGAACGTGCGAGTCCGGGACGTCACAAAGGCCGGCGTCTTGGCAGGCCAATTGCTGGATATGGGCGCCAACAGTCTCGAAGGTATCGAATTCGATTATTCGCAAAAAGAGGCGAAATATGATTCCTTGCGCGCAGACGCCATTCGCGACGCCTTGCGCAAGGCCAATAGCTACGTCAACGGGCTTGGCACCAACATCAGACTGGGGCGGGTCCTGGAGATCGCGACACAACCGCCCGAAACAAATCCCGTCGGTGCGTCGCCGAGAATGCTCGGCGCCGCCGCGCGCCAATCCGCCGCCGTTCCCGTCGAGCCTGGCGTCCAGACGCTGCGCACGGAAGTGCAGGTCACTTGGGAACTCGCGCAGTGAGAAACAGACCCGAAGCCTGGGCGATCGAGGGTGAAGCGAATTCTTGGCTAATCGCCGGGCGCCGTTTTCGTCTTGAGCGCATCGGCGAGCCGCATCTTGGCCGAGCCCGGCGCCAGGGGTTTTTGCTGGCTCTCATGCGGCGCCCAGCCGGAAAGGTAAATCATCTCGAAGGTCGCCTGCACGCGTCCGTCCGGACCCGCGAATCGCTCCGCATAGATCTGCGCGGCGCGCATAAACAGAGCTTTTGCCGAGGGCTTGCGCGACCGCGCCACAAGCGCATTGGCCGCGCCCATCGCGCGAAGATCGCGCAGGAGGCCAAACATGTCCGAGTAACGCACGATGAGGGGCTCGCTATCGGCGACCGGCAAGGCGAAGCCGGCCCGTTGCAGAAGCCCGCCCATGTCGCGCACATCGGCGAAAGGCGCGACTCGCGGGCTGATCCCGCCGCATATCTCTGTCTCCGCGACGGCCAAGGCGGTGCGCAACTCATGCAGGCTCTGGCCGCCAAGCAGGCAGCCGAGAAAAAGCCCATCCGGCTTCAAAACGCGGCGAAGCTGAACGAGCGCGCCAGGTAGATCGTTGAGATTTTGCAAGGCAAGCGCCGAGACCGCCAAATCGAAACATTCTGGGGCGAGCGGCAGATTTTCCTCATCGCCCACGAGGCGCGGGAAAGGCAGCGCGCCAACCGTTGCCGCCAAGGGCGCCATCCGCACGAAAAGGGGAGGATGGAGACGCTCGAGGAGATGCGCGGCGAGCCGGGGCGACGGCGTGCCCGCATCGAGGACCGCGGCAAAGTCCCGTTTGATCGTGGCGAGCCGCTCGCTGAAGTCCTCTAGGGCATGAACCAGCAGAAAATCCTCGGCGCCCTGGGCGGCGGCGCGGGCCAGTCTCAGCCTTGTCAGGCGGCGGTCGAAGATGGGAGGAGGGGAGCTCGTCATCGGGCGTGATCTATCCGGATTTTTAGCCCATAAAGAATGCCGCCGTGGAGGCTCGCGGCGGCCGGGGCCAAATTCTGTCCCTCGCCAGGGCGTGGATTTCCCCGCCCTTGTGAGTTTCATCGCCAGGCATGAAACACGGCCCGATTGTCATGGAAAGCTGGCGATGTTTCTATCGTGGAAAACCAAATAGAAGTCAAAAGCGCCCGAACACATGCGGAAGCCTGAGCCGGAGGCGTGATCGATCTCGGCGTTCAAGGCTCGTTCAGCAACGCCTTCTTCAGCTCGTCGAGCAGCCCGTCCTTCGCAAAGGCTGTCTTCGGGTCGGCTCCCGCCAAAAGCTGATCAAGCAGCCCGTCGGAAATAGCTGGTTGCTTCCTCTCGCCATACGATGTCCCTTCTTTGCCATCGTTATGGCCCTCACACGAAATTTCCGACAGACCCGATCGCCCCTCGATCCCCATCCGCTTCATCAGAGTGGCGACGTCGGAGGCGCCCGACCTCATATCCCTCGCGGGCCAGAAAAGTCTGAAGCATCCGGCTGCCCGCGAACGGATAATCGAGATGCAATTCGTCAATCCGGCGCATCAGCGCCAGAGTGTCGGCAGAGACCGCCCGGGGCAAGTAATACACGCTGCCCCGGCTGATCCCGAGAACCTTCGCCTGTCGGCTCACCGGCAAGTCATCGTTCCGGTCGATCATCGCTTTGCGCTCGGCAAAAGTCCGGCTTTCCCGAGCGCTCCGGACAAAAAATCTCGTTCCAGCGTCAGCTCCGCGATCTTGGCGTGCAGCGTTTTCACATCGATCGCAGGCGGACTTGAATCGGGTTTCGTCTCGGCGGCAAAGATCCCGGCAGCCCCTTCGAGAAGCTGCGATCTCCCAGGTCGTGATCTCGGTTCGGATGGACATCGAATTGTTCGGCCAGTTCGGCCAGCGTCTTCTCGCCCTTGATAGCGGCCAAAGCCACCTTCGCCTTGAAGGCCGGGCTGTGGTTCCGGCGTGGTCTCTTCGTCATGTTTTCTCCTGTTCACGGCAGCCTACGCCGCGTTCAAGCAGAATTTCCACTCATCCAGGTTGTTCAGATTTCCCGGCCAACTCTTATCGGCGATTAATGCCCTATCCAGGCCCCACCCGGAACATTTCTCCTGGCAGCATGCCTTTCCAAACGATCGTCTCCTCATCGCGGGACAAACGGTGGAGAACGCCAGGCGGTGCCTCGATGGCACTATTCGTTCCTCCGCATCGACCGTAATGGATGCGTCCTCGCTCTTAGTGGCGAAGGATAGAGTTTGTGTTAAGATCTCTTCCGCGATTTCGGCCCACATAGGCTTATCCCTCAGGCTCCGGGCGTACCAGATATTGAGTGACAGAGGCTTTGGCTGGGCGTAAGAACATAACAGGAACATAATTCCCGTCCCGAGGTCGCGCCATGGCCAATTTCCCAACCTCGCTCATCGATTTTCAGCGCCGCTTCCCCGACGAAGACGCCTGCGCCACATGGCTGTTCGCCGCACGCTGGCCGACGGGTTTCCGGTGTCCTGGCTGTGGGGCCGAGAAAAGCTGGCCGCACGGCGGCAAGCGCTTCACTTACGAATGCGCCTCCTGCGGCAAACAGACCTCCGTCACGGCGGGGACGATCCTGCACGGCTCCAAACTGCCGCTGACCGTCTGGTTTTGGGCGTCCTATCTGATGTCCACGCATTCCAACGGAATTTCCGCGCTGCAACTGCAAAAGCAACTCGCGCTCGGCTCCTATAAAACAGCGTGGCTGCTCGCCGCCAAGCTGCGCCGCGCTATGACCGCTCCGGATCGTGGACCGCTTGCGGGGATTGTCGAGATCGACGAAACGACGCTCCCCTTGCGGGGCAAGGACGAGCCGCTCACGGGCGGCGGCGGGCGCTCTCGCCAGGGCAAAATGCTCCTCGCCGGCGCGGTTGAGATCGATGGAGACGGCCCGGGGCGCATTCGTCTCGGAAAGATCGAGAACTTCTCCGCCGCGTCGTTGCATGGTTTCGTCGCCGCCAATGTGGCGCAAGGCGCGACGATCAAGACTGACGGTTGGGCCGCCTATCCCGGCGCGCCCGGCGTCGATCACGATCCTCATGTCGTCGGCGCCATGGCCGCTCATGTCGTGTTGCCGTGGACCCACCGCGTGTTCTCGAATTTGAAGACCTGGGCGCTCGGCGTCTATCACGGCCTGCGCGACAAGCATCTTCAGAGCTATCTCGACGAGTTCGTCTTCCGCTTCAACCGACGCCGCTCGCGTCACGCCGCCTTCAGCTCACTTTTCACCATCGCCCTTGCCGCTAAGCCTGTCACATACAAGATGTTGATCGAACCGGACGCTGCGGAATAAGCCTTTCGGCCCATTCGCGCGGCCTGAAGGAGGTTTTGATTTTCTGTTCTTTTTTGCTCCGGTATTTCGCATCGACGATCATCCGCTCGAGCTTTTCCAGAAAATCGCGCTCGGACTCAAAATCGAAATATTCGGCAAAATCTCCGCCAGCTTCGGGCAATGACGAAACGGAACTCGTCATGGGTACTTTGCCGTAGCAGAGCGATTCGGTGACCGGAAGGCCCCAGCCTTCATAGAAACTCGGATAGATTGTGAACAAGCAGGCCTGATAGAGAGCAGCAAGCTCGATGTCCGAAATATCGGACAGGACCAAGACCTTCTGCTTCAAAAGGTCGCTAGACTCCAGCCGGGCCACTGCCGCGTCGAACATCCACCCATATTTGCCGATGCAGACGAGATTTGGCGTAGCAGCAAGGCCCCATTTCTTAATGAGTTTGAGCCATGTATTGAAGGCAAGCAAATGGTTCTTGCGCGATTCGATCGTTGAAACAAAAAGAACGTAGGGTTTACGATCGAGCCCGTGTTCAGCCAGGAACGCCGCGCTTTGCTGTTTACCCTTGCCGCTTTGCGCTTTGGCGGGCGGTTCAAACTTCCCGTCAAGCCGCACGGTTTTCGGCATCTCGGTATCATGTCCGAGGACGTGCAGCCACTCTGACGAGATCGCGGGCCGTGGATTTCGAATTCACCATATAGCCATCGGCGTGGAAGAACACCCCTACGAGCCAACTGATAAAATCCTGCGTCAGGCCCCTGACGCAATGCTCCGGCGTGAGAATGGGAATGCAGTCATGAACGAATGGAAGATATTTGATCCCATATTTCGCTTCGGCGAGGCAAACCATGAGGAAATAATTTTGCAGCCACCACGATGTTCCGAGGTTGAGAAGAAGCGCTCCGGGTCTGAATTTGGCGTATTCCCCAGCGACGAGCTCGGTTTGCAGGTCTTCGAGCGCTGCGCGCCAAACAGGCTGTTGCTTGTTGGCGCCCGAAAGAGAGAGCCGCGTGATCTTTGAGAAAAAGGCGGGTGGAAGCTCAATCCAGAAATCCGTTCTTTCGGTCAGGCAAACGGCGAGAATCTCGAGGTTTGGCGGCGGATTTTGCAGCAAGGACGAAACGATATTGATCTGCACGCGCTGTATTCCGGTCGGGAAGCGCGAATGCGTGAAATATTGCATGTGCGAGATCGAGCACGAGCTGCTGCGCCGTGGTGAGTGTCGTCAGCGGACCCGAAAGGGAGTCCGCGCTGATTGCGGCGATGTCGTCTCGGCTCCAGCCTAGATTGAGTACGCGGGCATGCTTGGACTTTGGATCCTGGCGCAGGCATTCCGCATAAACTTCGGCCGCCTCGTCACTTCTTCCCATCAGCTTTATGACCGAGCTGCAAATGGCTGTCGGCTTCCTGCGGCGCGATCTCGATGCTTTTCCGGTAGGCCGCTTCCGCTTCGCTCAGATGGCCCGTTTCCTTGAGCGCATGGCCGTATTGAACCCAAATCGCCGGAAGCGAGCCATTCCTGTCGAGCGCCTCGCGATAGAGCCGCGCTGCTTCCGGCCAGTTGCGGGCATCGCCGGCCGCGTCCGCCGTGGCGATCACCTCGCCGGCTTTGACTCCGGCCTCTTTGCCCTTGGATGAAAGGATTTTGAGCATTTTATCCCCGCCGCTAAGACGATATCCGATGAAGCAGCCGTAAGTTGCCCGAACCCGTGCCCTCCGCGGCATGGCGGTCCGGCCCTTGCCTAGGCTCTCCCGGAGATTCTTGTCATTATCCGGGAACAAACGACTTTGATCAAGCTTTAGGTGATGCGCGTGGCAGGCCGCCAACGGACAATTGTCCCCACAAACTCACTCGCCGGATTTGGAGCCCCACCCTTTGGGAAGGACCGCCGGGTAAATCGCAAGCTGCTTCACTGAAAAGCAGATTATTGGCAGCTTAAAGGAACTCAAGCCGGCTGCGAAGTCAGCCGGTTTCGCTGCGCAAGCTGCGGGCAAGGTCACCCATCGTCAGGCTTGCCGGCGTTTTGTGGGCATGTGGTCAGCGCCGCGAACGATTCAAAAATAGCAGCCATAAGGAAACGCCTGCTTGGAAGCCGGCTCATCTCACGATGCCTCGGCTCTCTCGCGCGTGATTATTCTTAAAAGATTCGTTCGCGGATTTCCTCCCAGAGATTTTCCTTCGGGTTGAGCTCTGCGAGTATGGCGGCAGCAAGAGCAGCGAGATATTGCCGGGAAGCACCAGGTCGCGGCAGCGATGGTTGAGGCGCCGTCGAGAACCAAGAGGATATCCTGCCTGGCAAACTTTCGCGACAGAGCGTTGAGGAAGACCTGGAAGCACGCCGTATCCGATCTCGGCATGATCAGATAGACACAAGTCCCGTCCCTTGGAGAGACCGCGCCGTACAAATAGATGTATTCGCGAATGAGCTGGGAGGCGACTTCCGGCCTGATGCCAATCGGGGCCCAGCACGGCCGTGGCCGGTTGATCCGGCCGAAACGCGCTTCATCGGCGAACAGGATCCGCAAGCGACGGCCTCGCCTGGCGGCAGCCCGCTTGGCTTTCCTCACAGCATTTGGAAAGCCATTTTTTTGAAAAGCGTTCTGAGCCGCGATGTCGCGTCTGGGATGAAACGGACGCGGCATCAGCTTGCGCCAGCCGTGCCGGGCCATAAGATTATAGATTGTGCTCTTGCTGGTTTCGTGCCCGATGGCCTTTTCATAGGCCGTCTTGAGATCGTGGATGTTCAACATTTCGCCGGCTCCAGCAGCCTTGGCAAAACGCGCCAGCAAGGCCTTTTCCTCCTCCAAGGTCATGTTCTCGCGCTTGCGTCCGCCGCTTGGTCTCGGCTTGAGCGCCTCGAGTCCGCCGTGGTCGTAGGCCATGTGCGCCCGGTTCACCGTGCTCAGCGACACGCCCATTGCCGCGGCAATCAAAGGCTGCGTCATCCCGCTCTCGCGCAGCAACACCATCTGGATGCGCTGACGCTGCTCGGGCGGTATTTTCCATCGCAGTGCCGTTTTCAACCGCCGGATCTGGCCTCTGGTGCATTTGACCATCTGTTCCCTCCGATTTAATCAGATGATCTGAGCAAATCACACCTTGTCTCCCGAAGCCAACTCACTGCCATGTTCGGTACACGATCCAGCAAGCGCTTCGATTCAATCAGCTATGGAAGCGGTATCACGCGAGGGGCGGGTCGAGCGGATGCTTACCGATCAGCGAGCCTGCTGATTGAGCCTCATCGCGGCGCGCTCCAAGCCTTTCGGGTCCGAGGCCGGAGAGCCGTCAATTCAAGACGAGCGCATCGCGGAGCAGGATCGCGGTGTGAACCGCCTGCCGCCCGCTGCCATGTTCGATCTGATGGCGGCAGGAAAACCCATTGGCGATGATCGGCGCATCGGCACTTGCCGCGCGCACCGCCGGCAGCAGCGAGAGTTCCGCCATTTGCAGCGACGCGTCATAATGCTCGGCTTCGAGGCCGAAACTGCCCGCCATGCCACAGCAACTCGTCTCGATGATGTCGTAGGAGAAGCCGGGAATCCAGTTTAAGACCTTGCGCGTTGCTTTCATCACGCCGAACGCTTTTTGATGGCAATGGCCATGCAACAGCGCCTTCGGCCGATCGAGGGGTTTGAGGTTGAGACGCAAGCCTTTGTTTTGATGTTCGCGGGCCAGAAATTCCTCGATCAGATAAAGCTGCTTGCCGAGGTCGCCGACGTCCGGGCCGAGACCAAGGCTATAAAGCTCGTCGCGCAGCGAAAGGAGGCAAGAGGGCTCCAGCCCGATGATCGGGGTTTGCGCCGCGATTTCCCCGCGCAAAGCGGCGAGCACCCGTTGACCCTCCTCGCGCGCTTTTTCGACCATGCCGGTGGTGAGATAGGTGCGGCCGCAGCACAGCGGGCGGTCCGGCTCGGCGTCCCCGGGCGCCGGCTTCGCGATGCGGACCTTATAGCCCGCATGTTCGAGCACGGTGGTGGCGGCTTCGGCGATCTCGGGATCGAAATGGTGGCAGAAGGTGTCGACGAACAAGATGACTTCGCCGCGCGGGCTAGGCCCTCCCGACGGCAAAGCGGCGAACGCCTTCTTGGCCGGCATGGGAAGGGGACGCCTGGCGGTGATCCCAAGCCATTTTTCGACGAATTGCGCGATCCATTTCGAGCGGTTGCGCAGGCCGATCGCAAAACGGAGCCATGTGCGATAGCGGCCCGCCCATTCCGGCAAGCCGCCAAACAGCCGCGTGCGCCGGGGCACGCCCAAAATCTCGTGCCGCTGTGCGAGATATTCGGTTTTGATCAGCGTCATGTCGACCGCGCTCGGGCATTCCTTCTTGCAGGCTTTGCACGAGACGCGAAGATCCATCGCGTCGTCGAGGCGGGGATCGGCGAAGGCGCGCGCGCCGGTTCCGTCGTTCAGCGCCGCCTTGAAGGCAGCCACCCGCGCCTCGGTCGAATGTTTGCGCTCGCCCGTGATCCGGAAGCTTGGGCACATGACGCCCTTGCCCGTGTTCTGGCAATCGCGGCTATGCATGCAGACGGCGACGGCCTTGGCATAATTGCCGCCGGTCGCTGGAATGCCGGAATAGGCATCGCCGATGCCATAAGTGTCGTAAGCCGACCAATCGAGAAAGGTTTTCATGCGCTCGCTCCCGGGCCGGATCCGACGCAAGAGTCGTGCCCTAAATCAGCCTGGCCCGGTTCTTGGATGCTGGCGTGCGCTGGCGTCTCTCGAGGCCCCGGTTGTCAGATATCGGACATGCAGAGATGCACAATAAGCGGCTGGAAGCTTTACGCGCCAATCCAGGAGGCGATTGGACGCCCGCTGATTTTGAAATCACGGCCTCGCAATATGCGCTGAAATTCCGGAAGGTGACGGGCACCCATGTCGTGTTCACCCATCCTTCGGTTCAAAATTGCGTCGCGATCCCTTTAAAAAAGAAGGTCAGGGCCGTGCACGTCAAGGCTTTTGTCGACATGGTTGACCGCATGGACGAACTCGATCAATGAGCGATCTTGGCGCCTACCGCTATGACGTGGCTCCGGTCCCACCCGAGGAGGGCGGCGGCTATGTTGTGCGCTTCCCGGATATTCCAGGCTGCCTTGGCGTTGGCGACACCGAAGACGAAGCGGTCGAAGACGGTCAAAGGGCTCTCTTTGCTTGCCTCGATGCCTTGAAGGCGGTGGACAGAGAGCCGCCTGTCCCATCGGCGCCGCCCGCATGAGTCCATCGCTTCATTACATCGGCCATGGCCGCAGGCCTCGCGCATTTTCTTGCGCTCGTCAAAAGATCGTCGAGAAAGACGCCCGCAAAGCCCTCGTGCCGCAGGGCGACCAAAGATGACGGAGGCCTTGCCAGCAGAGGCCGCGTCCATCGATGCCGTCCAGGCTCAATGGCTCGAGCGCGGTTTCCGGCTTTTGACCTTGCGGGAACTCCACACCGGGAAGGAACCGCCGGCCTTTGCCTGGATCGAACAGCATTTCTTGCGCGCCCCGCAGCGCCTCAGCCGCCATGGGCTCTATTTTGCCAGCGCCTTTCTGCCCGAGATCATGGCTTGGCTCAGCGAATCTTTGGGCCGCCCCTCGCTCCGCGAAGCGAATGGCAAACCGTATCGCAATGCCCTTTGGCCCGTCTTGAGCTGGCATAGCGAACATCGCCTCTGGCCGGGTGGTGGCCGCACGATCGAATGGTTTGTCGACGTCATCTTTCAAGACGAAGCCTCATGGACCGCGTTTCAACAGCGCTGGCACGACCGACTCATGGGCAAGATCGAAGTGTCAGGGGTGGCAGACGGCGTTGAAATGCACAAGGCGCGACAAGGCGATCATTGAACGATGAGCGACAAAGACATGATCATCCCATGCCCCGCCTGCGACGCCGCCAACAGTCTCCATGAAGGACAAGATGCGAAGAGCGCCCGGTGCAGCGCCTGCGCAGGCCCTCTTTTTACCGGCCTTCCCATTCACCTGACGGCCGAGCGCTTTAACGCCCATGCGCTCGCGGACAGCTTGCCTCTCGTGATCGATTTCTGGGCGAGCTGGTGCGGCCCCTGTCAGACGATGGCCCCCATGTTCGAGGCCCTCGCGGCCGAATTCGAGCCCATGGTCCGTTTTGCCAAAGTGAACACGGACGCCGAAAAGGAGCTTGCCCAATATTTCCGCATCCAATCCATTCCGACACTGAGTTTCATCCGTAATCGGCGCGAAGTCGCGCGCGTTGCGGGCGTGCTTTATCCGGGCGATCTGCGCCGATGGCTTTTTGGCGCTCTCTCTGAGCCCGAGGGCGAGCCCGCCGCCCGATGAGCGCCGGCGCGGACAAGGGCGAGTTTGGTTCTCCCGAACTGCTCCTCCCCAAATTCGGTCCCGCTCTAAAATTTACGCCCCATATTTCACAAGGTCCGGAAGCCTTTTTGTGAGAGTTCTCAAGACACTCTCCGATCCCTTGACCATCACGTCAAAGAGAGCGTCGGATTGAGGATCCGTGGCAAACCCTTCATGGACGAAATCGAAATGGGTTCCCCCATTGGGGAGCGGTGAAAGCGTCCAGGTCACTTTCGTATCCATATAGCGGCCAAACGCTTTGAGTTCCTCATGGCCGCCGAACCAGCGAAAGCTGATCATATGGGGCGCCTCGACCTCCAGCACCTCGCATCGAAACTCACCATCCCAGCGCTCAATCGGGCGTCCCCAGATCGTAAACTTATGCCCCACAACGGGTTGGATATCATTGGGGAAAAACCAAACGGCGAGCCATTCGGAATCGGTCAGCGCCTGCCACACGGTTTCAACAGGAAATTCAAAATCCGCTCCTGTTTGAACGGAGCGCTTTTCGGAGATTTCGGTCACGAGTTAAACTCCCAATCGAAAGCTAAAGAAGCAATGATTGGGCCAATATGGGCTGTAGGCGCCGTTGGAGCTGAAAAGGCCGATCCAGTGCCGGGAATGCGCCATAGGGTTGAGGGAATCGTCGCCAAGCTGTGACGGCCGACGTGTCGCCTGTGAGCACGCCATCGATAGACGAAGCGGCCAACGCGCCTTTTCGCCAAACTTTAGCCTCAAAAATTAAAAATTAACAACTTCTGGCTGCAACACGTCCCGCCTCGCGCCGCGCGCCGGCACAAATAATAAAGGATAACAATGGTCCCGGCATTTATCCGCAGTGGTCTCGTTCTTTTGCTCTTGAGCGGATCGCCGGCCTTCGCTTTCGACAATCCCCTGAGCGACATACGGCTGGCAAATTTCGATCCGCTCGATCGCGGCCCCCTCGCCGACTTTCTTACTCTCTTCCGGCAGCAGGCCATCCCGCGCGAGCTTGTTGCTTGGCACCGCGGCTATGCGCCGGGCACGGTCGTCGTCTCGACGACGGAGCGCCGCCTCTATTATGTCCTTCCGGGTGGGAGAGCGATCCAATATGGTGTCGGCGTTGGCCGAGAAGGCTTCACCTGGTCCGGCACCAAGACGGTGAGCATGAAACGTGAATGGCCGGGTTGGTCGCCACCGCCGCAAATGCTCAAGCGCCGCCCCGATCTGCCCCGCCATATGCCAGGCGGAATTGATAACCCGCTCGGCGCGCGCGCGATTTACCTCGGCTCAAGCATGTATCGCATTCATGGGTCGAACGAGCCCGATACCATCGGCGCCGCGGTGTCATCCGGTTGCATCCGGATGACCAATAAGGACGTGGTTGATCTTTACGATCGGGTCAAGGTGGGAACGAAAGTCGTCGTGCTTCGTTAAGCGGGAAGCGTTGCGCCTCGCCTTTGGAGTGAGAGAATAAGCAGCGATGATTGGAGGGTTAACCTAAACCGAGAAGAGTGCGGCATGCGTCATTGGGTCAGGACAGCAGGAATTTCGTTGAGCGTCCTGGGGACCCGAATCGATAATTTGTGGCAACGACGATCGCACTCGATCGTCGAGCAAGGAGCGGTCATCTCTATCGCCGCGGCCTTGCTAGTCATAGGCACCGGCCCGTGGGCGCCAAAAATGCCCGTGGCTGGAACTCGATGGATCGTGGATGACGATGCTCCATGAGGCCTATGCAAGGCACTTCGTCTTTGGGCGCGATATCATATTCACTTATGGCCCCCTTGGCTTTGCTTGTACGGACCTATTTCATCCAGCAACTTTTGCGCTGCATCTTGCAATAAGGGCGATCCTCGCAGTGGGTGCAGTGCTTGGCCTCGCGACACTTGCGGTGAGGCATTCACCCTGGTTCTTGCTTGCGGCCACGGCGGGACTTGCCCTGGTACTTTTCCCCCCGGTGATGGATCCGTTTTTCATTCTCGCCCCGTTATTTGGCGCGTTGCTCGGCATTGTAGAGCGCTCAAATCTCGAAAAAGCCGTTGCGATAAGCCTCGCCGTTCTCGGGGGACTGGTCGCCCTCTGCAAGTTTACATTCCTTGTATTTGCGCTCCTCGCTTTTGGGATTACTGATCTTACCCGCTTCATCGACCGGCGAGCATGGCCGATCTATCTCCCTATCTGGGGGGCATCACTGTGGGCGTTCTGGATCGCTGCAGGACAGCCTGCTGGGGGGCTATTTGCATTTCTGATTTCGGCCGAACACGTTGCCAGCTCTTACAGTGAATCTATGCAGACGAGCGGCTCCAGATTGGATTTCGTCTTATTCCTTGGTTCTTGTCTGCTCATAGCCCTCTATGTGAAGCAACGTTGTCAGGACAGGTTCACAAATCCACAAGTGATTGGAACTAGCCTGGTTCTATTGCTTTTTCTATTTCTCGGCTGGAAGGAGGGGTTCGTCAGACATGACCATGCATGTGATCGCTGCTTCCACTACCATTTTTGTGGTCGCATTGACGGTGACAGTCCTTGCAGATCGGCTCTGTTCTGAATCAAGTGCACCAAGACTTGGCCTTGCAATCATCGTCGTCGGCTTTGTAACTTGTGTGGCAGTTCAAGGCCACTATTTGGGTGGCATGCAGCGGGGGCCGTTCTTGTCACTGCAGCACATCCTCGATAATGCTGTTGCTGCCACGGCCATCCTCGGTCCAGGGGATGGGATGAATCACCTAATGCGGAAGCATCAGGAAGCCATCCTTAGAATCAAGCAACAGTATCCGCTCGATGTCGGCGGGAAATCCGTGGACATCATGCCCTCGCGGAGTGTGGTGCCCTTTGCCTTGGGACTTAACTACAGGCCGAGACCGTCTTTTGGATCCTACCAAACGTATAATTCGTACTTGTCGAAAGTTAATAATACTCAACTTTTGTCGGAGCATGGGCCGCAAGTCATGTTGCTCGAATTCGATCCGATAGATAATCGTTTGGCCACGGAAGAAGACCCTGACGTTTTTCTCTCGCTCCTCCAACGATTTGAAGTACGCAGCAAGCAGGCTCAACTCCTGGTACTTCAACGCCGGAGCAATCCGGTGCCCGAAATGGGGTACCCGCTTCAGGCGCATGCATTTAACCTTGGCGAATGGCTAGAGCTGCCCGCGATCCGTGACGGGGAGGTGCTTTGGATTCAGGCTGATATCAGACCTACATTACTCGGCCGAGTGATCGAGATCGCATTCCGGCCTCCAATTTTGGAGCTTGAAGTCCGATTTCCAGACGGGCATTCGACTTCATTCCGGCTTCTTCCGTCTGTGCTCCGGAATGGTTTCATCGTTTCTCCCGTCCTCATGAGCATCGACGATTATATTGCTGCCATAAGCGACTCGGGTGGAGGGGTTCGACATCCAATATCAGTGCGGTGGATTGGAAATTGGCTGACTGATTTCGTCTATGCAAAGCGTTCCATAGCAAGCTTCACATCTTACGGGATCAACAAAGGTGCAGCGCTAGAGCATTAATTTACTTGTAGTAGCTGGTACTTGATCTGACGGCTCCGCGTGGAAAGAGGTCCGCTTTACCTGTCGGTTCTCGCAGCGCCAGGCCCGCCACCTCCTGAGCTCGCCGAACGGGTCATAGAGTTCCTTGCAGCGGTCGGCGCTCTCGCGGGAATAGCTGATCTTTTGCATGCATCTGTCGTACTCGGCAGCGGCAACGCAACTCGTGAAACCCGCAACGCGCGCCTTGCGTTTGACCGTGTGCTTGGCCAGCAACTCCGGGTGATGAAATGGCGACCTTTCACTCCACGGCCTTGCCCAGTCTTCCAGCGAGATCTTGGATAAATTGCCAGGCGGTGCGGCCCGAACGCGCGCCGCGTGTGACCGACCATTCGAGCGCCTCGCGCCCGATCGCCGCGCGATCGCCGGCAAGACCGAAATGATCGGCATAGCCAAAAACCATCGCGAGATAATCGTCTTGGGAGCAGGAATGAAAGCCGAGCCAAAGCCCAAAGCGGTCGGAAAGCGAGATCTTTTCCTGCACGGTTTCATCCGGATTGATCGCGGTTCCGCGCTCATTTTCGATCATTTCGCGGGAAAGAATGTGGCGGCGGTTCGACGTCGCATAAAATAAAACGTTGGGCGGACGTCCCTCGATGCCGCCTTCGAGCACGGCCTTCAGCGACTTATAGCTCGCATCCGCGCCATCGAAGGAAAGATCGTCGCAAAACACCAGGAACCGCCAAGCTTGACCGCGCAACATGCCCATGAGGGCAGGGAGCTCCTCGATGTCCTCGCGGTGAATCTCGACAAGTTTGAGGGGCGTGAACGGCGGCGAACCGGCGAGCCGCTGATTTATGGTGGCGTGCACGGCCTTGATGAGGGCCGATTTGCCCATGCCGCGCGCGCCCCATAAAAGCGCGTTATTGGCCGCGAAGCCCTGCGCGAAGCGCTGGGCCTGAATTCCGACGCGAAGTGCAACACCCCAGCACTTTGAGCCTACTCGATTTTTCCTTTCCTCGGAGCCGCCTTCGCATCTCGAAATGCAGCGGAAGGCGGCGGAAAGGGAAGGAAAATCCGATCTTTCCTTGGTGAGCCCGAGCGCCCCAAGGTGTTGCACTTCGCGTCAGAATCCACCGGGTATTGGAAAGCAGGATGTCGCGAACCTGGTCGATCCCCCGCAGCAGCGCGATATCGCGATCCGGTTGACTCGCGGCACGGGCGCGAGGGTTGCGCGCCGCGCGGCGAAGATAAAGGCGTCGCTGGCGCTGAAATCGCACGGTTTTTCTTGCGTTCCGGCGAGCTTCTCAAGAGCGGCGGCGATCCGCTCCAGCGCCCTGGCCGTTGAGGGATCGCCGTGCAAAGGTTGGATGTCGTTCACTCTGGTCATTGCTCAAGAGCTTTCGAGGGCTTGATTTCAATTTTGGACGATAATACCGGTCAAATGGACCGCTTAGGGGTTTCAAAAGCTTCGGTAAAGCTTGCCGTGCGGGCGGCCGCCATGCCCGGTCGGTGACATCAGCAAAATGGCAAACCGACTTTACCGGCGGCGGCTTTTGCACCATTGCTTTCACGCCCGCTCTGGCTATAGTCGCGCGCCACATAGAAAGAGGCCTGGAAGGGTGAAAGTCCTTGAAGGGCTCGGGATCGAGGAGACCTCATTTTGTTCACATCTGCTTTCGCCCAGACCCCCGCGGCTCCTGCTCCTCCCGCCGCTCAAACCGTGACCGACTTCATCACGCAGACGCCCGTCGTGCCTCTCGTGATTATCATGCTCGTGTGGTACTTTTTCTTTTTCCGGCCGCGTAACATCCAGTTGAAGGAACGTAGCAATCTCGTCAAGAATGTCCGCCGGGGAGACAGCATCGTCACGTCAGGCGGCCTTATCGGCAAAGTTTCGAGAGTCGTCGACGATGGCGAGGTCGAACTGGAGATCGCGCCGAATGTCAAGGTGCGCATTGCCCGGGCGATGATTACGGACGTGCGGTCGAAGGGCGAACCGGTCAAGGAGCAAGGCTGAATCCTTGGCTGAAACACGCGGGCGCTCCAGCTAGCGCCGGCCGCGCGCCCCAAACCTTTGAGATATGCACCAACATGCTGCGTTTTCCTGCCTGGAAGATCACATCCATTCTTGCCATGACGGTGTTCGCGCTGCTCCTCATCGTGCCGAGCCTGCTGAGCCCGGACCATCGCGAGGCGTTGATTTCGCGTCTTCCGAAATGGGTGCCCGCCCGCGCCATTGTGCTCGGCCTCGATCTGCAAGGCGGATCGCATGTGCTTTTGGAGGTGGACAGCAATTCGGTCGTGAAGTCTCTTGTCGACAATCTGCGCGACAGCGTCCGCCGGGTGCTGCGCGAGGAGAAAGTTTCGATCACGGGCGGCATCGGTGTCCTCCCGCGCGGCGTGCAATTGCGCGTCCAGGATCCCGCCGAGCGCGCGCGGGTCATGCCGAAACTGAGGCAATTGGCGGCGACCTTCGGCAGCGGCATTACGGACACGGCGCGCGCTCCCGCTTTCGACGTGAGCGAAAACGACAGCGGTCTCATTCAGTTCACCGTGACCGAGGCCGGCGTCGACAGTAAAATCCGCCGCGCGGTCGAACAATCGATCGAAGTGTTGCGCCGCCGCGTCGACGCGCTAGGCACGACGGAGCCGAATATCCAACGCCAAGGCAATGATCGTATTCTCGTCGAGGTGCCAGGCCTGCAGGATACGAGCAAGCTTAAGGAAATTCTTGGCACGACGGCGAAGCTCGAATTCCGCCTCGTCGCCGAGCCGGGCGCCGATCCTGGCGAGACCGAGTTTTTGGACCAGGTCGATCAGCCCGGCAAATTGCCGGTCGAAAAGCGCGTCATGGTGCAGGGCGAGGATTTGACCGATGCCCAGCCCGGCTTCGACAACCGCACGCAGGAGCCGGTCGTCAACTTCCGCTTCAACATTCGCGGCGGCCAAAGGTTTGGCGAGGTCACCTCGGAAAATGTCGGCAAATTATTCGCCATCGTCCTCGACGGAAAGGTCATCTCCGCGCCGCGCATCCTGACGCCCATCACCGGCGGCTCCGGCCAAATCTCCGGGCATTTCACGGTGGAATCGGCGAATAATCTCGCGATTTTATTGCGGGCCGGCGCCTTGCCCGCGAAACTCACGATTGTCGAGGAACGCACGGTGGGGCCGGGCCTTGGTCAGGATTCGATCGACGCCGGCAAGCGCGCGGCCTATGTCGGCGCTGCCCTCGTCGCCTTCTATATGCTGATCACCTACGGCATATTCGGCGTCTTCGCCAATATCGCGCTGGCGGTCCATATCTCCTTTATCTTCGCCGGCCTCGTGCTGCTCGGGGCGACGCTGACCCTTCCGGGAATCGCGGGCATCGTCCTCACCATTGGCATGGCGGTCGATGCCAATGTCTTGATATACGAGCGCATCCGCGAGGAAGCGCATCTCGGGCGCTCGATCATTGCGGCGCTCGACGCCGGCTTCAAGCGGGCGTTTGCGACAATCGTCGATTCCAATGTCACCATGTTCGTCGCCGCCGCCATATTGTATTTCTTGGGCTCGGGACCGGTGCGCGGCTTTGCCGTCTCAATGGCGCTCGGGATCCTGACCTCGATCGTGACGGCAGTGACAATGACGCGGATGATGATCGCGCTCTGGTACCGCTACAGGCGGCCGGCGAAGCTGCCGATTTGAAACTTTGCAACGCCGCGCGGCCCTTCACTTTGAGGAACGGCGGCAAAGGGATAGAATATTCCATGCCTCACCTCAATCCGCCTCGCCGCAGGCAAGAGCGGCCGCTCATGTGCCGGCTCGCAAATGGCGGATGCATCCTGGCTAAAGGCCTCATCGCATGAAACTTTTGCGCCTCGCGCCCGAGAACACCAAATTCCCGTTCATGCGCTTTCGCCGCGTGAGCTATCCGTTCTCGGCGCTTCTCTCGATTGTTTCGGTCGTGCTTTTCCTCAATGTGGGGATGAATTTCGGGATCGATTTTTCCGGCGGCACATTGCTTGAGCTGCGCGCCAAGGAGGGCGCCGCCGACATCGCCAAATTGCGCTCCATCGCCGAGCATCTCAAAGTCGGCGACGTCGAGGTGCAGGGGTTTGGGAGCCCCTCGGAGGTGACGATGCGTTTTGGCCTGCAGCCTGGCGGCGATGTCGCCCAGCAGGCCGCGGTCAACCGTGTGAAAGCCGCGATCGGCGATGGCTATGAGGTCCGCCGCACCGAGGTCGTCGGCCCGCGTGTCTCCGGCGAACTCGTCCAATCCGGCACGCTCGGCGTCGTCATCTCGATCATCGCTGTGCTGTGCTATCTCTGGTTCCGGTTCGAGTGGCAATTCGCGGTCGGCGCGATCATCGCGACGATGCACGATCTGTTGCTGACCGTCGGCTTTTTCGCGCTGACCCGGCTTGAATTCAACACGACGTCGATCGCCGCCATTCTCACCATCGTCGGCTATTCCTTGAACGAGACCGTCGTGGTGCTCGACCGGATCCGCGAGATGATGCGCAAATACCGCAAGATGCCGACCGATCAATTGATCGATGTTTCGGTCAATGCGGTGATCCCGCGTACGATCATGACGGCGACGACCGTGTTTCTGGCGCTCATCTCGCTTGTCGTTTTTGGCGGCGAAGTGATCCGCTCGTTTTCGCTGGCGATGATCTGGGGCATTTTCGTTGCGACCTATTCCTCGATCTTTATTTGCTCGCCCATGCTGATCTATCTCGGCCTGCGCGGCGACACCGTGGGTGCGGCGCCAGCTCCCGCCACGAAGCCCGCGAAGAAACCGGCGTAGAAGCGGACGCGAGCGGCGGCAGCCGGGAGCGGGTCGGGCAGGGTGCTCATGACGGAGCCAAGATACGCGGGGTTTTTGCCCGGCGCCCATGCGATCGAGGGATATGGGTCGGGCGGCTTTCGCTTTGCTTCGAGGTCGCATCGCGGCTCGATCCTCGCTTTGCCGTCCGGCATTTACGCCTGGAGCGCGGCGGCCCCGGCCGATATTTGCGCGGCCTCGCTCGAACCCGTGTTCCAAGAAGCGCCGGGAAGCATCGAACATCTCCTGATCGGCACCGGGCTTGAGCTCGTGCCGCTCGGCGCCGCCCTGCACCAGCTTTTGCGGCAGGCGGGCATCCGGCCGGAGCCGATGCCGACGGGCGCCGCCGCGCGCACCTATTCCATTCTCCTTGGCGAAAAGCGCCGTGTCGCGGCGGCTCTTTTGGCTGTGCCTTGATGCGCCGGCAGGAGGAGCCGCCTCACGCCGCGGATTATGCCTATTGCGAAGATGTGCTGCGCCGCGACGACCGGGACCGCTGGCTCGCCAGTCTTTTTGTCCCCGGCGCTTTGCGGCCGCATTTTCACGCCCTTTATGCCTTCAGTCATGAAATCGCGCGCGTGCGGGAAATCGTCTCCGAGCCTTTGCTCGGCGAAATCCGGTTTCAATGGTGGCGGGATGCGCTCGAAGGGACCGGCGAGGCGGGTGCCAAGGCCAATCCCGTCGGCGCGGCGCTCCTCGATACGGTCGCGCGCTTCCGCCTGCCGAAAGCGCCGCTCATTGAATTGATCGACGCGCGGCTCCGCGACCTTTACGGCGATCCGGTGGACTCTTCTGGAACGCTTGAATCCTATACGGAAGCGACCTGCGCCAATCTTTTCCGCCTCGCCGCGCGGATCCTGGACGAGGAGGAGGTGGCCGCGGATCTTGGCGTCGCGAGCCACGCCGGGATCGCCTATGGGATTACCGGGCTGTTACGCGCCCTGCCTTGGCATTGCGCGCGCGGCCAGGTTTTCGTCCCCGCCGAAATTCTGCGCGCACAGGGGGCGGACCATGACGATCTCGCGAGCGGGCGCGCCACGCCCGCGGTCCTTGCCGCGCTCGCCGAGATGCGCGCTCTTGCCCGCGCCCATCTTGAGATCTTTGACGCGCGCTTGCGCAGCCTTCCGGAGCAAAGCCGCCCGGCCTTTTTGCCCGTCTGCCTGTGCGAGCCCTATCTGCGGCTCATGGAAAAACCGGGCTACGATCCCTTCAAAACCGTGATCGAGCTGCCGCAATGGCGGCGCCAATGGATCTTATGGCGCGCATCAAGCCGGTGGGGTTAGCTCCGCATTCCTCTCGATTTTGTCCACTGCACGCGGTCCCGAGGCTGCGCAGATCCTCGCCACATCCGGCACAAAACCGTTGGCGGCCCCTCGTGCAAACCAGCTCACATCCCTTCCGGCTGCCCGGCCACCGTCACCAGGAGCGTGCCGTCGCCGAAAAGGCGCTTCGCCACCCGCTTAGCGTCTTCCATTGTCACCGCCGCGATGAGCTTGTTGCGATCGTCGAGATAGCCGACGTCAAAACCATCCGTCTGCAAATGCAGGAGCTGGCTTGCGATCTTGGTCGAGGTATCGAAGCGCAGCGCATAGGAGCCAATGAGATATTTCTTCGCCTTGTCGAGTTCTTCCTCGGTCGGGCCGTCGTTGGCGAGGCTCAAGATCTCCTTCTCGATGACAGCCATCGATTCGGCGGCGCGCTCGTTCTTGGTCGATGTGCCGCCGGAAAACATGGCGGCGTGATCATAGGTCGCGAGTTGCGAATAGACCGAATAGGCAAGCCCGCGTTTCTCGCGCACCTCGCGAAAGAGCCGGGCCGAAAAAATGCCGCCGCCCAAAATATGGTTGACGACCGTCGCTGCGATGAAGTCCGGGTCCTTGCGGGCGAGCCCCTCGCGGCCGAAATGGATCGTCGATTGCGGCACATCGATGGGGATGACATGCCGCGTCCCCGCGCCGGCGAAAGCCACGGGCGCGACGGGATGAAGGCGGGCCTTTTCGGGTAGCGGGCCAAACACATCGTCGAGATGGGCGGCGAGGGACGCGGCGTCGATGGCGCCGACAGCGGCGATCTTGAGCGTGTCGCGCGCAAAGGCCGCGGCGCGCATGTCCACCAAATCGGCGCGCGTCAGCGCAGGCAGCGTGGAAAGATCGCCGCGCACGGGCAAGCCATAGGGATGGTTGGGATAGGCCAGGGCGCGGAAACTCCGGCTCGCGACAAAGTCGGGATCGTTCGCCTCGCGTCGCAAACCGGCGGCGATCTGACTCACCACCCGCTCGAAAGGCTCCGTGTCGAGCCGCGCGTCGGTGACGGCGAGCCGCAGGAGCTCGAAGGCGCGGGCGCAATTGCGCGCGAGGCTCTGCATGCGTCCACTGAGGAGATCGCGGCTGGCGGAAAATGAGATTTCGATCGCATCCTCGTCGAGGGCGCGATGAAAGCCTTCCGAATCGTAAGGCCCCGCGCCTTCGTCGAGGAGGCCGGCGAGAAGCGTGGCGGTGCCGGGCTTGCCGGCCGGATCCTGCGCGGCACCGCCCTTGAAGGCGAATTCGAGGGCGATCAACGGAACCGCATAATCCTCGACAAGCCAGGCCTCGATGCCGCCCTTGGAGACGATTTTCTGGACGGTCGAGGCACGCGAGGGGGATTTGGTGTCGGTAAGGGCTGTCATGAGTTTTCCAAGACGCGTGCCCCGGTCAGCGGGGCACGGCAAACGAGGTCAGAGCGCGCGGGATGCGGTTTTGTCCGCGCTCGTGGAGGCGACGTGAGTCCTAGCAGGCAGAAGGAAACCCGTCACGCTGTGTCTCTTGTCGAGCCAGCGGACGGCGTTTTGGACATCCACCACGCGCACCGCTTCGATCCGCTCGGGCCATTGCGCGACATCCTCAAGGCCGAGCCCCGCCGCCAGCGAGCTGCCATACCAGCGGGCGAGCGTCGCCTGATTGTCCTGCGCGTAGATGGCCTCGGCGACGAGGCGGGTTTTGGCGCGCTTGACATCCGCCTCGTCGACTCCCTGCGCGGCCTTGGCGATCACCGCATCGATCGCGGCATCGAGACGTTCGAGCGAAACCCCGGGCGCTGGCACCGCGAAAACATAAAAGCGTGTGTCATCGACCGAGGTGCCTTGATAATGGGCACCCGCCGTGACCGCGATCTTGTCTTCGATGACCAAGGTCTTGAACAAGAGGCTCGTGTGGCCGCCGCCCAAGAGATGCGCGAGAACTTCGATGGCCTCGGCCTCGCCCGGAGCGGCCGACCGATAGGAGGGGACGAGAAAAATGCTCTGGTGGGTTGGCTGCTCGACTTTTTCGTCGGCGAGTGTCACGAGACGATGCGCGCGCGGCTCCGGCTCGCGCGGGCGGAACCGTTTTGGTGGCGCGCCGCGGGCGGCGATGGGACCGTAATATTTTTCCGCGAGACGGATGACCTCGGGGGCATCGACATCGCCGGCGACGATGAGTATGGCGTTTTCCGGCGTATAGAAACGATCATAATAGGCAAGCGCGTCGGCTCTATCGAGACTCTCGATCTCATGGCTCCAGCCGATGATCGGCCGGCCATAGGGATGCTGGGTGAAAAGCGCCGCCTGCAAGGCCTCGCCAAGCTGCTCGGAAGGATCGGTATCGGTGCGCATCCGCCGCTCTTCGAGAACCACATCGCGCTCGGGCGACACCACCTCATCGGTCAGGACGAGGTTTTTCATCCGGTCGGCCTCATAGTCCATGCAGACGCTCAAGTGCTCCTTGGCGACGCGCTGGAAATAGGCGGTGTAGTCATTCGAGGTAAACGCGTTCTCCTGGCCGCCGAGATTGGCGATCAGCTCCGAAAACTTGCCCTGCGGATGAGTCTTGGTGCCTTTGAACATCAAATGTTCGAGAAAATGCGCAATGCCGGATTTGCCTGGCGGATCGTCGGCCGAGCCATTGCGATACCAGACCATATGCGTCACCACCGGCGCCCGGTGATCCTCGATGACGATGATCTCCAACCCATTGCCGAGCTTTGTTTGGGTAATCGCCGGACCCGCTGGTTTGCCTTGGGCTTGCGCCGAGGGGTTCAGATCGACGCGCTCCCGCGCCGGACGTTGTTTGACCAAAAGACATTCCATCCATCGCTTTCTAAGCATGATCCCTCGCCCTTCCAGGAAAGCGCCGTCTGCCACCGGAGCGGCTTTTTTTTAGAATATAGAATGGAATTTCAAAAAGCGGCAAAGTTTTCTTGGACGGGTTGCGTGTGCATCTCTTGCCTTAAGACCCGCGATCGACCTTTGACCACTTCAAAGCGGGCAAGATCAATTATCGGCCGGCGTTTTGGGACTGCGACTTGATCGAGGAACCGTGGTCGGCGGTGTCGGGTTGATCCTTCGGCGCGTCGATGGCTGCCTTGGCGACTTCCGTCGCCTTTCTGTAGCCCGGCGGCGGCTCGATGAGATATTTGCGGTCGGGCTCCGGTCCCAGCTGGGCGTTCTCCGAATGAAAACCGTTCACCATGGACTTTACAAACTTCCAAGGCGTGGCGAGGCATAGTGTCCCCCCTCCCGCCTCACATTCGTCGGGCGGCCCCTCAACAGGCACCGCAATATTGCCTTGCTGCAGCTCCGTTTGGGACGTTTCGCCCTTGGCCGTTGTTTGCGGCGCGGGCCGCCGCGAATCGAGCAAGGCGCGGCGCTGCGCCGCTGCATCGGCATCATTGGGCCAAGAGGGATCGTGGGCCGGCGCCTTCGGCGGCGGCAGATCCTTGCGAGGGGGAACGACGATCGGCGCCCGTGGCCGGTAATCGATCGCATCTTGGTCCTTCTCGGACATGCCGAAGAAGCCAAGCACGGAGTTGAACATATTGTTGTTTTCCTGCGCCCGCGCTGGCGTCACGCCAGAAAACGCCGCAAAGGACACAAGCACGGCCCCTGCCGCCGCGAGGCCAAGGCCGCGTCCTGGTACGAAACCGGAGATCAGGCTTCTCATCCTCGAAACACTCCGCAAATCTTGAAAAACCCTATTCCTCGCGAAACTAGCCGCGCATTTTTATTCCCATTCCGGGCTTTTTGGAGGCGACCACCAGCCAATAGCAGGTCATTGACCCACGGCGCGCGAGGGCTCCGTCGTCTTTTTTGCCGGTCTCCAGGAATCGTAAATCAGAAGCGCAACCCCTGCAACGATCGCGGTATCGGCGAGGTTGAAAACATACCAAGAAAAAGAACCGATGTGAAAATGGTAGAAATCGGCGACAAAGCCATAGGCGAGCCGGTCATAGGCGTTGCCGAGCGCGCCGCCAACAATGAGTCCGAGGCCCAAACCGGCGGTCTTCGTCGCCGCCCGCCACAGCCAAAGACCCAAGAACCCCGTGGCGGCGAGGGTGAGGATAAGGAGGCCCATCCGTTCCGTTCCGTTTTGCGCGGGCAAGAGCGAATAGGAAATGCCGGGGTTCTTGGCATAGACCACATCAAAGAAAGGCGCGAGCCGGACCGGCTGGCGCGCCTCGATCCCGAAAATAAAGATAAGCCAAAGCTTGTTGGCCTGATCGACGGCGAGCGTCGCCGCCATCGCCAGCAAGCCCAAAACGCGCGGCTTCATGGCCATTGCCCCAACGCCCGCCATTCCCGCAACGCCTGCGCGTCGCGGGGCGTCACATCGGGAAACTCGGGATCGCTCCCGATGAGCGGCGAAATTTTCCACGATCTTGCGCATTTCTGCCCTTCGGCGCGAGCCGGGAGCACCGCGACGCCCGCGACCTCATCGAGCCGGAACGCCTCCTTCGGGCCGTCCCCCGCTTCGATGGCAATATCCGAAGTGATGCAGACTTCGGCGAAATCGACGGATTCGAGAACCCCCCGCAAGCTTGCGTCGGCGATAAAGACGCGCGGCGCGGCCTCGAGCGAGGAGCCGATGCGCTTTTGCGCCCGCTCGATCTCCAAGGCGCCGGTTACAACTGACCTGACGCGGCGGATTTTTTCCCATTTGGCCGCGAGCGCCTCATCACGCCATGAGCTTGGCACTTCCGGAAACCCTTCAAGATGCACCGAGACCGCCCCCGGATAGCGCGCAAGCCAGGCCTCCTCCGAAGTGAAGGCGAGGACTGGCGCCAGCCACAAGGTCACGGCGCGGAAAATCTGCTCGATCGCTTCAAGGGCGGCGCGGCGCTTCTCGCTCGAAGGCGGCTCGCAATAGAGCGTATCCTTGCGAATGTCGAAATAGAAGGCTGACAGATCGGTATTGAGGAAGGCGGTCAGCCGCGCGACAACGCGCTTATAATCGAACTCCTCATAGGCCTTGCGGACCTCGCCATCGAGTTCCGCGAGACGATGAAGCATCAGTCTTTCGAGTTCGCCCATCGCGTCAAAACCAACGCTCGAGGCGGCATCGTAATGGGCGAGCGAGCCGAGCATCCAGCGGATCGTGTTGCGGAGCTTGCGATAGGTCTCGACGAAGGTTTTGAGGATTTCCGGGCCGATGCGCAGATCGTCCGAATAATCGGACGCGGCCACCCAGAGCCGCAGAATATCGGCGCCGGCATCCTTGATGACGCTTTGCGGCGCCACGACATTGCCGAGCGATTTCGACATTTTCTGGCCCTTCTCGTCGAGAACGAAGCCATGCGTCAAAACCGCGTCATAGGGCGCCCGTCCGCGCGTGCCGCAGGATTCGAGAAGCGAGGAATGGAACCAGCCGCGATGCTGATCCGAGCCTTCGAGATACATGACGACATCCGGGCCGCCGTCGCGCATCCGCTGGATGCCGGAAAGAGCCGGAAAGTGCTTTGGGTCATCGAGCGTGAAAGCATGGGTCGAGCCTGAATCGAACCAGACGTCGAGAACGTCGTCGATCTTTTCGTAATGGTCCGGGTCATGTTCGGGCTTGAGGAATCGCGCCGCCGCGCCTTGCGCGAACCAGGCGTCCGCCCCCTCTTGTTCGAAGGCCTCCGCGATGCGCTGATCGACCTTTTCATCGACAAGAATTTTCTTTGTGTCCTTGTTGACGAAGATCGCGATCGGCACGCCCCAGGCGCGCTGGCGCGAAACCACCCAATCCGGGCGATTGGCGATCATGCCGGTGATGCGGTTTTCCCCGGCTGGCGGATACCAGGCCGTGACGGCGATCTCGCGCAGGGCGATCTCGCGGAGCGTGTGCGCATTCCTTAATGCATCCTCATCCTGAGGAGCGTGCGCAGCACGCGCCTCGAAGGTTGATGGCGCGGCGCTTCGCGCCTCGTCCGGGTGAGGATTGTGCGGGAGGTGCTCAATCGGCTTGTCGAGCGCGATAAACCATTGCGGCGTATTGCGGAAGATGACCGGCTTTTTCGAGCGCCAGGAGTGCGGATATTGGTGTTTGAGTTTACCGCGCGCCACAATATTTCCGGCCTCGATCAAGGCCTTGATCACCGCCTCATTGGCATCGCCCTTGTTGCCCTTGTCGTCGATGACGCGGCGGCCGGTGAATCCCGGCGCTTCTTTTGTGAAGAAGCCGTCGGCATCCACGGTGTAGGGGATGCGCGTGTCGATGTTTCTTTTCTCCAGCTCGGCCTTGTTCGCCATCCAAATGTCGAAGTCATCGCGGCCATGGCTCGGCGCGGTATGGACAAAGCCGGTGCCCGTGTCGGCTGTGACGTGATCGCCGTCAAGGAGAGGCACGTCGAAGTCATATCTCGAATCCCGGCCGGCCAGCGGGTGTGACATGACAAGCAGTTCAAGCTCGTCACTTGGGACATCACGCTCGCGGCTCACATGGATCGGTTCAACGCGCGCAGCCTTGAACACATCGGCCGCAAGATCGTCGGCAACAATATATTTTCGGCCGGGCTTTGCCCAATTGTCAGGCGAAGCATCGGCGCCGATGACGTAGAGACCATAGGTGATTTTACTTGAGAAAGAGATCGCGCGATTGGCCGGGAGAGTCCAAGGGGTGGTTGTCCAGATCACGATGGAAACATTCTCGTAACTGGGCCATGCTCCAGCTGCCACCGTCTCGTCCGCAGCCAACGGCTGGAGTGGCGGCTTTTGTCCCACCGGACGGAAGCGCCCCCGCGCCGTTCTTCCTTTGACCGGAAACGCCACATAGACCGTATCGCTGACGTGGTCCTCATATTCGACCTCCGCCTCGGCCAGCGCCGTCTTCTCGACCACGCTCCACATCACCGGCTTCGAGCCGCGATAGAGCGTCCCATTCGCCGCGAATTTCATGATCTCGCGGGCGATCTGCGCCTCGGCGGCAAAGCTCATCGTCAGATAAGGATGCTCCCAATCCCCGATGACGCCGAGCCGCTTGAATTCCTCCCTTTGCACATCGACCCAATGTTCGGCGAAGGCGCGGCACTCGCGGCGGAACTCATTGACCGGGACCGCATCCTTGTTCTTGCCCTTGGCGCGGTAATTTTCCTCGATCTTCCATTCGATCGGCAGGCCATGACAATCCCAGCCCGGCACATAGTTCGAATCTTTTCCGAGCATCCGCTGCGAGCGCGTCACTAAATCCTTCAGGATCTTGTTCAGCGCATGGCCGATATGGATATTGCCATTGGCATAGGGCGGCCCGTCATGCAGGACGAATTTCGGCTTGCCCCGCCCGGCCTCGGTGAGACGCTCGGAAAGACCGATCTCGCGCCAGCGGGCGAGCAGCTCCGGCTCTTTCTTCGGCAGTCCGCCGCGCATCGGAAAATCGGTGCGGGGCAGAAAAAGGCTCTTGGAATAATCGGGAGGGGTATCCGCGAGAGACTCGCTCGCCGCGCCAGGAATCTTTTTGTCCATGAGTGTTTCAGGCTTGCTCGCGCGGGCGGGGCCGCGGCTTTCATTTTTTTAAGGCAATTCAGTTCCCGGCCGGGCCGAGCGGCAAGCCAAGCGGCTTTCGCGCTCAGGCGCGGGCAGGGCTCCTAATTCGGAGCAAGGGCAGATCAGCACTTGCGGCCATAGAGGTCTTTTAGCAACGAAAGCGCCAGGAATAAAGCGCCTCGCGCGAATTCTATCTTGAACGGGGCAGTAAGCCAGAATGACCCGAAAGCTGCGGATAAGCCCGGGAGCGCCGGCCTTGAGCATTGATTTTCGCCGCCGGAGGCGGCTGTCTCTTCAGGAATGGTGCGCCTTGATCCAGCCCGAGGCAATATGAGTTTGCACTTCTGACAGACGTTCTTGTGGTCAAAACCATGCCCATCCGCCGTCTCGATCCTGTTCTTGTCGATCGCATCGCGGCGGGCGAGGTCGTCGAGCGGCCCGCCGCCGCCGTCAAGGAGCTCGTCGAGAACGCGCTCGACGCGGGCGCCTCCCGCATCGATGTCGCGATCGAAGGGGGCGGGCGGCGGCTCATCCGGGTCCTCGACAATGGTTGCGGGATGGAGCCGCAAGATCTCGATCTCGCCGTCGAGCGCCATGCGACATCGAAACTGCCCGAGGGGGATCTTTCCCAAATCGCCACGCTTGGCTTTCGCGGCGAAGCCTTGCCTTCGATCGGCTCCGTCGCAACGCTCGATATTTTTTCGCGTGTCGAAGGCGCGCCGCACGGGTTTTCGATCCGGGTCGATCAAGGGCGAAAACACGCGCTCGCGCCCTGCGGCGGCCCGCCGGGGACAAAAGTCGAGGTCCGCGATCTCTTCGCCGCCACACCGGCGCGGCTGAAATTCTTGAAGAGCGACCGGGCGGAGGCGCGCGCCTGCGCGGATGTCGTGCAGCGCCTCGCGATGGCCCACAAAAATGTGCGCTTCACCTTCGCGGGCGCCGAGACCGCGGGTTTTGATCTCATCACGCCGGGCATAGGCGAAGATGCCTGGCTGACGCGGCTCGCCGATATTCTGGGCGCAGAGTTCCGCGCCAATGCGCTGCGCATCGAGGCGGGGCGGGAAGGCTTTTGCCTTGAAGGCTATGCGGGCTTGCCGAGCTGGCACAAAGCCAATGCCCAGGCGCAATATCTCTTTGTCAACGGCCGCCCGGTTCGCGACAAGCTGCTCATTGGCGCGGTGCGCGCCGCCTATATGGATTATGTGCCGCAAGGGCGGCATCCGGCCCTTGTTTTATTTCTTGGGTGCGATCCGCGCGAGGTCGATGTCAATGTACATCCGGCCAAGGCGGAGGTGCGTTTCCGCGACCCCGGCCTCGCGCGCGGGCTCGTGATCGGCGCCTTGAAACAGAGTTTGCAGGCCGCCCTTCACCGCGCCACGCCAGCGCATGGCAGGGCCGCCCTCGATCTTCTCGCCCGGCGGGCAAGCCAGGGCGGCGCGGCCCCCGCCTCCTGGCCCGCCGCCGCCGGCTGGGATTGGCAGAATTCCCCCGCCAATCCGGGCTTTGCCGAGAGCGCCCCAGGCGCGAGCGATCTGGAGCTCATTGGCGGCGTGATCGCCGCCGACACCCGCGCCCATTTAGAGCCGCCCGCGCCGGGGGATCTCGATGCGCCGCTCGGCGCCGCGCGGGCGCAGATCCATGATTGCTATATCCTCGCACAAACCCGCGACGGAATTGTCATTGTCGATCAGCATGCCGCGCATGAGCGGCTTGTCTATGAAGGCCTCAAGGCAGCGCGCGCGGGCAAAGGCGTGCCGCGCCAGGCGTTGCTCATCCCCGCGATCGTCGAAATGGAACAAGCCGATGTCGAGCGCATCGAGGATGCGCGCCCGCTGCTGCTGGAATTCGGCCTTCACGCCGAGGCGTTTGGGCCAGGCGCCATCGCGGTTCATGAAATGCCTGCCGCCTTGAAAAGCGGCGAGGCGGTGGCGCTCGTCCGCGATCTCGCGGCTGCGCTTCGCGAAGACGAGCGCGCTTCGGTGCCGCTCGAAAAGCGGCTCGATCATGTGCTGGCGACAATGGCCTGCCACCATTCGGTGCGCTCCGGCCGCCATCTCGGGGCCGAGGAAATGAACGCGCTGCTGCGCGAGATGGAACGCACCCCGGGCAGCGGCCAATGCAATCACGGGCGGCCGACCTATATCGAACTGAAGCTCGCCGATATCGAAAAACTATTTGGGCGGCGATAGGAAACAGCGCAATCCGCGCTCGATCGATTGCATGAGTTTCGAGCGGGATGCGGGAGGAAAGCCGGTTTTCCCTTTTCCACCTTCGCTCTAGTATCGGCGGCGCGGTGAAAAGGAGCTTGCCGTCAGCGGTGCATATTGGGGATCACACATGGACGCTCAATTGATCAATGCGGACGCCGGGTCGCGCAGCGAGTTTTGTCCCGTCAATTCGCATAATGAGTGGGACCCGCTCGAGGAAATCATTGTCGGACGACTCGAAGGCGCCACCATGCCTTCCAATCATCCCGTCGTCACCTGCAACGTTCCGCAAGGACCCGCCGCCCGCGCCCAGTCGCTCGTCGCCGGGTTGCACTATCCGAAGATTATGGTCGAACCGGCCCAGCGCGAACTCGATGGCTTCATCGCGCTGCTGCAGTCGCTTGGAATTATCGTCCGGCGCCCGGAGGCGGTCGATCACAAAAAGCGGTTCAGCACGCCCTTTTGGTCATCGCGCGGCTTCTGCAATTCCTGTCCGCGCGACGCGATTCTCATTATCGGCGACGAGATCATCGAGACGCCGATGGTGTGGCCGTGCCGCCACTTCGAGACGCTCTCCTATCGTCCGGTTTTCAAGGACTATTTCCGGCGGGGCGCGCGCTGGACGGCGGCTCCCAGACCGCAGATCACGGACGAATTGTTCGATCCAGACTTTCATCTGCCGAAGAAAGGCGAACCCATCACTTACATCTTGACGGAATTCGAGCCGGTGTTCGACGCCGCGGATTTCGTTCGCTGCGGACGCGACTTGTTCGTCACGCGGAGCAATGTCATCAACGCGCTTGGCATCGAATGGCTGCGGCGCCACCTTGGCCCGGCCTACCGGATTCACGAAATCGAGAGCCGCTGCCCCAATCCGATGCACATCGATACCACGATCCTTCCGCTGGCGCCGGGCAAGATGCTCGTCAACCCGGAATATGTCGACACCAATCGCCTGCCTGCCATTTTGAAAAAATGGGATATTTTGATCGCGCCCGAACCTGACCCGATCGACGATTGGATGCTCAAAATCACGTCGATGTGCGGCAAGTGGCTCAACATGAATGTCCTCACGATCGATGAAAAGCGGGTCATCGTCGATCCGCACCACACCGGCATGGTGCGCGCTCTCGAAAAATGGGGGTTTGAGCCCGTTCCTTGCCCGTTCTTGCACTATGCCGCGTTCGGCGGCGCGTTTCACTGCGCGACGCTCGACATCCGCCGGCGCGGAACGTTGGAGAGCTATTTTTGAGGGCTGACCTTCGGCTAGGTTTCGAGTTCTGAGTCCAATGATGCCGAGGACGATGAGGCCGATGCAAGCGAGCCTCAGCACGGTGGTCGGCTCATCGAAAAGATAAATGCCCATCGCGGCAGAGCCGGCGATGCTGGTGCCCGTCCACACCGCATAGGCGGTGCTCATTGGGAGCGACCTGACCGCGACGCCAAGGCAGCCGATGCTGGCCGCCATGAAAGCGAGAGTGCCGATCGAGGGCAGCAGCCGCGTGAAATCCTCCGGAGTATTTGAGGAAGATCAACCAGCCGACTTCGCAAAGGCCGCCAATAAGCAAGATAAGCCAAGCCATGGGAGATACTCCTGGACAGCGCGGCATCGTGGCGCCTGACGCGGGCGCTGTGGAATGCCACGGTCCCGGCCTCTTGCCAATGGCTGCCTTGAACAATTTTGGACGGCTGCATCCGGCCCGGCGCCACCACTCTACCAGGCACGAACAAAGCCGATTTAAAATCGTCCTTCAATACAGCCAAAAATAGATATTCCCGGTTTCAGGACAAAAGCCCAACCTTTCCCGTCGCCAAATCATAAACACCGCCGGCGATCTTCAGTGCGCCGGTTTGTGCGAAACTCGTGAGCAAGGGTTGCGCGGTTTCGAGCTTTTTCACATTCAGCGCGACATTTTCCGTGATCGCCGCCGCCAAAAGATCCTTTGGCGATTTGGCTTTCGCGGCTTCGACCGCCGGTTTGATCGACTGGACGAGACCAGGCAAATGTCCCGGCAGCTCGGCATTGTCCTCGACCACTTTAATCGCGGCTTCGACCGCGCCGCAATTCGAGTGTCCGAGCACCAGGACGAGCGGCACGCCCAGATATTTCACCGCATATTCGAGACTGGCGAGCCCATCGTCATTGGCAAAATTGCCGGCGAGCCTTACCACAAAGAGATCGCCAGGTCCCTGGTCGAAGGCAAATTCGGGCGCCACCCGCAAATCCGCGCAGCTTAGTACCGCGGCGATCGGATATTGGGCGCTGATCCTCTGCGCCCGCTTTGCGGAAAAATCCCGATGTGTGGGTTTGTTGGCAACATATCGGGCATTGCCCTCCATCAGGCGGCGCAGAGCGGCATCGGCGCCAATGCCATTGGGCTTCGGCTTTCTGGCCTCCGCTTCCTTTGCGCTTGCGGCGCCAAGACCTGACAAGGCGGCAAATCCAGCGGCCACCTTCAGGGCGCCGCGCCTCGTCAAGCCGTGGGTGCAATGAAGGGAAAGGCACATTCTGAAGCTCCTCTTTTCAAATGGATCTCTTGCGTGGCAACGGAAATCAATGGATTTATGACTTTCCCCTATCGGCGAGCAGGCGTATCGAAAGCCATCATGAATGTTCTTCTACTCGGTTCCGGCGGACGCGAACATGCCATCGCCATCGCCCTTGCGAAAAGTCCATTGCTCACGAGGCTTTTCGCCGCGCCAGGCAATCCCGGCACAGCGACGCTCGCGCCGTCCGCCGCCCTCGATATCAATGATCATCAAGCCATCATAGATTTCTGCCAAGCAAACCTGATCGATCTCGTCGTCGTCGGCCCCGAAGCGCCGCTTGTCGCTGGCATCGTGGATCATCTGACCGCGGCAGGGATCAAGGCGTTTGGCCCGAGCAAGGCGGCGGCCCGGCTCGAAGGCTCGAAATCCTTTGCCAAGGCGTTTTGCCACCGCCATTTTATCCCAACCGCGGATTACGCCTGTTTCACCGATGCCGTCTCGGCCAAAGCCTATGTTCGCGAAAAGGGCGCGCCGATCGTGATCAAGGCGGACGGGCTCGCAGCGGGCAAAGGTGTCACCGTGGCCATGAGTCTCGAAGAGGCGGAAGCCGCGATCGGCACGTGTTTTTCAGGCGGCCTCGGCGCGGCGGGGGAAAGCATCGTCATCGAGGATTATCTCGAAGGCGAGGAAGTGTCGTTCTTCGCGCTGTGTGATGGCACACGTGCGCTCGACTTTGCTTCGGCGCAGGATCATAAGCGGGCAGGGGAAGGCGAAACGGGTCCCAACACCGGCGGCATGGGCGCCTATTCGCCGGCACCTATCATGGATGCGAAAATGCGCGCGCGCGTGATGCAAGAGATCGTCGCGCCCACGCTCAAGGGAATGGCCGCGATCGGCGCGCCATTCAAGGGGATGCTTTTCGCGGGTCTCATGATGTGCGCGGACGGGCCAAAGCTCATCGAATATAATGTGCGCTTCGGCGATCCGGAAACACAGGTCATGCTGCCGCGTCTTGAAGAAGATTTGCTGGATCTGTTGCTCGCCTGCATCGAGGAACGGATCGAGGAGCGGCCGGCGCATCTCTCTGATTTCACCGCGCTCACCGTCGTGCTCGCCGCCAAGGGGTATCCGGAGGCGCCGCTCCGCGGCAACGAAATTCATGGCATCGAGCGCGCCGCGGCCATGCCCTTTGTTGCGATCACCCATGCCGGGACGAAGCGCGAAGGGCAAAGACTCCTCGCCGATGGCGGCCGCGTTCTCAATGTCACGGCGCTTGGCGCCGATGTGGCGGAAGCGCGCGCCCGCGCCTATGCGGCAATTGACAAGATCGATTGGCCGGAAGGGTTCTGCCGCCGCGATATCGGCTGGCGCGCATTGAAACGCGATGAAAAGCGCGCCTGAAACTTTTTCGCCGGGGCACCCGTAAAGATCAGCAGACCGGACATTAAAGCCGGTGATCTCGAAAGGAGCCCAACATGACGATCAATCACAAGTCCCTTGCCGCCGTGGTTGTCCTCGCCAGCGCGTGCCTATCAGGCGCCGCCTCCGCCGAAATGACCAAAATGGTTGGTGGCGCGGCGATGTATCCGAGCAAGAACATCATTCAAAATGCTGTCAACTCCAAGGAGAACACCACGCTCGTTGCGGCTGTGAAGGCGGCGGGTCTCGTTGAGACCTTGCAAGGGCCGGGACCTTTCACGGTCTTCGCGCCAACCAACGCGGCGTTCGCGCAGCTTCCTCCTGGCACGGTCGATAATTTGCTGAAGCCCGAGAACAAGGGTCAGCTCACGACGGTCCTGACCTACCACGTTCTGCCGGGGCATTTGACCACGGCTGATTTGAAGGCCGCCGTGCAGGATGGCGGCGGCCAGGCGACGTTGAAAACGGTGCAAGGCGAGCCGCTCACGATCACGGAAAAGGGCAGGGCGTTCGACATCACCGATTCGAAAGGCCGCACCGCGCGCATCACGATCGCCGATGTTCTGCAATCGAACGGCGTCATTCATGTCATCAACAAGGTGCTGATGCCATAAAGGCTTGAAGCGAGGAAAATTGGGAAAAGCCACGGGCCGCGCCGGCCGCGCCCGTGGCCCTAATTCCCCGTGGCCCTAATTCAATGTAGCGAAGATGGCCTGCGTGTCGCCGAAGCGGCGCGTTTCGAGGCCAACAAAACCTTCGGGCAAATTGATCTTTGCGCCCGCGCTCTCCTCGATTACGGCGAGCGCATCCTTGTCGAGCCAGCCACCGTCGCGCAATGATTTCAGCGCGGGTTCGACGAACCCTCGTCCATAGGGCGGGTCGAGAAAAACAAGGTTGAACGTCTCTGGCTCCGGCGCCGCGCCGAGCTTGCGCGCATCGCGCCGCAGAATGCGGCTGGTGTTTATAAGGCCAAGAGCCTCGACATTGGCGCGAACGATCGCGCAGGCCTCGGCCCGCTCATCCACGAACAGGGTGAAACGCGCACCGCGCGAGAGGGCCTCGATCCCCATGGCGCCAGTCCCCGCGAAGAGATCGATGACCCTCGCGCCTTCGGCCCTGTTGTCATAGGAATGCACGAGAATGTTGAAAAGCGTTTCCCGCAGGCGGTCCGATGTCGGCCGGATCGCATCGGTACGGGGGCCTCGCAGCACCCGGCCTTTCAATCTGCCGCCGATGATCCGCATGCGTTCAGGATTTTTCGCGAGGGCGCCGGGGTTTTTGGCCACGCGATGCCGGGCGGTCGCCGCCACCCTCCTCGCGTTCCATCTTGCCGCGCTTTGCGCCCGCCGTGCGGGGAGTCCTCGGAGGTTTTGGTCCGTGCTGGCCGAATCGGGCGCCGCTCTCTTCAACGAAGTTACGGCTGCCGCGTGCGGCTGGCGGCGGACGCTTGCCCGGCCGTTTCGCGGATGCTTTGTCCCGGTTTTCCTTGCCGCCCGCCAATTTGATGTGCTCGACATCCACCGTCCGGCCGGCGCGATCCGCCGTTTGGCGGCGCTCGACCCGTTTGCGTGGACCGCGCGTCTCGCCCTCATCGGTGCGCAACACGGAAACATGTTTGCGCGGACGCGGCGGGGGTTTGACCTTCTTTTCAGCTCTGAGGTCGGCGGGGCGATCGGACAGGCGCGGTCTCTCCGCTTGCGGGCCGCGCCTCTGGCGCCGCGGCTCGGCGCGATCTCTGCCCGCATAGGTTCGGGATTCGCGCGGCTTCACCGCTTCGGCCACCTCCGCCGCTTCACTTTCATTTTCAAGCGGGCTCAAGAAATCCGCGCCCGCCTGTTTTGCGAGCGCTGGGCCCAGCTGGTCGCGGAGCACGCGCGTGCGCACCTCTTCGATCGCGCCCTCTTCGATCTCGCCCAGCTGGAAAGGCCCGAAGGCGAGCCTGATCAAGCGATTGACCTGGAGACCGAGATGTTCGAGCACGCGTTTGATCTCGCGGTTCTTGCCTTCGCGTAGCGTCATCGTCAGCCAGCAATTGGCGCCTTGCACGCGATCGAGGCTCGCGCCAATGCCCGCGTAACGCACGCCATCGAGCGTCACACCTTGGCGGAGGCTGTCGAGAGCCGCTTGATCGGTTTCGCCTTTGGCACGGACCCGGTAGCGCCGGACCCAGCCGGTCGAAGGAAGTTCGAGGACACGCGCGAGGCCGCCGTCATTGGTGAGCAGCAAAAGCCCTTCGGTATTGATGTCGAGCCGGCCGACGCTAACGACGCGCGGACCATCTGGCCAATGCTCGCGCAAATAATCGAAAACCGTCGGCCGGCCTTGCGGATCACGCTCGGTCGTCACAAGGCCGCGCGGCTTATGGAACAAAAAGAGCCGGGTGCGGGCGCGTTGGACGAGGGGCTCGCCGTCGATGGTGATTTTATCATTGGGCCCCACATTGACAGCGGGGTTCGCGAGCGCAACGCCGTTCAAGGTGACGCGGCCGTCGCCGATCCAGCTTTCGGCCTCGCGGCGGGAGCAAAGCCCCGCCCGCGCCATGATCTTGGCGATGCGCGTGCCGGCACCCTCCGCTTGTTCACCGCCAGTGCCAGGTCCCGGTCTGTGGCTTAAGGGCGGGGGCGGGGCGGCCGCTCGCGCATCCGGGAATTCTTGGCTGGCGTGCTTACGGTTTCGCGGTTTTTTGGGGCGATGATCCGGCCGCGCCCGTGCGCCAACCGGAGCCTTTGCCGCTTCATGGTGTCGAGAATCTTTGCCTGGATGATCGCGCATAAAACCACGATATAGACGATTGGCTAAAAAGGGAACAAAGCGTTCAATCCACACGGTCCCGCCACTTGTCCATGATCGCTTCACCGGGATATGGCCTCTATCTCACGGTATTCTTGATAGATCTTAACCAAACAGACTTCATAATTTTATACATCACGCTGCGCGAATCACATGTTCAGCTCTGCGATCACTGCCTTGAAATGCAATTGAGCGTCGATTATCGTTTCGAGCGTTCAGCAAATAAACCGCCGCCGCCCTCGTTCGTCTCGCATTCCGTCCGCTTCGTGCCGATCCGCTGTGTTTCGCCGCCGTGCTGCGAGTTATTCGTCATGATGCCAAACATCCCGGATAAGCTGTTAGAAGGTGAAACTCAGTTCCAGTTGCTGGCCGATTTCGTGCCGCAGCTGATGTGGTTGGCGAACCCTGACGGATGGATCTACTGGTACAATAAGAAGTGCTACGAATACACGGGGACAACGCCCGAGCAGATCGTTGGTTGGGGATGGCAAGTGGTGATTGATCCTAAAGCATTGCCAGCCGTGATGGAAGGTTGGACGCGAGCCGTCGCGACCGGCGAGCCATTCGAAATGGTGTTCCCGCTCAAAGCGCTCGACGGAAACTTCCATCCCTTCCTCTCACGCGTGCAGCCGCTCAAGGACGATCAAGGCCGGGTGCTTCGATGGTTTGGCACGAATACGGACATTTCCGAGCAAAAGCACGCCGAAGAGCGCCTTCAGCTCCTGCTCAATGAACTCAATCATCGGGTGAAGAATACGCTGGCGACCGTCCAGGCGATCGCACGCCAGTCTTTGCGGACCTTGCCCATGGAAAACACTGAAACCTTTCATGACCGCCTCGTCGCGCTTTCCCGCGCGCATGATTTGCTCATGCAAAAAAGTTGGGAGTCCATGGACCTGCGTGACATCGTCAACCAGTCGCTCGCTCCCCTTTGCGCCAAAAGGGCGGACGACCGGCTCGCCATCGAGGGGCCTGCCGTGCTCATTCCGGCCGACAGGGCCGCCTCCTGGTCGATGGCGCTGCATGAGCTTGGCACGAATGCGCTCAAACATGGCGCTCTCAAAACCGAAGCGGGCAAGGTCAATATCGAATGGGGGGCGCCGGAGCGGGGCCGGCTGCGCTTTTGTTGGAGCGAGCATGGCGGACCGCCTGTGACCGTACCCCCGCAACGCGGCTTTGGCTCACGCCTCATCGAAAGCTTGGGGCGCGAACTGGCGGGCAGCGCCAACATTCAGTTCGAACCGGATGGACTGATTTGCACAATCGATGCGCCGGTTCATGCAATCGCGAACACGTGATCCGAGTGTGGCCAGCAAAGGCGAGCATCAATCTTTGCGGGGGCGTGGCGTCCTCCTCGTCGAGGACGAGGCGATGGTCGCCATGCTGCTCGAGGACTTGCTTCAGGAGTTGGGATGTCATGTCGTTGAAATCGCTTCCCGTGTTGAAACGGCGCTCGCATCCGTCACGGAACGACTTTTCGATGTCGCCATTCTCGATGTAAACCTCAAAGGAGAAACAAGCTATCCGGTTGCGGATTTGCTTGAGGTCCATAAAATACCCTTCCTGTTTGCAACAGGCTATGGAATAGAGGTGATCCCGGAAAAGTATCGTCAGCGCGCCGTTTTGCAAAAGCCTTTCCGAAAGCAAGAACTTGAGGAAACGCTTCTTCAAGTCCTGCAGCCGTCCGACGGAAAGGCGTGATCGCGCGTTATCGCTCTTGCTCGAAAAGAGCGCCAGGTCAGGCCGTGCTCCGTGCGAAAGCTCCCTTATCGAGACTCACCTGAATGCGTTATTTGGAGTCTGATCCCATGTCTTGCGCGTTGTTTGAAGCGCGCGCGGCGATGCAGCGCGGCGAGGTGCCGGTCGGCGCCGTGATCATACGCGACGGCGCCATCCTTTCGCGCGCGGGCAATCAGACTCTGCAAAACAAGGATCCGACGGCTCATGCGGAGATTTTGGCCATTCGCCGGGCCTGCCAGGCGGCCGCGTCCGAAAGGCTGACCGGCTGCGATATCTATGTGACGCTGGAGCCTTGCGCCATGTGCGCGGCGGCGATTTCCTTCGCGCGTCTGCGCCGCCTCTATTTCGCGGCGCCCGACCCAAAGGGCGGTGGGGTTGAGCATGGCCCGCGTTTTTTCGCGCAGCCCACCTGCCATCATGCGCCGGAAATCTATGGCGGGATCCGCGAAACGGAGTCCGCCGCGATGCTCAGCGGTTTCTTTTTGGCGCGGCGATGAATGATTTGTGAACGCCGCCTTGCCACATTCTGTCAATTGTTCTTATTCCGGAAACGCTTATGGCAAGTGTGAATGGCCCGGCGGACTTGACAGGCGAAGCATCGAACACATAAACGAGTGCAACCCTGGGTCCCTCGCCGCATGACCGTCAAGCCAAAGCTCCGTGTCCTCCTTTGCGCGCCGCGCGGTTTCTGCGCCGGCGTTGTGCGTGCCATCGACGCGGTCGAGGAGGCGCTGCGCATCCATGGCGCGCCGGTCTATGTCCGGCATGAGATCGTCCACAACAAATATGTCGTCGAGGGGCTAAAGGCCAAAGGCGCCATTTTCGTCGAGGAGCTCGACGAGGTTCGGGATACGACGAAGCCCGTGATTTTTTCCGCGCATGGCGTGCCGAAATCAATTCCGGAAGATGCTGCGGCCCGCAAAATCTTCGCCATCGACGCAACCTGCCCGCTGGTCACCAAGGTTCACCGCGAGGCCGAACTGCATCACAAGCATGGCCGCCAGGTGCTCCTCGTCGGCCACGCCGGACATCCGGAAGTCGTCGGCACTTTGGGACAGCTGCCAAAAGATTCGATCCTCTTGGTTCAGACCCCGGAGGATGTCGAAAAACTGCAGCCGAAGGACGAGAATAATCTCGCCTATGTGACCCAGACCACCTTATCGGTCGATGACACGCGCTCGATGGTCGCCGCCTTGACGAAGCGGTTTCCCAATATCCGGGGGCCGCATCGCGAGGACATTTGCTACGCGACAACCAACCGGCAGGAAGCCGTCAAGCGCGTGGCGCCGGTTGTCGATGCTTTGCTCGTTGTCGGCTCGGCCAACTCGTCGAATTCACAAAGGTTGAAGGAAGTGGCGGAGCGCTCGGGGTGCACGCTCGCCCGCCTCGTTTTGCGCGCCGAGGATGTCGACTGGGACGTGTTCGGCCATATTTCCTCCCTCGGAATCACGGCGGGCGCTTCGGCACCAGAAATTCTCGTCGAGGAAATCATGGACGCCTTCGCCGAGCGTTTTGAATTGCAAGTCGAGACCATATCGACGGCCGATGAAGGCGTCTTCTTTCCGCTGCCGCGCGAATTGCGGCGGGCCGCCTCGAATTAGCGCGAAGGCGGCGCCTTTCCGCGTCCCCGGCAGGGCGCTTTTGAACCGGCGGCGCTTAAGGCCTGCGCGTCCCGATCAAATGGACTCATTTGATCGGTAAGGACTAGGCTCAGATTCAAAGAGTTGGAGCATGTTCTGATCGAAAAAGTCGATCAACTTTTTCGGAACATGCTCCTGATGAAATGCAGCGATTGAGTTGACACGGGTTTCAGCGATCCTCATCGCGGGGCCGACGGCAAGCGGCAAGTCGGCCCTGGCGCTGCGTCTTGCCTGCGCATTCGGCGGCGTGGTCATCAACGCCGATTCCATGCAGGTCTACCGCGACCTGCGTGTATTGACGGCACGTCCCGATCGCGAAGACGAGGCCAAGGCTCCGCATCTGCTGTTCGGCCACGTCGATGGTGCCGTCAATTATTCGGCCGGGCTTTGGCTCGCGGACGCATCCCTTGCGCTGGAGGAGGCACGGCGCGCCGGGCGCTTGCCGGTTTTTGCCGGGGGCACCGGGCTTTATTTCAAGGCCTTGACGCAAGGGCTTTCCGCGATCCCGCAGGTGCCCGAGGAGGTGCGCGCAAATATCCGCGCGCAAGCGGCGGGCGTTCCGGTTGCCGAATTGCATGCCCGCCTCATGCGCTGCGATCCGGCCACCGCGGCGCGCCTGCGGCCAACCGATCCGCAACGCATCTTGCGCGCCCTCGAAGTCTTCGAGGCGACGGGGAAAAGCCTGGTCTCTTTCCATGGGGCCCGGATGGCGCCGCTTCTCGAAGCAAAAGACGTGTTCGCGGTCTTCCTTGCGACGGAGAGAGAGGCGCTGAAGGCGCGGATCGCCAGGCGTTTTGACGCCATGCTCGAAGCGGGCGCGTTGGAAGAGGCAGCCAAACTCCACGAGCGGCATCTCGATCCCGCCCTGCCGGTCATGCGCGCGCATGGCGTGCCGCATCTCATCGCGCATCTCAATGGCGACATATCACTTGCCGAGGCGGCACGGCGGGCCACGCTCGACACCGCCGGCTACGCCAAGCGGCAATTGACCTTTGCGCGGCACCAGCTCGCGTCTTTCCAATGGGCGGCTCCGGACGACGCCGAAACACGCGCTTTAGAGGCATGCGCGGGATTTTTTAGTGCCGCCAAAAAATAATCTGGCCGATGGTGAGCAGAATTTCGGCGACGATCAAAATCACGATCGTCGCTTCGAGCCTCGTCGCCGTGTTGGCGTCGATCATGTCGGTGAGCGAGCGCGTGGTCTCGACGATCGTGTCGAGTTTATGTTTTAAGGTTTCACCCCGTTCCTTGAGCTCATATTCGTCTTCGAGCCTCGTATAGAGCCTCTCGAGGTCGGGCCGGTCCCAGAGCACATCCGGCTTTTCCTCGACGGCGACGCGTCCCGACACGCGATGCTGGACGAGCAGCGTCTGGCCGATCAATTTCAGCATCGACCGGCGCTTCCAGGGAGGTCTGCCGTTTCGTGCGAGCTGCGCCGCGAAGGGCTCGATGATGTCGAAGACGGCATTGACTTCGCGCTCGTCGCGGCCGAGCGAGACGCTTTTGGCGAGGGCGTCGGCAACGACGAGAAGCCGCTGATCCGAAAGATCCTTCATGGCAATCACGCCGCCGGGAGGGATCTTGTCGTTGAGCTCGGACGAAATTTCGAGGACGGCGGTTTCGTCGTCGATATGCTCATGCGGTCCAAAAACCCGCAATTTCACTTGGCCGAGCACATCGTCTTCCTCGAGCGGCGACAGGCCGACCATGACCGCGACGCCGAAGCGGTAAAGGGCGACGAAGCCGTTTGTCCCGGCATGAAAGGCAAGCGGCGTCGCCGAGATCATGTCGGAGCGCTCAAGACCGGACGTGTCGATCCGGTCGCCGAGGAGCAGTGCCCGGGCGGTGACGCGGCGCGGGCTTGGCGGGGCCGGGAGATCGGTTTGCGGGCTTGTCATGGCCCATGACTACAGGGGAGGGCGCCCGTTTGGAAGCCCATAGAGGCGGCGCAGGCCGATAAGCCAGCTAAGCTTGGCTCAGCCAAGCCGAGCGTCAGGCGACAGCCTAGCGGGAGGCTCCCCAGCACGGGCTCCAAAAAGCCGCACTCTCACCCTGAACAAAGCTTATTGACCGTTCCTCCGCGCATCCGCTATGAAAAGAAACAGCCATAGGCAGGGTGCACTCCGTGTATAGCATTCTTATCGTAGCGCGCGCGCTGGAGAAGGGACGGACATAGCTTCCGTTTTCCCTTGACTGGCGCATATCCGGGGCCCTCAGGGGCCTTTTTTATTGCCCAAACTCAAGAAATCGCAAACAGTCTCATCATAAAGAGAGTCCTTGGAGCAAGAGATGACCAATCTAATGACCGGCGCGGAAATGGTCGTCCGGGCGTTGCGGGATCAAGGTGTCGAAACAATTTTCGGCTATCCGGGTGGCGCTGTTCTGCCCATTTACGACGCCCTGTTTCACCAAAAGCACATCAAGCATGTGCTGGTGCGCCACGAACAGGGGGCGGCCCATGCCGCCGAAGGCTACGCCCGGTCAAGCGGCAAGGCGGGCGTGCTTTTGGTGACCTCGGGGCCTGGCGCCACCAATTCGGTGACCGGCTTGACCGATGCCCTCATGGATTCGATCCCGGTGGTCTGCATCACGGGGCAGGTGCCGACCCATCTCATCGGCTCCGACGCCTTCCAAGAATGCGATACCGTCGGCATTACAAGGCACTGCACAAAGCATAATTACCTCGTCCGCCAGATCGAGGATCTGCCGCGCATTTTGCACGAGGCGTTTTACGTGGCCCAGAACGGGCGTCCAGGTCCCGTCGTCATCGACATTCCCAAGGACGTGCAATTTGCGATCGGCACCTACATCGGGCCGCACAACATCGAGCATAAAACCTACCGGCCGAAGCTCGATGGCGATCTGGACCGCATCGAGAAAGCGGCCTTGCTCATGGCGGGCGCGCGGCGGCCGATTTTTTATACGGGCGGCGGGATCATCAACTCGGGCCCCGAGGCGTCAAAGCTGTTGCGCGAACTCGCCGAACTCACTGGATTTCCGCTCACCTCGACCTTGATGGGGCTTGGCGCCTATCCGGCATCGGGCAAGAATTGGCTCGGCATGCTCGGCATGCATGGCACTTATGAGGCCAATAACGCGATGCATGATTGCGATGTGATGATCGCGATCGGCGCCCGCTTCGACGATCGCATTACCGGGCGGCTCGATGCATTTTCGCCCGGCTCGAAAAAGATTCACATCGACATCGATCCCTCCTCGATCAACAAGAATGTGAAAGTCGATCTCGGCATCGTCGGCGATTGCACGCATGTGCTGCGCCAGCTCATCGACGCCTGGCGGAGGCGGGACCTTGCGCCAGACACAACGGCGCTCGCCAAATGGTGGGCGCAGATCGACAAATGGCGGGCGCGCAAGTCACTCTCCTTCAAAGCCTCGAAGGAGGTGATCAAGCCGCAATATGCGGTGCAGCGTCTTTATGAACTCACCAAGACGCGCGACACTTACATCACGACCGAGGTCGGCCAGCATCAGATGTGGGCGGCGCAGCACTATCATTTCGAGGCGCCGAACCGCTGGCTGACGTCGGGCGGTCTTGGCACCATGGGCTATGGGCTTCCGGCCGCGATCGGCGCGCAAATGGCGCATCCCGGCGCCCTTGTCATCGACATCGCCGGCGAGGCCTCGATCCTCATGAATATCCAGGAGCTCTCGACCGCCGCGCAATACCGGCTGCCGGTCAAGATATTCATCCTCAACAATGAATATATGGGGATGGTGCGGCAATGGCAGGAACTCCTGCATGACGGCCGCTATTCCGAGAGCTATTCGGAGGCGCTGCCGGATTTCGTCAAGCTCGCCGAAGCCTATGGCGCGCATGGCATCCGCTGCTCGGACCCGGCCAAACTCGACGACGCCATCATGGAGATGCTCGAGACACCGGAGACAGTCATCTTCGATTGCGTCGTCGACAAGACCGAAAATTGCCTGCCGATGATTCCCTCCGGCAAGGCGCATAATGAAATGATTCTGCCCGGGCACGACGCGGAACTCGAAACCGCGATCGATGCCGCCGGCAAAGTGCTGGTGTAATGAAATGAACGCTCCGGCGGCGCCCCTCTCGCCTTATTCCTCGGCCCTTGGCAAGCCCAATATCGAGGTTCATACGCTCTCGGTTCTCGTCGATAACGAGCCGGGCGTGCTCGCCCGCGTCGTCGGGCTTTTTTCAGGCCGCGGTTACAACATCGAGAGCCTGACGGTGGCCGAGGTGGCGCATGCGGAACATCTTTCGCGCATCACCATCGTCACGTCGGGCACGCCCGAGGCGATCGAGCAAATCGGCCATCAGCTGGAACGGCTCGTGCCGATCCACAAGGTCACCGATCTGACCTTGCGCGGCAATGCCGTCGAGCGCGAGCTCGCGATGATCAAGGTCGCGGGCACCGGCCAAGACCGCGACGAGGCCTTGCGGCTGGCCGAGGCTTTTCGCGCCCGCGTGATCGATGCTTCGATCGAGAGCTTCGTGTTCGAGCTCACCGGCGCCGTCGGCAAGATCGATCAATTCATCGAGCTCATGCGGCCGATCGGCCTCGTCGAAGTCTCGCGCACCGGCGTCGCCGCCATGTCGCGCGGCCCAAATCCGACGTAACAGTGAACGCCTGCCTTTTTGGGAGCCGCCAGGTTGGGCCGCCGGCTTTCGTGCGACGAAGGCGGCCCTATTCGGATCGTGCCGGAGGCGCCATGAATTCGGGACCCGCCGGATCGGCGATCTTAAGATCGTGCCGGAGGAGCCATGAATTCGGGACCTGCCGGATTCGGCGATCGACTCCTGGAGGATGCGATCGACCTCGGCTTTGGCGGCGGCATCCAGCGACCATCCGGTCACCTCGTCCACCGGCTGCAACTGACCCGGATGGCGGGCGCCCCACAGCGCCGTGGTGATCCCTTGGTCGAGCATCCAACGGACCGCTAAATGAATGACGCGTTTGCCGAAACGGTTTTGGGCAAGCTGATCGAGGCGCTCCACGGCGGTAGATACTGGCCGAACCGGGGTTCACGAAATTTCGGATCCACGCGGCGCAGGTCATCCCCGCCGAAAACCGTGTCTGGCCGCATCCGCCCCGATAAAAGGCCGCGGCACAAAGCGCCATAGCCGAATGTGGCAATGTTGTTCTTGTGGCAATAGGGCAAAATCTCAGCCTCTATGCCGCGCTCGAATAGATTGTAGGGGGGTTGAAGCACATGGATTGGCGCAAAGCGGCGGAATTGCTCCATCTCAGCGACAGAAAAATTGCTGACGCCGATGGCGCCAATCTTTCCCTCCTTGAAGAGGGCGTGCATCGCCTCCGCGGTTTCTTCGATTGGGGTCAGCGGATCTGGCCAGTGAACCTGATAGATATCGATGTGATCGGTGCGAAGCCTTCGCAAGGAGTTGTCGATCTCGCTCGCGATCCGGTCGCGGCTGGCATTGCGAAAGACCTTGCCGTCCCGCCATTCGAGGCCAACCTTTGTCGCGAGGATCACGCGCGAGCGTAGGCCGCCTTCCGCGATGGCTTTGCCGACGATCTCTTCCGAACGGCCAAAGCCATAAACCGGTGCAGTATCGATGACATTGATGCCGTGCTCCAGCGCGGCGCGGAGGGTGGCAACGGACTCCCCTTCATCGGTTCCACCCCACATCCATCCGCCAATTGCCCAGGTGCCGATCGCAATGCGCGAAACCTTCAGCTTTGTCCCAGGGATATCGGCAAATTCCATGGGACCCGCGAGAACTCACGGCGCTTTGAGCCATCGTCTTCTCCTTGATTCGAGGTGTTTTGGGTGCGCCCCCGCGACAGGCGGGACGCACCGACTTCAAAACAAATTCCATTGCCCGGACGATGCTAGAGCGCGTCCCGATCAAATGGACTCATTTGATCGATAAGGACTCGCTCAGATTCAAAGAGTTGGAGCATGTTCTGATCGAAAAAGTCGATCAACTTTTTCGGAACATGCTCTAACTATTATCCCGCCGATTGTCACTACCTCTACAACATTCGAGTCTTCTGGGTGCGCCGCCCCGACAGGCCGGACGCACTGACTTCAAAACAAATTCCATTGCCCGGACCATGCTAACTATGTTTTTGCGACACATCGGCGAGGGTCACGTCCACCGGCCGCGGATGATCGTCTCTGACGACCGTCAGCTTCACCGTGCTCCCGACACCCGCCGCTTCAAAAATGCTTGTCAGATCCGCGATATCGTGAACCGCCTGGCCATTGGCTTCGACGATCACGTCGCCGACGTCGCCGCGCGGGCTCACGCCCTTGAGCCCGGCTTTCGCCGCCGGCGACTCGGGCTGAACCTGCAGGACGATGACGCCATCGATGCCGGCTTGCGCGGCGATGGTTTCGGACGCCGCGGAGATGCCGATGCCCGGTGTCGGCACATGGCCCGTCTTGATCAGCTGCGCCGCGACGCGATTGACGACATCGATGGGTATTGCGATCCCGACCCCGGCGGAAGCGCCCGAGCCCGAGATGATCATGCTGGTGACGCCGATCACACGGCCCGAACTGTCGAGCAAGGGGCCGCCGGAATTGCCGGGATTGAGAGGGGCGTCCGTCTGGATGCCGCCGGAGATTTCATGACCCTCCGCCGTCGGCATGGTCCGGCGCAGCGCGCTGATGATCCCCCCTGTCAAAGTCTGCTCCAATCCATAGGGATTGCCGATGGCAAAGGCGGATTGGCCAACTTGCAGATCGGCGGAACTCCCGATGGCGATCGGATGCAGCGGCGTTGCTGTCCTTTCCAATTGCAGCACCGCAATGTCGTAATTCGGCGCGGTGCCGATGATCCGGACCGGCAACTGATTCCCCGGACGGCAGATGCGCGGCAAACTGGTTCGTGCCCTTGATGACGTGGTAATTGGTGATCACATGCCCGGCGGCATCCCAAATAATCCCCGATCCCGTTTGAACGTCGCCGCCCTCTTCCTGCCCGGGCGTGAGGAGAGTCTGCGGCTTGACCCGCGCGAAAACCGAGACGACGGAGGGCGAAACGGTTTGGAACAATTTGATCGTGGTTCGTTCCGTCTCGGTGAGGCTGGCGGCGGGCGTGATCGTCCGGGGGGAGCTCGCGGAGAACCACCAAGCGACCACATAGGGTTCCGCGACAAAAGCGGTTGTCAGCACCAGGAGCCAGAAGATTGCAATTCCCAGAAACCGGTTTGTCATGGCATCGCCTCCGCCTGTCGATTGAGCACGAGCTGCGCTCCCTCTTTTCAACGTTATAGCAACGCCGCGGGATCCCTGGATTTCGGGCTGGTCTAAAATCTAAATCCGTGCCATTTGAGGCGGCCATGAAGCCCACCAGCGAAGGAGGAAGCCTGCGCCATGCGCGTCTATTATGATTCCGATGCCGATATTAATCTTATCAAGGGCAAGAAAGTCGCGATCATCGGCTATGGAAGCCAGGGCCATGCGCATGCCTTGAACCTGAGGGATTCGGGCGTCAAACAGGTCTGTGTCGCCTTGCGCGCGGATTCCGCCACGGCCAAGAAGGCGGAAGCCGTAGGGCTTGAGGTGAAGACCGTCGCCAATGCCGCCAAATGGGCCGATGTGGTGATGCTGCTCGCCCCGGACGAGCTGCAGCGCGACATCTATCGCGACCACCTCGAACACAATCTCAAGCAGGGCGCGGCCTTGATGTTCGCGCATGGCCTCAACATCCATTTCAATCTGATCGAACCGCGCGGCGATCTCGATGTTTTGATGGTCGCGCCGAAGGGGCCCGGCCACACGGTGCGCTCGGAATATAAGCGCGGCGGCGGCGTGCCCTGTCTTGTCGCGGTGGCGCGCAACCCGTCCGGCAATGCGCATGACCTCGCCCTGTCCTATGGCGCGGCGATCGGCGGCGGCCGCGCCGGTCTCATCGAGACGACCTTCCGGGAGGAATGCGAGACCGATCTTTTCGGCGAGCAGGTGGTGCTGTGCGGCGGCCTCGTCGAGCTCATCCGCAATGGTTTCGAAACCCTGGTCGAGGCGGGCTATGCGCCGGAAATGGCCTATTTCGAATGTCTGCATGAGGTGAAGCTCATCGTCGACCTCATCTATGAGGGCGGCATCGCCACCATGAATTATTCGGTCTCGAACACCGCCGAATATGGCGAATATGTCACCGGCCCGCGCATCGTCACGGGAGAAACCAAGGCCGAGATGAAGCGCGTGTTGAACGACATTCAATCGGGCCGTTTCACCCGCGATTGGATGCTCGAGAACGCAGTCAATCAGACCTCCTTCAAGGCGATGCGGGCGAAGTCGGCGGCGCATCCGATCGAGGAAGTCGGCGCCAGGCTGCGCGCCATGATGCCCTGGATCGGCGCCAATAAGCTCGTCGACAAGGACAAGAATTAGGGTTTGGCGCGCGCTCCCTCATCCCGAGGAGCGCGCAAAGAGCGCGTCTCGAAGGGTAAAGCCGATGCCCCGCGCCCGGGGCCGAGTCCTTGCCGTCGCCGACCTGATCATGTATATGATCATGTACATGATTTTGAGGGCAAAATGAGCCTGGCGACGGAGAGATTGGTCGTCCCGATCACGGCCAAGGACAAGGCGCGCGTCGAGCGGAAGGCGGCGACGGCGGGCAAGATGTCGACGGCCGAATTCGTCCGGCGGGCGGCGCTCAATTATGAGCCCGCCGACGAAGCGGCGGCGGCGGAGCTGCGCAGCCTTGTCGCCGTTTTCGAAGAGCTTCATGCCAGCACCCTTGCCCAGCTCGACCGCACCGACGCGGCCCTCGACGCGGCGCTCGCGCATTTCAAGCGGAAACGCGGGTGAGCGCGATCGGCGACGCGTTGAAGGCGATCAAAAAGGCGATCTTGCTCGAGGACCGAATCGCAAGCCAGAGCCGGAAGCTCGAACAATTGGCTGAAAATGTCGTCGAGATGGACAAGCGGCTGGCCGCCCTCGAAGGCCGTATGGAGGGGTTTCTCGCAGCGGCTTCGGCGTTCGGCGGCGGCGCGCGGCGTCAGCCAAAATTGATCGAGGCAGCCCCCAAGGAGCGGCCGGGCAAACGGCCAGGGGAAGAAAGCTGAGCGTGTGGAGAGTTACGGGCGGAGGTGGCGGTCCATCTGATCGAGGGAGCCGGTACGCGGCTGCCCGCGAGGATGCACTGAATCGGCACGAGCAAGTTTGTAGTTAAGGATAAGAATTAGGGCTCAAAGCCTCGCCCTAATCCTGTGGAGCCGTGAAGGATGAGGAGCCCCAAAACGGGCTGCCCTACATGAGGCGCGTGTCGCCGATTGCGACGATCGACGAGATGCCCGCGGCCGAAAGCTCCTTCGCAATTTCTAGCTTCCAGCCGCCATTGTCATAAGGGACGAAGACGACGCCATCAAAGTCTGACGGAATTTCAAGCTTATCCTTTACAAGGGCGCAAACCCGTGCGGGGCCTTCCACGATTAGCTCGTTCATGTAAAATAACGGCTTCGAGACCTATACGTTCGATGAAACGTGCGACCGAACTCTTTCATTGCCTCGTCGCGGCCATGCACGATGAAGACCATTTGCTTGCCTGCCGCGACTTTTGGCGGATCGAACTTCGCGTGATCAGCCAGACCAACCTTCTCAAGGACTGCGACAAGGTCGACGAGCTTGGGATCGATGTCGAGATCGTGCAATAACGCTTTCAACTGCTCCGATGAGATAGGTGCGAAGCGGTCGTCAAAGGTGAATTGTAAGTCTAGAGTTAGATTTTTCCGTTTTATGTCTTTGATCCACCCCACACGTGCTGGAGCGCCAACGCTCTGTTCGTAAGCGAATAGCGAAGGAATTGACATGAGTTGGTTGATCACCTCGTCGGATATATCCCTAAACTTTGTTTTGATAGCTGACACTGTGTGCTCAAGATAGCGAGCGGTACCCATGGAAGTCGCGCCATCATCCCAAGAACCTTCAACGCCGGCCATGAGCAGGTTATACATTTGCATCGTCTCCGACGCTCAAAGCTTCTCGTCACTCCGTGGGATAAACGCTGGATGGTTTTACTTCGCGTTAGAGCTTAACGACCGCGTTCGAGTTAAGGCCTCACTGGGTGACAGGAGGCGCCACCGCCGCCGCCGTCAGCACCGGATGATCAATTTTCGTATCTTCCGGTCGTGACGTCCCACGAACACGGACAGTAAAAGACGCCCGCGGCAAGCGCGGAGCGCGATTGTCTCGATCGCCGGTTCCCGCGTGTGGACATTTTTGGGGCTCGTCGCAGTCACATAGCACGAAGCCTTCGAAGTCTCCGAAACAGTCGTAGACGACTTCCGACACTTTCCCGGTGTGCTCGATAAGACGATCGCGGGGCGGCTCATGCTTGGGCGGCGCGCCATCGGGGGAGGGCGGTATCTTGTCCGGATCGCCACCAAGTCCTCTGACGCGTCCTTCGATGTAGCCGATGTAGCGGTTCAGGACCGGACACCAGCGATTGGACGGCGACATCGCGCCGAGCCGCCACTTGAAAATCGCCAACGCATCTTCTTCCTGGGGAAGCATCGAAGTCGCGGTGGCGACCGGAATTTTCACCTGAAACGTTCCGGCGACATAACGCCAGTTCATTGGCAGGGTTGCCCGCGCATGATCTCCGCGGATCGCCGTCAACACCTCCCGCGATGCGATCCTGGGTGGTGGCGGTTCGATAAGCCGACGCGTCACCAAACGGCGTAGCACGATATTGAACTCCTGGCCGGTCACGACGGTTTGCGGCAGGTCGATCGTGAGCAGCCCGGCGAGGTTTTGGCTCGCGCCCGACGGGATCGGGACGTATGTGATGCCGCCCGTGACCTGGCATTGAATCGTATTAGCGTCAGCGGCGGAGAGCAGATGGCTGGCGTAGAGCCGGGATGCAGTTTGCAGGATCTGCGATGCGTTGGCCTGAGGCCAGTAGATGCTTGCCTTGCTGCCAACCGGGGTGTTTCCCCAGTCGATCATCAGTTCGTCAGGATATTGCAACAGCACGTCCTGGCCTAGTATCGGCGCAAGACTAGGCCGCAAATCGAATGTTTGTGGAATGACGTGGGTCGACGGTGGTCCTGGATTGTCCGAAGCCGTGACCTGCAAATTGCGTTGCGCAAGTTTATCGGAGTTGCCGGGGCTTTCGGTCACCCCGTTGGCATTTACAATCGGCGCGCCATCGTAGGCAATTTGTGCGACGAGGCAGTGATGCGTGCCGTTGAGAAGATTCTGGACTGGCTGCCCGTTGATGACATTGGCCGGGTCGTAGACATTCAGGAAGCACCCGTAATAAGCCCAGACCTGGTCTCCGGTCAGGTTGAGTATGGTCTTGTTGTTGACTCCATTAGTACCGTACTCCGGGTTGTTTGGATCGTTGAGATTAGGCGCATTGCCGGTCGCGAAGAACGGGAACGTATGACTATCCGCCGCAGGTTGCGGCCAGTCGGGCAGGCCCGCGGCATCGGTGTGACTAGGATAGGTCGACGACTGAAAATCGGTGTCGGCGGTTTGCGTGCTCCACAGGCGGAAGAAGACGCGCGTATTCTGCGCCTCTCCGACGGACCCTTGCGGGCCACGCATGCGCACGCGCGCGACGGCGAAGTTATAGTTCTTGTGCGAATTTTTCGAAGGTGTTACGGAAGAATCGCCCGTGTAGGCGCCACTCTGCTGCGGAATGACATTGCTTGCGGGATTGAACGGGTCAATGCCAGCCGGGTTGTTGAAACTGGCATTCAAATACCCAAGCACGGCTTGAATGTAGGCGTAAGCACCATCGAAACTATCGGCGTAATGCCAGATCCGCTGGCGTTGACGGTCAGGGGAGCCGCGAAACCAGTTCCCGTAAGAGTCACTGGAACGGAGGAACCCTGAGATCCAGTTGACGGGCTGATGGAGGTCAGAGTGGGGGCGCCCACTGCCGCCGTGACATTGAAGGAAACATTGCCGCTTGTGCCCGCCGCCGTCGTTACCGAGACGTTCTGTTGTCCGACGCCGGCATTTGCGGCAATGTTGAACGTCGCCGTGGCCTGCGTACTGCTGACAACCGACACGTTCGATACCGTAATGCCAGATCCGCTGGCGTTGACGGTCAGGGGAGCCGCGAAACCAGTTCCCGTAAGCGTCACTGGGACGGAGGAACCCTGAGATCCAGTTGACGGGCTGATGGAGGTCAGAGTGGGGCCCGAGCCGATGGCTCCGGGCTGGAACAGAAGCGCCAAATCGTATGCGCTGCACGCGGCTCTAATGCACGGGCCGACACCGAAAATCTCCTCGGTTGTTACAAGGTCTGAAGAATGCGTGTAGAGCACGTTGTTGCTGTATGCGTTACCTTTGGCGAGGGGCGAGATGATGATTTCAGGAAGGGTGTAGGCGGCCGTGTCGCCGCCTTCTGTTTCGTCGAACCAGATAATGATGACGCCATTGTTCTGGTAAGCGAGCGAGGCTTCGATCTGGGGAACGATAATCGACAGGAAGTTATCGCCCTGCGCGACCGCCGCCTGGTCGCCCGTGTAATGCGTTCCGTTATAAGTGAAACCGCCGGGAAGAGGGTCGTGAGCAGTGTTGTACAGATCTGGCGTGATCCAGTTGTACCGCGCCACGGTGCCGTTGGTCAGATCCGTCTGCAGTTGCTGAAGGGGCGCGTAATTATGCGCGAAGGGATTACTCGTAGTTGAGTCGTTGCCGCCGTCGGTGTCGATGAAATAAACCATCGGATCGTGGTTCACGTCGTAGTTGTACTGATTGCTGCCGTTATAGGCGTTTGTCCCGCTGGCAAAGCTTCCCGACGCGCTTGTGAGAGGCACCGTCCACTGGTTACTCGGTAACACGGTGTTGTTGGTGACGTTGATATCAGTGTCCTCCTCATAGGCCTTCCAGGTGATGCCCGCGGTCTGGAGGTAGTTGCTCAGGTTCTGAGAAGTGGACTGCGCAGAGCCGCCGGTACCAAACGGATCGTTATCGTTGAGAACCCCGAAGTTTGAACCCCCTTGTGACCAGATGTAATTCGGCGCCGACGGATGGATACCCGGCGCTACATTCTGGTAGTTTGTCGCGAACGAAGCCTGCAAAGCGTTGGGGTTGTCCGACGGTCATGAGGCTGTTGAGGAACGGCGCAGCCACGTTCCCCTTAATTTGCTGTGGATTTGAAAGCGGGTTGGGCTGGGTCAAATTGTGATTTTCCATCGAAATGACGAAAACTGTCTGGATCTGCTGAGCTTGGGCGGTTGTCGCAGTACTCCAGGCGACAAAACCGCCGAGCGCGACTATGACTGCGCGTTGAATCAGACTGAGATGCATAGGATTCTGCTCCTCCGCACGGTGAAAACCGCACGCGTGGGCCCACGCCGGACGATCTTTCGTGGAACGCTGTTGTTGGCAGTGCAGGACTCGAACCTGCGACCTCCTGCTTGTAAGGCAGGCGCTCTAACCAACTGAGCTAACCGCCCCGGTGGCTGTCAGCTATCAGCTCTCAGCTTTCAGCAAAATCCTATCCTGCTGAGAGTCGATGGCGGGTAGCTCTGAGTTGCGGGGCTAATAGAAGTATATGATGCGGGGCCTACTGCTTGCCAAGTGCTGTAGTTTCCGGCTGGTGAGAAACAATCGAATAGAGATAGAGAAGAATCCCGGCCAGAACCAGCGGGCAAGAAATCAGAATGAAGGCCATGAAGGCCAGGGGATGAATCCGCAGCAGCGTGATTAACTGCACCAGCATCCCCAGACAGATGAGCACCGCTGCAAGGCGCACTCGCTTCTCGACCATGGGAACTGCGGGGCTGGGCGTGGTTTCATCGGCATTCTATCGAGTTCCCTTCCAGAAGGTGGCGTCTTTGAGCGTGCCAACATCGTGCACGATGTCGTGGCACTTACT
>CAWAQW010000055.1:0-178151 GCA_963784075.1 uncultured Alphaproteobacteria bacterium | reverse complement strand
TCAATGCAATCTTGTTACCGTAGCGCTGCCGGACCTGCGCACTCAACAGGAAATCAACCGCCCAGCCGCTGATCCCCTCCTTGAATACCCAACCAAGATTTCTCAGCACCCGGCGTGAGACGACCGGCATCATTATCTCCACGGACTTTAGCGGACAAACCGTATTTCCTTCCGGCGGGTGTTTCGAGAATGTCGAAATAGCAATTCGAATTTGGCGTCAATGAGCCTTGGACGAGATCAAGATTGAGGTTCTTCATCGTGAGAAAAAGCCGCATGACTTCCGGCACGGTCGATCTCGACATCATCGTCCAAAAAAAGAACAGCCTGATATCTATGGAAAAGCTCCGGGCGCTCAGTGAGTATTTTCCGGATCGCGGTGGTTTTCGTCCCCATTTGGTGGAGGACATAGTCTGCCCTGCGCGGCCAACTTATCGCCCCATCATAATAATTCAGCATTAAATCAAACCCGCGAGGCTCGCCTATAATTCTGAACGATATTTATTGGAAGCCTGAACAAGAACGAGAAATGGATATTTAGGCGTTGGGATCTCTTTGTCTACGTGCAAGACTATGCTCTCATAGAATTTGTCTTGGCGCTTGCGCAGCTCTTGCGGATTTAGTGGAGCGTTATTTGATTCGCCTATTAAAGCTTCATAGAGACGAATTTTTACATCGGGATAGCCGCGGCCGCTCGAACGAATAAAGAAGTCGATATCGAAATGCGGCGCCGGATCTCTCTTTTCAAATATGCCTTTGTGCCAGAAATGGAGAAAAGGGTGACTGAAATCGTCGTGCCAATCAGGATTTTGGGTGCAATACCATTGATGATCAAAATAGGCGGACGGCGAGGAAGTCGAGGGTGAATTCGACCTCAAATACTCCGCAAAAGCCGACGATTTCCGATTTCGTGCTTGTGACTTGCCGTAATATTTCGGATCAAAAAAGGCATTCGGTGAATATCCCCGACGCTCTCCGATCAAGAGATAATGGAGCAAAGCGATCCGATGAGCGGTGGAGTCTTTTAAATAGGCCTTCTTGTAACAATATGGCTGGAATACGCCTAGCTTCTCTATATCACGACAATCGCGAAGGATTAGAAATGGAAACAACACAAAATACAAAAGCTGAAAATGAAACATGTTAATCTTTGACCATAATTCACACATATAATCATGCCGCCAGGGGTTTTGTCTTCTGCTGTTTCTGTGGGCATGTGGTCAACGCGGCGGCGTTGTCCATCATGTCCACAGCCTTCGTTGTTGCCGTTCCTTCAAGCCAGACCGACATTGGGGTGCGATAGCCAAGCGCCTGATGAAGGCGTCGGCCGTTGTAGAATTCCATCCACGAAGAGATGCCGACTTTTGCGTCACGGCCATCGGCGTAGCCCTTGAGATAGATGTCCTCATGCTTCAGGGACCGCCGCTTGATCAGCTTTTGGCGAGACTGTCAGGATTTCCGTGTAAAGGCCGGTTTCGTTACGCCAACTTGAACCTGCCCTCGAATATGATTGCGAATTGCGCTTTTGCCATGGCCCATTCGCGCGGCGGCATTCTCCATTCTTTTTGCGCCAGGTTCAACACGAGAAATAGAAGCTTCAGCGCGCTCTCGTCGGTGGGGAAATGGCCGCGGGCGCGAACTGCTCGGCGCAATTTGGCGTTCAATGACTCGATTGCGTTTGTCGTATAGATGATCCGACGCACTTCGTCGGGGAAAGCGAAGAACGGGATGACCTCGCTCCAATGGCGTCGCCAGGACTGGGCGATTGCCGGGTATTTTCGGCCCCATGCGCCTTCGGCGAAGGTGTTCAGTTCTTCTTGCCCGGCGGCGGCGTCCTTGGCCCGGTAGATCTGCTTCAGCGCCGCCGCGACAGCCTTTGCGGTCATGTTTTCGGCTCGTGACCCTTATTGGCCTTGATGTTGCCGGCTGATCCCTTGCCCAATCACGTATCGCGATTGACGGCGCAGTCAATGCCATGGGCTGGGCCAGGAGGGCAGGGCCGCTGCCCCGATGTTCCCGGCAGAGGTTCAGTTCTTTCAGGGGCGAGGGTGAGTGAAGAAGGTCCCTGCTAGCATTGACATGTTGACGACCAGCGAGCCATCTCATGCGCGAGGCTGGCTCATGCAGCCCATCTCCTATGCCCGCCACCGGCGTGATACGGTTGTCAGGAGGCATCATGATCCGATCGTACTTGTCGCTTCTTGCTCTCGCAGTCGTCCTCTCCTGCTCGCGCGGCGGCCCCATGGATCAGGGATCGAGCGCCGACGGCGGTGCCGCCGATGCCGGCCACACGGACGCAAACGGCACCAGTTTCGAGGCGGCCGATCCTGTCGCAATGGGGGGTGGCGACATCACCGTCAGCCCGCCCTACGCTCCTCATCCCGACATCCTTCCAAAGGCCGGCAATCCGCACGGCAAGATCTATAGCTTTATCTTGCCCTCGCAGGGCACGCTTTTCGAAGGCCTCGACAACACCCTGGCGGATCCGCACAGTTTCATGCGCGAGGTGCGCGTCTACGTGCCGGAGCAATATGTCGACGGAACTCCAGCGCCATTCATGGTGGTGCAGGATGGCGATCTCTTCGTAACCGACGTGCGGAACACGCTCGACAACCTCATCGCCGCCAAGAAGGTCCCCATTATGCTGGCGGTCTTCGTCAACAACGGCGGCGGCGACTTGCAAGGCAGCGAGCGCGGGCTCGAATACGATACGATGTCAGATCGGTACTCTAGGTTCATCGACACCAACGTGCTCCCCGCGGCCAAGGAGAGCGCGGGCATCAAGGCTGACTATCCGAACCTGACATTCACTGACGACCCCGAGGGTCGTTCGACCTACGGCTGCAGCTCAGGCGGCGCGGCCGCGCTGACCCAAGGATGGTTCACCCCCGACAAGTACCGGCGCATCGTCACATATTCGGGAACGTTCGTCCACCAGCAGGACGGCAAGGCTCCCGAAGCACAGCGCTATCCGCTGGGCGCCTGGGAGTACCACTCGAGCCAGATGCTGATTGCCAATAGCCCGGTCAAGCCACTGCGGATCTTCCTCAACGTCAACGAGAACGATCTGAATTGGGACGCGACGTTCGGTGACACGCAGCACAACTGGATCGCCGCCAATCAACGTACCGCGGCGGCGCTGAAGCAGAAGGGCTACCACTACAGATTCGTCTACGCGAAGAGTGCCACCCACTGCGATGCCGGCGTCCGCAGGGCAACGCTGCCCGACACGCTCGAATGGATGTGGCAAGGATATCCTATCAAATGAGCGGACATTGCCACGGCGGTTCGGGCTTGCCGTCCCTTTCACAGGCAAGCTGGCCAATGCGGGCTTGTCACTCGCTTGTTTTCACCGCGGCCTGACGCTCCTATGCTCTCAATGCTCGGCGGCTTCGGCCGTCTGAGCAACCAACGCCAGCGCCTTTCCGACGATGTCCATGATCGATGCCGTGCCACTTTGATCCTACGCTTATCAACGATCCCTTCGATGATCCCGGGCTTTACGTGGATCTCGTGTTCGAGCGGCGTGCGTTGCTATTCGATCTCGGCGATCTCGGCCGGCTTGCTCCGCGCAAGCTCCTCCGGGTCAGCGAGGTCTTTGTCACACACCGGCATATGGACCATTTCGCCGGCTTCGACCATTTGTTGAGGCTCCTTCTCGGGCGAGAAAAGGTTCTAGGCGTCTATGGATCAACCGGTCTCATCGACGCGGTCGAGCACAAGCTGCGGGCTTACACCTGGAACCTCGTCGAGGGCTACGAAGGCAATCTCGTGTTCCGCGTGACAGAAATCGACACGGCTGGCGGCCTCAAATCCGCGCAATTCTCCGGGCGCACCCGGTTCGCGCGTTCCGAGGGCGAAATGAGGCAAAGCGACGGCGGTATTCTGCTCCAAGAGGCCGGCCTCCAGGTTCGCGCGACGGCCATTGACCACGGCGAGCTCGTGCTTGCCTTTGCCCTCGAAGAGCGGGCTCATATCAACGTATTGCGCAATAAAGTCGAGGCCGTCGGGCTTTCGATCGGACCGTGGCTGCGGGCCTTCAAGGAAGCAATTCTTCGCGGCGCCCCTGACGGCACTTTGATCGATGTCGCATGGCATGATGGGCGGTCCGGCAAGGCTGCCGCTCTCCCCCTTGGCCTTCTCAAAAAGGAGATTATGAAGATCACCGCAGGCCGTAAGATTGCCTATGTTGTCGATTGCTCCTTCACGGACGCGAACGTCGAAAAGATCGCTCGGCTCGCAAAAGACGCCGACATAATTTTTATCGAATCGACATTCCTCGAAGCTGACGCGGCGCTTGCCAAGGCGCGGCACCATCTGACCGCACGGCAGGCGGGAACGATCGCGTGTTTGGCTGGGGCGAAGCGGCTCGTCACATTGCACTACTCGCCCCGCTACAAGGGGAAGGGCCACCAGCTTGCCGAGGAGGCACGAGACGCGTTCCTGGGCAGTTGAGAATGGATATTGCGAGCCGGGTCGATGAGTCCTTTAAGTCTGCGAGGGATGGACCAGATCACGGTTCCAAGCATCGGCCGTTAGCCGGAAGCGGCGCCGGATTGCCGGCTGTGAAACAACCAGGCGCTCGACGGTGGGGCCGCCCAGCGTGAGCACCGGTGTCCAATTTGTGAAGCATGCGATCGTTTGGTTCCTTAGGCGGCGGCTTACTTGCTGCGACCTCATTCAGCCAAGGGGTGGCATGGGTGGATTTGCTCCATGATCAGTGACCGCGAGCTCGAGGTCCGGCTACGCTTCGTGCGTGCGCACGCGGCGGGGACTCGAGCGGGTGTGCTTGGCCCGGACTCGATGACTTGGAAAGTCAATAGAGAGTCTGCAATGTTTCTCGGGGCGGGGCGCGCCCTGCTGCTGCAACTTGCCCATCCATGGGTCGCCACGGCCATCGCCGGGCACTCCCGGGTTCTCGCCGACCCCATCGGCCGCTTCCATCGCACCTTCAGGATCATGTTCACCATGGTCTTCGGCACGCTCGATCAAGCGTTGGGGGCGGCGCGGCGCCTCCACCGCCGTCATGCGGCCATCACCGGCGTTATGACGAGGGCGGCGGGACCTTTTGCGGCGGGATCGCGCTATTGGGCGAACGAGACGTCCGCGCTCCGCTGGGTCTATGCCACGCTTGTCGAGACATCGCTGATCGCACACGATCTTGTGCTTCCGCCGCTTTCAAGCGAGGAGCGGGCCCGCTATTACGCTGAAAGCCACCTGTCCGAGACGCTGACCGTGATCCCCGAAGCACGGGCAGTCGCGGAGCAGGTTCTGAAAGGGACCAAGGTCTTCATTCGCCCACCCAAGTGGTACGTTGCAGCGACAGCCGGAATGCTGCCGCCCCGGCTGCGAACAGCCTTCAGACTGACTTATGGCGAGACCGAGCAGCGCACTGCCGAATCTGCGATCGCGTCGATCCGGCACGTTTATTTTGCCCTCCCAGAGCGGCTGCGCTATGTCGGTCCCTACCAAGAGGCTATGGCCCGGCTCTCAGGACGCATGCGACCGGACCTCTTAAATCAATGGATAAATCAGCTCTGGATCGGCCGGCGAGCGCTGAATGATGCGCGCGGCGAGCATGTTTCGGACAGCTATAAAAGATCGCCCGCTGATTAAATTATCCCGCCGCCGCGAGAAGCCCGCATCGCCAAAGGTGCGTGTCGCGCCGTCCTTCTAGGGATCGCAGGCTTGGCTGGCATCCGCGCGTTCGTCAAACCCCGAGCACATCCGCTGCGGGGGTATATGGCAGCCGAAGCGCGTCTGCCACCGCGCGGCAGGTGATCTTGCCGTCGTGCACGTTAAGTCCATTTCGCAAATGCACGTCCTCAACGAGCGCACGCGAGACTCCCTTATCCGCAAGGGCGAGAATGAAGGGGCGCGTCGCAGCGTTGAGCGCGAATGTGGAGGTCCTAGGCACGGCGCCGGGCATATTTGCCACACAATAATGCACAACATCGTTCACCCTATAGACCGGTTGCGCGTGCGTTGTGGGCTGTGAGGTTTCCGCGCACCCGCCCTGGTCAATTGACACGTCGATAATGACGGCACCAGGGTTCATCGCGGCCACAGTTCGTGCCGAAATAAGCTTTGGCGTTTTTGCGCCGGCGACCAAGGCGGCCCCAATCACGACGTCAGCGGATGAACAGAGTGTATCGATTATGTTTTGGCCAGCAAGGGCACGAACGCGCCCGCCAAAAAGCTGCGACAGGTGCCGCACGGTCTCAGCACTTCGCGCGACAACGGTGACATCAGCCCCCATACCAATTGCGATTTCCGCCGCGCTTCGCCCGACGACTCCGCCGCCAAGAATGACCGCCTTGGCGGCGGGCACGCTATCTAGTCCACCTAACAATATACCGCGTCCCCCATGGGGACGCTCAAGGTAATGTGCCGCAACTTGCGGCGCCATGCGGCCGGCGACCTTCGACATCGGCGTGAGCAGGGGCAGCTTTCCCGATTCGTCCGTCACGGTCTCGTAGGCGATGGCGGTGACGCCGGATGCCAAAAGCTCATTCGTCTGCTCGCGGTCGGCAGCAAGATGCAGGTAGGTGAATAGGATCTGACCTCGTCGCAATTGCCCTCGTTCCGGCGACAGTGGCTCTTTCACCTTCACGATCAATTCGGCGTGTTGGAAGATGTGATCGGCGGTTGCGGCGATCTGGGCTCCGGCCGCGGCGTAGTCTTCGTCGCTGAGGCCAGCTCCATCCCCCGCGTGGCTTTGAACTTCGACTACCATTTCCACATCAGAATGACTTGCGGATGTAGGGGAATGAGGTGATGGATTTTACGGTTTCGGGATTGCATTCGATATAGAAGATCGCCTGCTTGAGCTTGGTGCGCACGGCGTCGATTGATTTGAGCGCGTAATTCTTGAAGATCTTTTCGCGGATTTCCTCCCAGAGATTTTCCTTCGGGTTGAGCTCTGGCGAGTATGGCGGCAGGAAGAGCAGCGAGATATTGCCGGGAAGCACGAGGTCGCGGCAGCGATGGTTGGGGGCGCCGTCGAGAACCAAGAGGATATCCTGCCTGGCAAACTTTCGCGACAGGGCGTTGAGGAAGACCTGGAAGCACGCCGTATCCGATCTCGGCATGATCAGATAGACGCAAGTCCCGTCCTTCGGAGAGACCGCGCCGTACAAATAGATGTATTCGCGAATGAGCTGGGAGGCGACCTCCGGCCTGATGCCGATCGGGGCCCAGCACGGCCGTGGCCGGTTGATCCGGCCGAAACGCGCTTCATCGGCGAACAGGATCCGCAAGTGACGGCCTCGCCTGGCGGCAGCCCGCTTGGCTTTCCTCACAGCATTTGGAAAGCCATTTTTTTAAAAGCGTTCTGAGCCGCAATGTCGCGTCTGGGGTGAAACGGACGCGGCATCAGCTTGCGCCAGCCGTGCCGGGCCAGAAGATTATAGATTGTGCTCTTGCTGGTTTCGTGCCCGATGGCCTTTTCGTAGGCCGCCTTGAGATCGTGGATGTTCAACATTTCGCCGGCTCCAGCGGCCTTGGCAAAACGCGCCAGCAAGGCCTTTTCCTCCTCCAAGGTCATGTTCTCGCGCTTGCGTCCGCCGCTTGGTCTCGGCTTGAGCGCCTCGAGTCCGCCGTGGTCATAGGCCATGTGCGCCCGGTTCACCGTGCTCAGCGACACGCCCATTGCCGCGGCAATCAAAGGCTGCGTCATCCCGCTCTCGCGCAGCAACACCATCTGGATGCGCTGACGCTGCTCGGGCGGTATTTTCCATCGCAGTGCTGTTTTCAACCGCCGGATCTGGCGCTCTGGTGCATTTGACCATCTGTTCCCTCCGAATCAGATGATCTGAGCGAATCACACCTTGCCTCCCGAAGCCAACTCACTGCCATGTTCGGTACACGATCCAGCAAGCGCTTCGATTCAATCAGCTATGGAAGCGGTATGACCTCGTCGCAATTGCCCTCGTTCCGCGACAGTGCCTCTTTCACCTTCACGATCAATTCGGCGTGTTGGAAGATGTGATCGGCGGTTGCGGCGATCTGGGCTCCGGCCGCGGCGAAGTCTTCGTCGCTGAGGCCAGCTCCATCCCCCGCGTCGCTTTGAACTTCGACGCTGTGGCCCCTGGCCACCAATTCGGCGATGGTTGCGGGAATGAGCCCAACACGGACCTATCAGGTTTAATTTCTTTCGGAACGCCGATGAACATGTGACTCTCCCATTGTTTGTGCGCCGTCCCCGATCCCATCGCGCGTCAAGAGCGCTGAAATATTTGACCCGGCTGACAAAGGAAAGAACCACAACCGTCCAGCGGCGCGGCATTGAAAGGTGGCCCTTGACGAAACGTAAACATGACCGGCTGCGCTGCGCTGCTTGTGGCGTGCTGACGCGACGAAACAAACTGATCGAGAAGACGTCAGCGTTCGGCGTATAATGCTTCGATCTCTTTTGAGAACTTTTGTTGGAGGGCGTCACGCTTGATTTTGAGTGTCGGCGTCAGCAAACCGGCCTCGAGCGTCCAAGGCGTCAACGCCAGATGCACGGCACGAATTTGGGCGAACCATGGGAGATGCGAAAGACGATGCTTCAATCGTGCCACAACGGCGATCTTACTGGCGCGCCCATTCGGCCATTCCGGTGAAATGCTGTTGGCTTCCGCAAATTGGGCCCAGTTGACGTCATTCAGCACAATCAACGCGACGAGGTGGGGCCGGCGGTCTCCGATCACCATGACCTGTTCGAACAGGGGGTCGCGTGTGATTTCCGCTTCGACCACAATGGGGTTTATCTTTTCGCCAATGGACAAGACGATCGCGTGTCTGAGGCGCCCGCGAATAAAGATCCGGCCATCCTTGATCTCGGCGAGATCACCGGTCGAGAGCCAGCCCTCTCGGTCGAGCGCGCGCGCCGTCTCGGCCTCATCCTTCCAATAAGCTGTCATCATCGAAGGGGAGCGCACCAGCAGCTCGCCTTCCGGGGTGAGCTTCACCTCAACGCCGCGCAGAGGACGGCCGACCGAGCCCGGCAGGTTGTCGTCGAGGCCATTCACCGCCACCACCGGCCCCGCTTCCGTGAGACCATATCCCTCCACCAATGGCAGGCCTAAGCCGATCAACAGCCGGGCAACATTTTGATCCAGCGGTGCCCCGCCACTGACCACGACCCGGAGCCGTCCGCCGAAGGCCGCCAGTACCGAGACCGCAACGTAGCGCTTGAACAAGGATAAGAGGAGACGCGCGGCACGGCCGAGATTGCCTCGGTGCTGTGCGATCTGAAAGAGGTGCCATCCGAGGAAGGCCGCCAACCGCAACAGACTGCGTTTTGCAAAGCTGCCCTCGGCCTTCCTCGAGATCGCCGCAGCCAGCCGGTCGAAAAGAAAAGGAACGCCGAACAACGCCGTAGGACGGATGATGAGGAGGTCCTCGCGCAGCTCTTTTGGCGAACGCGCATAGGCGATCGTGCAGCCTCCCATCATCGGCAAATAATAATCAGCGGTCCGTGCAAATGCGTGTGCCAGCGGGAGAATTGACAAAAGCACGTCATCGGGCCGCGGCGGAATGACCTCGCCGCAGCCCCCGGCATTCCACAGTAGCGCGAACTGGGAAAGCACCACGCCCTTGGGGCGCCCGGTGGTCCCAGAGGTGTAGATCACGGTCGCGGTGTCGCCCGGCGCCGCCGGATGAGGCGGCGGTGGACCGGAGTCGTTGGCGAGGACGGCGGCGAGTGAACGCTCGGCGGGTTCGGTCGCCGGTGAAGCGGAATTGCCGCCATCCTCACGGATCCAGATGCACCTCAGCAAAGGAAAGTCCGAGCGGAAGGCGGCGAGTGATCGCCAGCGTCCGTCCGTGTCGAGAAGAATCAAACAGGCATCGGAATGGCCGAGGATCGCCGCATTGCTGGCTGGCGTATCATGAGTGTAAAGCCCGACAACGACGAGCCCCGATCCGTGCGCCGCCAAGTCGAAGGACACCCAATCGATTCCGTTGGGCAGCAGCACCGCCACGTGATCACCTGGCTCAAGCCCCTCTCGCGCGAATGCGGAGCGGAACCGGTCAACGCGCGGCGCCATCGCGCGCCATGTGTATTCGCACCACTTTCCTGCATTCGGATCATATTCCCGGTAGGCAATGGCGTGCGGGCTGCGCCGGACACGCTCGCAAAACAGCCCCCATAAGGTGCCCGCTTCACGCCAGCCGATAATGTCGCGCTCGGTGACAGCCGGAGGCTGGTATCGCGTGGTCATGTCAATGTCCATCGCAAGTGCCTCCCGCCACTACTGCCGGGAGAGTGGCGCTGGAAGATATCCGCGTCGGCGAGTTTATATTATATATAGGGTCAGCTGCGATCGAGAGCTTGATTCACGTCAATATGTAAGTTCCTCAAAACTTTATCATTTTCTTATGCCGAAGCAGCCGGGCCAAACAAAACTCTTCTGCCGGGATGACAGAACGGGAAATGCGCGAACGCGACCTCATCGGGGTCATTGCGCAGCTTGTTCGCGAGTTGCATCCGCAGCGCGTTCAATTCATCGACATTGTTCCGTCAAGCCGGATCGAGCGCGATCTCGGGATCGACAGCCTGGGCCGAACCGAGCTGATCCTGCGGATCGAGCGCGCGTTTCGCGTGCGCCTGCCTGCCCAGACCATTGGCGAAGCGGAAACCGTCGATGATCTCGTGCAGGCATTGGAAGAGGCCGGACCCAGGCGGGAGCGGATAGCCCTGCGAATCTCCGCCCGTTTCTGCCCTGCCGGCCGTGCCGGCCGCCAGCCAGGCGCGCACTCTGGTTGAGGTTCTCGAGTGGCATGCGGCGCAGCATCCCGGCCGTTTGCATCTCACCGTGCTGCAGGACGAGGCGACGGTTCTTGGCACGCTGACTTACGCCGAACTTGCAGAAAGAGCACGCAATGTCGCCCGCGGCTTGATCGCGCGCGACGTCGCGCCCGGGGATCGCGTGGCCTTGATGCTGCCGACCAGTATCGACTTTTTCATCGCCTTCTTCGGCATCCTTTGTGCCGGGGCCATTCCCGTGCCGATCTACCCGCCCATGCGGCTCTCGCAGCTCGAGGATCATCTCCGCCGTCAGACCACCATTCTGCGCAACGCTGGCAGTTGCATGCTCATCACAATGCCGGAGGGGCGGCGGCTCGCCAGGCTGCTCCGCCCGCAAGTCGAAAGCTTAAATGCCATTGTGAGCGTTGCGGACGTGGAGACGTCCCCGCCACGGGTCGATCTGCCTCTAATCAACGACCCTCATTCGATCGCGCTCATCCAGTACACATCCGGGAGCACGGGCGATCCGAAAGGCGTTGTGCTCAGTCACGCCAACCTGCTTGCCAATGTTCGAGCGATGGGCGGCGTCATGGACGCAAGCTCTGCCGACGTCTTCGTCAGCTGGCTGCCGCTTTATCACGACATGGGCTTGATTGGCGCTTGGCTCGGATGTCTGCACTTTGCCGCGGCGCTTTATGTCATGTCGCCCTTGAGCTTCCTCGTGCGGCCAGAGAGTTGGCTATGGGCAATTCACCGCTTTCGCGCCACCTTTTCCGCGTCTCCCAATTTCGGCTTCGAACTCTGCCTGAATAAGATTGCCGATGCTGACCTTGAAGGACTGGACCTTAGCTCCTTGCGCATGGTTCCGAATGGCGCCGAACCAGTGAGCGCCCAGACATTGCGCCGGTTCTTGGATCGATTTGGCCGCTATGGGTTTCCGAGCGCAGGCCATGGCGCCGGTTTATGGACTCGCCGAAAGCTCGGTCGGACTGGCTTTTCCGCCGCTTGGCCGCCCGCCACTTATCGACCGCGTCAACCGCAATCGGCTGAGCACCGAAGGCGTGGCCGAGCCGGCAAGCCCGGACGACACGAGGCCACTCGAAATCGTCGCCTGCGGCCAGCCGCTGCCCCACCACGAAATTCGCATCGTCGACGAGGCGGGTTACGAACGCGGCGAACGGCAGGAAGGCAGGCTCGAGTTCCGTGGGCCTTCGACAACGCGGGGCTATTTCCGCAACGAGACCAAGACACGCGAACTCTTTCGCGATGGCTGGCTCGACAGTGGTGACCGCGCCTATGTAGCCGGAGGTGATGTTTATATCACCGGCCGCATCAAGGATATTATCATTCGCGCCGGCCGTCATCTCTACCCGCAGGAAATCGAGGAGGGCGTGGCTGAGATCGCCGGAATTCGCAAGGGCGGGGTCGCGGTATTTGGGGTGACCGATCGAAACTCCGGCACCGAGCGCGTGGTTGTCCTTGCTGAGACTCGCGAGACCGACCCGGCGCGTTCGCGCGGAGGTGCAGGCGCGCGCGCATGAGATCGTGACCGACATTGCGGGCACCCCGCCCGATGAAGTCATCCTTGCGCCACCACGCACGGTGCCAAAGACCTCGAGCGGCAAGATCCGCCGCAGCGCGGCCAAGGAGATTTACGAGAGCGGTCATATCGGCCCGCAGCAACGCGCTTTAAGGTGGCAGCTTTTGCGCTTGGCACTGTCTGGCGTTGGTCCCCAGATCAGGCGCTTGGCGCGGTTGTCCGGCGAAACCCTATACGCAGCTTGGTGGTGGACCGTGCTTGCTGGCGCCTTCATTTTGGGCTCGCTTGCCGTGCTGATCCTGCCGCGCCTCGCCTGGCGCTGGTCGGCTCTCAGGTGGATTGGACGCGGAGCACTTGCGTTGATGGGAGTTCGAGCTTTCGACGAGCGGCATCGACCAAATTCCCGCGTCGCGACGCGATGCTCGTGTTCAATCATTCCAGCTATGTGGATGCTCTCGTCCTAACGGCGGTTCTCCCAGGCGAGCCAGCCATCGTCGCCAAAAGAGAATTGTCCAGGCAATTCATTGCGGGCCTGCTGCTGCGGCGTCTCGAAATACCCTTTGTCGAGCGCTATGACGTGTCAGCCAGTCTGGCAGATGCTCAGATGCTGATCGCGCTTGCGGATAAAGGCCGCATCCTCGTCTTTTTTCCCGAGGGCACGTTCACCCGAAGGGCGGGCCTTTCCGAGTTCTATCTCGGGGCGTTCAAGACAGCGGCCGAGGCAAACATTCCTGTCCTGCCGGGCGTCATCCGCGGCACGCGATCGATACTGCGCAGCGATCAATGGTTTCCCCGGCACGGTGCGGTCACGGTCGAGATTGGGGAGCCGGTTCTGCCGGCAGGCGCGGATTTCCGGTCGGTTGTGCAGCTGCGCGATACGGTGCGTAAAATCATATTGGCGCGTTGCGGAGAACCCGACCTCGGTGAGTTGATCAAGCCACATCTCTCATAGGCTGCTGCAAGGAGAGCAAACCGCGAAGGTAAAGCCTGCCAGAATCGGCGCATGTTTCGCGGTTAAAAAGCGTCCTCATTCCTCCTTTTTTGCCTCTGCCTTTGCGGGGGCTTGGCACGGCTCCGGCGGCGAACCAGGCTCCCGGCGGCGGGGGGGCTTGCCGCGCTCGGCATGGGTCCTTGGTCCTTCGACGAGGCGGACAACCATGCCACGCAAGCTGCGCACATCCTGCTCGGTGAGTTGCATGCGGTGGAACATGTTGCGCAAATTGCGCCGCATCACCGGCTGCTTGGATTGGGGACGGAAAAAGCCCGCGCGCTCGAGCTCGGCTTCGAGATAATCGAAAAAGGACAAGGCCATTTCGCGGGGCGCGGCAGGGGAGCGCTGGATCGTGGAAAAGGGCGGCTTGGCATCGGTCACGGCGCGCATCCACTCGTAACCGATCAAAAGGACCGCTTGCGCCAGATTGAGCGAGGCATAGGCGGGATTGACCGGAAAAGTGATGATCGCATCGGCCAGGGCCACTTCATCATTGGCAAGCCCGGTGCGCTCGGGGCCAAACAACACGCCCTGTCTTTCGGCCCTTAGGATTTTTGCCGCGCATTCCGGCATCGCTTCGGCGGGGGTCAGAATTCTCTTCTGCTGGCCTCGCTCGCGGGCCGTCGTTGCCCAAACAAAATTAAGATCGAGGACCGCGGCTTCGATGGTGTCAAAAAGCCGCGCGGCTTCGAGCAGATGGACGGCGCCCGCCGCGGCGGCATAGGCGCCTTTCCGGTAGGCGCCGGACCGCGGCCAGCCTTCGCGGGGCGACACCAGACGCAGATCGGTCAAACCGAAATTCGCCATCGCCCGGGCGCACATGCCAATGTTCACGGCGAGTTGCGGGCGCACCAGGATGATGGCCGGGCCGCCGACGCGGCTTGGCTTGGTCCGATCTGTTCCGGCGCCCGTCATAAGCGGTATTTCTCCCCAATTGCGATCGCGCCAAGCGGCCAAACGCGAGCCTGCCAAACGGGGCTGAGCGTTCCATAGCGCAGGGCGGAAGATGCATTTGCCTTCCGGGCGGCAAAAATGAATTTGCGTTCCTTGCGGCTTTGATTATAAAGATGAGTCGTGGCGCGGGGCCTTCGGGGTCCGCGCCCTGATTTTTTTGGCGGCGCCAGTTTCCTTTTGCCAAGGCCTCGCGCGGGAGACGACCCCGAGGGGGACGATCGCGAGCCGGCCAGATTTTCGGAATGGCGCCACTTCAACGGGATAACTCGCCAAGGCCATGACCAACCCTTTGCAATTTCTTCAAGAGGTGCGCGCCGAAGCAGGCAAGGTGACTTGGCCTTCGCGGCGGGAGACTTCGATCACGACGGTTCTTGTTCTTTTCATGGTTCTGCTCGCCAGTCTCTTTTTTGTCGCGGTGGATTGGGCTCTCCGCCTCATCGTCACCGGTCTTCTGAGTTTGGGGCATTAAAGGATCATCTCAAAAAGGTGCAGACATTTGTATTCAGTCCTACGCGCTTCCCTCGTGCTGCGAATCGGGCCATTTTAGGAAGCTTGCAAATTCAATACATTGGAGCATCTTCTTAAGATATATCCTGAGTATGCTTAGCGCTGGCATCGGGGCTCTTGCGAATAAACAACATTAGGATCTCCCGTTAAGTGCCTGACTTTTAAGTGAATTCAGTGAACCGCGAGGTTTCGCTTGCGCACATAAGCCGTCGAGCAATTAAACCTTGAGCACTGAGAGGAAGAGGTTTGAAGCTTTTCTTATGAGCATGCGCTGGTATATCGTTCACGCCTATTCGAATTTCGAGAAAAAGGTCGCTGAATCCATCAAGGAGCAGGCGGCGCAGCGTGGTCTGTCGGACAAATTCGAGGAAATCCTTGTCCCGACCGAGCATATTGTCGAAATACGACGCGGCCGTAAATTCAATTCGGAACGCAAATTCTTTCCCGGCTATGTGCTGGTGAAATGCGATCTCTCCGACGACGTCTATCATCTGATCAAAAACACGCCGAAGGTCACCGGATTTCTGGGCGCCGACAAGAAGCCGATGCCGATTTCGGATAGCGAGGCGGAGCGTATCAAGGGGCAGGTCGCCGAGGGGGTCGATCGGCCCAAATCGTCGATTTCTTTCGAAATCGGCGAGACGGTGCGGGTTGCGGACGGTCCTTTCGCGTCCTTTAATGGTATTGTCGAGGATGTCGACGAGGACCGTTCCAGGGTCAAGGTCGCGGTTTCGATCTTCGGCCGCGCGACGCCGGTGGAATTGGAATATGGGCAGGTCGAAAAAGTCTGAGCGGGGCGGCGGCGTCCGGCCCGTCAGAGCGCGAAAGGCTCGCATGGCTCCTCGCGCTCTTGCGCGAAAGCGATATGCGAAATAGGGGTATTTGAGAAAAGCGGTCTCGCTCGCGCTTTGCGATCGAGGCCCATTGACGTGGGAGACGAGCCCGCCCTGCCTGGCGGAACCCCGTCGGACCACGACCGCAACCGCCGCGCCGCGAAGGCCGGCATTGTATGGGAGTAGGGCTATGGGAGTAGGGCAATGGCAAAGAAGATCACGGGTTACGTGAAGCTTCAGGTGCCGGCCGGGGCGGCCAATCCTTCGCCTCCGATCGGCCCCGCGCTCGGGCAGCGCGGCTTGAACATCATGGAATTTTGCAAGGCATTCAATGCGCGGACGGCGCAGATGGAAAAGGGAACGCCGATCCCGGTTGTGATCACCGCCTTCCAGGACCGGTCCTTCACTTTCGAGATGAAGCTGCCGCCGGTCTCCTATTTCCTAAAGAAGGCCTCGGGGATTTCGTCTGGTTCGAAAACCGCTGGCCGCGGTTTCGCGGGCAAGATCACGAAAGCGCAAATTCAGGAAATTGCCGAGAAAAAACTGCCCGATCTCAATTGTGCGTCGGTTGAAGCCGCGGCACGGATGATTGAAGGTTCCGCCCGTTCCATGGGCCTCGAGATTGTGGGGTAGGGCGATGGCGCATATCGGGAAACGCGTGCGCAAGGCGCGCGAAGGCATTGACCGGATCAAGCTTTATCCGGTCGCCGAGGCGGTTAAGCTCGTCAGGGAGCGCGCCACCACGAAATTCGATGAAACCGTCGAGATTGCGATAAATCTTGGGGTTGACCCCAAACATGCCGATCAGATGGTGCGCGGCGTGGTCCATCTTCCGAATGGAACCGGGCGCAACCTGCGCGTCGCGGTGTTCGCGCGCGGCGCCAAGGCCGACGAGGCCCAGGCGGCCGGGGCCGACATCGTCGGGGCGGAGGATCTCGTCGCCACCGTCCAAGGCGGCACCATCGCCTTCGACCGTTGTATCGCGACGCCTGACATGATGCCGCTCGTCGGCAGGCTCGGTAAGGTCTTGGGTCCGCGCGGCCTCATGCCCAATCCGAAGGTTGGGACCGTGACCATGGACATTGCGGGGGCCGTCAAGGCCTCGAAAGGCGGTTCGGTCGAGTTTCGGGTCGAAAAAGCGGGTATCGTCCAAGGCAGCGTGGGAAAAGCCTCCTTCGGGGAGGAAAAGCTCGTGGAAAACATCGTGGCTTTCGTGGATGCGGTGGCCAAAGCCAAGCCACAAGGCGCCAAAGGCACTTATATCCAACGGGTTGCGATATCATCAACCATGGGGCCTGGCGTCAAGGTTGATCCGGCGACGGTCGTGACCTGAGGTCTTCGTTTCCGGAAAAGCAAAAATTGTATTTTGGCTCTTGGCATTAAAGAGCAATCGGGTTAAATAAGCGGTTCGGGGCTGATCGGACATAGCGGCCCCGAATCCATCAAGTTTCCGCGATCGCGATGTACCGGCAAGCTTCGCTCTGGGTGCATGTCTTGCTTGAGCGAAGGGTATTTCGCGATGCGGCAGATAGGGCTGGAGGATAGGCGGTTGACGCCTGTCCCTTCCGGCCATGTCCTGTCCGAGACTGCCGGCGTGAGGGGTCGTCCTTCTTGGTCGAACTCAAGCTTAATCTCTCGGCCGCCGATCCGGTTCCAACCGGGAAGGCGGCTTTGGGCCGGCATAGACGGGGTAACGACACGAATTTTGGATTGCAGGAAGGCGACTCTGCCTTTTTTGGTTTCTTCGATTTTGGTCTACCCCACTGTCCGGTGCGGCCCGTCCGCACCGGGGACAGGCACAGCGTCGCCTCGATGGGAGGTTCGCCTCCCGGGAATGAGGCGGCAGATGCAGCCTGCGGGCCGGAAGTCTTAAAACCCGCGCCCGCGAAAGGAGTCGCACCGTGGACAGAGGGGAAAAGAAACAATGCGTTGCTTCCCTCGCCGATGTCTTTAAGTCGACATCGGTGGTGGTTGTCGCCCATTATTCCGGCCTCAGCGTGGCTCAAATGCAAACCTTGCGCAAACAGATGCGCGCGGTGGGAGCCAATGTGCAGGTCGCCAAGAACCGTCTTGTTAAGATTGCCGCCAAAGATACCGATGTTGCTTCGATTTCCGAGCTTATGCGGGGTCCGACACTGATCGCCTATTCGGATGATCCGGTGGCGGCACCGAAAGCTGCGGTGGCTTTCGCCAAGGACAACGACAAGCTCGTGATTCTTGGCGGCGCCATGGGAGCGACCGCGCTCAATGTCGAGGCCATACGCTCGCTCGCGACGCTGCCGTCCTTGGATGAACTGCGCGGCAAGCTCGTCGGTCTCATTCAGGCGCCAGCGACCAAGCTCGCGCAGCTCACAACGGCGCCGGCCGCCAAGCTCGCGCGCGTGTTTGCTGCCTATGGCGGAAAAGATGCCGCCTGACGTCTTCAACGTGACGGACTAACAAACCTTTTGACTGCAATCGAAGAACAAAATCGAAGGAAGTAAAAATGGCCAATCTGGAAAAGATCGTCGAGGATCTGTCGAGCCTCACCGTGCTCGAAGCCGCCGAACTCGCCAAGCTCTTGGAAACCAAATGGGGTGTATCCGCGGCAGCGGCGGTCGCGGTCGCGGCGGGACCCGCGGCGGGGGGCGCGGCGGCGGCGCCTGCGGAAGAGCAGACCGAATTCACAGTCGTCCTCGCGGCGGTCGGCGACAAGAAAATCGAAGTGATCAAGGAAGTGCGCGCGGTGACCGGCCTCGGCCTCAAGGAGGCGAAGGATCTCGTCGAAGCCGCGCCCAAGCCCGTCAAGGAGGGCGTGAGCAAGGAAGAAGCCGAGAAAATCAAGGCCGCGCTCGAAAAAGCGGGCGCCAAGGTGGAGTTTAAGTGATTCTGGCTCGGCTGTTACAGCGGCCCTAAATGTTTCGCGACGCAGCGGCTCCCTCCCCTTTTGGGGCCGCCGCGTCGCCGGATCCTATCTGGTTTTGAAAGAAGTTCTGACTTTCCGGCAAGGTCGTTCGCGGTGACGTGAACGCTTGGGACTGCGAAAGTCCCCCCTTCCAGCGCCCCGGCTGGATGCGGGTCTAGCGAGTTTCCGCTCGAGAAAATCGCTGTTTACACGAGGTGCGAGGAGCGACATGGCTCATAATATGGCGCAGACGTTCACCGGCCGTAAGCGTATACGTAAATTTTTCGGGCATATCCGCGAAGTCGCGGAAATGCCGAACCTCATCGAAGTTCAAAAAGCCTCCTATGACCAATTCCTCCTCGTTGATGAGCCGGCAGGAGGGCGCCCGGATGAAGGGCTGCAGTCGGTGTTTAAGTCGGTCTTCCCGATTTCCGATTTTTCGAACACGGCTTTGCTCGAATTCGTCAAATATGAGTTCGAGCCGCCAAAATATGACGTTGACGAATGCCGCCAGCGCGGAATGACCTTCGCCGCGCCGCTCAAAGTGACTTTGCGCCTCATCGTCTTCGATGTCGATCCCGACACCGCCGCAAGGTCGGTCAAGGACATCAAGGAGCAAGATGTCTATATGGGAGACATGCCCTTGATGACGATGAACGGCACGTTCATCGTCAACGGGACCGAGAGGGTCATCGTTTCACAGATGCACCGTTCGCCGGGCGTGTTTTTCGATCACGACAAGGGCAAAAGTCATTCTTCTGGCAAGCTTTTGTTCGCCGCGCGGATCATTCCCTATCGCGGTTCCTGGCTCGATATCGAATTCGACGCCAAGGACATCGTCCATGCCCGCATCGACCGGCGCCGGAAAATTCCGGCGACGTCGATCCTTTATGCCCTCGGCCTCGATGGCGAGGAGATTCTCTCGATTTTTTATAAGACGATCACTTATCAGCGGGACAAGGAGGGCTGGCGTCTTCCCTTCGAGCCGGATCGCATGAAAGGGATGAAGGCCGCCGTCGACGTCCTTGACGCCGACACCGGCGAAGTCGTCCTCGAAGCGGGCAAGAAACTCACTGTGCGCACCGCTCGCTTGCTGTCCGAGCGAGGCGTCAAATTCTTGCGCGCGCAAGACGAAGATCTCCACGGGCAATATATTGCCGCCGATCTTTACAACCCGGCGACCGGCGAAATCTTTGCCGAGGCCGGCGATGAGATCAGCGCCAAATCGCTGGCGCTTTTGATGGACGCCGGCTTCACCGAACTGCCGGTGCTCGACATCGACCATGTCAATATCGGGCCCTATATTCGCAACACGCTCGCCGTCGACAAGAATAGCTCCCGCGAGGAGGCCTTGTTCGATATCTACCGCGTCATGCGCCCCGGCGAACCGCCGACGCTGGAAACGGCGGAAGCGATGTTCCATTCGCTGTTTTTCGATCCGGAGCGCTATGATCTCTCGGCGGTTGGCCGGGTGAAGATGAACATGCGCATGGATCTCGATGCGGCCGATACGGTGCGCACGCTCCGCAAGGAGGATATCATCGCGGTCATGCGGGCGCTGGTCGATCTGCGCGACGGGCGTGGCGAAATCGACGACATTGACCATCTCGGCAACCGCCGGGTCCGTTCGGTCGGCGAACTCATGGAGAATCAATACAGGCTCGGCTTGTTGCGGATGGAGCGGGCGATCAAGGAGCGGATGTCCTCGGTCGATATCGATACAGTCATGCCGCAGGATCTGATCAATGCCAAACCGGCCGCCGCATCGGTGCGCGAGTTCTTCGGTTCGTCGCAATTGTCGCAGTTCATGGATCAGACCAATCCCTTGTCCGAAATTACGCATAAGCGGCGGCTGTCGGCGCTCGGCCCCGGCGGGCTCACCCGCGAGCGGGCGGGCTTTGAGGTGCGCGACGTGCACCCGACGCATTATGGGCGCATCTGCCCGATCGAAACCCCGGAAGGGCCAAATATTGGTCTCATTAACTCGCTCGCGACGTTCGCCCGCGTCAATAAATATGGGTTCATAGAGACACCTTACCGGCGGCTCAAGGATAGCCGCATCACGGATGAGGTGGTTTATCTTTCGGCGATGGAGGAGGCCAAATATTACGTCGCGCAGGCGAATGCGCCGATCGACGCCGAGCAGAGGCTGACCGAGGATCTTGTCGTGTGCCGGCATTCGGGCGATGTCGTCATGGTGCCGCGCGAACGCGTCGATTTCATGGATGTCTCGCCAAAGCAGCTCGTATCGGTCGCTGCCGCTTTGATCCCCTTTCTTGAGAATGACGACGCCAACCGCGCGCTCATGGGATCCAATATGCAGCGCCAGGCCGTGCCTCTCGTCAGAGCCGACGCTCCGCTTGTCGGCACCGGTATGGAATCCGTCGTCGCGCGGGACTCCGGCGCCGCCATCGCGGCGCGGCGGACGGGTTTCGTTGACCAGGTCGACGCGACGCGTATCGTGATCCGGGCGACCGAGGAAATCGAAGCTGGCAAGCCCGGCGTCGATATCTACCGGATGATGAAGTTCCAGCGCTCGAACCAATCGACGTGCATTAACCAGAAGCCTCTGGTGCGCGTCGGTGATTATGTGCGCAAGGGCGATATCATCGCCGACGGCCCCTCGACCGACCTCGGCGATCTGGCGCTTGGCCGGAATGTCCTCGTCGCCTTCATGCCGTGGAATGGGTATAATTTCGAGGATTCGATCCTTCTCAATGAGCGGATCGTCAAGGATGATGTGTTCACCTCCATTCATATCGATGAATTCGAGGTGCTGGCGCGCGATACCAAACTCGGTCCGGAGGAAATCACCCGCGATATTCCGAATGTGTCGGAAGAGGCGTTGAAGAATCTCGACGAAGCGGGAATCGTCTATATCGGCGCCGAGGTCCAAGCGGGCGACATTCTCGTCGGTAAGATCACGCCCAAGGGTGAAAGCCCGATGACACCCGAAGAAAAGCTTTTGCGCGCGATCTTCGGCGAGAAGGCGTCCGATGTCCGCGATACGTCGTTGCGGGTGCCGCCCGGCGTGCAAGGCACGATTGTCGAAGTGCGCGTCTTCAACCGGCATGGCGTTGACAAGGATGAGCGTGCGCAAGCCATCGAGCGCGAGGAGATCGAACGTCTCGCTAAAGACCGCGACGATGAATTGGCGATCCTCGACCGCAACGTCTATACGCGTCTCATGGACTTTCTCGTGGGCAAGAAAGCGATTGCCGGACCGAAGGGCTTTAAGCGCGAGACCAAGCTCACCAAGGAGATCATCGAGGATTATCCGCGCTCGCAATGGTGGATCTTCGCGGTCGAGAACGACCAGACGATGGCCGAGCTTGAAGCCATGCGCAAGCAATATGACGAGGCCAAGAAAGGCCTTGAGAGCCGCTTTCTCGACAAGGTCGAAAAATTGCAGCGCGGCGATGAATTGCCGCCCGGCGTCATGAAGATGGTGAAGGTCTTCGTCGCCGTGAAGCGCAAGATCCAGCCTGGCGACAAGATGGCCGGGCGTCATGGCAATAAGGGCGTCGTGTCCAAGATCGTGCCGCAGGAAGACATGCCCTTCCTCGCCGATGGGCAGACTGTGGATATCGTTCTGAACCCGCTTGGCGTGCCGTCCCGCATGAATGTCGGGCAGATCCTTGAAACCCATCTCGGCTGGGCCTGCGCCGGTCTCGGCAAGCAGATCGGCGACACGGTCAATGCCTATTTGAGGGACAAGAACGCACAGCCGTTGCGTGACAAGTTGATCGAGATCTATGACGCGAAGACGCAAATCATGGAACTTGACGACGAGGCGGTTGTTGAACTTGGCGAAAATCTGCGCCGCGGCGTGCCGATTGCGACACCGGTGTTTGACGGCGCGCGTGAAAAGGACATTGTGGACATGCTGGAGCGGGCTGGTCTCGACAGCTCTGGCCAGGTCACACTCTACGATGGACGTACCGGTGAAGCCTTCGACCGCAAGGTGACGGTTGGCTACATCTATATACTGAAGCTTCACCATCTCGTCGACGACAAGATCCACGCTCGTTCGATCGGCCCCTATAGTCTCGTCACCCAACAGCCGCTCGGCGGCAAAGCGCAGTTCGGCGGCCAGCGTTTCGGCGAGATGGAGGTCTGGGCGCTCGAAGCCTACGGTGCCGCCTATACGCTGCAGGAAATGCTGACCGTGAAATCCGATGATGTCGCCGGCCGCACCAAGGTTTATGAATCGATCGTGCGGGGCGACGACGCTTTTGAATCCGGCATTCCCGAAAGCTTCAACGTGCTCGTCAAGGAGATGCGTTCGCTCTGTCTCAATGTCGAGCTCGGCCAAACGGCGAAACCGCAAAGCCAGCTGCCGCCAGCCGAGGCAGCCGAATAAAGCGCGGGAAGTTGAAACCGACCACGGGTTTCGTCCGCGCGCAATGGCTTTTCATTTTCCGGCAAGGGGCCTTTGACCGGCGCCACGCAGGCCCAAGCATCAGGAGATGGCAATGAATCAAGAGGTCATGAATCTCTTCAGTCCGGCCGTGCAACCGCAGGCATTCGATCAGATCCAGATTTCGATCGCGAGCCCGGAGAAGATTCTGTCCTGGTCGTTCGGCGAAATCAAGAAGCCGGAGACAATCAATTACCGCACCTTTAAACCCGAACGCGATGGCCTGTTCTGCGCCCGGATTTTCGGGCCGATCAAGGATTACGAGTGCTTGTGCGGCAAGTACAAGCGGATGAAATACAAGGGCGTCATTTGCGAGAAATGCGGCGTCGAGGTGACGCTGTCGCGGGTGCGGCGCGAGCGCATGGGGCATATTTCGCTCGCGGCGCCTGTCGCCCATATCTGGTTTCTGAAATCTCTGCCTTCGCGCATCGGGCTTCTCCTCGACATGACGTTGAAGGACATTGAGCGCATCCTTTATTTCGAATCCTATATCGTGCTTGATCCAGGACTGACACCGCTCAAGGACCGTCAGCTTCTCAACGAAGAAGATTACCTGCAAGCGCAGGATGAATATGGCCAGGATTCCTTCACGGCCCTCATCGGCGCCGAGGCGATCCGCGAAATTCTGCGCAGCATGGATCTTAAGAAGATCGCCGAGCAGCTCAAGGTCGAGATCGCCGAATCGACAACGGATCTCAAGCCGAAGAAGCTTGCAAAGAGATTGAAAATCATCGAGGCCTTCATGCATTCCGGCAACAAGCCCGAATGGATGATCCTCACGGAAATTCCGGTTATTCCGCCCGACCTTAGGCCCCTCGTGCCCCTCGACGGCGGCCGCTTCGCCACCTCGGATCTCAACGATCTCTACCGGCGCGTCATCAACCGCAACAACCGGTTGAAACGGCTCATCGAATTGCGCGCGCCTGACATCATTGTGCGCAATGAGAAGCGGATGCTGCAAGAGGCCGTCGATGCTTTGTTCGACAATGGCCGGCGCGGCCGCGTCATTACCGGCGCCAACAAGCGGCCCTTAAAATCGCTCGCCGATATGCTGAAGGGCAAACAAGGCCGGTTCCGCCAGAATCTCCTCGGCAAGCGCGTCGATTATTCCGGCCGTTCGGTGATCGTGGTTGGACCCGATCTCAAATTGCATCAATGCGGACTGCCGAAGAAGATGGCGCTCGAACTCTTCAAGCCCTTCATCTATTCGCGTCTCGACGCGAAGGGCCTGTCGGCGACCGTTAAACAGGCGAAAAAGCTCGTTGAAAAGGAAAAGCCAGAAGTCTGGGATATCCTTGACGAAGTTATTCGCGAGCATCCGGTCATGCTGAACCGGGCGCCGACGCTGCATCGTCTTGGCATTCAGGCCTTCGAACCGAAGTTGATCGAGGGCAAGGCCATCCAATTGCATCCGCTCGTCTGTGCCGCCTTCAATGCTGATTTCGATGGCGACCAGATGGCGGTTCATGTGCCGCTCTCGCTCGAGGCGCAACTCGAAGCGCGCGTGCTGATGATGTCGACCAACAATATTTTGCATCCGGCGAATGGCCAGCCGATCATCGTGCCGTCGCAGGATATCGTGCTCGGTCTTTATTATGTTTCATTGATGCGCGACGGCGAACCTGGCCAGGGGATGGTGTTCGCCGACATGGGTGAAATCGAACATGCGTTGCATGCCAAGGCGGTCACCCTGCACACGCGGATCAAGGGGCGGGCGTGGTCCTTCGACGGTGAGGGACGGCGCGTCGCGAAAATCTTCGACACCACGCCGGGCCGGATGATCCTCGGCCAATTGCTGCCGCACCATGTCAAAATTCCCTTCGATGTCGTGAATAAACTCATGACGAAGAAGGAGATTTCAAACATGATCGACATCGTCTACCGCAATTGCGGTCAGAAGGAGACGGTCATCTTTTGTGACCGGATCATGGCGCTTGGGTTTCATGAGGCGTTCAAGGCCGGCATTTCCTTCGGCAAGGACGACATGGTCGTTCCGGAAACCAAGCCGCGCATCATCGCCGAGACGGGCGCGCTCGCGAAGGAATATGAGCAGCAGTATAACGATGGGCTGATCACGCAGGGCGAGAAATACAATAAGGTCGTCGATGTCTGGATGAAATGTTCGGACAAGCTGGCCGAGGAGATGATGGCGCGGATCTCGGCCGTGCAAAAGGACGATGACGGCCGTGATAAGCCGATCAACTCGATCTACATGATGTCGCATTCCGGCGCGCGCGGATCTCCAACTCAAATGAAGCAACTCGCAGCGATGCGAGGCTTGATGGCAAAGCCCTCGGGGGAGATCATCGAAAGCCCGATCATCTCCAACTTCAAGGAAGGGCTCACCGTGCTCGAATATTTCAACTCGACGCATGGCGCCCGCAAGGGTCTCGCCGACACGGCCTTGAAAACCGCGAATTCAGGCTATCTGACGCGCCGCCTGGTCGATGTTGCGCAAGACTCGATCATCACAATGATCGATTGCGGATCCACGAATGGGATCCGTATGCGCGCCATCATCGACGCGGGCCAGGTTGTTGCCTCGCTCGCATCGCGAATCCTTGGACGCACGGCAGCCGAGGATTTGAAGGATGCGGCGGGAGCCGTCATCGTCAAAGCGGGCGAAATGATCCAGGAATGGCATATCGACCGCATCAATGCGGCCGGAATTCAGGAAGTGAAGATCCGTTCCGTCTTGACCTGCGAAGCCAAGAATGGCGTCTGCGGCAAATGCTATGGACGCGACCTCGCGCGCGGGACGCCGGTCAATATGGGCGAGGCCGTCGGGGTCATCGCCGCGCAATCGATTGGCGAGCCGGGCACCCAGCTCACCATGCGCACCTTCCACATTGGCGGCGCCGCGCAGATCGCCGACCAGTCTTTCATTGAATCCAATTTCGATGGGGTGGTGAAGGTCCGCAACCGCCATCTCGCCCGCAATAGCGAGGGCGATTTGATGGTCATGGCGCGCAATGTTGCGATCGTCGTCGAAGGCCCGGATGGCACGGAGCGCGCGGTCCATAGGGTCCAATATGGCGCCAGGCTCAAGGTCGATGAGGGCGATAAGATCAAGCGCGGCCAGCGGATTGCCGAATGGGATCCGTATACGAGACCGATTCTGACAGAGATCGATGGAACGGTCGGCTTCGAGGATCTCGTCGAAGGCGCCTCCATGACGGAGACCATTGACGAGGCGACAGGCATCGCCAAGCGCCTGGTCATGGACTGGCGTCTCAACCAGCGCTCCGTGACATTGAAGCCAGCGATTGTGATCAAGAGCGCGGACGGCAAGATCGGCAAACTGTCACGCGGCGGCGAGGCGCGTTATGCGTTGCCGGTCGATTCGATCATCGGAGTGGATCCCGGCGCGCAAGTCAAGGCGGGCGACATCATCGCGCGTATCTCAATGGACTCGGCGAAGACGCGCGACATCACCGGCGGTCTGCCGCGCGTCGCGGAATTGTTCGAGGCGCGCCGGCCGAAGGATCACGCGATTATCGCCGAGGTCTCCGGCACCGTGCAATTTGGACGCGACTACAAGAACAAGACGCGCATTTCGATTATTCCCAATGAAGAGGGTGCGGAGCCGGTCGAATATCTGATTCCGAAAGGCAAGCACATCCATCTTCAGGATGGCGACGTCATCGAAAAGGGCGAAAACATCGTCGAAGGAAATCCAGCGCCGCATGATATTTTGGCGATCAAGGGGGTCGAGGAGCTCGCCGCTTATCTCGTCAACGAGATCCAGGAAGTCTATCGATTGCAAGGTGTCAACATCAACGACAAACATATCGAGGTGATTGTCCGGCAGATGTTGCAGAAGGTTGATATCGTCGATCCTGGCGACACCGATTTTCTGCCGGGTGAGCAGGTCGATCAAGTCGAACTCGATGAGGCCAACGCCGCGGCGATCGCGGCCAGGATGAAGCCGGCTTCCGGGACGCCGGTTCTTCTTGGGATTACCAAGGCGTCGCTGCAGACGCGCTCGTTCATCTCGGCCGCCTCCTTCCAGGAGACGACGAGGGTGTTGACCGAGGCGGCGGTCAACGGCAAGACCGATACTTTGGAAGGCTTGAAGGAAAACGTCATCGTCGGCCGCCTGATCCCAGCAGGGACGGGCGCTGCGATGGCCAAGCTTCGCCGTGTCGCGAATATGCGGGATGAAATGATCTTGGCGCAGAAAGCGGAAAGTGCGACGGCGGCAGCCGAGGCAACACCCTTGCTGGCAAAACCCGATGACGGGACCAAGGCGATGTCACCCGTGGCAACGCTAAATGATGTGCCTGCAGGAGAATAAATCACTTGCGATGTTTCCCGCGGGCTGTTCCGGCGGCAAGCGGGCAGGGACTCCGGCGCGGACCCCGTCAAAATATTTTTGCGGCGGTTCCGGCTGGTGCCCGCGCCACGGGAGGGCGCATAGCTGCGAAGGCCACGCGCCTTCGTGGCGCCGCGGGCGCTAAGAATAACTAGGGCCGGGATTTTAGGAGGCCGTAGTTTGGCCGGATCGCGCGCAGGCAGCGCAAAACTCATGTCCCGGGTGGCTCTTGCTCATTCGGTGACTGGCACAGGCGCTGCGAGATGACCGAAGCCACGGCCGGGGCGCTCGTGCTTTTTTCCGGCGGTCAGGATTCGACGACCTGTCTTGCCTGGGCGCTCGACCGCTATGCCCGGGTCGAGACGGTTGGGTTCGATTATAGCCAGAGGCATCGAGTTCGAACTCGACCAGCGCGCCGAGATTCGCGAAGGGCTGCGTAAGAATTTCCCCGCATGGCACGAACGGCTCGGCGAAGATCATGTGATCCGCATCGACGCCTTGGCGCAAATCTCCACGACGGCGATGACCCATGATATCGAGATCGTGGCTGACGGGCGCGGGCTGCCCAATACATTCGTGCCTGGCCGCAATCTCATCTTCCTGACCCTGGCGGCGGCGCTCGCCTACCGGCGCGGCTTCAAGCACATCGTCGGGGGCATGTGCGAAACGGATTTTTCCGGTTATCCCGATTGCCGCGACGACACGGTCAAAGCCATGCAGCTTGCCTTGAACCTCGGCATGGATGCCCGGTTCGTTTTGGAAACACCTCTCATGTGGCTCGATAAAGCGGCGACCTGGCGCCTTGCGGAAACTCTGGGAGGGACCGCTCTCGTCGATCTCATCCTGGAGGCGACCCACAGTTGCTATCTCGGCGAGCGCGCGCTCAGGCACGCGTGGGGCTATGGCTGCGGTTCGTGTCCGGCCTGCGAGCTTCGCGCCGAAGGCTGGCGGAAATATAGGGCGGCGTAGTCCATGCCAGTGTCACGCATCGGCGCCACACGCGCGTCCGCGTGAGAGTGACGCGCCGGCGCGGATTTCGGCTTTCACTGGAAATAGAGTTGAATGGTGGTGATGAGGCGGCTGAAGGAGGCCGTCGGGAGATAACAATAAGCGTTCATTGCCAGCGGCGCCTCTTGGCAGCGCCGATGCCCGGGACTCCATTCATATCCGGCCCGGCTCAAACAAGCCTTGAGCGAAGTGTTGATGTCTTCGCTCTGCGTGCCCTGCTTGCCTGGATTCTGCGCTTCCGCCTGAAGATGACAAACGGTGACTTTTTGGGCTTCGAGAAAAGCGGCGCTTGACGTGAAGAATTGGATTTCGATCGCGCCAAGGATGAGGAGACCTGCCAAGATCGCCAGAATTCCTTGCGTTCTGGTTTTCACGATCCAAGGGTAGCCAAATAAGGTCAAGCCGCCTATGGCGATGAGTCCGCCGCCAATGATGATGGCATAGGGCGCGACGAATATCGTTAGGTCTTGATCCATTGCGATTCTCCTGCTGCCCGGAGCGAGGTCGCAGCAAAGCGCCTCGTCGGATGGCGTTGATGCAGGAGTCATCGGCCTTTTCGGCGGTTTCGGGGGTACCCCATCCCCGGGATACATCGCGAATTTCGCAACGGCCAATGCTGCGTAATTAACAACGCGCATGGCATTAAGTCAAACACGCCGCAGCCTTATTAGGCCGCGGTTGCCCCCGCTTTAGGACGGCCCATCGCGGTGAGAATGGTCTCGCGCGCAAGCTCGGCCGCGGACAGATGTTCCTGCACGCCAATCTCCTTGATGAGGCCAAGTGCCGCCTCGACCGCGCTGAGCGCCTCATCGAGCACCTTCCGGTTCTGCGTCCGGTTCCACAAAGCGCCCAGGGTGTAGGCGAGGTTGATGTGGGTCTTGGCGGTGTCGAGCGGCGCCGCTTCGGCTGGACGGGCCTCGAGCGCGGCGCGATAGGCCGAGGCCGCCTCTTCCAGCTTGATGTTGCTGTTTTCGCGTTCGGCGATGGCGACGAGGGCATTACCAAGGTTGGTGTTTGTGGTTGCCCAGTTCGAGGGAGCGAGATCGCGGCATCGCTCCTCCAGGGCCTCACGATAGGCCGCCACCGCCTGCCGGAGGAGACCGGTGCCGGTTTCGCTCTCGCCGAGGGCCTCAAGCGCCTTGCCGAGATTGTTTTGGGTCCTTGCCCAATCGAGCGGCGCAAGCTCCCGGTCGACGCCATTGAGAGCTTCCCGATAGGCTTCGATGGCCTCCTTGAGGCGTTCGCTATCACCTTCCTCAACCCCGAGAACGGCAAGCGTGTCGCCAAGCCGGTTGTACGCCCGGCCCCAATCAAATGGCGCAGCGTCCCGGCTGCACGCGGCAAGCGCCGCACGATAGGCCTCGGCCGCTTGGCGTAACCGCTCTTTGTCATCTTCCTGCTCACCGAGCAGTTGCAAGGCATGACCAAGATTATTTTGTGCTTTCGCCCATTCGCGCGGGGCACGGTCGCGGGTCCATTCCTCTAAGGCGGCAAGATAGGCCTCGACCGATTCTTGCAGCATCCCGGCGTCCTTGTCGCGTTCGCCAAGCAGCAAAAGCGCATTGCCGAGATGATGCTTTGTGGTGGCCCAATCGTGCGGCGATTGCTCCCGTCCGGCAAGTCCGAGGGCGCGATGGTAGATCTCGATGGCACCGAGCAAGTTATTGCGCGTGCCGAATTCGCGGGCGTCGTCGCAGAGTTCGCGGGCCTGCGCGATCAAAAAGCGCCAGACATCCTTGCCGCCGCCTTCCGCGACCAGCGCGGCCGCCGCGGCGTAGGTTTCGGCGGCGGCGCAATATCGCAACTGCAAATGATCGATCATCGCCTCTCTTGCGTAGAATTCGGCTTCCTCCAAATATGTCGACATGGGAGAAGTCCAGCCCGCCTCCCGGCCATGCCTGAGCACCTCGCAGGCGGAATCGAACTCGCCGCGGTCGACGAAGGCCAAGGCTTCCGATCGGATTTGCTCATGCCACGGACCTTGGTCTTGCCAATTGGCAAGGCTCGACCGCAGAGCTTCCAATTGATCGGCCGCCGCCAAAAGGCGGTTTGGAATTTCGGCGTCGGGAACGCCCACGTCGATGAGCTTGCCGAGAATAGTTTGCAGGGCGGCGAGCGGAACAGCTTTCGATTGGGCGCTCGCAATGAGATCTCTGACGAATGCCTTAGACAGGGAGCCGGGGCGATCGTCCGGATCGTTGGGTTCCGGCGGATCCGCGGATTGACCGGCGACCGTTTGGTCCGTTATGGCTGGCAGGATTTGATTGCTTATTTATTCATTTTTGATCTAAAGTGATTTATAGATATAAAAACGCAGAAAATGACCACACTAAGCGCGACAATCCCGCTAAGCATCAGAACTTCATGGTTTATTTTTAACGAAAGAGTTTTGAAAGTTGCTTCGATAAAGCCTGAATGGACGTACATATACGTCTCCTATGGATCAAATTTTGTCGCTAATACGGTAGGTTTTTCTAAAATTGCGGACTAACAAATAAAAAAAATCTCTGAAGATCTTGTTGTTTGAAGCGGTTTTATTTGCTGAAAATCGTATCAGCCAGACGCCATTTATCCGTGAGACCGGCCGGCGCCTTTCTCGCCAACGCACCCAATGGTTGCGGCCAGACCGATCTCTGTTGCAGATACGCAACATTGTCGCGATTTATGTTGGCGAGGGTTTAAATAAATTCACAAAAATGGCGACCGCGGCGATCTGTTCGATATGGTCACTCAAATTGGAGATCCACAACAAGCCGGTTCGCCAAACCCAAGAAAGAGGCCGAGGGCCGAGACCGATGGAAATGCGGCACGTATTGCAAAAGGCATCAACCCTCGCCTGTCTCGCGACGAGCCTGGTTCTCCCGCAACCATCCGAGGCGACCGAGTACGGCTTCAGCGAGTATTTTCTCGGTCTCACAATTCCAATGGCAGGATATGTGCCGCCGCCCGGCGCCTATTTCGAAGATACGTTTCTCCTTTATCAAGGCCCCAGCCCAGCGCTCAACGCACATTTGGTGATCAACATCGCCGAGGCTGGCTATTTTTTTGAAACCGGGCTTTTCGGCGCGACTTTCGGCTTTGTTGCGACTATTCCCTTTCTTGGGGACCGCAATTCGATCCCTGCCTCATTTACCGATTCGTCTGGGACGAAGTGGCCTTTCCGCAAAACCGCGGATATCGCGAGCATCGCCGACACGGACTACAGCGCCATCCTTGGCTGGCATTCAGGCGAACATAATTGGTGCTTTGTTCTGACCGGTTTCGCCCCGACGGGTAACTATGACCCAAACCGGTTTGTCCAAACGGGCTTAAATCGGCCCGCCATCGACGTCAAGGGGGCCTATACTTTCCTCAGCCAGCAAACGGGAACCGAAGTCTCGGGCGCGCTTGGCATGACATTTAATGCACTCAATACCGTGACGAACTACCAAAGTGGCGTCGAGCTGCATTTTGAATGGGCTCTCAATCAGCACTTTTCCTCTGGTCTGGCGACAGGCGTTGGCGGCTATTTCTACCAACAGGTGACCAATGACTCCGGTTTCGGCGACACTGTGGGTCCCAATCGGGGGCGCGCCGTGGCGATTGGACCTTTGCTTTCCTATACGTTCAAGGCCGGCGCCCAGGAGGTGACTCTCACGGGCCGATGGTATCACGAGTTTGCGGTCGAGAACCGGGTTCGCGCCGATGCGATTTACGGCTCCCTTAGTTTTCCGCTTTAGACACGCGTCTTGGGCCCGCCGCGCACGCACTCCGATTCAATCAGAACAGATGGCGGAACACAAAGAAGAGGAAGGCCGACAGAGCCATCGCGCAGGGCAGGGTCAGCACCCAGGCGAGGGCGATGCTGCGGATCGTCGACATTTGCACGCCGGACCCATTGGCCGCCATTGTGCCCGCGACGCCGGACGACAAAACATGGGTCGTCGAGACCGGCAAGCCAAAACTATCCGCCGCCGCGATCGTCCCCATCGCGACGATTTCGGCCGCCGCGCCCTGGCCATAGGTCAGATGCTGCTTGCCGATTCTCTCGCCGACGGTCACGACGATGCGTTTCCATCCGATCATGGTTCCAAGCCCGAGCGCCAGCGCGACGGAAACTTTCACCCAGTCCGGAATGAATTTCGTCGCATTGTCGAGACTCTTTTTATAGGCGGCGAGTGTCGCAACATCCTGTTTCGAAAGCTCGTTCTCCCTATCCTTTTGCAAGAACCGGATCGCCTCGGAGGCGAGATACATATCGTTGCGGGTATTGCCGACCTGCGCCGCCGGAATTTTCGCAAGCGAACCATAAGTTTGGACTTGGCTTGCGATGTCGCGGATGAGCACGGCGAGTGACGGATAGGTGCCCTCATCGAGGTGATGAGCGGTCAGATAATTGGTGACGGCGGGGCGGGGATTGCCGAGGACTTCGAAGCCCGCGGCCTTGGCTTCGACGACCTTGGATGCGGCCAGCGAGTGTTGAACGAAGCTCGGGACATCGCCCGCCGATGGCGTCCGGTTCAAGGCATAGGTCGTTGGCACCGTGCCGATCAGGATGAGCATGATGAGACCCATGCCCTTTTGACCGTCGTTCGACCCATGCGCGAAAGACACACCTGCCGAGGTGAAAATGAGAAGCCCGCGAATCCACCAGGGCGGCGCTGGCTTTGCCCTTCGGCTCGCGATAGAGCTCCTGCTTGCGGATGATCAATTTCATAAGAATGAGAAGGAGAGCGGCGCAGATGAAGCCGGCGACCGGCGAGAACAACAACGCATAGCCGATCTCCGTCGCCTTGCTCCAATCGACCCCGGACGTGCCGTCGCGCCCGCGCATCAGCGCGTTGGCAATTCCGACCCCAATGATGGAGCCGATCAAAGTATGCGAGCTCGATGCTGGCAGGCCGAGCCACCATGTGCCAAGATTCCAGATGATCGCTGCGATCAGCATTGCGAAGACCATCGCAAATCCGGCATCGGAGCCGACTTGAAGGATCAATTCGACCGGCAGCAGCGAAACAATTCCGAAGGCGACCGCGCCCGACGATACGAGAACCCCGAGAAAATTGAAGAAACCCGACCAGACCACCGCGACGGGGGGCGCGAGCGAATGCGTGTAGATGACGGTCGCCACGGCGTTGGCCGTGTCGTGAAACCCGTTGACGAATTCGAAACCCAGCGCGATCAGCAGAGCGACGCCGAGCAGGAGGAACGGCAAGAGGCTGGTGACCGTGGTCCCCGACGCTGCGATATCCCTGTAAATATTGTAGGCCGCGAAGAAGAGTCCGAGAGCCATGATGGCGAAGAAAATCAGGATCGTTCTGATCCCCATCGGCTGGTCGAGATGTGGCCGTGGACTTTCGGCGTGCTTGGACGTGATGTCTGTCGAGGAAAGGGCCGTCATCGGAATATCTCCTTACGGGCCCAAAATAGCTAAGAATTACCAATGACAAGCATGTGACAAAATCCGGCACGGCCCTAACGTCCTTGCAATACAATGGCCGTCAATGTTGAAGCCGGACGAGCTCTATATTTCCAGCCTCGGCTCTTTCATGTTGAAAGATTTTGGTACGTTTGACTACGCAAATCAATAATCGGAAGCCGGGGAAGAGTAAGAATGGGGCATGATCACGGGGCAGGAAACAGCGCATCCGTCTTGCCAGTCAGCCAATACGCCGTCAGCCCTATCCATTCGCGCACGCCGAGGTCGAGTTTGGCAACCCTGTCAACCATGGAATTGGACATCTCAAAATCCCGTTCATCGCCAAAAGTCCGGTAGGCAACTGGATAAGGCACGACCGGGAAGCCGACGCGGCGGAAGATGCCAACCGAGCGCGGCATGTGCCACGCCGAGGTCACAAGCAGCCAGGTCTCACCCGGCTTCGGCTTGACAAGGTCGCGGGTGAACACGGCATTTTCCCAGGTGTTGCGGGATTTCGCCTCGAAACTCATTTGCCCGGCGGGAACGCCCAGAGCGAGCCAGAGCTCCCGCGCGCTGATCGCCTCTGCCAGGTCCTCGCGCAGAAACGAGCCGGAGCCGCCGGTATAGACGAGCCGTGCATTGGGATAGCGCCTCGCCAATTCGACGCCCGTCGTCATCCGGGCGGCATCGGCGCTGAGGAACACCTGTCCGCGCGCTTGCGATCTTGCCGTTTCCACGGCACCGCCGAGAACGATGATTCCGGTCGGCGGCGGCAAGTCAGCGGGAGGCTGCGGAAACCGATTCTCTAAGGGCCGCAAGATCACCGTGTTCAGAGGCGTGAGCAATCCGGCGGCAAGGGCGATGATCGCGCCAGCCATGAGAGCCCGCCCCGCCCGCGCGAAACGGGTGAACAAAAGGACGATGCCCAAAAGGCCGATGAAAATGGCCAAGGAAACGGGCTCGGCGACAAGCCAAAAGATTTTCGAGGCCGTGAAAAACATGCTTTGTCCGGGAAAGAGACGGGATAGATCACAAGGTCACGGGGTCGTCGCCGGCCCATGGGGGTCAGGGCCAGGCATCGCCAAAAAAACTCACGCTTTCAGGTCTCGGGCAAGTCCTTGTTGCGAGTGTCCTCATCGGCGTCCGCCGCCGGAATGGCATAGGCGCCGTTGAGCCAACGGTGCAGATCGATGTCGGCGCAGCGCTTCGAACAAAACGGGCGGATCGCAAAGACGGCGGGTTTTCCGCAGATGGGACAGGGCTTTGCTCGGGGTTCCGCGGCGTTTGCCGCAGAAGAGTCTTTGGTTTTGGTTGCGGGCATGGGCTTCGCCGGCATGAGAAAGACAAAGAGAAAATCATACCCTGTTCAACCAAGTCACATAGACTGGAAAGCCTTCGCCGGATAGCAGGGACATGGTCTCGTAAAGGGGCAGACCGACGACCGCGGAATAAGATCCAACGAGTTTTTGGGCAAATGCGCCGGCAAGTCCTTGAAGCGCATAGCCTCCCGCCTTGCCGCGCCACTCACCCGAGCCGAGATAGGCCTCCATCTCGTCTGCCGACAGCCGCTTGAGGCGCAGCCGCGTCTCGACGAGCTTGTGCGCGTTGGCGGCCCTTTGGCGTGATGAGATAGACCGCGGTGTGGACCCGGTGCGCTCTCCCGGACAAGAGCCGCAAGGATTGCGCCGCCTCCGCCACAATCTCGCATTTCGGCAAAATGCGGCGGCCGACACTGACAACCGTGTCTGCGCCGATGACATAGGCGTCGGCAAGTTCTGGCATGCGCGATGCTATGGCTGCGGCAGCTCTTGTTTTTTCCTCTGCGAGTCGCAAGGCAAGTGTCCTTGGCAACTCATTCCTGCGCGGCGTTTCATCGAGATCGACGGGCAACAAGGCGTCCGGTTCGATGCCGATCTGCTGCAGAAGCGCGAGCCGCCGGGGCGATGCCGAGGCGAGAACGAGCCTTGGCCGCCACGCCTTATCGCCGCTGGTCATGTCGCCTCTCCATCGCCGCACTCATCCTCATTTGAACCGGTAGGTGATGCGGCCCTTGGTCAGGTCGTAAGGGGTCATTTCCACAAGAACCTTATCGCCGGTGAGAACGCGGATCCGGTTTTTGCGCATTTTTCCGGCTGTGTGGGCGATGATCTCGTGGTCGTTTTCGAGTTTGACGCGAAAGGTCGCGTTGGGAAGCAATTCGATGACCGTCCCTGGAAATTCGAGCAATTCTTCCTTCGACATATGTGTCCTTGAGATTAGGCCCCCCCTCGCTCCGCGGCGGCCTGGCTAGGCTTTCGGCGCGGACCCTAATCGAGAAACGCGGCTTTGTGAACTGGCGCCGCTTGCCCTGACGCTTATGTCTTCATCGTCAGCGCTGAGCGGTTGCGCGGGAGACCGATTGAGATACCCCGGGTCATTTGCGCGCTTGGGAAACGGGCGGCCCTTGGGGTGCGGCCACGCCCGTCTGCCTTGCGGCGTCCTCTGCCGCATAGGCGTTGAAGCGGCGGATAGCGAAAGGAATGGTTGCAAGATAGATGAAGCTCAAAGCAATTAACATTTCCATTGGGAAGAGTGCAAGCAGAAGCATGCACACGACGATCCCGAAAAGGACGACGATCACATATTCGCGCGGCACGCGGCCAATTCTCTTGCCCGAAAAATGTGGGATACGGCTCGCCATCAAGAGGGCCACGGTCAAGACATAGGCGATTTCCAGCGGCACCAGCGCGCGCACATTGGGAAGATCGAGAATCGAAAGATTGAGATAGAGGGGCAAGAGCCCGACGATGGCGCCCGCGGGCGCTGGCATGCCGGTGAAGAAATGCACCTGCCAAGGCGGCCGGTTCGGATCGTCGATCATGACATTGAAGCGGGCGAGGCGCAGCGCCGCCGCGATCGCGAAAACAAGCGCCGCGAACCAGCCGAAACTCTTCATTTCGTGCAGGCCCCAAAAATAGAGGATGAGCGCCGGCGCAACCCCAAAATCGACGAAGTCGGCGAGCGAATCGAGTTCAGCGCCGAACCGCGACGTGCCGCGGAGCACCCGCGCGATGCGTCCATCCAAGCCATCCAGAATGGCGGCGACAATGACCGCGACAACGGCGGTCTCGAATTGCCCTTCGATGGCGAAACGGATCGCGGTGAGACCCATGCACAGCGCCAGCAAGGTCACGAGATTGGGCAGAATGATGCGCAGCGGCACCGCGCGAAATCTCCGCCTGTGCAAGGGCCTGCGGAAATTCTCGAATTCGCCGCGCTCCTCATGCAGCCGCCGCACCTTGGCGTCGTAAGCTTGGAAGCTATTGCCCTGTTCGCCACGGTCTTGGCGAGGACTGGGCGCGCTGTCTTCGGAAGGGATCGTCATTTTTGCAACATAAGGGGGCAGGGTTTCCCCCACAAGATAGATTTGATGGCGGCCCAACAGCCCGGCGGCTGTTGTTTTGCCAAGGTTGGGATTATTCAATAAACACTTTCTTTCTCATGGCACGAAGCGGGACAGGCCGCCGAGCCATAATCTTAACACTCCCCGGATCAAAGCCATGGGGGTGATGGGGCTGGCTCACGTTGGGCGGAATTCATCGCTCATAGATAGAACAGCTCGGAGAGGAGGCGCTTGTGGCGGATGTGGTCGAGATTGAACGTGCTCTTGCCAGTGCAATCGAGAAGCGGATCCTGGAGGGCAGCGGCAAACTGAAAGAGGTTACGACCGTCGATGGCGTCGTGCATGTGACGTTTCAAGGCGTGACCGACGATGCACATGTGTTCGACACTTTGAGCGGCGCTCTGCTCGATGTGCGCATTCTCTTGGGTGTTCAGCCCGATCTCGATGTGAAAATCCGGCGAAAGTAACCTTTCCTAAAAGCCGGCAGCGGCGGAGCCGCGGCGTGCGGCTCACCGAGAGGTGCGCGGGGATCTGCAAGGATGCCCTGCCATAAGCCCGGCTATTAATGGCGCAATTCTGCGCGCCGTTTACGCGCCGTTTAAAGGTCGGGGTGTCGATGACGATAGGCGGCAGGGGCGGGGCGGCCCATGCGCCGCCGCGATGCGGAGCTTGGCATTTCGCCGCCATCGCGGCGGGGCGAACGGCGGCACGGCCTTGTCCCCGGCCTTGGGTGAGGGGAGCGACTCGCGGGCCGATTTTAAAATTATGGCTATTCAATGAACAAAAATATTATATAATAGTGAATGCACGATATTTTTGTGCAGCGCGGTCATTGCAGGGAGGGACCGATGCGCCAGTTTATTGCTATCCTGCTCATTCAATTCATCCTTTGTTTCCCATCTGTTGCTGACAAAACGCTCGTCAATGACCTCGCCGAACTGAGAGCCAAGGCCGAGCAAGGCGACGCGCCGGCTCAGACTCGCCTAGGGTTGATCTACTACATAGGCGAAGGCGTCGAGCGCGACTATGCCGAGACGGTCAAATGGTGGCGAGCGGCTGCCGCCAAAGGAAATGCCGACGCGGAGAGCAAGCTTGGTTTCCTCTACATCCAAGGCCAGGGTGTGCCACAAGACTATAGCGAGGCCGTCAAATGGCTTCGCAAGGCCGCGGCGCAGGGCGATGCGGGCGCGCAAAACAACCTGGGCGCGTTATATTTCCGAGGGGAAGGGGTCCCGCGCGACTATTACGAGGCGGTCGAATGGTATCGCCGGGCTGCCGTGCGGGGGCTTGCCGGGGCGCAAGCCAATCTTGGCGCGACCTATTACCGGGGTGACGGACTGCGGCGTGATTATGTGATTGCCTATATGTGGCTTTTTCTGGCGATCGCGCATGGCGATGAAGGATCGCGGGAAGATCTTGGCATTGTCGAAACGAATCTGACCGCCGCCGAAAAGGCGGAAGCCGAAAAGCTGGCGCGCGACTGGCGGCCGCAAGCCGCCGCGCTGCCGTGAGGTGCCTCTGCCGAACCCTTGGCCGCGAAGGCTGAACTCGCCGCCAAGGGGCGCGCACCCCGCACCCGCGAAAGCCCGAACTCTGCCATAGGCGAAGGCTATTCTAATCGCGCCTGCGCGGCGCTATATGCCGTGTTTGCAGTCGCCGGCAGGGGTTCAATGCGCCAATTTCTTTCGACCATGATCTTTGTTTTTGGCCTCTGTTCCCCGGTGTTCGCCGATTCAGCGCCAAATCCGGACCTCGATGCGCTGCGGGCCAAAGCCGAGCAAGGCGATGTGGCGGCGCAAAATCAGCTTGGCGCGATATATAGCGATGGCACGGGTGTGCCACGCGACGACGCCGAGGCGCTGAAATGGTATCGCAAGGCCGCCGAGCAGGGGAACGCGGCGGCGCAATCGAGCCTCGGCTTCATGTATGAGAAGGGTTTGGGAACGCCGCGCGACGATGCCGAATCGGTCAAATGGTACCGGAAGGCCGCCGAGCAGGGGGACGCATCGTCGCAGTCCATTCTCGGCACCCTGTACAAGCAAGGCAAACTTCTGCCGCGCGATGATGCCGAGGCGGCGAAATGGTATCGCAGAGCCGCCGAGCAGGGGTATGCGGACGCGCAAATGCTGCTCGGCGCCATGTATGTCGCAGGCCAAGGTGTGGCGCGCGACGATGTGACCGCATATATGTGGTTTTCGCTTGCCGCCCAGGCGAATAACGAAGCCCGGGCGACGCTTGACATTCTTGAGACGCAGATGACCGCCGGCCAAGTGGCGGCAGCGCAAAGGATGGCGCGCGACTGGAAGCCCGTCCGCCGCCAGCTGCCCTGAGGCGCTCCCGCCGTGATTTTCTCAGGGTGCAGAAGAGAAGCTTTTGAGCCCCGCATGAAGCCCGCCGCGCCGCCAGGGTTCCCATCTTTGCAAAAGTCTTTTAGGGAGACATCTCGGCCGGAACGACAATGGTTCGGGCTTCTGCTAAAAGGACGCGCCGCGGGCCTCTGAGACGCGGCCTTTTTTGTGTGCTTTCACGAGACCCAATGCCCAAGCGGACGGATATCTCCACCATATTGATCATCGGAGCGGGGCCGATCATTATCGGCCAAGCTTGCGAATTCGACTATTCCGGCACCCAGGCCTGCAAGGCGCTGCGCGAGGAAGGCTACAGGATCGTCCTCGTCAATTCCAATCCGGCGACGATCATGACCGACCCGGACATGGCCGACCGCACCTATGTGGAGCCGATCACGCCGGAAATCGTCGCCAAGATCATCGCCAAGGAGCGCCATGCCATTCCCGGCGGCTTCGCGCTTTTGCCGACGATGGGCGGCCAAACCGGCCTCAACTGCGCCCTCTCCTTGAAAAAGATGGGCGTTCTCGAAAAATATGATGTCGAAATGATCGGCGCGAGCGCGAGCGCGATCGACATGGCCGAGGATCGCAAGCTGTTCCGCGAAGCCATGACGCGCATCGGTCTTTCGACGCCCCGCTCGCATCAGATCAAAACCTTGCCGCAGGCGTTGGCCATCCTTGAGGATATTGGCCTGCCGGCGATCATCAGGCCGTCCTTCACCATGGGAGGAACCGGCGGCGGCATCGCCTATAACAAGGCCGAATTCATCGAGATTATCGAGCGCGGGCTCGATGCCTCGCCGACGAGCGAAGTTCTGGTCGAGGAAAGCGTCCTCGGTTGGAAGGAATATGAGATGGAAGTGGTCCGCGACAAGGCGGACAATTGCATCATTGTGTGCTCGATCGAAAACATCGATCCGATGGGCGTGCATACGGGCGATTCGATCACCGTCGCCCCGGCGCTGACCCTGACCGATAAGGAATACCAAATCATGCGCGATGCCGCGCTCGCGGTCTTGCGCGAAATCGGCGTCGAGACCGGCGGCTCCAATGTGCAATTCGCGGTCAATCCGAAGGATGGCCGCATGGTCGTCATCGAAATGAATCCGCGCGTCTCGCGCTCCTCCGCGCTCGCCTCCAAGGCCACCGGCTTCCCGATTGCGAAGGTGGCGGCGCGGCTTGCCGTCGGATTCACCTTGGACGAGATCGCCAATGACATCACCGGCGGCGCGACGCCGGCATCCTTCGAGCCTTCGATCGACTATGTGGTGACCAAAATTCCGCGCTTTGCCTTTGAAAAATTTCCTGGCGCCGAGCAGATTTTGACGACCGCGATGAAATCCGTCGGCGAAGCCATGGCGATCGGCCGGACCTTTGCCGAAAGCCTGCAGAAGGCGCTGCGCTCGCTCGATACCGGCTTGGACGGTCTCGATGAAATCGAAATCGAGGGGCTCGGTCTTGGCGACGACATGAATGTCTTGCGCGCCGCTTTGGGCCGCCCGACGCCCGACCGGCTGCTCGTGGTCGCGCAGGCGCTGCGGCACGGCATGGAGGCCGCCGAGATTTACGAGGCCTGTGGCATCGATCCCTGGTTTATCGCCCGCATCGAGGAGATTCTCGATCTCGAAGCCAAGGTTCGCGCCTATGGCTTGCCGGGCGACGCTGCCAATTTGCGCGTGTTGAAGGCGGCGGGCTTTTCCGATGCGCGGCTGTCGAGTCTCGCCGGGGTGCCGGAAGCAGCCGTGTCCGGCTTGCGGAAAAACCTCGGCGTGCATCCGGTGTTCAAGCGGATCGACACTTGCGCGGCGGAATTTTCCTCGCCCACGGCCTATATGTATTCGACCTACGCGCCGCCTTTTGGCCAAGTCGCGATGTGCGAATCGCGCCCCACGGCACGCCAGAAAATCGTTGTGCTGGGGGGCGGGCCAAACCGGATCGGGCAAGGGATCGAGTTCGACTATTGCTGCTGCCATGCGAGCTTCGCGCTGCGCAAGGCGGGCTTCGAAACAATCATGGTCAATTGCAATCCAGAAACGGTCTCGACCGATTATGATACCTCCGACCGGCTTTATTTCGAACCCTTGACCGCCGAAGACGTGCTTGAAATCCTTGCCAAGGAAGGCGAGGCGGGCGAGCTCAAGGGGGCGATCGTGCAGTTCGGTGGCCAGACGCCGCTCAAACTCGCGCATGCGCTCGAAGAAGCGGGCATTCCCATCCTTGGGACCTCGGTCGATTCCATCGATCTTGCCGAGGATCGCGACCGTTTCAAACGGCTCCTCGATAAGATCGGCCTCAAGCAGCCGATGAATGGGATCGCCTATTCGGTCGAGCAATCGCGCCTCGTTGCCGCCGATCTCGGCCTTCCCCTCGTCGTGCGTCCTTCCTATGTGCTGGGCGGGCGGGCGATGGCGATTATTTTCGACAAGGCGGCATTCGACGATTATCTGCTTGGCACGCTTCCGGGCCTCGTCCCTTCCGAAATCAAGGCCCGCTATCCCAATGACAAGACCGGCCAAATCAATACCGTGCTTGGCAAGAACCCTCTCTTGTTCGACCGTTATCTGTCCGATGCGGTCGAGATCGACGTCGATGCGCTCTCGGACGGCAAGGATGTTTTTATTTGCGGTGTCATGGAACATATCGAGGAAGCGGGAATCCACTCTGGCGACAGCGCCTGCTCGCTGCCGCCGCGTTCGCTCGCCCCTGAAAAAATCGCCGAACTTGAAACAAAAACCAAGAAACTCGCCCTGGCTCTTGGCGTCGGCGGTTTGATGAATGTGCAATATGCGCTCAAGGACGGCGAAATTTATGTGCTCGAAGTCAATCCGCGCGCGGCGCGGACGGTGCCTTTTGTCGCCAAAGTGATTGGCGTGCCGATCGCCAAGATCGCGGCGCGGATCATGGCCGGTGAAAGCCTCGCCGGCTTTGGTTTGCGGCCGCCGCATCTCGATCACATCGGCGTCAAGGAATCGGTGTTTCCCTTTGCCCGGTTTCCTGGGGTCGACACCGTGCTCGGGCCGGAAATGCGCTCGACCGGCGAGGTCATGGGGGTCGATCGCTCTTTTCCGGTGGCTTTCGCCAAGAGCCAACTCGGCAGCGGCACGAATGTGCCAAGGACAGGCACTGTCTTTGTTTCGGTGCGCGATATCGATAAGCCGCGCGTACTCGACGCCATCCGGTTATTGGCAGATCTCGGTTTCAAAATCTCCGCGACCGGCGGCACAGCGCGCTATCTTGAGGGTGCGGGCGTCAAGGCACACCGTGTGAATAAGGTTTCCGAGGGCCGGCCGCATGTCGTCGACCTCATCAAAAACGGTGACATCCAGCTTGTGCTCAATACGACCGAAGGCGCGCAAGCCCTCGCGGATTCGCGCTCATTGCGCCGCGCCGCGCTCTTGCACAGAGTGCCTTATTATACAACCCTTGCGGGGGCGATCGCCGCGTCGCAGGGAATTCGGGCCTATCTCGCGGGCGATCTGGAGGTGCGCGCCCTTCAGGATTATTTTGTCTGATTTTGAAAAAAGTGGCGGCGTTTCTGGCTTGGATTTGCAAGACAACGAGATAAGATCATAGAAGAAACATTCTATTCAAAACCATGAGCGAAGACATTTGAAGTGATCATAATCTAAAGCGTGGCTGCGCTGCGGCAATATCGCAACGCGGTCCTGCCTCAGCACGACAGAGCCACTTGCGGACAGTTCCGTGAAGGTGTCTGTTACCCTTTGGCTCGAACAGGATTGGCCGTGGCGAGGCCCGCCACATCGGCGCGGCGCCGTCGCGAAGACATTGCGGTGGAAGACATTGCGGCGGAGGCCAATTGGGCGTGGGCACCTTTCGCGCGTGAACGGGAATCGGCGATGGTAGAGCATCAAAGGAACACATGGTTCTTGGCAATTGGTTTTCCTCCAAGATCATGCAAATTCGTACCGCCTGGAGCGCGGCCCCCTAGGAATTGCGCCGGTTATGCTTGGCCGCAATAACGGCTGGCCGCAACAAAGTGAGCAAGACGCAGAGAAACGCGAAAGAGATTGAGCATGGACAAGTTCCCCATGACGGCGGGTGGCTATTCCGCCCTCGAAGAGGAGTTAAAGCGGCGCCAGCAGGTCGAGCGTCCGCGCATCATCCAGGCGATCGCGGAAGCGCGAAGCCACGGCGATTTGTCCGAAAATGCGGAATATCACGCAGCCAAGGAAGCTCAGTCCTTAAACGAAGGCCGCATTGCCGAGCTCGAGGACAAATTATCGCGGGCCGAGGTTATCGACGTATCGAAACTCTCAGGAACCACCATCAAATTCGGCGCGACGGTCACGCTCGTCGATGAGGACACGGACGAAAAAAAGATCTACCAGATCGTTGGCGAGAGCGAGGCCGATGTGAAGGCTGGACGCGTGTCGATCACCTCACCGACCGCACGCGCCCTGATTGGCAAGAAAATTGGCGACTCGGTCGAGGTGAATACGCCCGGCGGCGGCAAGAGCTACGAAGTCGTGAATGTCGCTTTTCAATAGCAAATCCCCGATTGGCACGTGTGCTAAGATGCGATCCGCCGGGGCCACGCAATTCCACGGCGGTCTCCGGGGCCGGGGCCGCGCCCTCGGGGTTCACTGGCATTCAGGACATAGAGGGTCTGTTGCGAATCCGCGAGCTTTGGCCCGCAAACCGTAAAAAATTTCTCGAGACTTTTTGCGTGCGCATTTCGCGCCAAATGCTACGATTGCGGCCGTCATGACGGTCTCATTTGCACTTTTCGACACAGCGGCCGGCCGCTGCGCGATCGCGTGGGGCGCTCGCGGCATCATTGGCATTCAGCTTCCCGAGGCCAATGAACAAAAGACGCGCGGCCGCGTGCTCCAGCGGTTTTTAGACGGCGCGGGAGGCGGTGCATCCGCCCATGGCAGCGCAGGCGCGGGGCGCGATCGCCGGTTGTTTGCGCGGGACACCCGCTGATCTTACGTCCGTCGCGCTCGACATGGACGCTCTGCCGCCGTTCCATCGTCGCGTCTATGAGGCCGCGCGGGCCATTCCGTGGGGCGCGACGACGACCTACGGCGCACTAGCCATGGTTGTCGGGGCCCCTGGAGCGCGGCGCGCGCCATGGGGGCAAGCTCTCGCACGAAACCCGTTTCCCATCATCGTGCCATGCCATCGCGTGGTCGCCGCTGGAGCCAAGATCGGCGGTTTCTCGGCGCATGGCGGCGCCACGATGAAACTTCGGCTTCTCGCGATCGAAGGCCACCACAGTGAAGGCGAGGGTGAACGCGGGCGCGGCAAACAGGCGCAAAAAAGCGACGCGCCTTCGCTTTTCGAGGAACCTCTATCGGAGCCGGGGAGCCATTGCTCCCGCTTTCAAATGAAAGCCTGACCCAAAAGGTGCCGAGGCTTTGGATAGGTTCATGCCACAAGACAAGGAGATAGAGACGCGAACGCTTCAGCGTTGGTCGAATCCCGCATGGTCGCGAAGCAGGGGCGCGCGATGAGTTGGCCGGAAAAGCTGCAACCGATGACGCTGCCGGTGATCGGCGCGCCGCTTTTCATCATTTCCAATCCAAAGCTCGTGATCGCGCAATGCAAGAGCGGCGTGATCGGCGCCTTTCCCGCGCTCAATGCCCGGCCGCAAAAGGTGCTCGACGAATGGCTTTCCCAAATCACAACCGAACTTTTGAACTTCAGGACTGCAAACCCCGGTGCCGAGGTCGCACCCTTCGCCGTCAATCAGATCATTCATCCCTCCAACGATCGGCTTTCGGCCGATCTCGATCTTTGCGAGAAATATAAAGTCCCGATCGTCATCACCAGTCTCTCGGCGCCGAACCAAATTGTTGCCCGCGTGCATTCTTGGGGAGGGCTCGTCTTCCATGATGTCATCGGCGTGCGCCATGCGAAAAAAGCCCTCGAGGCGGGCGTCGACGGACTCATCCTTGTCTGCGCCGGGGCCGGCGGGCATGCCGGAACGCTTTCTCCTTTCGCCCTCATGGAAGAAGTGCGCAAATTCTGGCCAGGTCCCGTCGCGCTTGCTGGCGCGATTGCGACGGGCCGAGGTGTGCTTGCCGCGCGTGCGATGGGTGCCGATTTCGCCTATCTCGGCACGCGTTTCATCGCGACGGAAGAGGCCAACGCGGACCAGCGCTATAAGGAGATGATCGCCGCGGCCAGTGCCGCGAATATCCTTTATTCGGCCTATTTCACCGGCGTTTCCGGCAATTATCTCCGGCAAAGCGTGATCAATGCGGGCCTCGACCCGGATCACTTGCCGGCGCGCGACAAGACCGCGATGAATTTCGAGGCGGGAAAGGCCGCCGAAACCGTCAAGGCCTGGCGCGATATTTGGGGAGCCGGGCAAAGTGTCGGCGCGATCGATGACGTTCGACCCGCCGCCGATATTATCGCGAGACTGCGCGCCGAATATTTGCGCGCAAAAAAGGACCTTTGCGGGCAGGCTTTCTAGCCAAACAATGGGCCACAGCGGCTTGCGTGCATTTGCCCGGGTTTCAAAGGGAAATGCGGAGACGCTGGGACGCATCCTTCGGTTCAGGTCGAGCGCAGCACGAAGCGGCGGTCGAGCTTCTGGACCGGCCGTGCGTTCATAGGATAAAGCGTGGCGAATGCGGCAATATCCGTTTCGGCCACCTCGATTGGATTGGTCAGTAGCATCCAGTCGACAGTTTCAATGCAGGGTGGCGTAGTGAGGGAACCGGAATAAAGATAATAGCCAAACTTAGCAGGAAGTAAGCCGTTCGGATCGATGCCCGCATCGGCCTTGACGGGCGGGCCTTCGGCCGGCGGCATGGTCGCGACCACTTTGGCGAACACCGGATTCGACTTGCCAGCCACCATCCACACGCCGATGACGCCGAGTGAACCGGCGGCATTGCGATGGACGAAATGCGCCTCCATTGGAAAGCCTTTGTCGTCGATGCGATGCTCGCCCGGGTGATGGAAGTGAAACTGAACCAATGTATAGCGATTGGAGTCTATAGTCAGGGTACCTCCATCGTCGAAATTAAGTTGGATCGTATGACCATTATTGACGATTGTATCGGCCTGCCGCGCCCAGGCGAATTCGAGCGGCGCGAGCCGCGCCTCGATCGTGCTGTCGATGGCAATGGGCGATTGTCGGCAACCCACTGAGCAGGTTTGGTCCGCCGGTTCGAGATCACCCCAATGGGCCGGACCATGGGCGCCTTCGTAGCTCCAATGCGTTCCCTCCGCGGCAAATCCGATATTCGCACAGACCGGGCACAGGGCAAGCCCTGCAATCGCTTTCAATACGCGGCCGATGCATGTCAAAAACTCCCGAAAAAATATTTAATGGCGAACTTGGTCTCCGTTTCGCCGAAATACGCTTGATTTTTATATCACTCACGCTGGGTAGGTGGCTATAGGAATAAGGACATGCCGGATTGACGCCAATGGAAGCGCCCAAAACGCCCGGTCAATAATTCGACAGCCGTTTTGAATGAGCCGCAAGCTTGGGGCGCTACCCCGGGCGTCCCGCCCACCCGGGCGCGTCCCGCGAAACCACCACAACCTCGCCGCGCATATCAAAATAATATCAGGGATACGTCCTTATTCTGACAACCATGTGCCGATCTGCCGCTTGGCATTCCAAATCGTAATTTCTGGCAAGAGTTATCCATGTTTATCCACAGGAACTTTGACATCTGGCAAGATGTTCTTTATATGTACATCGTATGTTCATGGAACATTCTGAGCTCAAGGAAATTAGTGATATGACAGTGACACGGCGATAAAGATGCGGAAACATGGCGAAGGCACGGCAAACATATGGCGACCGCGAGAAAGACATGGCAACCGTTCCAGAAATAGCGGTAATGAACGGCGTCAAGCGGCTAAACCAGAGCAAGCCGGCGGCGAGGCCTAGGAAAGGTCCGGCTACACTCACCCCTGGTCAAGGCAATGCGGACGCCTTGCCCGCAGGGCCAGTGTTCGCTCCCGCGCCAGCGGCAAGCGTCTCGCCGTTTAGGCTTAAGGGGAGCCGCGGCGCCTTGTCGAACGCAAGCGGACGCTTCGAGCACGAAACCCGGGTTCACGAAGAGGATGGCTGGGAGCTCTCCGAGGATTTGCCTCCCCTGCGAACGCAAGTCACGCCGGAATCCGCCAAAACGCTCATCACGCGCAATGATTCGCCCGATATTTTCTTTGAGCAGTCGATCAATCCTTATCGCGGCTGTGAGCATGGCTGTGTCTATTGTTTTGCGCGGCCGACCCATGCCACCCTCGGCATGTCGGCGGGTCTCGATTTCGAGACAAAACTGTTTTCCAAGATCAATGCCGCAAGCCTCCTTGAGCGGGAATTGTCGGCCCCAGGCTATGCAGCAAAGACAATCGCGATAGGAACCAATACCGACCCTTATCAGCCGATCGAGCGCAAGGAGCGGGTGATGCGCAAGCTGCTCGAAGGGCTGGCGCTTGCCGATCATCCGGTCGCGATCGTCACCAAATCGGCGCTCATCTTGCGTGACCTCGATCTTCTCGCGCCCATGGCCGGAAAGGGCCTTGTTAAAGTGGCTTTGTCCGTGACGACGCTCGATCCCGTCCTCGCCCGCAAAATGGAGCCCCGCGCCAGCAGCCCCGCGCGGCGGCTCGACACGATTCGGCGGTTGGCCGAGGCCAATATTCCAACGTCTGTCATGGTGGCGCCCATTATCCCGGCGATCAATGATTTTGAGATCGAGTTCGATCCTTGCCCGCGCGCAAGCCGCGGGCGCGCGCGGCGCCGGTTATGTCCTTCTGCGGCTGCCGCTTGAAGTCCGCGAACTCTTCACCGAATGGCTGCGCGCGCATTATCCCGACAAGCTCAAACATGTGCTGTCCTTGATGCGCTCGACGCGGGACGGCAAGCTTTACGATTCGCGTTTCGGCGCGCGCATGACGGGATCGGGTCCCTACGCCTCAATGATCGGGCGAAGGTTCGAGGCGGCGGCGGCACGGCTTGGCCTCGCCGGACCCCGCATTCCCTTACGCACCGATCTCTTTCGGCCTCCGGCGCGCCAGGGTGAACAATTGCGATTGTTTTGAAGCGGCCGATCCCGTGCTTTTTCCAAGCCTTTTCACGCAGGTGCGCCGGGAGACCGGCAAGGAGTAGGTGGTGCAAGTCCACTGCGATGAAGGAGTAGCGAACCACATCGGCCCCGAGCCGTGCGCGGACATTCGCGAGGATGTTGGCGAAGCGTCGGCAGGGGAACGTGCAGGCCAACCATTGAGCCGCGATAGGAAAGTTGTCCCGGGTGCCGACGCTGTCTGTGTAGCGGAAGGCAACATACCCAAGCGCGCCAACGCGAGCGCTTGGGCGACCCGGCGTGGTCAGAGAACCTGGCATGCACGAAAGCTCCTTGCACGGGAACCGGGAGATCTCCGGATCGGCCATAGATGTCATGAGTTGTATGGTCCGCGGCGGGAAGGTGAGGAGCCGTAGCCGCCGATGCACGATCAGGAGAAGTCTGACTCCACTATAGTAGCTGTGAAGCGGCCGAACAAAACCGGGATATCGGTGGCGGAGGCAGTCAAAATCGTCCAAGGCGCATGCGCCATGGTGCTCAACGCCATCTATGAAGAGGATTTCCTCGGGTTCTCATACGGGTTCCGGCCTGGACAAGGACCGCATGATGCGTCGGATGCCTTAGCGGTCGCGATCACCAGTCGGAAGGTGAGCTATATTCTGGACGCCGACGTTCAGGACTTCTTTGGCAGCGTCAGCCAGGAATGGCTGATCCGCTTCCTTGAACACCGCGTCGGCGACAAGCGCATCATCCGCCTAATCCGAAAATGGCTGAAGGCGGGTATCCTCGAGGACGGGGTCGTGACAGTGGCGGACAGGGGAACCGGTCAAGGGTCGGTGATCTCACCGCTCCTTGGCAATATCTACCTACACCACGGTGCGTCAGGCCAAGCCTGATGCTTCCAGCGGGTGAAATTCCCGCCTCGGAAAGGGGAATGAGCCGCCCCACCGGGAATCGAGCCTTGGGCACATGAAGGCAACGACATGAGCTAAGCGTAGGTACGAGCGATGAGCGGGCCGAGAAGCGATTGAGCCTCGTGAAGATAAGGAACCGCAGGCCGACAGAGTCGTAGTGGCTGGAAGGCAATAGTAGGTCACCGCAAAGGGCGATGGTGGCCGGAGACTGCGGCGGGGTCAGTGAGCACGGCACGCTCGGAAAAGGAAGCATCGAGGAACCTGAGAGATCCACTGCGGTCTTCGCGCGGAGCGGACCTGGGCGGAGTATGCTGGACGATATGGAACATTCCTGAGAAAGGCAGACGCTGCAGTGTGAAGTCGGATTCGCTGATAGTACTCCGAGCGCGGGAAAACCGTGCACATGGGGAAGCGGCGAAGCAGATGAAGACTGGCTCTAGGGAAACATCACCAGCACATGCAGAGGCGGGAGTGCGATGTCAACGCAACTAAGCCAGATAACGAAGAAGGCCAAACTGGATCGGAAGGTGCGGTTTACCTCGTTAGCACACTTGTTGACCCCGGCATTTCTCGTGGAAACATGGGATATGATGAACCGGCGCGCAGCCAGTGGGATTGACGGGGAAAGCACCGAGCATTTCGAGAACGGGTTGGAGCAGCGAGTCGAGGAGATTTGTGCACAGGTTCGAGGAGGCGCTTATCGCGCACCACCGGTCCGAAGGGTAGAAATACCCAAAGGTCCGGGCAAAACCGGCGTGCGGCCATTGGGTATTCCCACTGTCGCGGACCGGCTGCTGCAGCGGACGGTAGCGCGCATTCTTGAAGCGGTGTTGTTTGAAGCGGATTTCCTTGACTGCAGTTATGGGTTTCGACCCGGGCGTAACACGCCTGTCTGGAGGCAACCGGACGCCACGGCCTGGGCATCGCGCTTGCGCTCCATGAGGCTGGGCACGTCGTGAGCATCGTCAATCCCGCTCAGATCCGCGACTTCGCACGGACGAAGCTGGGGCGCAACAAGACCGATCAGGTCGATGCCGTGCATATCCGCGAATACGCTGAACTGTTCAAGCCGCGCCCCTGGACCCCGCCTTCGCCGGCAATGCGGCGTTTGTGCGAACTCCAGACAATCCGGGCTGGCACGGTCGCCGGCCTTCGGAATGGAAGAATCGCCGCGGTAGCGGCATGACGGATGACTTGGCGCTGTCGCTGGCGGCGACAACAATCCAGCATTTTACCTCCCAGCTTGAGGCGGTCGACCAAGCCATTGCGGAGACAATCGACAACGACGTGGAGCTGTCCGCCAAACGCGACTTATTGGTCAGCATCAACGGCGTGGGAAAAGCCCTGGCTGGCATCGTGCTGGCCGAATTGCCGGGTCCCGATATCCTCGGCTCCAGCGCCGCGGTCGCTGGCTACGCGGGATTGAATCCGCAGCAACACCAGTCTGGAATCTCGGTCAACCGGCCCGTGCGGATCTCCAAAATTGGCAATGCCGTGCTCCGCACCGCCTTGTACATGCCGGCTTTATCGGCGATGCGTTATACAACCCAGCGGTCGTTGCTTTGGTCGATCGGCTCAAGGCTCAGGGGCGCCTCAAGGGAAAGCAGATTGTGATCGCCGCCATGCGCAAGCTTCTGGTGCTTTGCTTCGGCGTGCTGAAGACCGGCAAGAAATTCGACCCGGCGATGGCGATGGGTAAATGACCCGGCGTGCCGCGCCACAGTCTGGCGTCGATCGCATGGTGAGCACAAGTTGGAGCGGGAGGCGGTGGTCAAGCCCCGCAGCCCGCCGGGGGCGCGCATTAGCGCGCGGGCTTGAGGACCGCCTTCCGCTCCAACATCATCATGTCAGCGATCAAAACAGCTCGAGTTCGCGTTGTCGGGCTTCTTTTTCTGTTGCGCTTAAACACGGTATCTACCGGGAATGGCCTGAAACTCCCGGGACGAGGTCGGGCGACGGGCAAGCCAGAGAGTCCTGCGCGACAGAATCGTAGAAGTCGAAGGGAGCTCATCGCACGAGAGCGCCTGCGATCCGCTTTCGGCTAATGACCTTTATCCGTAAACCCCGGGGGTGCGTGGTCCCATCGATAGCCTCTTTCAGCCTTCTCATAGGCATAGCGATAAAGGGCGCGCATGTAGGTTTGATCGAAGTCCTCTTTGTGCACGGCATGGAAATCGTCGCCGATATAGGCGAGATTGAAACTCGCTCCGGCGCGTTGTGTGACCATATACATGCGATAGAGATCGCCAACACCATTATAGTTGATCATGGTCGAGACGGCCTTCTGGGCGATTGACAGAAGTTCAGTTTCGCGACATCGCGAATAATGTAGGCGGCGACGCCTTTTCTTTGATATCCGGTCGTAGTTTGAGCCACGCGAAGATTCACCGTCGGGGGAACAAGAAAAGCCCGGCTCACCGCGCCGCCGTCGACATGCATTTCTTGATAAGGCCTCCCATGGCCTCGACATCGAACATCACCGGCGGAAAAGCTGCGGGAATCGCCGCCGATGCGAGCAAGATGTGACGAATGAGATCGAGCGCGCGCGGATTTCCGCTCGCCGCGATGGCGCCGATGTTCCATAGGACCGGCCGTCCCGCGTCGAGGTCGGTCGTCTGGATAAAAAGCAATCGCCCTTTCTCATATTCGGCCGCGATCTTTGCGACCAAGTTGGCGTCGATATAGTGGGAAATGGTTTCGTAAAGAGGCGTCGTATCCGAAAGCGCATCCTCGGTCAGGGCCGCGAGGATGAACCGTTTTTTATAGATTTTTGAGGGATCTATATTGGTGTAGACGTCCGTCAAGGCCGCGTCATAGTCCGGTCCAAGGAAAGCAAAGGGCGCGCTGAGCGCGCCAGTGCTCACGCCCGTGACGAGCTTAAACTTTGGACGATCGCCGTGCGCCGTCCGGCCGACCAGCAATCCAGCGCCAAATGCTCCATCGTCGCCACCGCCGGAAAGCGCCAGCAGATAGGCGGTCGGCAAGGTGCCACCGCGCCCGACGCCGAAGGCCTTCGCTTCGCGCAAGAGGGCGCGCTCTTGTTCGGCAATAAACTCTTGCGGATGATCGGGGAACAAGCGCGCGTTGGGAAGACCAAGAACGGTCGCCTCGTGCAGATCGTTGGGCGGAACCGCTCCGTAGGAATCGACGGTGGCGCAGGCAGACAGAAGCGAAATGCAAATAGCCAGCACGACGGCATATCTGCCTTTACGCAACAGTGCGTTCGATCTCATCATGCTTGCGACTTGCACATCCGACTTCATGCCATCGCGACTCTGTTCGTGTTCATCACGATCAGGACGTTTGATGTCAGTCGTCTATCCGTGCAGCCCGCCGACCATGGCGCGGAATTACCCACACTCTTCTTTCCGCTGTCAACAAAGCCGATTGAATTGCCCTTCCCCTTCAGGAATTTATCGATCGGCGTGGCAAATGCGCAACAGCCGGTGCTGCCTCACGATTTGTGAGGAAATATTCGATGACCGGCGATGTTGAAACGGCCGCTTGGCCCATGCTCGTGAGTTTGCCCACCCGTCACGTGCCGGGTCAGGGCGTGCACGCGGTATCTACCGCGCCGAGGCGGCCGATTTGCCGAGGCGGCCGCCGAGAGAGATGCCCAAAAGGCCGCCCAAGCTGCTGACCACGGCGTCATTCATCGCCGAATGCCGCCCAGGTATAAAATGCTGTAACAGCTCCATCGACCCCGCCAACAAGGTGAGGCCGAGAGCGACGACAAGCCAAGACGCCCGTGACCGGTATCCGAGCGCAAGTGCCAAGGCCGTCACGCAGTAGGCGATAAAATGCTCGGTCTCACCAGGCAGGCCCGAGTGGGGCCGATGGCTGCCCGGGACGAGCGACAAAACGACAATGGCCAAAATGCCGCAAAAGCCGGCCACCCGAGAGAGTGTGTGAAACGTCATGAACCCGACCTATGTCCTGTAACCCGCGCGAGCGGCTTTTCTGCCATCACCAGCATGTGGGCTCCGCGAAGACCGGAGCTCAAAGCTTATTTGCAAAAGATTGGGTTTCAATTGAGGAATAACATCGAAGGCCGGCTTCATCCCGTCAGGCACAACAATCAGCGAGACCCCATGGCCAAACGCCTGAGTTCGAGAGAGGCCGACGAGATAATTTGTGACGTGGGATGACAGCGGCACTCACCGTGTCGGCGATGAGGGATCCTTACCGGAAATTCGTGATCTTGCAAACGTTCGCGCGTGGCCGATCTTGGATGCCGGTTCGTCAGGCCGCGAGTGCCCGCAACCGCGCGTTCCCCTCGCGGCTTCTAGGGGCGCAGTCGAAACGATGATTAGGCACCGATTTCGCTTTCCAGCGGACACCGAGATCGCGGATCTCGGCTTCGAGGCATTCGACAGTAGAGCCGCAAGGCGCGGCCGGCGGAAAAGATCAAGTCCACATGGCCCGCGGGCGGTTCGGTTTCCTTGAAGTTAATATCCAAGAGATTGAGAATAAGAGCCTCGTCATGGCGCTGAAACCCGAGGCACGAGACCTTGAGCACCCGGCCGAAATGCAAGCCTGTCCGGCACCGCTCGCCGCAAGGTGAGCCCATCTTTTTCGCGGCGGCCTCGACCCAATCGAAGCTCGCCGCGACCATCGCGAACTGTTTCGAGCGCGGCAAATAGGCCATGTCGCCGACCCGGATCAAGGCATCCTGAAGATTGGCTGCGATCACCGCGAGATCGTCGGCGTCGAATGCAATCAATCGCGGAAGCTCAGGCATCGGCGCCTCACTTTTGTGGTCTTGGTCTTGATCGTCGCGGCACCGAAACGGCGGCACGGCTTTTGGCCGAAACACCTTGGCGGAGAAGCATCTCGTGCACCGTACGCTCCTCAAGTTGGGAGAGCTTAAAGTTTTTTTCAAGTCATGCGGCGATAGGTTCATCTTAAAAGACGCTCCACAATAATCGCGTCTTGAATGGCCTCTGGCCTTTGTCCGCTACCTTTATGATCGGATCTTATCAAGAGATGCGGCGCGCCATCCGTGGCGGGATCAGCGACTGTAGGGTAATTTTTAAGGACCCAGGTAAGCCTTGAGCGGGGCCATAAAACTCGCCCCTGCGGCCCAACTCCGCCCTTCATCGCGCCGCCGGGATCATTGGTGAGGCGGCCAGCAGATGGTCATGCGCCTTCTCTCCCCGCGCCACGGCGAGGTGATGCGATTGGTGGCGGTGGCCGCTCACCATGATGCCGATGAAGCCGAGACCGCGAATGTGCTGCGTCTCCTTCGGATTGCCCGACGTCACCCTGAGCAGCACGCCGTCCGGCAGGGTCGGGGCCTTGGCACTCCAGCCATGCGGATGGGTCTTCTCGATGGCGCGGGCATGCGCTGGGACGATGCGCTGGATGGCCGCGATCGTGCGCCCATCTCCCGTCACGGCGATCTCGAGACCGCCGTCAACGAGCTTCACCGAGGTCTGCGCGTTAAGCGTCACCTCGTTCATGTCGATGAGATGCTGGCGCAGCGCTTCGAGGTTGACCTTGGACCAATCGGTTTGCGGATCCGTCTCGAGGATTTGGACGATCTCCTGAATGGCACCGAACGCGTCCTGGCCCGCGAGCGTCGGCTCGACGGGCGCGGTCTGAGGCGGCGTTCGGCCCGCCTCGCGCTCTTGCGCCGGCGCGGCGCGGGGCGGCGCGGCCGCCGCGATGATGAGGGTGGCCGCAAGCGCGCAACAACGGGCGGAGCTCTGCATGACGATCTCGCGAGGCACGGTGCTTCTAGACGAAAGCTTCGTTTGGCTCCATTTGGATCAACCGCAGGGCCTGGTCCAGGGGCGTTGACGGGAAATCGCAGACGGGCCAACCGGTTTTGTGCGGGCCGGCAGCCATTGGCAACCCAGATTCGTTTGGCCCGCCGCTTGCGCAAGACCCCCCGGCTTCAAAATCTATTAACTTTTCAGGTAGACTCTTGCGCGAAAGGAGGATGCGTTTCGGCGAGGGATTCTTGGGTTGGCCTCAAAGATCCAGCTTCAACCTCATTTTCGCCTGTTGCCCATGTATGAATATCAGAAAAGTTCACGGGGAACGCGCCGCTGCTTGATTTCTGCGATGGGGAGACGTTCGAATCGTGGCTGGGAGAACAGCCGCGCGAATTGCTGCTGGCACTCGCGGCTCGCGCGAAATTGCGCATTTTGCCATTCGCGCAAATGGCAAGGCATGACAATTACGAGGACCGCCTCCTTCTGCCTCTTTTTCGAGCCGCGGCTGTGTCCTGGGCCAGCGCCATCTACGCCGCCAGTGAGGCGGAAGAACCCTCGGTTGCCCGCACCGCCGAAGTCGTCCATGCCGCATTGGCCGAGCCTGCCATCGCCGGCCGGCTGCCGTCATTCCTTTCCCCCAAAATCATGCTTTGCCACTCGCCAAGAGCAAATCACGGCGTGGTGTGGACGGCTCTATGCGCCGCGCTTGGCGCCAGCGCTGGCGTTGCTGCCGCGATGCAATGGGAGGGAGCGGCGATCGCGGGCGGCGCTTCGATTCGGGATGTTCTCGCGCGTAAATTGTGGCCAAACGCAAAGCCGCGCCGGGTCGCGCAACTCTGGAAGGAAATGAAGCGGGATCTCCTCGCCGCGAACGGCGACTGGGAGATGTGGACGCAGTGGTACGAAGCACGGCTGCGAGGCAGGGCCTCTTCCGAGGCGCTCGACCTCGCCCGCCTGATCATCAAGAACGACATTTGGGAACAAGGCCAAGCCCTTGTGAATCATGAATTCAAAGAATTAATCGCACGGCAGGGACCTGGCCGGCGGCGCACGAAACTCCGTGCCGCGGTGCCGGCATCGGGGGTGCCCGCGCTGTGCCCGGCGGCCTTGGAACCCGCCTGGGTCGCGGGAAGATTGACTTTGCCACGCCATGCGGCCGAGAGCGACCGTGAGTCCGTTGTGACGGAGGCGGCTTTCAAGCTCCTCGGCGCGAAAGTGAGCGCGCTCGCCGATGAGGCGGATGGAGATCGTGTCATCAGCCAACGATCCGTCGTGTGTCTTCGAAGCGTCGCGGCGCGCATTCCCGGCTCTCCGCCGCCCCAGCACGAGCTTTTTTATCTTGCCCATGTGAAAGGATTTTTGGAGGAGCACGCAAAGATCGTTGAGGGCGAGTGGCCGGACGCTTTAGTGAGACGCTTCGCCGAAACGACTTCGCACTTCGATCTTCTGGTCCGGCAGTTCGCGAAATGGCGCGATTTCCTCGCCGAGGCGGAGAGAAACCCGACGCCGCCGCGGGAGGCTGCCGCAATCCCCGCTCTTGCGATGGTGATGATCGCGGTGCTGCGCGAGGACGAGGCGCAAAATTTTATCGACCCCGCGATCCCCTCGGCGCTCGAACTCTTTCAGGCGCCCTTGCTCAGCGACATGACTGGCGACCCGCAAGTCTCCGGGCCAGGTGAAGCAAGCAAGCTGCTTTTGGCGAAAGACCTCTTTTTGTCGATGGAGAACATCGCCAAGCGGTTCGCCGAGGCCGCGCTTCACGGGCGGGCGGGCGCGGCGAGCCCGATAGGCGCACAGGCCAGCGGCCGGGTTCATTTCTGGATGGCCAGGACTTTGACGAAAATCGAGACGAGCACGCGGCCTCTGGGGCTGCAGGAGAAATTATGTTGGCTCGAGCACGTGGCCGGCTTCCTCGATGTGAATGCGCAGTCCTCCCAAAAGCTGTTTCCTTTAGCCGGAACGCGCGACCAAGACGGCAACCCTCCCTGAACGGCGCAGCGGCCCGCCGGATTTCGCCTTTTGCCCAACTTCATCTTTGTTTGGGCGATCTATCCGCGCGATAGGACGGCCTCATGCGCCGGACTGGCGGCCGAACGTCTCTTCAACCATATTAAGCTTTAAGCGATTGCGCTGACCAAACAGGGGTTCGAACAATGGCCTTTTTTTCTCGCTGGGGATATCTGGTCACCGTTTTCTTTCTCGTTGCCGCATTCATAGCGATTGGAATTGGCATCGCTTATCATCTGAGCCCTGAGTCCATTGGCGTTCTGTCGCTTTTGTTCTGGGGTTCGCTCTGCGTGTTTTATGGAATGAGACTCGATAAGCCAGAAAAGCCGAGCTCGCTCTTTGGCATTCGGATGGAATATTGGGGCTATGGGATCATCGGCCTCGCAATCCTGGACGCCTATGTCAGCTGGGGCAAGATCGCCCGCGATTGGCTCGCCGTTGTCTAGAACGCTTTCAGCGTTCGCGGCCACGGAAAGCAGCTCCACGTCTTCGATTTTTCGCATTTTCTTGACGCGAACCGTATCCACGTCGCTTGAAAATGCTCTCGGAGATCGCTGCAATTTGTTTTTGTTGCAAGCTTGCTTTTTCCGTCTCTAGGCCTCATAGGGCGGCCACCAACGTCCAAAGAGCTCCTCAAATCTCGCATCGGCATCGTCATCGCCGATGATCTTGCTGCTGGGGTGCATCGCGGATGAGCGCAACGACTTGCTGATGAGGCAGTCACCGCTGCGTCTTATAGAGTCTTGATCCATGGGTTTCAAATGCGGCATCGTTGGTTTGCCGAATGTCGGCAAATCGACCCTTTTCAACGCGCTGACGCAAACGGCGGCGGCGCAGGCGGCGAATTATCCTTTTTGCACCATCGAGCCGAATGTCGGCGATGTCGCGGTGCCGGACGACCGGCTCGAAAAGCTCGCCAAAATCGCCGGCTCCAAGGAGATCGTTCCGACAAGGCTGACCTTTGTCGATATCGCGGGCCTCGTGCGGGGCGCCTCGAAAGGCGAAGGGCTTGGCAATCAGTTTCTTGCCAATATCCGCGAATGCGATGCGATCGCCCATATCGTGCGCTGCTTCGAGGATAGCGACATCACCCATGTCGAAGGAAAGATTGCGCCGCTCAATGATATCGAGACGATCGAGACCGAATTGATGCTCGCCGATCTCGAAAGCCTCGAAAAACGCGCCACCACCCTGGAAAAGAAAGCCAAGGGCGGCGACAAGGAAGCCAAGGAAATTTTTGATCTCGCCCGGCGCTGTCTTGCTTTGCTGCGCGAGGGCAAGCCGGCGCGACTCGCCGAAATCAAGCCGGAGGAGCAAAAGCTCTTTAACGGGCTCGGGCTCCTTTCGTCGAAGCCAGTGCTTTATGTCTGCAATGTCGAGGAAGCCGCGGCCAGCGGCGGCAATGATTTCTCCAAAATTGTCGAAGCCCGCGCCGCGGAGGAAGGCGCGAGTGCGGTCATCGTGTCGGCCCGGATCGAGAGCGAGATTGCGGTGCTGGCCGAGGACGAGCGGAAAGACTATCTCGAAGCCGTCGGCCTCGCGGAGCCGGGGCTCAATCGCGTCATCCGCGCCGGCTACGGGCTTTTGCGGCTCATCACCGTTTTCACGGTGGGGCCGAAGGAGGCCCGCGCCTGGACCATCGCGCAAGGCACCAAGGCGCCACAGGCGGCGGGCGTGATCCACACGGATTTCGAAAAGGGATTTATTCGCGCCGAAACCATCTCCTACGCCGATTATGTGGCCTGCAATGGCGAAGCAGGGGCGCGGGAAGCGGGAAAGTTCCGGCTCGAAGGCAAGGATTATATCGTCGAGGACGGCGATGTGCTGCATTTCCGTTTCGCGACCTGATAGGATAGCCTCCAAAGGTCCGGGGAGGGAGCGGTGCGGCGCGTGGCAGAGCAGGGCGAACCACCTCTCTTCGATGCGGCCTTCCGGGGGCGCTTGGCGGAGCTTTTCGAATGGCGGCGGGATGTTCGCCGTTTCAGGCCGGACCCGGTGCCCGTCTCGCAGATTGAGGCGCTTGTTCGCCTGGCCACCTTCGCGCCTTCGGTCGGCAACAGCCAGCCTTGGCGTTTCGTCAGCGTCGAGACAGTGGCAGCCCGCGAGGCGGTCATCGCCAATTTCCATGCTTGCAACGTCGCCGCGCTCAAATCCTACGAAGGGGAGCGTGCCGCGCTCTATGCAAGGCTTAAGCTCTCGGGACTGCGCGAGGCCCCCTTGCATTTGGCGATGTTCTGCGACCATGCGACGGAGGCGGGCGCCGGCCTTGGCCGCAAAACCATGCCGGAGATGTTGGATTATTCGGTGGTCGCGGCGATCCACACCTTTTGGCTTGCCGCGCGGGCGGAAAACCTCGGCGTTGGCTGGGTGTCGATTATCGACCCGAAGGAGGTTTGCCGGGCGCTCGCCGTTCCGGAGGCGTGGAAGCTCATCGCCTATCTTTGCGTGGGGTTTCCGCAGGAGGACCATCTCGATCCCGAACTTGAACGCCACGCCTGGCAGGCGCATCTTCCCGAAAATGCGCGGCTTCACCGCCGATAAGACGGGTTCGCCTGTGAATTGGCGGGGACAAGCACGATAGGCTTTGACCCGCCGCGCCGAATCCGCACATTCAGGTTGAAAGAGCGCCCATGCGATTTCCGCCGTCCTTTCTCGAGGAGATCAAAGCCAGGCTTCCGGTGTCGGAGGTCGTGCGCCACCGTGTCAAATTGATGCGGGCCGGGCGCGAATGGAAAGGGCTTTCGCCGTTCAACGCGGAAAAAACGCCGTCGTTTTTCGTGAATGACCAGAAGATGGCCTGGTTCGATCTTTCGGCGGGCAAAAACGGCAATATCTTCGATTTTCTGATGGAAACCGAGGGGCTTTCCTTCCCGGAAGCCGTCAAGCGGCTCGCGCATGAGGCCGGACTCGCCTTGCCCGAGGCCTCGCCCGAGGCGCAGGCGAGGGAAAAAGCGCGGGCTACTCTCTATGATGTGCTGGAGCTTGCCGCTTCCTATTTTTCGGCGCGGCTCGTGAGCGGCCAGGGCGGCGCGGCCCGCGCCTATCTTGCCGGCCGGGGTCTCGATGCCGGACTGCAAAGCCGGTTCGGCTTAGGCTACGCCTTGCCCGAAAAATACGCATTGCGCGACGCGCTCGTCGCCAGGGGAATTCCGCTGCAAGCGATGATCGAGGCGGGGCTTTTGATCCATGGCGAGGACATTGCCATCCCTTATGACCGGTTCCGGGACCGGATCATGTTTCCGATCCACGATTCCTCGGGCCGGGTCATCGCCTTTGGCGGTCGCGCCCTCGCCAAGGACGCCCAGCCGAAATATCTGAATTCGCCGGAAACCGCGCTCTTCCACAAAGGCGCCATTCTTTACAATCATCATCAAGCGCGTAAGGCCACGCGTGAAGGCGCGCAACTTCTCGTCGCCGAGGGCTATGTCGATGTTATCGCACTGACATCGGCCGGTTTTGAAGCCGCCGTGGCGCCGCTCGGCACCGCCTTGACGTCCGCGCAATGCGAACTTTTGTGGAACCTCTCGGAGGAGCCCATCCTGTGCTTTGACGGCGACAGGGCCGGCCGCAAGGCGGCGTACCGGGCGATCGACATGGCATTGCCTTTGATCGGGCCAGGCCGTTCGTTCGGCTTTGCCCTCTTGCCCGAAGGCAAGGACCCAGACGATCTCATCCGATCGGGCGGGCGGGAGACGGTTTTGCAAGTGCTCTCGCAGGCGCTGCCGCTCGCCGAGCTGATCTTTCGCCGGGAAACCGAGGGAAACGTCTTTACGACGCCCGAGCAAAAGGCCGGGCTCAAGCAACGGCTTACCGAAATCGCGCGCGCCATTCGCGATGAGACCTTGCGCGGCTTTTACATCAAAGACCTCAATGAGAGGCTCTTCAATCTCTTTGGGCGTGATCGCCACGAAGGCGCAAATCGGCAAGGGCGCGGCCCATTCGGGATCAAAGGGGGACGCAAACCGGAGTCCCCGAGCTATGTGAAGACGCCGCCTCCCGTGAGCCTCAGCCTCATACAATCGTCGCTGTTTCACCCGAATAAAGCCGCGATTCATCCACAGGAGCCGCTCATTTTGCTGCTTCTTCTCAACCATCCGGGATTGCTGCAACGCCACCTCGAGGACATTGCCGAGGTCGAGTTCGTCAGTGCCGAGGCCCGCGGCGTGCGGGACGTGCTCCTCGATCTGGCCGGGACGGCGCGGCTCGATCCGGTGGATTTGCGTGCCGCCGTCGAGGCCAGGGGTCTTGCAACGGTCTTGACCAAACTCGAAGCCATGGCCGCCCATGCGGCGCATTGGTATCTCAAAGCCGAGGCCGATGAGAACGATGCCGAAAAGGTTCTCCAGCAAGCCTTGATTTGGCATCGCAAACGCGCGCTGAAAAGGGAATTGCAAGCGGCTGAATGCGCTTTGGGTCAGGATCCGAGCGAGGAGAAGCTGAGGCTTGTCAGTAAAATCCAAGAGGAACTGTTTGCGCTCGGCGGGACGGAGGCAATGGTGGAAGGCTTCGGCGCACTGTCGGGGCGCCCAAGTGGAACCCTATGAATGGTGACCAAGAGGTGACCAAGACATTTTTTGGAACTGCGATGCCCGCAATAGCCAGCTTGAAGCAAGCCTTGAGCTTGCATCGCCGCGCCAGGGCGTTACATAAGGAGTTGCAATTGGCCGAATTCGCTCTAGGTAAGGATTTCACCGGGGCTAATCTTGGCCGTCTCAAGGATATTCTGACGCAATTATCGGCTCTCGGCGGGATCGAGGCCGCGATGGCGGGCTTTGGCGCGCAATTGGGGCGCCGGGGGCGGATGTTTGGGGACGGCTGGTCGTGAGAACAGCTGGACGATGAACGTTGGGACGATGAGCAGCGGCGTTTGGCTCTTGCCGGACCCAAAGCGGGTGACAGCTGGGGGCGTTCTGATTGAGATTATAAACTCTGATTGAGATTATAAACGATGAAGAGTTGAAGCGCGTCCTTCGGAAACAATGTGTTGAAGATGGGTTTGGACCGCTCATGTCCCTTTTCGGAAGTGGAGGCACGCTGTCTTTGATGGCTTGGGCGCGAAGGACCGGCAAAGGTTAAGACCGGCAAGCTTGTAGAAAGTGCTTATCAAAAAGCACTTGAGAAGATCTCCGCAATATTTTCCCGCAAATTTGGAGGGCCTTGATGGCGAAGAAGGACAGTGAGACTACCGAGGTGGAACGCGGCGCGGTCGAAGTCGCCGACGGCCCTTTGCTCGATCTCACCGATGCCGCCGTCAAGCGGATGATCAAACTCGCCAAGAAGCGGGGCTTCGTGACCTATGCGGAATTGAATGCCGTGCTTCCGTCCGAGGAAGTCAATTCCGAGCAGATCGAAGATATTCTGTCGATGCTCAACGAGATGGGCATCAATGTCATCGAGAATGAAGAGCAAGATGACCCCGCGACCGAAGAAGCCTCCGAGGACGAAGAAGAGGTGCAGGGCGGTGACTTGATCGAGGCCGTGCAGGCGAAAGCGCTGACGACACGGTCGTCCGAACCCGCCGATCGCACCGATGATCCGGTCAGAATGTATCTGCGCGAGATGGGCTCGGTTGAACTCTTGTCGCGCGAGGGCGAAATCGCCATCGCCAAGCGCATCGAGGCTGGCCGCGAGGCGATGATTGCCGGACTCTGCGAGAGCCCCCTCACATTTCAGGCGATCATCATCTGGCGCGACGAATTGAACGACAGCAAGGTTCTGTTGCGCGACATCATCGACCTCGAAGCGACCTATGCAGGTCCCGACGGCAAGAACACCCCCAAGATCGATATGACGGCGCCGGGCGCCGCCGAAGCGCTGGCCGCGCAACAAGCGCCAGCGATCGCGCCGCTCGATCCGCCGGCGCGTCTGCGGCCGGCGAGCGAAGACGGCGGCCTCGAGCCGCCCATTCCCGAAGACGTCTTCGACGAGGAAGACGATATGGAAAATTCGGTCTCGCTGTCCGCGATGGAGGCCGAACTCAAGCCTAAGGTTCTCGATACGTTCGACCGGGTCGCGAGCGCCTATAAAAAGCTGCGGCGTCTGCAAGATCAGAACGTCGTCAATAAGCTGAAGAACGAAACCCTGACCCCTTCGCAGGAGCGCAAATACAAAGGGCTCAAGAAGGAAATCGTCGTCGACGTCAAATCGCTATCGCTCAATCCCAACCGGATCGAGGCGCTGGTGGACCAGCTCTATGATATCAACAAGCGCTTGATTGGGCTTGAGACCAGGTTGTTGCGCCTGGCCGAGGGCTGGGGCGTGACCCGCGAGGATTTTCTCAAGAATTACCAGAATTCCGAGCTCGACCCGAAATGGCTTTTGCGGGTCTCCAAACTCGGCGGCCGCGGCTGGAAGGATTTCGTCGCCCACGCCAAGGAGCAGATCAAGGAACTGCTTTCGGAGATTCACGGGCTCGCGACCGAGACGGGCCTTGAGATTCAGGAATTCCGGCGAATCGTCCATCTCGTTCAGAAAGGCGAGCGCGAAGCGCGTCAGGCCAAGAAGGAAATGGTCGAGGCGAACCTCCGCCTCGTCATTTCAATCGCCAAGAAATACACCAATCGCGGCCTGCAATTCTTGGATTTGATTCAAGAAGGCAATATCGGTTTGATGAAGGCGGTCGATAAGTTCGAATATAGGCGCGGCTATAAATTCTCGACCTATGCGACCTGGTGGATCAGGCAGGCGATCACCCGCTCGATCGCCGATCAGGCCCGCACGATCCGCATCCCGGTGCATATGATCGAGACGATCAACAAGATCGTGCGGACCTCGCGCCAAATGCTGCACGAGATCGGCCGCGAGCCAACCCCCGAGGAGCTCGCGGAAAAGCTTGCCATGCCGCTTGAGAAAGTGCGCAAGGTCCTCAAGATTGCCAAGGAGCCGATCTCGCTCGAAACGCCAATCGGCGACGAAGAGGACTCCCATCTCGGCGATTTCATCGAGGACAAGAATGCCATCCTGCCGATCGACGCGGCCATTCAATCCAATCTTCGCGAAACAACGACGCGCGTGCTGGCCTCTTTGACGGCGCGCGAGGAACGCGTGCTGCGGATGCGTTTCGGGATCGGCATGAACACCGATCACACGCTGGAAGAGGTCGGCCAGCAGTTCTCCGTGACCCGCGAGCGCATTCGTCAGATCGAAGCCAAGGCGCTGCGCAAACTGAAACATCCGTCGCGCTCGCGCAAGCTCCGCAGTTTTTTGGACAATTGAGAAAACTCCGGGGGAGGGGGCCGCGGCGCGGCTCGCGAGGTTCCGCCGGAAGGCGCGATCCAAAAAAGAAACAGAGCCCTTTGCTCAATTCAGCCTGGGGCGATTGTCGCCTCAAAGCTTAATAATTTGCGCGGGACCAATTTGACTGGAACCCGCGCGTGATGAACGCGGGGTCAATTCCCGCGAAGCTTAACGGGTCCATCTTCCCCGGCATGGACACGCCCGCGCGCAAGCTCTCGAGGCTTGGCCGCCGCGCCTGTGAAATGGCTAGCGTCAAGATCGCTGGCCGCAGCCGCCCTGAAGGCGGTGACATAACCCGCTGAGGGCGTGTTCGACAGCGCTTCGGAGGTGATCCGCGCCGCCCGGCGCAGACCCGTGAACGAGGGTCCAAGGATCGACGGCGATGGGAAACTGGCGGTTGCGACGTCGCTGGCAAGACCGCGAGACCTCGCCCGGTCAAGGCGCGCTTCCGGAGCGGGGGCCGGCGGTTGCGGGGTCAACCGGCTGAGGGTTTGGCCCGGCGTCTTGCTGGACGGAATGGCCGAATCCGGCACCGGCGTCTCCGCCGCGAAGGCCAGAACGTGATGCGGCACGCCAACACGGTCTTTCGGCCCCTGGGTGATCACAACCGGAAGATTTGCCGCGCGCGCCAAGGGCGTATTCGTGGCTGTCACGGCCGCGGCCCCCGCCCCCGCCGCATTGCTCTTGATATTGTTCTTGGCGGCCTGGGTGGCGTCACTGCCTTGCGATGGGTCGGGCGCGAGGGCGGCCACGCGGGTGAGCGCGGCCGGCCGCGCCGGCGGCTCAGGGACATCGGCGAAAGCAAGCGCGCTATCGCCGGGGAGCGCCGGGCGCAGCGGCGGTAGAGGCGCCGGCGTCGAAAGCGTCCAGCGCTTGCCGGCATTGGGGCTGCCCGATGCGGCCGCGGTCTGGTCTTTATCCGCCGTCGCGGCGGCGTCGCGTGAACTGAGGCCGGCGCCCAAATCCGCGACGAGTGTCCGGTTTGCGCCCGTTGCGGTTTGTTCGTTGCGCGATGCGTTTTTGTCTGGGGTCTCGGCCGGCATGGCCGCTGCATCCGGCGTGCCGCGACCCGAGGTGGAATTCGCCGGCGCCTCTCCGACGGGGCTCTCGCTGTTCGTGCGCAAGAGGGAGGCGACCTCGGTTCCACCGCGCCGCGCCCGGCCGCCGCGAACGCCCTGCGGCGTGGCTGGTGTCGCTTGGGCTTCTTTCTCTTCGCCTCTCTCCTCGTCGCGTTTGCCGAACAGCCAGGCAAACAATCCCCCGCCGGACGAGGCATATTGCGGCACATCGGACATCGTGCCGCCGCGCGCTGCGATTTCGGCGCGGGCTTCCTGGTAACGGGGAAGCGTGCGCCCGTCGGCGGCGAGATGGACGGTCTTGCCGTCCGGAAACAGACGCACGAGCTGATCATAGCTCATGCGGGGCCAAGCCCTGACGTTGCCGACATCGAGATGCACGAAATTCTCGCCTGGATACCAGCCGACGCCGCCGCGTTGCAGACGCATGCCGATTTCGCGAATTCGCTCCATCGACATGCCAGGCATGGTCGTATCCATCGCCCGGCCCAAAATATGTTGTGAATGTTCGGCGACCGCATGCGAGCGGGCGCGCAGCATCGCATTGGTTGCCGGCGAGCGATAAGCCGAAACAATGACAATCGGCTGGGTTGCCCCCGCGGTCCGGTAGGCCTCCCAGATCACGTCGAACAGCCGGGGATCCATCCGGGTTTGATCGTTGTTGCGCCAATCGCGCAAGAAGTAATTGAGCTTTGCGAGAACCGCCGGATCATAGGAGCCGTTGACGCGGAATGTCGCCTGGATCGATTCCCCCGTGTGGGAATGATAAAGGTCCAAGGTGCGGGTGTCGCCGTTCGCGGCCGCCGTTTCGGTCGAGGAAGGAACGATGATGCTCGACAAGAGTGCCACGAATCCGGTCGCGGCAAGGAGGCGCGCATATCTCATGGGGGTGACCGGGCGGGGGCGCGATTGTCGCAAGTTAATTCTCGCAGTTCTGGCTGGGCGCAGCCTTGTTATTCGAGGCGCAGCACATCATGCTGAAATGACCTTTGTTGATCGAAGCAGCCTTGAATGATGAAGGGACCTTTGATGATGCAATGAACTCGTAGAAAACTCACATGATTTGAGAGAACTTTTTTGACCACTCTTTAAGGCGAACTTTTGACGCGAACGGTTAATACCCCGTGACGCGCCAAGACACTTTCTTCATTCACGATTCATCAACCATGACGATGACGATTATCCACCCAATAAAGTAGCAAATATGGCGAGCCTGTGTCGGAACTGACGCGGAGATTGCGCGGGGCGCGTCGCATCTGCATGGCTCGTTGATTTTGTATGGGGCGTTGATTGCGCCGCACCTTGCGCCGCGCGGCGGTGCGGCATTAAAATCATGCGCGGCAAAATCATGCGCGGCATCGCAATAGGTTTGCATCGGACGTCCGGAGCCAATCCCGTAAGAGTAACGCGGGCCGTCCACGAATCAAGGTTTTGCATTTCCTTTCCGCCGATCTCGCTTTCCTTCGTGCTGCGGTAAGGTGAGTTTTTTGGAGGCGGCGAACCGGTCCGCTGTCGCGAGCGAAGTGATCATGCCCTAGTCCTTTGGCGGCGTGATGGAGAAGGTGGAATGGCGAGCTATGATGTCGATCTTTTCGTGATCGGCGCGGGATCGGGCGGTGTGCGCGCCGCGAGGGTCGCGGCGGCGCATGGCGCCAAAGTCATGATCGCGGAAGAATTCCGGATCGGCGGGACCTGTGTGATCCGGGGCTGCGTACCGAAAAAACTCATGGTGTACGCGAGCCGCTTCAAGGACCATTTCGAGGATGCGGCAGGGTTTGGCTGGACGCTGGCGCCGCCGTCCTTCGATTGGCAAAAGCTCGTTGCCGCGAAGGAAAAAGAAATCTCCCGCCTTTCCGCGATCTATCGCAGCAATCTCGAGAAGGCTGGCGTAGCGATCGAAAATAACCGCGCCGAAATCGAGGATGCGCATCGCGTGCGTCTTGTCGCCGATGGCCGCAGGATCAGCGCGAGAATTATTCTCATCGGTACGGGCGGGGTGCCGGTTCTCGAGCCTGATGTTCCAGGCCGCGACCATGCGATCACCTCGAATGAAATCTTCGATTTGCCCGCCTTGCCAAAGCGCCTGCTGATTGTCGGCGGCGGCTATATCGCCGTCGAATTCGCTTCGATTTTCGCGCGGCTCGGCACCGAGGTTTCGCTTGTGACGCGGGGCGAAAATGTCCTTCGCGGTTTTGACGACGATCTGCGGTGCGGGGTGCGCGATGGGCTCGCCCATGCGGGTGTCAAACTCCATTTCGGCATGTTGCCGACCTGCATCGAAAAGACGGGGACGGGCTATCACGTGCGTTTGACGAAAGGCGCGTCGCTCGAGGCCGAGCAGGTGATGGTCGCGACCGGCAGACGCCCCAACACAAAGGGGCTGGGGCTCGAGAAGGCGGGCGTTGCCTGCGATGATTTTGGCGCCGTGAAGGTCGATGCGCTTTCCAAGACCAATATCGAATCGATCTATGCGGTTGGCGATGTCACCAACCGGGTTGCCCTGACGCCGGTTGCGATCCGCGAGGGACATGCGTTCGCCGATACGGTTTTTGGCGGCAAGCCGGAGGCCGTCGTGCATACCAACATTCCGACCGCCGTCTTCTCGACGCCGGAACTTGGCACGGTCGGCCTCAACGAGACCGAGGCGCGCAATATCTTCGATTGCGTCGATATTTATATGGCGAATTTCCGCCCCTTGAAGGCAGCGCTCTCCGGGCGGGTGGAGAAAACTTTGATGAAGATCGTCGTCGATGGCATGACGGACCGCGTCCTTGGCGTGCATATCCTTGGCGAGGACGCGAGCGAAATGGCGCAGCTTTTGGGAATTGCCGTCAAAATGGGCGCCAAAAAGGCCGATTTCGACGCCACTATCGCGCTGCATCCGACCTCGGCGGAGGAACTCGTCACCATGCGCACGCGCACGGCGCGGTTTGAGCGGGAAATCGCCGGCCCGGACGGCCCGGACTCGGGGCCGCTCGAAGAAGGGTAGCCTATCCGATTCCTGTCGCATTTTTAAAAACCACGGTGTAAGGCGTTTAAAAATTCGCGAGGATAGGGGCGCCGCCCCCAGGAGTGAGACACATGCCCACCGAATGCTGGTCGCCCGCCAGTTGGAGAGGAAAGCCGATCGAGCAAGTGCCCGTCTATGCCGACGCGGAGGCGCTGGCGGGGGTCGAGAGCCAGCTTGCCGGGTTTCCGCCGCTCGTCTTCGCGGGCGAGGCGCGCAAGCTCAAGCATATGCTGGGCAAGGTTGCGGCCGGCGAGGCGTTTCTGTTGCAAGGCGGCGACTGCGCCGAGAGCTTTGCCGAACATGCCGCCGACAATATTCGCGATTTTTTCCGGGTGTTCCTGCAAATGGCGGTGGTGACGACCTTCGCCGCGGCTTTGCCGGTCGTTAAGCTTGGCCGGATCGCCGGTCAATTCGCCAAGCCGCGCTCGGCGCCGAACGAAACGATCGATGGGGTCGAGCTGCCGAGCTATCGCGGCGACATCATCAACGACATCGCCTTCGACGCCCGCGCCCGCGAGCCCGATCCCGCCCGCCAGCTCATGGCCTACCGGCAATCGGCGGCCACCTTGAATTTGCTTCGCGCTTTTGCCTCGGGCGGCTATGCCAATCTCGAAAACGCGCATGGCTGGATGCTCGGTTTCATCAAGGATAGCCCGCAGTCCGCCCGCTATGAAGAGCTCGCCTCAAGGATCAGCGAGACCCTCGGGTTCATGCGGGCGATCGGGCTTGATCCCGAGGCGCATCAGGAATTGCGCCAGACCGATTTTTACACCTCGCATGAGGCCTTGCTGCTCGGCTATGAGGAAGCGCTGACCCGGATCAATTCGACGACCGGGGATTATTATGCGACCTCCGGCCATATGATTTGGATCGGCGACCGCACCCGCCAGCCGGACCATGCCCATGTGGAATATGCACGCGGGGTCAAGAACCCTCTGGGTCTCAAATGCGGCCCGGCGCTTTCCCCCGATGAATTGCTGCGGCTCATCGATATTTTGAACCCGGCCAACGAACCTGGCCGTCTCAGCCTGATTTGCCGCTTTGGCGCCGAGAAAGCGGCGGATCGCTTGCAGGACCTCATCCGCGCCGTGAAACGGGAAGGGCGCAGCGTCGTTTGGTCATGTGATCCGATGCATGGCAACACGGTCAAGGCGGCGGGAGGCTACAAAACGCGTCCCTTCGATAAGATCATGAGCGAGATCCGCACGTTTTTTGCGGTCCACAGGGCGGAGGGCACCTATGCCGGCGGCGTCCATCTCGAAATGACCGGAAAAAATGTCACCGAATGTATCGGCGGCGCGCGTGCCATTTTGGAAGCCGATTTGCGCGACCGTTACCATACCTATTGCGATCCAAGGCTCAATGCCGAGCAAGCGATCGAAGTCGCTTTTCTCGTCGCCGAACTGCTTAAGGCGGAACGGATCGAACGCGGCCGCGCCCAAGTCGACGCCGCCGAGTGATGCTTGACGGCGGACGGGGCCGCTTATGAGTGCTGAGCTGGCCGCGAACCGTCTCGTCATCGGCCTCGCGCAAATCGAATGCACGGTCGGCGACATCGCGGGCAATCTCGCGCGCCTGCGCGCCGCCCGCGCCGAGGCAGCCGCCTTCGGCGCCGATCTTGTGATGTTTTCGGAGCTTTTCATCGCGGGCTATCCGCCCGAGGATCTTGTCCTGAAGCCGGCGTTTTTGGAGGCGTGCCGCGCCGCCTGCGAGGCGATCGCTTCGGAAACGGCCGAAGGCGGCCCGGCGGTCCTCGTCGGCTTGCCGTGGGGTGAGAAGGGGCATTGCTACAACGCCTATGCTTTGCTCGCGAAGGGCCGCATCGAGGCCGTCCGCTTCAAGGTGGATTTGCCCAATTACGGCGTCTTCGACGAAAAGCGCGTGTTCACGCCGGGTCCCATGCCGGGGCCGGTCTCCTTCAAGGGCGTGCGCGTCGGTATTCCCATCTGCGAAGATATTTGGGGCCCCGATCCGGTCGAATGCATCGCCGAGACGGGCGGCGAGATCCTCCTTGTTCCCAACGGCTCGCCCTACTGGCGCGGCAAGACGAATGAGCGTCTTTCGGTGGCCGTCGCCAGGGTCGTCGAAAGCCGATTGCCTCTCATTTATCTCAATCAGTTCGGCGGCCAGGACGAACTCGTTTTCGATGGCGCTTCTTTCGGTCTTAATGCCAATTCCTCGCTCGCTTTCCAGCTCCCGGCTTTTTCGGAAGTGGTCGCCAAGACCGTTTGGGAGCGCGGAGCCAAAGGTTTTGTCTGTGCCGAAGGACCCCGCTCTGGGATCGAGGAGGGCGATGAGGCCGATTACGCGGCCTGTGTCCTTGGCCTTCGCGACTATGTAAACAAAAATGGTTTCCCTGGCGTCGTCATGGGGCTTTCGGGCGGCATTGATTCGGCGCTTTGCGCGGCGATGGCCGTCGACGCTCTCGGTCCCGGGCTCGTGCATTGCCTGATGCTGCCCTATCGCTTCACTTCGACGGAATCGCTCAACGATGCCGAGCATTGCGCCCGCGCGCTAGGGGTTCGCTATGATATTTTGCCGATCGCGCCGGCGGTGGAGGGTTTCGAAAAGGTGCTTGCCCCTCTTTTCAAGGGCACCAATCGCGGCATCACGGAGGAAAATATCCAGAGCCGCGCGCGTGGCACGCTTTTGATGTCGGTCTCCAACAAACTCGGTTCGATGCTTGTCACGACCGGCAACAAATCGGAAATGTCGGTGGGCTATGCGACGCTCTATGGCGATATGAATGGCGGCTTCAATCCGGTCAAGGATCTTTATAAGATGCAGGTGTTTCGCCTGGCGGAGCTCCGCAACCGCTGGAAGCCGAAAGGCGCGCTAGGGCCCGATGGCGAGGTGATCGCGCGAAATATTCTCATCAAACCGCCGACCGCCGAACTGCGCGAAAACCAGAAGGATCAAGATTCGCTGCCGCCCTATGAGGTGCTGGACGCGATCCTCGAAGGGCTCGTTGAAAAAGAAATGCGCGTCGCCGATGTCGTGGCGGAGGGGCATGACCTCGAAACCGTCAAGAAAGTCGAGAGGCTTCTTTATCTCGCCGAATATAAGCGCCGTCAGTCGGCGCCGGGCGTCAAGGTCACGAAGAAAAATTTTGGCCGCGACCGGCGCTATCCGATCGTCAATCGGTTTCGCGATTTGGGCTAGAAGCGCGGACCCCTGCGCACCCACCCCCATGCCGAGGCTCGTTGTCGGCGGGCCGGACCTTACAAAAAAGTTTCACTCCTTGTAGGACCATTTGCGGCGCGACTAAAATCTAAAGCGGACATTTCGAGAAGTCGCGAGCAAAGAAATAGGCTTCACTTGCACCTTTGATACTACGGTTTATCAGTGCCACGTTTTGCTTGAGGATGGTTCCGTTCGGTGCTGGAGACATGAGACAGAGTGTAGGCGTCAAAGGCACAATCGTGTGAACGGAAATGTCGGGGACGAGAAACTCTCCTTCATGTGCCCGAATAATTCCCCACTCCGCGGATGACAAAGATTTAAACTGATGGTTGATCATGGTTTGGATACGAATCCCGTCGCGCTGGCCATCTTCCGCCCTCCCTCATGAATGCATACCCATTCTTTTCCGCCATTTCCTCCTGATCGAGTGTAAGGCCACCGCCGCCTATAACTCCTCTCAGTTGGATTTCCTGCTCTGGCAAATAGCTATGCCTCGCCCGTGTATACCAAAGGGCGTAGAAATCATTGACAATCGCTTTGTGAGCATCACCAATTTGAGATACCGTTCCATCAATTATATTCGAGGCCAGGTCTTGAAAAGCATCTTCGATATGCTTCATGTAGCCAGTTTCGGCTCGTTGATCCCACGCCCGCTTGGCGACGAATATCGCATCATTAGGCTTTGCCATGCGTATTTTGTTTCGCGTAACGTCGCAGACGCAAACGCGTCCTAACCCATTCGCAAATCGTTCAATGGTTGCGGATGGAAGAACGTGCTGATCAATTGTTAGGTCGTGCGGATTGGTTCTCTGCGGCTTTTCATACGTGGTTCCCGTCATCCATTTGCCCTCGGAATTGCGAGTGCTGTTCGTACCACGTCGCACTGGCTCTACCAGGACATAACAGGAACGATAATCGCGGTTTTGCACAAAATTCATTGAAGTTTCTTGTACGAAACCACAAAGGACGCGCCAGCTACCCCCGCTCGACGCTTGGCTCCTCTTCGCGGACGGTCATCTCATGGCCGCGCCAGACAAAATCATCCATGCACCAGGCGTCGAAATAGACGATGGGGAGCATCAGGTCGCGCATGAGAAAAACCAAAGGCGTGCGCCAAGAGGTCTGCCATTTGAGCGCCCTGGCGAGCAGAGTTTCAGGAACATACCAGGCCAGCGCGACACAACAGACAGCACCCGCTACGCTTAGATCAAGGTTGAAGGCGGCATATGCGGCCGCCAAACCCGGCAAGACGGCGCCGGCGAAAATCTCCGGCGCGTAAAAAAGCGGAAAGGTTTTCCGCCGCGTCCTTGCCCAGCGCGCCTGGCGCATCCAGACTTCGGTGGCGGTACGGAAACCAAGCGGCTGCTCGAAGGGGCCGCCGGCGACAAGATTGACGTTGAGGCCCTGCTGGCGGACGAGCTTTGTCGCCGCGGCATCCTCGATGATTTCGGCGCCGAGAGCCCGTATTCCGCCGCCTTTATCCATGACTTCGCGCCGCCACAGCATCGACTTGCCTTGCGCGAAGCCAAGTCCCATCGCTTCCGCGCAATATTGCCAGCGCGCCTCGAAACTGTTGAGAAACGCGCATTCAAGTTCCGCCCAAAGATTTTGCGGGTGCGAGCCGAGGGGCGGGGAGCAGACAAGGCCTGTGTGGCGCCGCCAGCTCGAGAGGAGCCGCTGGATATAATCTTTCGGCATCAACACATTGGCGTCGGCGAGAATGATCCATTTGTGCTCGGCCGCATCCCATCCCCTCACGCAATTGTTGAGCTTGGGATTGGCGCTCACCTTCTCGTCGCCGACAATCAAACGGGCGGGCTTTTCGGGGTATTTCGCGATCAAATGATGGACAAGCGGGATGACGGGATCATTCGCCCGCGCGACGCAAAAAATAATCTCATAGGAAGGATAATCGAGCCCAAAACTCGATTCCAAAGTCTCTTGGCCGAAATTGTCGAGACCGCAGAGGGGCCGGACGATCGAGACCCCAGGCGCGGCGCGGGGCGGCGGAAACGCCTTCGGCAGCGGCCGTGCCCGAATTGCCGCGACGGCGATACTGATGAAATTGAAAACAACCGATAGAAGACAAAACCAGGCTGCCGCATATGCCATCGCCATTGTCGGGCTCCCGCGCTAGTATCTGCTTCTCAATCGAAAGCGGCCGTGGCATATGCCTGGAAACGCCCTATCTATCAGATACTTGTTGAAACATGCAGAAGCGGCTTTCAAGAAAGCCCGGACATCTGCCTTGGTGAACAGGTTGAACAGGTTCGGCTTTGCTGCTTCACCGCGCCTCGCCGCGGCTCCATAAATCTCAGGTCCTCCATGTCCCATCCGATTGTCCGCTTCGCTCCTTCGCCGACCGGCCGCATTCACATCGGCAACGCGCGGACGGCGCTGTTGAATTTCCTCTTCGCAAAAAAACACCATGGCGAATTTATTCTTCGCTTCGATGACACTGATGTGGAACGTTCAAAGGAGGAGTTCGCCCAGGCGATCGAGGTCGATCTTGCCTGGCTCGGGATCGTGCCGAGCACGGTTTTGCGCCAATCGGAGCGATTTCCGCTGTATCACGCCGCCGCCGGAAAATTGCGCGACGCCGGACGCCTTTACCCGTGCTTTGAGACCGCCGAGGACCTCGAGCGCAAGCGCAATCGCCAGCAGGCGCGCGGCCAGCCTCCCGTCTACGACCGCGCCGCGCTTGCGCTCTCGAGCGCGGAACGCGCCAAACTCGAAGCCGAGGGCCGCAGGCCGCACTGGCGCTTCAAACTCGACCATGAAATCATGCGCTGGACCGATCTTGTGCGCGGCGAAAGCCATATCGACTGCGCCTCTTTGTCCGATCCGGTGCTCCTGCGGGAAGACGGCACTTACCTCTATACCTTGCCGTCCGTCGTCGATGATATCGCGCAGAAAGTCACCCACATCATTCGTGGCGAGGACCATGTGACCAATACGGCGGTGCAGCTGCAGCTTTTCGCAAGTCTGGCCGGGCCGGAGCGGCTGCCTTCCTTCGGGCATCACAATCTTTTGGCTTCGGCGAGCGGCGAGGCGCTTTCGAAACGGTCCGGCTCGCTGTCGATCGGGGGCCTCCGCGAATTGGGAATCGAATCGCTCGCCGTCGCGGCGGCGGCGGTCATGACCGGATCGTCGGTGGCGCTGCATCCGGTGGGCAGCCTGGACGAACTCGTGGCCTTGCTTGATCTCGGCGAGCTCTCGCGCACGGTGGCGCGGTTCGACCCGGTTGAGCTCGCCGCCCTGTCGGCGCGCACCTTGCGTGGGCTGAGCTTCGAAGCGGTCCGCGAAAGGCTCGCGGCGCATGATATCACGGGCTACAAGGCGCAGCCGTTCTGGCTCGCCACGCGCGGAAACCTCACGACCTTCCTCGATGTGGTCGATTGGTGGCGGGTCGTCGAGGGCGAGATCGCGCCGGTTGTCGAAGACGCGGAGTTCCTCGAAACGGCGCGGGAAACTCTGCCGGATGAGCCTTGGGACGACACCGCTTGGTCGCATTGGACCAAGACTTTAAAGCAGGTCACGGGACGCAAGGGCCGGGCGCTGTTTCATCCCCTGCGTCTTGCCCTCACGGGCCGCGACAATGGCCCGGAACTCGCGGCGCTTTTGCCTTTGATCGGCAAAGCTAAAGCGGCGGCACGATTATCCGGACGCGCCGCTTGACCCCATCCGGGCCGGTGACCTCCTCGGTTCCGGTGGGCCCTTCGGCAGCCGCCGGAGCGTTTCCCGCTTCGTCCTCTGGAGCCGCCGAGGCCGGGGGTTGCTTGCTTGACGGCGGCCGTGCCGCCTTTTGGTAGGCCGGCTTTGCCAATTCCGCCGATGTCTCTGGGGTCACGACAATATCGGTTTTGCGGGCGCGCCCAAGCAGCTCTTCTGCCCCCGAAAGCGCCTCGGCCCAGCCTTGCCCCGGCGGCTTGCAGGTGCAGGCAGGATCGAAGCTTTTCTCGAATTTCAAAGCGTTCGGCAAATCGGAATAGGCCGTCTGCCCATCGAGCGAAACAGCCGTGCTGATCGGCTGATTGGGAGAACGGGTAAAGACGCTGGCCGGGACATTCGGGCAAAGCGCCTGACAGAGATTGCCGAGCTGATCGGGATCGCTCTGCCTCACCGAGAGATTGAGCGGGAAAAAACCGCCGTCGCAGCTGCGCACGCAGACCGCCTGCGAACCGCCATGCGGGACGTTTTCGTCGAGGCCGGACCGGGGCACCTCCACGATCTGGGGCGGCGGAGGGAAGGGGCCCGGATTGGGCACAAGGGCGCCGAACAGCGTTTCGAGAAATCCACGCTGCTGCGGCTGCGGTGACGTCTGGGCCTGACCGCGGCAATAGGCGTTATAGCGCGCGACGAGCTGTTGGCGCGCCGCTGAATTGCCGCCAAGATCGCCGGTTCCTTCATATTGTGCGAGCGTTGCCTGCATATGCTGAATTTGTGCATTAAGACTGGCGCATTGCGGCGGCGCATTGTCGAACAAAAAGAACTGGCCCCGGTTGCAGCCAAGGGCGCGCGCCGTGTTGATGGCGCGGTTGAGTTCCTCGCGCTGCTTTTGCGCGGCGCCGCCATAGTGATTGGCTGGCCTCTGGCCGCGGTCGTTGAGCGCGCTGATTTCCGCGGCGAGCCGCCCGCAATCGAGCGGTTGCGGCGACGCGGACCCGGTGAAAAGGGCCAGGACCGCGATCGCTAAGGCAATTCCCAAGGAGGCGCCCGGACGCATGAATATCCCTCGAATGGCGCGGCGCAAGCCGGACGAATGATTCATGCGCGTCTCTTAGACGAAAAGGCTCGCCTGGGGCTCACGCGCCGGTCAGGCGGCGTCACGGCGAACCAGCTTGGTGTTTCTTCATGGCCTAACCATGACCAAATCTCGGCGGTCCGTTCCGGCGCCAGAAACGGGCGGCGGAAACACTGCGGCGGCTTCTGGCTCTGGCGGCGCCCGTTCGCGTCCGGCGCTCTGCCGCGCCCAGCTCCACAAGCGGGGGGGTCCGGAAAGAAAATGCTCAACGGCCCTGATTGTCTTTCTCTTGCCGGGTTTTCTCCTCGAGCTGCGCTTTGAGAACAAGCAGCTTCGCGAAGGGCGAATTGGGATCGAGCGGCCGTTCGGCCGGCCGTTTCTCCCTGGCGCCGAACCGTTCACCGCAGCCTTCCCCAGGCTTGCCGGCGGCGGCGGAGCGATTGGGCTCGCCCGCCTGCCATCGGCCGCGAGTGCCTCCGAAACGCGGCTTCTGTTCGCCTTCGCTCCGCTTGCCGCCATCCCTGTGGCGGCCCTTGAATGCCATGGGCGGGGATTGGGATCGGCCTTGCCCATGATGCGCCGCTTGCTGCCCGGCTGCGGCGCCCTCCAGCGCTTCCCCGGCCGCCGCCCCGCATGGCAGGGCCTCCTGCGCGCCCCTTTCCGAAGCGGCAGCGGGAACCACGGCGGGCGCGTCTGCGCGCCGTTCAAAATGTTTTTTGCGGGCTCGCACGTCGGGCCGGCGATGATGCGGCTGCGGCCGGTGCGGGTGCCAAACTTCGATGAGCGTCTCTTCGACCGCCGCCGCCTCCCCGGAACTCTCGGCCCCGGCGGTGTCCGCTGGCGCCGGCGCGGTCTCGCTCGCCGCCGTTTCCACTTTGCCTGCGGGCTCGGCCCTGCTCTCCTGCGGAATGGCCTCCAGCACGGGAACCGCGGCCGCTTCGGCCGGCGGCTCCACGTTCGCCGGCGGCTCCGCGTTCGGCTGCGTTTCGAGCGGTGGTTCCAAGGCTTCCTGGCCCACCGAGCTGTCCGGGCTGACCGCCGCCGCCGCCTCTGCAAGTTCGGCTTCCTGCGGCGCCTGGTGTCCGGCAGGGGCTGCGTTGAGCAAAGGCACGGTGATCGAGGGGCCCTTGCGTTGTTCGGACACAAAGCCGAGCGCGCGAAGGATCGAGGCAAAACTCTCGCCCGAGCAGCCCGCGAGCGAGGTCATGGCGACCGTGACAATGAAGCCATCGGCGTCGGCCGCCCCTGGCGGGGGATCGCCGGGCGTAACGCCGGGGCGATAGCCCACCGCCGGGCGGATCAAATCGGCGAGGCGCTCCAATATATCGACGCGCACCGCCCGCTCTCCACACACGCGGAACCCGGCGGCCCGGTATAAATTCCTTTGGACATCCTTGTTGGCGATCAAGGAGGTCCGGCCGGAGGCGGCGAGATGGAGGACTTCATCGAGGCCCTGGAGCGCGCCGCCGTCATGCTTCAAGGCAAAAAGCTGCGCGGCGAGAGCGCGCGGCGCGGGCTTGATCAAATTCGGCAGATAGAGATGATAAGCCCCGAAGCGGATACCAAATTTCCGGAGCGCGGCGCGGTCTTCTTGGGAGAGGCTTTTCACGTCGTCGGCGACGCGCGCGCGATCGAGAACACCAAGCGATTCGGCGACCTGGAAAGCAATGCCGCGCGCAATGCCCTCGAGACCCTCGCCCTTTTCCAAATCCTTGAGCGGCCCGAGGAGCTTATTCACATGCTGCGCGAGCCAGATATCGAGCCGCCGCTGCACCATGTCCTGCGCCTGACCGGTCAATTGTTCGTCCGCGAGGATAGTCACCCGCGGTTCGAGCACATGTGCGCCGGGGGTGATCTTGCCGATGGGCGCGCCGAGCCAGCGAATGATGCCGTCATTGGTGAGGATGAAGGCCTCATCGACGGCCTCGCTCACCCGTCCCGCGCGGCCTTCGATCTCGCTCGCCAAGGCTTTTTGCGCGGCGGCGTTCAGAGCCTTCGCGGCCTCGCCCACCGCCGCCGGGTCGGCGGTGAACCGAAATCCATTGAGTTGCCCGACATGCTGGCCCGCAACCAGCACGTCACCGCTCGGGGTGACCTCAGCTTCCAACATGGTGTTCTCCCTTAGGCGGCGCATGAGAACACTCGTCCGGCGGTCCACAAACCTTTGGGCGAGACGTTCATGCAAGGCGTCCGACAAATTGTCCTCTACCTGACGCGTGACAATCTGCCAATGCTTGGGATCACGCAACCAGCCGGCGCGGTTAGCAATAAAGGTCCAAGTTCGTATCTCGGCGATCCTTGCCGAAATCGTATCGAGGCCGCCATCGGTGCGGTCTTGTGCCGCGACATGCCGGGCGAACCAATCATCGGGGATGTGACCCGCGCGTACAATAAAGCCAAAAACCGAAATTACGAGCTCCGCATGCGCCGCTGGCGACAGCTTGCGATAATCGGGGATTTGGCAGCAGTCCCAGAGGCGGGCGATATCGGCCCTGGTCTTTGCCGCCCGCACCACTTTTTCGTCGCGGGCGGCATATTCGAGCGCGATCTGGTCCTCGGCGAGCGGCGCCCTCGCGAGGCCCTGCGCCTTTGGCAAAGTGTCGAGCGAGGCGGCGAGCGCGGCGAGGGACGAAAAATCGAGCTCCGTATTTCGCCATTGGAGCATCCGCACCGGATCGAAGCGATGGTCTTCGAGCTGGCTGACAAGAGAGGCATCGAAAGGCTGGCAGCGTCCGGTCGTGCCAAAGGTTCCATCGCGGAGATGGCGGCCGGCGCGGCCAGCGATCTGGCCGAATTCGGCGGCGGTCAGACGGCGGTGCTGCCAGCCGTCGAACTTCCGGTCGGCCGCGAAAGCGATGTGGTCGACATCGAGATTGAGGCCCATGCCAATGGCGTCGGTCGCAACGATGTAGTCGACGACGCCATTTTGGAACATATCCACCTGAGCGTTGCGGGTGCGCGGCGACAACGCGCCAAGGACGACCGCCGCGCCGCCGCATTGGCGCCTGATCCATTCGGCGATCGCATAGACATCCTCGGCGGAAAAAGCGACGATCGCGCTGCGCCGGGGCAGGCGGGTCATTTTCTTGTCGCCCGCGCAACTCAGCTGCGAGAGACGCGGCCGCTCCAAAATCCGGGCGCCCGGCAAAAGTTCGCGGACCGCGCGGTGCATCGTCGCCGCGCCGATCAGCAAAGTCTCCTCGCGTCCGCGCAGATTGAGCAGCCGATCGGTGAAGACATGGCCCCGGTCAAGGTCGGCTGCGAGCTGAATTTCGTCCACCGCCACGAAGGCAAGGTTGAGATCGCGCGGCATCGCCTCGACGGTCGAAATCCAGTAGCGCGGGGACTGTGGCTTGATTTTCTCTTCGCCCGTGATGAGAGCGACCGCGCCCACCCCCGCCTTTTCCACGGCGCGGTTGTAAACCTCGCGCGCAAGAAGCCTGAGCGGCAGGCCGATCATCCCGCTCGAATGGGCGAGCATCCGCTCAATCGCGTAATGGGTCTTGCCGGTATTGGTCGGCCCAAGCAGGACAGTGACGCCCTTGGTGCTGTCCCGAGACATGGAATTGGCGACCGGAAATGGAATGTTCATTGGTTAACCGGCGCGGAAAAGAACGGGCACATGCGGCAGCGGGAGCGGTAGATCCTGAACCGGCCAGAGAGGCGCGAGATGCCCGGCCCAAATCTTTGGTCCCGCACCGCTTTGGCCATGGGTGCTGAAGCTAGGCGTGATGGCTCGAATGTTGTTTCGTGGTTGTCAGCCGCACGCTCTGCTTCCCGTCTTTGGCCTTCTGTATCACAACGGCACGCTCCTGTACCAGAATGATGTCTTGGGCGCGACATTCTCTACGATCTGAACGGGAGACGAACGAATCGCGCCCGAATCGGTGACAGAGCGCAAATCGTACTTTGTTCGCCACAATATATCGGAGAGCGGCGCCGTTTTGCCCTAGCCATTGTAAAAAACCTTGATTCTGGCCGAAATTCGGAGCTTGGCCGCGCGAAGCGGCGGCAGACTCGGAAGATCCTCGCTGTCAACCTGCCAAAAGCAAATTTATTCGGCGGAAGGCGGCATCGACGGGAAATAGTGCCGCAGCATGCGGTCGCGGTACGCGACAAGATTTGGATGTGTTTCCGCCGCCGTTCGGACGGGCGTAACAAAGGCCGGCGCCAGCCAGTGCGCCACAAAGCTGAAGACGGTTGCATCCGCCCCGCAAGGCCGGTCCCCCATTAAAAAACCTTTTCTCCGATGAGGGTAGCCAAAGCGCCGATGTCGCGCATCGCGAGATCGTCTTGCTCGGCCTGCGAGTGAAGGAAGGCCCGAAAGTGAAAAGCGTGATCATGCAAGCCTTGGCGGACGCCGCGCGCCCGGCGTCAATGGGTCGACGTCGGGGTTAAGTCCGACGGCGAGACGGAGAAATCGACGGCGTCGATCACGGCGTCGCCGGCCAAGGTCATAAGGGCGACATGCAACGGCACGACGACATGGGCGCGCTCGAGGGGCGCGAGCCAAGCCTCGATATCTCGGTTTTCAGCCATGAATTTCGTTGATTTTGAATCCCGTTTATGACCCGCGATGGGGATGTAGCGGGCCGAGCAAACCGAAACCGGACCGGAATATCCTTTGACCGATACATCTCGGACACCGACATAATGAAGGGCGACATCAAATCGGACGTAACCGTCATAGACTTGGATCCGCCGGTCGCAGGCCGCCGGGCCGACCAGCGATTCGCCTTCGGGCACCGGCATGATCAAGGCACTCGTCGGATCAACAATGTTGCGCTTGTTCGCCTCGGTGACGGGAATTCTACCTTCCTTGTCCTCGAAAGGCGGGAAGATCTCGACGGCCTTGACGTTGCCCGAATCGAGCGACATCCGCACGGTCCGGCTGCCGATGGAATTGGCGGAGGTCGTGGCATAGGTCGACGGGGCGGGGCCGCCTTTGCGCAGCGAGCCTGTCGCGGCGAGCGCCAGCTTGATATTGGAGACCATGGCCGCGATACCGGTCAGCTTGGCATTGAGGTCGATCCGGTAATTTGCCGGGCCGAGTGAGCCCACCGCCGCCGCTTCGCCGATATGAAATCCCATGAGGGTCACCGTATAGCGCGCCCGGAACTCATCGGCGAACGCCGAAACCACGCCGGAGCCAAACACCAGCGCCGAAGCAAGACCGAAGGCGCGAAGGGGCGTGCGCAGTGAAGCTTTCCTCTTAAAATCAGCCATTCCAGGATACCATGTTCGGCTCTGGGGTAAACCTGGCAAACCCGCCGCCGTCATGACGTGGAGCCGGAGAATCGTGACCTCCAGGGTAATCTCATATCAGGACAGCCGCAAACGCCATTGCGACGCAAGGTGGAAATTCGCGCTGGGCCTTTTCGCAGCCAATGCGCCCTAACACGGCGGGCGGCAATTGGAAACCAATGCGGCTCGATATGGACATGGCCGCGAGGAAAATCGAGGGAATGATTTTCTGCTCCCCTTGCCGAAAATAAAGCTTTGTTCGCAGTTTTTGTTCGCATCTGTAGCTTGCACGCTTGCCTTGCGAGGCTGGATATAGACAATTGCGAGTTGGGCCGCACGGGAATCCCCGGCGCCGGCGCGAAAGGTTTTCCTGGGGCGAAACATGCGTAGGCGGCATGGCTGGAGGGGTCTCGTTCTTGCCGGTGTTGTATTTGCCGGCGCCGGTGGGCCGGCCGCCTCGGTTCCCGCGGGGGTCGAGGATGTCGCGGGCATCTGGGATTTGTCGTTGGAGCCGGCAAACGCCAAGTGCCGGATTGCGCTGCGCGCCGGGCAATCCGGAGAGCCGCGTCAGCCCATCACGGTCCCTCTCGCCTGCCTCAGGGCGTTTCCGGACCTTGGCCCCGTCGCCGCCTGGGCGGTGACCGGCGATGGCCAGCTCGATCTCTTCGATAACGCCGGCGAGACCGTTCTCCATTTCGTTGTAGCGGAGGCGAACGCCTTCACGGCCAGCGGACCACAGGGCGAGGTTTACCGGCTGACCGCCGTTCAAGGCGTGCCGCAAAAAAACAAGCCGTCCGTTCAGCAGAGCGGCGCCGCCCCCGCAACTGCCGCCATCACCGCCAGCAAGCAACCGGCAGGTGCCGCCGTCGCCATCAAGCAAGATGTCCCTGTGGCCGCCAGCGTCGCCGGGCGTTATTCGATCCTGCGCGATGGCGGCAAGGATACCGGATGTATGCTGACTTTGGACCATCATGTGAAGGGGCCGGGCGGTAAAAGGCCACGCTCGCGCCGGGCTGCCGCGACCAAGGGATTGTGATTTTTGATCCGGTCGGCTGGCAACTCGTCGACGGCCGCCTCGTGCTCACCGCGCGCAAAGGGCACACCACCCATCTCGACTCGCAACCGGATGGCACCTGGAAAAAAGATCCCAAGGATGGCAAAGGCCTCAGCCTGAAAAAATTGTGAAGAACGCGACTTTACCGTCGGCGCCCGCACTGTTCCGGAAACGGGCGCGACCGGGCATTCCATTTCACTTTAAATTCGAACTTTAAAAGGGGAGCACGGCGGGACCCCGACCCGCCGCCCTTCCTTGCCAGCTTTTTGCCGTCACTCCTCGGTCGCGGGTTTTCTCGGGCCGCCATGCGAGGCATGCCCGCCCTTGCGGCCGGCTTCGGACGCCAAGGTGTGGTTGCGCGAAAAGCTGCGCTTGTTCGGATTTACGCTTTGCCCGCCCTTACGCCCGGCTTCGGCCGCCAAACGCGGGTTTTGCGAAAAACTCCGCTTTTCATGGGGGACACTCTCGCCCCCCTTGCGTGCGATCGCCCGCTGTTTCTCGGGATCCATCGATGCGAACCCCCGCGTCGACGCAGGCGATTTCTTCGAAGTTTCCATGGAAGCGCTCATTGTACCTCTCTCTAAAATTGCTGTCCGCCTTAATGTAAGTAATGTTTGGCAGCGTTAAAGGTTGCGATTCTTTATTCAAGTTCGCGTGAGTATTTGCTCCGCAAGCGCCCTTAAACGACAAGGTCAAGCCTTTCGCACTTGCGAGATGCTCGCCTAACCCGCGTGCTGGCGCCGCGAGGGCAAGTCAAAAATCGATCTCCTCTTTTGCGGTGAACATGCTCTAACTCACTAAACTTAGTTGATTTTTTTAATTATTCGAGATCTTGAAATCCGCGCGCCGCCACTGTGCGGGTGGTCTGCAAGCCGGCGCTGGAAGGCGTATCGGTCCGCTGTGACATGCGCTAGACTAACCTTAGAATGAAAAGAGTAACGTCCTGGTGAACAGGAAGTCGCATGCCTTTTCGAAGCGATGCCGGCGGCACGCGTTATGTTTTTGACGATTTGCGGCAACTTCTCGCGTGCGCCTCGCCGGATCGCGCGGGTGACAGGCTCGCAGGGCTTGCCGCCGAAAGCGGCGAAGAACGCGTCGCCGCGCGCATGGCGCTTGCCGATCTGCCGCTTTCCTATTTTCTCGACGAGGCCGCGGTGCCTTACGAAACGGATGAGGTGACGCGGCTTATTCTCGATACACATGATAAGCACGCCTTTGCGCTCATCGCCGCGATGACTATCGGTGATTTTCGTGACTTTCTTTTGTCCGACGAGGCGACGAGTGAGACGCTCGCCCGCCTCGCGCCGGGCATCACGCCGGAAATGGCGGCGGGCGTGTCGAAGCTCATGCGCAACCAGGATTTGATCGCCGTTGCGAAAAAGATTTCGGTGGTCACGCGGTTTCGCACCACTCTCGGCCTGCCGGGCCGACTTTCTGTGCGAATCCAGCCCAATCACCCGGCCGACGATCTTGCCGGCATCGGCGCGGCCATCCTCGACGGATTGATGTATGGCTGCGGCGACGCCTGCATCGGGATCAATCCGGCTTCGGACAGCAGCAAGCGGGCGCTGCTGCTTCTCGAGCGGATCGAGGAGCTGCGTTTGCGTTTTGAAATTCCCACGCAGTCCTGTGTGCTTGCCCATGTCACGACCCTGCTGGGGGTCATGAATAGAGGCGGCCCGGTCGATCTTGTTTTTCAGTCGATCGCCGGATCGGAGGCCGCCAACCGCGCCTTTGGCGTCAACCTCGCCTTGCTCGACGAGGCGAACTGCGCCGTCAAGTCGCTCGGCCGGGCGCCCTCTGGCGCCAATCTCATGTATTTCGAGACCGGCCAGGGAGCGGCGCTGTCGGCGCAAGCGCATCATGATGTCGATCAGCAGACAATGGAAGCGCGCGCCTATGCCGTTGCGCGCCGCTATGCGCCCTTGCTCGTCAATACGGTCGTCGGCTTTATCGGCCCGGAATATCTCTACAACGGCAAGGAAATCCTCCGCGCCGGGCTCGAGGATCATTTCTGCGGCAAATTGCTGGGCCTGCCGATGGGTGTCGATGTTTGCTACACCAATCACGCCGAGGCCGATCAGGACGACATGGACACGCTCCTCACGCTCCTTGGCGTTGCCGGCTGCAATTACATCATGGGCGTGCCCGGCGCCGACGACATCATGCTCGGCTATCAATCGACGTCGTATCACGACGCGCTCTATGTGCGCTCGGTGCTCGGCCTGCGGCCGGCGCCGGAGTTCGAGGCCTGGCTCAAGGCCTATGGCATCATGGACGCGAAATCGCGGGTCCGGCCGAGCCTTGCCGGAGGCTCCGCACGCCTCCTTGCGGGCGCGCTCTAATGCGGCCCGCGGGCGATTTCTGGGAGTCTCTGCGCCGCGCGACGCCCGCCCGCATCGCTCTCGGCCGCGCTGGCGACGGCCTGCCGACGCGCCGTGTGCTCGAATTCGACCTCGCCCATGCCCGCGCCCGCGATGCGGTCTGGGCCCATCTCGATGAGGCCCCGATCCTCGCCGAACTTGCCGCCTGGCACCCGGTGCTCGTCCGAAGCGCGGCGCCGGACCGGGCCAGTTATCTGCAACGGCCCGATCTTGGCCGCCGCCTCGCGCAAGACTCCCTCCAAGTCCTCTCGCCCGGCCCCTATGACGCCACGCTCATCATCGCCGACGGGCTTTCCGCGGGCGCCATTCAAGCGCAAGCGGCGCTGCTGTCCAAAAGGCTGCTCGCCGCCCCGGATTTTGCGTTTGCCCCTCCGGTCGTGGCTCTTGAGGCGCGTGTCGCCTTGGGAGACGAGATCGCGGCAAGACAGGGGGCCGCGCTGGCCGTTGTGCTTATAGGAGAGCGCCCTGGGCTTTCCGCCTGCGACAGTGTGGGGGCCTATATCACTTTTGATCCAAAGCCTGGCGTCACTCGGGACTCCAACCGCAATTGCGTCTCGAACATACGCGGCCAGGGGCTTTCGATCGACGAGGCGAGCCGGCGGATCCTCGCGATCATGGCGCTTGCCCGGACGATGCAGCAGAGCGGCACCGGCCTCAAGGAAGATGACGCCCTCGATCGGCTGCCGCCGCCCCGGCCATGAATATCTTGCGTGAACGGGGCGTTCAGTGCGATCCGCTGAACGGCGCCAAGATGTCCTCGGCTTGCGCGAAAAGCTCCGGTGCGATTTCTTTTTCAGCCGCGGCGGCGTTCTCTGCCACTTGTTCGGGACGCGATGCTCCGACGATGGCCGAAATCACCTCTGGCCGGCGCAACACCCAAGCCAGGGCGAATTGAGCCAAACTTACACCCGCTTCCTGCTCAGCGAGGCGCTTCACCCGTTGCACGGCCTCCAGCACGGAGGGTTTCAGCCAATGTTTCGGCAGCCAAGCGCCCATTGAATCATGCACGGCCCTTGACCCGGCGGGCAGCGGCGCGCCTGGCTTGTATTTGCCGGTCAGCACGCCCTGGCCGAGCGGCGACCAGACGATCTGGCCGATGCCGAGCTCGGCGGAGCGCGGAAAAATCAATTTCGGGCTTTGGCCACAGCAAGGAATATTGCGGCTGGCTCGACACGAAACGGGCGACGCCGGAAAGCTTTGCCGCCGCCTCGATCTTATCGAGGGGCCATTCGCTAAATCCAATATAGCGCGTCTTGCCTTGACGGACGGCCGCCGTCAAAGCCTCCATCGTTTCCTCAAGCGGCGTGTCCTCGTCGTAGCGGTGACATTGATAGAGATCGACATAGTCCGTTCCAAGCCGCTTCAATGAAGCGTCGAGCTGCTTGACGATCTGGGTGCGCGAGAGACCCTTGTCGGTGTCGCTCATCGCGCCAAAAACCTTGGTCGCCAGCATGTAGGAATGGCGGGGAATGCCCGTCAGCGTCTCGCCAAGCACGCTTTCGGCGGCGCCACGGCCATAGACATTCGCGGTGTCGAAAAAATGAATCCCGAGATCGAGCGCCTTGTGGACGCAGGCCATCGCTTGCCGTTTCTCGATGCCGCCCGAAGTCGTTAGCCAGGAGCCGAGCGAAATGACCGGCACCTGCAATTCGCTGGCGCCGAGCTGGCGGTATTTCAAGAACGGACTCCCCTTAATTCCGAAAGACGTGCAATTCCGAAAGACGCGGAAGCGAACGCCGGAAACATTCGCCGGCACCGTCCCCATAGAGTATAAAGCGAGGAACGGCGATCAACAATATGGCAAATCGAATGACCGCTACCCCCTGGAGATCAGAACATGGTGCATGATCGACTCCATCACCTGAAAACGGGAGCTATCGACGAAACAAGAAAACTATTCGGGATCTTTATCTATTTTTGGGTTCTGTTGAGTTTGTTTTCCTTTCATAAAGCGCTCGTTTTGAATGAAGAAAACCTGATTTACCATCAAGGCTTTGCGCTTCTCAACGCCTTGGCCTTGGCAAAGGTCGTGCTGGTCGGAGAGATTTTCCATGTCGGAGACAATTTAAAGAATAGGCCGCTCATCTATCCAATCATGGCCAAATCCGCCATTTTTGCCGTGATCCTGATTTGCTTCCACATCATCGAAGAAACATTTATTGGACTCTTGCACGGCAAGACGTTTTCTCAAAGCATTCCCGATATTGGTGGCGGGAAACTTCAGGGAATACTGATGATTGGGATCATCATGTTTGTCGTGCTGTTTCCGTTCTTTGCCTTCGGGGAGCTCGAACGAGCGGTCGGGGAGCAAGAATTGCGCTCCCTGTTATTCGGCGACAACACCAAGGCCGGTGCAGCTCCCCCTCTTGGGCGGCCTCGCTGGCGCAAGGCCGCCGCCGCCGCCACCGCCATTCTGGCTCTCACGGGCGGCTGGCTCGCTTGGTCCTCGCATCGAGGCAGAACGGCGCGTTACCTCACGCAAAAGCTCGAACGCGGTTCCGTGGTCCGCACGGTGACCGCGAAGGGCATCGTTGGCCCCGCCGCCACCGAGCCGGTCGCCGCGCACGTGTCCGGCGTGATCCAAGCGTTCGATTGCGACGCCAAGATGAAAGTGACGGCGGGCCAGCTCTGCGGGAAAATCGATCCCCGCCCTTATCAAATCATGGTCGACCGAGACAAATCCGATCTCGCGGGCGCCGCGGCGCGCTTCGAAAAGGATAAAACGGATCTCGCAGAGGCCAAGGCGGTCTACGAGACTCATGCGGTACTGGCGGAGCGTCGGGGTATTTCCCAAAAAGCGATCGGCAAGTCGCGCCGGATCTATGAGCAGGCGCAGACGCGGACGAAGCGCGACGAGGCGCGTGTCGCGGAGCTTCAGGCGGCGCTTCAAGCCGCGAAGGCCAATCTCAACGCTACGGATATTGTTGCACCGGTCGGGGGAACGGTCGTCTCGCGCAACGCCGAAATAGGCCAGCGAGCCGCGGCGGGTTTGGCGGCGGCGCCGCTCTTCCTCATCACCCCCGATCTCACCGTCATTCACCTCGATGCTGGCGTCAGTGAAAAGGACATCGGTGAGGTCCAGCCGGGCAACGAAGCGACGCTTATCGTTGAGTCCTTGCCGAACCGTCCTTTCACCGGGGAGGTGGTGCGAATCGGGCAATCGCCGCAGAGTCCTGAACACACAGCAAGCTATGAGGTTGTCATCCGTGCTTCCAACCCGGACCTCATGGCCAAGCCCGGCATGGCGGCGACACTCCGGATCACGACCGGCAGACGCGACGGCGTCCGCCGCGTGCCCGAGCAGGCGTTGCACTCTTCGTCAGCGGGATCTCGCGATAGGCACCGATGGCAGTCCAACGGCGCCACCGGCTGGCTGGTCGCGGCTCTGGGTCCTGCGTGGTGGAGAGCCGGCGGCCATCGCCGTTCAACCCGGTCTCGACGACGGCAACTACACGGAAATTATCAATGGTGATGTGCAGCCCGACGATGATCTGATCATCGGCGAACGCGACGGTATCTTGGCGAAGCCGCCTTAGCATCTTCCGGCGTTTTTGCAGGGAAAGCCAAAAGGGTTGATTCGCTAGATCCCCAACCCCGCAACCACTTTTGAGCGATCTGCCGGGTTCCAGATGGCGGCGCCGCCAGGCCATGTACACGCTCCGGCGCCTACCAAATCTGTCCCCGAAGCACACCGGAGGCTCAAAAGCCGCGATGCGAAACCGAAAATCGCCCGGCGCTCGCGCGCGATCCTCAAAACTTTTTCTCGATCCTCCACGCCCTTCATCCCATGGGACCAAAGTCCCTCATTTGAGGTGCTGGGCAAGAAACTTGTTCATTTCGAACATCGTCACTTTGCTTTTGCCAAACACCGCGGCCAGCTTGTCATCGGCAAGAATTTCGCGCTTGTTGGCTTCGTTTTGCAGCTTGTTTTTCTTGATGTAGTGCCACACTTTGCTCACGACCTCGGTCCGCGGCAAAGGGTCGGAACCGACCACGGCGGCGAGTTCCTTCGAAGGCTGCAAGGGCTTGGCGAAGGCGCTTGCCGCGGCCTTGGGTTTTTTTGCCTCGGGCGCCTTGGAAGACTTGCCTGCCGCGGGCGCGGCCTTGGCGGGCGTGGCTTGCGTCTTTTTGCCTGTAGTTGTCATCCGGCTTGTCTCCATATGATTTTGATGATTTGAGCGCGAGCACATACCGGCGCAACGCTGCCTCCGGCTCGCATGGCTGAAACGAGCTTACTATCACGGAACCCCAACCGTCGCGCTCCGTCAAGCGGCTGGAATGCAATCGTCCCCCGGTTGAAGCCCGCCTTGCCCCGAGATCCTCCTTCAATCTCTGATTCGCCTCAATAATCTTAAGCCACTTCTTCGCCCTTTGGCCGATTCTCCGGCGGCAAGAGGCGGAACCGACCGAAAGTCTTGGGGAAAACTGGTTGACTTGAGGAATTTGCCGGGAAAATCGCAAGGCACACGGGCCCTCGCCACCCGCCCGCGCAAAGCAGCCGCCCCTCAAATCATAATTTCCGCGGCATTTTCCGTGTGACGTTTGGTCAGCGCCGCGCGCAGTTTTTCCATGGCCCGGCTCTCGATCTGGCGGACGCGTTCCTTGGAAATGCCGAGACGATCGCCCAAGGCCTCGAGCGTCGCTGCGTCCTCGGCGAGACGGCGCTCGCGGACAATTCGCCTTTCGCGCTCGGAAAGCGCGGTCAAGGCCTCGTTCAGCCATGCCGTCCGCCGGTCGGTGTCAAGGGTAAGCCCCACCGCCTCGTCAGGGCGCGGCTTATCGTCGATGAGCATCTCCATGCGCTCCGCGGCGGCGGAAGATTCGCTGTCTCCGAGCGGCGCATTCAAAGACAGATCAGGTCCCGACAGACGCGCGTCCATGAATTCAACATCGGAGCGAGGCACGCCGAGCGCTTTGGCGATGTGAGCGAAAATTTCTGTCCCGGCGGGCAAATCGCCGGCCTGCGCCAGTTTCGCGCGAATCCTGCGGAGATTGAAAAAGAGCGCCTTCTGCGACGAACTCGTGCCGCCCCGCACAATCGACCAATTGTGCAGCACATAATTCTGCATGGCGGCTCGAATCCACCATGTCGCATAGGTCGAAAAGCGCACCTCGCGCTCCGGCTCGAAACGCGCCGCGGCCTCCAAAAGTCCGATATGACCTTCCTGGATCAAGTCGGCCAGAGACAGGCCGTAGTGTCGAAAACGCACCGCAAGCGCGATCACAAGCCGCATATGGGCCCGCGCGAGCTCATGCAGAGCCTTTTCGTCGGCGTGATTTTTCCAGCGCAAGGCGAGCTCATGTTCCTCGTCACGCCCAAGATAGGGAGCGGCCATTGCCGCAGCGAGGAGATGCCCGCTGACCTCAGCTAATTGAGCCATGATCCTCGCCCGTTCTTCGTGTCCATTGATTTTTGCCTAGGGACTTATGCCATTGGTTCAAAAGCGCTGCCCCCACACGTTCCCGGGCGACCGCCCCGGGATTTTGCTGTTCACCCCGCCGCGACGCCGTTGCTGGCGCCGCCGCCCACCGGATTTTCCCGCCCGCCGCGCCATCTTTGCGGAGTTCAGCAACAATCCGGCACCATCACTGTACTAAACGATTGCCTAGCGGAGCTGGTTCCCCGCCAGGTTGGCGTGGCCCACCCAATGGCGCGCTTTTTCGCGTTTTGCGCGGTACCCGCCGGCCGCAAAGGGGCTCTCCCGCAGGGCGGCGGCAAAGCTCATGTGCGATCAAGCAAATGGAAAGACTGAATTTTGGGACGTCATCCCTATATAATCTGCAACCGGAAAGCCGGTTCCGGCGGCCGGGCGGGCGTCCGGCGGCCGGGCGGGCGGAAATTTCGAAGGCGCCCGAAGGACTTGCCCCTTGGCGGTGTCTTTGTGATATTTTAGAATAATTCCGATCCCTCTATCCAGCTCCGGCCTTGCCCTGGAGTTTTTGGAGTCTTCCATGTTCATCGAGACCGAAATCACTCCCAATCCGGCCACTTTGAAGTTTCGGCCCGGCCGCCCCGTCATGACCTTTGGAACATTGGACATTCGAAGTGAGGAGGGCGCCGGCCAGTCGCCCCTCGCGCGGGCCCTGTTCACTGTCGACGGTATTTCCGGCGTTTTTTATGGCTCCGACTTCATTTCGGTCACGAAATCCGGCGGCGACTGGCAGGAGCTCAAACCTGTTGTCCTCGGCGCCATCATGGAGCATTTTCTCTCGGGCGAGCCGTTGCTTGAGGGCGAGGCCGGTCTTGCGGCGCAAGGAGGGGGCCAAGCGGACAGCGAGGAATTCTTCGCCCCCGGCGATGCCGACACGGTCGCGGCGATCAAAAAGCTGATCGAAACGCATGTCCGTCCGGCCGTCGCCAATGACGGCGGCGATATCAAATTTCGTGGATTTCGCGATGGCACCGTCTATGTCGCCATGAAAGGGTCGTGTTCGGGCTGTCCTTCCTCGACCGCGACGCTCCGGCACGGAATCCAGAATTTGCTCAAGCATTTTGTCCCAGATGTGCAAGCGGTCGAACAAATCTAACTTGGGCCAGCCGGCCCGGGCAAAGGGCCGTTTCCGGCCGGGCGTTCGGCATGATTTGAGGCGTGGCGCATGAGGATCCTGGCGATCGACACCGCGCTTCCGGCCATCTCGGCCTGCGTCCTCGACGACGACGCCGAAATCCCGGAATCGATCGAGACAATGGCCATGGAACGGGGCCATGCCGAGGCGCTTTTGCCTTTGATCGACAGGGTCATGCGCAAGGTCGAAGGAGGCTTTGCGTCGCTTGACCGGGTGGCGGTCACGGTGGGTCCGGGCTCTTTCACCGGCTTGCGGGTGGGGATCGCCGCGGCGCGGGCGATCGGAATGGCTTGCAAAATCCCGGTCATCGGGGTCTCGACCCTGGCGGCCATCGCCGCGCCCTTGATCCTGGAGCAAAAGCTCCGTCTCGTCGCCGTCGCGATCGATGCGCGGCACGGCAATGTTTATTTTGCGGCTTTTGGGCCGGACGGGAGGGCCAGCCTGGCGCCTCGGGTCGTGCCGCCTCGCGAGGCGGTGCGCTCGCTTGGTGCAGGCCCGGTGCGCGTCGCGGGATCGGGCGCGGCGCTGCTCGCGCGCGAGGCATCTTCGGCCGGCGCAGAGATCGAGGTCGTGAGTGACAGCCCCGGCCTCGATATTGTTTATGTTGCCAAGCTTGGGCTTCTTGCCGATCCGGACCTGGCGCCGCCGCGGCCGCTTTACTTGAAAGCGCCCGACGCCAAGGTGACCGGGGCGGCACATATGCAACCGGCGCCTTCGTGACCTGCGATGATCAATTGGCCGGCCAAAGCTTCGCCTTGCATCCGCCCGATCGGCGCCGAGCGGAGCGCCGAATGCGCCGCCATTCACGCGACGAGTTTCGCCTATCCCTGGCAGGAGGCCGATTTCGAACAGCTCTTTGTCGCGCCGGGGACATTCGCGGACGGCGCGATCGAAGGCAAGGAAGACCATTTGGCGGGTTTTGTCCTGTCCCGGATCGCCGCCGACGAAGCGGAGATCCTGACGATCGCCGTCGCGCCGGAGTGGCGCCGCCGCGGTATTGCGACGAGCCTGCTGAAGCCCCATTTGAATGGGCTGGCATCGATCCGGGTCTCCCGCTTGTTTCTCGAAGTCAATGTCGAAAATACCGCGGCCCGTGCCCTTTACGCGCATTTCGGCTTCGAGCAGGTGGGCGAGCGCAAAGCCTATTATCGCGCGGAAGGCGCCGAATTGGCGATGGCTCTCGTCATGCGGCGCGACCTGTTATAATGTGCGGGGCGCGCGGGGAGAATCGTTCGATGGGACGGATTCTTTGGAAGAGATAGCTGTTGAACGAGCTTAAGTTTATCGGAAAAGCCGAATCTTGGCCAAGTGTGGCTCAAGAGGAGAGGCGAGCGCCGCGTGGACCACGGGAGACGATGTCCGAATTCAATCAAATGCGTTCCGCCGGGGGCGTTGCGGGCGAAGCCGGCCCGGGCCCGGCAAAATCCTCCCGCCGGATGTTCGTGAAGTCTTACGGCTGTCAGATGAATGGCTATGATGCAGGGAAAATGGCCGATGTCCTCGCGCCGGAAGGATATGCCGAGACCACGCTTTTGGAAGACGCCGATCTTGTGATCCTCAACACCTGCCACATCAGGGAGCGCGCCACCGAAAAAGTCTTCTCCGAATTGGGAAAGCTGCGCGCCCTCAAGGCCGTGCGCGCGGCGGAAGGGCGGCAGACCAAGATCGTTGTCGCTGGCTGCGTCGCCCAGGCTGAAGGGGAAGAGATTTTCCGGCGCCAAAAGGCGGTGGACGTCGTCGTCGGGCCGCAAAGCTATCATCGCTTGCCGGAGTTGTTGCGCCGCGCGCAAAGCACCCCTGCGGTTCTCGACACGGAGTTTCCCGCCGAAAGCAAATTCGATCACCTTGCCGCGCCGGGCCCCGGCGTCATCCGCAAACGCGGGGTTGCGGCTTTTGTGACGGTGCAAGAAGGCTGCGACAAATTCTGCACCTTCTGCGTCGTGCCTTATACAAGGGGCGCCGAGGTGTCGCGCCCGGTTGAAGATATTGTCGCCGAAGTCGAGACGCTTGCCGCCGCGGGTGTCCGCGAGGTCAGCCTCATCGGCCAAAATGTCAATGCCTATCATGGTGAGACGCGGGAAGGGGCGGTGGCTTCGCTCGCTGATCTTGCCGCCCGGATTGCGGAGGTGCCAGGCATCGCCCGCATCCGCTACACGACGAGTCATCCAAATGACATGGACGCAACTCTCATCGAAGCGCATCGTGATCAACCCTGCCTGATGCCTTTCCTGCATCTGCCGGTGCAATGCGGCTCGGATAAAATCCTTGCCGCGATGAACCGCAAGCACAAAGGCGCCGAGTACCTCGCGCTTGTCGCGGAAATCCGGGCCGCGCGGCCGGACATCGCCTTATCCTCCGATTTCATTGTCGGCTTTCCCGGTGAAACCGAAGAGGATTTCGGCGCGACCTTGGATTTGATCGAAAAGGTCGAATTCGCGAGCGCCTTCTCGTTCAAATATTCGGCCCGCCCCGGCACGCCCGCGGCGGAGGTTGAAAACCAGATCCCGGATGCGGTGAAGGCGGAACGGCTGTTGCGGCTGCAGACACGCCTCGATCAGCAGCGGCACGCGTTCAATCGCAAAATGGTCGGGCGCGCGCTCGATGTGCTTATTGAAAAACCCGGCCGCCATGCCGGCCAGATCGCCGGCAAGACGCCTTATCTGCAAACGGTTCAGATGGAGGGCAGCCTCGATCGCATCGGCGAGATCGTTCGCGTTGAAATCATCGCCGCCGGAGCCAATTCGCTGTTTGGCCGGATCTTGCCCGAACAGCCCGCGCGCGAGGCGTTTCGTTGAAACCATCGGATCGTTCAGGGCCGTTTGCGCGGCAAGACTTCCGGCGTCCTGCGGGCGAGACCGACACGGCCGAGATCACCTTGGCGTTCGACGACAATCGCCATGCTTCGCTTGTCTTCGGGCAATATGATCAAAACTTGGCGAAGCTCGAGCGCCGGCTTGGCGTAATCGCCAATGCCAATGGCAATCATGTGACGATCAAAGGCAAAGGGGACGCGTGCGAGCATGCGCGGCTCGTTTTGGAAAATCTCTACGCGCGGGTCGAGCTCGGCCAGCCGATCGGCCTTGGCGACGTCGATGGCGCGATCGAGGAAGGCGCGATGCAAGGCACACTGTTTCCAAAGGAGGAGGAGAGGGCGCGCGCGGTTTTCGAGCAAATCGGCACCCGCCGGCGCGGGAGCGTCCGCGCCCGCAACACGGCGCAAGACCAGTATCTGCGCGCGATGAAACGCCACGAGTTGGTTTTCGCCGAAGGCCCGGCGGGCACCGGCAAGACATGGCTCGCCGTCGGCTTCGCGGTGCTCTTGCTGGAACAAGGAGCGGTGGAGCGTCTCATCCTGTCGCGGCCGGCGCTGGAAGCAGGCGAGAGGCTTGGGTTCCTGCCGGGCGATATGCGCGACAAAGTCGATCCCTATTTGCGGCCGATCTACGATGCGCTTGCCGATTTCATGGATGCCCGCATGCTTGAACGCGGCATGCAAACGGGCATGATCGAGGTCGCGCCCCTTGCGTTCATGCGCGGGCGCACCTTGAGCAACGCCTGCGTGCTGCTCGACGAGGCGCAAAATGCGACTTCGATGCAAATGAAAATGTTCCTAACCCGCCTCGGCGAAGGATCGCGCATGATCGTGACCGGCGATCCTTCGCAAACCGATCTGCCGCCCGGCCAGAAGTCGGGGCTCAGCGAAGCGATCGAACTTCTCTCTGGGCTTGAGGGGATTGGCCATGTCGTCTTCAAGGAAGGCGATGTCGTCCGTCACGATCTCGTGCGCCGGATCGTCGGTGCCTATGAAGCGGCGCCCGCGCAGAGAGCTGCGAGCCAGGAGGGGCGGAAATGAGCCTCACGGTCGATGTCGCAATCGAAGCTGCGGATTGGGCGGCCCTTGAGGCACCTTCGCAATTGGCAAGGGCGGCGATCCTCGCGGCCGCCGAGGAAAGCCGCGTCGGGCTCGCCCCCGGTGCCGAGATCAGCGTTCTTTTTTGTGATGATGCCTTCATCCGCGAGCTCAACCGCAAATGGCGCGGACAAGATAAGCCCACCAATGTTCTTTCCTTTCCCGCCGGGGGCACGGGCACTCCGGGCCCGGGGTGTCTCCTCGGCGATATCGTGATCGCATTCGAGACCACCTCGAGGCAAGCCCTCGAAGCGGGCAAACCGCTGCGTGATCACGTCGCTCATCTTTTGGTGCACGGATTTTTGCATCTCATCGGCCACGACCATATCGAGGCCGCCGAAGCCGAGGCGATGGAGGCGCTTGAACGCGCAATCCTTGCCCGGCTCGGGATCGACGATCCTTACGGGGCCTCTTTGATCGAGGAAGTGGCCGGCGCCAATGAGTGAACATGACATTGCGGCCGCGAGCGAGGCCGAATCCGGGAAGCCGGGTCCAGGCGGGAAACCCCCCAGCCTCATCGACCGGCTGCGCGCCTTATTTGGCCTCGGCGGCGCTTCGATCCGGGATGATCTCGAGGAGGCGCTCGCCGATACTTCGACGGAGGACGATGTATCTCCGCAAGAGCGCGCGTTGTTGAAAAACGTCCTCGCCTTGCATGAAGTGCAAGTTGGCGACGTCATGGTCCCGCGTGCCGACATCGTCGCCGTTGCGCTGCATAGCAAGCTCGCCGATGTGCTCGCGGTCTTTCGCGACGCCGGTCATTCACGTCTACCGGTGCATGGCGAAACGCTCGATGATCCGCGCGGCATGGTGCATATCCGCGATTTTGTCGCCTATCTCGCCGCCCCGAAACCGCCGGATCATGCGCAACGCGCGGGCGGTGCACCGGCTGAGGCGCCGCAATGCGAGATGGCGGCGCATTGCTGTTTCGCGCATGGCGGATTGGACGTGGAATTGTCGCAGGCCAATATTCTCCGCCCGGTCCTCTTCGTTCCCGCGTCGATGCCGGCTCTCGATCTTCTCGTGAAAATGCAAGCGACCAGAACCCATATGGCGCTCGTCATCGACGAATATGGCGGCACCGAAGGCCTCGCGTCGATCGAGGATATTGTGGAAATGATCGTCGGCGACATCGAGGATGAACATGATCAGGACGAAAGCCCCAAGATCGAGACCGTCGCGGAAGGCAATTTTCTCGTGGATGCGCGCGCCGATCTTGGCGACGTCTCCCGGGTGATCGGCGCCGATCTCCGGGCGTTTAGCGATGCCGAGGAAGTCGACACTTTGGGAGGATTGATCACGGCCCTCGCGGGGCACGTTCCGGTGCGCGGCGAAATTATCGCCGAAGACGGCATCGAATTCGAGGTGGCGGACGCCGATCCGCGCCGCGTCAAACGGGTGATGATCCGGATGACCGAGGCGCCGGTGCAATCCAAGAACAGCGAACACCATCCGATACCCGAAGAGCCCGGCGGGCCGGGCGAATCTCCAGCAAAGCGGTAGCCGATCATGGCTCTTTCGCTGTAGAACTCGTGCAAGCACCGTCCGGTCAAAGCGTCTTGGCCATTTTTGAACAGCATTTCCATTGCATAATCCTATCGCGATACTGGCGTCCTCGTCCGGGATCGTGCGAGGATCATGCAAGCATCATCAGGTGAGTTGGAGCGCGCCATGCCAGCGATCGCCTTAGCGATCATCCTCGCCTCCGGCTGGCGCCGCCGCGTCATCGCGTTCGCCGCGGGCGGCACGGGGGCGCTCGCCATGGCGCCTTTCAATTTTTTTCCGGCGCTCATCGTCCCGATGACAGCCGCTGTTTGGCTGATCGACGGATGCGCGGAGAGCCGCCAAAAGCCCGCCGGCCGGCGGTTTCGTTTGGCTTTGCCGGTTTCGGCGTGGCGCGCCTTTGAGGCCGGCTGGTGGTGGGGATTTGGCTATTTCATCGCCGGATTTTGGTGGCTTGGCGCGGCGTTTCTCGTCGAAGCCGACGAATACGCCTGGGCCTTGCCGCTGGGGGTGGCCGGGCTTCCCTCCGTCCTCGCGGTTTTCCCGGGTCTCGGCTTCCTGCTGGCTCGTCTCATGTGGTCACCGGGCGCTGGCCGTCTCTTTGCCCTTGCCGCCGGATTGAGTTTGACCGAATGGCTGCGTGGGCATGTCTTAACTGGATTTCCCTGGAACAGTTTCGGCATGGCGCTTGGCGGCAATCTTCTCACCGCGCAATTGGCCTCGATTGTCGGCCTTTACGGTCTGACCGTCATCGCCATCCTTATTTTTTCCGCCCCCGCGGTGCTTGGTGAAAAATCCGCGCTGCGAGGCGCCGGGCGCCGGCCGCCCGTGCCGATCCTCGCGGCGATCCTTGCTTTTTGCGGGATTTGTGGATTTGGGGCCTGGCGGCTGGCACACGCAACTTCGGCCCCGGTCGCCGGCGTAAAATTGCGCATCATGCAACCGGATTTGCCGCAGGACGCGAAATTCCGGCCCGAAAACAAAGGCTGGATCTTATCGCGTTACCTGGCCTTGTCGGCGCGCGCGGCCGACCCCGATCGCTCGGGCCTCGACGATGTCACCGTTCTCATTTGGCCGGAATCGGCGTTTCCTTTCATTTTGTCGCGTGATTCCAGAACTCTTGCCCAAATTGGCGCGGTTTTGCCGCAAGATACGGTCCTCGTCACCGGTGCCGCGCGCGAAGAGGATGGGGCAGGGCGGTCCGCGTCCGGCGACGCAAGATATTTCAATGCGATCCAGGTCATTGCCAGCGGCGGCCATATTCTTAACAGTTATGACAAGGTGCATCTTGTGCCGTTCGGCGAATATTTGCCCTTTCAGAAGGTCTTCGACCGCCTCGGCTTGCATCAATTCGTGCATATCCCTGGCGGTTTCGAGGCGGGGGAACGACGGCATTTGTTGCTTGTGCCCGGCTTGCCGGCCGCCGCGCCGCTGATTTGCTATGAGGCGATTTTCCCCGGCGAAGCCGTCCCAGAGGAAGCACTCGCGGAACGTCCAGGCTTGCTCCTCAATGTGACGAACGATGCGTGGTTCGGGATGACGTCGGGCCCCTATCAGCATTTCGCGCAAGCGCGGCTGCGCGCGATCGAGGAAGGATTGCCCTTGATTCGCGCCGCGAATACGGGGATTTCGGCGATTGTCGATCCCTATGGCCGGGTTTTGGCGGAGCTGCCGCTCGGCGCCGAGGGCGTCCTTGATGGCGGTCTGCCGCAAAGGATCGAAGCGCCGGTGTTCGCGAAATTCCCCTTCGCCGGCGCGTTTTTTCTGTGGGTGGCCGTGCTCTGTTTCGCCTTGGCCGCCCGGTTGCGCTCTTGACAAGGTTAAATAAAGTAGTCAAAATATAATGAGAAATTTTAGTATTCAACATTTCTTCAAAGCTTCTCCCCGCGTCTCCCGCTGCCCGTGGAAAGGCGCGAGTGGTTTCTTAAGGGGATGTTCGCTCCGCGAACGCCTTGGCGAGGATGAACATGCCGCCGCGCGTCTTTCGTCAGACTTTGGGACACACGCTCGATTTCATTCGAGACCTTGATCGCGCCCGCAACCTTGAGGATGTTTCGGAGCAGGTGTTACGCCATGTCGCGCCGTTTGGGGTGGAATATGTCCTTGCGAGTACGTTTCCGCGCTCGGGCTCGAACAGTCGCCAACAGCTCGGTCATGTTTTGCTAAACCGCTGGCCTGCGGAGTGGTTGCACCGATATTGTGTCGAAGGGCTATGTATCTTCGTGATCCGGCCGTCTCGCGTGCCCGATCGATCGGTGACCCCATTCTTTTGGAGCGAGCTAGATCCATTTATCGGCGACGACCCGCTGAAACGGAGGGTGATGGACGAAGCAAGTGATTTCAATCTGAGGAAAGGCTTTTCGGCTGCACTCGTGACACTGGATGGGCAGCCAGTTGGATTTTCTCTCGGCTGGACGAGATCTCGAAATCCGCCCGGAGACGAGCGGAATGTTGTCGCTTGATCGCGAGCTATGCAATAGCGCGCGCGATCGCGCTCAAGCAAGAATTGTCTGTGGATAAGCCAGGTGCGCCTATCCGCGCGGGAGCGCGAGGCTTTGCAATGGGCAGCGGAAGGAAAAAACGATTGGGAAATCGGCGAGGTCATGAATATTTCCGAGCATGGCGCCGATAAACACATGCGATCGATCCGCGCGAAGCTCGGCGCGATCAACCGCACGCAGGCAGTCGCTGAAGCTATTCGTCGCGGCTTGATCGCCTAAGAAGGTACGCGAACGCGTACTACCTAATCATCCCTATATCCGCATTCTCCCGTCACTGAATGGTGAGAAGTCTGGGGGTAAGAAACCCTAGTCATCTTTCTGACTTTGACCTGGAGAACGCCATGATTTATGTTGTAACGCCCGAAAATGAACATCATTATCGGGATGAGATGAAACAAGCCTATCGTTTGCGGCACAGCGTATTTGTCGAGGAAATGGGCTGGACGGATCTCGCGAAACCAGATGGGCGCGAGATCGATCAATTCGATAATAAACATACAGTGCATTTGCTATACATCGAGCAGGGCGAGGTGCTCGGCTATCAGCGTATGCTACCCTCGACGCGACCGCACCTACTATCTGACGTCATGCCAGAATTGTGCGAAGTTGAACGGCCCGTCGGCTCTCATATCTGGGAGTGCTCACGCCACTGCGTCGCGAGGGGACATCGCGAAAAAGGGCGCGTTGCTAGCCCGATCGCCAATGCGTTTTGTCCGGCATGGTCGAATGGGGCCTGGAAAATGGGGTTATCAACTGCGATTGTCGAGATTGAGCCGAGCGCATTGCTACGCTTCATTCAACTTCATTTCCGGCCGATGCCGCTCGGCCTGCCACATAGATTGGGAGGGCAGGACTTCATCGCGGTGACGCTCAACTTCGATTGGCGGACGCTGGAACGGCTGCGGAAAGTTGCGCGGCAACCGCCGCCGGGTTCTCACCGAATCCTTCGAGAGACCCGTCCTGCTTGCATGCCTGAGCGAGCTGCCGAGTCCTTCCCACACCCGGCGGCGGCGTCCGCCGCCGGCTTCCTTAGCCGCAGGGGAAGGAAGAATTCCTAACCGATTGACAGAGTAAACTGAGCGGGGAATCTTCCTGTAGAGGCTGTTTTGTGAATATGGGAGTATAAGAGCCGATGACTTTCTCTCGCAGCAGGGGCTTTGTGGATGCCGGAGAATTTCAGCGGCTCGCCGATAGCTGTGTCTTTATCCCAGGCGTGGGGGCCATTGGCCAGTCGCTCCTTCAGAACCTTGTAAGGTGCGGCGTTGGCCGGTTCATTATTGCCGATTTTGATACCTTTTCTTCCGAAAACCTCGCGTCCCAAGTTCTCTGTACAGCGGCTTCCCTGGGCCGCAGCAAGGTAAGCGTCGCCCGGGACTTCATCTTAGCCGTGAACGGCTCCGCCATAGTGCAAACGTACGAAGCGGAATGGAGCGAAGCTGCAACCCTGAAGAACATCCTCCAGCAATGCGACGTTGTGCTTCCAGGAATTGACGCGCTTGGTCCCGGCATGCTGTTGTACCGCGCCGCCCGCGAAGCCAAGGTGCCCATCGTAGATTTTTATTTTGCGCCGTCTCCTAATGTTTTCGTCACGCGGCCAGGCGACCCAACTCCCGAGGAGCGTCTAAGTTATCCTTCGCTCGGATTGAGCTGGGAACAGATTGACAAACCCGAAATTGCGAAGGACTGCCTTTTACGGCTCAGTGCCTATGTCTTATCCGTTCTTTCAGGAATGAAGTTTGAACAGATGGCACTCCATAGATTTTTGAATCTGGAACTAGTACCGGCTTGGGCTCCCCTAATCTCTGCCGCCGCCGCTTTGATGTCTGAACAAGCAATCTCGATTATCCTTAAACGACCAAATGTAACGGATTATCGCGGCTTTTTTTTGGATCTGACGGACTTCACCAGTAAACGTACGCCAGCTGAGTTTTCCGCGCCCGCGCAAGTGCTTTACGAACGTCTGAAGAATTTTGCCGCGCAGCCCGCCGAGGCCGTGGGTGAAGGTTGGTTTACCGTCGGAGGACTAAGCGGCGGGGCCGATAGGCGCCATTAATTAACCTGTCGAATGCGCTGTTTAAGGTCTTTTGGCCCGGAGCGGACGAAAAAGTTTCGCATGAAACAACATTTGGTGTGACCGTGTAAAAAGTCGGACTGTGTGGATTCCTCTGCCGCGCATGGCGCGCTAGAATTGAGCATGATGCACATTTCTGGTCACGATCGCTCGCAGATGTTTTTGTTGCCGGAGGCGGTGGACGATTATGTCGACGCCGACAACCCGGTGCGGTTCATCGACGCCTTTGTTGCTGGCTGTGGACGGAACCCGCATCAAGGCGGTCAACAACAAGGACCGCAACTTTACCCGGACCTCGCTGCAAAAGTTCATTCGCGCGGCCGATGAACGGTTGAATGCTTATCTTCGGCGGCTCGACGAGGGCGATGTCGAGGAAGGCGGAACGGGCGGCGGCGCGCGCACGAAAAATCTTGCCGAGAAGATCGCGGCGCTGCGCGAGAAGCGCGGCCGCTACGGGGCGATGCTGGCGGATCTCGAGAACCGGCGAGAGCCAGATATCCCTGACCGATCCCGACAGCCGGGCGATGGCGGCCCATACGAAGGTTGGCGCCGGCTACAATGTCCAGATCGCGATCGACGCGAAGCACAAAATGATCGTCGAGCAGGCCGTGAGCAACCAGGTCGTGGACATGGGTCTGTTGACGCAAACCGCCGAGCCGGCCCGCGCCATTCTCGATGTCGAGACCATCGATGTCGTCGCCGATCGCGGCTACTTCAAAAGCGAGGACATCGAGGCGTGCGAGAATGCCGGCTGCGTTCCTTTATGTTCCCAAGCCCCAGCGCGGATCGTCGGTGCGCAATGATTTATTCCGCAAGGACGAGTTTCGCTATGATCCGGGCCAGGATGTGTACATCTGTCCCGCCGGGCAAACCCTATCGCCGAACCATGAGGGCAAACTGCGCGACTTGAAGAAAATCGATTATAGCAATCCGGTGGCTTGCCCTGTGTGTCCGCTGCGTCCGCGCTGCAATGCGCCGGGTCTCGCGTCTTGAGAACGAGGCGGTGCTCGACCGCATGGCAGCCCGTCTGAAGGCGAGGCCAGAGATTCTCGACCGCCGTCGCGAGACCGTCGAGCATCCCTTTGGCAGCATCAAGCAGTGGATGAATCAGGGTGCCTTTCTGATGAAAGGCCTGGCTGAGTTCAGCCTCACGGCGCTCGTCTACAATCTGCGACGGGCGCTCAATATCCTCGGCGGCGAGACCATGATGGCGGCGGTCCGGGGGTAAAAGGAGACGCGATATTGGCCCCGCTGAACCATGCGGACAACGCTCGCGTCATCACAACGGGAATCCTGCGCCAGACTCCCGAGAAAATCGCAGAAACAAGCTCCGGTGAGGTGTCACCCCTCAACCCGAGCCGTTTCCACACGGTCTGCTCAATCTATGCACCTAAGCAGCCTTTCAGACTATGCACGCCTAAGCAGCGTTTCAGAGCTACCCGCCGACCTTGTGTCGTAAGGCTCCCCCAGGCGGCGGCCCCGGAATGCGGTCCGCTGCCGTGTTTTTTTGCTTCCTCATGGACAGGGCGGGGGGAAAATCAGGACACTTATATGCCTTGCGCTCTATTTGCGATATAAGGAGAGGGACGCCATATCAATGTTCTGTTATCCCGGACTTCAAGAGTTCGCGGCGGAACCGTGGCGATTGGAACGGAATTCGTGAAGAAAATACCAAACCCGATCGACCGTCATGTCGGCAGCCGCGTTCGTATGCGGCGCATGATGCTTGGCATGAGCCAGGAAAAACTGGGGGACGCCTTGGGTCTGACGTTTCAACAGGTCCAAAAATACGAAAAAGGCACCAACAGAATTGGCGCAAGCAGGCTCCAGCAAATTTCAAGAACACTCGATGTTCCGCCGTCCTTCTTTTTCGAAGGGGCGCCTGCCTTCGAAGCCATGGCGAAACCCGAATCGGGCCAGATGGGCTTTGCGGAGGATTCGCCGGCGAGCTATGTCGCCGATTTCCTGTCGACCCCCGAAGGTCTGCATTTGAACCTCGCCTTTGCGCGGATCCATGACCCAAAAGTTCGCAAGCGGATCGTCGATCTCGTCTCCTCGCTTGCCGGAGAAGACGAAAAGCCTGAGAGTGGGGCCAATGAAACGCCTGATCCCGGCGAAGCCTCGGCTGAGTGAATTGACCGCGTTCGTTTAAGCAAACACAAAAGCTCGGATGGCTTGACAAACCGAACGGCTTACCAAAAGCTTTGTTGCGACATTCGATTTCATTGGAGACAGCATTGGCTCGCGAAAATTATCTGTTTACGAGTGAATCCGTTGCGGAAGGCCATCCGGACAAAGTATGCGACAGGATTTCCGACGAGGTCGTGGACCTTTTCTTCCGGGAAGGCGCGAAAGCCGGCGTTGACCCCTATCAAACGCGTGTGGCTTGCGAGACCTTGGCAACCACCAACCGCGTCATCATCGCGGGCGAAGTGCGCGGCGCCGCGATTGGCGATGACGCGATCGAGGCGGTGGCGCGCGGCGCGATCAAGAGCATCGGCTATGAGCAGGCGGGTTTCCACTGGCGAAACGCGAAGGTCGAGATTTTGCTCCATGCCCAATCCGCCGACATTGCGCAGGGCGTTGACGCCGCTGGAAATAAGGACGAGGGCGCCGGCGATCAAGGGATCATGTTCGGCTACGCCTGCCGTGAAACTCCGGAGCTCATGCCGGCGCCCATCTACTACGCGCATAAAATTCTCGAGGAGCTGGCCTTTGCCCGTAAGGCCGGTTTTGGTGACGCCGCTAAGCTTGGCCCCGACGCCAAAAGCCAAGTGACGGTCAGATATGTGCACCGCAAGCCGGTTGGCGTCACCCAAATCGTCTTGTCGACCCAGCATCTCGACGAAAATCTAAGCTCGGAAGATGTGCGTCATATTGTTGAACCTTATATCCGGAAAACCTTGCCGGAGGGCTGGATCACCCCGGAAACGGTCTGGCATGTCAATCCAACCGGTAAGTTCGTGATCGGGGGGCCCGACGGCGATACGGGCCTCACCGGGCGAAAGATTATTGTCGATACCTATGGCGGGGCGGCGCCGCATGGCGGCGGCGCGTTCTCTGGCAAGGACCCGACAAAAGTTGATCGCTCGGCCGCTTATGCCGCGCGCTATCTGGCGAAAAACATCGTCGCCGCCGGCCTTGCCGATCGCTGCACGATCCAGCTTTCCTATGCGATCGGCGTCGCCGAGCCCTTGTCGATCTATGTTGACACGCATGGTACAGGGCAGGTCGCCGAAGAAAAGCTCGAGGCGGTCCTTTTCGACGCCATGCGCCTTTCGCCGCGCGGCATCCGGGAACATCTTATGCTCAATCGGCCCATCTACGCCCGCACAGCCGCCTATGGTCATTTCGGCCGCACGCCCGACGCCGAGGGCGGGTTCTCCTGGGAAAAGACCGATCTGGCGGAGAAGCTTAAGACGCATCTCAGCTAAATTCGCTGAATCGCCGCCTGCAGATTAGGGCATGAGCCACGAAATCCATCCCGACAGCCAACAGGGGAAGCCTCTCGCGCAGCGGGAAGGTTGCGGCGACACCCGGCAGGATACAGAGGCGAATTCCCCTCGGCTGCACGGCCGGCGCCGCGGCAAGAAACTGCGGGGCCATCAAGCCGCGCTTCTGAGCGCGGCTTTGCCGCGTCTTTCCTTGGATGTGTCGCAGCCCCTTGCCGATCCCGCGGGCCTCTTTCCTGAGAGGCCCTCGGCGCTCTGGCTCGAAATTGGCTTTGGCGGGGGCGAGCATCTCGCCGCCGAAGCCTCTGCACATCCCCATACGGGCTATATCGGCTGCGAGGCCTTTTTGAACGGCATCGCCAAGGCGCTGGCGCTCGTCGAGGCGGGGTCCTTGCGGAATGTCCGCCTTTTCAATGGCGATGCCCGCGCCGTGATCGAGGCGCTGCCGCGCGAGGCCTTGGAGGGCGTCTATCTGCTTTATCCCGATCCCTGGCCAAAGCGGCGCCATCACGGGCGCCGCTTCCTTTCCGGTGAAATGCTGGCGCGTCTCGCCCGGATCATGCGTCCAGGCGCCGAGCTTCGTTTTGCGACCGATATCGACGACAACGCCGGCTGGACCTTGGCGAATGTCCTGCGTTCGCCGGATTTCGTTTGGGTGGCGGCGAAGGCCAGCGATTGGCAAAAACCTTGGGCGGGCTGGACCGGCACAAGATACGAAGAAAAGGCGCTTCGCGCCGCCCGCCGGCCAGTTTATCTCACATTTCTGCGCCGCTAAGCCCAGCCCGGCCCGCGCGAGAGCCCTTTCAGCTTGAGTGGCCGTGCGCAACTGGTTCGGAGCCGCTTTTATTCAAAGATTTAAGGCATTCTGGGACGGCCGGCGGGTGCCCCGATTCACCTGAAGCGGGCTCAAGGCCATGGCCCCTCTAGATTCCACTTCGGGACCCGCTTCTAGGGGCTCTCTGGCTATTTCTTTTGCGTGGCTCGTTTGCATGGTCTGAAACTTTTGGATTCATGCTTCGTTTCCCTCAAATTGAACGGGATCACATACCGAAGTGTTTATTTCTGCCTGATTAGCTTCGAGAAGCGGTGAATTGAGTTTTGCATCGAGAGACTTCGAGGGTGCTAAACCGGTGCTATTGTGTTAAAAATTCTTGTTTTACTAATGTATTTTTCACAGTCTCTCGTGTAATGTAATGAAAGCAAATGTTGCGGCGCGGAAAACTGCAACGAGGAGGAGTTGTCGCGTGACCATCCTTGCAATTTGGGGTTTCATACTTGGGACAATCTTCGGAAGGCTTTTTAGAGTTTGGATTCTTGTGCCAGCCATCGTGGCGATCGGTGTGATCATTGTTGCCAGTTCCAGCTATTACGGCCACGGTTTGCTGCACGCGCTTCTTCAAATCGCTGTGCTCGATACTTGCCTGCAAGTCGGCTATCTGTCCGGCCTGTTTTCCAGCATGATCCCGAGCCTGCGGCAGCGCCCGAGAAATTCCCGCAATTCAACGGGTTCGGCTGCATCCATCGCGGCGACCAGACAGCAGTAACATTATAAAACGCCATTGCACCTCGCGTGGGGGCAATTTTCTTGCTTTTGTATGAGATTTGACGAATATTGATACGCAATTAATTCCAGACTGGCCAAGCTCGTAATATCCTTTTTGCCGTTTTGGACCAATGAACTTGCGTGGACCCAGTCGGATCGTCGCCGCGCTCCCCCAGGCTTTTGTGCGTGTTTTTGTCGTGCCCCGGCGTCGTCCATCGGTTCGGGACAGGAGCGATCCCCCGCCCACTTGCCGGTGGCCCTTGCTTTTCTCTTGAACTATGGTGTCGACGCGGCGCTCGCGGCGGCGGCGGAGGCGCGCCGGCATGCTGTCGCGCCCGAGGCCGCTTTGCTGGCGAGCGGGGCCGTCCGGGAGAGCTTTGTTTATCGTTCTCTTGCCCATTTCCTCGGCGTGGCCTTTGTCGAAGGCGAGGTCAAGCTTGCGGCGGGAACGCGCTATCCCTATGCAATTCATACCGGGATCGCGCCCCTCGACGGGTGCGACGGCCGCCGCTGGCTTGCGGCGCCGAGCGGCCAAATGCTCGCAGAATTGTTGAGCCGTGGGCGGATGGGCGAAGGTTTTTCGACGCACCTCGCGATCACCACACCGTCACATATGTCCCGCCTGGTGCGCGCCGGTGCCACGTCGAGAGAGCTCTGTGGGAGGCGAGCCTTGGCCTTGCCACGCTCGATCCGTGCCTTCGCCTGCCTCCGCCTCGAACTGGAGGCGCCGATCTGATGTAGGCGGCTCTTTTCGGCGCGGCGTCCATCCTCTGGCTCGCGGTGCTCGCCATGACGCGGCGCAAGCTGCTGGGTCTTTTGCCCTTTCTGCCACTGCTCCTTCCTTATTATCTTCTGACATCGGCGGCGGCCTGGCTCGCGCTCTACGACCTCATTCTGCGGCCCTATCACTGGAACAAGACCGAGCATGGCCTTGCCAAAACCTCGCGGCAAGCGATGCTCGCAATGCGCAGGCGCGGCGTCAACTCTTGTGACGCGATCGCATACGCACAAGCCGTGGCTCAGTTGCGGCGGCCAGGACAGCGGTTCCGCCATGCGTTTTGTCAGATCGATGGGTCTCGCGGAGCCAATTTTGGCGCGCGGCGGCGGCGGCTCGATGGCCCGCCTCGATGCCAAAGGCGGCCAAGGATGTAAGTTTGCTGGCGGAATTTAGATTTTACATGGAATGTCCGGACCGCCGCCGTTTGGTCTTGCCGCTCACAGGCAGCCGGAATTGATAGCGGCGAGGCCCGTCACGGTGTGGGCCGCGATAACCCAAGCGATTGAAATCATTGATTGACCGCTTGAGGCCTTCCCTACAAAGCTGCGGGTGTCGGTTGGCGGTTCGCTCCGTTGAAACGGTGGGGATAGATCCTCTCCGTCACAGGACGGGATCGTCCCGCCATTGGAAAAGGCGCTCGAGCTGAGCTGCATTGCATTCTCCACAAACCGCATCATAAGCATTCTGCATTTTCGTCTTCGTGTTTGAATAGATTGACATGTGTCAATCTGCAAATGCAATTGATGTGCATAATGATTATGATACTGGACAAAGCTTTGACTGCCACTTTCAATTGGTTATTATCACGGTGATGAGTGGGAAAGACCATTGATTGATCCAAATCAAGCAAACCGACCGAACCGCCGCTTAATTGGTGCATGCAAGCCACCTTTTGTTCCGGCCTAGCCTCGGCTCGATACCGGCCAGCTTTTCCTCTAGAACCGGGGAAACCGCCGTGGGCCGCGATCCGCGAGCTGGAGTATCGCGGACCGCTTCGGGCTGCTAGGGTCACACCATGAGCCGAGACACAGAGCTCATTGCTCTGATCAATTTGATCTACGAGGCGGCGCTCGACAGCGATCTCTGGCCGAGCGTTCTGATAAAGTTTGCCGACACCGTGGGCGCGGCGCAGGTTGCAATGCCCTCAATCGACTGGCGCGCCAATGTGGTCACGGCGATCGCGCCGCGGCTTGATCCTTATTTGCGTACATCTTGGACGGAATATTGGGTGTTCCAAGATCCGACTCTGGTGTCCGCTTCTCTTCGCCCAGAGGGCGAAATCTATACTCTCGATAGCATCATGCCGAAAGAGGAGTTCGCCGCCACACCGGTGTTTAATGAGTTTTGGCGGAAGGCGGAGCTCAGTCTCGCGGCGGCCGGCGCCAATTTGGTCGTCGAAGATCAGTTTTCAGCCATGATTTTCTTTTGCAACGCCCCCAACGGGCCTTTCCTGACCGCTCGGCAGATGCAAATTTTCGGAGCCGTGCTGCGGCACCTCACCCGCGCCGTGCGCATAAGCCGGCGGCTCTGGGAACTGGAGCTCAAGCATGTCGCCGCGACGGAGCGGCTCGAGACCCTGCAACAGGGCGCGTTTCTGGCCGACGCCTCGGGCAGAGTGGTTCGCGCGAACGCCGCCGCGAAGGCCATGCTCGATGAGGGCAAAGAAATATTTTTGGACAACGGACGTCTCGCCGCCGCCGGCTCCGGAATTTTGCAAAAGCTGATCGCCTCCTGCGCGCGAACCTCTCTAGCGCTTGGCGGCCCCGGCGGAGAATTTAAAATTCCGCGCGAGCTTCCCCGTTCACCTCTCTTTGTGACGGTGACGCCGCTTCGCTCCAAGGCCCGGCTCACGGATGTTCCCTGGATCGGCGTCGGGGCTCCCGTCGCGATCGTCACGGTGCGTGACCCGGATATCGACCGCTGGCGGCAGGAGGTTAATCTGCGCCGCCGCTTTGGCCTCACCGCCGCGGAGGCGAGGCTGGCCGCCGAGATTTTGAAAGGGGACGGCCGCGCGGCCGCTGGGAGCCGGCACGGCATCTCCGCCACGACGGTCAGAACCCACCTTTCAAGCATTTTCGAGAAGACCGGAACTCACCGGCAGGCTGAACTCGTGCGTCTCCTGCTCGACACCGCCGACGAGGACAAGATCGAAACATGAGCCGTTCGGGTGGTGCCGCCGCGCAAGTGGGCCGCACCCAGTCAACCGCAAGCGGCAGTGCCGTTTGCTGTCCAAGGGGCTTGTTTTTCCGCCAATATGAGCTCAATCAAATGTTCTCGTTGGGGACTTTGGCGAGGACCTATGAAATAGCACGCACAAGGCCGTTTCCGTGGACATGAACCGGACCTCTATGGCGAGGGCATAAAGCGAAACGCTTCCACTTCATTTCAAAATACTCATGCCGATGGGTTTTCTGCAATGGGCATGGAAGACGAGCTTCTTGCCTTGATAGACTTGATCTATGAGGCCAGTTTCGACAGCGCTTTATGGCCGAAGGCCTTGATAGGCCTTGCCGACTTCACGGGCACGGCGCAGGTGAGTTTGGCCGCCATGGACCGGCGCGCCCAAACTTACGATTCGATCTCCCCGCGCACCGATCCATTCATGCGCGCAAGCTACAAAAGCTATTGGGCTTTCCGTAATCCGTTCCGGCCTCTCAATGCGCAAGTGCCAGCGGGCGAGGTCTTTTCCCTCGAGAGAATTATGTCGCGGGAGGATTTCTCCAATACCCCGGTGTTCAACGAGTGGTTTCGCCCGGCCGAATTCGGCCTCGCGATCCTGGCTGTCAATTTGCTCGTCAGGGACCAAGTTTCGGCATTGCTCTGTGTCGCGAATGCGCCCAAGAACGATCACATTCGTGACAAGCAAATCCTCGCCTTCATGGCGGCTCTGCCACACATCGACCGCGCCATTCGCATTCATCGTGAGCTTCGGCTGTGCGATCTCGACCATGACACCACCCCGGAACGGCTTGAGTGCTTGCAGCGGAGTGTGATGCTGGTCGATGGCGCCGCGCGGGTGCTGTTCGCTAATGCGGCGGCGCGGGCGCTGCTTTGTTCTGGCGGCGGGCTGACCCTGAAGGACGGCTGCCTTCATGGCACTGGCGGCGCGGCCGCTGTCCAAGGATTGATCGCCTCCTGCGCGCCCAAGGCGCGCGCGCCAAATGGTCCCGGCGGAGAAATTTACGTTCGTCGCGGCGGCCCGGGCCGCTCGCCCATGCGTGTGACGGTGACGCCGTTGCGGTCGAGGGGCAACGTCGCGGAACTTCCCTGGCTTGGCCTCGATATCCCCGTGGCCATTGTCACCGTTTCGGGGAGGGAAAAATGATACGCCGGGGCGGCGGCGGAAGCCGAACTCTAACGTACATGCCGGGGCTCTTTCGCGGCGGCCGCAACCTTACCAAAACGTTTCACGTGAAACGATTTGGTCAGGTCGGGGCTGAAAATCTTACAAGGTTCAAGACAGAAGCTACACGATGCGGCTTGTCCGATCGATGGATCTTGCGCCCTGGGAGGCCAGCGGCGTCACGCGGCCTGTTTCGTTGCTGGAGGCAACCCAAGATGTAAGGTGGGCTGGCGGAATTGAGATCGTCGCACAGGATGTCCGGCCACCCTAGATCTCCATCGGACCGCAGAATGCCATGGCGAAGACGATGAAGCGCGTTGTCAACGTCAATGACCATATGCAGAAGGGCTATCGTTATGAGCTCGTCGCCCCCATCGGCCGCGACTTTCATCCGGATTTCCGTCCGGAATTGACGCCGCTGGAAATGCTGGCGCTCGGCGTCTTTTGCGGCAAGTATATGACAGACACGCGCGAAGAATTTCCATCGAGTTGGTTCACGCACGCCAAGCTCTCACCGGACTACCGCGACTGCTCACTCAACTACTTTGGCGTCGATGCAAGTGAGCCGCTCTCGGTATGGCGCAAGAAAGGCTGGATCTCTCCCGACGATCCCCGCGGGTGGTTCCAATGGTATTGCCGCTACTACATGGGCCGCAGATTGCCGCAAGAAGATGCAAGGCAGATCAAACGATGGAAGGCCATTCGCCGCCATGTTGCGCAGGTCAAACAACATTGCAGGCCGGGCGATTTGACCTGTCGTCCGCGTCAGCGGCAAGCGCTGCTGCATTGGGCCTATGACAGCCGCAAGATTTAATTCGTGAGAGCCGCTGCTCGCAAGGTCTCGGCGGAGAGGGGAGGGGTCCAGCTTCGCGCTGGCTCATGAGCAGAACTTTAAAACACTCCGGTTTGCGCGCAGGCAAGGGGGCACCGGTTTCGCGATAAGATCATGCGACATCAAAGACTCAAGATCGTGATGCGCGCCGATCACGCTTGTGCCACTCTCCGGACTCTACCCAATATGCCTTCTGCCGTGGCCCCGTTTACGTCACCGGAATCGCCAGCACCGGACAGGGCGCTTCGCGCAGCACGCGCTCTGTGACGCTGCCGCGTAAGGCATCGAAGAGGCCATGACGGCCCGCCGTGGGCATGGCGATGAGATCGGCGCCGATCTCCTCGGCCACCGAAACGATTGTTTCGACGACGGGCCCCTCCCGCACATCGATCGTCTCCTCGAACGCGCTCGCATTCGCGGGCATAGAGGTGCCGACATGGAGCGGGTGGATGCGCGCGCTGGAAGCGGCGACCGCCTCGAAGGCCACGAGCCACCGGCAGGCGTCCTGATGGGGGACGGTGCCGTCGATCGGCAAGAGAATTGTCTTCAAGGAAATCGCGCCCGTCTTGCGGTCAACGAAACCTCTTTGATCCTCACGCAGGAACAGGGTCGGCGCGTGCGCCTGGCGCGCCGCCGCCTCGGCGACCGACCCCTGGAGCCAGCGTTGCGGCGCGCTTCGCGCATGGGTCATCAGCACCAGCAAATCGCACGGATGCTGCTCGACAAAAGCCTCAACGCCGCGCACCGGGTCATCGGATCCAATGATCGTCTTTGCGACCCTCACGCCAAGTTCGCTCGCCACCGCGGATTGCGGCGCGCCGGGCGCAATCATCCCCCACGTGGCCAGCATCTCCCGCACGCGCGGAAACGGGACCCAATCGGCCTGCTCGGTTTCGCCTGCAATATGCAGAATATAAAATCGGCTCTTGGCCGCGACGGCGATACGGAGCGCATGCGCAAAAGCGTCCAATCCGGCTGGCGAGAAATCGGTGGGATGAATAACGGATTGCAAGAGACTGCCGGTCATTGAACTGTCGGTCATGCGAGCGCACCCCAAAATAATTTAAGAAAAACATATAGGGCCGGCATCCGCCCGAAGACGGCCTTGTGATGGAGGGCGCCGCTTTCGATGGAATTTGGCAAATTCAAACCCTTGTCCGCGGTGCTGCCATGTACCGGAACCGGCAACGCCCGCGTCTGCACGATGGGCGCTGGCTTGATCTTCGTCAAGACGCCCCTCACCCGTGCTTTCGCCGGAAAGTATGACGCCGAAACCGATCGCGCGGTTGCTGGCGTGCGATCAGGCGGTGGCCGCACGTCCGCGATCAGCCGCAGGAGGCTGGCGGCACTGAAACCTTGTCAACCAAGGCCGGTGCTTTTCCATCTTTCCCCATGTCTCCATTGCGGTCCATCGGGAATCGCCGCAAACGTGACCGCGCGCTTGACAGCGACGATCCGGGCAACCTTGCCGGCTGGGATGAAAATGGATTGAACATCCGGGCGGAATCCTTCAACGATCGTCGTTCCCGCTGGCCTTCGAAATCCGGAGCGTTCCTTGAGCCTTACTCTCGTCATTGCCAACAAAGCCTATTCCTCCTGGTCGTTCCGGCCGTGGATTTTGATGCGCCATTTCGGCATTGCCTTTGACGAAATCGTGATCCCGCTGGCGCAGGAGGAGACCCGCGCGACCATCTTGCGCTATTCGCCCTCCGGCAAATGTCCGGTCTTGCGCGATGGCGACATTACCGTCTGGGATTCGCTGGCGATTATTGAATATCTCGCCGAGCTCATGCCGGAAAAACCGCTTTGGCCAAAACCGCGCGCGGCACGGGCGCAGGCGCGTTCGCTCGCCGCCGAAATGCACTCAGGCTTCACCGGCTTGCGCGGGCTCACGCCGATGAACATGCGCCGCGCCGTCAAGCGGATCGAATTGACTCCCGAGGCCAGCGCCGATGTCGCGCGCATCGAAGAGGCCTTTCGGCAGGCGCGAGACAGATTTGGTGAGGGTGGCGCGTTTCTCTTCGGCGATTTCTCGGCGGCGGATGCGATGTTCGCGCCCGTCGTCAATCGCCTGCATGTGTATGATATCGCGGTCACGCCCGCCACCCGCGCCTATATGGACGCCATGATGGCGCTGCCCGCCTGGCAAGAGTGGCAAGCGCAAGCGAAAGAGGAACCCTGGACCATCGGCAAATATGAAGTCGCGTAATTGTGAGCTTTTATTGGGCGTTACGAACATCTTGCGCCGCCGCCATTGCTGAAAATGCTTGCCGTTGGGCCCGGAAAGCACGATTTATAGAGGGTTGAAAAGCGTAACAGGTGAGGAGCCAAGTGGGTCAGCAAGGGGACAAAGGCGCGGTCATCGTGCCGAAGTCCAGCAAGTCGGACATCGATGGTTTTCTTGAGGCGGCGGCGAAACTGCCGGCGGCGGCGGAGTCTGGGCGCGGGAGGCTGATCTTCGCCCTTGATGCCACGATGAGCCGGCAAGCCACCTGGGATATTGCGCAAAGCGTGCAAGGGCGCATGTTCGCGACGGCGGCCGCGCATGGCGGACTCGATGTGCAGCTTGTGTATTACCGGGGATTTTCCGAGTGCAAAGCCTCGCGCTTCGTGGCGGGCGGGCAGAGCTTGGCCTCCCTCATGAGCAAGATCGGGGTTGGCGCCGGCCAGACCCAGATCGCGAAGGTTTTGTCGCATGCGCTCGATGAAACGCGCCGAGTGCCGGTCCGCGCTTTGGTTTTCGTGGGCGATGCGATGGAGGAGCAGCTCGACGTTTTGGCCGGGCTCGCCGCGGAACTTGGGCTTTTGGGTGTGAAGGCGTTTCTCTTTCAGGAAGGGCGCGATCGCGTCGCCGAGCAGGCGTTCCGGAAGATCGCGCAGCTGACCGGGGGCGCCTATGCGGCGTTTGATTTATCCGCGCCGGAGCGGCTCGTGGCGCTGCTTTCGGCCGCGGCTGCCTATGCCGCGGGAGGCCGCCCGGCGCTAGAATTCGAGGCGCGCGCGCGGGGTGCCGTGGCGGCGGACCATCTTTTGTCGCAAATGCGCCATACGGGCGGCGAGGAATGATTTATCTTCTCTTTGGAATTGCCCTGTTCTTTCTCGTGCTGCGCGCCCTGCGGGCGTTCGCGGAGGCAGATCCCGCGGCGCTCGCGCTTATCATCAGGCGAGGCGGCGGCAGTGCGGCGCTTCTCGCGGCGGTTTTCTTGGTATTGCGGGGGCGCATCGACATGGCGATCGGTCTTGGCGGGCTTGGAGTCTGGTTGCTCGGGATGCGCAGCGGATCGTTTTTGCGGATGTTCAAATCGGCGCGCGGTCCAGGAAAACAGAAAGTTTCCTGTGTGAGATCGGCCATGATCGAGATGGAGCTTGATCATGACAGCGGCAAGATGCGCGGAACGGTCCTTGCCGGGCCGGCCGAAGGCAAGTCATTGGACTCGATGACGAGGCCGCAATGCGAAGCCCTCTATGACATCTGTTGCCAGGACGATCCCGAAGGCGCGCGGCTGATGGAAGCCTATCTCGACCGCCGGTTTGCCGGATGGCGTGCGGCAGCTCAGGACCAGCGTGGCGCGGGGCGCCGAAGCACGCGCCGCCGCGCCGGCACGATGACCGAAGATGAGGCGTATGAAGTTTTGGGACTTCAGAAGGGCGCGTCGGAGGAGGACGTGATTCGGTCGCACCGGTCGCTGATGAAGAAATTGCATCCCGATCACGGGGGGTCGACGGATTTGGCGGCTCGAGTCAACGAAGCCAAGGATGTCTTGATGCGGCGTCATCACTAGGTCCAGAGAGAGACGGCACGGCGGATCGGCGACCCGGCCTGCCGGGGCGTCAATTTTTCGTCGCGAAACAGGAAAATCCCGAACGTTTGAGAGTATTGCAGGCGCGTTCCGCGCTCTCGGCCTCGAGCCCGGCGAAACGCGCCCGATAGAGGGTTTCCGACCCCTTCTGGACTTTTTCGGTGAAGGCATGCGCGGTCCTCAAGGTCGTGCGGCTTTCCGATTTCGCGCGGGCGAGGAGTTCGGTCGCCTTGCTCATGTCGGGCGTCGCGCCGATCTGAATCATCCAGCCGTTTCGCACCGCGGAAGGGGGGCGGCCGTTGGCAATCTTGAGGCCTTGAGGGGATGCTTCGATGGCGGCCGCGATTTTGTCGGCGCCACGGGAGGGCGCCGCAGATGCCGTGGCCACGCGCACGCTGGAAGGGGTTGCGGTCGCCGGGCTGGCGCCGCGGCCGGGGCGGGGACGCGCTGTCGAACCATCGAGACTTGCTTGTTTCCCATTGCTGTCACCAAAGGCCGCGCGGGTCGGGGCAGGCTCCGGTTTCGGCGCACCAGAGATGAAGGCCGGGCGCGGTTTCTCGGCGGGAACGTTGTCGTCCAACGCGACCGGGATCGGTTGGAGAACAGGATCGGGCCGAGCCGGGCTCGGGGCAGGGGTGATCCTCAATTGGAATTTCGATGGCGCGCCGCTGTCCCGAGGGCTTGCCTCCTGGCTCGGTGCGGCGGCCGCGACAAGTGAAGTGCCGCTTGTCTCGCCGATCGTCGACGCCGTGCGGACGGTCGTGTCCTTTTCGATCTCATCTTCGATCAAATCCGCCATGATCTTGTCGCGGGTTCCAGCGCTGGGACCGCCGAGGACCACGGCGACGATATAGTGGCCGTCACGTTTGACCGAGGTCAGCAGATTGAAGCCTGAAGCGCGGGTGTAGCCGGTCTTGATTCCGTCCATCCCCTCGACTCGGTCGAGGAGGTGATTGTGGTTCTTGATCGACGCGCCGGCATAATAGAAAACATGGGTGGAAAAATAGTGGTAATAGCGCGGGAAGCGCTCTTGGATCGCGCGCCCAAGGATGGCGAGATCATGGGCCGTCGTGAGCTGCTGGTCATTGGGGAGGCCAGACGCATTGGCGAAATGGGTGTCGTTCATTCCGAGCGCATGCGCCTTCTGGGTCATGAGCTGCGCAAAACTCTCCTCGTCGACGCCGATGGCTTCGGCGATAGCGACCGCGATATCATTCGCCGAACGGGTCACGACGGCCTTGATCGCGTCGTCGACGTCGATCGTTTCGCCGGGCCTGAGGCCGAGTTTGGTTGGCTTTTGCGCTGCGGCATGAGACGAGACCCGAATCTCGCTGTCGAGCCGCAGCTGGCCTTTTTCCAGCTGTTCGAACAAGAGATAAAGAGTCATCACTTTGGTGATCGAGGCCGGAAAGCGTTGCTCGTTTTCGTTGCGGGCGTAAAGCGTCCGGCCCGAATTGCCGTCGACGACGATGGCCGCGATATGCGACGTGGCATGGGGTGCGCGCACGTAATGGTAGCGGATTGAGGCTTCATGGTGCCGCCGGCCTTCGTGACGTGTTTGCAGCCAAGAATGGTGGTGGCGCCAGTGGCGGGCTTCGGCGGGCGGTGCGACGAGGCTCGCCAGCACCAAGGCGAGGCCGGTCCCAGCCACTGCCATTTCTTTGCGGCAAAACGTCGCGCTAATCTTCCCCATCTCCAAGGTCCCCGCTGCCCGCCCGGCAAGCGCCAGGGGTGGCTCACCGGATCGTCCTCTTGGAAACGCTATCCGGACGCGGTTACCGGTTGGTTAAAGCTCAGCTTTTAAGCATGGAAACGACTTAGATTCGCTTATGTTGCGACGCACAATCAACTTGACGTGATTTGTGCGATGCACTAATTGTAACTCTGGCGAGTGCAATGAACTTGCTTTGTCTGCCGCCTCGGTAGCGAGGACCGGCCCATCGAAGGAAAGAAAGGTTAACGCCCATGGCGAATGAATTTGACGACATCCAAAAGTTTGGTAAGGAACAATTCGATGCGGCGGCAGCGGCCACGACAAATTTCACCAAGACGCTGCAGGCGATCGCAACGGAAACAGCCGACTATTCCAAGAAATCCTTCGAGAGTTCCTCTGCTTTCGTAGAAAAATTGCTCGGCGCCAAGTCCTATGAAAGCGCGATCCAGATTCAGTCGGACTATTGGAAGAGCTCTTACGCCGGCTTCGTAGCGGAGGCGACAAAACTCAGCGAACTTTATTCGAGCCTCGCCAAGGAAGCTTTCAAGCCGATCGAAGCCGTCTTCTCCAAGGTTCCCGGCATGAAGAGCTAAGCTTTGCTGGCTCGGGGCGAAGGCTCCGGCAGGTAAAGCAAAACTATAGTGATGAAAACTATAGTGACGATGGCCATGAGCGCTTCACCTTGAAGCGATCATGGTATGCACGTTCGAGCCGGCCAGAACCCGCCGGGACGTGAAGCGCTTAAAGAGGCATGGCTGCCGTCGAGCCACGCCGTCATGATCGCGCTTTGGGCCCTTGCACGCCGGGCCGCGCCGATTGCACCATCGTCAACTCAACCTAAGGGTTGCGCTACGGGCTTATCGAGCCGTTTGAATGTTAAGCGCGGCCGTTGCGCGCGGCCGTGGATTTTTCACCCCCGCCAGGTTCTTAAAGAGGGGGCACATGGCCGAGACCGAAGAAGAGAGTGTTCCCGTGACCGGAGAAAAAACCGCAACTCCGCCCGTCGAAGAAAGAAAGGCCAAACGCGGCTCGAAAGCCGCCGCGCGCACCAAGTCCGCCGCTCGCGTTCAAGAGGATATTCTAGAAGATATTCAAGAGCTTTCCGTGCAAAAGGCTTCTCTTGAAGAAGAGACGACAACCTCGCCCAGCATAGAACCTGCGGCTGCGGTGGTTGAAGCAGCTTTGGAGGATGACTTCGAAGTTCTGGAGGAACTTGGCGCGGCGGAATTGAAAGAGGCGGAAGCCCGCGTTCACTCTCTTTGCACAAGCTTTCGGATGTTTGCCGATGAAGCATCGGATTATTCGAAGAAAAGTTTCGAAAGCAGAGCCTTGTTCCTCGGCGCATTGCTGGGCGCGCGATCTTTGAAAAGCGCCGCGGAAATTCAAACAAGCTATACCAGGGCAGCCGGCGCCCGCTACCTCGCCCATTTGATGAAAGTGAGCGGGCTCTACGGGAACCTCCTCGGCGAATTTTTGAGCCAGCCGAAAAGGTGACGGCGGCCGGCCCCCGGGCCAAACATCGTTTCGAACGAGGCCGGCAGGCGGCTCCGTCGCCCCGGCACCCCGGCAAAGACGTGCCCGGAGGACCGGACGCCTAGAGCGTGATCCGTTCAGATTGAATCGGACCACGCTCCAGTGTCTTTGATTACGCATTGATCGATTGCATGAATTGAGAGCGGGATGCGGGGGAAAACCCGATCCCCTTTTCCGCGTCCTGCTTGAGGCTGGCGGTGTTTGCAAAGCGAGCACGATTCGGACAGCCCTTTCAAAAATTCATCTCCCCAAAATTTGAAGAGCCCGGCCTCGCCCCGGCTTTTGCGGCATGGGTTCTTGTTGGCCTCAAATGGCCTCTGCCTGTTTTTCCGGCGCAGCGGCATGGTCTTGAGGCATGAAAGACGCCCAAACTGCGTCAGTTGCCCAAAAACTCGTATGGCCCAGAAGGCCAACCCGATGTATTATGAAAACATTGGCCGAAGGGCGTTGACTTCGGCGAAAATTCCTTGCCTGGCGGTACCCGCGCGTTGTTCACTGAGGGACCGCCACTTGGCGAATGCGCCAGGCGGAATATCTTTGAAGGGGCGAGGTTTTGGTGGTGACGGACGACATGCTTTGGCGATTGGGCGGTTGGCGAGTGAGCATGTGGATGGACGGTCTTGCCTGCAAGGCCGCCGGCTTCCCCCTGGTGGCGGCCAAGGAGCCGCGGCCGGGCGGCGATGGCGGCCCGGGGTCTGGCACAGCGGTCATTGCGCGCCCCAAGATCCAGGTCCGGCATCCGAATATGTACCGCGTCCTGCTTTTGAATGACGATTATACGCCGATGGAATTCGTAGTTTCCGTGCTAAAAAAATATTTCAATAAAGATCCGCAAGAGGCGACGCGCATTATGCTCCACGTCCATCAACATGGGGTCGGCGAGTGCGGTGTCTTTACTTATGAAATCGCCGAAACGAAAGTCACGCAGGTCATGGATCACGCTCGCAAGCATCAGCACCCCCTGCAGTGCATCATGGAAAAAAAGTGAGAGGTTGGAGCCAATGCCGTCTTTCTCTCGAAATCTCGAACAAACGCTGCACCGGGCCCTGGCCATCGCCAACGAGCGGCATCATGAATATGCGACGCTCGAGCATCTGCTGTTCAGTTTGACCGAAGACGGCGACGCCGCCGCGGTTCTGCGGGCCTGTTCGGTCGACCTCGATCTTTTGCGCAAGAATCTTCGCGAATGTATCGACCAGAAACTCGAAAATTTGGTCAGCAGTGATCCCGAGGATGCCAAGCCGACGGCGGGATTTCAGCGTGTCATCCAGCGGGCGGTCATCCATGTTCAATCCTCCGGGCGGGAGGAAGTCACCGGCGCCAATGTGCTTGTCGCGATTTTCGCCGAGCGCGAAAGTTACGCCGCCTATTTCCTGCAGGAGCAGGATATGACCCGCTACGACGCGGTCAATTATATCAGCCATGGAATTGCCAAGCGGCCTGGCCTTTCGGAGTCCTCGAGAACCCCGCGCGGCACCGAGGACGACGCCGAGGCGCGGGAGGCGAGGGACACCAAAGACTTCGGCGAATCGAAGAAAAAGGAAGGCGCCCTCGATGCCTATTGCATCAATCTCAACAAGAAGGCGCGCGACGGGCGGATCGATCCCTTGATCGGTCGCGAGGCGGAAGTGCAGCGCACCATCCAGGTGCTGTGCCGCCGCCATAAGAACAACCCGCTGCTCGTCGGAGACCCCGGCGTCGGCAAAACCGCGATCGCCGAGGGCCTCGCCCGCAAGATCGTCAAGGGCGAAGTGCCGGAAGTCCTCGCCGAGGCGACGGTTTTCGCGCTCGACATGGGCACGCTTCTTGCTGGCACCCGCTACCGGGGGGATTTCGAGGAGCGCCTGAAGCAGGTCATGAAGGAAATCGAAAACCATAAGAAGGCGATTCTCTTCATCGACGAGATTCACACGGTGATCGGCGCGGGAGCGACCTCGGGCGGCGCCATGGATGCCTCGAATCTTTTGAAACCCGCCCTCGCTCAAGGCGCGCTGCGCTGCATCGGTTCGACGACCTACAAGGAATACCGGCAATATTTCGAAAAAGACCGCGCCCTCGTGCGCCGCTTCCAAAAGATCGACATCAATGAACCCTCGATTCCCGACGCCATCGAGATCATGAAAGGGCTGAAACCCTATTTCGAGGAGTTCCACAAGATTCGCTATACCAACGAGGCCGTGAAGGCGGCGGTGGAACTCTCGGCGCGCTACATCAATGACCGCAAATTGCCCGACAAGGCGATCGATGTGATCGACGAGACCGGGGCAAGCCAGATGCTGCTGCCGGAGGCCAAACGGAAAAAGACGATCGGCATCAAGGAAGTCGAGGCGACCATCGCGACGATGGCGCGGATTCCGCCCAAGACCGTCTCCAAGGACGATGCCGAGGTTCTCGAACATCTCACCGAGACGCTCGAACGTGTCGTCTACGGCCAGAATGAGGCGATCGTGGCCTTGACGGCCGCGATCAAACTGGCCCGCGCCGGCTTGCGCGACGGCGAGAAACCCATCGGCTGCTACCTCTTCTCCGGACCAACCGGTGTCGGCAAGACCGAGGTCGCCCGCCAGCTCGCCGTCAGCCTCGGCGTCGAGCTCGTCCGCTTCGACATGTCGGAATATATGGAGCGCCACACGGTCTCACGGCTGATCGGCGCACCGCCTGGCTATGTCGGCTTCGACCAAGGCGGGCTTCTCACCGATGCGATCGACCAGCATCCCCATTGCGTCCTGCTTCTCGACGAGATCGAAAAGGCCCATCCCGATCTCTATAATATTTTGTTGCAGGTCATGGATCACGGCAAGCTCACCGATCATAGCGGCAAGAGCGTCGATTTCCGGAACGTCATTTTGATCATGACGACCAATGCGGGCGCCTCCGACATGCAGCGCGGCGCCTATGGCTTCACCCGCTCGAAACGCGAAGGCGAGGATATCGAGGCCATCAACCGGATGTTCGCGCCCGAATTCCGCAACCGTCTCGACGCGGTTGTGACATTCAAGCATCTGCCCGCGGAAGTCATCGTCAAGGTGGTCGACAAATTCATCATGCAGCTCGAGGCCCAGCTTGCCGACCGCAACGTCGCGATCGAGCTCACCGATGAAGCGCGCAGCTGGCTCGTCGAACATGGTTACGATGAGCTGATGGGCGCGCGGCCGATGGCGCGCGTGATCCAGCAAGCCATCAAGACGCCACTCGCCGATGAAGTGCTGTTCGGCCGGTTGAAAAACGGCGGCACGGTGCGGGTGGTTGTGACCTCGGATGAAGAGGGCATCAAAAAACTGGGCTTTGTCTATCCAGAAGGGCCGGTTCTGCCGCGTCCGGAGCGTGACATCGTCGAGGCGAGCAAGAAACGTGTCAGGCCCGAACCCGAGGTGCGCCGCGCCAAATCCCGCCGTCTCAAAGGGGAAGGGGGCGAAGACGAGGACGATCTAGATGACGACGACATGCCGGATGATGATGAGGCCAAAACCGTCGAGGAGCCGGATCTGAAGCACTGAACGGCGGCGCGCGGCGGATCAATTTTACTGCCAAGCGCGCCCCGGCCTCTGATCAGGCGGGTTTGATCGCCGCCGCGATTCTTGCCCGATGTGCTTCCAGCACCTCGGGCTTTTCGAGGGCGCCCGTGTGCGGACGCAGCTCTACATTCTCCCAGCGCGGGAGAATGTGGAAATGCAGATGAAACACGACCTGGCCGCCAGCGGGTTCATTGTACTGAAGGATGGTGATCCCATCCGCCGCGAGCGCCTCCTTGACGGCGAGGGCGATTTTTTGCACGCGGCCGATGAGCTTGCCGAGCACCTCGGGATCGGCGTCAAGCAAATTGCGCGACGGGGCTTTGGGCAGCACCAGCACATGACCGTCGGCGCGCGGCATGATGTCCATGAAGGCGAACGCCACATCGTCCTCATAGACTTTGTGACATGGCATCTCGCCACGCAGGATTTTCGCGAAAATATTTGTCTCGTCATAGGCCGGCGCGGGCATCGGTGCATTCCTCCAATTCAATGGGATTCAAGGCGCCTTCTTGAAGGGCGCCGCCTCTTCATATTCGCGCAAGGCCTCATCGACATGAAGGCGCTCTCTTTGCAGATATTCGTCGATCGCGCGGGCGAACCGCTGGTCACCGATGTCATGCGCCGAAAATGTCGCGACTGCGCGATAGCCCCGCGCAAGCTTATGCTCCCCTTGCGCGCCCGCCTCGACCCTTGTGAGGCCGCGCGAAATCGCAAATTCGATGGCCTGATAATAGCAGACCTCGAAATGCAGGAAGGGATGCTCCTCGACGGTCCCCCAATTGCGCCCGTAGAGGGCATCCTTGCCGATGAAATTGATCGCGCCAGCGATATAGCGGCCATTGCGCTTGGCCATGACGAGAAGAATATGCTCGCTCATGGCGGCGCCGACCTCTGAGAAAAATTCGCGCGTGAGATAAGGCGTGCCCCATTTGCGGGCGCCGGTATCCGTGTAGAAAAGAAAAAACGCGTCCCAATGGTGTTCCTTGATCTCGGCGCCGGTCAAAAGCTCGATCGTGATGCCGTTTGCGAGAGCCTCCTTGCGCTCGCGCCGGATCATCTTGCGCTTGCGCGAGGCGAGGTCGGCGAGAAAAGCGTCGAAATCCGCATAGCCCTGATTGATGAAATGAAACTGCTGTCCGGTGCGCTGCAGGAAACCGCTGGCGCCGAGCGTGTCCCATTCGGACTTCGTCGGGAAGGTAATATGGAGTGACGAGGCTTCCGCTTTTTCGCGCCAGGCGCGAAGGCCGGCAATGAGCGTCATGCGCGCGGCCTCGCCATGGCCTGGCGCAACCAAGAGCCTGCGGCCCGTGACCGGCGTGAAAGGCACGGCGACTTGCAGCTTTGGATAATAATGCAGCCCCGCCCGGTGATAAGCGTCGGCCCAGCCATGATCGAACACATATTCGCCCATGGAATGGGTTTTCAAATAGGCGGGCGCGGCGGCGGCGATTTGGCCCTCCGCATCCTTGACGAGAAGATGGGTGCTGGTCCAGCCGGTCCGTGGGCCAACCGATTTGGAGGTCTCGAGCGCTTTCAGAAACGCATGGGTGATAAAGGGGTTGAACCGCTCGGCCTCATAGGGGTCGTCACAACTGTCCGTGTCCGGATTGGCGCAGGCGTCCCATTGCGCGGCGTCGATTTCGCTCATCGAGAGCGCGATATGGACTTTATAAGGCGAAGACATCGCAGGGACCCCGGGGCGGCAGGCTTTGAGCTTATCGCGCTAGAGCATGATCCGCGAAAGGGAGAACCGGTTTCGCGAAAAGATCATGCGCCATCTAAGCGCTAGCAACAAAGAGACCACCGCCTGGGCCAGGCAAAGGCGCCGGGAAACGTCGGGCCGTTGAATTCCTACGCGGCCGCGGCGGGCTTGCGGCGGAACACCCGCTGCCAGAAGCCGCGCTGAACTTCCGCCACGAGTTTCGCCCGCTCGTCGGTCAGAAGCTTGACGGTGCAGGTTTGATCCTCGACCAATTTTAAGAGGCGGACGCGCTCATCCTGCCAGTTTTCGGTGAGCCGGTGGCGGTCTTCGCGAAGCTGCGCGCGGTCGGATTCGAGATCGGCGATGCGCCGGTCCTTTTCCGCGATGAGACTTTTCAGGCCCGCGAGCTGGATCTCGAATCTCGCCGAATAGGGCATGGTTTCCATGCCCGCATAAGACTGTTGCCAATCGTTCGAGGCGGGTTCTTCCGAAGGGGTTTTCGTGGTTTTCGGATACACGCGGAAAAGTTCGGCCGGATCGATCTTGTAGCCCTCGGAATTTTTTTCCCGATACGATAACTTGCCGGAAGCCAAGGCTTTCGAGATGGTGGATTTGGCGACGCCCGCTTCCTTGGCGGCCTGTCCAAGCGAAAGATACATGGAGTTTCCAATCGTTTTCGTGGGATGTTTGGAAACTATTTCGCGAAAAATTTAAGAAAACTTTAAGCGCGAATCAGAAAATGCGCGCGCCGTGATAAATTTGCGTGGGTAGGCGGAGAAACTGGCCGACGATGACCGATGATGCGGACATGCCCATTAGCAAGGGCGGAGAACCGAAGCCGCCGAAAGTCAAAGCTGAGGAGACGATCCCTGGTATTTGCTGGCGACGCTTTACGGCGTGCCGGAGCTCGGGGATTATGCCCTACAAAAGAAAAATCGGGTCGCTTGGAATCGGTATTTTGCCGATGGTCTCACTGAGGAAACACGTGCGCGACTTGTCTCAGAGCAGCGCCGCGCCACTGAAGAGTTGACGCCCTTCAATGCGAAAGATCTGCATGAGGTCGAAGTGGCTTTTGCCGTGCGCTGCAAAGGAAAGTTGATGGCTTTCGCGCTTCCGCAAACAGACGCTGATTTTAGGAAAGTGGAATTCGACCGATATGTCCAATTTGATGGTTATCTCTTCCAGTCTTGCCGGTTTCAGGATGCAGTTTTTCGGGATTTCGCTAGTTTCAATAAAGTTACATTCCGTGTGTTAGCTGACTTTATTGGCGCGACTTTCTGCGATGTCGTGACCTTTGCAGGCGCCACTTTTGATTTTCATGCCGAATTTGATCGCGCGACCTTCTCCAGCAGAGCCAACTTTGATAGTGCGACCTTCTTGTATGTAACCACCTTTGAGGATGCAACTTTTGAATTCGCCACGTTTACTGATGCTACTTTCTCCAGCTACGCCAATTTCTCCAAATCCACTTTTCTCAGGTTAGGGGTCTTCGTCAACGCGAAGATGAAGCAAAAAACGTCGTTTGCGGGCGCGACATTTAGAACTAAGCCTCCCGAGTTCTTTGGCGCCGAACTTCATCAAGACACCGTTTGGCGTGGCATCACATGGCCGCCGAGGCCCAGAGACAAGGACGAGGCCGGAGCGTTCCTCGACGCCGATGCTTGTCTCAAGCTTGAAATGGACCGGCTAAAAAAGCACGAGGACGAACTCGATTTTTTTTCCTCGAATTGCAATCGCGCCGTGTGCTGCTTGGCATCTGGAAGGGTCTCCCGATCGCGATCTACGGGTTTCTGTCCGACTACGGCCGCAGCTATCTCCGGCCGCTTTGGGCGCTTTGCGCCGTGATGGCGCTTGGTTCACTGCCGTTCTTGGTATCCAATCCGGTCACACCTTGGCAATCGCTCGGCCTCAGTTTCGCGAATACCCTCAACGTGTTTGGCTTCCGCAAGGATTATTTCGATCCGCATCTTATTGATAATCCTTCTGCCACGCTAAAAATCCTGGCCGCCGTTCAAACCATGCTCGGCACCATTTCCTTTTTCTCTTCGGCCTAGGCGTTCGCAACAAATTCCGCATGAAATAACTCAGCTCTTTCGCAAACTCGCCAGCAGCCGTCGCGCTTTGGTGAGATGCGGGATATCGAGCATCTCGCCCTCGAAATTGATGACCCCGGCGTGCGGCTTGGCTTCAAAAGCGGCGACGATCGCGCGCGCCTTGGCGATGGACTCCTCCGAGGGTGAAAACACCTCGTTAATGATTTCGATCTGCCCCGGATGGATCGCCATTTTGCCGGCAAAACCATCGCGCTTGCCTTCCTCGCATTCGAGCCGCAAACGCGTGAGGTCGCGGAAATTGCCATGCACCGCGTCGATCGCCAGCACATGGGCGGTGGCGGCGGCAAAAAGCGTCAGGCTTCGCGCCAGCACATAAGGAAATGTGTAGCCGCCATCAGCACCCCGGTTTGTCTCGGCGCCAAGCGCCGCCGCGAGATCCTCCGCCCCCCAGGTGAGGCCCTCAAGCCGGTGGCTCGCGCCCGCATAACTTCCCATGTTGAACAGCGAGGCGGGCGTCTCGGTGGCGATCGCCATGATGCGCGTCGCGCCGTCGGCGAGGTCGTGTTCCGCTTCCTTGACCGCGAGCAGCGCGCCAAGCTGCTGGATCGAGGCGCCATTGACGCTTTTCGGCAGAAGAATGCCGTCCGGCGGCGCCCGCATCACGGCAGCGAGATCGGCTTCGGTCAACCCCGATTTCAGCCCATTGACGCGCACGTAAAGACGCGGGCGCGAGGGCTCGCGCAAGGCCGACACAAGGAACTCATGGGCAAGCTCACGTGCCTTTTGTTTGGCTTCGAGCGCGACGGAATCTTCAAGGTCGAGGATGAGGCAATCGGCGCCGCTCGAAAGACCTTTTGCGAGTTTTTTTTCACTATCGGCGGGAATGAAGAGGAGCGAGCGCACGCGGCACCTTTATGAAGTTAAGCCATCCGCTTTTTCATCAAAGCCTGGCGGCGGCATTCGGCGACAAGCTTATCCTCCTGCTGATAGGCCCGATGCAGGAATTCGACAATCCCGGCATTGGGGCGCGATTTCGACAGGCGCTTGCCCAAAATTTCGCTCGTCACATGCACCGTGTCCCCCTCGAACAGAGGCGCTGGAAATTTCACCTCCGTCATTCCGAGATTGGCGATGGTGGTGCCGAGCGTCAGATCATTGACGGAAATCCCGATCATCAGGCCGAGGGTGAAGAGGGAATTCATGAGCGGCCGTCCCCATTCGGTTTCGGTCGCGCAGTAATGGGCGTCGATATGGAGCGGTTGCGGATTGAGCGTCATATTGGAAAACAGCATATTGTCCATTTGCGTCACGGTCCGCGTCAAGCGGTGCGCGATCACTTCGCCGATGACGAAATCCTCGTAAAAAATGCCGCCGCGCGGGTGATGTCTTGCGTGCGCATCATCGCTCATTGGGCGCGCCTCCTCATGGCTTTGGCGGGCGGCGGGATGGGAGGAGGAGGGCATGAGGCTCACCCTTCCCATGCTTGAAAAAACCGATTTTGAACGATGTTTTGGGAATCGGAAACCATGATGGCGCAAAAATTCCTGGAATGGATTAGGACCGCTTCTGCCGTGGAGCGGGCGGAGGGCGCGGGCATGCTCGCGCGCGCCTTTCTTTATGACGATCTTCCGGAGCCGGAGCGTGAGGAGGCAAGGCTCATCCTCACCGCGCTCCTTGACGATTCCTCGCCCCGCGTCCGCCGCGCCCTGGCCGAGAATTTCGCGAGCGCCACCACGGTGCCGCACTACATGGTGCTGACCCTCGCCGGAGACCATTCGGACATTGCGGCGATCGTGCTCGCCCGCTCGCCGCTGCTGTCCGATGCGGAACTCGTCGATTGCGCCGCCACCTCGGACGCTTTTGCGCAATCGGCCATCGCCCTGCGGCCTTCGGTGCCGGCTCCGGTTGCCGCCGCGCTCGCCGAGGTCGGCGCCTGCGAGGCCCTCATTTCACTCGCCCTCAATCCGGGCGCGGAGGTGTTGGAGTTTTCCTTGCGCCGGATGATCGAGCGGCATGGCCACGACGCCGATCTGCGGGCGGCGCTGCTCGCGCGGCCCAATCTGTCAGCGGCGCTTCATTCAGATCTCGCCGGCGCCGCGGTAAAGGCGCTGTCCGCCCAAATGGCCGCAACCGGCGGGCTGCCGCCGGAAAAAGCTTTGAGCCTCACGCGGGCCGCTCGTGAAAGAGCCAATGTCCAAATCGCCGCAAAGAACGCCTGTGTAGCGCAGGGCGCCTTGAATTTCGTTGCGCATCTGCGCGGCTCTGGCCAATTGACGGCGGGACTATTGCTGCGCGGATTGCTCTGCGGCAATAAGCATCTTCTCGAGGCGGCGCTGTGTGAATTAACCGGGCTGCCGATGGCGCGGGTGGCGGGTTTCGTGGCCGAGAGCAAAGGCGCTGGATTTGCGGCGCTTTATCGCAAGGCGCACATGCCGGAGCGCTTGCTGCCCGCCTTTGTTGCTGGCTTGGAGGCGGTCGCGCAAGCACGCTGCGGCGGACCGATGAACGCGGAGCTGCGACGGCCTATCATCACGCGCGTTCTCGAGGCCTGCGCCCTCGTCAATCGCGGCGAGCTGGACCCGTTGATCGCCCGTTTGCGCCATTTGGAAGCTGAAGCGGCGAGGAACGAGGCCCGCGATTTTCGCCGCGCGGTGGCGCCGCAGTCGCAAGCCATGCGGGGCTCAGGGCAGGGCTTTGAACCTCCCCTCCGCTTGCTCCCAAGCGCAACGCGTCCGGCCGCGCCGGAAAAACCGGGAACGCCCGCACGGGGCGAAGATTTCACGATTGACCTCGAGGCTTTCGAAGCGGCGCTCGCGGCGGCCTGAGCCTTGCCGAGGCATCACCGGACGGTTGCTTGACCGGGGCAGAACGCGTCATCGCCGCGCATGAGGCCGGCGCGTGCGGCGTAATGCAAAAGCAAAATCGTCTTTGCGTCGACAATCTCGCCTTTGTCGATCATGGCGAGCGCCTCGTCGAGCGTTGGCTCCAAGACTTCGATATCCTCGTCTTCCTCCTCGAGGCCGCCGCCCGTGCCGGCGCGGTCGGCCGCCGAATATTGCGCGGCGAAAAAGGTGAGTTTTTCGGCAAAACATCCGGGGCTCATATAGGCCTCGAAAAGACGGCGCGGGTTTTTCACGACATACCCGGTTTCTTCTTCGGCCTCCTTGATGATGCGGCTTTCGGCGTCTTCTCCGTCGAGCCTGCCCGCGCAGACTTCGATCAGGCTATCGCGGCCATCTCGCAAAAACGCGGTCAGGCGAAACTGCCGCACGAGGACGACCCGCGAGCGGTTTGGGTCATAAAGCAAGATCGCGGCGCCATCGCCGGAGTCATAGATCTCGCGGTTGAGGGTTTGGAGGCGCCCGTCGAAACGCTTTCGCGAGACAAGAAATTTTTCCAACACGCCGTTCCCGCGCGAAATGAGGCGCCGCCCGAGAATGGCAATGGGGCTGGTCATGCTTTAATATCCAAATTGTTCGCGTAAGATCCGTTCATCCAAGGAATGACCGGGGTCGTGGAGAAGAATGAGATCCGTCGCATGATCCATCGCGACCGTAACCTTGACGACGTTTTTCACCTCGAAATGATCGGCGACGGCGGCGACGGGGCGCTTATCCGCCTCGAGAATATCGATTGTCACATGCGCCGTATCGGGCAATAAGGCGCCGCGCCAGCGGCGTGGCCGGAACGCGGCGATCGGCGTCAGCGGCATCAATGTCGCGTCGAGCGGCAAAATCGGCCCATGCGCCGAAAGATTATAGGCGGTCGAGCCGACGGGCGTGGCGACGAGCAGACCATCCGCGATGAGTTCGGCGAGCCGCTCCTTTCCGTCAATCGAAATCCGCATCTTCGCCGCTTGATAGGACTGGCGCAGGATCGAGACCTCATTGACCGCCCGCGCCTTGACGATTTCTCCTCGCGTGGTGGTGGCTTCCATCAGCAGCGGATGCACGATGGAGGCTTCCGCCTGATCGAGACGCTGTTCGAGGTCGGGGCCATGATATTCATTCATGAGAAAGCCGACCGACCCCTGCTTCATGCCGTAGATCGGTTTGTTCTTGCCCATGAACCGGTGCAGGGTCTGCAGCATGAGCCCATCGCCGCCAAGCGCGACGACGACATCGGCCGTTTCGGGGTCGATCGTTCCGTAGCGGGCGACGAGGCTCGCCTGGGCCATATTTGCCTCGGCCGTGCCGGAGGACAAAAAGGCGATTCGCTCGAAGCGGTGTTTTGCGCTCTTGCTTAACTGCATGCGGTGGTGCTCCGGCAGCGAGGAATGTCATAGTCGCGAGCCGCGCCCGCCGTAAAGCCGCTGTTCAAGCGATCACATCCGGCCGGTCGCCGGCGAGCAGAAGTTCCGGAACTTGCGTGAAGGTCCAGCTTTTGTCTTTCCGGTCCAACACCCAGACGACGTCGAAACGATCGAGGGGCCAAGTTTGCGGCGCCGTTGTCGTGTTGCCCAGAATGGCATTGGCGATGACATGCATATTCCTGTGCTTCCAAGCGATCAAAGCCGTGCCCTTCGCGGTCAGCGCTTTTTGGACAAGCGCCTCCTCCTCACCTTCGAAATAGTCGCAATTGAATTCGACCTGAATCAACTCGACGAGCGGCAATAAACTATGTTGTGGCCGAAGACTTGGCGCGGTTGGCCCGGCCTTGCACGCAAACAAGATCTCCGGCCGTCCCAGGGCCGGATGGACAAAGTGGTTGTCATGCGGCGCAAAAAAACGCACGAGCGCGCCGGCCCGCTGCCAGCCGCGCACGGTGAGCTCCTCCTTGTCCTTGACGCCGTCTTGGGTCACGCCACGGATCGACTTGTCCGCGCTCGGCCGTTCCGCATGCCGGATCAGCATGATTTTGGCGCCGCTCATTGCGCTTGCTCCCCGTGACCAAGCTGTGGTCAGAGTTCCCCGCCGCCGGCCGGACGCACGGGATATTTAACGGGCGCGGCGCCGGCAGGCAATTCGAGCATGACGCCAAAGGTGCCGATTTTTTGATTATGGTTCACGCCGAAAAACGGGGAATAGGGCCGCGGTGTTTCCGCCCGGCTTTCGCGGCTGGGGTGCGCGTCTTTTTCGCGCCCGGCCGAGGCCGCCAATCATCTCTTCGATTGCGGCGCTGTCTCGTGATCAAGGGAGGCTCTTAGCAAGGCAATCCATTTCCATTGATTATCCCGAACCGCCTGTGTAGTGACAACAGGGCAATTCAGCCGATGAACCTCAAGCTCGGCGCACCTCGCGGAGTCTGCAATGCGAAAAAAATCCACTCTTGGATCCCTATTCAGGACCGCGTGCCTTTCGGCGCCGGTTCTCTTCGCCGCGGTCGCCCTCGGCGGCTGCAATCAAACCTCCGGCTCTACGGCGCCGGTCGCGGCGGCGTCGCCACAGGCCCCGGCGCGGCCGAACTGGCCGGCATTGCCCGACGACGCCGCCTGCACCAAGGAGCTCACCCATTATCAGACCGTTCTTGACGCCGACGTCGGCACGGGCAACGTCAACCGGTCGGTCTATGATGCGATCGAGACCGAGCTCGTTCCCGCCGCGAATGCCTGCGCGGCAGGAAAAGACGGCGAAGCTCTGGCGATGATCCGGTCGGCAAAAGTGAAACATGGTTATCGCGTGTGATGGCGCGCGCCGCGCCCGCGCGTGATGCGGCGGCTCCCGGGGGCGTCCGGCCGCCGCAAACTTTGATCGTGAAGGCGCGAGCGTGTTTCCAAGATCGCGCGGCAAACCCGGGTCCCGGCATGCGGAAATCCCCGCAAGCCTCCGGCCGTGATCGCATTTCGCGCGCCGCACCAAGCCCCCTTGCCCCCGTTTCTACCGTTTCGAGATAACCGTTCGAGACAACCGTTCGAGACAACCGTTCGAGAAAGCATGATGGCCTCGCCCCGCTGGTCTCCAGCCGCTTCTCAGCCCGACCTCCGGGGCGGCCGCTTCCTCATTGTCGAGGCATCGTTCTATGAGGATATCGCCGCGATGTTGCTGGAAGGCGCCAAAATTGCTTTTGCCACGGCCGGGGCATCGTTCGAATGCGTCGAAGTGCCGGGCGCACTCGAAATTCCGCTGGCGATGGCGATCGCCCTCGATCATGCCGAAGCCGAACAACGCCCGTTCGATGGGGCGGTCGCGCTGGGTTGCGTCATTCGCGGCGAGACGCATCATTTTGACATCGTCGCCAACGAAAGCGCGCGCGCGCTCATGGACCTCGCGCTTGGCCGCAAGCTTGCCCTCGGCAATGGCGTTTTGACGCTCGAGAGCGAGGAGCAGGCTTTGGTCCGTGCCGATCCCCGGCGCGGCGATAAGGGCGGCGACGCCGCGCGGGCGGCGCTTTCGATTTACCGGCTGAAGCTTGCGCTCAAGCTTGGCCTCAAACGCGAGAGCGGGACACCTTGATGGCCAATGCCGACCGCCGTTCCGCCGCCCGTCTCGCCGCCGTTCAGGCCCTCTATGAAATGGAGGTCTCCGGCAAAGGGCTGAATGAGACTCGCAACGAGTTCGAGGCCCATTGGATCGGCCATGAAATCGAAGGGGCGCGTTATAAGGACGCGGAAATCCCATTCTTCGAGGATATTCTTTCGGGCGTTGTCTCCGCCCAAGTCCCCATCGACAGGATGATCGATAAAACCTTGGCGGCGCAATGGCCCTTGGCACGGATCGATTCCGTCATGCGGGCGATCTTGCGTGCCGGCGCCTATGAGTTACAGAAGCGCGCCGATATTCCCGCCCGGGTCTCGATCAAGGAATATGTCGATGTCGCCGGCGCGTTTTTTGGCGCGGAAGAAGCCGGAATGGTTAATGCGGTGCTCGACACACTGGCGCACAAATATCGCGCGGCGGAATTTGAACCGCGCGTTAGAATCGAACATCGATGCGGCGTCCTTCGGAAGACGAATTGATCGCCACCTATTTCGCGCCGCTTGCCGGGCCGGGGGCCTTTGGCCTGCGCGACGATGCCGCGATTCTTGCCCCAACGCCAGGCCAAGATATCGTCGTGACCAAGGATATGCTGACCGCCGGCGTGCATTTTTTCGAAGGCGATCCGCCCGGCGCCATCGCCCGTAAGGCCTTGCGGGTGAATCTCTCCGATCTTGCGGCCAAGGGCGCCGAGCCGCGCGGGTTTCTCCTTGGCCTGGCCTTGCCGCAGGCGTGGACAGCCGCTTGGCTCGCGGGCTTCGCGCAAGGGCTTGGCGAGGACGCCGCGGCTTACAAATGTCCGCTCCTCGGCGGCGATACCGTGAAGAGCCTCGGCCCGCTCACCATATCGATCACCGCGCTCGGCGCCGTTCCCGCGCAAAAAATGGTCTTGCGGGAAGGCGTCGCGGCGGGCGATCTGCTTTATGTGACCGGGACGATCGGCGACGCGGCGCTCGGCCTGCGCTATCGCGCCGATTCCGCGAAAGACATGCCGTGGACGAAGCATGTCAGCCAAGCGGACGCCGCCTATCTCGCCAGCCGCTACCTTCTGCCGCAGCCGCGTCTTGGCCTTGGCGAGGCGCTTCGCGGGCACGCTCACGCGGCCATGGACATTTCAGACGGGCTCGCGGGCGATCTTGCGAAATTATTGCATTTGACCGGAATGACGGCCGAGGTCATGGCCGCCGATGTCCCGCTGTCCAAAGCCGGGCGAACCCTTTTGCGTCATTCGCCATCGCTCCTCGAAACCATTTTGACCGGGGGCGATGATTATGAACTCCTCTGCGCGGTGCCGCCCTCGCAAAGTGCTGCGTTCGAAGCAAAAGCGGACCGTGCGGGGATCGCGGTGTGCCCGATCGGCACGGCCAAGCTTGGCCACGCGCCGCCGGTGTTCAAGGATGGGGAAGGGCGGAATTTGGTCTTTGCGCAGCCTTCCTTCCGGCATTTTTAACGGTTAGGCGCGTGTGGTTGGGCCCGCCTTTGGCCCGCCTCGCGCAAAGCGCAATTGCGCGGTGCGGTGGTTTCGTATAGGCCCGTGATAAGGAGCGAGCCCTCGGCCTCGCCAATTCCCTGAAACGAACATTCAAGGTAGCAACACATGAATCCCCTATGGGTTGTGATTTTCGCCGGTCTTTTATCTGTCGTCTACGGCGTCGTAACTTCATTGAAATTATTAGCGGCCGATCCCGGCTCGGCGAAAATGCAGGAAATCGCGGGAGCCATCGCGGAAGGCGCGCAAGCTTATTTGAAACGCCAATATACGACAATCGCCGCCGTCGGCATCGTCATTTTCGCGGCGTTTGGTTTCTTTGTGTCCTGGCCGCTCGCGGCCGGATTTCTGATCGGAGCGGTCCTTTCGGGCGCGGCGGGATTCATCGGCATGAATGTCTCGGTGCGCGCCAATGTCCGGACGGCGCAGGCGGCGGCGCAATCGCTCGGTGCCGGGCTCGACATTTCGTTTAAGGCGGGCGCCGTCACCGGGCTTTTGGTCGCGGGCCTCGCGCTGCTTGGCGTTGCCGTCTATTTTTTCATTCTCACCGGGCCGCTCGGCCATGCGCCGAATAGCCGCGAGACGGTCGACGCGCTGGTCGCGCTCGGTTTTGGCGCCTCGCTCATCTCGATCTTCGCCCGTCTCGGCGGCGGCATTTTCACCAAGGGCGCCGATGTCGGCGCCGATCTCGTTGGCAAGGTCGAAGCCGGGATTCCGGAGGACGATCCCCGCAATCCGGCGACGATCGCCGATAATGTCGGCGACAATGTCGGCGATTGCGCCGGCATGGCGGCCGATCTGTTCGAAACCTATGTGGTGACCGTCGTCGCCACCATGGTGCTCGCCGCGATATTCTTCACCGGCCAGCCGGTGCTCCATGCCGCCATGCTCTATCCGCTCGCGATCTGCGCGGCCTGCATCGTGACCTCCATCGCCGGAACCTATTTCGTGAAGCTCGGGTCGAACAATTCGATCATGGGGGCTCTCTACAAAGGCCTCATCGCCGCCGGGCTTCTGTCGATCGCGGGTCTGGCCATTGCGACCTATCTTACGGTCGGCTTCGGGACCGTCGGTACGGCGGACGGCGGCACGCCGATCGAAGGCTGGCGGCTGTTCCTTTGCGGCCTCATCGGGCTTTTGGTGACGGGTCTCATCGTTGTCATCACCGAATATTACACCGGCACCGGAAAGCGTCCGGTCGTGTCCATCGCCCAGGCCTCGGTCACCGGACATGGCACCAATGTCATCCAAGGCCTCGCGGTGTCGCTCGAATCGACCGCGCTGCCCGCGCTCGTCATCATCGGCGGCATTATCTTCACGAGTCAGCTGGCCGGTCTTTTCGGCACGGCGATCGCGGTGACCACCATGCTCGGCCTCGCCGGCATGATTGTCGCGCTCGACGCCTTCGGACCGGTGACGGACAATGCCGGCGGCATCGCCGAAATGGCGGGTCTGCCGAAGGATGTCCGACGCGTGACCGATGCGCTCGACGCGGTTGGCAATACGACGAAGGCGGTGACCAAGGGCTATGCGATCGGCTCGGCCGGGCTCGGCGCTTTGGTGCTCTTCAATGCCTATAGCCATGATCTCAGCTTTTTCGCCGCGAACCCCGATCAATTTCCCTATTTCAAGGGCATGGGAGCGGTCTCCTTCGACATTTCCAACCCATATGTCGTGGCTGGGCTGATATTTGGCGGCATGATCCCTTATCTCTTCGGCGGCATCGCCATGACCGCTGTCGGACGGGCGGCGGGCTCCGTCGTCCAGGAAGTCCGGCGTCAGTTCCGCGACAAGCCGGGCATCATGCAAGGAACCGAGCGCCCCGATTATGGCCGCGCGGTCGATATGCTGACCAAGGCGGCGATCAAGGAAATGATCGTGCCGTCGCTGCTGCCGGTGCTGGCGCCGCTGGTGGTTTATTTTGGCGTCAAGCTGATTTCCGGCTCGAAGGCGTCGGCCTTCGCGGCGCTAGGCGCGTCGCTCCTCGGCGTCATCGTCAATGGGCTTTTCGTCGCCGTTGCGATGACCTCGGGCGGCGGCGCTTGGGACAATGCCAAGAAAAGCTTCGAGGACGGTTTTGTCGACTTGGACGGCGTCAAGCACTTCAAGGGCGGCGATGCCCATAAAGCGTCGGTAACCGGCGATACCGTCGGCGATCCCTACAAGGATACCGCGGGTCCCGCCGTCAATCCGGCGATCAAGATTACCAACATCGTCGCGCTCTTGCTGCTCGCCATTCTCGCCCACTGAGGAGGGCGCAGGCGGCTTAGGCCATGAGCGCTGCAGAGCGCTCATGAGTCCTGACAGTTGAGCGTGGCGCGTGTTCACGCCAAAAACGCTGCATCTTCCGGGCGGGTTGCGGCTCAGAAATGCAGGAGGTTGATGAACATGCCTTTGAGGAAGGTCGATTCGGCGCCGGCCGTTGGCGTGGTGCGCGACACGAAATCAATGAGCTTGCCGTCCTCCATGCCATAATTGGCGACGCGCTCGACCTTCTTGTCCTTATTGAAATAGATCGCAAAGACGCGCTGGTCGGTGACCCTGCGCGGCATGAACCCCAGGCCGCGATCGGTGGTTTGACTTATGTAATACCAGGCATCGCCACCGACCGTGGAGGTCGTCGTCGGCGTGCCCAAAAGGACCAGGATCTGCTCGGCGGAAGACCCGACCTTGACCTCTTCGGCCGTTTTGGGGCTGAGCTGATAGCCATGGATGACTTGACCGTCGTAGCCGAGACAGCCGCCGAGCCCGAGCGCAAGCGACGCCAAGAAAGCCAGTCTCGCGGCGTCTGATGACCGGCGGGTTCCATGCCATCTCCGCGCCCTCACTAACTCCATTCTTCAAGCCTCCAGGTTGACCAATTCGGCAAAAGAACCCTTGTCAGGGCTCGATATTGCGACGAAGCATGAAATTTCCATAAAATGAATGAATAATTTTTTGGAACGGCGATAGGCGCAATGCCCAAACGGGTCATGGGGCAGACTCGCCGCATCAAATTCCTTGCCATAAAACCCTTGCGTTTGGCCGGGCGGCGCGTAGAGCATGTCCCGAGAAATGGATCGCCTTGTTCACTTAAGGACTTGCCCCCGCTCTTTGAATTTGGGCGCGTCCTTTTCAATCACGCATTTCCATGTGCGGGGCGCTCTTCGAGCCTTCACGTCCGTGAAAGCGAGGATTTGCCCGGACCGGGCAGGGCCGCTGCCTTCCGATGGAAACACCATGGTTTTCTGGCTATTCCAGCGTCGCGCCAATCGGCAACTGATCGACCGGCTTCGTGGCGAGATCGTGGCGGCGGCTCGCGATCCCGTGCTTTTCACGGAGTATGGCATCAAGGACAATTTGGAAGGCCGGTTCGAGTCGATCGCCTTGCATGCGGCGCTCGTCTTGCGCCATCTCAATCGCATGCCGCCGCCGGCGCCCGAGATCGCCCACGATCTCACCGACGCCCTTTTCCATTCCTTCGATACCGCCTTGCGGGAGATGGGCGTCGGCGACACCGGCGTGCCGAAGCGCATGCGAAGGTTGGCGGAGGCCTTTCTCGGCCGCGCCACGGCCTATGACCTTGCCCTCAGGGGCACCGCAGCGCAGCTCGCCGCTGCGCTTGCGCGAAACGTCTATGATAACCGTGGCAATCCGGAGCGGCTGGCGCGCTATGTGGCGGCGGCCAACGAACGCTTGGCCAATGCTCCGCTGGAGGTCTTCATGGTGGGCCCGGTTCCGTTTCCGCGGCCTTCCGCCGTTCCTTAGAGCTTGTCCCAAAAGAGGCTCCTCAATCTTTTGGGTAAGATCATGCTTGAGAACAGGCGTGGTCCGCGAAATATTGGAAACTTCATATAGGATCATCCGCGATAGGTGGCAGCGATGGCGGCGAGAACCGTTCCCCGTCCGAAATCCCACAAGTCAGGCTCCGGCACGGCGGCCCGCACGCCTGACGCCGGACGGTTTTCGCGCCTCCTTGCCGTCGAAACCGTGCCGGAAACGGGTCTCGACATCGGGGTCTCTGCCAGCGACACCGAATGCGCCGCTCTCGCGGAGAGCTGCGGCCTCGCCGCGGTTCACGAATTCGAGGCGGCTTTTCATGTGCGCAAACGGGATCGGTCGAGGTATAATGTCGATGGCCGTTTGCACGCGCGCGTGACGCAAACCTGCGTCGTCAGCCTGGAGCCCTTCGAGACCCTTGTCGATGCTGAGATCGACGTGGATTTCGCGGAAGCGGGCAGCCCGGCGGCCGAAGCTCACGTAGCAGAAGATCCCCCCGATCTGATTGCCGATGGCAAGATCGATCTTGGCGCCTTGGCCGCAGAATTACTAATTTTGAACCTCGATGTTTACCCGCGCAAGCCCGGTGTGGCGTTCGACGCGGCGGATGTTTGGCGAGAACCAAAAGACGAAAATTCCCCGTTCGCGGTTTTGCGGCACCGTTCCTAACATCGTCAGCGCCTCCAACCTCGAAGAATAGGTTGGGATGACCGCCAGCACCGAATGCGCTGGCGGCGCGCAACCGGTTTTGCGCCGGCCGAGAGCGGCTAGAGCGTTTCCCGATCAGATGGGCTCATCTGATCGAAAAGGACTTGCTCAGATTCAAAGAGTTGGAGCATGTTCTGATCGAAAAAGTCGGTCAGTTTTTTCGGAACATGCTCCTGGCGCGACGATTTGCCGCCCAAATCTCAACATTAGCAAGTTTAGGTCACCGAACCATCATGTTCCGGCCATAATCAAAATATATCCGCCATACACCGAAATTATGGAGTGTATAGGCGTTGAACAAATTAAGTGTAGCTATTATCGCAGTTGCGTGTGTTTCTCAAATGTCGACGGCGTTTGCTAGTACGCCAAATGAGTATTATGTCAAAGCCTCTTACTACTCGTCCGGTACTCGGACAGCATCCGGGGAACGCTTCGACCAAAATGGTTTTACTGCCGCTAGCCGGACTCTACCCTTCGGAACACGGCTTCACGTCACCAATCCCGTGACGGGCCGTTCTGTGATCGTGCGCATCAATGATCGCGGGCCCTTTGTTCGAGGCCGGGATCTCGACCTCGCGAAAGGCGCGGCGGAGGCACTCGGGATGATCGCGCAGGGCACGGCAAAGCTGACGATCGTGCAGCTGAGTTGGCCCGTTGCATCCCGCGCCAATTTTTGAGTGCTTCGGGCCAGCCCCTAAAAAGGGGCCTGGTTTTCCGATTCCTGGAGGCGCCAAGTCTTTGAGTTTTTTGATCACGTGATTTCACGTGATCAAAAGGCCCCAGGCGCGTGTTCGGGCGTGAGTTCATTGATCGGGACGCGCTCGAGGCGCGGCTGCGACGAGTCCTCGCCGGAACCGACGACGCGGCAAGGGCGCTGTTGCGATCGTGACGTCCCGCGCCCGTTAAGCTTGCAGCGCGAGGGCTGTCTGCTTGTAGCCTTCGTTGGCGCGGTGCTCGATTGTCTCGGGCGAGAAATCGCTACCGCCGAAACCTGAAACTTCCTCCAGGCGCGTAATCGAAACGATTCGCGGGACACGAACGTAATGCCGATTTGCCACGGCCTGATAGGCTGGGTTGTCCTTGAGCGGGTTTCCTTCCGGGAGATTTTCGAGCGCTTCCATTAAAGCTGCGACCTCGTCGATCCGGCGCAACATTTTGACGTCTTGCAAAGTCTTGTTGGCGAATTGGAGATTTTGGGTCCGGGTTGCCACCTCCTGCATATTGCGAGGGAGAGGCGCCTTGTTCGGAAACAGATTGACGACATAGATGGTCCGGTCCGCGTCTTCCGAGGTGTCAAGCCTGTCGAGCACCGCACCGAGCGGCGTATTGTCGAACAACCCACCGTCCCAGTAGGATTTTTCGCCGATCACCGTCATCGGAAACGATGGCGGGAGGCTGCCGCTCGCGACGATGTGGTCGAGGGACAGCCCCGTAGCCGCGCTGTAGAAATACTCGATCTGGCCCGCCTCGATATCGGTCGCGCTCACCAGCAGTCCCGGCACGGCTTTCGGATCCGCGAGAGCCTTGAGATCGACCAATTGAGACAGCGTCTCGCGGAGCGGTTCCGTATCATAGATATTGGTCCAGATGGGGAGGGCGTAGTAGTCAAGCCGCGGCACGAAAAAATGCGGATTTCCGAAAACCGATGCGTAGGACTGCAAGGGCGGCGGCAGAAAGGGTGCTGTCACGGTGATCTTTTGCCAGAACGCCTCCAGCGCCTCGAGCGGTTTCAATCCTGCCGCGGGCCGTGCCAGAAGAGCCGCGGTAAGCGCGCCAATCGAGACCCCGGCAATCACGTCCGGTGCGAAGGTTTCGTCCTTGTAGAGCCGCCGTGCGGCCCCAAGCTCATAAGCGCCGAGAGCGCCGCCGCCTTGCAGGACCAAGGCCGTCTGTAGAGGACGTGGCATACCAATCTCCCATTGTGTGAGTGCTCTGCAGCAATTTATCGCCGCAGCGCAGCAAACACAAGCGCAGCCGAGGGAAGGCCGCGGCAAATGAGAGAGCCGGCTGAGGGGGCGGGCGCTCTGCCGGGGTTTGCGGTTGCCTATCTGACATGATCGGCAACCGCGGACGCGCACGCTGATAAGAAGTGCGAGAGAGTCGATTGATCGGCCGAGATCATCCCGGAACATCAGCCCACCCTTTGGGGCCGCGGGGTGCGAACCCCGGTCGATGTAGTGCGACGGCCGTGATCACCAAACCGAAAACCCCGCCCTCGGACTTACCGAATTGTTTCTACGGCCTGCTGGGAGAGGGGTACGATGAATGCCCTGCTTGCTCGCTATTTCCAGGGTCATCGTAGAGTACGCATACGACCTTCGCCATAACTTTCTCCCCTTCATTGTATCGTTGTTTGAGTAGTCTCTCAAGTGTAAGTTGGAGATTTTATGACAATCTGCAAATATATGTCTTGTCCGGTAAACTTGATTTTCAAGCGTTTCCTCATTTCACTTGTAGCGAGACATTTCAGATATGAATTTGCTCGCTCAAGTGAGCTCAAGATCTTCCAAGTCAGAATCTTTATCCAATGAATTCTTTTGAACGATTGATAGAAAAAGCTGATCAGATATGGCTGCGTAGCGTCATAGTGAGCCCATTCTCGAAGTCGGCGGCGCGGATGGAGGCGGTGAGCGCGTTTGCCATCGGCGGCAAGGGATCGGGATTGGTCAGGACAAGTCCGATGAGCTGGTCATACGCAGGCTCGACGAGATCGATTCCCACCAAATCGCGTGAACCGCCAAACACGTAGAAAAATGTATGCGGCACGATGCTGGCGAAGCTCCCGTGGCGGAGATAAGAACAGACGCCAAGAAAGGAATTGCTGACGACTGGTGGCTTTGGCTTGATCTCCAGGGACTCAAAAATGGCGTTGATGATCCGGCGATTCTGCATGTCCTCGCTGAGCAGGCAGAGGCGTTCCCCGGCCGCCTCCCGCCACGAGATCGCCCGCCGTCCATCGTAGCGGCCGCCACCGCTGGTTACGAAGATGTACCGCTCTTTATAGAGGGGAATCTGGCGCACATTTCCAAAAGCTCGTTGTCCAGATAGGTGACGCCCGCGTCGATCTCGAACGAATCCAGCGCTTTCTGGATCGAGCGTGACGTCATCGACCTCACCTCGACGCTCGCCCCCGGGTGCGCGGCGAGAAACCGCGCCGTCAGACACGATACCGGCGGCATCGCGGCCGGGATGACGCCAAGCCGCAACGATCCCGACAGCCCGAGGCCGAGACCGTTAAGTTCGATTCGCAAGCCGTCATAGTCGCTAAGGATCTGTTGGGCCCAGGCAAGAATCCGGCCGCCTTCGGCGGTAAGGCCAAGAAACCGGTGGCCGCGAACGACCAGCCGGACTTCCAGATCGTCCTCCAGCTTGCGGATCGCCGCCGAAAGCGCCGGCTGGGAAATGTGGCATACGTCCGCCGCTCGCGCGAAATGCTTTTCGCGCGCGAGCGTGACGAAATAGCTCAGATGTCGAAGAATCATGAGAGTAAACCGGCCCGCGTTAGCCGAAATCATAATATTATAAAAATGACATAACGCTATCCTGTGCGCAGACCAGCCGGCGACAAGAACAGCACGAAGAAAATCCCCGGCCAACGCTATCCCGGAGCGGATTCATGGTCCGCTTCGGGGATTTCCTGCGTCTTTCGAACCGGGAGACGGTTCCAGATCTTTCGTGGTTGTCGAAGACGCGCCGCCGTTTGCCGCACGAAGTGCATGAGAAAGTGTTCGAGTTCATCTTAAAGCTCGTCGCCGAGCGCGGGCTTTTGAAGGGCAAAAGGATCGGCGTCGGCGCTTCGACGATGGAGGCCAACGCCGCGCTGCGGATGATCGTACGCCGCGACAGTGGCGAGACCTATCGCGAGATGATGACGCGCATGGCCAAGGAGAGTGGCGTCGAGATGCCGACGATCGACTACCTCATCGAACTCGGCCACAGCGCAAAGGCAAGAGGCTCTCGAACGAGGATTGGCCGAGCAAGACCGATCCGAACGCCAAGATCGCCAAGATGAAGGACTCCTCTACGCATCTCGCCTACAAACGCGAACATGCGGTCGATCTCGGCACCGGCATTATCGTTGCGGCGCCGATCCATGCCGCCGACGAGGGCGACACGGCGACGCTCGACCCAACGCTTTCGACGGTGAAAAAGAACCTCGCTGCAGCTGGCCTCGCGCCGACGCCCGAAGATCCTTGTGATCTGGCGGCCGACAAAGGGTATCATTCACGCGACTTCTGAAAGAACTCGACAACAGCCCATGGACGACGCGCATTGCCGAGCCTCGGCTGTGCAAAGGCAATCTGCGCTGGCATGGCGACGACGAGGCTCGCTCGGCGGTCTACGGAAACCGCAATAGGTTGAGATCGCGCGTCGGTAAGGAGGACATACGCAAACGCGGTGAGGTCGTCGAACGCAGCTTTGCGCATGTCCTCCAACGCGGTGGCATGCGCCGCGCGTCGCTGCGCGGCCGGGAAAACGTCCACAAACGATACCCCGTCCATGTCGCGGGCCACAATCTCGGTGTTCTGATCCGCGCATTGCTCGGAGCCGGAGCCCCGAAGGAGGCTGTGGCTATCAGAAATGCTTTCAAATTTGTCATTCAGACCGCCGAGACAATCGTGATCGTGATTGTCGCCAGTTTCGACGGGGATGTGGCGGCGCTGATCATCGCGGCCGCAAGACTCCGCCGATCGTCTATGGTTCCTCCGCGGCCCTGGCGAAGCAGATTGATCATGGCGCGCCCGCCGACATTTTCATTTCCGCCGATCTGAGCTGGATCAAGCCGGGAACGCGCCGCAATTTGCTCGGCAACGCGCTGGTTCTCATCGAACCTGCCGGCTCCAGCATCGATCTTAAGATCGCGCCTGGCTTCGATCTCGCGGGGGCGACAGGCGACAGTAAGATTGCAGTCTGTACCATAGTTTCATGCCCTGGCGGCATCTACGCCAAGGAGGCGCTGGAAAATCTCGGGGTTTTCGCCAATGTTGAACCAAAGCTCGCGCAGGCCGACAATATCCGCACGGCATTGACTCTCGTCTCGCGAGGGGAGGCCAAGTTCGGGATCGTCTACGCCACCGACGCCAAGGCCGATCCTAGGGTGAAGGTGGTTGGAATTTTTCCCGAGGCGACGCATAGCCCAATTATTTATCCCGTCGCCTTGGTGGCAACCTCAATAAATCCCGACGCGGCTTCGTTCCTCACCTATTTGTCGTCGCCGGCAGCCAGCAAGATCCTGACCGAGCAAGGGTTCACAATCTTATTGAAATAGCGTTTCGCCACAATGCGTTGAAGCGCAAGAGCGCCGCCCCGATTTTGCTTGATCTCGAAGGCAGCCACGACTGGAACAGCTCCAACAAAAGGGTATCGCCAGAGTTTTTGCCAAACACCCTCACTAACTTTTCATTCGAACAATTCGTTGCCGATTTTAGGGTCCATATGATCGGCGAACCAGACAAGGTTCTGAAAGGACACCACCGCGCTTGATGTGTCGCCCGCGGCCCTAGCCGATTTATCACCTGCTGAATGGACAGCGATCTGGCTCTCTCTTCGGATCGCGGTCGTCGCGACCTCATCAGCCTGCCGTTCAGGATTTTCACGGCCTATGCGCTCACGCGCTGGCATTTCCCGGGTAAGACGATCTTGAACGATCTTGTTCATCTGCCCTTGGAGGTGCCCTTGATCTTACCGCCGGTCGTGGCCGATTTTATCTCTGATTCTCCTCGGCCGCAAGGGCGTCTTCGGCGCATTTCTCGCTGATATCGGCATTGTTTTGTCGTTTCGCTGGACCGGCGCCGCGGTGGCCTGCGCGGTGATGGGGTTTCCGCGCACGGTTCGCGCCATGCGTCTATCCTTCGAAGCGATCGACCGGCGCTTGGAGCTGGCGTCGGGAACCCTGGGCGCGAACCGCATCTGGACGTTTTTTCTCGTCACTCTGCCGCTCGCCATTCCTGGCATCGTGGTCGGCGCCATCCTTGCTTTTGCCAAGGCATTGGGAGAGTTCGGCGCCACGATCACTTTCGTATCGAATATTCCCGGCGAGACACAGACCATCTCGGCCGCGATTTATACTTATACTACGCAAATTCCAGGAGGCGACGAAAATGCGCTGCGGCTGACTGTCGTCGCGATCGTGATCTCGTTCGCTGCGCTTATTGCTTCCGAAGTTGTTCAGTGGCAGGCGGAAAAACGTCTGGCAAGCTTCGAATGATCGAGGTCGATGTCAAGCTAAGGCTCTCCTCGCGCAGAGTCGGTGGAGCAAATATGCCGCCGCAACTGCCGCGATAGCAGCCTTGTAGCAGGGCGCGGCGACCGTTGTTACAGCCTGACCGCGCAAAACATGGGAGGCAGGTGCAATATCTGCCACGGGACACGGCAAGGCGACCGCCGAAATCTTAACCGATGAAAGTGGCGCTGCTGGCCTGGCCCGCGAACGCCGGAAGCGACAAGGCTGACGAGTTCGACGCGCGAGCCGGAAAACTTCTCGCTTCGACCTCGACAATGGCGTTGCGCTTGGATACTTTTAAAGGTGCGACGGGAATGACTTAAACCTTTCGGGCATCAAAAAAAGTATTGGTATGGGCCAAACCCGCCGCAGCTATTTGTTTACCATAGCCAGGGCTGCTATAATCGGCGCGACAAAAATTCGCCACCAATGTGGCATTTGCGCCACAATTTTCCAAAGCGAATGGAATGCAGCCGACGGCAAACGAAGGTGAATCGAAGTTGCGGATTAGGCGTCTTCGACACCGAGTGCACTGATTCAGACGGAAGGTGCAGGCAATCGGTCAAGCTTGGCGAGGATGGCCGCGGCGGGCTCCCTCGCTGCGGTTTGTTATTGTGATTAACCTGCCTAAACGAATATTCGCTCCGTCGATCCGTGGATTCGCTGAATCACTTCAGGGAAAGCCTCTGGATTGGCCCATCATGAAGCAGAATCGTGCGAATTGTCTCCGTGCCGCATTCCTCCAAGGCGTATCTCAAGTTTTCAGAAATGTCCGGCTTGCGCATTGTGATTAGGCTCCTCGCTATAAGCCGCGCGGATTATAAAGACATCTTTGGAAGACCTCATTTCACCCCGTGGTGTTATCGTGGTCGGTTCGACCGCCATGACGGCAAAAATCTCCGCGCTAGCTTCATCCAATGGGGCGAATACAATCGCACAGATGAAGACAATTACTAATATCCCAAGTAAACAGATGACATCGTGAAGAACATCTGATAGTCTGTATGAATGCAGCTTGGCGATGCCCGCAAACTGGATCAAAGGACGCAGGAAGCTCTTCGCCGACGCGCTGTGCTTCTTGTCGAGAAGGGCGCGACGCACATGGAGGCGGCGCGGGCTGTCGGAGTGCATCGCGGGACGGTCAGCCGTTGGTGTGGCGCATTCCGGCGCGACGGCACGTCCGGGCTCGTGAGAGGAAAGCGCGGGCGGCGTGTTGGCGATCAGCTTATGCTGACAGCTTCTGAAGCGCGGCGCGTGCAGGGCTGGATTGCGAACAAATGCCCTGACCAGATGCAATTGCCCTTCGCGCTGTGGACGGCTCAGGCGGTGCGGGAGCTGATCTACAAGAAGTTCGGCAAGACGCTCGGCCTTTCGACGATGCAGCTCTATCTGAAGCGTTGGGGCTTTTCCGCGCAGAAACCTTTGACCCGCGCGACGCAGCGCGATCCGCAAAAGATCGCGGCCTGGCTGGAGCATGACTACCCGTCGATCGCGGCGCGGGCGAAGCGCGAGAAGGCGGCGATCTACTGGAGCGACGAGACGGGTATTTGCAACCAGGATCAGATCGGACGAGGTTACGCGCCGAAAGGACAGACGCCGGTCCTGACGCAGACCGCGCAGAAGTTCTCGACGAGCATGATCGCTGCCGTGAGCAATCGCGGCCTCATGCGGTTCAAGCTCTACAAGGGTGCGCTGAACGTGGCGATCTTCATCGATTTTCTGAAGCGTCTCATCAAGGACGCGAAACAAAAGGTCTTTCTGATCGTCGACAATCTGCGCGTCCATCACGCCAAGGCCGTCCAGGAATGGCTGGCGCAATACAAGGACGAGATCGAGATATTCTACCTCCCGGCCTACGCGCCGGAACACAACCCGGATGAATATCTCAACAACGATTTGAAGCAGACGATCAAGAACAAGCCGCGTGCCAAGACCCCTGACGACCTCGTCACCACTACCTCGTCGATCCTCAAATCGATCCAGAAACGCCCCAACCGGGTCAAGTTATACTTCCACGCAAAGCATGTGCGCTACGCTGCTTGACTAGTCATCTGTTTGCTTAGGATATTAGTAGAGCACCGGCTTGTCGATCTCTTCTTCGACGGGAAGTTGGTGGCGACCAAACAACACTGTATACGGGAGAACCCGTGGCGCAGTTCGAAGCCGACCACTTCGATGAACCTTGCTGAAATGTGTTGGCGTTGAACGCTTGGAGGCGGGTGCATGAGCGGGAAGGAAACCTCTGCGCCGAACTACGACTTCACACTAAGCTTTTCGAGCCTCGGCCATAGACACATGGCGCGGGCAGTATTACAGCGTGAGCAAAAAAAGCAGGTGAAAATTACGGTATCTACAGTTCCGTAATGTGACAACGCGCTCGACCCTGCCCATGCCCCGCTAAGATGCCTTCTTGGCGCGTCGCTTTGGCCTTTTGGCTGCGGCTTGTTTCAAAACACGTGCTTTCTTTTTCACCGCCGGTTTGACTTCGCGCCGTTTGCTTGGGCGCTTCTTTGGTTCTCACATGTTTGACATGAATCCGCTCAATGCTTCGCGTACGAGCATGCTCCTGCGCCCATTTGAGGACCGTCTCAAATGGAACCGGCTCCATAAACAGTAGCTCATGATGAACGATCCCGGTGTTTTCGTCCTGCCAGAAGAAAGTGACTGTGCTTTCCGGCTCATCGTCGACATAAGATGTTAGACAACCAAGCATGGCAGGGAGGGGATGAACACATCTAGATCACCAATCCCAACGCTCGTCCATTGAAGCAATGTCGGCATGTGAAGGCTCTCTGTTCGAGGCATGCGTTATTTTAGGTGACGGCTTTTAGGCGGGACCGAGCTTGCGAGATGACTTCGACACCTTCACGGAATGTGGCGCCTTCGATCACTTTTGGCAACTGATTTTGGTCTTTTCAATCGCCGCACTGATTTTGACCGAGGGCGTGAATTCACGAACGCCTAACGCTATAGCTCGTAAAACCGTTTTGGGTTCGACGGATCGGCTATCAGATTGGTGACGCCGGCGTTTGGCAGCCCCGATGGGTGGGCAAGTCCTCTGAGTTCACTTTCTCCGGAAAGTGCGAAGTGCTTGATATTCGAAACTTGAAGATCCGCGGAATTCGATAGCCCCTTTAGACCTGTGCCGACGTTGGACCATTTCACGCCCCCATCATCACTACGGTAAACTCCCGCCTGCGCTCCCCCCCCAGCGCTTGCGGGCACGCCGGCTGCAAAAGTGGAGAGCCATCCCCTATGGAAGATAGAGGAGGTGGCTATGAGCGGGAACAAACAAAGGCGTTTCACGGATGAGTTCAAACGGGAAGCTGTGCGGCTGACCATGACCAGCGGGCGCAGCGTTGAGCGAGTTGCAAACGATCTCGGAATTGCGAAATCCACGTTGAGCCGGTGGCGATCCGAGCACGAGCAAGCCTTGCTCGAGGGTCCGCATCAGGATGTCACCCAGGAGCTTGCGCGCCTGCGCAAGGAGAACGAGATCCTTCGGCAGGAGCGCGAGATCCTGAAGAAGGCCACGGCTTTTTTCGCCAAGGAGGGAAGTTGATGAGGTTCTCATTCATCGATGCGAAGAAAGCCGAATTCCCTGTCGCGTGCCTTTGCGAAGTTCTCGAAGTCAGCCAGAGCGGTTATTTCGCTTGGAAAAACCGCCCCGCAAGTGGACGCCAGCGCAAAGACATGGTGCTTCTTGCCCATATCCGCGAGCGCTTCTACCTGCTGTCGCGGGAGACCTATGGGAGCCCGCGCATGCACGCCGATCTCATGGAAGACGGTATCATCGCCGGACGCCATAGGATCGCCAGGCTGATGCGCGATAACGGTCTTAGGGCACGTCAGAAACGTCGCTTCAAAAAGACCACCGATAGCAACCATGGCGGCCCGGCTGCCCCCAATCATCTCGATCAAGATTTTGCCACCGCTGCACCAGATCAGAAGTGGGCTGCCGATATCAGTTATATATGGACCGCGGAAGGCTGGCTTTATCTCGCCATTGTCCTCGACCTTTTTTCACGCCGCATTGTCGGTTGGGCGGTCAGTGACCGCCTGAAAAAAGATCTGGCGCTTTCCGCATTGCAGCGGGTGTTCGTCTTGCGGCAGCCAAAGACGGGTATTTTGCATCACTCTGACAGTAAGAGTGTCCGGGCTAGTTGCTCCCGAGTGGCCTGCCTCTCACAGCGATAGACCGTTTGGTGGACTGGCGCCGCAAGGCGTCCCGGAGTGGCATGACCCGCACTCCGATCGACCGCGATCCGTGTCTTTCCCCGGACCTGTCGGCCGCCCGGGAACGCCTTGCGGTGAGGTTTTGCCTCGCCGATGCATGTGACCCAAGAAGGGCCTGACTTTCTGTCGCGTTACTGTCCTGTCCAGGCATTTGGTCTCGGCGAAACCGTCAATGCATCGTCGAACCAGGAGCTCCCGATATGGAAGTCAGTCAAGAAGTTGCCGGTCATCGCGTCGTCGGCGGTGTCGACACGCATAAGGATGTGCATGTCGCCGCCGTTGTCGATGATCAGGACCGCGTTCTCGGGAGCCAATGCTTCGCCACAACGCGACAAGGGTACAGGCAAATGCTTGCCTGGATGCGATCCTTCGGAACGCTCCAGCGCATCGGCGTCGAGGCGACCGGCACCTATGGCGCGGGGCTTCTGCGCTACATGCAGCAGGCCGGCATCGAAGTTCTCGAGGTCACGACACCGGACAAGCACGACCGTCGCAAACGCGGCAAAAACGACGATCTCGATGCCCAGAACGCTGCACACGCAGCCTTCGCTGGCAGGCGCACTGTCACGCCAAAAAGTCGAGACGGCATGATCGAATCCTTACGCGTGCTCAAGGCCTGCCGAAAGACAGCTGTTGCCGCTCGGCGCATAGCATTGCAGATGATCCACAACACCATCGTCTGCGCGCCGGACGAACTGCGTGAAACGTTGCGCAAAATGACACGCATGCAGCTCGTCAGGACACTGGCAGCGTGGCGGCCAGACTTGGCCGACTACCGCAACGTGGTATCGGCTTACAAGATCACCCTCAAGTCGCTCGGTCGGCGCTATCTCGAACTGCATGACGAAATCGCCGATCTCGACTCGATGATTGGCGCCATCGTCGATGAGCTTGCTCCCAGTCTGGTAGCCCGGAACTCGATCGGCCACGGGGCCGCGGCTCAACTGCTGCTGACTGCGGGAGATAACGTGCAACGCCTGCAGTCCGAGGCCAGCTTTGCTGCCCTTTGCGGCGTGAGCCCGGTCCCAGCTTCGTCCGGCAAGACGACTCGCCATCGCCTCAACAGAGGCGGTGATCGAGCAGCAAACCGCTCGCTGCACATCATCGTCATTGGCCGGCTTCGGACCGATCCGCGAACCAAGGCCTACATGGCGAAACGCATCGCCGAGGGCCATTCCAAGCTTGAGATCATCCGATGCCTAAAGCGCTACATCGCTCGCGAGGTGTTCACCCTGATCAAAAGCCGACGGCGTGAGATCAACCAGGCTCGAGCCGTGGCTTGACATTTAGAAGGGCGTCCGTGGCAGCCAGTATTGCTCATATGATTACCAGCGGATCCTCCGCCGGCACGGCTTCATCCTCTCGATGAGCGGCAAGGGCAATTGCTATGACTGTGAGAGTGTCGGGGCACTTGGAGGGCCTGACCCGTGCTGTGACTGACCTCGTGTCATTGCATTGAACTTTCGGTTTTCCAGGTGCGCCTGACGGTCTGCCGAGACGTGACTTAATAGGAGCTTGAGGGAACCCGTCCCATCACAGTCCTGTCCGCTCGCCGGACGGTGGCGTCGTGATTTGTGTTGGAATTGATTTTGAGACGATCTCCAGCATGGCGAGGTTATCCGATCATGCGGCGAGGTCAATCGTTTGATTGGTCGGCCTTTCGTTGAGGCTCCGCCAGCCGTCAACTTTGCGCATAGTGATCTGACCAGAAGCCAGCAAAGCCCAGAACAGCATGGCCGCGGTTTCTGCTGAGGGCAGCACAGTCTGGGTCTTGATCCGCCGCTTGAACTCTCCGTGCAGACGTTCAATTGCATTCGATGTGCGGATCGATTTCCACTGACTTTTCGGGAACCGCGTGAAGGTAAACAGCTTGTCGCCCGCTTCCTCCAGGCTATCGGCGACGGCGCGGCATTTCATCCGCCATTTGCGGATGAACGCCTTGCGCTTTGCCTCGATCTCCACCTTCGAGTCGGCGTAGATCATATCGTTGTAATCGGCGGAAATTTCTTCATGCAGCCGGTCAGGCGCATGAGCGAGAAGATTTCGATGTTTATGCACCGTACAGCGTTGGACCGGCATGTCGCTCCAGAGCGCGGCAAGAGCTTTCTCGAGGCCGGGAGCGCCATCGACAATGACGAGCTCCGGCATCTTCAAGCCACGTTTGACCAGATCGTCGAGGAGCGCCCGCCAGGCCGCCTCGCTCTCGCCGCCCATGTTCTTGACCGCCAGCAGCACCTTCTGGCCGTCCTCCCTGACGCCGAGGGCGACGAGCAAGGAAATCGATGTGGCCTTCTTGTCGAGTTCGAACGCGCACGATCGTGCCATCAAGAATCAGACGGATGATCGGCTCGTCCTTCAGGGGAGACTGTCAGGATTTCCGTGTAAAGGCCGGTTTCGTTACGCCAACTTGAACCTGCCCTCGAATATGATCGCGAATTGCGCTTTCGCCATGGCCCATTCGCGCGGCGGCATTCTCCATTCTTTTTGCGCCAGGTTCAACACGAGAAAAAGAAGCTTCAGCGCGCTCTCGTCGGTGGGGAAATGGCCGCGGGCGCGAACTGCTCGGCGCAATTTGGCGTTCAATGACTCGATTGCGTTTGTCGTATAGATGATCCGACGCACTTCGTCGGGGAAAGCGAAGAACGGGATGACCTCGCTCCAATGGCGTCGCCAGGACTGGGCGATTGCCGGGTATTTTCGGCCCCATGGGCCTTCGGCGAAGGTGTTCAGTTCTTCTTGCCCGGCGGCGGCGTCCTTGGCCCGGTAGATCTGCTTCAGCGCCGCCGCGACAGCCTTGCGGTCTTTGTAGGAAACGAAGTCCAGCGAATTGCGGATCAGGTGAACGATGCAGGTCTGAACCTGGGTTTGCGGAAACACCGCGGTGATCGCCTCGGGAAAACCTTTCAGGCCATCGACGACGGCGATTAGGACGTCTTCGACGCCGCGGTTCTTCAGCTCGTTCATGACGCGCAGCCAGAATTTTGCGCCTTCGGTCTGCTCGATCCACAGGCCGAGGATTTCCTTGGTTCCGTCGGGTCGAACCCCGAGAGCGACGTAGACGGCCTTGTTGCGCACCATGCCTTCGTCGCGCACCTTGACCCGGATGGCGTCGAAGAACACCAGCGCATAGAGCCGCTCCAGCGGCCGGTTCTGCCATTCGGCGATCTCATCGAGGACGGCGTCCGTGACCGCGCTGACGAGATCGGCGGAGACGTCGACCCCATAGAGATCGCGCAAATGGCCCTGGATTTCTCGAGTGCTCATGCCGCGCGCATACATCGAGACGATCTTCTCGTCGAAACCGGGAAATCGCCGCTGATATTTGGCGATCAGTTGCGGGTCGAAGGTCGACAGCCGGTCGCGCGGAACCTCAAGCTCGATCTTGCCGGTCTCGGTGAGAACCGATTTTCGGCCATAGCCATTCCGGCTATTGGGGCGGCCGTCTTCCTCGCCGTTGTCGAGATGGTGATCGATCTCGGCGTTCAAGGCTCGTTCAGCAAACGCCTTCTTCAGCTCGTCGAGCAGCCCGTCCTTCGCAAAGGCTGTCTTCGGGTCGGCTCCCGCCAAAAGCTGATCAAGCAGCCCGTCGGAAATAGCTGGTTGCTTCCGTCTCGCCATACGATGTCTCCTTCTTTGCCATCGTTATGACCCTCACACGAAATTTCCGACTGACCTCCTTCAGGGAGCGCGCATTCCAGGCATCCCAATCGCCCTTCACCTTGCGCCAGACGCGGCTGACCGTGTCCTTCCCCACGGCGCCGCCGAACAAAGCCGCAAGCGCCCGGCGCACCCGGCGCGTGTTGGTCCCGGCAAGATAGGCGCCAGCGATCAGCGCGTCGGCACATTTCGTGCGTCGCTGGTAAGCCGGAATGGTCGAGTTCTTCCACTCGACCGTTTTGCCGCCCGATGTGTCCAGGCGGGCACGCGGGACACGGACAGTCACCGGCCCGAAGGTTCCCATCAACTGACGCTCGCGATGGCCGTGCCGGTGGCCAGCCCCTCCCGTCAGCTGGCCGCTCTCAGCAACCCGAGGCCGTTCATACCGGTCCCGCCCAAGCGCAGCATCCAGTTCCGCTTCCAGGATCCCCTCAATGAAGCCGCGAACGTGGGTCCGCACCCCAGCTTCCAAAGGATCGAACCAATCGTCCCCAACAAAAAGCGTTCCTTCCGCCGCTTCCCGCGGTACCCTTGTGGTATCCGTTTTCATGGCGTGATCTCCATCGGCGCGCCAACGCCGATTCGGTTTGAGCAAACAAACTGGAGATTACGCCACACGCAAATTCCAACCACTCCCGCGACCGCACCCGCCGGACACCGTCAGGTTCTCACATCCGGAGAGCCTTCGACATGAGCGAGACCAACTCTATCAAAATCATCGTCGGCGTTGACACCCACAAAGACATCCATGCCGCTGTCGCGATCGGGGCCCGTCTTGGGACGCTGACAATCCCCGTAAACCCCCAAGGCTACCGGGATCTCGAAACCTGGGCGCGAGCGTTCGGTGTGATCCATGCCTTTGGCATTGAGGGCACCGGATCATATGGAGCGGGTCTTGCGCGTTTTTTGCAGGCGAAGGGGCATAGTGTTGTCGAAGTGAACCGCCCCAATCGTCAACTCCGACATCAGAACGGAAAAAGCGATCCGCTCGACGCTGAGAGCGCAGCACGCGCCGTGCTTGGCGGTCAAGCGAATGCGCGGCCTAAATCAGCCGACAGCTCGGTCGAGATGATCCGGCACCTGAAGGTGGCGCGCGACACTGCCGTGAAGAGCCGAACACAAGCCATGGTCACACTCAAGACCATCATCATCAACGCACCGGCAGCCTTGCGCCAGGCGCTCGACCGAATCATCGGCAAGATGGCGCTGATCCGCCACCTGGCTGCCCTCCGGCCAGGGCCTGTTATCTCGGCAACGACCTCGGCCAAGGCTGCCTTGCGGGCACTCGCGCGACGCTGGCTGACGCTTGATGCCGAAATCAGAGCCCATGATGCCGATCTCGAGGCTTTGACCGTATCCTGCGCGCCGGCCATGCTCGAAGCCCATGGGATCTCCACGGGTGCTGCAGCTGAGATGCTCATCCTCGTCGGGGACAATCCCGAACGCATCCGTTCCGAGGCTGCTTTCGCCAAACTCTGCGGCGCCTGCGCAATTCCAGCCTCGAGCGGGAAAACGAACCGACATCGCCTCAACCGGGGAGGCAACCGGCAGGCTAATGCTGCCCTGTATCGCGTCGTGATCGTCCGGATGCGAAGCCACCAGCCGACTCTCGATTACGTCAAAAAACGCAAAGCAGATGGCAAAGGCAAAATCGAGATCATCCGCTGTCTCAAGCGCTTTATCGCCCGTGAGATCTTCGGCTATTTATGCGGCGCCCGGCAATCGTTGACTTCGCTCCCCAAAACCACTTGACGGATATAGGAGCATCAATGCCATGTGGAAACGGTGTTCAAGACGATCAAATCCGAACTGATCTGGCGCACCAGCTTCCAATCACGCCGCCAGGCCGAAAAAGCGATCGCGAGATATATCGACGGCATTTATAATCCCGTCCGCCGCATTCGGCCCTTGGCTACAAAAGCCCCATAAAGTTCGAGCATGAAGCAAAGCAAAAGACAATGGCTCTCCACTAATGGCGGGCAAGTCCAGCCAGAGGTTGCGCAGATTAGAAAGGGGCGCGCGAGGCGTCTGAGCAAAATTGCACACTCTCGCCGACAAGGCATCAGGTCCACGCTCCCAAGGAACGAAGCACGCACACGATAGCGTTCCGAACCTTGGCCTCTATCTTGTCGACTAGCCAGTCCAACTCCAACTTGGCGGACAGTCAGATGCCGAGATCGAACTTCCAGTTCGCGCCGACACGGACCAGGTGATACATCGCCCGGGTTCCGAAGCTTCCCGCGGTCACGCCGTCCGGGAGCCGGACATCGATCTGGCGTCCGTGTGCCCATTCCGGTCCGAGGGCGGTATAGCGGTAATCGACAAACAAAGAGAGATTTGGGGTGATCGGATGCGCGGCTCCGATGCCGAGGCTCCCAACAGCTTTCGAGATCTGAATTCGTGTCGTGCTCTGATTGAAGCCGATGAAGGCGGGTCCGACTTCAGTCCCCATGTGGTCGGAAAATGAACCGAATGCGCCGCCCAACGCTATATAGACCAGGACATTGTCGAGGACGAGCAACCGGTCGAACGCGTAGCCGAAGCGGGCGCGGAAAGCCCCATAAAGATTGACCTTCGTTGAGATATCACCCGACGTGGACGGGCCGGTAAACTTTAGGTTTCCACCGACGCCCGAGGCCTCGGCTTCGACCTCGATGCCGAGCACCACTTTCCATGGAGTTCTGATAATTGTAGCCGATTTGAACGCCGCCGATCGGTCCATTGGAAACGATCGTCCCGCGCCCCGCAAAAAACGGAACCCCCGGCCCTTGGAAACCATAAGGAAACGTATAGCGATCCGTGCCGAATCCGACATTTCCGCCAGCATAAACGCCGGTCCAATCGTAACCGGGTCCTGGAGAAACAAGCGGCTCAATGGTTTGAGACGGCAAATCGGCAGCCCATGCCACGACGCTTGCGCTCAGAACTAGTGTTATCGTGGCGATCGATAGTTTAAACATCGCGTACCCCAACTCCGCCTAAGGAATAGGCTAAATCGTTTAGCTTGCGAGCTCAATTGTCATTCGAGCGCCAAATATATAATTCTCTGGAACTGTGGCTATTTAGCATCGCTGCGCCAGCGAGTCACGATGCGCCAGCACTTCCGCATCCAACCGCGAAATTGGACAGCCATCCGAACCGGGCCTGCGAACTTCGCCGTTTTATTTGGCCGCTGGGTTCGCTATGGCCGCCTCGATCAATCCCGCGTACATAGCGGCCCTTATGCTGAATCGCTCCAGAACCACGCGCAAATCCAGCTTCCTCCGGCGAATGCGGGATGAGAGAAATGATCATGTTCGACGACGCGCTTGCCCCCGCGAGGCAGATTTTCACGCCGCCGTTTCGTGCTGTCCATTGGAAGACGATGGCGCTGACGCTGGCTTTGCTCGGCCAACTGCTATCCACACTTCGAGGGGAGGTGAGGACCAATGTCAAAACATTGCTCCGACAACGAGCGCGTGAAGCGCGATTACGCCTTCTATTTGGAGGCGCCTGAATTCCGACGCGAAGTGCAACACCCCAGCACTTTGAGCCTACTCGATTTTTCCTTTCCTCGGAGCCGCCTTCGCATCTCGAAATGCAGCGGAAGGCGGCGGAAAGGGAACGAAAATCCGATCTTTCCTTGGTGAGCCCGAGCGCCCCAAGGTGTTGCACTTCGCGTCAGAATCCACCGCGGCTTATCTGGGGCCGCTTCGTCGTTCACCAAGACCTGCAGAGCGTCCTGCGCTGTCATATCGCCGCTCTCAAGGCAATCGGCGGCGTGCCGCATGAGATCCTCTATGATCGCATGAAGACCGCGGTCATTGGTGAGGATGCCGACGGCCTCGTCGTCTACAATCGCGCGCTTGTCGATCTCGCCCGGCACTATGGCTTCCAGCCACGCGCTTGCCGGCCTTACCGGCCGAAAACTTCCTCGGCAACTCCTTTCGTAACCTCGACGATCTCAACGCGCAATTGCGGCATTGGCTCGACACGGTCGCCAATCGTCGCAAACCATAAACGGTATGCAGAATGTCGCTGGTTGGCCGCGCCGACCCCGAAAAACGAAAAGATGCCCGCTGTAAGGATCGCGCTTGAGCGTCTCCTGAACCATCAGGGCGAGGCCATTCATGCCGCGGCGCATGTCGGTATGGCCCGTTGCGATCCGCACCCGCACACCGGAACGAATGGGAATCATCGCCGTGGCAGTACCTTCATCACCGCCGCCGCCAGGTCCGGATCGACGACCCCGGAAATACGCAGACGAACGCCGCGCCCAAACTCCAACTCGATCAGTGGTATGCCCGCCGGCGCCGTGGGCGGTATCGCCGGTTCGCTCGGCTCAGATCGCGCGATCGCAACAGGCGTAAAGCCTATGGGCGTCGATGTAGGCGCTGCAAAACCCAGCGTCTCGCAATATTGTTTACGCCAGCCAAATAGAATGCTTCGGCTGATATTATGCCGACGCGCAACGCCGTTGACCGTCTGGCCGTCGACAAACGTCTCGGCCACCAGCGCTCGTTTCTCGTCGTCGCTCCAGCGCCGCCGCGTAACCCCGTATCAGTCCATTCCCGCCCGATATGCGCGTCGTCAAGTTCCCGTAGGCTAACAATCCGGCGCCGGAGGTTCCAAAAACTACCCGTAAAGCGTGCCGGCGAATGCGAATTTAGGGAACACGTCACATCTGATTAAGAGTCACCGAATCTATAAAGTCAGTCGTGTCAGGCGCCGCGCCCGTGCCGACAAAACTCAAGGTATGAAACCCTGCGCTTAGACTTATTGGATTCGTAGTGAATGATGAAAAATTCGTGGAGGTCGGCGAAAAGGTCCCTACCACAGTGCTGTCGAACGTGACTTGGAATGACATGGGGGTTGGGCTGGTTTGATAAGCGCGCAACGCAGCTAGGAATGACACGGTATATGTGCCACTCGACGCCAAATAGATCGAATGAAAAATCGTCCCATTTCCCCCGATTGTGCCATCCTGTAGGAATGCGGTCTGAACCCCATCTGGCGCATTGGGCGCTCCGAACGCGCTCCCATTCTGCTGGATCCCCGCACTTACGGCAAACGTCCAACCGCCGCCCGTCGGATTATAGACGTAACCATTTGTCGCGGGAACTTCAAAGCCGCCATTTGCAATGCCGTTTGTTGTTATTGGGGATGTAAGAAATTGGACGAGCGTCGCCGTCTGCGGCTGATCCCCGGGGATACCATCTGCCCCTGGATCCAGATTGACACCATTATTCCACGCCCAGGGCCCGGAACCCCACCACGTCCAACCCGCCCATTGGTTCGAGGAGAACTGCATGGCATTGAGCAAAGCAGTGCCCTCAGCTTGGCACTGTGGCGACACGACACCGCCAGTCTGGCCAAAGTCATTGTACCAGTCAAACTCACCAAGAAAGGCCTTGTACCCATTCGCAGCGAGCCAAGCTGTCGCACTGGTCAGGACGCTAGACCCAGAGTCACAAGTTGAAGCTGTACCACTATCGAGGTGGTCGAGATATTGGTGCATTTCGAACATAAAGGGGCCACCTACCGGATCCGTATAGCCCGTCCAGGCGGCGCTGTTTCCGTCCGTTGTCCAGGTCGCCGCTGACGTGAAATAAGTGCCCGGGATCAGGATCGTCTGTGTCGCGGTTACCGACCGGATGGCGTTGATTGCGGCGAGAGCCGATGACTTCCATTGAGTTGGGTTCTGTAGATTAGGCTCATTCATTAGACCATATAGAACATTGGGATAATTCTGGTAAACAGTCGACAGTCTTTGCCAGAAATCAGCGAAATAGCTATTTGGAATGTAAGTCGAAGTGCCTATCAGTTGATAACTATTGGCTGTCTGACTCCACATTCGTCCATAATTATGGGGGTCAAGAATGATATACATCCCTTTTTGCCGGGCATATTCAATGGCCGCCGTGATGAGGGCGAGTTCCGACTGATTTAGAGGTTGCAGGCTTGCCGGCTGCACGCGGGCGATGTCGAAGGGAAGACGGACTATGGAGAATCCTTTTGATTTATAATAGTCGAACTCTTGGGTCGCGGGATAAATGTAATTCGTACCAAATACACCGTTCGGCCCCGGAGCGTATTCCGCCCCTGAAAGATTAACACCTTTCATATAAGAAGGGAGGGGAGCCGCTTGGGAAACCGGGGTTAAAGGCACTTCTGCCTGAGCGCGGGCAATAAAAGTTCCTAATGACCCACTAATGAGAGTTAGAATTAGCATTAACGATTTGGTGCGCATGTATTTATCCCCAATTGCCTTTGATGACACAATGAATAAACTGAGAACCGGCGCAGCAACACCGTAACAATTTATCATCCGTATCGCTGCACGGGCAACTTTTTTAAAGCGGCGGCCTTTAAAGTCGGACATGGCTGACACCTCCTCGACGCGCCGACTATCTCATCGCCCGCGACCCGCGAATGCAACAGAGCCATACAAAGTGTCTCTGTGCCGGGGCGAGGTGCCTGACGTGAAAACACGGCTCCAAGCTTTGCCAAAGCTACGGACTGCCAGCCCCTCGTGAAAATAGCCTGCATTCGCCGGATAGCTCCCTCTTCGAGCCCAAATCTGCGACGGTCTGGCACTTTTGGCAAGCGTGAGGCGCCGCCGCGCATTGTGGACGGGTGTCGGGGCGGGCCAACTCCTCGCCGAGCGCCAAAACATGTTGCGTTTTCCGTCATCGCGACGCATCTCTCCCATCGGTTGGCCTCGAACGCGATACAATCGAACACTTCACGGTGGCGCTGGATCGGGCGGTGGACGCAGTTCCGCGATCAGCCGCAGGATGTCGCGGAACAAATGCCGGGAGATGGCGACCTCGGCCATCTGAAACGCAACGTAACGACCGTGGCTCACAACCTTCGCACCAATCTTGATGAGCTTCTCCTTCAGGGTTGTCATCGACCAGTCTTTGATCGGCTCCGGCATCGCCAACGTGCGCAGGAAATTACCGAGATTGTAGGCGAGCGCGTGAAGTTGAAGTCGAACAGCGTTGGCCGCGAACGTCCGACATGACAGCCGCGTCCATTTGATCGCGCCCTTGCCTTCCTTGATCCATATGTGGACGGCCCGCTCCTCGCAAGGGGGTTGGGCAGTGCTCTGGTCAGATCGCTTGCGTCCATATGTCCGGCCTGTTGTCGCGCTCGCACATGAACGCTGGCCAAGATGGTTTCCGCGACACAAGTTCCAATCATTGCTGCGACCTTCGGCGGCCGATGGATCAAGCGGAATGCCTCTGTCTCTTGGATCGATCGATCACACCATCTGCTCGTGACCTTGCAAGTTCTGGCATCGGCTCAGCACGGTTGCAATTGAGTTGCTCCCCGTGTCGGGCTGATCTCTAAGCCGCGCTCGCCAGAGTGGCCAGCATGGATTTCGCAACGTAGCTTTCGCCGGTGACCATAAGGTCTGTCGGAAATTTCGTGTGAGGGTCATAACGATGGCAAAGAAGGAGACATCGTATGGCGAGACGGAAGCAACCAGCTATTTCCGACGGGCTGCTTGATCAGCTTTTGGCGGGAGCCGACCCGAAGACAGCCTTTGCGAAGGACGGGCTGCTCGACGAGCTGAAGAAGGCGTTTGCTGAACGAGCCTTGAACGCCGAGATCGATCACCATCTCGACAAGGGCGAGGAAGACGGCCGCCCCAATAGCCGGAATGGCTATGGCCGAAAATCGGTTCTCACCGAGACCGGCAAGATCGAGCTTGAGGTTCCGCGCGACCGGCTGTCGACCTTCGACCCGCAACTGATCGCCAAATATCAGCGGCGATTTCCCGGTTTCGACGAGAAGATCGTCTCGATGTATGCGCGCGGCATGAGCACTCGAGAAATCCAGGGCCATTTGCGCGATCTCTATGGGGTCGACGTCTCCGCCGATCTCGTCAGCGCGGTCACGGACGCCGTCCTCGATGAGATCGCCGAATGGCAGAACCGGCCGCTGGAGCGGCTCTATGCGCTGGTGTTCTTCGACGCCATCCGGGTCAAGGTGCGCGACGAAGGCATGGTGCGCAACAAGGCCGTCTACGTCGCTCTCGGGGTTCGACCCGACGGAACCAAGGAAATCCTCGGCCTGTGGATCGAGCAGACCGAAGGCGCAAAATTCTGGCTGCGCGTCATGAACGAGCTGAAGAACCGCGGCGTCGAAGACGTCCTAATCGCCGTCGTCGATGGCCTGAAAGGTTTTCCCGAGGCGATCACCGCGGTGTTTCCGCAAACCCAGGTTCAGACCTGCATCGTTCACCTGATCCGCAATTCGCTGGACTTCGTTTCCTACAAAGACCGCAAGGCTGTCGCGGCGGCGCTGAAGCAGATCTACCGGGCCAAGGACGCCGCCGCCGGGCAAGAAGAACTGAACACCTTCGCCGAAGGCCCATGGGGCCGAAAATACCCGGCAATCGCCCAGTCCTGGCGACGCCATTGGAGCGAGGTCATCCCGTTCTTCGCTTTCCCCGACGAAGTGCGTCGGATCATCTATACGACAAACGCAATCGAGTCATTGAACGCCAAATTGCGCCGAGCAGTTCGCGCCCGCGGCCATTTCCCCACCGACGAGAGCGCGCTGAAGCTTCTTTTTCTCGTGTTGAACCTGGCGCAAAAAGAATGGAGAATGCCGCCGCGCGAATGGGCCATGGCGAAAGCGCAATTCGCGATCATATTCGAGGGCAGGTTCAAGTTGGCGTAACGAAACCGGCCTTTACACGGAAATCCTGACAGTCTCGTGACCATAAGCTTCCAGGCGATGCGGGCCATTTTGTTGGCCAACGCCACGGCGGCCAACTTCGGCGGTTTGCGTTTGAGGGGTCGACGATCCAGGGCGACCCACGCCCACCGCGTCGAACATGTTGGATGATGGAGGTGGCGCCAACCACCAACACGCTGCGCAAGGCCTCGTCGCCAGCCCGAGTGATGCCACCCAGCCTGACCCTGCCCGCCGTCGAATGGTCCTTCGGTGTCAAGCCTATCCAGGCCGCGAACTCTCGCCCCGATCGGAATAGCTCGGGCGTCGGGGTCTTCATCATCAGCAGAACTGCACCAATCGGACCGACGCTGGGGATCTTAGCGAGACGTCGGCTGCATTCGTTGGCCTTATGCCAGGCCATGAGCTTGGCGTCGACTTCGTCAATTTGCGCCTGCAACCGCGCATATTCTGCAGCTTGGGCCGCGAACAGCTCCCGAGCAAGGGCGGGCACGCTCTCATCAGCTTGAATACGCTCGAGCAGCGTAACCAAGTGAGCCTTACCCTTGGTGGCGGTGAAACCGAACTTGGCCGCGTAGCCACGGATGGAATTCGAAAGCTGCGTGCGATTGCGGATCAGCCGATCACGCAACCCGACCATCATCAGGGCTGCCTGCTGCTCAGTTGTCTTTACCGGCACGAAACGCATTGTCGGCCGACTTATCGCCTCGCAAAGCGCCTCGGCGTCGGCGCCATCATTCTTGCCCCGCTTCACATACGGCTTGACCAACTGGGGCGCTATTAGCCTCACCTCGTGGCCGAACGGCCCCAAAAGCCGTGCCAAATAGTGGGCTGCGCCGCAGGCTTCAATTCCGATCACCGTCGGCGCAAGCGCCTTGAAGAACGCCACCATATCCTTGCGGCGTAACTTCTTCCGCAAAACCACCTTCTCGGCGGCGTTCACTCCATGAAGCTGGAAAAAATGCTTCGACGTGTCCATGCCAATTCGGCTAACCTGTTCCACGGACGGTCTCCATTGTCTGAGATCTGCAACGACCTCATTCTGGCACAATCGATGCCGTCGGGGGCCGTCCACACCAACATTGCTCGCATGTTCCGCGCTTGTTGTAGAAAGCAACGACGCGCTCGGCCGGGCGGCTCATGTTGGTGACTATAAAGCCGACACGCGGATAGAGTTCACCCCGATGCCACTCGACCTTGGCGGTCACCCGGCGGGCTTCGTCCAGCTTCCGGCCCGATAGGTGAAATTCGCGTGGGATCGCCGCATCTCGTTCGGAGGTCGTCCGACCGGCCGCGTCAGCAGATATGCAATCCTCTCTTGCAGGACACGGTTCGCCGGCAACCGGATCGCATACTTTATCCCCTCGGCTTCGAGGTACTCGTAAACTTCCGGATTCGCGAAGCCCGCGTCCGCCCGAAAATAGATGCGTGAGACGTTGCCATGATATCGCGCCACGACGGGCTTGAGCACCGCGTCCCATCCGTCGGCGCTGTGAACATTGCCGGGACGAAGCGAACATCGTTCCAGGTCACCGAACTGGTTGAACACGAAGAGGGGATGATAGCAGGTGCATTCGTAATGGCCGTTCCAGACGCTCATCTCCTGTTCGCCGTGAGTTCGGGCTGACGCTCGAATCCATGTCGAGACGTGAGGGTCATTTACTTGTCGTTTCCTTTCAATGAGTTGCGCCTGCTGTTTTCCACTTGAGACAGAGAATTTTCCACCGATGTTTCGGATTTGACCCCTATGGCGTTCATGGCATCGGTGGCCATGCGCTTTCGGTCGGCGGCCTTGGTGTAGCGCTCGACCTCCCGCAGGGTGGAATGGCCCGAGATTGCGGCGATCTGGCTGGCGCTACACCCGGCTTCGGCCAAGCGCCTGCACATGGCCTTGCGCAAGCCATGCGCGCTCAAGCCCGGTGTGGCAGTCCCGGCCTCGCGCACCTAGGCCCGGAACCACGCCGTGAAGCCCGGCGCCGAGAACGGTTTCCCCGCCGCCGCGACAAGGATTGTCATCTGTTCCGCAGGATGCGCGGCCAGGATTTCTTGCAAGGCCGGATGCAGCGGGATTTCCAAGGCGGCGCCTGTCTTCTGCTGGACGACACGAAGATATCCGCCCCGAACGTGCTGCCGCCCCATGCGGATCACGTCACCGCGTCGCTGCCCCGTATAGAGCAAGAGCGCGAAGGCCAGTCTTGCGCGCGTGCCAATCGGGTGCGCCGCCTCGAACTGTTCGATCTCCGCATCAGTCCAGGTACGAAATCCGCCGGACGATGGCGCCTTGATGTTCACGCCAATAGTCGGATCATCGGCGCGAAGGGCCGCCGTGATCGCGACAGAGATCATCGCGCGCAAGCGTTGAGAAAATGCTTGGCCGCGTGCGGGTGCGCCATTTTCTCGGCAACCAGCTCGGCGACTTTCTGGGGTTTGAGCGTGGCCAAACGGTTCCCACCCCAGTCGTCGCGGAAGCGGTCGAGGATGCGCCGCGGCACCTGTTTGGTGGCCGGGCCGAGGCGCCCGAAGGCGATCGACTGATAATAAAGTGCGACGGCCGCCGCAACAGAACCCGGCTCGCTACGGCTGGCCCCGATCTCGATACGGGACGCGGTCTCACCGGCAAGTGCCGCCTGATAAGCGGCCATGACCTCCGCCGAGCCGGGGAGGCCCGGCAGGCGCACGCTCTTAAATCCGGCACGCCGGAAGTAATGGCGCGTCTTGCCGTGCCGGTCGCGGACAGCGTGGACGAATTTAAGGGGAAGTTTTGCCACGGGGGGCATCGCACTCGTTCGACGGATCGGCTTGCGCGCTTTCCGCCGTGGCCGGTTCCTTCGCGGGCCAAATGGTGATTTTTCCGGCTCTTTTGATATTGCTTAGCTTGAAATCAGACGGACGATGAGACATCCCATGTCCACCTTGGTTAATCTTGCTGAAAGACTTCTGGGCGTAAAAAAGTTTTTGGCGCCCACCGATCACGACGTCGATTAAATGCACAAACGAAACAGATAAATTGCTCAGCGACGGTTGCCGGAGCCGATCGCTTTGGCGAAGTTATCGAGCCCCTCGGCGGCGTTATCAATGTGTCGACGCATCTCCGGGGATTTCAGCATAGTGCGGAGAACCATGAGCGTTTCAGCACTGATGCCAAGTCCTTGCAACGCTCGGCCCGTGACGGCCTGCCCAAAAAAGCTCGGGTCCGTTGTATCGGCCAACTGTTTGAGGCGGGGCAACAACTTTGCCCAGAGGCCCTCGATATCACCTTTAGAATATTCTTCGGGGAGCTGGCCCCCAAACATTCCGACGAGGGCACCACGATGCCCGATGTCATGCATGGATTCGGATAAGCCGCCGAGGATAGATTTGGCGTTCCCCAATCTACTGAAGTATGTCTCGAATGCAGAGTTTTGGCCGGGGGGTGACGTCGAGCCCCATCGCGGATGTACGGCGCTGAGCGACGCCCGCCGCCATTCTACCAAAGAGCCTTGAACCTCCGACACCCAGCAATCCTGTTAGCGCGCCGCTCAAACCAGCCCACTTTACAAATTGCTTGGTGGTGTCGCCGATAATCTCCAAACAGAATTGAGGCCACGCCCGCGCAAGGGGCATATTAGGAAAAGCCGAAGGCGCCATTTTAGACATATTAACGGGGGCGTCCCGTTCTTGGCGTCGTCTTGCTGTTCAAGGCAATCAAATTTTTGCCAACATTCCTTCAAAGCGGCTTGTAGGAGCGCCGATATGGTCGGACGCCTGCGCCCAAGCGGAGGGCATTTCGGAGACGGCGGATTTATAGCACTCCCATTTTTCGAGAAATCGATCGAAGTCGCTTGTATCTAAATTTATGTAGAGATTAGCGGGCATGTCATAATTCCAAAATAACAGCCGCCGACCACAGCAGCCATAATCCAATTAATAAAATCGCCTCGAAGATTTTCAATCAGATCGTTCCTGTTCCATCACTGAGTCCTTATGCACTGCAACGTTCCGCCGATCGCGACATGGTCCCGCTTGCGAAACCGGCCTGCGCCATCAAATAGGCTGTTTGCGCCGTCGAGTTGGCGAACCTGCCTTGAGATAGACTTAGGGTTTCAACGTTGGCAGCTGGCGTGGATTGTCCTTGCCATTGGGCATATGCCGGGGTATCGGAAGGCGTCGGCATGCCTGCATTGGACAGTCCTATGCCGCCGATTATGTAGCTTGAGTCCCCGCTGCAGGAACCGTTATCACCGAACCATTACAATACCATGTCCCGGGCGAAAGAGAAAGACTTGCAATCTGCGTTGGCGTGTTCACCGAAACGGATGTACCGGGAGTATTTCTGGTAAATAAAGCCTCTCCAACGTAACCAGTATTCGCTGTGCCGCTATCCCGGCGCCCGAGTGTTCCATAAGGTGGCATGATGCCACTCATATTGGTTGTGTTCGCGCCTCCCATCGCGCCCCACTGGATATCAGGTCCGAGAGTGAAGTTTAGTATTTACAACATTATTGTGAAGACCGACAGTATTGCCGCCGATTGCAACGCCCCGCCAATATCAATGTACGCGGTCGTGCTGTTGTTAAGGAGACCGTCGCCATTATTCGTAATTGCGCCGCCTTGGACGCTGACGTATCCTTGCCAGCCCGAACCGACTCGGATCCCCACCTGCCCAAACCCTGCAGCTATCCAAGCGTCTTGTAACTGAACAACGTCCTGCACGGCGGTCCCACTTGCTACCAGATCGAGCGCCGGTCCACCGCTATTGGTGACATCAAGGGTCGTCTGCGCACCAAGAAAAATCTGGAGGTTTGTTGTTCCTGTAAGGCTCTCGTCTACGATCATATCCGATATTGTCTCACCGCCCATGCTAACACCAATGAGATACAGACCTAGCTTAGGTTCTCCAGGCATCTCAATTTCCCCTGCGTTTGAGCCCATTGCATCAGCGAGCTCTTTCAGTTCCTCAATTGATTTAGTTCGGCCCTCGGACTTCAAATCTTCTTCGGGCTCATCCGTCTCAAGAGCGTCGAGGGGATGTGAAGAGTGCTCAGCTTATCCGCGATCGCGGACAGCATTTTGTTGGTTTCCTCGCCCGGATCGCCGCTTGGCCCGGCGTTACCAGTATGTGGCATCTCCGCTTGCCGGTCGGAGCACAGCATCATGTCTTGCTTGATCTCGTCACGTAGCTCAGCCTTGAGCATTAAGCATAACGCTTTGCGTTCTGCATCCGTGAGGGCCATGGTATTTTCCTTTGCTAATTTGTCTCGATACTCTGCTCGACGCTTTGCTTCGCCCACGTCAATCGTTCCCGGTCTCATCGTCGACGGGGAGACCGCCACAACATTCAACGGGCCTCTCGCCAATTTGCGGCGCATCCACCGGGACAGCGAAGCGGCCATCGGGGAGCACAAATATTGCGCGCTGATTAGACAGGGTAGGCCGCGCGTCGATTTCGGCTTGAGTGAGGATGCGAACAGTCTCGGTCACGGCACCTTCTCCATTTCATCAACTGCGGGCGTCCTGTAGCGGTGCGTCAACCAGGGCGGCGGCTTGCCCTTATCGCTTGGTGACACCGCCAGCGAAGCGAGCGCGGTGACTTCGCCGCGCGCAATCTCTCGCGTACCGCGCATCATCACGACGACGTCGCCAGGGTTCGCATGGCCATTAACCAGTAAATACTTCGCCACCACGAAGATATTGGGGAAGCTCTCGGCGGCGACGCGGTGGATGTGAGTGAACGCGCTCATTGCACCGTCGTCTCGTAAAAGCGGGAGACGAATTCCTCGGTGGCGAGGCGGCGCTCGCGTTCGGGAAGCTTGGCGATCATCCCTTTGCGCCATCCTCCGGGTCGCGCCGCCCAGTTCTCCCCGGCGGATCAAGCGGGCGAGAATTGGGAACAGCAGTGCTTTTTGCGCATCGCTCAGCTCGTCGCGCACTTTCTCCGCTTCATAGGATCTGTCGGAAATTTCGTGTGAGGGCCATAACGATGGCAAAGAAGGAGACATCGTATGGCGAGACGGAAGCAACCAGCTATTTCCGACGGGCTGCTTGATCAGCTTTTGGCGGGAGCCGACCCGAAGACAGCCTTTGCGAAGGACGGGCTGCTCGACGAGCTGAAGAAGGCGTTTGCTGAACGAGCCTTGAACGCCGAGATCGATCACCATCTCGACAACGGCGAGGAAGACGGCCGCCCCAATAGCCGGAATGGCTATGGCCGAAAATCGGTTCTCACCGAGACCGGCAAGATCGAGCTTGAGGTTCCGCGCGACCGGCTGTCGACCTTCGACCCGCAACTGATCGCCAAATATCAGCGGCGATTTCCCGGTTTCGACGAGAAGATCGTCTCGATGTATGCGCGCGGCATGAGCACTCGAGAAATCCAGGGCCATTTGCGCGATCTCTATGGGGTCGACGTCTCCGCCGATCTCGTCAGCGCGGTCACGGACGCCGTCCTCGATGAGATCGCCGAATGGCAGAACCGGCCGCTGGAGCGGCTCTATGCGCTGGTGTTCTTCGACGCCATCCGGGTCAAGGTGCGCGACGAAGGCATGGTGCGCAACAAGGCCGTCTACGTCGCTCTCGGGGTTCGACCCGACGGAACCAAGGAAATCCTCGGCCTGTGGATCGAGCAGACCGAAGGCGCAAAATTCTGGCTGCGCGTCATGAACGAGCTGAAGAACCGCGGCGTCGAAGACGTCCTAATCGCCGTCGTCGATGGCCTGAAAGGTTTTCCCGAGGCGATCACCGCGGTGTTTCCGCAAACCCAGGTTCAGACCTGCATCGTTCACCTGATCCGCAATTCGCTGGACTTCGTTTCCTACAAAGACCGCAAGGCTGTCGCGGCGGCGCTGAAGCAGATCTACCGGGCCAAGGACGCCGCCGCCGGGCAAGAAGAACTGAACACCTTCGCCGAAGGCCCATGGGGCCGAAAATACCCGGCAATCGCCCAGTCCTGGCGACGCCATTGGAGCGAGGTCATCCCGTTCTTCGCTTTCCCCGACGAAGTGCGTCGAATCATCTATACGACAAACGCAATCGAGTCATTGAACGCCAAATTGCGCCGAGCAGTTCGCGCCCGCGGCCATTTCCCCACCGACGAGAGCGCGCTGAAGCTTCTTTTTCTCGTGTTGAACCTGGCGCAAAAAGAATGGAGAATGCCGCCGCGCGAATGGGCCATGGCGAAAGCGCAATTCGCGATCATATTCGAGGGCAGGTTCAAGTTGGCGTAACGAAACCGGCCTTTACACGGAAATCCTGACAGTCTCGCTTCATATAGGCCAATGCCCCGGAAACCCCTTGCACCTCCGCATAAGCTTGAAGGAGATTTTTCGATTGGGTCTTGTGCCGCCGCCAGACACTGTGCGGCGCCATTTGCACCAAAGCGAGATCGCCTTCCCGATCCGATACGTCGCGCTGGATCGCTTGGATCAAGGCTTCAACGGTGATCCACCCCCATTGAACTGGTCCACCCTGAGGTATGTCTTTGGACATGAAAAGGAGGACCGCAATGCCGAGAAAGCGCCACAAGCCTGAGGAGATTGTCGCCAAACTGCGACGGGTAGACGTATTGGTTTCACAAGGACAGTCGGTCGCGGACGCCATTCGCGGGATTGGCGTGACCGAGGTCACGTATTACCGGTGGCGCCAGGAGTTTGGCGGGTTCAAGACGGATCAGATAAAACGGATGAAGGAGCTCGAGGCTGAGAACGCCCGGCTACGCCGCGCCGTCTCCGATCTGACCTTGGACAAGATGATCCTCGCGGAAGCTGCAAATGGAAACTTCTGAGCCCCGTGCGTCGCCGAGCCTGCATCGACCGTGTTCGATCCGAGTGCTCTTGCAGTCTGCTCCCCTCGACGCTCGGGAAGGCTTCGAGGAAACAGGCAGTGAAGCAACCTGGCTTCAGACCACGGCGCTTTGGGTGGTGCTTCTGTGAATAGCGACAATAATGCTGATTATATCCGCGGTATCGTCGAGAGTTTTGTCTTGGAAATGACGCCGGAAAGCGTCATAGGCTTTCACAGTCAGGCGCACATTCCAGAAATAATTTATGGACCCATCGTGGAATTTATCCGCGTTGATTATTTCCAGTGAGTGAAGCATGGTCATAAAAGATGTTAACTGCTCAAAATGGGATATTTGGCCTTCGTCCATCAAGACATCTGTTCGCGCCACTCCCGAATATGCGAAATAATCCAGATTGATTGGCTGCGGAAAGGCTTCCAAAAGGTCCGTTACAACCTGTCTGAAACTGCTGTCGCCGGTAGCCGCTGATTTCAGTGTCATGTTCGTCTTCCAATCAACTCAATAGGGATGCGACGCGTTTGGCCATGATGTCCTGATTAAAAGATGAGCCGACCAAATTCCGCAACTCCAAGCCCTTCGCCTCCAAGTGTGGATCATTTAGGGCCTGCTGGACGAGACCAACAAGACTTCGTGGGTCATTTGGATCGAAATAGGCCGCCTTGTTGAACGTTATCTCGCGGAACACTTCGATGTCCGTGCAGATGATTGCTGTCCCGAAAAGTGCTGCCTCGACAATCGGAATGCCGAAGCCCTCCCGCAGGCTCGGGAAGATAAAACTCTTGCATGAACGCAAAAGATCGAACTTTTGCACATCGGAGACATAACCCGTGAAATGCAGATTCGGAAAATTCTCTGGACACCCCTGCATGTACCCGTTGCCATTAATTTGGCCTATGATCAAAAAATTCGCTTTTCCGACAAATGATTTTGACGCCTCAACAAGCGCGGCAATGTTTTTTCGCGGCTCATCCGAGAGGATAGAGCAGAAGAACGGAAGGGTCGGATCCCATTTTGGGAAATTGACTTTCGTTGATGCACTGAATTTGAAGAGATCCGTTTTTTGATCCGAAGGCATTCTTTCGCGTATTTTTTGCGCCCACTCAATCTGCTCTATATTTTTGTTCCCCTGGATATCCCTGATGTAGTTCGATGGCTGGCGGCGATCGGCGTTCATCGCCGCCTGTGCAACCTCTTCACGTATTGGAGGATAAATGACAGCGCTTTTTTCTATAAGGCTGTTTCCGAAAATCCTGTTGAAATCTTTTGCTGTCGTTTCTGAATTAAAAATGGCATTCCGCGCCACAGATACCGTGCATTCCAGTTTCTTTGCAAACAATCGTCTCCATTCAAACGAATTTTTCTCTTCGTATAGCGGAATGAAATCGTGGATAACATAAAGTATATCAGACGGCTTTTTATCAGAGAACTGGATATAATGAGGTGTATCTATAATAACAAAATCGAAACCACTTGCGTTAATTGCTACTGGTCGCAGATTTTGATACCCACGCCGGAAGGATTCGCTATACACGTGTGGATACGACAATAATCCATCGAACAGCTTGAGATGCTCTGAGTATTGGCCCAAGGCGAACTCGGCTAGTTCATCGGATGGTATTTTAACATAAATTTGCTCTTTCGAATTTTTTGTATCTTCAAGAGCGAGACGGAAATTTGCGATATCTGGATGCTCTGTTAAAATTTTTTGAAGGTCTGGATCGCTATAATGCCATTCGAATCGAAAACGCTTCCCTTCGAAATAACGGAATATATCTGACAAAACTGCACGCCTCGTTCCGGATGCAGTCGCTTTTTCTAAGTCGCTTTGCGTAAGCTGAGGAATGAGCCCGGCATCCGGCGGCTCGACTAATAATACAACCTCATAGCCGAGCTTTTTTATGATTTGAACGAGGCTGCACGTGAAATTAAAAATCCCACGCGCATGAATAGGCGTTCCCAGGCTATCTGAAACAACTAGAATACGTTTGGCAGACTTCATGATGCGTTATCTCGCAGAGATGCTTTTTGAAATGTCCGAAGGGAGAATTATTGCCGGGAATCGCCCTTCGGTACTTGTTCCCTTTTCAATGACTAATTGGGGCTATTATAGGGAGAATTTGAAGGGGCGTGGATTCTGGAGCGAGGTGCAACGGGTCTATGAGAACCGGATTTGCACGTCTTTGCCAAGTTCTTTGAGGATGGCCTGGAGCGGCGTCTCGAAGCCGATATCCGCCCCAGGGCGCGCCCGTCCGCAGCCGCCAGAAAATGCCGTTCAAAACCCGCCGGTCATCCACTCGGGGAACGCCGCGCGGCTTGTTCGGCGAAAGCGGCCACCAAGGCGGTCCGCAGGCGGCCTCTCATGTGGGTCAAGACCCCGCCTCCGGAGCAACGTGGCTCGCTTCCGCGCTTTGCTTGTGCAGCTCCGCCCCGCTTCGCCGCGCGTCATATCCCGGAATATTTTTGGGAGAACGACAGCCCAGCCGCCAACGCCCTCGTGGTTCTGGAAGCCTAGCCCTGGCACTTTCACAATGCGCGCAGCGGTCGTCACTATTAGGCTCGATGAGTCTCGGCATGTCTGGCAAGCGCCACGAGCATGTCGTCAGCCGATCGGAGCAAGCCTCGCGCGGCTTGGCGCTCTGCGATGGCCTCGCACGTGAATCGCCCATGTCTCCAATTCCCGTCCACTCGCCCTTGGGCGCGCCGCTGCCGGCCGCGCCACCATGCATCCGGCAACGGCTTTTTCCTGTGACCTTGGGCACTCGGCATGGCGCGCCGGATCGTGTCAGAGCACCGCATTGGTTGCGCATGGGGTTGTCTCTCATTTTTCGCTACCCCTGTACCTTCTTCAGCGGTTCTTGGCGGGTTGCGCGCGGCTTGGAGAACGACGCGGAGCGTAGCGAAGCAAAGTGCTTCGAGCCGCGCTGCGTCCTTTCGATCGCGGTAACCTCTGGAACTGAGCCGACCTGTCGGAAGCGACCAAGCACCCCGGACGACAGCCGCGACGCCGAGGTTCTCGCCGATGCGCTCCGGACCGATCCGCGCTGCTTCCGGCCCCTGGCGCCAATTGATCCGACCGTCGTGGAGCTGCGCGAATGGTCGCGTATCGCCGACGACCTGCGCGCCGAGCGCAATCGGCTTGGCAATCGCGTCCGGGAACTTCTGTGGCGTTATTATCCGCAGTTTCTCGAACTTACCGACGATATCGCCGCCGGCTGGTTCCTCGACCTGTGGCGTCTGATCCCAACACCTGACAAGGCAATGCGCGTGCGCGAGGCAACGGTCGACCGGCTCCTCAAACGCCATCGCATCCGCCGCTTGACAGCAGCTGGGGTGCTCGAACGGCTGAAAGCGCCAGCCGTCCCGACCGCCGCCGGAACCATGAACGCGGCGACGGCCCATCTCGAAGCCGTCGCCCAGCGGCTCGATCTCGTCAACCTGTCAGCGGCGGATTAATTCTCCCCAGTTATGGCGTTTGAAAATTCCCCAGTTTTCCTGATGTCGAGCCTTCCAGGACGAGCCCTGGCAGGCCCGACGGGGACGAACTCGCCGATGCTACTCCCTTTGGCGGGAGGGAGCGGCGCGGTGATCAAACTCGGGGAACTCGTGATGATTTTGGATGATGGAGAGGAGATTGCCAAGGGTCAACTCGATGAGCAGCGTGACGTGACGATCTTGCGATCCTTGCCGGGCGTTGGAAGGAGCGTCCTCGCCACGCTGCTCGCAGAAGCCACGGATGCGCTGCGAAGGCTAGATTACCACGCCCTGCGATGCCTGTCGGGCGTCGCGCCAGTCACCAAGCGATCGGGCAAGAGCAAAATCGTTCTTATGAGACAGGCCGCTCACGTCCGCCTGCGCAACGCCGTCTACCATTGGGCGCGCACCGCCGTGCAGCATGACCAGCGCAGCCGAGTTGAAGTACGCCGCTCTCCGGGCTCGTGGGCATGGTCATGGCCGAGCGCTCCGCTCAATCGCCGATCGATTGCTCGCCGTCGCCTGCGCCATGCTCGAAACCAGAACCATCTTCGATCCAGACCTCCCCGCGAAAAGGACTTCAGCCGCCGCATGATCCCACTTTACAAACGGTGGGGAGTTCCCCCCCCCCCGGATGATTCACCGTGACAATGGCTTGCCCACCTTCGTTCACGTGCACTTGATGCACGACAACCCGTTGCTCGCCGCCGCGCCGAAGCTTCCACTTGCGCCGTATATGTCCGTAAGAGCTTCACGGCGAGCGCACCGGATTCCTGAAGCTGCGGCATGAATTCAGATTGCTTAGCTCGCGTCAACATTTCCATTGCTACTTCATACGTCGCGACCATCTGGATTGCGAGCATGGCCTCGATTTCATCGGTCGGCCTCATGCCATCGATCGCCGCCAAGCCCGGCATTCATTTCGGTCTGCGTTGGAAGCTCGGAACCCCTTTGCCGCATGATAGCGCCAAGCCGGCCTATCGCTTGATTTTGGAAGGCCTGCGACTTGGTTGCGGTAACAGAGTGTGCCGGCGAAAGGCCACAATGATCGCCTCTTCCTCGATCGACAACGCCGTCGACTTCGGTTCTTTCGACCCGTCGGCAGATCGGCAACAGAGCCCCGCTTCTTCCACTTTGCGACGGTCTTCTGGTTGATCCCATAGCGTTTGGAGAGCCCCCTCAGGCTCTCTTGACTATGTTGTATCGCTCGACGGATCGTCGCTGTCGTCGTGGCGCTGCCGTGAAGAACCTGTCCCATAGTGCCTCCTTCCATTCGGTGGAAAAGACTGCACCATCAAAACCCGGGACTAAACACCTGGCCCCGACCCTTGGCAGGTGGATTGGTCGATCGCGAACAGGGCGTGTCTAAAGCAGAAAATCCGCGATTGCGGACAACACTCATCCAACTCGCTCGGCTATGCCTGAGTTCTGACGCGAGGTGCAACACCCCCTGCCGATTTGATATCGGCTTGGTTGATCAAGACCTTAGGGAGTGTTGTAATGCCAGCTGTTTCCACACCTGTTGGACGAGGAAAGAGACCAAATCGCGGTCATGAGGGCGGCCGGCCGCTCGATCTGCGCCATCGCCAGGGCGCTTCAACGAGCGAAATCCACCGTGTCGCGGGAACTGCGACGAAACGCCCTCTCGAGCGGGCGTTATTCGCCGCTTCACGCCGCCGGAGCCTATCAACTGCGCAGGCGGCGTGAAGCCATCCTCGAAAAGATCAGAAATTGAGGACTTTCGTCTGCGATCGTCTTGCGGAAGGATGGACGCCGCAAGATTGCCGGATGGCTCAAGGCGGCAACGAGCGCGGTCTGCGCGCCTTGGGGTTCGAGGCCATCTACGCCTTCATCTATCGCGCCGCCCGCAAGGGCGAATTCCTCTGGCGCTATCTGACCCGCCGTCACAAGCGCCTGAAGGCCGCGCCGGGCGAGACCCTCGCGCGAATACGATCAAAGACCGCGCCTCCATCCACGATCGACCCGAAAAGAACATCGAAGCCCGCGCCGACATTGGCCATTGGGAAGGCGACCTCATCATCTGCAAGCGCACGCGGCCCATGCTCGTCCTCCACGAACGCAAATCCCGGCGTGACGCTCGCCGCGGACTGACCGGAAAAACTGCCGCTAAGACCATATCCGTCATGCTCGCCGTGTTCGGCCGGATCCATCCCGCCCTACGCAAGTCCATCACTTTTGACAATGACCACGGCTTTGCTGAGCACACCCTGCTGCGGACCATGCGCGATATGGCGACCTGGTTCTGCGACGCCTACCGCCTCCCCTGGCCAGAAAGGCGGTGTCGAAAACGCCAATGGTCGATTACGGACGCTGGCTGCCGCGTCACATCGACATCGATCGACTGTCCGACGAGGAAATCCAGGAACATCGTCATAACCGCCAATCTCCACGCCGAGACAAATGCTTGGGGCTTCAAGACGCCGTTCCAGGGATTCAAAAGAGTTGGCAAAGACGTCCAAATTCGGTTTTACATAGACCCGTTGCACCTCGCTCCAGAATCCACGATGGCTGCGCAATCAGCCGCAATCGGCGCTGGCTCTGTGGTTCAAGGACCGGTCAACCGCAATGGCGGCCGTCTCAAGAAGACGACTATCGTGGCGCTGGCGCGCAAACTGCTGGTGGCGCTGTGGAAGATGCAACTGCTGGTGTCGTCATCGAGGGCGCCATTGTGAAGAGTGCTGAAAGGCGCTCCGAAGAGATTGAAGCAATCTACCGGGACCCGATCAGTCTCGGCGGGATCCGGGTGGACGAACCGAACCAGTCCATTGCCTGAAAAGCCGTTATCAAGAATGGTCTCTACTCCTGAGCCTCGACCGTCGCAAGCGGGATGTTGGTGCAGGCGCTTCGCGCGGCGACCGAATGTGAGGTTGATCTGGTACGGAAACGACCAGATCATGGAAACGGGACGAGCCTGAAGGAGAAGTTGATCAAGATCGGCGCGAAGATCGTCACCCACGGGCGCTATGCACCTTCCAGATGGCGGAGGTCGCCATTCCCGAAACTTCGTTCGCCGACATTCTGCGGCTGATCGCGGAACTGCGGCCACCAGCCGTTACATCCATACAGTGTGAGGCATTCGATTTGTCACGCGTTCGACCCAATCGATGGGAAGAGGCGCGTCTCGAATGACGCCTACTCGCGGCATTTTTCGGCTCACGGCGGGGCATCGGCACTTTCGGACACCCGTCCGCAAGGCTCGCTGGCGCTTCGGGCTTGTCAGAAACGCCCAGCTAGGGCAACATGAGGCTGAAATCGACGGCTATCTGGGGAATGCTGGCTAATGGTGTGACGCTGGACACTTGATCAAAGGCGGCGGGCGGCGTACTGGCGTAATAATGGTTGTCCTTCAAGAGAAAATCCGGCGGTTGAATACTATCTCTGGGCGGCATATTCGCTGGAGATTGGGACCGCTCTTGGCGTGGGCACGTATTGATTTTGAGGTTGTCGGTAACGTTGCGTGAGGGGCGTTTTGAACATTTTGTGATCGAGACCGGACCGAGGCGCCGCCGTGCCGCGCGGCGTCAATGCGATCGTGGTTGCGAGCGTAGAAGAAAATTCGCCACGCCATTGTTTGGGATCGCCGTAATGCGAGGACTATGATCAATGCGAAATATGTTGTCCGCCCTAAGTAACACCATGGCATCCCGGAGCAAGGAGGATTTTTCGCTGCGCAACGAAGGCGATAAGGCAAGAGATCGCGGCGACTGGAGCGAGGCGGCGAAATTTTACGCATCTCATCTTGAAGCAGTCCCCAATGATTTTGCCATATGGGTCCAGCTCGGCCACAGTTTGAAAGAATTCGGGCAATTCGCCCAAGCGTTGAACGCCTATGACTTGGCGATTGCATTAGATTCGCCATCAACGATATACACCTTTGCCGTGGCCATCTCCTCAAATTGATGGGACGTAGGGACGGTGCGATAGAAGCGTACCGGACATCACTGGAGTGTCGCGTTGAAGGAAACGACGCTCTCAATGAATTGATTGCCATGGGAGCTACTGAGCATCTCTCCTCATTGGCTTGACCTGTTCGATTCCGCCAGGAAAGGTAAATACATATACTTGGATATCGCCGACCTTATGGAGTATGTGAAGCACAATTTATCCTTGAGCGGGATTCAACGCGTCGCGGCTGGACTAATAAGCAATATTAATAAAGTGAACTCATCGAGGGAGGGCATCCTGGTCCTTCCTGTGATCTCCGATTTTAAGCATCTCCGTGTCTGTTCGGTTAGCGCTATTCTTGTGGCGGCGATGATAGACAGATTGAGAACTGAAGGGTGCAGCCGCCGACACCTTAGACAAGGCAATTCGTGCGATTTATGATTTTTATGGACTCATCGAGCTGATTTTCGGTGACCGCTTTGTCATCGCTGGCGCTTTTTGGATCGATCCCACGACGATTTAATCAAGAATTTGAGGCAACGTGGGGTAACTTTCTGTTTATTTATACACGATTTAATCCAAATTAACAATCCAGAATACGTAGAGAAAGGGGTAGGGCCCGTTTTCCGGCGAGCTCTGTGGACTTGCTTGTACTTGCCAATTTCGTACTTACCAACTCTGAGTATGTCGCTCAAGATGTGCGAACTTTCATGCGGACGCGGCTCAACTTTGAGATTCAGCGTTGCCGTGCCGTTGGCTACAGAGCTGCAGCCGACTTCCTGTGCGGATGCGAAAATAGGCCCCGAGGTAGTCGAAATAGCGAAGTCTGAGTACGTCTTATGCGTATCGACCATCGAAATCCGCAAAAATCACATGTATATGATTAAGATTTGGAAAGGTTAATTAAAGATTATGATGGAAAAATTCCAAATCTTGTGTTTGTAGGAAAGATAGGGTGGCAAGTTGATCAACTATTTTCGCACCTAGCCGCATCGGATTATCTCGGTGGTAGACTATATATTTTTAATAGTATTTCAGACGCCGCGCTCTCTCATCTTTATGAGAACTGTCTGTTCACGATGTTTCCGAGTTTTCGGCGGAGGGGTTTGGATTGCCCGTTGGCGAGAGTTTGGCTTATGGCAAGCCATGCCTAGTGTCCAATCGATCCTCAATGCTGAAAGTCGGTGGTAATTTAGCGCGATATTTTGACCCAGACGATGTCAGCCAGGGGTACCGCGTCGTTCGAGCTTTGCTAAGTGACAGAGAAGACCTCCGGCTTTGGACAGACATGAAAGGCAAGAGCATAAACCGAAGAGCTGGGCAACCTTTGCGAGCGAGTTTGTTGACGTCGTTATCGCCTCCCATTCAACCGAAAATAGTGGATCGGTCAATTGCGTCCTAGAACCGAACGAAATTGTTGGTATCGGTAGCGATGAATTGTTGATATGGATCGTAAAGGGAAGGAAGTTGCTCACCGTTGCCGCGGCGCGTATCGTAGGGTGGCATCCGACGGAGCCCTGGGGTTGTTGGAGTTCTGCTCGTCGCTCTATGTTAAAGTTCTACACTTGGCTCGTGGGCGGCACCAAAGTTATCGTTGATTTTGTTCTTAGCTCCCAGCAGGAACCCGAGACGCTACCTGCCGAATTACGATCGGTGGAATTGATACGATGATACTTGACCTGACAGAGACGCCGGCGTGGGTGCCAGCCAAGGGGCTAGTGGATCCCGATGGATCTAGATCCTTTTTGTCAGGAGGCGGAATTCAGCCGCACTCCAGTTTAAAGGGACTTGTACGTTGGGATACGATCCCTTGGTTACTATGAAAAAGATAATTTAGCAGCTCGCGTGTCGCTACTCGAGGAAATTATCTTTGAGGACCTAAATCACCCGCAATTAAGTTTGTCACGATTTCGTCATTGAACTATTAGAGTTCCCCGTCAGCCAGCAAGCCATTCTCTGACGAGGCCTACTGTGGATGGCAAGCGCCAACTGCGGGCGACGTCCATTTTCAAGATTCTAACCGGATATCTAGACTATGGTTTTTCGATCGCCGATTATCTCGAGGCCGACGAAGAGAGATAGGCACGATGGAAATGTATGTT
>CAWAQW010000054.1:0-16625 GCA_963784075.1 uncultured Alphaproteobacteria bacterium | reverse complement strand
TGATATTGATAACCGACATGGGCGCCGCCGACCACCCCGCTCGGAGTGCCGCCGACGGAGGTCGCGAGAGCGGTGCCGGTGACCTGGTCAAATCCCGAATAGTTTAAATTGCCGCTCCCCCAGCCATAACCGATCTGGCCGCCGAGATAGACACCGGTCCAGGTGAAGATCGGGACGGGCGGCGGTGGCGGGATGAGGTCGGCCGCGAAGGCAGTCCCCGTAAGAGCTGTGGCACTCATCGATGCCAAGAAAATTAGACGGCGCATAGGGCCCCTCCTTGCTGTGAACTCAATCCGGAGGACGCTATGCTGTGTTTTTTTACGGTCCTGTGACAGTCGGCCGGTTGCTTAAGCTTATGTGCGGGTCTGTTGCCGAATTGCAACGAATCTGCTCATGAAAAACCCGGCCGCGAGGCCGGGTTTTGGTTTGTAGAATAAGTCAAACAGAAAGCTTGGCTTAATATTTCGCGACAACCGGCGGCTGGCCCCACAGGTCAAATTTGTAATCAAAGCCAACTTGAACCTGATTTTGGTTGATGGTGCGGCTTCCGCTGAAGAACGCCGGTCCCAAAACGGGCCCAAGCGGGGCTCCGCCGAACGGTCCCGAGTTGATCGAGCCCCAATTGGTATAGCGGTATTCGGCGAAGACCGACCAATTGTTGGTGACGGCATATTGGATGCCGCCGCCGACGGTCCAGCCGACGCGGGTGGTCGAACGATTGCCGGAGGCGAAGAACGGAAAGCCACCGTTTGTCGCACCGCTGTTCGCGAGCGTCGCATCGGTGTTGAAGCCGCCGAAAGCGACACCGCCGGTCGCGTAGATCAAGGCGCGATCCCAAGCGATACCGACCTTGCCGCGAATCGAGCCCTGAATATCGGCGGTCGTGTGCGCGGTCAGAGACGTGCCGTCAGCGAAGCCCAACACGGCGGTATTGCTGAGGCTGGTGCCGTTGACGTCGCCCTCAAGGCCCAAGACCCACTGATTGATCTGATAGTTGTAACCGACATTGCCGCCGCCGATCACCCCGTTCGGAGTGCCGCCGACCGAGCTTGAGAGGAAGGTGCCGTCCCCGAAGGCTGGGTCAATGCCCGTGAAGCGATTATTGCCGCTGGTCCAGGCATAGCCAATCTGACCGCCGACATAAATTCCGGTCCAGGTGAAGATCGGCGCTGGCGGCAGATAGACCGGCGGTGGGGCGCGCGAGGGAAGATCGGCCGCCAGTGCCGCCGATCCGGTGAGAGCGAGGGCACCAACCGATGCCAGGAGGATCTTACGATTCATTGCTTTGTCCTTTCTGGAGATTAAAGCTTGAGCAAAATACGCGATTGTTGCTAGCGAAGGGATGAAATCCGCGTCAAAACCGTTGAATTCGGGAAGCCGTGACTTATCTGCAACAACGCCCCCATTTTGGCCTTGTTTTTGCCTCCAACGCGCCGTTCCTCTTGAGCGCCCTCGCCTTGGGTGGAGTCTGAACGAAACCAAACCTTTACCTTTAAGGCACCGACGATCGTCAAATGCCAAGGCCAAGGTTTAGACAAACATTCGCCGCAGCGCTTTGGGCCTAGAACGAGACCTTAATATTTCGCAAAAGGAGGCAGGCCAAACCCATCGAATCGGTAGCTGAAGCCCGCGCGGACGGCGTTCTCGGTCTCGTGATGCGTAACCGTTGACCCAAAGCCGAAAACGAAGGGGGTAATGTCGGTCAAATGGCCGAAATCCGCGTAACGGTATTCCGCCCGCACCGACCAATTGTCGGTGACGGCATATTCGATGCCACCGCCAACGGTCCAGCCGGCGCGCGTCTGCGAGCCCTGATCATAGCCGAATCCCGTATAGCTGGTGTCGAAACCGGCGAATTCGCCGCCGCCCGTCGCGTAGAGAAGAACCCGGTCAAAAGCGACGCCAAGGCGGCCGCGAATCGATCCTTGGACGGGAATTTGTGTACTATAGAGTACGCCGCCAGGGCTGAATTTCCGGCTGATGCCCGTCCCTTCCACATCGCCTTCGAGTCCGGCGACGAATTGGTTCATTTGAAAATTGTAGCCGACATGGGCGCCGCCGAGGACGCCGTTCGGGCTGAAGTTGGTGCCGAACCCAAAAGGGTACACGGTCAAGGTATCCGTGCCCCAGCCGTAACCGATTTGGCCGCCGAGATAGAGACCGTTCCAGGTAAAGACGGGAACAAGAGGGGCTTGGGGTGGCGGCGGGCTATAGGGAAGGTCACCCGCGAATGCCGGCGCGGCGGCGGCCAGCCCGGCCAAAAGCAGGAGAGGCCTGCGGATCATGGCTTGTCCTTTTCAGTTTTGAAGAGATGTAACACTTAGCATAAACAAAGTGAATTTGGCTAAATTTTGAAAAATGCCGGCGATTTCGATCAATTTGTGAATATTAAAATCGAATTACCCCATTATCCTTGGAAAATATATCGGATTTACGTTTGATTAACCTCAATTTTTTGTTAAAAAATTGAATTTAGGTTTATAGATAATTAACAATTTGGATTTTAGATTGACCCGGGCGGGTGAAAAAGGGGAGAAGCGCCGTTGTTCCAGACTGGCCTTGCTTGGCTGCCGCTGTTGAGCTTTAAAGGCGACACTTCGCATTGACCGACATGCGGCAAAGCAATGCTCGCCGCGCAACCATCAGGAAAAGAATTCATGGCTGCTGCCTGCACCGAAGGACTCGATACGGGCTTTGTCGCGCTCGGCTATGCCAAGGCTGGCGTTCTCGGCGTCGTCCAAGGCATTACCGAGCTGTTGCCCATCTCGTCGACCGCGCATATGCGAATCGTCCCGGCTTTTCTCGGCTGGCAGGACCCCGGATCGGCGTTCTCAGCCTCGATGCAGATCGCCGCGCTCGCGGCCGTCATGAGCTATTTCTGGGCGGACGTCCGCGGTCTCCTGTTCGGTTCGCTTGATGCCCTCCGGCGGCGTGATTTTCTGGATTGGAATGTTCGGTTTGTTGGCTGGATCATCCTGGCGACGCTGCCGATCGTGGTCATGGGCGAGTTTCTCAAACCCGTCCTCAACGCCTGCCATTCGCCGATGCGCAGCCTGACCGTCATCGGCATTGCCTGCCTCGTCATGTCGGGGCTTCTCATGCTCGCCGAGATTTATTCCCGGCCCAAGCGCACCCTCGATCATGCGACGCTCAAAGACGCGATCATCATCGGCCTGGCGCAGGTTGGAGCGTTGATTTCCGGGGTTTCGCGGTCTGGCTCGACGCTGACAGCCGCGCTCTTCCGGGACCTTAAGCGCGAGGAAGCGGCCCGCTTTTCATTTTTGCTCGGGCTGCCGGCGATCGCCGGCGCAGGACTGAAAGAATTATGGGAATTGCACAAGGTCCATCTCGACGCGCATGGCTGGTCTATCCTCGGTTTCGGGATCCTCATCGCGTCGCTGTCGGCCTTTGTCGCGATTTGGGGCCTGTTGCGCATTCTCGAACGCTTTTCCGCCTGGCCCTTCGCTGTTTACCGAGGCGTGATGGGGATTGTCCTGCTCGCCAGCGTTTACTTCGGATGGCTGCCCAATTGAGGTTCAATCGCCGGGCGCCAGCATGGCGTCCGGACGCACCAGCGCATCGAATTCCTCGCCGCTGACGAGGCCGGTCGCCAGCGCTTCCTCCCGCAAACTCGTGCCGTTCCGATGCGCGGCCTTGGCAATCTTCGCCGCGTTGTCATAGCCGATCCTTGGCGCAAGCGCCGTAACGAGCATTAAGGACCGCCGCATCAACCAGGCGATCCTCCCCTCGTCCGCCGCGAGCCCTTCGACACAATGCCTCCGGAAGCTGTCCATGGCGTCGGCAAGAAGCGTCAGGCTTTCGAGAAAGGCGAAGGCGATCACAGGCTTATAGACATTGAGTTCGAACTGACCCTGCGAGCCGGCAAAAGTGATCGTCGCTTGATTGCCGAAGATGCGCGTGCAGACCATGGTGAGCGCCTCGGCCTGGGTTGGATTGACCTTGCCCGGCATGATCGACGAACCCGGTTCGTTCTCCGGCAGGACCAGTTCCCCGATGCCGCAGCGGGGGCCGCTCGCCGCGAGCCTTATATCATTGGCGATCTTGCAAAGGCTTGCCGCGACGGTGTTCAGCGCGCCATGGGCAAAGACGATTGCATCATGCGCCGCCAGCGCCTCGAACTTGTTCGGCGCGGTGACGAAAGGCAGGTCTGTCAAGGCTGCGATCCGCGCCGCGAAGGCAGCCGCGAACTCCCGTTTGGTATTGAGCCCGGTGCCGACCGCCGTGCCGCCTTGGGCGAGCCGGTAGAGCCCCGGAAGCGCCGCCTCGATTCGCTCCAACCCAAATTCGAGCTGCGCGGCATAGCCTGAAAATTCCTGCCCGAGCGTCACCGGCGTTGCATCCTGAAGATGGGTGCGCCCGGTTTTGATGATCGCGGCGAAAGCCTCCGATTTCTCGGCGAATGCGCGATGAAGCGCACGCAAGGCGGGTTGCAGCCTGTGTTTGATTTGCTGTGCGGCGGCGATATGCATGGCGGTCGGGAAGCAATCATTCGACGATTGGCCGAGATTGACGTGATCGTTTGGATGGACCGGATATTTGCCGCCGCGCGGCGCGCCGAGGCGTTCATTGGCGCGGTTGGCAATGACCTCGTTGACATTCATGTTGGTCTGCGTGCCTGATCCTGTTTGCCAGACCTTGAGGGGAAATTCCGCATCGAGGCCGCCGGCCTCAATTTCACTGGCGGCAGCGACGATCGCCGAACAGAGTCCTGCCGGCAAAAGCCCGAGGTCGCGATTGACCTCCGCGGCGGCCCGCTTGACCATCGCCAAGGCGTGAATGATCGCGAGCGGCATGATGTCCGAGCCGATCGCGAAATGCGCCAGGGATCTTTGGGTCTGCGCGCCCCAATAATGTTCCGCGGGCACTTCGATCGGGCCGAAACTATCCGTTTCGACCCGCGTTTTTTCCCCCTCATCCATGCAGATAACGCCGATGTCCGGCCCTGCCCCACGCGCCGTTCGAAGCGCGGGATTCTACGGCGAAGGCCAGCTTAATCTCCGTCACCTTGGACGAGGCGCTGGCCAGCGGCCACGGCATTGATCGCCTGCCAATCGCCATCATGACCGAATTCCAAACCGGAAGAGATCGACAACATTTCGGCGAGACGAATTCTGGCGCGATTGACGCGGCTTTTCATTGTGCCGATCGCGCAGCCGCAAATCCCCGCCGCTTCTTCATAAGACAAACCCGACGCGCCGATCAGAACCAAGGCTTCGCGTTGATCGGAGGGCAATTGCTGGAGCGCGGCGCGAAAATCGAGCAGGTCCATATGTCCGCTTTGCGCCGGAGCCGTTGCGAGTTTGGCGGCGAAAGTGCCATCCGGATCGGCGACTTCGCGCCGGCGCTTCCGGTACTCCGAATAATAAATATTGCGCAAAATCGTGAACAGCCAGGCTCGGAGATTGGTGCCTTCCACGAAACTATCAATATTGCTCCAGGCCTTCACCAAAGTCTCCTGGACAAGATCGTCGGCGCGATCGAGATTGCCGCATAAGGAGACCGCGAAGGCGCGCAGATTGGGGATCACCGAGAGGAGATCCGCGGTCATTTGCGAACTGGCGGCGCGTCCCGCCGGCGCCTCTTCCGCCGCGTCGATGTCCGGAGCTTTCGTGTGAACGATTGTCACATGCCATCCTTACTCGGCCGGACTTCCGAGGCGCTTTCAAGCTGACGTAACAGTTCAAGAAAACGTCCCGGCACCGGTTGCGCTAAAATGTCATCGTAGACACTACGCAAATGCAAACCAATTTGGTCGGCGATCTCGGATTTCGATACCCCCCTCTTCAAGCAAGGCTCGCCAACAGTCACCTTCGAGGAGCCGGGGCGCGCCGCGTCCTCCCCCGGGATTGCAGTCTCATAAAGATTTAGTCCCGCCACCTTGATCGATGGGTTATTCGATTTTGTCACTTTTGTCACGGAAGCATCCTCGCGATCGCCCTTTTCATTTCTTAGTCCCCCAACTGACGTTCATCCCGAGATGTCCAGGAATAATTGATTGAAAAAACTCAGCTTCCAACATGCCCATGGATTCCCTGGATTTTCATCGACTTTTGTGAAGCTTGGCTCAGGCGCGGAAAGGTTTATAACCAACACGACTGAACGCTTGGTGCGCGGAGATGGTTCCACCTATAGGAACTTTATCCCGTCATTTGGAATTAATCCGCCGGGCCGCATTCATCACGCGATTTGTAGAGGTGCTACCGATGCCAATATCTCAGGCAATCTCCGCGCATATTCCTTATTTGCGCCGGTTTTCACGGGCCTTGACGGGAACGCAGGCCGGCGGGGATGCCTATGTTCTCGCCACGCTGGAGGCCATTGTCGCCGATCCCGCCGAATTTTCGAAATGCGCCGATCCAAGGACGGCGCTCTACCGCCTGTTCCTCAAGGTCTGGGGGACGGTGCCCGTCAATGACCATGTTGATACGGCGGCATTCACCGGCGACGAAGAGGGCGCGCATCGCCACCTCGAGGCGATTACATTGCGGCCGCGCATTGCATTTCTCCTCAGTTCGCTCGAAGGATTTGATACCGAGGAAGTCGCGGGCGCGCTCGACTGCTCGGCCGACGAGGCGGCACGTCTCATCGACGCCGCCGGCAAGGAGATTGCCAACCAAATTCGGACCGATGTCTTGATCATCGAGGACGAGCCTTTCATCGCGCTCGATCTTCAGAACCTCGTCGAGGAGCAAGGGCACCGTGTCTCCAATGTCGCGCGGACCCATCGCGAGGCGGTCGAGGCTGTCAAGCGCGAACGGCCAGGCCTCATCCTTGCAGACATTCAGCTCGCCGACGGAAGCTCGGGGCTCGAAGCGGTCAATCAGATTCTCGAATCGTTTTCCGTGCCGGTGATTTTCATCACCGCCTATCCCGAGCGCTTCTTGACCGGAACGCCGCCAGAACCCGCCTTTCTGATCACCAAGCCCTTCAAAACCGAAAGCCTGAAGGCCGTTATTAGTCAGGCCCTTTTCTTCGATCGCAAATCGCATCGCAAGGACGAGCCCGAAAAAAGCAGCAGCCTCGTCTGATCTTGCCAGGCGCACCCGCGTTGCGATGGAGCGCGTCAATGACAGCGCGGGCCGCCGGCGCGGTTTGGGAGCGAAGAAAGCCGGAAACCGAGGCCCTCCGTTTTGCGGCCTCGTCACGCCGCGTCTGTACAATGGCATCCTTGCGATAAACCCCTTAACCGTTCGCAATCGCCGCGAAGGCGGCGTGCCGCTCGCGGCCGCAACAAGGGAATTTGACCCATGATCTTGTTGGAGACAGCCCTGGCTCTCAGCGACAAGCCGCAGGCTTGGCAGCCGACGGCGGACACGGATAGTCTCTACGTCCTGATCGGCAGTCTGGTTTTGGCTCTCGTCGCTTTCGTTATTTTGATGCGTGCCCGATTCTAGACCACAGATCCCAAATGTGAAGGCCGGTTTCGGCTTGGCGCTCCCGGGGCGGATCTTCGGCCTGCAGGCGCTTTTGCCGCAGAAGACCCCATGATTTGGCGATGCGAATGGTCGATGAAATTCCAACATCGAGAGCGAAAGGGGCCAAGGTTTCCGGCATGGCGCGCGTGCGCGCGTCGATCGGCACGCCATGCGCCATTCCATCGATCACATAATGCTCGACAATAAGCGCTCCCGATCCATCGCGCCACGACCTGCGCAACTGACCATCGACCTCGTCCAGCAAGACGCCGGCTTCGTCGACTTGATGGATATCGAGCCATTGCTGAACCAGCGCCGACGCATTGGCCGGCGCGACCACGCCATCGAGGGTGCCGTGCCAGATGGACACTCTCGGCCATCTCTTTTGCCCAGGCGATGCCCGGCGCACCAGATTGCCTAATTCCCGCGACGAGTGCGAAGGCCCAAAGGCCATAGCCTTCATCGCGTCGAGGGTGCCGAGCGCCGCTCCATAAGGAAGACCCGCGATAATTGTTCCCGCGGCGAACAACTCCGGATAGGAAGCAAGGAGCGCGCACGCCATGGCACCGCCCGCGGAAAGACCGGTCACGAAAACGCGAGCACGATCGAGCTCGAAATCGCACAGCATTTTTTCGATCATGCCGCGAATCGATGCGATCTCTCCATCATCGCGGCTGATGTGCTTTTCGACGAACCAATTGAAGCAATTTTGCGGGTTATTCCCGCATTTCTGCTCGGGAAAGAGCACCGCAAATCCGTGCTGCCGGCCAAGTTCCGACCAACCGGTGGCCAAATCAAAATCGCGGGCCGTCTGCTGGCAGCCATGCAGGGCGACGACGAGCGCGGAAGACTTGGCCAACCCCCGCGGAACACAGGAAAACATTCCCAAATTGCCAGGATTCGAACCAAATGCCGCTTGCTCATCCATTTAGCGATTTGCTCCGGACTTTACGGTGTCTGACGCGTGCGAATTCCAAAAACAACACGCCCCACGGTCCCCCCAGCATTGGGCCAATACGACATAATGTTTAAGCTCGCCTCAAAGCCTTTGCAATGGCCATGACCGAAGACTTCGTCCTTCTGCGCGGCGGCAATGAAGTTGGCTGTCCGCAGCGTTGAGTCATTTTATTGATTTTACCAGAATGCGTTTTAGGAGGCGCGCAGGCGCGGGCGCGGCCCCTAACGAACACCCAAGGCACGATGGCAAAGCTCATAGATTCGAACGAGGTGCGCGGCAGATCGTCTGGGGATCGCGCGAGAGCGCGTCCCGCTCGCTCAGATTCAAAGAGTTGGAGCATGTTCCGATCAAAAAAGTCGATCAACTTTTTCGGAACATGCTCTGTGCATGATCCACGAAAGTTCGAACCGGTTTTTCGAAAAGATCATGCGTAATCAAAGACTCCACAGCGTGGTCGGATTCAATCTGAATGGATCACGTTCTAGCGCTCGCAGTGAAGCGGCACCGCCATTCGCAACCGAAATCCTTCCGGCGCGAAATCGACTTTGACGTCCGCCCGGATCTGCTGCGAAAGTACGCGTTTCAGCAGCATCGATCCGAACCCGTCGCGGGCGGGCGGGGTCACCACGGGCCCCGCGAATTCGTTCCACTCGCAGATCAGGGCGCGTTCACCATCCTTCTCGACGAGACCCCATCCGACCTCGAATTCGGCCTTCCTCTTTGGAAAGGGCCCCATGCCTGATCGCATTGGTCGTAAGTTCATGGACCGCCATGCCAAGCGGCACCGCGATCTGCGAAGGCAGATCGACGGCCGGGCCCGAGAGGCGAATCCGAAGGCCCTGATCGTCGGAATAAGGGCCAAGCTCCTGGGTTAGCAATTGTTGGAAGGAAACGCATTGATGGAGTTGCTCGGTCATGACGGCATGGGTCTTGGCGAGCGAGGCGATCCGGCCCGAGAAGGCCTCTTGAAATTCCTCGATCGTCGCGGATGTTTTCGCCGTCGTGTTCATGACGCCCTGCACGGTCGCGAGCGTGTTCCTGACCCGGTGGTGCAGTTCGCGAATAAGGAGCGCTTGCCTTTGCTCGGTCTTGACGTGATCTGTGACGTCGTTGCCTTCAATGAATATTCCTGTCACCTCGCCGTTCGCACCCATGATCGGCTGCGCGACGAAATCGATGTAATGCTCCTCGATCTCACAATCGGGTGCGTCTTGCAGAAGTATGAGCGTCTTGCGGCCGACATGCACTTCGCCGGTTTTATAAATATTTTCAAGAATGGCAGGATAATCCTGACCTTTGGACTCGGGCAGTCCCTCCCGCAAGGGCTTGCCTATGAGGTCGCGGCCTCCCGCCAGCATCGAAAAGGAAATGTTGACCAATTCGAAAACGAGATCTGGACCGCGCAAAACGCACATGAAGCTTGGAGCCTGCATGACCAAGCGGCGCAAATGGTGAACCGTCGCCAATAGGGTCTGATTGAGAATATGCATGGATCCGGGCTGCTGAGCCGCACACTCCGGGCGCGGTTCGGCGCCCAAGGAAGGAAGCCCCGTCAAGCCCATCGAGGGATGAAGTTCCGAAATATCTTGGGTGTTCTTGACGACGAACGCGACTTTGCCGCTCTTGTCACGGACGGGGACGTGGGTGCAGCTCCAAAGGCGCTCCTCGGACCGGCCGTTGACGGAAATCGTGTAAGAGACCGTCGGGAGCACGTCGGCAACGCCTTTTTCGATGGCGCGTTCGAGCGAGGCTTGCAAGGTCTTGCGGCTTTCCTCCGGCGCCGGAAACGCCGTGCAGACATTGGCCCCGATGAGCACGTCCCGCGAACACATCGTCGCCTCAAGAAACGCCTCATTCGCGGCGACAATATTGAAGTCCCGGTCCATCACGAGGTAAGGCGCGGGCAGGCTATTGAAAATAGCCTCAAAGTCCAATTCTGACTGCGGCTTCACAATGCGGCTCCCGCCATTGTCTTTTTCTTGCGGTCCTGCCCGTCACTTTGCGCGCAGCCGCGATCCCTCCCCTGATCGGGTTTGAAAGCGCAATCATGTCTTCCGGCGCGAACGCGCGCAAACCAAGGACCACGTATCAAGTTGGACGGACTCCGCATGCTGAATTGTACCTCGACCCTTTGGCTGGATTCCATGCGCGGCACGGAAGAGACGGAACGAAATTCATCGGATCTTAGACCACCGCTACAAGGGCCGGTTTCGAGCGGCTGGATCATCTAACGAATAAGAGCTACTTAGGGTTGCGCCAAAATCCCCCAAAGGGGAATTTTGGCGGGCCCGCGACGGATCAGGCCGATGACCGCGATTGAACATATGTCCCCCATGACGCGCAAAGTCCAAGCCGGTGACCATGTCTTCTTGGTTGATGGTTCGTCATTTGTTTTTCGCGCCTATTTCCAGTCAATCCGCCAGGACGCGAAATATAATTACCGTTCTGACCGGCTGCCAACCGGAGCCGTGCGGCTCTTTTGCACGAAGCTCTTTCAGTTCGTCCGCGAGGGCGCGGCGGGCGCAAAGCCAACCCATCTCGCGATCATTTTTGACAAATCCGAGAAATCCTTCCGCAAGGAGCTTTACCCTCCCTATAAGGCCAATCGCTCGGAACCCCCAGAAGATTTGATTCCGCAATTCCCGCTCATGCGGGGCGCCGTGCGGGCCTTCGGCTTGACCCCGGTCGAGCAAGACCGCTACGAGGCGGACGATCTCATCGCGACCTATGCCTGCGAGGCGCGAAAGCGCGGTGCCGATGTTTTGATCGTTTCCGCCGACAAGGATTTGATGCAACTCGTTGGCGAAGGCGTCGCCATGTATGATCCTGCGTCCGGTGAAGCCGGCGCCAAGGGCGCGCGCGAGGAGCGCAAGATCGGCGTGCCAGAAGTCCTCGCCTATTTCGGCGTGCCGCCCGAAAAGGTCACCGATGTTCAGGCCCTGGCTGGCGATTCGACCGACAATATCCCCGGCGCGCGCAGCATCGGTTTGAAGACCGCGGCGCAGCTTATCAATGAATATGGCGATCTCGAAACCCTGCTTGCCCGCGCCGGCGAGATCAAACAGCCAAAACGCCGCGAGACCCTGACCGATCCCGAAAGCGTGGAGCGGATCCACATCTCGAAACAGCTCGTCTCGCTTGTCCGCGACGTGCCGCTCGAAGTGCCGCTCGACGATCTTCGTCTCGAAGCGCCGGACGGAAAAACGCTCGTTGCTTTCTTCAAGGCGATGGAATTTCCGACCATCACCAAGCGCGCCGCCGATGCCTATGCGATCGACGCGGGCATGATCGAACCCGATCCTTCGTTCGCCGGGCGCGCGGGCTGGCGCGGCCGCAATGGCGAGACGCAAGGCGAGAGTCAAGAACAGCCGGCGGCAAGCGCCGGGCCCGCCGCGCCCAAGCAAAACGCCCGCTACGGCGAGCCCTCGCAAAAACCCGTCATCGCCAGCGGCCCGGGCCAGCTTGCCGAAGCCCGCGCCAGCGAGGCGCGCGGGCAAGTATTCGATACCAAAAGCTATGAAACCATCTCGCGTCTCGAAGATCTCGATCGCACCATCGCCGCCGCGTTCGAAGCAGGCGTGATCGCGATCGACACGGAAACATCTTCGCTGCAGCCGATGCAGGCCGAGCTCGTGGGAATCTCCTTATGCGTCGCGGCGGGGAAAGCGTGCTACATACCCTTGCGCCACAGAAAAGAAGGCGACGGCGCTCTCTTCGGCGGCGGCGAACTCATGCCCGGCCAATTGCCGGAAGCGCAAGTGCTCGCCCGCCTCAAACCGCTCCTCGAAGACGCGAGCGTTCTCAAGATCGCGCAGAATATGAAATATGACTGGCTCATCTTCAAGCAGCGCGGCATCGAGCTGCGGCCGCTCGAAGATACCATGCTGCTCTCTTATGTGCTCGACGCGGGCCGCACCGATCACGGCATGGATGTGCTCAGCGAAAAGCACCTTGGCCACAAGCCTATTCCCTTCAGCGAGGTTGCGGGCACTGGCCGCAGCTTCATAGGCTTTGCCCGGGTCGCCATCGACAAAGCCACCGAATATGCGGCCGAGGACGCCGACGTCACCTATCGTCTCTGGCGTGTGTTGAAGCCACGCCTTGCGGCCGAGCACATGACCCATGTCTATGAGACGCTGGAGCGTCCCATGATTGAGGTTTTGGCGCGCATGGAAGAGCGCGGCGTCATGATCGACCGCGCGATCCTCTCGCGACTCTCGGGCGAATTCGCGCAAGACATGGCGCGGCTCGAAGCAACGATCCACGAGCTTGCCGGCGAAAAGTTTAATCTCGGCTCGCCGAAGCAGCTGGGCGATATTCTCTATGGCAAATTGGGCCTTGCGGGCGCCAAGAAAACCGCGACCGGCGCCTGGTCGACGGCCGCCGGCGTGCTCGAGGATCTCGCCGAGCAAGGCAATGAACTCGCCGCCCGCATCCTCGATTGGCGCCAGCTGTCCAAACTCAAATCGACCTACACGGATGCCCTGCCCTCTTTCGTCGATCCGGCGACCGGGCGGGTGCACACTTCCTATGCGCTCGCCGCGACAACGACGGGACGGCTCTCCTCATCGGACCCCAATCTGCAAAACATTCCTGTGCGCAATGAAGCCGGACGCAAAATCCGCCGCGCCTTTATCGCGCCCGAAGGCCACAAATTGATTTCGGCGGATTATTCGCAGATCGAATTGCGGCTCTTGGCTCATATCGCCGATATTCCGCAATTGAAGGCGGCGTTTGCCGAGGGCCAGGATATTCACGCAAAGACCGCCTCAGAGATGTTTGGCGTGCCGGTCGAAGGCATGCCGCCAGAAGTGCGCCGGAGAGCGAAGGCGATCAATTTCGGGATCATCTATGGCATCTCGGCCTTTGGTCTTGCCAATCAGCTCGGCATTCCGCGTGAGGAGGCGGGCGCCTATATCAAGCGCTATTTCGAGCGCTTTCCCGGCATTCGCTCTTACATGGATCAAACGAAAGCCTTTGTGCGCGACAAGGGTTTCGTCACCACGATCTTTGGGCGCAAATGCCATTATCCGCGCGTAACTGCATCAAACCCTTCCGAGCGCGCTTTTAATGAACGCGCCGCGATCAATGCGCCGATTCAGGGCTCCGCCGCTGACATCATCCGCCGCGCCATGGTGCGGATGGATGCGGCCTTAGAGCAAGCACGGCTTTCGGCGAAAATGCTTATGCAGGTCCATGACGAACTCGTTTTCGAAGCGCCGGATTCGGAGGTCGAAGCCACAATCGGCATCGTGCGCAAAGTGATGACCGATGCGCCGCATCCCTTTATTCAGCTCGCGGTGCCCTTGCAGGTCGATGCCAAGGCCGCGCAAAACTGGGACGAGGCGCATTGAGGGGCACCCGTTAAGCGGAACCACGTTCCGGCTGCTTTTGCCTCGAAGCGGCGCTATGCCGGTGCGTCTTAAAGGTCAGGGAGCGGCCATTCGCTAAAGCCGCCTGAATGACGCCAGTGCGCCAAAAGAGGCGTTTGCCCGCCCAGTTCCGGCATATTGCATTGCGATCACAACAAATACGTCTGGAGCCCGATAAAGGCGCTTCAAGGAAGCAAGCGAATTGGATAATATATGGTTTCGCGTTATCATATTTGAAAACTGGACCCCTGGCTGGCCTGATCTATCAAACATATGATCTCGTTTGCTGGGCCGCCTTAATGTTTCTGTTGAGCGCAGCGGCTCCGGCGGCGGAAGGTGGTGAGTAGTTACGATGGCCGATGGCGCTTCTAAACAAGAAAACCAATCGTCTTCAGACCTCGGGCGAACGAGACGGCTGGAAGCGGCACAGACGATGGTCCGCTCTATACGCAATAGTATCACTATACTCGGCCGATTTCGTAGACTCGGGCTTTTACATGAAGACCAGGCGCTCGCGCGGAAGGTAGAGGTAGAAGCCATGCTTGCGCTACTCGAAAAGGGTGATTTGCCCGGGGATAGAGGGACTTCGGAGGGTGGCAAGCCATCAGAGAGCGTCCGTGACGTCCGTGACCTATTGCTTTCGTCTGTCCGTCCCGGAGCAAATTACCGACAATTTTCCTTGGCCCTCGACGGGCTTGAACGAGTGTTGGCCGCACAGCTTGTCGTGATCGGCGCCTCGCCGAATAGCGACGCCCAGGAACCACCTCCGGCGCAGGCGGTGCCGGTAGAGGAGATGAGTGCGCTGAATCTAAGGGATTCCGCGCTACTCGCTGCTCTCACTGAGAAATTCTACAGGTCGGCGGCGTTCAAGATAATGGGTGGGGGTCTCGTCGCGGCAGCGTTATTAGCAGGTGGTGGAGCGCTCTTCATAGGCGGTCAGTCGGTTAATCTCCGTAATGACTTGAACAATACGGCAAGTGAGGCGAGCACAAGAATAGAAAAGAAAAGCCAGACTTTTGAATGGGAGCTAGAGCAAAAAAAAATAGACTTGAATGAAGAGGTGAAGAAGCAGATAAATGACAAGGCTAGCCCTTTGTTGCAAAAAATAGAGGAAGAGACACAAGGCGTTCTGACCCGTATCACGCCGAAGATTAGCGAGCTTGAGGCTAGCGTCGACCGCCTTCGCTCGCGCCGCGACGCGGTCAGCACCTCGCTCGCTGAGCTGGAGCCGATTTCCAAGCAGGTTGGACCGCTCAAGCTCAAAATAGCAAGTGCCAGTGACTATACGAAAGCGGCGCAGGACGCGCAGCAGGCGGCCCAAGCTGCTGGCCGTTCCGAGCAGCAAGCAAAAGCCTATGGCGATGCCACCTTACAACAGCTCACTGCCTTATATACGGCTACGCCGCAGGAGAGTGCGCGATTGAGCGAAATGAGGAAGCAGATCGACGCCCAGCAAGTCGTGCTGACGAACGAGATTATGCCAAACATCAAGAAGCTGCGAGAAGATTTAAGCGTCGCGCGGCCCGCGCTTTGTGATCTACCGGCGCTCTCGAACGGCCCAGATGCGCTTCGAACGCAACTCGATTGCCTGAAGCAGCGGATCGCCGACATCGAAGCGCAAGCGCCAGAAGCGCAAGCGCCAGTCAAACAGAACGTCAGTCTGACCGAAGCTGACCTATCAACCCATCAATGGAGCCAAATTCAGCAGGTGCTCGTCAGCATGCACCTCTACACCGGAAAGGTCAATGGCAAACAGGGTAGCTGGACGCGAGAATTCAAAAAGATGAGCAAAACCCGTCAAGCGATCTTTAAGTGGCAGGGCGTGCTCCCAGCACCGCAAGACGGCAGGTTGACTCCGGAGCAGATCCAGCAGCTGCTCGCATCCGTTCCCACAATGCGTTGACCAGACCTAGAACTTCCGCCCTGCGATAGGAACTTGATGAATTCCTTGTGGGTATGCTTTGGCATGCAGCGCCCGACCACGGTTCCGTCGAGGACATTGAGTGCCGCAAACAATGTTGTCGTGCCGTTGGACGGCGCGAAGCGATACGCCGACGGCCTTGGCCATCGCGCGGCCCGTCCAATGGGTGGCTTCGCCCGGCGGTTCGGAGCAGGTCAGCGCCAACACTTTCGCCACGACGCCGGTCGAAAGCGGAGCCCGGCCGGGCTTGCGCGTCTTGTCGCGCAGGAGACCATCGATCCCTTCCTCGCCGATCGCTGCTGCCAGCGCCAAACGGCCGGACGGCTAACGCCGGCCTGATCGGCAACTTGCAAAACCGGCAAGCGCTCGGCCGAAAGGAGAATGATCAGCGCCCGCTGCACATGTCTGGGCGGCCGACTACGATCGCTGGCGATGGCGAGCAAACGCTCGCGACTCCAGTTGAAAGGATGACGTTGACGATCTGGGCCATCCCCCAGACTCGCACAAACCGCAGAATTTGTGAATCTGACCTGAACCGTACTTTGCTTCGCCACGCGAAAGTCTATTTGCAAAGACCGTTAATCGCACCAAAACGTTTCGCGTGAAACAATTTTGTCCTATTGGAGCGTCATTCCGGTCAAAACTGATCGCTCCCCCATCAGCGCTTTCTAAGCCGGGCTACTGCAGTGGATAGCGGCGGCGATGGGCGAGCCGGTGAGGCCTATGCCCCCTGAGGCCCCAGCTTGAGGCGATTGCCGGCCCGGCCGTGTAGCCAACGACGCCGCCCGCGACCAAGCCGACCGGGCCGCCGACCAAGGCGCCAGCCAGCGCCCCCATCGCACCATCGCCGAGCCTCTCCTGTGCATGGGCAAAAGAAGGCAGGAAGGATAGTCCCGCGGCCACGGTCATGATCAAAAGCCACTTCTTCATGCGGATAC
>CAWAQW010000053.1:0-37731 GCA_963784075.1 uncultured Alphaproteobacteria bacterium | reverse complement strand
AAGCGTCACACGACGACCGCCTACCGAGATTTTGACGAATCTGATTTGGTGTCCACCCAGTACGAGGTGGACACCAATTGCACTCTAAGCGCATCGCATGACTGCGCGCGGCCAATCAGGCGGCGCGCGCTTGCGTTTCGGGCGGTCGCCAATTCCATGGCAAGAGTTCGTCGATGCGATTGATTGGATGATCGGCGATGCGTTCGATGACGAAAGTGAGCCAAGCCTCGGGATCGATTTCGTTGAGGTTGCAAGACTTCGATGAGCGTATACATGATCGCGGCGCGCCGCCCTCCGGCGTCCGACCCGGCGAAAAGAAAATTCTTTCTGCCAAGTGCGATCGGGCGGATTGCCCGCTCGGCGGCATTGTTGCTCATTTCGAGATGGCCATCGTCGACATAGCGCGTCAGTGCGGCCCAGCGTGAGGTCGCGTAACGGATGGCCCCCGCAAGCGAACTCTTGCCGCTGATCTTGGCGAGCGTGGCGTCGAGGAATGATTTCAACTCCGCCAGGATCGGCGCCGAGTTTTGCCGCCGCGCGGCGCAACGCTCCGTTGGGCTTTGGCCGCGAATGGCCGCTTCGATGGCGAACAATTGCGCGATCATGTCCAGCGCATCGCGCGCGGCGGCCGAGCCTGTCGCGACATGAACGTCATAAATTTTGCGCCGCGCGTGCGCCCAGCAAGCGACTTCGACGAGCTTCGGCACGCCGGTCTTTGAATCGGGCAGATAGAGATCGGCGAAGCCCGCGTAGCCATCGGCATGGAGGAATCGACGACAAGACTCGAGCAGGCTTCGCGCGTGTTCGGCCTTGCGATCCGGCGAATAGAGATAGTATGCGGCGGGCGGCGCGCTCGACCCAAAGGGCCGTTCGTCACGGACGGCAACCCATAATCGTCCAGTCCTGGTCTTGCCGCGTCCTGGTCGAGCACCGGAACCGGCGTATCGTCGGCATGTGTAGCGGCCCCGGCGCGAACATGGCGGCCAATGGCTTCGGCGACATGTTCGAGATAGGCCGCCATATGCCCAACCCAGTTCGCCATTGTCCCCCGATTGATGTCCACCCCGCCGCGGGCATAGATATCCGATTGGCGGTTCAGGGGCTGATGATCCCCGAACTTCGAGACGAGCACATGAGCCAGAAGCGCCGGCCCTGGGCGTCCCTTTTCGATCGGGAGCGTGGGCATGGGCGCCTGCACGATTGTCTCACAGCCTCGGCAGCTCATTTTCGGACGAACATGAAGAACGCGCTTGAAGTGGGAAGGAACATATTCGAGCACTTCGCGCTCGTCGGCGCCGAGCTTGCTGAACTTCTCGCCGCCGCAGGCCGGACAGATACAGGCTGGCTCATGAATGATTGTTTCTTGCGGCAGGTGCTCGGGCAAGGGCGTGCGGCCCGGCGGCTTGCGGCGCTTGGACGAAGACGGCGCCGCCGATTTGTCCGGCTTCGTCGTTTCGGCTTGCGCTTCCTTCTCGCCTTCTGTTTCTTCGATATCGCCGATGAGCAGTTCGAGTTGTTCGACTTCCCTGTCGAGTTTCTCTGACGAACGTCCAAACTGCGCCCGCCGCAACACGGCCAGTTGCATCTTCAGCTTTTCGATCAGCAGCGTCTTGGCGTGGATCTCGGCGGAAAGAGCGGCGACGTCGCGTTGCAGATCGCCCGCGACGCGGCGTAAATCATCAGGATCGCAAGGCAAATCAGCGGTCGATGGCGACATGACTATGTCTAGCATAACAACGTCGCCGGCGAACATAAAATCTATTCAAATCAAGGCAATATCAACAAACAATTGGCTGTCCGGAGACCGCCGGAGCAACTGTCCGGCGCCAGTCAATTCCCTCGATGAGAAGCGCGAGTTGCGCCGGTGTCAGCTTCAGAGAGCCGTCGACGATCGGAGGCCAAACGAACTTGCCTTTCTCGAGCCGCTTGGCGAACAGACAAAGCCCCGAGCCATCCCAGGTCAAAATCTTCAAATAGTCTCCGCGCTTGCCCCTGAAGACGAACATGCCGCTGGAAAAGGGATCGGCTTTCAGCACTTGTGCGACTTCCGCCGATAATCCATCGAAACCTTTCCTCATGTCGACGGGCCGGCAGGCCAAATAAACCCGGACGCCGGGCGCGACTTGTAGCATCACAGCTCCTTCATGGCCGAGAGCACGAGGCGCAGCACGGCCTCATCGGCTTCAGCGCCGACGCTGACGCGAGCGCCACTTGGCAGGCTGATCTCAATGGCTCCGCGCCGCGCGCTCCCGTTTACCTCACGCCGCGCTTTTCCCGGTGGTTTTTCTCCCGCGCCCTGCGTTCGCGGCGGGGCGGCGTGATCGATCGTCAATGCGCGAACAGACGCAGCCACCGCGTCGCAGCCAGTCTTGGCCACCACTTGGATCGGAACAAACGTTATAGGCTCGCCCCGCGCTGCCGGCCTCCGCCGCCGATCAGGCCCGCCGTCCTTGGCGCATTTTAGCCATTTGAAAATCAGATTGGCGTTGAGTCCATGCCTGCGCGCAACTTCCGCCACCGATGTATCTGGCGCAAGTGCCTCCGCAACGATACGCTCTCTTTGTTCAATGCTCCAGCGGCGCCGTCCAAGCGCATCGACCTTGGGAATCTCCGCCCCGTTGTCAAATCCCGTGCCTGTTGATGTCCGCATCGCAATTGGTGTCCACCCGATATGAGGTGGACACCTAAGCAAACTTCCATGGGCCGCGGTAGACGGTCATCGTGAGACGCTTACTTCAAGGTCGCGCAAAGTGACTTTGATCGGGTGCGTCTGGCCGACTTCCCAGCGAGAGAAACGATGATATTTCTTTTTCGGAGGCTCCATACATCGGTTACATGCTCCAATGAACAGATTTTGCAACGGTATCTATGGCGCATAGTGGGCCAGTACGGATACTATGTCGCACTATGGACATACAATTATTTTAGCACGCTACCAATCTTTTGAAGGTTTTGTGTCCCCGTCGTCGTCTTTTTCTTTATCCGCGCTGTCAAGCCGCCATGGTTCCATTTCCGGTGGGCGGGGAGTGAAGGTGACGATCGGCTCGGGTGGGGTGTCTGGTGGGTCTGCGGCATAGCGCGCGGTGTTGCGCGCTATGAGCTGTGCGTGCTCCGCCTCGGTCATCTTGGGGGCGTTCTCGACCGCGAAATACGGCACCTCGATGCGCACTGATGAGGGCATTCCCCGCACATGGGTGGCGAATTGGGTCGATGTCTTGGACTGCCGCATATCCAAGAGGAACTCTTTACTGGTGCGCATATCAGCCGCAATAGCCCTCGCGTCATAGTCGCTCACACCACCGGCAAGTTTGACGGCTGTGTTTGTGAGAATGGAGTGCAAGATGGTGATTTGTTTTGTGTCTTGGAATGCCGTGAGACATCCAATGTTGAATTGCCTTATTTTTGAAAATAGTTCCTCCGAGGCTTCATTTACGTAGTCAGACGCTTCATCAATGAGGACAATGGTACGACGCAGATTTTTAACTTCGACGCGCTCATATGCTGGACGGATAATCATACTCATGACCCATCGACCGAAGAATGCCGAGCCGGTCTTACCCAGAAGATTTTTACTCGTGTTGCATAAGATCACAGAGCCCCGTTCACAGAGGGTGTACAGGTCTACCCGGTTTTCGGTTGAGGCAAACATACGAGCAAGGGCGGGCTGGTTGAGCACACGGTAAATACGTTGACCGATTTGCTGGCGCGTCTCCGTGTATGCTTTTGTGAAATACTGGTTTTCAAAAAAGCCTTGCGCCATGGGATCGAGCTTTGCGATGTATGGTGCGTACTTGCTGTCTTTGCCTTTTGTGTCTTTCGTGGCTTCTTGGAGGAAGTCGAGAAAGAGGATTAAACGAAGCGTCAGGATGAGATAGGACCAACGCGCACACGTATTCAAAAGCATTTCGCTGTTTACCCGTAAAATCCAGTGCGACGCTAGAGATCAAATAGTCGAGGGTTTCGGTGATGCCTGTTTGGACTTGCTCGCGTTTGTTACGCGAGTAGGTATTGATGCGATCGGCGGGGGTGGCCCATATATTCAATGCAGGTGGTTTTTCATGTTCAGGGTCGATAATGACGAGACGGTCAGAAAGTGGCTGGCCGGGTGCAAATATGGCAAGCCTTTGTATGTTGTCGAGCATTGAGCCTTGCGAGTTGAGGATGATGATGCTCGGCGGGTCGGGCTCAGATAGAAGGCGGAGTGTGAGGCTTTGAATGAACTGCGATTTGCCCCAGCCCGTCGCTGCGAGCAATAAGGCATGCTCGCCGAGCTTGTCAACAAAATCAAATGACACCTTGGCATTGAACAAACTTTGCAGGGGAGTAGCGGCAAGGTAGGTGCGGACGATTTCTTCGGGCGTTCCTTTATGATCTACGGAACTTACAACATCCTTTCCCTTTTTGGTGGCGAGGGCGTTGCTGTTGAACTGGTCACGCAAAGACCTGAAAAGGTCTGCGTTGAGTACGTCGGGTTTGAAGAATGGAAGTGTAATATCGTAAACGATCTGCCCAATATTCGGCAGTATGTCGATGACGGGAATGGAGTAGCGGCCGGTGGCTGGCTCAAGGTTGTCTGAAAGTGCGTTCGCAGGAAGGTACTGTTTGAATATGGAAAAGCACTCAATGAGTGTCTGTTGCATAAGGTCGAGTGTCTGCGTGGGGTTGGCACTTTTGCGAGCGCGGGTAAGTAACGGTCGCGGTATTTGCCTTCTTCTATCGTATTTTGCGCAGCATACGGTGGTAGGGGATCAATGAGGTCTTCTCTTATATAGAGTGCCTCGGCGATCTGCGCCATTTGAATGAGAACATCATAGGCCGGATACTGGGTGCCGAAGTGTTCGATCAGACGCTCAATAAATGTGGGTAGAAATGTCTCGGGTGAAGGAAAGCCCGCGCGTTGGGCGAGTGTTTCCGTTTGGGCCAGGAGAATATCGGTAGCGGGTGGTTTGGTTTTGTACCACTGGATGCCTTTTACAATACCAACAACGGCGAGTACGGGAAGCACGACGACCCCGCCTGCTGCAAGCAGAAGAACACCAAAAACACACGCGGTGATAAACAGCGCGGCATTGGCGTTGTGGTCGTTGGTGTTAAATAGCTTCACAGCTCGAAGGTATCTTTCTGTGCGAGACTTTCGCTTTCGTCAATAAATCCCTTGAGGTTTGCCAGTGAGGCGCGAACATGCGCATCTACTTCTTTTGCATGAACGGGGTTAAAGGCGCGGATCGATACAGGGCCTTTGGCGAAATATTTGATGGCGACAGAGTTCTCTTGGCCTTTTTTCAGTTTGTGTTGCTGATAGAGGGCATAGCCGATGATAGGGATGCCGATGAAAAAGAGAATGAAGAAAGGATCATATGCTCTGCCGAAGAATGGTATGAGGAGGCCGACACACCGCTTCTTTTGTCGAGCTGGCCTTTGCATTTACCCCATGACTTAAAAGGGTGAAGTTTGTGGATAAGGGGAATTGCCGCGTGCGGAACGGGTAGCTTGTGTTCTCGGTTGTTTTTAGTGAATGCACTTGGAATCGTTAGGGTTGTGCCGTCGAGCCATTCTTTTTGGATTGCGGCTGTCTCTCCAAGGCGTTGTCCCATGAGGATGAGGAGGCGGACGGTTGTGCCGTATATGTCGTCTCCTGTTGCGTGCCATACTTTGCGCAATTCATCATCGGAGAGGACACGGGAGCAGGGAATGTAGCGTGAGGGTGGTTTGAAGTCCATTGCAGGGGGAATGTGGGAGGTAGCGCGGGACGCACCAATTGAAAAATGTGCGGATGTTTTTGAAAGCGTGGGCCGCTTCGCTCTTGGCTTCGATTGTGTCTATTGCCTCGGCAATATCTCGATGGGTGATCTTGTCGAGGGGTTTAGTCCAGTGGAAGTAGCGGTTGAGGGTGCGGATTATCTCGTATCGGGAACGTGGCCGCCACTGGCCTTGATCGAGATATAGCTGACGGGCTTCGGGGAATGTGGGCGCGTGGAAGGTGTCTAGGGGCGATCCTAGGGCTACTAGTGCCCTTTTACGAGCGTCGGCGAGTGACATGGTGGGGTAGTGTCCGAGGCGGACCTTCGTGCGGTTTGGCTCTTTTAGTACAAGCCACGTCTTCCGATTTTTTCCTATCCGGATGCCGAATGCTGGTGTGCGCTCGTCGAGGTAGAGACCCTCTTTGAGAGACTGTAGGGAAATGTCAGTGAAGCGTATTATGGGCATTTTGGCACGTTTTAGCACGGAAATCGTGGGTGCTGCGGGGGAGCACTATGTTTAAGTATGGTGCCAAGGTGCTCGGAAAATCAAGGGGATTTGGGCGAAGATGGGAGCTATGGGAAATGGTGGAAATGCGCGGGAGACTGCTTGGGAAGCTGCCGTTCTGCCATTGAACTACGCCCGCTTGCGCCGTGTGAGTTTCATTTGGCCGCGATCTGAGCACGATGCAAGCCCCTTTGAACCGCGCGATTTCGAACATAGATCGCGCGCCGGGCCGGATGCGAATTCCAAATGATCCTCTGATCAAGATTAGCGCGTCCTCTCCTGCGTTTCAATGGAGCAGGATCGTATAGAAACTTTATTCGCGGCTTTGCGTTGGCCCGTTTGGCGGCGGCGCCTCTCCGGCCGCCTCAGCTGGCCTCGCCAGGAAGGAGAGAAGCCCGGTGAACGGGTTCGGCGGCGGCGGCGGCGCTGGCTCCAGGGTCAGTGCCGGCGAGGATGCCGTCCGCAATAGTCCCTGCATTTTTTCGCGCTTGGCCAAATAGTAATAGCCGCTGCGATAAAGCGCCGTGGCGCGCTCCTCATTCCCGTCCGCTAGGCGGTAGGCGTTGGCAAGATAGGGCACGGCATAAGTCAAATTGACTTCAGGGTCGAGCAGCCCCTGCGCCGGGCCTCCATAACCCATGCTCCGCGCCGTCGCATATTTGATCTGCATCAGGCCGAAGCAATGATGATGAACAAGGCGCGGATTGTAGCGGCTCTCGCGCGTCACCGTGTGATGGACCAACGCCTCCGGAATGCCGTGGACCTTGGCCTCTCTGGCGATCATCTCGTCATATGCCGTTGTCCTCTCACCGGGACCGGCGACGGCAGCCGAAACCATGGTGAGCGCGGCGGCGGCACTCAACGGAATGCGCAGCATAGGTAAAGCCTCCATCCGCTCGATGTGAAAGCGGATCCTGATTACGCATAAACGTCAGCCAGCTTTAGGAGTGAATATGGCATAGGCGCGGTCCTCAGAGCGACGTATGCGAGACGCGGTATCATTGTTTCGAGGCGGTATCTGCGGTTGAACCGATATTCGAACTCGGCGAGATATCGCGGCACGTGTTTTGAGTGCACGGCCCTGTAGGTTCCGACCAAAGCCGACTTGATGTTTCCAAGGACGGTGTTGACCCATTTGAAGGCCGGCTTTTTGGCGGCCTGCGCGCCGCTGCCAGTTTGAATTTGAGTGTGCGTGCATCCAGCCGTTGCGACGGCGGTGAAACACGCGAGCGCATCGGTGATGACGTTGGCGCCGCCAGTAAGCGCCGTGCTCGTGAGTTTGCCAATCGCCACCTTTCGGAAGCCGATGACGCGGCGAAGAATGATCTGATCTGGCTTGCCGTCCTCGGTTGTTGCAACGGCGGCGACGAAGGGGGTTTTACCCGCCGCACCGCGCCCGTGTTTGCCGGAGCGCTCGCCACCGATATAGGCGTCGTCCATTTGCACGTTGCCATTGAGACGCTTGGCGCCGTTTCGCTCGATCATGACCTGAGCGAGCTTGTGTTTCATCGTCCAGGCGGTCGTCTGCGTGACGCCGAGCCGACGCCCCAACTCGATGCTGGAGATTCCCTTCTTCGATTGGGTCACCAGATACATGGCTTTGAACCAGAGCCGCAGCGGCAGCTTGCTGGATGCGAAAATAGTCCCCGCCTTCACCGAGGTCTGCTTGCGGCAGGCGTTGCATTGGAATAGCAGGCGCGCGCCGCGCTTGACCACGCAATGGCCTTGGACACCACAATCGGGACATTCGAAGCCTTCGGGCCAGCGCAAGCGCGCCAACTCTGCGTGACACCGTTCCTCGGTCCCGTATAATTCATCGAATTCGGCCTCGCTGAGGCCTTTCTGGAATTGAACTTTGTTGCGCGCCATCGGCAATGCCTTTACAAATCATAATGTTCCGTATTTGTTCTAAGCGGAAACTCAAGCTGACGCAACCGCGTAATCAGAAAGCGGATTGACGCGACAGAATGACGCGCTGAACAGATCAGACCTGGCGTGCGATCAGCATGTTCTTGATTTCGGCGATCGCTTTCGCCGGGTTCAGACCTTTCGGGCACGCCTTGGCGCAATTCATGATCGTGTGGCAGCGATAGAGGCGGAACGGGTCCTCGACATTATCCAGCCGTTCGCCCGCCGCTTCGTCGCGCGAATCGATCAGCCAGCGATAGGCTTGCAACAACACCGCCGGGCCCAAATAGCGATCGCCATTCCACCAATAGCTTGGACAGGACGTCGAGCAGCAGGCGCAAAGGATACATTCGTAAAGGCCATCGAGCTTACCGCGATCTTCCGGCGATTGGAGCCATTCCTTCTCTGGCGCAGGTATCGTCGTTTGCAGCCAGGGCTCGATCGAGGCGTGCTGAATGTAAAAACCGGTCAGATCCGGCACGAGATCCTTGACCACCGGCAAATGCGGCAAGGGATAGATTTTAACGGTGCCCTTGATGTCGTCCGTGTATTTAGTACAGGCAAGCGTGTTGGTGCCGTCGATATTCATCGCGCAGGAGCCGCAGATGCCCTCCCGGCACGAGCGCCGGAAGGTGAGCCCTGGATCGATCTTGGATTTTATCCAAATCAGCGCATCGAGCACCATCGGGCCGCAATCGCGGCGATCGACGAAATAGGTGTCGATGCGCGGGTTTTGGTTGTCGTCCGGGTTCCAGCGGTAAATCCGGAATTCCGTCTGATGCCTGGCGTCGCCGTGCTTCGGCCAGGTCTTGCCAGCGACAGGGCGCGAATTCTTGGGAAGTGAGAGTTGGACCATAGTCGAGCTTGTCTCTATTGTTTACGCAATACGGCGCGCGAAAATCAGGATCACTGTCGCAAGCGAGGACGGTGTGACTTCAACCGTTCCGTCATCTTGCGCGTAGCCGCCGGCGGCGAATTCAGGATGATATTTGGCGGCGACTTCCTTCTGAAACGCCCGCACCACATCATCACTCGAATGCGTTATGGACATCTTTCAATCCTTCGCTCTCGGCCACTTATAATGACGCAATGGCTGTTCTTCAATATACGCGCGCCTTTGGCTCGATATAGTGCATCTCATTGCTCATCGTGAAGCTATGCACCGGGCGGTAATCGATCCACACCTTGCGGGCATCGGCATCGATCGAGGCGAGCGTATGCTTCATCCATTTGGCATCGTCGCGCGCCGGGTAATCTTCCCGCGCATGGGCGCCGCGGGATTCGGTGCGCAACGCCGCGCCATCCATGGTGACGACCGCCTGGATGATGAGATTGTCGAATTCCAAGGTCTCGATGAGATCGGAATTCCAAATCAACGAGCGGTCGGTGACGGAAATCTGGTCCCTCGCGCTCCAGACGTCATGGATGAGCTGCGAGCCTTCCGCCAATGTCGGTCCGGTGCGATAGACGGAACAATTCGATTGCATCACCTTCTGCATCCTGAGGCGCAGTTCGGCGGTCGGAACGTCGCCCTTGGCATAACGGAAACGGTCGAGACGGGTCAGCGCCCGGTCAGCCGAATCCGCCGGGAGCTCCGCCTGTTTGGCGCCCGCCGTGACGAGTTCCGCGGCGCGCTGGCCCGCGGCTCTGCCGAAGACGACGAGATCGATCAGCGAATTCGAACCGAGCCTATTGGCGCCATGGACCGAGACGCACGCCGCTTCGCCAATGGCCATCAGGCCTGGCACGACCACATCGGGATCGCGGCCTTTCTTGATGATGACTTCACCATGAAAATTCGTCGGAATGCCGCCCATGTTGTAATGCGCCGTGGGCAGCACGGGAATTGGCTGCCGGGTGACGTCCACGCCGGCAAAAATTTTGGCGCTTTCGGAAATGCCGGGCAAGCGTTCGTGGAGAATTTTCGGGTCGAGATGTTCGAGGTGCAGATAGATATGGTCCTTGTGCTTGCCGACGCCGCGGCCCTCGCGGATTTCGACGGTCATCGCGCGTGACACCATATCGCGCGGCGCAAGGTCCTTCACCGAAGGCGCATAGCGCTCCATGAAGCGTTCGCCCTCGGAATTGGTCAAATAGCCGCCTTCGCCCCGGCAGCCTTCGGTGATGAGGCATCCGGCGCCATAAATCCCGGTTGGATGAAATTGGACGAATTCCATGTCCTGCAACGGGAGCCCGGCGCGCAGCACCATGGCATTGCCATCGCCCGTGCATGTATGCGCCGAGGTGGCCGAGAAATAAGCGCGGCCATAGCCGCCCGTCGCCAGGATGACGAGTTGCGACCGGAACCGGTGAATGGTCCCGTCATCAAGCTTGAGACAGACCACGCCGCGGCAGCGGCCCTCCTCCATGATGAGGTCGATGGCGAAGAATTCGACAAAGAATTCGGTGTGGTGCCGCAAGGCCTGACCGTACAGCGTGTGCAGCATCGCATGGCCGGTGCGGTCGGCCGCCGCGCAGGTGCGTTGCGCCGGCGGCCCCTTGCCAAAGTCGGTGGTCATGCCGCCGAAGGGGCGCTGATAGATGCGGCCATCTTCGGTGCGCGAGAATGGCACGCCCCAATGTTCAAGCTCATAGACGGCAGCCGGCGCATTGCGGCAGAGATATTCGATCGCATCCTGATCGCCGAGCCAATCCGACCCCTTGACGGTGTCGTACATGTGCCATTTCCAATTGTCCGGACCCATATTGGCAAGCGCCGCCGCGACACCGCCTTGCGCCGCGACCGTGTGCGAGCGGGTCGGAAAGACCTTGGTGATACAGGCCGTGCGAAGCCCTGCCTGCGAACAGCCGACGGTCGCCCGCAGCCCGGCGCCGCCAGCGCCGACGACGACAACGTCGAATGTGTGATCGGTAATCGGATAGGCGGCCCCATTGCGTGCCGGAGCGGCGGCGCCATTAGGTATCGTGCTGGAGGTCATGCCATCGTCTTTCAAAATTTCCTTGCAACTAAACGGGGCCAAAGGGCGGGCTCGTCTCACTTCCTGGGCCGTTGCCCCGCCAGCGGCGCCTCAGGTAAAGCTCAGTTTCAAGGCCGCGTAAATACAAGCCAAACCGATGCAAACCGAGAAAAAAAGATTGGCGATGAGCGACCACTCTTTCAAATGCGCGCCATGCACATAATCGTCAATAATCGATTGCATTCCAAGCTTCATGTGGAAGACACCCGACAAGATGAACAAAAGCAAGACGATCGCCGCAAGGGGGTGGCCAAGTTCGGCGCGCGCCGCCGCATAGTCCTTGCCGGCAAGCGACAGGACGATCGCGACCAACGCAATCGACAAAGGGATCAGTGCGATCGAGGTGACGCGCATGTTCCAGGCGTCCGCGGTGCCGGATTTGGCGGAACCGAAAAAGCGAGCCTTGCTCCCTGCGGCGGGCTTCGATGCGGGACCTTTCGCCATGATCGTGTTTTCCTCATAAACTCTCTGGCCTTGCCTGCTCGGCATGGCCTTTTGGCATGGTCTTCCTGGCGAGGCCAGCGAGGCAAGGCCATGTCTGCGGGTCAGCCCCACCCGAACAGTTTTATGAAACCAAATAAGCGATGCCCCAAACGCCAGCCGTAAGGACGATGCCGCCGATCAAGGTGGCTTGCGCCAGCCATTCGCGCTGCGGATGCGCAAAACCTAGCCCAAAATCCCACAGGGCGTGCCGTATTCCACCCAGAAGATGATGGAACAAGGCCCAGGTGAACCCGACGAGGATGAGTTTTCCAGGGATCGAATTGACGCAGGACATGGCCGTCGCATAGGCGTCAGGCCCCGCCGACGCAGCGATCAAGAGCCATGCCAGCAACAGCGTGCCCAAATAAAGCACGGCCCCGGTGATCCGATGCGTAATCGACATCATCATGGTCAGCATCGGGCGGTAGATTTGCAGATGCGGAGATAGCGGCCGGCGTTTTTCCAGGCTGCTCCCCCCAGGCTCCACATAGCTCATGAATCTTTACCCTCGCTCAACAAAAATTTATGCCAATTCCCCTAATGCAATTGGCTCCTCCGGGCAACGCGAAGATTGGAAAAAGTCAAAATCGCTCCCACGATGAAAAGAGCGATCAAGGCTTGATGCGTCTTCACGCACATCTATCCGGACAAGCTTTTCAAGCTTTTAAAGAAAAATGCGGCAAAATGGTTTTCCCGCAAATGTGCCGACCCGGAATATCAGAAAAGAAGGTGGCAAAGTGCTTGTGCTCCACAGAGCGTCCGGCTCGTTCCCGTGCACCCGCCTGGGCCGCCAGGAGGCGGCTTTGGCGCAAGCCTGGCCGGAACCGGGACGCCCGCATGGCGCCGCCCAGGCGAGCGGCCTTCGCCTGGCGATCCCGCTTCGTCTCTGCCTCTTAGTTCTACTGAGTCATGAAATTTGATAGGATTCGCTGTGCTCGCTGATCTGGTAATTTGGTGATTCGTTGACCGACAAAGGGTCGTTGATATGGATCTTTCCGGGCAAGCCAGCCAAGCGCGTTTTGCGTCCTATGTCGAGGCTCTCGTCGAAGTCATCGGCCACGCCGATCGCGCCGAACCCTTAAATGATTATTGCGTTGGCCTGCTGATGCCGGGCGAACGCAAGAGCGTCGAGCCGATGGCGGCGATCGTGGCGCCTGCCCGGGTTTCGGCCAAACATCAATCGCTTTTACACCTGGTCGGCCAGGCGCCCTGGCCGGACGAGGCCGTTTTGCAAAAAATCCGTGAGTTGGTTTTGCCTGGCATCGAACGACAAGGGCGGATCGAAGCCTGGATCGTCGATGACACCGGTTTTACGAAGAGGGGCACGCATTCGGTCGGCGTCGCGCGACAGTATTGTGGGCGGCTCGGCAAACAGGACAATTGTCAAGTCGCAGTTACGTTGTCGATCGCTCATTCGGCGAGCCTGCCGATCGCTTACCGGCTCTATCTGCCGGAGACCTGGGCAAATGATGCGGCACGGCGGAAAAAGACGCATGTGCCTAAGGATGTCAGGTTCAAAACCAAGCCGCAGATCGCGCTCGATCAGATCCGCGCAGCCCATGCGGCAGGTGTCGCCCCCGGTATCGTCTTGGCCGATGCGGGCTATGGTGCAAACAGTGACTTCCGTGCCGGTGTCAGTGCTCTGAACCTGCCCTATGTCGCCGGCATCCAATCGACGCCCAGCGTGTGGCCGCCAGGTCAGGCGCCTTTGCCTCCCAAGCGGTGGAGTGGTCGCGGCCAACGCCCTTGCAACGTGCAGCGCGACGACCAACACAAGCCTGTCTCGGTCAAAGAATTGGCTCTGAGCTTAGGCAAAAAGGCATGGCGCAGCGTTACCTGGCGGGAGGGATCGAACGCGCCGCTTGCTTCCCGCTTCGCCGCCGTTCGCGTGCACCTCGCCGCGCGGGACTACAAGCGAACCACACCGCATCCGGTCGAATGGCTGCTCGTCGAATGGCCGAAGGGAGAGGCGGCTCCCACGAAATACTGGCTTTCTACCTTGCCCGAGGACACGCCCCTCGCCACACTCGTCGATTATGCCAAACTGCGCTGGCGTATCGAACGTGATTACGAAGAGCTCAAAGGCGAACTCGGCTTGAGCCATTACGAAGGTCGAGGTTGGCGTGGCTTTCACCATCATGCCACGCTCTGCATCGCCGCTTACGGATTCTCTGATCTCGGAACGGGACGCGATTCCCCCCTCAGCCTCCCGGCGGCGCACGATGCCTCGACTACCCGAAGGTTATCGACCCCGAGGCGCCGCCGATCCGTCCCGAACGCCACGTCGAAAACTCGATCGCGACGATCAGAAAACGCCTCACCGTCGCGCTCGCAAAATCCCTCGCGCGATGTCCATGCTGTCAGTCGACGCCACGACCACCTGCAACCCGATTGCGTTTATGACGCAGTAAAATTAGACGCCCCCGCGGCGCTTCGCGTCGCTTGCAAAACGCTTCGCTGAACGGCAAAAGCAAAGTAGCGTAATCAGTATCGGTGGACGGCATGATCAGGCCCAGCAGCAAATTTGTCGCATGTGTGCTCGCCGCCGGTTCGCTGGTGGCAATCTCCTGTCTCTTGTTTGTATTCGCAGGGTGGCCATCGGCCGCCTACGCCGCGACGGGCCGCGTCACGATCCTCTCCGGGGGGATCCCGCGGACCGCGATCGTCGTCCAGCACCGACGGCTCAAGCAGGCCCGGCGGCCGGTCGTCATCGTTTTGCGCGGCGGCAGGGCGAAGGGCTTGCGCCTGCGGCGGACGTTCGGCTTCGAAGAAATGGCGCGGTCGTCCGGCGCGGTCTTCATCTATCCGGAACCCCTATCCGGCCACTGGGCCGACGCGCCTGGCCTAGACGCGAACCGCGATGCGGCTTTTATCCATGATCTCGTCGCGAAGTTTGTCGCCGAAGGCATTGCCAACCCGGACAAGGTTTTCCTCGTTGGCATGACGACCGGCGGGATCATGGCCTTGCGTCTTGCCTGCGATCCCAAAAATAGCTTTGCGGGATTGGCGATCCTCAGCGCCAGTCTCCCCTCCGATCTCGAGAATTCGTGCAAGCCCGCGCGCCCGCTGCCTCTCTTGATGATCGCCAGCACGGACGATCCGGTGATTCCCTTTCACGGCGGCCAAGCCAATTTGCCGCATGGCAAGGTGGAACTTGTTTCGGTCGAGGCGACCCTTGGTCTCTTCGGCAAAGCGGCCGGCTGCGCCGGGGGCGCGAGCACGACGATTTTTCCGGGCAAGGACAGCCGAGACAGCTCCCATGCTTATCTCGACAAATTGAACAATTGCGCGGTGCCGGTCGAACTCGTCCGGATCGAAGGCGGCGGTCACCCGCCGCCGGGCCTTGCGAGCGATGCAGGACAGGCGTCGGGGCAACGGCCCACCATCAGCGATGTCAACAGCGCCAAACTGGTTTGGGAGTTCTTCCGTCCGCTCGGCGGCTGAATCGCAATTCCGCCTCCGCCAGATCGCGGCAAAGGTCCTCGCGCATGATCGCGCTACCATTCGACCGCCATCCGCAAGCGATGGCGGGCCAAACCGGTCATATCTGGCGCGGCGCGGCTTCCCCATCTAATGCCAGGCGGCGCAAGAGGGGCGACAGGAGAAGTGGCCTTGGCCGTTAATTCGTCATTTGAATGATATCCCGTAAAACCGGGTAAACTTCATTGTTCCAGCGGCGGCCGCTGAAGACGCCGTAATGGCCGACTCCTGTCTGCACGCGGTGCAGCTTCATATGCGGACGCAGCCCGCAACAAAGATCCTGTGCCGCGAGGGTTTGACCGAGGCCGCAAATATCGTCCCGCTCGCCTTCGACGGTCAGCAGCGCGGTGCGCCTGATGGCGCCTGGCTCGACAAGGCGGCCATGCACCTCGAGCTTGCCGAGGGGCAGACGGTGGTCTTGAAAAACCGTCTTGACCGTTTCGAGATAGAACTCGGCGGGCAAATCCATCACCGCGAAATATTCCTCGTAAAATTCGCGCAGGACTTGGAACTTGCTCAGATCATTGGCAGCGCGGGCCTCCGCCATATCGTCGAAGGACCGCAGATGACGCTCCAAGTTCATGCTCAAGAAGGCCGCGAGCTGCATGAACCCGGGATACACTTGGCGCCAGGCGCCTCGATAAGGGAGAGGCACATCGGAGATGAGATTGCGCTCAAACCAATCGATCGGCCGTTTGACGGCGAGCTCATTGACCTTGGTTGGATTGATGCGCGTATCGATGGGGCCGGCCATCAATGTCATGCTGCGCGGCTGCGCTTCATCACGGTCTTGCGCCATCAGCGCGACGGCGGCGAGGACGGGGACGCAGGGCTGGCAAACGGCGACAACATGCGAGCCAGGGCCGATCATTTGCAAAAATTTGATCACATGATCCGTGAAAACGCTGAAATCAAAACGGCCGTCGCTGAGCGGAACATCGCGGATGTTATGCCAGTCGGTGATGTACACATCATGGTCGGCCAACATCGTTTTGACGGTCGCGCGCAGCAAGGTCGCGAAATGACCCGACATCGGCGCGACCACCAGCACGCGGGGCTGCACCGCCTCGGTTTCCTTCCGGAAATGCAGCAGAGTGGCGAAAGGCGTGGAAAAAACCGCCTCCTCCGTCACCGGACAAGGACGATCGTCCAGGGTGACCGATTCTATGCCAAAAGGGAGCCGCGCATGCGTGACAGCCAAATCGGCGAAGGTTTCCAAGACCCCAGCGAGCTTGCGGATTGTCCAGTCCCTCGGAAGTAAAGGCCAAGGCAAGCGCAGCGTCTTGCCCGCCGCGGCGGCCAGCGGCCTCAGCAGCTCAAGAACGTTCGCTTGGGTGCTATAAGCTTGATAAATCAAACGGATTCCTCCCTGATCGCGGAGGCCAACAGGAGCGGAGGAGGCTTGATTGCCAACGTGCTTGCTGTATCATGAGGCTGCCGCTAAGTTAGCCGGGTTTGTTTTTTGATCTCAAGCGGTCCAAATCACGTCCTGACGGTGGAAAGGGTGGTCATTGGACGACGCCACACTCACGATCAGTAGCAAGAACTATTCCTCCTGGTCGCTTCGCGGCTGGCTCATGACCAAATTTTCGGGTCTTTCGTTCCGCGAGAATGTCATTTCGGCGGATGACCCGTCGATGCGCGACGAACTGCTTCTCTTGTCCTCGTCTTTTCTCGTGCCTTGCCTCAACCACGCTGGGCTCAACGTGTGGGATACGCTGGCCATTGGCGAATATCTCAACGAGATCAAACCCGAGGCCCATCTCCTGCCAAAGGACCCAATCAAGCGGACGCGCTGCCGCTCGATTTGCGGGGAGATGCATTCCGGCTTTAGTTCCCTTCGCTCGGCCTTGCCGGTGAATTTGCAGGGCGATTTTCCGAACTTCAAGGTGTGGAAACGAGCTCAGGCCGATATCGACCGCATCACCACGATCTGGCGGGAGTGTCTCGATCTTTACGGCGGTCCCTTTCTCATGGGCGAACGCTCGATGGCCGACGCCATGTACGCGCCAGTGGTGACGCGCTTTCTCACCTATCACGTCAAATTGGATCCGATATGTGAGGCGTACTGCCGAAAAATCATGGCCATGCCGGAAATGATCGAATGGGTCGAGGCCGCCAAACAGGAACCTCGCCAATTGGAAGAACTCGAAGTCGAATTTTGATCTTCATGCCACAGCGTCTGCAGATCAAAGCGGGCCCTTCAAAATCTCCCATCTTCAAGAGAATGAGTGACCCAAACATCGCTTTGGGGCCGCAGGGCTGACCGGAATTGCCGCCACGCATGGCGAAGCGTCTCTTTTGTGTTTGCGAGATGCAGCCCTGCGATTTGTTGCAAGACCATCCGCGATGCGGTGGCCTTCTCCCATTTCGCCGATCCGCGCATGCAACTCTTGCCGCGCAGAGGCTCCATAGCTTGTCGTGCCGTGCGAAAAAGGGACAGTCCGGGGTTTGCCGTCTAAACGCTGTCTTTACCTGAGGTAACGCAAGGTCCGCTCTGGAGCGCAAGCGTCGTCACAATGAACGCGGGCTCCGATCTTGAATGTTCGCTCCTCGGACCGAGAGCAAAGCGAAATCTTGAGGACATCTTTGGGCTGGTGAGTGGCTCAAGGTGTCGCGTCGCGGTGCGGTTTTGTTCATGCGTAGCCAACGTGCCGGGGCGCCCGGCCCGAACTCCCAGATCAAGGTGATGCGTACTGGGATTTCGCCGGCGCGCTCCGCCACGCGCGGCCCGCGTCCCGCGCCGGGCGTGCTCGCCCTCAACACGATCGCCGTCGGCGATTGCATCAAAGAGATGGCGAGGCTGCCGGCGGAATGCGTCGATCTCGTCTTCGCCGATCCACCCTACAATCTGCAGCTCGAAAGCACCCTCTCGCGGCCCGACCAGAAGTCTTGTCGATGCCGTGGATGAGGATTGGGACAAATTCGAAAGCCTCGCGGACTACGACCGTTTTACCAAAGCTTGGCTTGCCGCCGCCCGCCGTCTCATGAAAAAAGACGCGACGATTTTCGTGATCGGCTCCTATCACAATATTTTCCGGGTCGGTTCGATCTTGCAGGATCAGGGCTTTTGGATCCTCAACGATATTATTTGGCGCAAGGCCAATCCGATGCCGAATTTTCGCGGCCGCCGCTTCACCAATGCGCATGAAACATTGATCTGGGCGGCGAAGAGCCCCGCCGCCAAGGGCTATACGTTCAACTATGAAGCGCTGAAGGCCGCCAACGAGGATTGCCAAGTCCGCTCCGATTGGTTTTTGCCGCTCTGCACGGGTGCCGAACGCCTCAAGGACGACTCTGGCCGCAAGGCCCATCCGACCCAAAAGCCGGAGAGTTTGCTTTCCCGTATTCTCCTTGCGGCTTCGTCGAAAGGCGACGTCGTCCTCGACCCCTTCTTCGGCTCGGGCACGACCGGCGCCGTCGCCAAACGACTCGGGCGCTCTTTCATCGGCATCGAGCGCGACGCGACTTATGCGAGGGCAGCGCGCGCAAGAATCGACGGCGTCACCGCCCTGCCCTCGAGCGCCATTGAGATGGTTCCAGACAAACGCTCGGAGCCGCGCATTCCTTTCGCCGCCATTGTCGAGGCGGGACTGATCCGGCCAGGTGAAATTCTCGTCGACGGGAACCACCGCCATGCCGCGACCGTGCGCGCCGAAGGCACGGTTTCGGCCGGCCCCGCGACCGGCTCGATCCACAAGATCGGGGCGCTCGTGCAAGGCCTGCCCGCCTGCAACGGCTGGACATTTTGGCATTTTGAGCGCGGCGGCAAGCTTGAGCCCATCGACGCTCTGCGCTCGATGATGCGGGCGCGTTTGCGCGAGGCGGCCGAATAGTTATGCTTTCTTTAAGTCTCGCGTGACGGTTTATTGGTCGGCAGGAGAACCAAGTTGACAGAACGCCATATTGCCCAGAAAGCGCCCTATCCGGTCGATGTCGAGGCTGGAAAAACCTATTATTGGTGCGCCTGCGGACAGTCCAAGAAGCAACCTTTCTGCGATGGCTCGCACAAGGAGACCGGCATCACGCCCGTTGCCTGGACCGCGGAAAAGACCGGCCAATCCTATTTCTGCGGCTGCAAGCACTCGAAAAGCGAACCGCTCTGCGACGGCAGCCACGCCAAGCTCTGACGCATTTTGTAACAAGACGCGCCTTCAAGAAAACAGCAGCGTGGAAAGCTTTTTTCGCGCGCTGACCGTTGCGGGATCCATCGGCCCCCAGGCCTCAAAAAATTGCAGCAATTGCTTGCGGGCGGCATCCTCGTTCCAAGCCCGGTCGCGCTTGAAGATTTCGAGCAGCTCGGCGGCGGCCGCCTCGCGCTGGTTCTTCGCATTGAGGTGGATCGCGAAATCGAACCGCGCCTGGTGATCCTCCGGGTTAACCGCAATTCTTTGCATGAGCTCGGACAAATCCCCGACGGCGGCGGCTTGCTCCGCGAGGTCGAGCGCCGCCTTGGCGGCGATGATCGCAGGGTCGCGCTCGCCGCCCGCGGCGACCGAGGCCAGAACCTTCTTGGCGCTGTCGATCTCGCCCGCGGCGATGAAGAGTTTCGCCAATCCGGCCACGGCGGCGGGGTCGCCGGGGTTTTTGGCGATGATCGCGGCATAAAGCTCCGCCGCTCCTTCGACGTCGCCGGCGGCTGCCAAGGCTTCGGCTTCGGCGAGGCGGTCGGCTTCGTCCTCGATCGGACCCGCGAGCCGCTCGATGAAGCCCTTGACCTCCCGTTCCGGGAGAGCCCCCATAAAGCCATCGACCGGCTGGCCGCGCTGAAAGGCGATCACCGCGGGAATCGAACGCACCCCGAGCCGCCCGGGAATTTCCGGATATTCGTCAATATTCATTTTGACGAGCTTAACCTTGCCGGCCGCCGCCTTGACGGCCTTTTCGAGAATGGGCGCGAGCTGCTTGCAGGGTTCGCACCAAGGCGCCCAGAAATCGACGAGCACCGGCTGACGCGCCGATTCCGCTAGGACATCGGCGCCGAAGCTCGCCGTGGTGGCATCTTTTATGAGCGCCCCGGCCGCGTCTCGCGGCTGGCCCTGATTTGCGGCCTCTGCGGCGCCTTGGCCACGTCCCTCGCTCCGTCCGCCGCCGACTATCCCCGCCATCGTCCGCTACTCCCGCTGGTGCCCTTATGAGGCAAATCGGCGCCACGTCCCAGACGCGCCAACGCCTACATGCGTCTTTGGTGGCGAAATCGCAACTCTCCATTGGATTTTTGCATCGGGCTTTCTTTTCGCCGGGTCTCCCCTTACATTGCATTGGCGGAGCTGCGGGGTGCGTGTTGGATCAGTATTCCCGGGGCCTTATCGATCTCTAAGGGAGCTGTCCCTGGCCTCGCTCGTGGGCTTGGCCACACGGCGCCCACCTACGTTGTAGGTTCCCGGGATCGATATCCCACGGCCATCGCGGCCCCGCGCTTTCGATGGTCCAGCCGGTTCCGCCATGTCTCTCCCCCTCTCCAAGCCGGCTTTGCGCGCACAGGCCTTGGCACGCCGTGGCGTTACCCCCGTCGAGGCCGCCGAGACATTCGCCGCGCATCTCGCGGCCGAAGGCCTCGCCCTCGTCAAGCAATTGCGCCCGGCGATCGTCTCGGCCTATTTTCCGCTGGGGGGCGAGCTTTCGACTTTGCCGCTCCTCGAAAAGCTTGCCGAGGCGGGGGTCAAAACCGCCTTGCCGGTGACCGGGCGGCTTGGCACGCCGCTCGTTTTCCGGCTGTGGCGCCATGGCGAGCCGACGGTCAGGGGCAAGATGGCGATCGAAGAGCCATTGCCGCAATCGCCCGAGGCCGCGCCCGATCTTTTATTCGTGCCTTTGGCGGCGTTCGATCGCGGCGGCCATCGCATCGGCTATGGCGCGGGCTTTTACGATCGCACTTTGGCGGCGCTGCGCGCCCAGAAAAATATTTGGGCGGTTGGCGTCGCCTATGCCAGCCAGGAGCTGCCCGAGATTCCGCACGAAGCGCATGACGAGCGCCTCGATTACGTGCTCACCGAGCGCGAGTTGATCGACTGCCGGGCCAAGCCGTAAATGCGCCTCCTTTTCATCGGTGACATTGTCGGGCGCGCCGGCCGCGCCGCTCTCTTGAACAATCTGCCTCAATTGCGCGAGGCCTGGCGGCTCGATTGCGTCATCGTCAACGGCGAAAACGCCGCCGGCGGCTTTGGGATCACCGAGGCGATCTGCGCCGATTTTCTTGCCGCGGGCGCCGATGGTGTGACGCTTGGCAATCATGCGTTCGACCAGCGCGAGGCGCTCGTCTTCATCGCCCGCCAGCCGCGTCTGATCCGGCCCCTCAACTATCCGCGCGGGACGCCGGGCTGCGGCGCCAATCTCATTGAAACAGCCTCCGGCGCCCGCGTGCTTGTCATCAATCTCATGGGCCGCATTTTCATGGAGGCGATGGACGATCCCTTCGCGGCGATCGAACGGGAAATCGGGGCCTGCCCCTTGGGCGTGGGCTGCGATGCCTTGGTGGTCGATTTCCATGCCGAGGCATCGAGTGAAAAGCAGGCCTTCGCGCATTTCATCGATGGCCGCGTTTCGCTCGTCGCCGGCACCCACACGCATGTGCCGACCGCCGACCATCAGATATTGCCGCACGGCACCGCCTATGTGACCGACGCCGGCATGACCGGAGATTATGATTCGGTGATCGGCATGGACAAGGACGAGCCGGTTCGCAGATTCACGACCAAGCTGCCTGCGGCGCGGTTCGAGCCGGCCTCTGGCCCGGCGACCCTTTGCGGCATCGCCGTCGAACTCGATGACAAGGGCCTCGCCACAAAAATCGCGCCGGTGCGCATCGGCGGCAGGCTATCGCAAGCCCGCCCGGATTTTTGGGACCCTATTTGATAAAAACATAGATATCGGCTTCGAGATTGGCGTCATCCGGCTCTGTCGTATCCGTGAGATATTCCTCGACGAACCGGTTTTGCGATTCGAGACCCTTCTCATCGAGAAAAGCGGTGATGAGATCATAGGTCGAATCGATGTCGTCATAGGCACCGCGATGGAGAAATTTGATCGCCTTGCCGGCGGGCGAGTCGCCGATTTTCACCCCGTCCGAGAGATCCTTGTTTTCCGGTTTCTCAGCGATGGGCACCATCGCCTCGAACTGAAAACTCTTGTCGTCGGTGGCAAGGAACAGCGCGAAAGGGTGTCCCGCCTGCGTGAGCCCGGCTTTTTCGATCGCCGCGTCGACTTTGGCGATTTCGCTGACCACGGTTTTAAAACCATTTGCCCATTCCGCGCTCGCGCTCGCATAGGCGACCGGACGGGACGGGAGTTCGAGAGTCACCGCCGAGGAATTGTCCGGCACGCCCGGCGGGGGTTTTGCGCCGAACTCGGCCGACGTCCCGCTGGCACCCGGCACGACCGGCGCCGCGCGCCCCGGCGGTTGGCGCGTCGGTCTGCGCAAGGGCTGGCACCGGCCCTATCGCCAGAAACAGGCCGAACGCGAGTTCAAGGCCGAGCAAGCGGGTAAAACTGCCTATCCTCATATACCGCTCCGAAATCTGTTGCGCGCCAGAAGGCCGCTTTTGGCAGTCGCGGGGAGACGACGTCAATCCTTGCATAAAAAGGCAAGAAGCAGCATTAAAACTCGTCGCCGGACGAAGAATTTCTATCTTGCTCACACAAGTCATGTGCCGCGCTTGGCCTTCGGCCGCGCCATGAGCCTTGGACAAGGCCCACGCGAATATTGCCGCCATTTCAGGCAGAGCTATCTCTTCCTGCAAGGCATCGGCGATTTGTCAAAATGAAGCCATGCGGCGAAAGCCGATGGAATTGGAACAAGGATCACTGGACGTGCGCTTATGAACCCGCTCGCGAATATACCAGTCGCCAAGATGAATGGAATAGGCAATGAGATCGCCGTTCTCGATCTGCGCGGCACGGACTTGACGGTCAGCGGCGCCGAGGCGCGCGCGATTTTCCGCGGCGAAGGCCTCGCGTTCGATCAGCTCATGGTGGTGCAAGAGCCACGTTCAGACGGCGCCGATGCCTTCATGACCATCTATAATAGCGATGGCACGCAGGCCGAGACCTGCGGCAATGGGACGCGCTGCGTCGCCTATATCCTGACCCGCGGAACGAAGCGCGAAAAGCTCGTTTTGGAGAGCGCCGCCGGCCAGCTCGAATGCTGGCGAAGGGCGGCGACGGTGTTCACCGTCGATATGGGCCGGCCGCGCTTTGCCTGGAACGAAATTCCGCTGCGCGAGCCGTTCCACGACACGCGCAAGATCGAATTGCAAATTGGCCCGATCGATGCGCCGATCTTGCACACGCCCTCGGCGGTGAACATGGGCAATCCGCATGCGATTTTCTGGGTGGACGATATCGAGGCCATCGATCTCGCAAGGATCGGCCCCTTGCTCGAAAACCATCCGATCTTTCCCGAGCGCGCCAATATTTCGCTCGCTCATGTCGTCTCGCGCACGCATATCGCGCTCAAGGTCTGGGAGCGCGGCACGGGCCTAACCCGCGCCTGTGGCTCGGCCGCCTGCGCCGCCCTCGTCGCGGCGGTGCGCAAGGGACTGACCTCCCGCAGCGCCACCGTGAGCCTTCCTGGCGGCGATCTCGAAATCGAATGGCGGGAGAGCGATGGCCGCGTCTTGATGACCGGCCCGGTCGAACTCGAATTCGAGACGCGGCTCGATCCGGCGCTGTTCAAGGATATCGCGGCGTGATCCCGCAGGGACGCAATCCGCACAATGTCGAAGTCATCACCTTCGGCTGCCGCCTCAATCTCGTCGAGTCGGAAGCGATGCGGCGTGCCGCTTTGGCCGGAGGACGCAGCAATCTCGTCATCATCAACAGCTGCGCGGTGACGGCGGAAGCCGCGCGGCAGGCGCGCCAGGCCATTCGCCGGATCAAGCGCGAGCGGCCCGATGCCGAAATCGTCGTCACCGGCTGCGCCGCTGAGATCGATTCCGCCCAATTCGCCATCATGCCGGAAGTCTCCCGCGTGATCGGCAATGCGGAAAAGACCGATCCGGCGAGCTGGACAAGCGAGCGCGGCACAAGGATCGCGGTTTCCAACATCATGACCGCAAAACCGGCGCCGCCGGTTTTGAGCGAAGGCGTCGAAGACCACACCCGCGCCTTTCTCGCGGTGCAGACCGGCTGCGATCACCGCTGTACATTTTGTGTCATCCCTTTCGGGCGAGGCCCCTCCCGCTCGGTGCCACGGAGCGAGGTTGTCCGCGCCGCCTGCCGGCTGGCGGACGCGGGCTTTCGCGAAATCGTCCTGACCGGCGTCGATCTGACCTCCTATGGCACGGATTTATGTGGCGCCCCGGCGCTCGGCGAACTCGTCACATCCATCTTGCGCGCGGCGCCCCATCTCGAACGGCTGCGGCTATCCTCGATCGATTGCATCGAGGCGGATGACGACCTCATCGCGGCCTTCGCCAATGAGCCGCGCCTCATGCCGCATCTTCATCTGTCGCTCCAGTCTGGCGATGATCTGATTTTAAAGCGCATGAAGCGGCGCCATCTTCGCGCCGACGCCATCCGCTTTTGCGCCGGACTGAGCAGGCTGAGGCCGGACATTGTGTTCGGCGCCGATCTCATCGCGGGTTTTCCGACCGAAACCGAAGCGATGTTCGAGAACACGCGCGCGCTCATTGCCGACTGCGGCCTGACGCATCTGCATGTTTTTCCCTTTTCCGCGCGGCCGGGCACGCCCGCCGCGAAAATGCCTCCCGTCGCCCCGCAGGTCATAAAGGCAAGGGCCAAGCATTTGCGCGAAGCGGGCGACGCGGCCGTGCGCGCGCATCTTGCCGCGCAAACCGGCAAAAGCTTTCGCGTCCTGACAGAGCGTGGCGGGATCGCCCGCACCGAGGATTTTACACGGGTGCGCGTCGGCAATGTGCCGACATCGCAGATGATCGACGTGGTCATTGCGGGCAACGACGGCAAATTGCTGGAAGCGCGGGACCGGATGTAAATTTTGCGGCTCGCACGGGAAAAGCGCCTCGTCACGAGGACGTCCGGGAGCCTTACGCCTCCAATACAAATATTTCTCAAGTGCCGCTGCAGAACGTCGAATATCCGAACTCATTGCACCATGTGGAATGGCACTGGAGAAGGCGCTGCTGCACTTTCGCTTGGACACGGTATTGCGCATTCACCATATTCCGCGCCAGCTGCGCCCGCGCCTCCGCGTTCGAAATAAGGCCGCGCCGCGCGGCTTCGACCAGCGCGCACCCCCGCTTGAAGAAGGCCGTCACTTGAGCCTCTGCGATGGGGGGCGGTGGATCGGCGGTGACATAGTCCTGCATGCACGCGAGCTCTTGGGCGACCGACATTGTTGATTCCGAGCATTGCTGGAAATAGCAAGGGCCGGCGGGCCATAGATCATTGCGCAAAGGAAAGCCGCCTGGGCAGAGGGTGAGACGAGGCAGAAAATCGACAATGCAAGCAATTTTTTCATGACAATGCCCCCGCCTTTTCCCCGCGACTTCGCCGCTTCGCCGGAAAAGGCGGTAGACAAAAAAAGATAGTCCGAAATTTTAAGCCGCCAAGCGGTTGCACGGGCGAAAACTGGCACGCGACGGATCAGGCATCGCCCGCCAGCGCTTGATTATGCAGTGGGGCAAAATCCTTGTTCCTCGCAACGCCTGCCCCCGTCATGCAAACCTAGCTTAGAGCATGATCCGCGAAATAGGGAACCGGTTTCGCGAAAAGATCATGCAATCAAAAACTCTAGTCCAATTCAATCTGAACGGATCACGCTCTAGATGTGAACTTTCAGCAGGTTGTCCATCCGGTCCTGAGGGAGGAAGCTGGAGTTGCGAAGCTTCAGTGATTCCTCGGAGCACCGGATGAACATCCATAAGAATGCCCGTCTGACGCCGCGCGGTCGAGAGCTGATTGTTCGGCAGATCGAGAGCGGGCAGACGCCGGAGGCCGCCGCACGAGCCGCAGGCGTCTGCCCGCGGACCGCGCGCAAATGGGTTGCGCGGTTCAAGGCCGAAGGCATCGAAGGACTGAAGGATCGTTCATCGCGGCCACACCCTGAGTTCTGACGCGAGGTGCAACACCCCCTGCCGATTTGATATCGGCTTGGTTGATCAAGACCTTAGGGAGTGTTGCAATGCCAGCCTATTCACACCTGTCGGACGAGGAAAGAGACCAAATCGCGGTCATGAGGGCGGCCGGCCGCTCGATCTGCGCCATCGCCAGGGCGCTTCAACGAGCGAAATCCACCGTGTCGCGGGAACTGCGACGAAACGCCCTTTCGAGCGGGCGTTATTCGCCGCTTCACGCCGCCGGAGCCTATCAACTGCGCAGGCGGCGTGAAGCCATCCTCGAAAAAGATCAGAAATTGAGGACTTTCGTCTGCGATCGTCTTGCGGAAGGATGGACGCCCGAACAGATTGCCGGATGGCTCAAGGCCGGCAACGAGCGCGGTCTGCGCGCCTTGGGGTTCGAGGCCATCTACGCCTTCATCTATCGCGCCGCCCGCAAGGGCGAATTCCTCTGGCGCTATCTGACCCGCCGTCACAAGCGCCGAAGGCCGCGCCGGGCGAGACCCTCGCGCGATACGATCAAAGACCGCGCCTCCATCCACGATCGACCGAAAGACATCGAAGCCCGCGCCGACATTGGCCATTGGGAAGGCGACCTCATTATCTGCAAGCGCACGCGGCCCATGCTCGTCCTCCACGAACGCAAATCCCGCGTGATGCTCGCCGCGAGACTGACCGGAAAAACCGCCGCTGAGACCATATCCGTCATGCTCGCCGTGTTCGGCCGGATCAATCCCGCGCTACGCAAGTCCATCACTTTTGACAATGACAACGGCTTTCGCCCAGCACACCCTGCTGCGGACCATGCGCGATATGGCGACCTGGTTCTGCGACGCCTACGCCTCCTGGCAGAAAGGCGGTGTCGAAAACGCCAATGGTCGATTACGACGCTGGCTGCCGCGTCACATCGACATCGATCGACTGTCCGACGAGGAAATCCAGGACATCGTCATTAACTCATAACCGCCAATCTCACGCCGAGAAAATGCTTGGGCTTCAAGACGCCGTTCCAAGGGATTCTCAAAGAGCTTGGCAAAGACGTCCAAATTCGGTTTTCATAGACCCGTTGCACCTCGCTCCAGAATCCACGAGGAACCAGTCTGTACTTCACGACCGGAAACTCCGACTGCCAAACATACAACAACCCCAATCCGGGCGCATGTCCACGACGGGGTCGATCTGGCTTATGCAACGAGCCCCGGCCATCGCAGCAGAGGGTCGCCATTCTTATTGAAGAGTGTGCCAATAATTATGATGACGACGCCGACGTATTATCGTTCCTCATGAACCTCTTTTGTGGCTTGGGACAAACGCCCCTTTTTGTGTCCAGAGCGGAACATGCGACGGTATCTTGAAGGACTGCGGAATTGCGCGTAAGTTGCCCGCATGCGGGTCTTTGTTCTCCGAAGGTTCCTTATTTTTCTGACCGGCTTTGCCTTCCTCGTTGGAATCGGGGCCCAGGCGATGCCGTCCGCGTTTCCGCGCGCAGTGCCGGACACACGGCTATGGGCGAGGACTGCGCGACAATGAACGTGCATGGCAACGCCGTGCTCGCTCCCATGAAACAACCGTGCAAGCGCATTTCGTTCGACTGTGCCACACAGTTGGGATGTATTTGTTCGCCGGCTCTTCCCGCACCCTCGACCGCTCTTGCGTCCCCCATTGCTTGGGGGCTCTTGTCCTATTGGCCGCACCTTGCCGCCGCGCCTGCCGGGCTATCGATCAAACCCAATCCCCACCCCCCTATCGCCGCGTGATCAACGGGCGCGCCGCGCAGGCGCGCACGCCTCTCGATGACCATGCAAACACGGCACCTTCGCCGCCGCCGTGCCGGGCGGTGAAGCCCACCCAGGGTTGGAGATCATTGTCCTATGCCATCTCGTTTGTCGGCAAGTGCCGCCGCGCTCGCCGTAATTCTCACCGTCAACCCCGCTTGGGGCGAGGCGCCACACGCGCGTTTCAAGGCAGCAGGCAAGCCGCAGAACACCGAGGCGACTAAATCTGTGGGGCGGGCGCGGCTCACGCCCTTGGGCGCGACAGTCGAGAGCGTGCTCGCGGCTGGCCGCCAGCTCAACCCGGCGCTGCGCGCGGCCGCGCTCGAAACCTCGGCCGCCGCCGCCAAGGCCGCGGGCGCGGATGCCCTTGACGATCCAACGGTTTCGGACAGCTATCAATATTATCGCAACCCGAATGTCTTCAGCGGGCATGCGGTCATGGTGACGCAAGCTTTCCCGCTTTGGGGGAAACGCGATTTGCGGCGCGAGGCGGCGCTGGCGGATTTGGACGCCGCGCGGGGGCGCGAACAGGCCGCGCGCGATGCGCTCGACGAACGCATCAAGATCGCCTTCGCCCAATATTATGGGGCAAGCCGCGCGCTTGCCGTGAACCAGGAGGTGATTGCGGTAACGCGCGGCATGCGGTCCACCGCCGAGGCGCGCTATGCGGCGGGGACCGGCGATCAGGCGGCAGCGATTCGAGCGCTCGGCGAAGAGACATCGGCAAGCATCGAAACGGCGCGTCTCGAAGGCGATCGGGCGGCCGCGCGGGAAGTGCTCAACGCGCTGCTTGCGCGTCCGGCCGACGCTCCGTTGGCCGAACCCTTGCGGCTCCGGCGCGTTCCCGCCACGGAGCTTGCCATCGCCTCCCTCGTCGATCGTGCGCGCGGCGGGAGCCCTTCGCTTGCCACGAGTGGCGCGGAGATAAACGCGGCGCGGAGCCGCGCCGCGCTGGCGGAGAAAGGCTGGTATCCCGATCTGACAGTCGGGGCCGGACCGTTGATCCAAACCAACAACCGTCCGCCAGGGGTCGCGGCCACGGTTGGTTTCAACGTCCCGCTGCCTTGGGGGCGGGAGGCTTCGGAGCAACAGGCCGCAACGGCGCAGTTGGGCGCGGCCCAGCAACGCTACGAGGCCGCTCTGCTCGACATTCAGAGTGCGCTCGCCGAGGCGCGCGAGAAGCTCAAGGCCGCCCAGCGGGCGGAAGCCTTGGTGGCTCGCAAGGCCCTTCCCGAAGCACAGGCGGCGCTCAAGTCGGTTGTATCGGACTATTCCCAAGGGCGCAGCGATCTCGGCGCGGCGCTTGAGGCACAGCACCGGGTCCACGATCTCGAACTCAAGCTGCTCCAGGTCGAATTGGACGAGCAGACGGCGCTTGCGGGGATCGAACGTTTGATCGGGGGCGAGCTGTGATCGGCGCGCGGGCAAGCGGCGTCGCCATGATCCTTGCCGTTGCAACGGCATTTGGCCTCTATTCCGGCCGCCGGCCGCAAGAGCCTTTCCGTCCTTATTGGATTGCGGAAGCGGCGGCGCAGACGCCGGAAGGCCCTGAAACTTTGGGGAACCCAGCGGCCGGCCGGAGTGGACCAAAGGCGGCCGAACCGAACCTGGCACCCCTCACGCTCACGCCGCAACGGATGCAGAGCATTGGCGTGAAGACTGGTGTCGTCGAGCGCCGCCAGGTCCAGGACGAGATTCGCACCGTCGGAAATGTCGAGGCGGATGAAACGCGGCTTGCCGACGTGCAAGTTCGCTTCTCGGGCTGGGTTCAGAAGGTCTACGCCGACGCAACCTACAAGGTGGTGCGACAGGGCCAGCCGCTTCTCACCATCTACAGCCCGGAGCTGGTGACAGCCGAGCAGGAATATTTGGTGGCGAAGGAACTCCTGGCGCAAAGCAGCCAGCACGGCGGCGGCGGATTACACGGATCAGAGTTGCTGCTCGGCGCCGCAACCGAGCGGTTGAAACGCTGGCAAATTCCGGAGAGAGAGATTGCCCGGTTGAAGAAGAGCGGGAAGGTCAGTCGCGAGATCGAGATCGACTCGCCGGTCTCCGGCGTCGTTATCGACCGGAAAGCTTTCCCGAACATGTATGTGGAACCGGGCACGAAGCTCTATGCGGTGGCAGACCTGTCGACCGTCTGGGTCTACGCCGAGGTTTTCCAGAACGATATTGGCCGGGTGAAGGTGGGCGATCCCGCGTCGATCACCGTCGACGCCTATCCGGGCGAGACGTTCCCGGCTCGGGTGAGCTTCATTTGGCCGGAAGTGGATCGGGCAACGCGAAGGGCGCGCGTGCGCTTGGAGATTCCCAATCCGCAATTGAAGCTCTTGCTCGGAATGTACGTCGACGTCCAGATCAGCGTACCCCTTGGAGATCAGCTCGCCATACCAGCTGCCGGCGTGTTTCAGTCCGGCACGCGCCAGATCGCTTTCGTCGATCATGGCGGCGGCTCCTTCGAGCCCCGCGATATTGAGCTCGGCGCGCGGGCCGGTGACGATTTCATCGTGTTAAAGGGGCTCGACGCCGGCGAGCGCATCGTCACCTCGGCCAATTTCCTGATCGACTCCGAGAGCCAGCTCCAGGCCGCCCTGGGGTCGTTCGCGCCGCCGCCTCCCGGCGCGGGCGCGGCCGCCGCCATGAATGCGCCGCAGGCGGCAACGCTCGACTATGCGTCAGACCCGGCGACCCCGCGCGCGGGGAGCAACAATTTCCGCGTCAAGCTCACCGGAGCCGACGGGGCGGCCATCGCCGGCGCGCAAGTGACCGTAACCTTCTTCATGCCTGCGATGCCCGCGATGGGGATGGCCGCCATGCGGAACGTGGTGACGCTCAGCGACAAAGGCGGCGGCCTCTATGAAGGCGCGGGCGAGGTGCAAATGGGCGGGACCTGGCAGGTGACCGTCCTCGCAACCAAAGCGGGTCAGACCGTCGCCCAGAAACAGTTCTCCGTCACCACGGAAGGAGGCATGTGAGTGATCACCCTTTGGATCGATTGGTGCGCGCGCAACCGCTTCCTCGTCTTCACCGGGACGCTCGTGCTGCTGCTCGCCGGCTTGTGGACCATGCACCGGGTTCCTCTCGATGCCTTGCCTGACATATCCGATGTGCAGGTGATCGTTCACACGGCGTGGAATGGAGAGCCGCCCAATATCATCGAGGACCAGGTTACCTATCCGATCGTTACCGCTCTTCTTGCCGCGCCACACGTAAAGGCCGTGCGCGCCCAGACCATGTTTGGGGACTCTTATGTGTTCATTGTGTTTGAGGACGGCACGGATTTATACTGGGCTCGCGCGCGCGTCCTGGAGTACCTCCAGCAGATCGGGGGACGTCTTCCCGCTGCGGTCCACCCGGCGATCGGTCCCGACGCGACCGGCGCGGGCTGGGTGTATGAATACCTGATCGTGGATCATAACCAGCGCTACAGTCTGGCCGATTTGCGCAGCCTTCAGGATTGGTTCCTTCGGTATCAGATCGAGACGGTTCCCGGAGTTGCGGAAGTTGCGAGTATCGGCGGCTTTGTCCGGCAGTACCAGGTTCGCTTGGACCCCGACAAACTCCGCGCCTTTAACATCCCGCTTTCGACTGTGATCGAAAAGGTCCGCGACAGCACAAACGAGGTGGGCGGAAGGCTGCTTGAGTTCAAAGGCGCCGAGTACATGGTCCGGGGCTTGGGTTATCTGCGGTCGCTTTCGGATTTGGAAACGGTTCCTGTCGCCAGCAAGAATGGGACGCCAGTCCTGGTCCGGGACCTCGGAACGGTATCATTCGGACCGGATATCCGCCGTGGCGTGGCGGAGTGGAACGGCGAAGGTGAGACCGTCGGCGGCATTGTTGTGATGCGCTTCGGCGTGAACGCACTGAATGTGATTTCCGGCGTCAAGAAGAAGCTCGCGGAAATTTCCGGATCACTGCCGCCGGGAGTGGAGATCGTCGCCGGTTACGATCGGTCCGGGCTCATTGAGGCATCGATCGATACCCTCAAGCGCGATCTCATCGAAGAAGCGATCATTGTGAGCCTCGTGATCCTCATCTTCCTGTTTCATTTCCGCTCCGCCCTCATTCCGGTCCTGACTTTGCCGATCGCGGTGGTCGCATCATTCATTCCGATGTACTATTTGCAAGTCAGCTCGAATATCATGTCGCTCGGCGGGTTGGCGCTGGCCATCGGGGTTCTGGTCGACGCGGCGATCGTAATGGTCGAAAACGGCTATCGGCATCTGTCCGAAGCGCAGGACTTCTCGCACGAGCGACAAATCAGGCCCGGGTGGCATCTCTTTCCGAGAGAGACAGCGAATTCTTCTGGATTCGGCCAAACAGGTCGGACCGGCGCTCTTCTTCTCGCTCGTGATCATCGTCGTCTCGTTCCTTCCGGTTTTCTTGCTCGAAGCCCAGGAAGGACGCATGTTCCGACCCCTCGCCTGGACCAAGACTTTGGCTGTTGGCTTTTCGTCGCTTCTCGCCATTACATTGGTGCCGCCGCTGATGCTTTTGTTCATACGAGGCCGGCTGCGGCCGGAGTCGAGCAACCCGGTCTCGCGGGGGACGCAGGCGCTTTATCTGCCCGTCTTAAAACTCTGCCTTCGATTTCCAAAGACGACCGTGCTGCTCAATCTGATCTTTCTGCTCGCGACGGCGCCTCTTGCCCTCAAGCTCGGGAGTCAATTCATGCCGCCGTTGTTCGAGGGCGCGTCTCTCTATATGCCCACGGCGCTCCCTGGAATCTCGATCGGCCAGGCGACACAGCTCTTGCAGGAGCAGGACCGTATTCTTCGCGGCTTCCCTGAGGTGGCAAGTGTGTTCGGCTCCATCGGCCGGTCCGACAGCGCGACCGACAATGCTCCCCTCGACATGTACGACACCACGGTCATGCTTAAACCCCGAGACCAATGGCGCCCAGGGATGACCTATGAGAAGCTGATCTCTGAAATGGATGCCAAACTCCAGTTCCCGGGCTTGACCAACACCTGGACCATGCCAATTGAGAACCGTCTCGACATGGAGCTCACCGGAATCAAGACGCCGGTGGGACTCAAGATACAAGGGCCAAGCCTAGACGGCATCGAGGACCTGGGCGCGCGCGTTCAACAGATTCTAGGTGCGATGCCGGAGATGAGATCGATCTTTGCCGAGCGCGTCGCGCAGGGATTCTATATCAACGTTGAGGTGAACCGGGAGGCGGCGGCGCGCTACGGATTGACTGTCGGCGACGTGCAGCGCGCGATCACCTCCGGCATCGGAGGTGAGAATATCGCCGAGACGATCGAGGGCCGCGAACGCTATCCCATCTCCATTCGCTATGCGCCGGATTTCCGGGACGACATTCAAAAACTCGCGCGGGTGGTGATCATCACGCCAACCAACGCGGAAGTAGCGCTTGGCGCGCTCGCCAAAATATCGTTCTCGAAAGGGCCGGCGATGATCCGGGACGAGGATGGGGCGCTCACCGGCTATGTTTATTTCGATTTGAACACCCGGGATTATGGCGGCTTCGTCTCCCGCGCCGACCAGCTCCTTCACGAGAAGCTTCACCTGCCAGCCGGCTACAGTCTGAAATGGTCCGGCGAATATGAGTTTGAGTTGCGGGCCAAAGAGCGGCTAAAGATCATTCTGCCGATCGTCTTCCTTACAATCTTTCTGCTGCTGTACATGGTGTTCCATTCCGTGACCGAAGCGCTGGTCCTGATCTTTCCGACGCTCTACGCAATGACGGGCGGCCTTCTTCTCCAGTGGTATCTCGGTTACAATTTCAGTGTTGCGGTTTGGGTCGGCTATATCGCCCTGTTTGGAATCGCGGTCGAGACCGGCGTCGTGATGGTGGTCTATTTGCACGAAGCGCTCGACCGGAAGCTTGCCGCGGGCTTTGCCCTGCAGCACGCCGACATTGAGCAGGCCGCGATCGAAGGCGCCGTCCAGCGCTTGCGCCCCAAATTGATGACCGTGGCGGCAGTTCTGGCAAGCTTGGTGCCGATCTTGTGGGAGACCGGCGTCGGATCGGACGTGATGAAACCGATCGCGGCGCCGATTGTCGGCGGCATGATCACCTCGACGATTCACGTGCTGATTCTGGTTCCCGTTTTCTTCGTGATGATGAAGGCCAGGGCCCTGCGGCAGGGGAAGCTCCTCAGTCCCGAAGTTTCAGGAGACGTCTGATCCTGAGAATATCTCCGTTTGGGTGACCCTGGGACATAATTTGAGAAATTCGACGTAGTGAACCGCGGCAACGTCAGTGGCTTGGAACAGGGCGCTCTGGTCCGTGGAGCCAAGGTTCTTCCGGTATTATGGCGCAAACGCCACAAGCGATTTAAATCCCGCCGCCCACCTGATTCGGAAAGGACTTAGTAAGTGAACGCGGCGGCGCGCGGCGTGCATTTCCCTAGCCATTACCAGGATATCCATTGCGCGGGTAGGCTCAAGGAATTCCGGTCATGGGTATGTTTAAGATGGCCAGCTATTTCAAATTCTGGGGCGCCGTCCTCAAGCGCGCGTGGCAAATCGCATGGGAGGTGGTGATCGAGCGATCAATCCGCGCGCTTTTTCGTGACCTAATAATTTTGGTCATAGCTGCCTTCTCGCTCTGGGAGATGCATGGATACCTTGAAAGAATCAACGCACTACCGCAGCACGACAACTTACTCGCAGAAACCCTGATTTGGCTTGCCCTTGTTGCATCCGCTACGGCCACTATTTGTGCTGCAACATTTGTTTTTTGTGCGATCTTCATCGCCCCGTATCAGCTGTATCAAGAACAGGCCAAGAAACCCGTTGCCTTTTCGCAAGCCGGACCGGAAAAGCCAGAAAGGCGAGCGCCACAAATTGAAATTTGCTCTGAGTCGGGTTCACCTTACGAAGTATCCGATATCTCACACGGCCAACTGTCAGAATAGGCGTCAAAAATTCTGGCGGCAGGCCGCTTTCAAATTGCAAGGTCTATATAGAAAAAGCGTCTCCGACGCCTAAGCTTCTAGGAGGGTTGCCTATTTTGTTGGAGGGAGGGGGCTTTACCTTGCGCCACGATGATCCCGAAAAACTTATCAATCGCGACACATTGGGACCATACGGATCAATATAGATTCCAAGCTCGCTGTCGCGGGCGGCGGCCCGATCTATCGGAAGGCTGGCCGGAGGCCAATCTATGCGCCGGCCGATCTGGGCGCATGGGCGCAAGCGCGCATCGGCGCGCCGCAGAAATCGACCTCGGACAAGGCGTGAGCGCGCCCTATGGGGAAGCGCTACCCGAATTACCGGCTCGCCAAAATCCATCGCAGCTATACGGTGGAAGAAATCGCCCGCCTGAGCCGCAAGCATGAGAACACGCGTGGCTAAAGGACGGCCTTGCGCCGATCGACGACGACCTTGGACTTCTTGCCGTAGGCTTTCGCTATGGCCTCCGGCATCGGCTTGCCCTGCGGCTTCTTCTGATGGATTTGACTGCGCAGACCTTGCTTGGCCAGATGTTCCTCCTTCTTGGCTGAGTGGTAACCGGTATCGCCTCCGTTCGCTATTCCACCAGCAAGATCGGATATTCCGTCCGCTCGTCCGACAGCGAATGGCTCGCGTGCAAGATCAAAACCCTGAACATCAGGATGTGGTCATAGGGTGGGCGGCCGCCGCCCTGGACCCGCAAAGTCCAATGTACCTCTGTAATTCTTGACACGTGAACACAATGGCAGAGGCAATCGCTGCAAAGCTAGTAAAGCAGGGAGCGACTGCATTTATTAAGCATCGAGACTGATGCGAGCTACCTTCCATAATTTCGTGGGCGATCCAGCGGGCCAGTCTGGAGCTGGCCAAGTCTGTCAGCGGCGGATTAATTCTCCCCGCGTTTGAAAATTCCCCAGTTTTCCTGATGTCGAGCCTTCCAGGACGAGCCCTGGCAGGCCCGACGGGGACGAACTCGCCGATCTCGTGCCGGAAAACATCCGATCGAAAAGTCTCATCCAACCATCGCCGATCCCGCCGACACTTAAGCGTCGCGGACGGCCGCCGAAAAACGGAGGCCTCGATCAACACCACGGCTGATCACCCAGCCCGCCAAACTGCGGAATTTTACTTCGCCATAAGTGGGGAGATTCCGCGCGCCATTGACAAAGTCAGCTAAGCCTGAGTTCTGACGCGAGGTGCAACACCCCCTGCCGATTTGATATCGGCTTGGTTGATCAAGACCTTAGGGAGTGTTGCAATGCCAGCCTATTCACACCTGTTGGACGAGGAAAGAGACCAAATCGCGGTCATGAGGGCGGCCGGCCGCTCGATCTGCGCCATCGCCAGGGCGCTTCAACGAGCGAAATCCACCGTGTCGCGGGAACTGCGACGAAACGCCCTTTCGAGCGGGCGTTATTCGCCGCTTCACGCCGCCGGAGCCTATCAACTGCGCAGGCGGCGTGAAGCCATCCTCGAAAAAGATCAGAAATTGAGGACTTTCGTCTGCGATCGTCTTGCGGAAGGATGGACGCCCGAACAGATTGCCGGATGGCTCAAGGCCGGCAACGAGCGCGGTCTGCGCGCCTTGGGGTTCGAGGCCATCTACGCCTTCATCTATCGCGCCGCCCGCAAGGGCGAATTCCTCTGGCGCTATCTGACCCGCCGTCACAAGCGCCGAAGGCCGCGCCGGGCGAGACCCTCGCGCGATACGATCAAAGACCGCGCCTCCATCCACGATCGACCGAAAGACATCGAAGCCCGCGCCGACATTGGCCATTGGGAAGGCGACCTCATCATCTGCAAGCGCACGCGGCCCATGCTCGTCCTCCACGAACGCAAATCCCGCGTGATGCTCGCCGCGAGACTGACCGGAAAAACCGCCGCTGAGACCATATCCGTCATGCTCGCCGTGTTCGGCCGGATCAATCCCGCCCTACGCAAGTCCATCACTTTTGACAATGACACGGCTTTCGCCCAGCACACCCTGCTGCGGACCATGCGCGATATGGCGATCTGGTTCTGCGACGCCTACGCCTCCTGGCAGAAAGGCGGTGTCGAAAACGCCAATGGTCGATTACGACGCTGGCTGCCGCGTCACATCGACATCGATCGACTGTCCGACGAGGAAATCCAGGACATCGTCATAACCGCCAATCTCACGCCGAGAAAATGCTTGGGCTTCAAGACGCCGTTCCAAGGGATTCTCAAAGAGCTTGGCAAAGACGTCCAAATTCGGTTTTCATAGACCCGTTGCACCTCGCTCCAGAATCCACGAAGGGTGAGTTCCCAATCGTTCCGAGCGACCAGCCCGCGATATCGGTCGCGCAACAAAGGCCCGATACCATAGGCGCGAATGAAACGGTCACGTTCGATACCTGTTCACTGGTTGAGCGGCCAAAAGACGGTCAATGCAGAAAACCATCTACAAGTACAAGCGCGCTAAATCTGGCCCCTCTATGTATCATAAAGGCGCCTCCCCAAGGCTTACCAACGATTTCAAGCTATCGTGCCTTCATGTAAGGCAACCGAGGGAAAAGCAAAATCACCGATCGGCGCGGAAGGAGCGCTTTTCTTTCGTAACCAACTCTTTCCCGGCGCTTGAGCGTCGTGCCAAGCGATGAAATCCCAGGAACGGCCAACGGTTGGAAACCTACTTCCCAGCAAAGCTCACACGCACGAAGCCGCCTGGAGGTAATTCCCCAAAACAACGATTCCACAGAATTTAGCTAGCGCAGCATGATGAGATCGATTTTTGGTTCCGCAGGACGGGCGATGAAGCGATAGGCCCCGGCGGGAGCCGTGAAGATAGCCGCCGCTCACGCACGACGGCCCCCGGCCTCGGTATAAAGGGCATGACCCTTCGTCTGGCCGCTGGGCCCCCTTGGTCGCCCTTTATAC
>CAWAQW010000052.1:0-12852 GCA_963784075.1 uncultured Alphaproteobacteria bacterium | reverse complement strand
CCCGTGCGTTCACAAAGTCTGTTTTGACGCAACTTCGCGCCTCACCACAGCATTGGACCCGGGAGCTCAAATGATGAGGATTGTGTATATTATCTTAGCTCATCAATATCCGACCAATTTCTACGCCTCATCGACAGACTCAACACAAAAACATCGTTTTTTATCGCGCATGTCGATAAAAAGGCAGACGAATCTACTTACAATAAAATTGTTCAAGGCGTTCATGATTTTAAAAATGTTATTTTCCTAAAGAGATACAGGCATTACTGGGGAGATTTCACTCATACGCTTGCAACAATCAATGGAATAGACGTAGCGTTAGAAAGACAGTTGCAATTCGAATTCGACTATATGTTTTTGCTGACGGGTCAAGCTTACCCATAAAGTCAAATGCATATATTGAAGAAGTTTTATGTAAAAACAAGGGAAAGCAATTCATACACCATTTTAAAATCCCGCCTGATCCTGGTGAAGGATGGAGGTGGGAAGATGAAAATGGCGGCTTAATCCGGATAGAGAATTGGCATATTCGATTGTTTGCTAGAATTTATCGACTTCCTGACGATACAAGCACGATTACGTCACCGAAATCATTGATCAAGAAATTGATTGCGCTCTTCCTGCGTAAGCGCAAATTCATTAGTGGCTTCAAACCCTTTGGTGGCTCAGCCTATTGGTGTATAACAAAAAAATTTGCTGAGTATATAGAAATATTTGTAAATGATAATCCCCATTTTGTTCGATTTTTTAAACATGTTTTTGCACCAGATGAAATCTTCTTTCAGACAATCGTTATGAACTCTCCTTTTAGAGATAAGGTCATTGACGATGATCTAAGATGCATAGACTGGTCTTCGGGCGGTTTTCATCCACGAACTTGGCACAAAGATGATATTGAGACACTTGCTCAATCTAAGGGTTTGATCGCGCGAAAGTTTGACCCAGGAATAGATTCTGAGGTTTTGGATTTGATCAACCTCAAATTCCTCTCCGAGCACGACGGACTCGAAGCGCCCCGCACGTCCGATCGCTGGCCTTATTCACGGCGGCTGTTGTCCGAGGGTCACGCGGCCTCGGCATGAACGTGGGCGGAAGGTCGTTTTCAGCCTTCACGCCTGCCCTCCGGCGAAATTCCGGGGCCGCTCCCAAAGGACCTCTCAAGAGCCCGCACGGCCTAGAACGATTTCGACAGCGCTTGTGCGTGCGCCACTGCCATCCCCAAAACAATCATCGCGAAGGCTTGATGCAGAAGCCCGGCCCAAAGCGGAACCGCGAGAACGAGCGTCACAATGCCGATCGCGGCTTGCAGGCCGGCGAGATCCGCCACCGCGAAGGCGCGCCGCTGGGCCCGGCTTCCCGCCGCCACACGCGATGTGTAAAGAGCCTGCACCAGAGCAAGCGCCAAAAGCATATAAGAGGTCATCCGGTGCTGGAACTGAACCATCAGTATATTGTCGAGGAAATTTCGCCAAAGCGGCGAAAGCAGGAACAGTTTATCGAGAGGGGGCCAAAAATATCCATCGATCAACGGCCATGTGTTGAAAGCGCGCCCAGCACGCAAGCCCGCGACGAGAGCACCAAGCCCGATCTGAAGCAGCACGAGCAGGGCGGTGCCTCCCGCAAACCACCGGAGCCCCGGCAATGCCGGTGCCGCGATTTCGGCGTCGCGCCGTTTCAGCGAAGCGGCAAGCCAAACCAGCGCAGCGAAGGTCAGCGAGGCGAGCAAAAGATGAATGGCAAGCCGCTCCTGCGCGACTTCGACCCGATCCGTAAGCCCGGATTTGACCATCCACCAGCCGACAAAGCCCTGCAAAGCTCCCAGCATGAGAACGCCAAGAAGCTTTGGCGCGAGGCCCTGGGGCAGCAGCCCTTTCATCCAAAAATAAACAAGCGGCAGCAGCGTGGCGGCGCCGATCAGACGGCCCAAAAGCCGGTGGGTCCATTCGAAGAAGAAAATGAATTTGAACCCGTTCAAATCCATGTCTGGGAAAAGCTCGGCATATTGGGGAATTCTTTTGTAGTTCTCGAATTCCGCCCGCCAGCTGGCCTCCCCGAGGGGCGGAATAATTCCGCTCAAGGGTTTCCATTCCGTAATGGAAAGGCCGGATTCCGTGAGTCTTGTCGCGCCGCCGACAATCACCATCAAAAAGACGAGAGCGGCAAGGCTCCACAGCCAAATCGCCACAATCCGGTGACCTCTCTCATGCGGCGCTATCGCTAAAGGGGGCGCGGCCGCTGGCCCTCGTGGCAGTCTCGTCAAGCTCTGGTTCTTTTTCATGAGGCGCATTTAAAAAGGGGCGCGATCGCCATGCAAGCGGCCATGCGCCGCAGGTCTGGTTCATGGTTTCGCCATTGTCGCCGCTTAAATACCCGGTAGCTGAACTTGTGATCAGGCGTTGGCGTTAAGACCCCAGTCCGGTCAGCGACATCTCGAAACTCCCAAGGAACTAAAGGCTTCTTCCGCCGCGAGCGGCGGAGGCGGCTGGGTCATCATGAAGATCCACCGATGTTCGGACAGGAGCTTTGAACAGCCCGACGATGTCCGGTTCAAACACTCGGCGGATGCTCAAGCTAGATGGAGAATCGAATGGCATATCGCTTAACTTTGCGCGCCTCATTGCATTCCTATCCGTGGCGGCGGCCGGCAGACACCTGACGCGTCCTGGCCCGGCAATGGGAACCATGGCGTCGGCCTACATCATTCATAGGTTCGGCTCTCGCGGCGGGCGCGCCGGGCGTGGAAGGCGCCCCCGGCACCGAATCCGGGCGCTAGACATTTGTCAGGGGCCGTGCGGAAGGGCGCGGCCCCTTTCCCCTCATTGTCCTTCGCGCCAGCGTCACATGGCAAATTCTTACATCTCCCGCGAAACCAAATTGGAGCAAAAATGCGTAGCCGGTTTCGCAAACTTATCGGCACAAGCCTATTAATCAGCTTTGTTTTCGTCTACGCGCTTGCCGCCATGGCACTGGCGCAAGCGCGCCCGTTGCGAGAGGCGCCTGCCGCCATTCAAATTCTTTGCTTCGCGGGCCTTGGCCTCGTCTGGATCCTGCCCATGATGCCGCTGATCAAATGGATGGAAAAGCCAGACCCCGGGACGTGAAGTCATCCGTCCGGTTCACAATCACGCCGCATCGGCGCCGAGCCTTGCCGGTGACGCGGCGGGCAGGCCAATCAGTAGGACCTCGCGCGCGCCGGCGCCGATCAATCGCGCCTCGGCGTCGAGGACACTGCGGCCTTGCGGCACGGCCGGCATCGCCAGCACGGCGAAGTCGGCCTGCGAGGCGAGGGTTTCGGCGATACTATTCTGGTCGAGGGGCGCCGCGATGATGAGGAGAAAATCATAGGTCTCAGCCAAGGCATCGAGCACATGCGTGAACTCATGAAGATTGAGTTCGTCGCCGCTCCCTACCCGGAGAAAGTGCAGCCGCGAGGCCGGATCGCGGCGAATGACTTCGCTGAACGAGGCTGTCCCGTTAAGAAGATCGCAAAGGCCCGGCTCCGCACCCTCCCCTAAGTCTGCACCGTACGGCGCGGCGGCGGCGAGCCCGCCGAAATCGAACACACTGGACTCGTCAAGGCCGATGACGATCGAACGTCCTTCACGAGCCAGATCGCGGGCCAAATCCCGCATCATGCCGGACGCCGCGGCCGCCGGACCGAGGCTCGTCGCGACGATCCTCTTGCCTCGCCTTATGCCTCGGACGCCGGGGCTGTCGAACGGCACCGATAGGATGCGGGCCATGATTTTTGCCGTGGCTTGCCCATTCCCCTCCTCATCTTGCCCGGTTCGGCCAAGATGCGGAGGCAATCCCCTGCCCGGCACCGGATTGGACTTTGCGGCTTGCTTGAGACGGGCGAACACACGCACCTGTTCAAGCGCGCGAGGTTGTTCCACGGGGGCCTCCGGGCGGGCGGGCAAACCCCTGCCCGCGGAAGCGATCGACACAAACGCGCCGAACCCCATGACAAACATCGCGGCGCCCGACAAGAACAGCAAAGCCTTCCTTGGAAACACCGGCCGCGCCGGCACGATGGCGCGCGAAACGATCCGCGCGTCGCCCGGCAGAACATTCGCGCCGGAGCGCATTTCGAGATAAAGCTCCGCAATGCGATTGGCGGCTTTCGCGGCAAGCGCCCGGTCTTCAGACTGAAAATTAATCGTGACGAGGCTTCCCCTGCCCGGCGCATGAATTTGCAAATGGTTTTGATAGGCTTCGAGAACCCGTTCTTCTGGGCTTTGCCGCGCCGGATCGCGCATGAAGCCAAGAAAGATGAGGGCGCGGGAAAGGGGACCAAGGCCCTGTGTCACAGCATCAAATTCGGGGTTGTCTTCGATTCCCAGATCCTTGATGGCGCGGCGGGCGAGATCGCGCGAGGCGATGAGCTGCGCCTGCTCGGCAGCGGGACTCGTGCCGCTCCCGCCGCCATAAAGCGCAAGGCTCGACCGCAATCCGATCAAACCGGCGGTCCGGGGGCCAATCAGAACCTGCGACTCGGCGCAATATCGCGGCGGCTGCAGGAACAGCAGGCCCGCCGCGAGAAGCAATGCGGCGAGAGGGGGCCCGATCAACCACCATTTCTTGGCAGTGACGGCCTCGCAAGCCGAGCCGAGATCCCATTCGCGGGAACGCGCCGTGCGAAGCGCGTCCCAGTCGCGCCAATCCATGAGCAAACTCCACGATCCAAACAGCGTCATAAGACGCCGTTAAGGTTTCCGCGAAGTTAACTTTCGCAATTGGCCGCAGCCATCCGAGGAGATAAAGTCGGCTTGGACCCTCAGCAAGATGGCTCCAGCCCAGCCTTCATGAGCGCCGCGCGGAGGGTATTTTCCATCAGCATCGCGATGGTCATTGGCCCGACACCGCCCGGCACCGGGGTAATCGCGCCGACGTGCTCGATCGCCTCGGCGAAGGCGACATCGCCCACGAGCTTCGTCTTCGGCTGTCCGGCGGCGGTCTGACCTTCGCCCGCCACCCGGTTGATGCCGACGTCGATGACGATCGCCCCCGGCTTGATCCATGTGCCGCGAATCAGCCCGGGACGGCCAACGGCCGCGACAACAATATCGGCTCTCACCACTGTAGAGGCGAGATCGCGGGCGCGCGAATGCGCGATCGTCACAGTCGCATTGCGGCCGAGCAGCAAGTGAGCGATTGGCTTGCCCACCAGATTGGAGCGGCCGATGACGACGGCTTCGGCCCCGGCAAGGCTGACGCCAAGCGCCTCGGCGGCCATATCGAGAAGAACCATGCTGCCCGCCGGCGTGCAAGGCACGAGCGCGCGCTTCGTATCGCCGCTCGCAAGCAGCCCGGAATTGAACGGGTGCAGGCCATCGACATCCTTCCCCGGTGCGATGGCCTCAATGACCCTGCTGGGATCGAGCCGGTTCGGCAATGGCAATTGCACAAGGATTCCATGGATCGCCGGATCGGCGTTGAGCTTTTCGACAAGGGCCAGCACCTCCGCTTCGCTGGCCGTCGCGGCAAGGTCGTGTTGGATCGAGTGAAACCCGCAGGCTTGCGCGGCCTTGCCCTTGGCCTTGACATAGACCTGGCTGGCTGGGTCTTCGCCAACAAGGACAACCGCAAGGCCCGGCTTAAGGCCTTGCGCGGCGAGTGCGCGGGTCTTTTCCGTCACAAGCGCCAGCACCCGCTCCGATGCGCTTTTGCCATCAATCAGCAGGGCCTGCGCCTGAGTGCGCGTCTCGGGTGGATCGAACGCTGCCTTGATAATCGGTAGTCCCCCTTTCCGCCAACGATGGAGCCCGGAAAATCCGGCGCTTGCATGGCGTGAGCGTTGACCCGGACGTACCGGCCAGACCCGCCATTGTTTCTTCGTTCAACGCAGAAAGACCACGCCATGAGGCGCGCGAATTTACGAGCCGATCTTGGTTCTGACTGTCTGATAAACAGATTCCGTCGCCTCCGCCGCCTGCGCGAGCAGCGCATTGACTTCCGCGATTTGCTTCTCGGCGAAGTCGCGATCCTTGATCGCTTTGGCGTTGATGAACACGTTCAGCGCCGCGCTGCGCAGTCCGGCGTTCGCCGCAAGCACGGCGACCCCGGCGTCGCTGATGACATTGAGATTGCCTTTTTCCGCGACAGCGGCGGAGAGACGCATGACCTCGAAACAGGCTTTGACCGCGCGCAAAGGTGTGAGCGTCGCATCCTTCAAGGCGGCTTGAATCGAGGCAGTGCGTTTGGCTTTTTCGTCGTCCGTCGCGCGCGGCAAGCCATAGGCACCCATGACGGCATTAAACGCCACGACGTCCTCCTCGATGGCGCGGGTCAGCTCGACGCGCAGCGCCTCCGCCTTGGCGTTCACGGCCTTGAGATCGTCCGAAACCGATTCGTAGTTTTTTTTGCCGATGGTGAGATTGGCCACCATGGAGACGAGCGCCGCGCCGATGGCGCCGCACACCGCCGCCGCGCCGCCGCCGCCGGGCGTCGGACGTTCACTGGCGAGATCGTCGAGAAAGGTCCCGATAGAGCTATTCATGGTCATGGTCGTCGCGGTCCTCGAAAGTCACGCCAACGCTTTGGCTTGCGCATAGATATTCTCGGCATCGAACAGCTGATCGGAGCTTTCGAACAGCTGACCGACGCACGCGCGATGCAGTTTCAGCTTCAGGCCGCCTAGTCCCAGCGCGCCAATCACGATTTTGCCGTGACGCTCTTTCGCCCTGTCGATGGCCTCGACGCCGCCGATGCCGAGCGGCGGCTGCGCGTTACAGTCGGCGAGAAGTTCGATCGTCGGGTCGTTCTGCCAATCTTTTTCATCGAGCAAGGAGACGCCGATGGCGCCTGCGGCGAACACGACTTGCGCGCCCTTGACCGCCGCCGCGCGGGCTTGATTGTCGATGGCCTCGATGGGCGCCGGCGCAAACCCGAAGCGATCGTTGATCGCCTTGCTCGCGGCCTCCGCCCGCTGTTTCGAGCGCGAGGTGATTGCGACCTCGGCGCCTTCGATATGCAGCATCGCCGCGGCGCGCATGCCGACGGGACCCGTGCCGGCGAGCACGATCGCTTTCTTGCCGGCGAGCGGCTTCGCTTTGGCGAGCAGCGCGACCCCGGCGGCCGCCGTGGTGTTGGAGCCATTGCTGTCCAGCATCACCGACACGCGGAAGTTCGAAAAAAAGCGCGCCTTGACCGCTTTGAACAACGCCTCGCCGGCGGTCATGCTGCCGCCGCCGACGAAGATCGCGGTATAGTGCTTCTCCTTGGGGCCGCGCGTATAGATGGTTCCATCGACGAGCGCAGCGACGTTTTCCGGCGTCACGCCGCCATAGCCGATGATGTGATCGGCGCCGCCGTCATAGCCGACGACCGTGTCAAAGACGCTTGGGACCGGATCGGTGTCCAACAGGAACAAAAGCTTCTTCGTCATGACGGTCTCGTTGAGTTGAATTCGTTCTGCGCGGTGACCTCGGGCCGCCGCGGCCTTACGCGGGCTGCCGGCGGCAGAGGCGGCGATATGGGCGATGAGCGGCTCGGAGAGAACATATTACAAAACACCCGGCTCCCTTGAAGAAAACCAAGGCCAAGGACAATGATGCGAACTCGCATGTCTCTGAAATGGCAAGAGCCGCGTCAATATCGGTTCATAGCTTGCAAAGCCGAACACCAGAAATCCCCCCGATTATTTCTTTATTGACCTCAACAGAAAAGCCCTCCCCCCGGATGGGAAGAGGACGCCGATTTCGCTAAGGGCCCTTCGGACTCCTTAACGCCTGACGAGGAACCATCAAGCGCACTTTTTGTCCAAGCGCCCTTTTTGTCAGAGTTCGGCGGCCCTGCCAAGCCCGCTTCGCCCGCGCTCGCCGGAGCCAAGCGCACGGTCGATAGCGGTCAATCCGATACCGAGCCCGTAAAAGACGGCAAGCAAAATCGTTGCGTTCACAAAAACCCGCGCAAACCCAAGCTGGGCGGCGTTGATGAAGGGATAGGGATAGATGCCAAAGGCAACGCCACGGATCATGCTATAAATGAAAAAGGCAATCGGGTAGACAAGCCAGGTTGTGGGAAACGACCAGCGCAAGCGACCTTTGGGCAGAAACACCAACCAATACAAAGAGTAAAGGAGAGGAATGGCATCGTGCAACAGCGCATCGGCCAAGAGCTGCATTCCCTGCGGGTGCCATAAATGCCGCAACAGCAATTCATAGACCGCGCCGACGACGATCACATAGACAACAAGCGCCGATTTGACGGTTGTCCCGGTCAGAAATCGTTCCGCTTGCGGCTGAGTGCAAAAAACCGTGAGAACGAACGCAATGACGGTATTGGTCTCGATTGTGAAGTAACTGAGAAATTCAATGATACGGACGGCGATCGAATGGTTCTTGATCAGCGCCTCCTGAATGTCGAAGTAAAGCTGCACGCCCAAGGCAAACCAGGCCATGCTTGCGATTAGCGCCGCGCTGCTGCGCTGCAAAGAGAGCGGCTTCGAAATCACTTCGCCCTGCATTTTGACGTCCTCAACAATCTGATTGGTGACCTCCAGTCAAATATGGCCTCTCGTTGGAATATTGCAAAATGGTAACATCCATCGTTTGCCGAAGGATGAACCTGCGATGGTTAAAGCGTGCTCTCGCGGGACGGCGGATCGAAAGAGGCTTCGAGTGCAACCCTGACACAGGCGAGGGAAAGCATCGCGCTGACGGACGCCCCTTCCTCACGGTGGCTTTGTTCTGCGAGACATGCGGGCGGCATGTTTTGGGCCCGAGGCTCCTCTGGCCACGCCACGCGCAGCATTGGGCCCGGACGACACAGCGTTATAGAACATGTCCTAAAAAGAATGAGTATGGTTCTTGATTACGGCTCACCGAGCAGCTACCTTTCTCAAATCAAAATATTTCTTCAAAATGCAGGTCCCCTTTTTGCTCATGCAATTTCAGGTGACCGGGGAGTGCTCTTGGCTATGACGGCTTCAAATGAGACCGCTCATGTCTGCATCTGTTCGTTTTCTTGCGCGATCTCTTTCAAATCTCTCTAGCTTTTTTTAGATCATGCTCTCACGGCCGGTGAGCGGAACTAGACAAGCATTGTTTTGTCTTCCTGACCGTTTGGTTGCTGGCTGAGGGGTGAGTGCCAGCGGCGGCCGTAGACCGTGAGTTGCCCTGGCGCGGGCGAGTGGCGGCCAGGCTTTCAGTTTCCACCGAGCAACTCATCCAGACGATATCCAAGGTAGCGAACCGAATTGATGGGGTCGTAACCGAGGTGGCGGCGCAATTTCTTGCGCAGCTTGCTGATATGGCTTTCCACCACATTTCTTCGACACTCTCGTCGAAAATTCCATAGATCGAATTGAAGATTTGGGCCTTACTGACTCGCCGGCCGCGGTTATTGACGAGATATTCAAGAATTCGGCGCTCGCGCCGCGGCAAGGGCAGCGGAACTCCTTTCAGCTGGGGATCTCTGCCGTCGAAAAAGACACGCAGTTCGCCAACCACGGCAGAATCACGTTCGACCTCATTCCGGCGCCTGATTGCTCCGACGCGCGGACGCGCGCCAATATTTCGCGAACATGGATCGGTTTGCGCACCACATCATCGACCCCCGCCGCGAATAAATCCAGTGTCTGCTCAAGCGATGGCGTATCGTTCATGGCGATCACCGGCGCGCGGGTGCGGTCCTTGATCATCTGGGATAGATCTGCCGGTCCTGGCAGTCCCCGAGGAGAAATGCCTCGACCGCGAAGAGGTCAGCGTCGGCCACCGTCGCCACCCATTCCTGGAATAGGCAAAATCCGGTGGAAGAAACACCTTCGCTGCCAAAACGGCAAGTATAACCAGATGCTACAATTTCACGCTCGTCAATTATCACTAACATTGAAATCTCCGGCGAATCTCCTCTTCATTCATCAAAAATTAACAACTTTCGGTTAAATGTCAAACGTTATGATAACGTAAAAGTTGTCTTTTTCGCGCATTGATTGTATCTCAGCAGGCGCTCGCCTCAAGCGTGCCAAAGGGATCAACGCCCGGATCCCGTGCAAAATGCGCGCGCTTCCGAAGTCCAGCCCCAAAACCGCTCGCCACCATGTTGGTAATGACCTGGCAGACATATTGCTTTTGGGCCGGGTCGTTGGCGGGCCCCGCATGATAGCGCGCGGCCGCCAATGTCCAACTGCCTTCCCTGGCCCGCAATTCCTTGAGAAACCGCGCCGCATAATCGACATTCTCGTGAGGGTCGAACATCGCCTCGAGGGAACGGAATTGGCTCCAATGGAAGTGATGATTGATTTGCATGCAGCCGACCGCTTGCCCCTGCCAAAGGATACTCTCCGGCGTTAGCGGAGCGTTTGATCGACATTTCTCACGGCGCCTCGCGCGGCGCTGGTCGTCATGGCCGCATAGGCTTTGAGAGCCGTCGAGATTTTTCGCGCGCGGTTCTTCGGTTTCCAGGCGAGCTTGCCCCGGCCTTCCATGGCGGCGCGGCGCGCGGCGAGTTTATCCTCCGGCACGGCAAGATGAATGCGCCGCTTTGGAATATCGATCTCGATGATATCGCCGTCTTCGACGAGGCCGATGGCGCCGCCTTCCGCCGCCTCCGGCGAGACATGGCCGATCGACAGGCCCGACGTGCCTCCCGAGAAGCGGCCATCGGTAATCAGGGCGCAGGCCGTGCCGAGGCCCTTCGATTTCAGATAGCTCGTCGGATAGAGCATCTCCTGCATGCCAGGGCCGCCGCGCGGACCCTCGTAGCGGATAATCACGACATCGCCGGCCGGATCTTGTTCGCGAGGATCGCTTCGACCGCGCGTCCTGACTCTCGAAGATTCTGCGCCGGGCCCGAGAAAGTCAGGATCGAGGCGTCGACACCCGCCGTTTTCACGATCGCGCCGTCCTCCGCGAGATTGCCGTAAAGCACGGCGAGACCGCCATCCTTTGAGAAGGCATGCTCCAGCATCGCGGATCACGCCGGTCTCGCGATCGAGATCGAGTGTCGTCCCAACGCGCGCTCTGGCTGAACGCGATTTGGGTCGGGACGCCGCCGGGAGCGGCGCGGTAAAAATCCGCCACCGTTTCGCTCGCGGTTCGCCGCACGTCCCACGCTCTCAGCGCGTCGGCGAGCGTCGCCGCATGCACCGTCGGCAAGCCGGCATGGATCAGGCCGGCCCGCTCCAATTCTCCGAGGATCGCCATGACGCCGCCGGCGCGATGCACGTCCTCGAGATGAACGTCTGGCGCCGACGGCGCGACCTTGCACAAAACCGGCACGCGTCGCGACAGCCGATCGATATCGCGCCATTGTGAAATCGACCTCTGCCTCATAGGCCGCCGCCAAGAGATGCAGCACCGTATTGGTCGAGCCGCCCATCGCAGATGTCGAGCGTCATGGCGTTTTCGAAGGCTTCGAAACACGCGATCGAACGCGGCAGCGCGGACGCGTCCTCCTGCTCGTAGTAGCGGCGGGCAAGATCGACAATCAGATGGCCGGCTTCGACGAAAAGACGCTTGCGATCGGCGTGCGTCGCGAGCAGCGAGCCATTGCCCGGAAGCGCCAAGCCGAGCGCCTCGGTGAGACAATTCATCGAATTGGCCGTGAACATGCCAGAGCACGAGCCACAGGTCGGACAGGCCGAGCGCTCGATCGCCGCGACGTCTTCGTCCGCGATCTTGTCGTCGGCGGCCGCCACCATGGCGTCGACGAGGTCGAGCGCCCTGGCTCTTGCCGCCGATCAGCACCTTGCCGGCCTCCATCGGCCCGCCGGAGACGAAAACGGCCGGAATATTCAGACGCAAAGCCGCCATCAGCATGCCGGGCGTGATCTTGTCGCAGTTGGAAATGCAGACCATCGCGTCGGCGCAATGGGCGTTCACCATATATTCGACGGAATCCGCGATGATCTCGCGCGAGGGCAGGCTGTAAAGCATCCCGTCATGGCCCATGGCGATGCCGTCATCCACCGCGATCGTGTTGAACTCCTTGGCGACGCCTCCCGCCGCCTCGATCTCGCGCGCGACGAGCTGGCCAAGGTCCTTGAGGTGCACGTGACCCGGCACGAATTGGGTGAAGGAATTGACCACGGCGATGATCGGCTTGCCGAAATCGGCGTCCTTCATGCCCGTGGCGCGCCACAGGCCGCGCGCGCCCGCCATGTTGCGGCCATGTGTCGTAGTGCGAGATCGATATTGAGGCATAAGCGGTTCCAAGAGTTAGAAAGGCTGGCGAAATTTCGCGGCGCAGGGTCGACGAAGAATGGCCGCGCGTTGTCACAACGATGGCTAGGCATGTCCGAAAAAGTTGATCGACTTTTCGATCAGAACATGCTCCAACTCTTTAAATCTAAGCAAGTCCTTATGGATCAAATCGTCCAGATAGACCCTCTAGGTTTCCGGCCGGCGAGCATAGACGAGATCCTGAACGCGCAAAACACTCCCGTCATCGCCATGCCGGTTTTCATATAGTTCAGGCATGGCCAGCACACAAAGACGCGCTTGCGGCTGGCGCAGAGAGGCACGCGGGCGCCCAGCGAATTGAACCGCATGGCGCGTGCGTTGCGCGACTTTCAAGACTAAAGGCCTGCCAAGGCGGCGCTGCACTCCCAAAGCAACGACAAATCCCTGTCGTCTTGCGCCGTCTGCGAGGGCGTTATCGGGCGGCATTTGTAGAAATATTCCCCGTCGTTTCCGCGACGGCGGACGAAGAGGCCAGATATATAAGTGTTTCCGCGCCCTTTTCCGGGGAAATCGCGAAGCGCTTGGCGAGCCCGGCAAAGCGCGAGATGAGACCGCCGCTTTGGTCGCCGAAACGAGTGGCGACAAAGCCGGGGTGCAGGCAATTGGCGGTGACGCCCGTGCCCTGCAGGCGGCGGGCGAGTCCGCGCGTGAAAAGAATGTTGCAAAG
>CAWAQW010000051.1:0-23550 GCA_963784075.1 uncultured Alphaproteobacteria bacterium | reverse complement strand
TCGCCGATCTCATCGACGCCGAAACGGAATGGCAGCGGCGCCAAGCTTTGCGCCAGACGGAAGGTGTCCTCGGCTGCCAGGCCGCGATCTGGCGGGCGGCGCTCACCGAAGCGGCGGCGCTTCTCGCGTCGGAGATCGATTTCCCGGAAGAAGAAGACGTGCCGGGCGAGGCGGGCGGCAGGCTGCGAAAATTCTCGCGCCTGTGGCTGCGGACCTAAAAAAGAACTTGCCGCGGGGCGCGCGACGGAGCGGCTGCGGGAAGGCGTGACCATCGTCATCGCCGGGCCGCCCAATGCCGGCAAATCGACCTTGCTCAACGCCCTCGCCCGCCGCGATGTGGCGATCGTGTCGCCCTTTGCCGGCACGACCCGCGACATAATTGAAGTTCATCTTGATTTCGGCGGCTGCCCCGTCACCCTGATCGAACACGGCGGGTCTCGAGGGAAAGCGCCGACGCCATCGAGCAGATCGGCGTCGCCCGCGCCCGCGACAAGGCCAAGGCGGCCGATCTTATCCTCTGGCTCTCCGAGGCGTGCGCGCCCGTGCCGCCCAGCGTGTCGGGGGGCGAGATCTGGTGAATTTTTACGAAAAGCGATCTTTGCGCCCCAGTGGAAAGGCAAAGTCCGGCGGGCGGGCTGTTTATCAGCGCCGAGCGCGGGGGGAAATCTCGATCGTCTGCTCAAAGACATGGGAGCGTTCGCCCGCTCCTTAGTGAGCGACGGCCATGCGGGCCTGATCGCGCGGGAGCGCCACCGCAAAGCGTTTGAATCCGCCGCGCTCGCGCTGGAGCGGGTTTTGACAATTCCCGATGCCCCAGCCGAATTGCTCGCGGAAGAGGTGCGTGTGGCGATGGTCTCATTGCAAAGGCTGATCGGCATGGTGGACGTCGAGGATATTTTGGGCGAGATCTTTTCACGCTTTTGTATCGGCAAGTGAGGGCGCGGGGGACAAAATGTTTCACGTGAAACGTTTTTAGAAGAGTTCTAAAAAGAAACGGCGATTGCCTTGCCCGAAACATTTTGGCAAGCCTTGCCTCATCATGGACAGACTGACCTTATTCGGACTCTTCGCGGTCACCGCTATGCTGGTCACCTATGCTTTGGAACAGCGAAGCTCTTGGTTTATCCTCGCCCTTGCCGGGTCCTGCGCGTTGGGCTCGGCCTATGGTTTCCTGCAGGGCGCCTGGCCGTTTGGGCTCGTCGAAGGCATATGGACTCTCGTCGCGCTTCGGCGCTGGCAACGCGCAAGCGCGCCATGAGGCCAGCCGAAAGTGTTTCACGTGAAACGTTTTTAGAATTGTTATAAACTGATCTCGGGAAGAGGTGTCATGGCGAGGGGGTTTGACGTGATCGTGGTCGGCGGCGGCCACGCCGGCTGCGAGGCGGCGGCGGCGTCCGCCCGCATGGGCGCGCGGACCGCCCTCGTCACCCATGCCTTCGCGACCATCGGCGCCATGTCCTGCAATCCGGCGATCGGTGGGCTCGGCAAAGGTCATCTCGTCCGCGAAATCGATGCCCTCGACGGTCTCATGGGCAGAGTTGCGGACAAAGCCGGAATTCAGTTTCGCGTGCTGAACCGCGCCAAGGGTCCCGCCGTGCGCGGTCCGAGGGCGCAAGCCGACCGCAAGCTCTATAGGGAAGCGATGCAGGCGGCGATCCGGGAGACCGAAAATCTCAGCGTGATCGAAGCCGAGGCCGCCGATATTGTGCTCAAAGCCGGCCGCGTGGAGGGAATTGCGACCGCCAAGGGCGAGGAAATCCGCTGCGGCGCACTTGTCCTCACTGCCGGGACGTTCCTGCGGGGTCAGATTCATATCGGCAGCAAGAGCTTTCCCGCCGGCCGCATGGGCGAAGATCCCGCCATCCGGCTTGGCGAGACGGCTGCAAGACCTCGGCCTCGGCCTTGGCCGCCTCAAGACCGGGACGCCGCCACGGCTCGATGGGGCGACGGTCGATTGGGCCAGGCTCGAACGTCAGAGCGGCGACCCTGAGCCCGAAGCCTTTTCCTTTTTGACGGACGCCATCCAGGCGCCGCAAGTCGATTGCTTCATCACCCATACGACGCCGGAAGGCCATGCCATCATTGCCGAGAACCTCGGTCATTCGCCGGTCTATTCCGGCGCGATCGCGGGCCGCGGCCCGCGCTATTGCCCCTCGATCGAGGACAAGATCGTTCGCTTCAAGGAGCGCGAGACGCATCAGATTTTCCTCGAACCGGAAGGTCTCGACGATCCCACCATCTATCCCAACGGCATTTCGACCGCCCTGCCGGAGGAGGTTCAGCTTGCCTTTGTCCAGACCATTCCCGGTCTTGCCAAAGCCAAAATCCTGCGGCCCGGCTATGCGATCGAATATGATTATATCGATCCGCGCGGCTTAACCCCGAGCCTCGAAACCAAACAAATTCGAGGCCTCTTTCTCGCCGGGCAGATCAATGGCACCACCGGCTATGAGGAGGCGGCCGCGCAAGGCCTCATAGCCGGGCTCAATGCCGCGCTGCGGGCCGCGGGCAAGGATATGGTCACCTTCAGCCGCGCCGACGCCTATCTCGGGGTCATGATCGACGATTTGGTGATGAAGGGCGTGAGCGAACCCTACCGCATGTTCACCTCGCGCGCCGAATATCGCCTTTCGCTGCGCGCCGACAATGCCGATCAAAGACTGACCGCGCGGGGCATCGCGCTTGGCTGTGTCGGAGGGGAAAGGGCGCGGCGCTTCGCCTCGAAGGCGGCGGCGCTTACGCCGCGCGCGCGGGCTTTTGGAAGCTCTGAACCTCACCCCCAATGAGGCAGCGCGGCACGGGCTCAAGGTCAATTTCGACGGACAGCGCCGGACCGCTTTCGAGCTTTTGGCCTTGCCCGAGGTTTCCATAGAAAGCCTGCGGGCGATCTGGCCCGAGCTCGCGGACATCGCGCCCAAAACCGCCGCGCAAATGGAAATCGATGCCAAATATGCGGTCTATCTCGATCGCCAAACCAAGGATATCGACGCCTTCCGCCGCGACGAGGCACGGGTGATCCCGGAGTCGGTCGATTACGCGGCCTTGCCCGGCCTCTCCAGCGAAATCCGCGCGCGGCTCGAAATGATCCGGCCGCGCACCATGGGACAAGCCGGGCGAATTCGAGGGAATGACGCCCGCCGCCATGACCCTTTTGGCCGCGAAGCTGCGCCGCGCCGGGCCTGGATCTTGAGTCGTGCTTCGCGGCACGCCAAGCCTCGCCTCGATCCGCGCCGCCCACCCTCTTCTCGCCGGTCTGCCGGATGACACGCTGCGGCGTTTGAAGGTCTACGCCGATCTTCTCGAAAAATGGCAGTCCGCGATCAATCTCATTGGCAAATCGACCCTCGATGATCTCTGGGTCAGACATTTCGCCGATTTGCTGCAGATCGCGGCGGCGGTTCCCGAGGCGCGGCGATGGCTGGATCTCGGCTCGGGCGCGGGATTTCCGGGGCTCGTCACCGCGATCCGCTATGCGGGCGAACCGGACGCAAGAGTTCATCTGATCGAATCCGATCAGCGCAAATGCGCTTTCCTGCGGACGGTCGCGCGCGAGACAGCGGCGCCCGCGATTATTCACTGCGGCCGCATCGAGACGATTGCGCCCGCGCTCGAGGAGCCCATCGATGCCGTCAGCGCGCGCGCCTTGGCGCCGCTCGAAACGCTCCTTGCCTATGCGGGACAATTCATCGAAAAAGGCGCCACTGGCGTATTTTCCAAGGGAAAACATTTCGAGGCGGAATTGACCCTGTCCTTAACGGCCGGTAAATATTTTATCACCACGATTGAAAGTCAGACCTGTTCCACGGCGCGGTTGGTGCTCGTCAGGCGGCCGGCGAGGCGGGGGATCGGCGAAAAATGAAACCGGGACTTGTCGGCCTAGTTCTCTTTGTGGTTGGAGGCTTAGGGCTCCTTGTATTCAGTCCCTTATTTAGTCCCGATTTGGCATTGGTGCCGCCTGGGCCAATCAATTTGCCGAGGTTTGCTTTGCTCTATTATCTTCCGCGCGTGCTTCTATCCGGTTTTTTGCTCGTTGCGGCGGTTTTTATTATCTTTACTGAAAACTTCTCAAAGCAAGATAAGTATTGGGCCTATGGATCAATTGGCTCTATTCTGTTATCTTGGGGTTTTTGGCTAAGGGACTGATCCTTCACGTGAGAACATGCTTGCCAACTGAATGTAGTGCCATAAGCTTTGCCGCTGGCGGCACAGGCGAGGCTGCGAATTCCCCCGCGCCTTCCGGCGCGGCTGGGTTTCTGAGGAGAAGGGTGACGGCCCCCGCCATGCGGGTGCTCGTGGTTGCCAATCAAAAAGGCGGGGTTGGCAAGACCACGACCGCCATCAATCTTGGAACCGCGCTCGCCGCGATGGGGGAGCGGGTGCTCATCATCGATCTCGATCCGCAAGGCAATGCCTCGACCGGCCTTGGAATCGACCGCGCGGCACGAACCCTCTCGACCTATGATGTCTTGAGCGGCGACGAGCGCCTCAGTGCCGTCCTCCGCGAGACCGGGGTCCCCCGTCTCTCCGTCGCCCCTTCGACGCTGGATCTCCTCGGTCTCGAACTCGAAATCGCGGCGCGCCCGGACCGCGCCTTCTGCCTCAAGAAAGCGCTCAACACCCTCGCCGAAGAGCAGAGCAGTGCGGAAGCCGAAGAGCGCCTGACCTATGTGCTCGTCGATTGCCCACCGTCCCTCAATCTTTTGACCATGAATGCGATGGCCGCCGCGCATAGCGTCATCGTGCCGCTCCAATGCGAGTTTTTCGCGCTCGAGGGTTTGTCGCAGCTTTTGACCACGGTCGAGCAGGTCAAGAACACCCTCAATCCCGAGCTGATCATTCATGGCATCGTTCTGACGATGTTTGATTTCGCGCAACTCGCTGGCCGGGCAAGTCGTCGCCGATGTGCGGGGATTTATGGGCGATAAGGTCTATGAAACGGTCATCCCCCGCAATGTCCGGGTGTCCGAAGCGCCATCGCATGGCAAGCCGGTGCTGCTCTACGACCTTAAATGCAGCGGCAGTCAGGCCTATCTGAAATTGGCGTCGGAGGTGATCCAGCGCGAGCGTCTGCATCACGCCGCCTAGGCGCCGCGGCCGCGGCGTTGCTCTTTGGGCTATGAAATCCGCTTTGGGGGACGATGACATTGGAACCGGCCATGAAACCAAATAAAGCCGCCGAAGAGGCGCGGCCCCGACTTGGGCGCGGTCTTGCCGCCCTCCTCGGCAGCCCCGACGCCAGCCCGCAAGCGGCCGCGGCGCCCCGCCCGCCGAAAAAAATACCGGTCGAATTTCTGCGCCCCAATCCGCGCAATCCCCGCCGGACCTTCGCCGACGAAGGTCTCGACGAGCTCGCCGCGTCCATCAAGGAAAAAGGCGTTATCCAGCCGCTGCTTGCCCGCCCCGTGCCGGGGATTGCGGGCACCTATGAAATCATCGCGGGCGAGCGCCGCTGGCGCGCCGCCCAGCGGGCCGGCGTGCATGAGCTGCCGATCATCGCCGTCGAGGCCGACGACCGTCAGGCGCTCGAACTCGCGATCATCGAAAATGTCCAGCGCAGCGATCTCAACCCGCTCGAGGAAGCGGCGGGCTATGAACAGCTCCTCGACGAATTCAACTATTCGCAGACCGATCTTGCCAAAGTCATCGGCAAAAGCCGCAGCCATGTCGCCAACAGCCTGCGGCTCCTAAAACTTCCCGAGCACGCCAAAACCCTGCTGCAAGAGGGAAAACTCTCGGCGGGCCATGCGCGTCTGCTGCTCACTTCGGCCGAGCCCGATACGCTCGCGGACAAAATCATTGCGCAAAATCTATCCGTGCGCGATGTCGAGAAGATGCTGGAGAGCACACCGGAAACGGAGCGCGCCAAAGGCCAGGGGCCGCGCAAACGCGAGGCGCAAGAAAAACCCGCCGACACGCGGGCGCTCGAAAAGAGCCTGCGGGACGCGCTGGGGATCGAGGCGGTGATCACCCAAAAGAACGGCGAGGCGGGCGAGTTGCGCCTCAACTACAAAACCCTCGACCAGCTGGAGTTTGTCTGCCGGAGGCTCAAGGGGGGATGACGAAGGGCAGAGCCATGCGATCTTTTTTCCTCTCCTTCCTCCTCGCCTTCGCGGCCCTCGCCCCCGCCGGCGCGGCGGAGCAGCCGCCGGCCGATCCGGTCCTTGCCGAAGCCGCCGACCTTGCCGGCTTCGCCATGTTCATGAATTCCGGCGCCCCCGGCATGGTCCTGGTGGTCGTGCACGGCGGCCATAGCCTCGTTCTCGGCTATGGCGAGACCGAGAAGGGCAACAAGCGCGCGCCGGACGGCAACAGCCTTCTGCGCCTGAATTCGATCACCAAAGTGTTCGCGACCGAGGTGCTCGTCTCGCTCGCCGCCGAGGGCAAGCTGCGTCTCACCGATCCCTTGCAGCGCTACGCCGGCAAGGCGAAGGTGCCCGCTTTCGGCACGCGCCCGATCACTTTGCTCGATCTTGCGACCCACTCAGCCGCCCTGCCGCGCGAGATGGGCGAGGCGCCGCCCGAAGCGCCGCCGCGCACCTGGCCAACGCGCGAGGATCGCTGGAAATGGCTCTCCGGCATAAAGCTTCCCTGGGCGCCCGGCAGCATCGCCGCCTATTCCAATATCGGCTTCGATCTCCTCGCCGACGCCATCGAGACCGCCGCGGGCCGCCCCTATCCCGATCTGCTTCGCGGGCTTGTCACGGCGCCGCTCGGCATGGTGGACACGGGTTTTGCGCCAACGCCCGAGCAATGCGCGAGGCTGATGACCGGCTCCGGCCTTGGCGGCGCCGGTCCTTGCGTCGACACCCATGCGACGGACGGCAGCGGCGGGCTTTACAGCACCGGCAACGACATGGCGCTCTGGCTGCGCCACAATATCGAGGATGCGGACGGGACGCTGGCGCTGAGCCACGCCATCTATCGCCAGCGCCAGGCGCTGCAAGCGGCGATCGGTTTCGACGAGGCCGGACCGATGGCCGGCCTCGGCCTCGGCTGGGTGAGCGTGGCGGCGCACGGCATCCAGCCGGCGCTCTTGGCGAAAAGCGGCGGTGGTGTTGGTTTTATGAGTTATATCGCTTTCGCGCCCGGCCGCGACACCGGCGTGTTCGTTGCCGTGAACCGGGTCGATTTCGCGATGTTTTCCGGCCTCACCGAAGCGGCGAACGCTTTGATCGCGACTCTCGTCACCCGCTGAGCCGCCGTAGAGCTGCGCGTTCGCGTCCGTCTGCCTTGAGCCGCGCGCCGGGCAGGCTCCAGCGTGCCGGCTCCTCTGTTAAGCCGCGCTCAAGCGCCGCTTGCCCGCGTAAAAAAACCGTGAAAATTTAATTTTTCTCCTCCTTGACTCCCGCCCTTGCAAACTTAGTTCGCAGTGTGCAGGGGAGGAAAAGCCATGCACTCTTCTATGGGAAATTGCTTCATCGAGTATATTTGGCCGGCAAGCAAAAGCAGGGCGCCGGAAATCCTCGAACGGTATCCTTTCTGGTCGCCCGAGCCCGACGCCGACTATTTTCGCGGCCTCGCCCATGCGGGCATCCGGAGCTTTTACCGCGCCGATCACCGCAAGCCGGAGCCGATCATCGTCGATGGCACACCGAAGGAGGTCACGGCGGAAGCCGTGCGGCTCGTCGATCAAGACGGCAATGAAATTTGCCGTTGGACGGCCGCCGACGAATATGAAGAATTATCACACTCCCGCCACTGACATGTGCTGCCTTGCCGCCATGGACAGGGCGGGTTTTGTTGGTCAGGCCGAGCACAATGGGCGCGTCTAAGACTTCGAGCTATACGGGTACAAAGGCCGGAAGGGCCGGCGTGCTCCGGGTCAACACGGCTGCCTTCTACAAAATCTTGCGGGACGGCGCGTTTGAACTTGGCGAGGTCGCGCGCATCGAAATCGAGATCCAAAAATCCTATCCTCACATCTCCCCTCAGCCCCACTGTCCGAATTGTCATCGTCCGTCCTCCGCCCGGTGGCAGGCCTCGCCGCCCCACTGACGTCAGGCCCGCGGCACGCGGTCTGCGGCGCGTCTTAATCAAATTGATTTGTTCGCACCTGCAAAAAAACAGCGCGTTCCCCTATATCCCTGCTTGAACAGGACAATATGGGGACCGGTGCGATGACGCTTGACGCGAGCATCCTTTTTTCGCCTTTCCGGCTTGGCGATCTTCACTTGAACAACCGGCTCGTCATGGCGCCCTTGACCCGCAACCGGGCGAGCAGTGTCACGCAGGCGCCGAATGATCTCAACGCGCGCTACTATCGGCAGCGGGCGACGGCCGGTCTCATCATCTCGGAAGCCACGCAGATTTCGCAACAAGGCCAAGGCTATGCGTGGACGCCGGGAATTTACAGCCAGGCGCAGGTCGACGGCTGGCGCAAAGTGACGGATGCGGTGCATGGCGCGGGCGGAAAAATATTCATCCAGCTCTGGCATGTCGGGCGCGTCTCGCATGTCTCGCTGCAGCCGGGCGGCGCCCAGCCGGTGGCGCCTTCCGCCATCGCCGCGAAGACGAAAACCTTCATCGAAACGGGGTTCGCCGAGACTTCGCAGCCCCGCGCTTTGCGCCTCGACGAAATTCCCGGCCTCATCGCCGACTACGCGAAAGCCGCGGAAAACGCCAAGCGAGCGGGATTCGACGGCATCGAGATCCATGGCGCGAATGGCTATTTGATCGATCAGTTTCTCAAGGACGGAACAACCAGCGCACGGATTGCTATGGCCAGACGATCGAAAACCGCGCCCGTTTCGCGCTCGAAGTGACGGATGCGATTTTGGGCGTGTGGGACAAGAACCGCGTCGGCATAAGACTTTCGCCGGTGAGCCCGGCGAACAACGCCACCGACAGCCATCCGGCGGCGCTCTTTGGCTTGGTCGAACAGCTGAGCGCGCGAAACATCGCTTATATCCATGTCATCGAGGGGGCGACCGGCGGCCCGCGCGACAATGTGCCCTTCGATTTCCTGGCGCTGCGCAAGCGTTTCGCCGGCGCCTATATCGCAAACAATGCCTATACGCGCGATCTGGCGGTCGAAGCCCTGCAGCAGGGCCATGCCGATTTGATTGCCTTCGGCAAGGCTTTTATCGCCAATCCCGACCTCGTCGAACGGCTGCGCCGGAATGCGCCGCTGAACGTCCCCAAACAGGAAAGTTTTTATGGCGGCGCCGCCGAAGGCTACACGGATTATCCGACGCTCGAAGAGGCGGTCGGAACCGGGCGCTCATGATCCTGGCGGCTTTGACCTTCACAGGCCGCCGGTGAGCTTATTCAGTTCCGCTTTGAGCAAGGGCGCCAAATCGGGATTGGCGAGGGCAAAGGCGATATTGGCGGTCAGAAAGCCGAGCTTCGCGCCGCAATCATAGGTCTTGCCGTCGAAGCGCACACCGTGGAAGCTTTGAGTCTTGGCAAGCCCTTTCATGCCGTCGGTGAGCTGGATTTCGCCGCCAGCGCCTTTCTCGCCCTTTTCCAGAATGGGAAAAATTTCAGCGCCCAGCACATAACGGCCCGAGATGATGAGATTGGAAGGCGCCGTCCCTTTCGGCGGCTTTTCGACCATGCCGGTGATCTCGAAGGTCGGGCCAAAATCCTTGCCGATGGAGACAACCCCATATTGATGGGTTTCTTCCGGCGGCACTTCCTCGACCGCGATGATATTGCCGCCGTGCTTTTCATAGGCCGCGACACATTGCGCAAGACAGCGGCCGTTTCCCGCCGCCATCGTGACCATATCGGGCAGCAACACCGCGAAAGGCTCATTGCCGACGATCTCACGGGCGCACCACACCGCATGGCCAAGGCCAAGCGGCACCTGCTGACGGGTAAAACTCATCGCCCCGGCGGCGGGCAGATCGGCGGTCAGAGCCTGCCATTCCTTGAGCTTGCCGCGCTTTTGCAGCGTCTCCTCGAGCTCATAGGCGATGTCGAAATGATCCTCGATCACCGCCTTATTCCGCCCGGTGACGAAAATGAAATGCTCGATGCCGGCCTCGCGCGCTTCATCGACGACATGCTGGAGGACGGGCCGGTCGACGACGGTCAGCATTTCCTTGGGGATCGATTTGGTGGCGGGAAGAAACCGTGTTCCTAAACCTGCAACGGGAAAAACAGCCTTGCGTATGCGTTTCGTCATCAATCCCCCGGAACGATAGGATGGTGCGCCTCTGGAAAGCCCCATCAGGCCTTGGCTGGCCGGATCGCCGCGCCGCAAAGAGGCCAAGCGAACGCGCTGCTATAGCACAAGGTTGACGGTTTGATGGTGATTTTGGTCATCGAGCATCTGTCGTCTAGCACCCGATCCAAGGCAAGCAAATCTCGCCCGAGGCGGATCGGAGTCCGTTCGAAGAGGAAGTAGCGATCAAAAGGCGCGTCTGGATTGGCTCCCTTCGGGCGGCTCCGGCCAAAACCCGCCGGAGAGAGATGAGCGTCAACAGAGCAGACAGTCCTCCGCATTGCGCCGGATACGATGGTTACGGGTGCTGCGGCAGGTGGGCACTATAGGTCGAAACATGCTCCCAAAGAACGTAGCGCGCGCCGAAACCGGCGGTGGTTGTGGGCCTTGCGTCCAAGAGCGCTTTGCGAAGGGCCGGGTCTGATGTCACCACCGTCGTCCGGCTGCGCGTGCTCAGAAAGTCCGCAACGGTGATGACCTCGCGCGGGTCCGGAAGCTCATGTGGCCTCTCAAATAGAATGAGGGTAATTTTGCGGCCGTCTAAGTCGAAGCGGTATTGGAATGCAGGCGGCGATCCGGCCAGCGATTCCGAGCCGGCCCTCTCAACCCTTGCGCCGGCGAGGATCAGACGGCGGGTGATTTCGTTGAACTGCCGCCACTCGATGCTGAGAATATTGAGGTCTTGGGCGCGGCAGGCGTCGCAGGAAAGCTCAAGCGCGTCGTCAAACATCTTTCCGTTGGTGGCGTCGAGAAAACTTTTCTCCTGATACATTTCATAGGGCGTCATGAACGTCGCCAAGTGATCGCGAAACCCGTCCCAGACATGCGCGGGTTTTCGGGCCGCCCAGCTCGCAAGCCCGGCGACGACAAGGACAGTAAGCGCCACGACGCGGACGCGCGTGCTCGCCGCGATCAAAGCCTCGATCAGCAAGGCCGTTCCAAGGGAAAGGAGCGGCATCGCCGGAGCGACGAAGCGCGGCGTCTCCATCTTGCCCATATAGATCGCGACGAGGACGGCCGTGGGTCCGAGCACGACCGCGGCCACGATCGCGGCGCGGCGCGGCCGGCTTTGCCAGATGGGCCACTGCCCGGCCTGATGCCGAGCAAGGGAAGAGTTAAAGTCCAAGGCAGGAGGAAGGTGGCAGCCACCCTGAGCCCCAAGAGCCGCCGCCCAGCGCCACGCCCTTGTTTTCATGCAAGGTATGGAGAATTGACACGCCCGCGAGAGCGTAGCAGACAAAAACGAGAACACCGATCGCAAGGCCGGTGGCCACCGATCGCACGAGGAAGGCGCGGAGCGAGCTCTCCACGAGGGCGGCGCACAGCAGCGCAAACGGAATGAGGATCAGCACATCCAGCCGGAAAAAAACCGCGAGGGTGAGAACGATCGCGGCGCTGACCGCGCCGGCCAGACCAATCTGATCAATCAAATCCATTTCGCGCCTTCAGCGGTGGCGGTTCTTGAATATATTTACTCCACCCGGCCCGGCGAGTTCCTCCTCTATAAGTTCTCGGCCGCCCCGATCCCCGCGGATGCGCTCGCCATCGGGCAAGTGTGGTCGCTGGTGGGCAACCTTGGCGCCTTAATTGCCTCGAAGCCTTCCGTCGCAACAGGGGCAACGCCGAGGCTGGGCAGCAGAGCGTATAATGCTGTGATCACACCCAGGATCTTCAGCAAAAGGGGAGTTGGTTTGTCGAGCGGGCTTAAATTCAGCAAGGAATCTCTATGGAAAAAGGAATTAGGCATGCGGAATTGAAAAAAGATACACGATGTTCGCTTCAACATCAAACCGGCGCCATGGCGTTAGAACGTGATCCGTTCAGATTGAATCGGACCCGCTCTAGAGTCTTTGATTACGCATGATCCACTTTCGCGGATCATGCTCTAGCGTAATGAGGCAACAGAATCAAGGCGGCATAGGGGACCCCAGCCGCCGCTGCCGCGGACGTCCGCACGGCCAATACAGGAGGATCCGAAGGATTGCCGCGCCGAAGGCGCGCGCACTGGCAACGCCTCGATCACGATGCAGGATTTCGGCGTACTTCGGCGATTTATGAGAACAATACGCGGTTTCCCTGCCGGGAAGATGACGAGGTCTCGCCGCTGCTTATTTATAGCCTGAGCAAGTGGCAAGCGGAGCGTTTATGCGAGAGTTTTTCGAAACTCGATAATATGGAAATCGCGATCACGCGCTACTACAATGTGTACGGCCCGCATGTGGATATTTATCGAAAGTCCCCGCCGTTCGTTGGCTACATTGTGCGCGAGCTGCTTTTGGGGCGGGTGCCGATCCTGCACAGCAACGGCGAGCAGAGACGCGATTATGTTTATCTCGATGACGTCAACGCCATCAACCTCGCCTGCATGAATGAGACGGCGGCGTCCGGCAATATCTTCAATGTGGCGTGGGGAAAGGCCGTCTCCGTCAATGAAATCTACGACATCGTCGCGCGGCTCATCGGCACGTCCATCAAGCCGGAGTTCTTTGCCGCCAGCAAGTTCTGGGACAAATATCCCGATCTTTTCACCGGTCCCTATGGTTTGCAGGTCCATTATTTAGAAAAAGAAGTCGACAAATTTACGCTTGGCGATGCCGCAAAAGCCGAAAAGCTGCTGGGGTGGAAACCCAAAATATCCATGGAAGATGGCTTGCGCCATACCATCGATTACACGAGGCATCTCTTAGCGGCGCCGCATTAAGTTGCGCATCGGGCCCATGGCGGCGAACGCGCCGCTTTATCCTAGCCTCGAAGCGACGATCGGCCTTCGCTGAAGGGTTCCGCCGCGTCGGCCGCTTCCATAGACTTAAGGTCGAGCCTCAAAGTCATGCAGAAGGCGCCGCCCCCCGATAGAATGAAGGGTGCAAGATCGACTTCCCTCACCTGGTAGCCGCGCTCCGCCAGGACGGCGGAAAGCCGGGGGGGTGCCTCGGCCATCACCACGGTGCGCCCAAGGCTGACGGCGTTGACGCAGAAAGCCGCCGCCTCGTCCGGCGCGGCTTCGATCAGGAGATCGGGGGCGACGCGGTCGCGGATGAGCCCCATGGCTTTGCGAAAGAACGCCTGCGGAAACACCAAAACCTCGCCGCCGCTCAAGGGGCAGAAGCAAGTATCCAAGTGATAGAAGCGCGGCGTGGTCAGTTCCAGGGCGACGGTCTCACGGCCGAAGAAATCGGCGATTTCGCGAGCGGCGGCCTCATCGGAGCGCGGCCCAAAGCCGGTCCAGAACAGCTGCCGCGTGGCGTCCCAAATGGCGTCGCCGGCGCCTTCGTGCACGAGGCCCGCTGGAAGGGGGGCGACCTCCCCCAAGAGGCCCCGGTCTCGCATCGATTCGAAGGCTGTCCGGAAAAGGAGCTCTTCGCCCTGGCGCTCCGGGTGGCGGAAGCGGGCCAGCAGCGCCCGCCCATCGAGCACCACGGCGGCGTTGGCCGGAAACACCATGTCCGGCCAGCCGGGCTCGCCGGCGATCGCCTCGATCGCCGCACCGCCCTCGAGGAGGGCCGAGCGCAAAGCTTGCCAGGAAAGGCGCGCCGAAGTGCGGTGACCTTCCGCGTCAAGCAGCCACGCGGCCGGTTTCATCCAAGGGTTGATAGCGTAGCTCACGTCGAAATGCGCTGGATCGGTCATCAGGATGAGGGGCGTGCGTCCCATGGGCGTCTCCGTTGGAAGCAGAATGCGCCGCGCCTTGCCTAAGCGCTGCGCGCGAACACTCTGCGCTCTTTGGGCCAAATCGTTGAAGCTATGCTGTCTTCCTCAGCATATATAAGATGGCCGCCCAGCTTTTGCGGCTATGTGACCCTGTTGAAAATGTCGCTCCCTGCTCTCCGCCGCGCGCCAGACTGAGCTTAGAAATGAGTGGACGGGAAGAGCGCTATCAGATGTTTCGATCGCAAGGTTCATCAGCTTCGACCAACTCGTCTCGCGCTCATCGATGATCAGTTATACGGTATTCCCGCTGTGCTAAGGCGCATCGTCGGAACTCATTCGCCCGGCTCAGCGACGCAAATGGAACAACTCACCCACAAGATTGTGGGCCTCGGAGAAAATACCAATGTCAATAGAAGACGAGGTTACCGCAGCACGGAAGCGGATTTACCGCGACGGCTATGACATGTCATTTGGGGAACTAGCAACTCTCTACGAAAAGAAAGAACTTATCATTGACCCCTAATATCAAAGGCTATTTCGTTGGGATGATTTAAAAAAAACCAGATTTATCGAATTATTGCTTTTTAATATCCCCATACCTCCGATATTTGTATTCACTCAGGAAGACAATAAATGGGAGCTAGTTGATGGCCTACAACGAATCTCCACTGTACTTCAATTTATGGGAATCTTAGTTAATCCAGATAAGACCTCGAGAGAACGCTTTGTGTGCGACGGTACAGTTTTGGTGCCTAGCTTGCAAGGAATGATGTGGCCCACCGAAGACGGCGCTGAGGGACCCGAGATTTTGCCTCCCTGAATTCCGACGCGAAGTGCAACACCCCAGCACTTTGAGCCTACTCGATTTTTCCTTTCCTCGGAGCCGCCTTTCGCATCTCGAAATGCAGCGGAAGGCGGCGGAAAGGGAAGGAAAATCCGATCTTTCCTTGGTGAGCCCGAGCGCCCCAAGGTGTTGCACTTCGCGTCAGAATCCACCCTCCTGCCCTCCAAATTGGTATTCGGCGAGCGCGGATTAGGGTCGAGATCCTTGGCCAGGAAACATATCCTCATACAAAATATGAGTTATTTCAGCGGTTAAACACCGGTGGCACAACTCTCAGAACAAGAAATAAGAACTTGTGTTATAGTCTCAATAAATAAACAGGTTATGGATCACATACGTTCTATGGTGAAGAACGACGATTTTCTTCAGCTTACGACTATTGGAGATGAAAGGGAGCAGCGTAAGTTTAGAGAAGAGTTAGTTGTGCGGTTTATTGTTCTAAGATATTTTCAACATGATAAAAAAATGGATATCCACGAATTTATAGACGATTCCATTATAACAATATGCGAAAAAAAGAAATTTAACTGGGATCATGAAAAGAAAATGTTTTCTTCAACCATGAAAACACTTATCGCTACAACAAACCGTCTGCGTTCAAGAAAACTTGATTTTCACTTGCATTGTATGAATTTATTTCTCTTGGGTTGTCACGAGCTCTGGAGTCCAAAGGGGGTATTTCTCAGAAACAAATTAAGCAGAGAATTGACTTTATTTCGAAACTTCCTGCAGCTGAGAAGTATTCAGGTCCTGGAGTGAGAGGAACACAACGTCATTTTAAGCTAGGGTGGATTCACGCGAAGTGCAACACCTTGGGGCGCTCGGGCTCACCAAGGAGAGATCGGATTTTCCTTCCCTTTCCGCCGCCTTCCGCTGCATTTCGAGATGCGAAGGCGGCTCCGAGGAAAAGAAAAATCGAGTAGGCTCAAAGTGCTGGGGTGTTGCACTTCGCGTCGGAATTCAGGTAGTCGTCCGCGAAAAATGCATTTTCAGATCAAGGGGGGCTCGCGGCGATGTTGTGCATTGATGTTGATGGTGAAAGAGCCGACACGAGGAGCGCCAAGAAGAAGGACAATAAACGCCTCAGCCAGGCCAGGAGCAGCCGGATGTTGTGGCCGGCGCCCACGAGGATGGCGTTGATCGCACCGCCTCTGGTTCCGGCTAGGCGATTTCGCTCGAGAAGGCCGTGGCTCTTGGCGTGACCGATGATCGGTTCGATGGCGCTGCGCCTTCGCAACTCGCGCTTGATGGTTGGGCTTCGTTTGACCGGGCTTTGCGACACATGAACGTCCGGCGTTTCGAGCCCGTGGCCACGGTAGCCTTTGTCGACGTAAGCGCGGGTGACCGCCACGCCGGTCAGCCGCTCGACCTGTGCGATTTGATCCTTCAACGTATGGCCGTCGTATGGAAGACCCGGGACGGCGCGGATGCCGACGACGAATTGACCGCCATTGGCGCGCGCGTTGGTGACAGCGATCGAGACTTTCACTCCGAACTCATAGCGCGTGCGCGCCTTGCCCTTTGCGATGCATTCGACCTCGGGCGCATGCAGGGCATAGATCTTATTTTTGTCAAGATCTGCTTCAGCGCCGCCGCGACAGCCTTGCGGTCTTTGTAGGAAACGAAGTCCAGCGAATTGCGGATCAGGTGAACGATGCAGGTCTGAACCTGGGTTTGCGGAAACACCGCGGTGATCGCCTCGGGAAAACCTTTCAGGCCATCGACGACGGCGATTAGGACGTCTTCGACGCCGCGGTTCTTCAGCTCGTTCATGACGCGCAGCCAGAATTTTGCGCCTTCGGTCTGCTCGATCCACAGGCCGAGGATTTCCTTGGTTCCGTCGGGTCGAACCCCGAGAGCGACGTAGACGGCCTTGTTGCGCACCATGCCTTCGTCGCGCACCTTGACCCGGATGGCGTCGAAGAACACCAGCGCATAGAGCCGCTCCAGCGGCCGGTTCTGCCATTCGGCGATCTCATCGAGGACGGCGTCCGTGACCGCGCTGACGAGATCGGCGGAGACGTCGACCCCATAGAGATCGCGCAAATGGCCCTGGATTTCTCGAGTGCTCATGCCGCGCGCATACATCGAGACGATCTTCTCGTCGAAACCGGGAAATCGCCGCTGATATTTGGCGATCAGTTGCGGGTCGAAGGTCGACAGCCGGTCGCGCGGAACCTCAAGCTCGATCTTGCCGGTCTCGGTGAGAACCGATTTTCGGCCATAGCCATTCCGGCTATTGGGGCGGCCGTCTTCCTCGCCGTTGTCGAGATGGTGATCGATCTCGGCGTTCAAGGCTCGTTCAGCAAACGCCTTCTTCAGCTCGTCGAGCAGCCCGTCCTTCGCAAAGGCTGTCTTCGGGTCGGCTCCCGCCAAAAGCTGATCAAGCAGCCCGTCGGAAATAGCTGGTTGCTTCCGTCTCGCCATACGATGTCTCCTTCTTTGCCATCGTTATGGCCCTCACACGAAATTTCCGACAGATTCCGGCTTTTTCCGCCAGGAATTGTTTGATCCGTTCGAGTTTGGGCTCGAACGCCTGCACGAGATCGGGCTGCCCCTCGATCTTGCGCTCGATGTCGCGCACCAGCCGGCCCGCTCTAATCCGCATCTTTCGCAGGAAGCGCATCGCCTGTTTGTGGCCGCGGCCGTGGATTAACCTGGCGACCTCGCGCCGAGCGCGCGTCGCCAGCCGCAGATAGGACTGGCGCAATTTTGACGCCTTGCTTCTTGGCGAGCTTGTTCAGCCATTCGATGGCGCGCAGCAGCAAGTGGCTATCGGTGGGATGCGCGATCGCTTTGGTCTGCGCCGTCGTGTCGACGGTGACGCGCTGCATCTGAGATTGATCGATGGCCTTCGCCCGCATGGCTGCCGCCAGCGTTTCAGAAAGCAACACTTCGAGCTTGTCGGCGCCGATGCGCCCACGCCAGACATTCGGTAGAGCTTACTCAGCGAGCCTTACTCCGGGCTTCGCTTCCGTTACTATACGCTCATTGGGAAGGATACATAAAAAATGCCGCATGCTGGTACGGTCAATATTTGTCTCGGCAAGGGCTGAAGTATGAGCAAGTTCACAACTGCTTCATGGGGTGGATTCTGACGCGAAGTGCAAGGGGCGCTCGGGCTCACCAAGGAAAGATCGGATTTTCCTTCCCTTTCCGCCGCCTTCCGCTGCATTTCGAGATGCGAAGGCGGCTCCGAGGAAAGGAAAAATCGAGTAGGCTCAAAGTGCTGGGGTGTTGCACTTCGCGTCGGAATTCAGGTGGGGCTCTCGGCTCTAGAGCATGTTAGAGCCATGGAAGGGTTGAAGAAGAGTATTTTTGTGTCTTCTACGCTACTTGGAAAGTTGATGACAATAAGGGATCAGAAGGTATCAATCGCGTTAGACAACCAAATATCGAATGTTGGAAATCTAACTTATCGTGTGTTTGAGCAAATTATAAAGTTTCTTGGCTTTTCAGAGGCAGTTTACGTAAACAAGCAAAAGCTTATTGACGAGAGCTTGGTTAGCCAACGTAACACGGTCGCGCATGGAGAATACCTTACCCTGGATGAAAAGAGTTTTAGAGGGCTATCGGACGAGGTTATTGTATTGATGCGCGCCTTTAAGACTGACATCGAAAACGCGGTCATTACGAAGAGCTATATCAAATGTTAAGCTATGGTTCTTTTGGATGAATCCCTCCCCTTGCCGCCAAGCCTGCCGCACGCTACATAAGCCCCTTAACTCTGTTTCTTTCCGCCGGCTCCGCGCCGGCCCGCTTTGCGGGGGTTTGCCGCCATGGCGGCAAACGCTGGCGGAGAGAAGCGCAATCAACCCGAACCCCCGGCGCCGCCCGAATCTGGGCCATCAGGAGAACATATGGCATCCACCAACACCTACGCGCCGACGCGCGAGGATTTTGCGGCGCTTCTCGTCGAAAGCTATGGCCAAAACGAAGCTTTTGAGGGATCGGTCATCAAGGGCCGCGTCGTCGCGATCGAAAAAGACGTCGCCGTCATCGATCTCGGTCTGAAGACCGAAGGCCGCGTCCCGCTCAAGGAATTTCAAGGTCCCGGGCGCGAGGGCAAGCTCAGCGTCGGCGACGAGGTCGAGGTCTATCTCGAGCGGATCGAGAACGCGCTCGGCGAGGCCGTCATCTCGCGCGACAAGGCGCGCCGCGAGGAAAGCTGGGTCAAGCTCGAAAAGGCTTTCGAGAAACAGGAAAAAGTTGAAGGGATCATCTTCAATCAGGTCAAGGGCGGCTTCACAGTCGATCTCGACGGCGCCGTTGCATTTCTGCCGCGCAGCCAGGTCGATATCCGTCCGATCCGCGACGTGACGCCCCTCATGCAGACCCCGCAGCCCTTCCAAATTCTGAAGATGGACCGCCGCCGCGGCAATATTGTCGTCTCGCGCCGCACCGTGCTCGAGGAATCCCGCGCCGAGCAGCGCCACGAGATCGTCGCCAATCTCGCCGAAGGCCAGGTGATCGACGGCGTGGTGAAGAACATCACCGATTACGGCGCTTTCGTCGATCTCGGCGGTATCGACGGCCTCCTGCATGTGACCGACATCGCCTGGCGCCGCGTCAATCACCCGACGGAAGTCTTGACCATAGGCCAAACGGTGCGTGTGAAGATCATCAAGATCAATCACGAGACCCACCGGATCTCGCTCGGCATGAAGCAGCTGCTCGAGGATCCCTGGCAGAACATCGAGGCGAAATACGCGCTCGGCGCCCGCTTCGAGGGCCGGGTGACGAACATCACCGACTATGGCGCTTTCGTCGAACTCGAGCCGGGGATCGAAGGCCTCATCCACGTGTCGGAAATGTCCTGGACCAAGAAGAACGTGCATCCGGGCAAGATCGTCGCGACGAGCCAGGAGGTCGAGGTTCAGGTTCTCGAGGTCGATCCGGTCAAGCGCCGCATTTCGCTCGGCCTGAAGCAGACCCTCGTCAATCCTTGGGAGGCCTTCGCCACGAAATATCCGCCGGGCTCCGAGGTCGAGGGCGAGGTCAAGAACAAGACCGAATTTGGTCTCTTTATCGGCCTTGACGGCGACGTCGATGGCATGGTCCATCTTTCCGATCTCGACTGGACCAAGCCTGGCGAACAGGTGATCGAGGCCTATAAGAAGGGCGATACCGTCAAGGCCAAGGTGCTCGATGTCGATATCGAAAAAGAGCGCATCTCGCTTGGCATCAAACAGCTGACCCCCGATCCCTTCGCGGTCCCGGCCGCGGGCGAGGCGGCCGCCAAGCCCGGCGAGGCGGCCCCCGCCGACATCAAGAAGGGCTCGGTCGTCACTAGCGAGATCCTCGAGGTGAAGGAGGGCGGTCTCGAAGTGAAGATCGCCGGGACCGATTTGACCGCCTTTATCAAACGCAGCGAACTCGCGCGGGACCGGGCCGATCAGAAGACCGAACGCTTCGCCGTCGGCGAAAAGGTCGATGCAAGGGTCACCGTTTTCGACCGCCGCGCCCGCAAGATTTCGGTGTCGATCAAGGCGCTCGAAGTCGCCGAGGAAAAAGAAGCGATCGCGCAATTTGGCTCGGCCAATTCCGGCGCTTCGCTCGGCGATATTCTCGGCGCCGCCCTGAAGGCGCGCGAGGACGCCCCCAAGAAGGACAAGGGGTAAAAAGCGCGGCGAATGAGGTCTCATGAGGCTGTGCGCTGCACGGCCGCTCGATTAGGAGCTCGCGCGGAAAAGTTTCGCGCGGGCTTTTTGTTGTAAGAAGAGGGGGCGGCAGGACGAGGAAATCAACGGGGCGAAGAATTTTTGCGGGTGCGGTCGAAAGCGGGTCAGCTGGCTCGTCATTGTCGCGAGCGGATAGGTGCTCGGAACACACTAAGAGGACACCCATGAACTACACGATCTTGATTTATGAAAGTGCCGCAAACTTTGCCCTGCGCACCGATGCCGAGAAGCAAGAGGCCTATTGGGCCGCTTGGCCTCCTTACCGGAAAGCCCTTGAGGATGCGGGGGTTTTCGTGACCGGCGCCGGGCTGCAGCCACCGGAGACGGGCACGACCGTAAAACTGCGCGACGGCCAGCGCCCCTGAGTTCTGACGCGAGGTGCAACATCCCCTGCCGATTTGATATCGGCTCGGTTGATCAAGACCTTAGGGAGTGTTGCAATGCCAGCCTATTCACACCTATTGGACGAGGAAAGAGACCAAATCGCGGTCATGAGGGCGGCCGGCCGCTCGATCTGCGCCATCGCCAGGGCGCTTCAACGAGCGAAATCCACCGTGTCGCGGGAACTGCGACGAAACGCCCTCTCGAGCGGGCGTTATTTGCCGCTTCACGCCGCCGGAGCCTATCAACTGCGCAGGCGGCGTGAAGCCATCCTCGAAAAAGATCAGAAATTGAGGACTTTCGTCTGCGATCGTCTTGCAGAAGGATGGACGCCCGAACAGATTGCCGGATGGCTCAAGGCCGGCAACGAGCGCGGTCTGCGCGCCTTGGGGTTCGAGGCCATCTACGCCTTCATCTATCGCGCCGCCCGCAAGGGCGAATTCCTCTGGCGCTATCTGACCCGCCGTCACAAGCGCCGAAGGCCGCGCCGGGCGAGACCCTCGCGCGATACGATCAAAGACCGCGCCTCCATCCACGATCGACCGAAAGACATCGAAGCCCGCGCCGACATTGGCCATTGGGAAGGCGACCTCATCATCTGCAAGCGCACGCGGCCCATGCTCTTCCTCCACGAACGCAAATCCCGCGTGATGCTCGCCGCGAGACTGACCGGAAAAACCGCCGCTGAGACCATATCCGTCATGCTCGCCGTGTTCGGCCGGATCAATCCCGCGCTACGCAAGTCCATCACTTTTGACAATGACACGGCTTTCGCCCAGCACACCCTGCTGCGGACCATGCGCGATATGGCGACCTGGTTCTGCGACGCCTACGCCTCCTGGCAGAAAGGCGGTGTCGAAAACGCCAATGGTCGATTACGACGCTGGCTGCCGCGTCACATCGACATCGATCGACTGTCCGACGAGGAAATCCAGGACATCGTCATAACTGCCAATCTCACGCCGAGAAAATGCTTGGGCTTCAAGACGCCGTTCCAAGGGATTCTCAAAGAGCTTGGCAAAGACGTCCAAATTCGGTTTTCATAGACCCGTTGCACCTCGCTCCAGAATCCACGGCCTCGTGCAGGACGGACCTTTCGCCGACACCAAGGAGCAGCTCGGAGGCTTTTTCATCATCGACGTGCCGGACCTCGATAGGGCCCTCGAATGCGCGGCCCGCTGCCCTTTCTTTTCCTTTGGCGGTTCCGTCGTCGAAGTGCGCCCCACTCTCTGTCAAAACCCGGCCAGGCGCGAGATGCCTGAGCTTGCGAAAACCGGCACCTAGAGCAAGTTCCGAAAAAGTTGATCGGCTTATTCGGAACGTGCTCCAACACGAAAAGGTGATCTATGAAAGAGCCGGAGCCGCTTTCGGTGTCCATGGACAAGGAAAGCGCTCTCGAGCCCATGGACACGCGCCGCGCCGTCGAACAAGCGGCGCGTCATTCCTATGGCCGGGCTTGTCGCCTTTCTCGCGGCGCGCTCGCGCGATGTGGCGGCGGCGGAAGACGCGCTTGCCGATGCTTTCGCGGTGGCGCTTGCAAGCTGGCCGCAGAATGGCATCCCTCAAAAACCCGAGGCATGGCTGCTGACGGCGGCGCGGCGCCGGCTCATCGACGCCGGCCGCCATGAAAAGGTGAAAAGGGACGCGGCGCCGACGCTGCACGCCGCCGCGGAGGAGGCGCAAAGGCTTGCCGCTGACATGGCTTTTCCCGACGAGCGTCTGCAACTCATGTTCATCTGCGCGCATCCGGCGATTGACCCCGCCACGCGGACACCCCTCATGCTGCAGACCGTACTCGGACTTAATGCGGCGCGCATCATCTCGGCCTTTCTGGTGCAACCTGCGACGATGGGTCAGCGGCTCACCTGCGCGAAAACGAAAATCCGCGATGCCCGGATTGCTTTCGAACTCCCCGAGGCCAAGGAGCTGGCGCCGCGCCTCGACGCGGTGCTGGAGGCGATTTACGCGGCTTATGGCAGCGGTTGGGATGATGTCGCCGGCGCCGATCCGCGCCGCAAGGGATTGGCCGTGGAAGCGATCAACCTAGGCTGGTTGCTTTTGCAGCTTTTGCCGGGCGAGCCGGAAGCCCAAGGGCTGCTGGCACTCATGCTTTATTGCGAGTCGCGACGCCAGGCGCGCCGCTCGGCGGCGGGCGGCTATGTTCCTTTGACCGAGCAGGATGTCACGCTCTGGTCGCCGCCCATGATCGCGGAGGCCGGGCGGCTTCTGGCCGCCGCCGAGCAAGCGGGCCGGATGGGACGCTTTCAGCTCGAGGCGGCGATCCAGGCCGTGCACGCAAGGCGCGCCGCGACTGGGCAAACCAGACTGGGAGTCGATCGCCCTCCTCTATGAAGGGCTCGTGCGGCTCGCGCCGACGATCGGCGCGCTCGTCGGGCGCGCCGCGGCCGGCCATCGCCGAAGTCCGCGGCGCCGCAGCGGGATGGGCGCTCTTGGAAACGCTTCCCGCCGAAGCCGTCAAAACCTATCAACCCTATTGGGCGCTCGCGGCGCATCTCCTCCAGCGCATGGGACGCGTCGGCGAGGCCGCGAACGCCTATAGCCGCGCCATTGGGCTCTGCGAGGACGCGGCCATGCGGGCGTTCTTATCACGGCGGGGGCGGGCGAAGCGGCGAAAGGGTGATCGCGCGCGGATCGCCCCTATGCGCCGCCGCCGCAAAAGTCAGGGCGGCGCCCGAACCGCCGTTGACCGTGGCCGTCAGCGGGTTGTCCGATCGCCGCAAACCTGCTTTAGTTAGTCCCTCATTTCAGCCGCGGGCGCCGGCCGGCGGGCTAAAACTCTTAACCTTATGGACTGCGATGGCTGCGCC
>CAWAQW010000050.1:0-68075 GCA_963784075.1 uncultured Alphaproteobacteria bacterium | reverse complement strand
TCAGGTTGATGATGTGCTCGCCTTTGGCAGTACGGCTAACGTCGGGCAATTCATAGACTTTGAATACTCTGAAAGACGCGGCCGCCTGTCGGTAAAGAAGAGCAGGCTGTCATGGCTATGCGCAACCAGCAGGTGACGCACGGTGTCGTCTTCGCGGGTAACCATACCGGTGATGCCCCGGCCACCCCTGCGCTGCGCGCGATAGGTGCTGGACGGCAAGCGCTTGATGTAGCCTTTCTCGGTCAGTGTTACGACGACCTTCTTCCAGTTGGTGATGAGGACTTCGGCTTTGAATTCACCGGCCTCGGTCTCGATGATGTCCGTGCGGCGCTCATCGCCGTATTTCTCCTTCAATTCCTGCAGGTCTGCCACAATGAGCTTGCGAATTTCGCGAATATCGGCCAGCAGCAGTCGAGTACTCGATGTTCTTTAAGACTTCGCGCAGGCTCATCTTCGATTTTCTGCCGTTCCAGCGCTGCCAGACGTGCCAGGCGCATATCCAGGATAGCCTTGCTCTGTATTTCGGAGAGCTCGAAATTTCTGCGCCAGCTACGGTAACGAGCGCGGCTTCCGCCTGCCGCGACTCACGAACGGTTTTGATACTCGGCATCCAACTTACCTGTAAGCGATGATGAAGCCTTCGAGGATATGCTTGCGGGCCTCGGCCTTCGCCAGTTCAAAACGCGTGCGGCGGGTGATGACGATCTCGCGCGATGATGAATGTAATGCTGCAAGAATGCCTTCAATGTCAGCGTGCGCGGCTGCGAGTCGACGAGGGCGAGCATGTTGGTGTCGACGCGCTCTGCAAGGCGGTATATTTGTAGAGCATATTGAGGACGCTTTCGGGGTTGGCGTCGCGTTTGAGTTCAATGAACATGCGATACCCAGACGATCAATTATTCGCGAACTTCGGAGATGCCGTCAATTTTTTTGTCGCGCGTCATTTCGGCGATCTTTTTGACGAGTTCAGCTTTATTGACCTGATAGGGCAATTCGGTGACGAACGATGCTCATGCGGCCGCGTTCGGCCTCTTCGATATGCGTGCGGGCACGCACGACGACGCGCCACGCCCGTTGGCGTAGGTGTTGCGGATGCCCTCGCGCCCCGATGATGCCGCCAGTAGGAAATCCGGCCCGCGGACGATGCGCGAGAGGTCTTCGGTGGTGGCATCGGGATTGTCGATCAGATGCATGATGCCGTTGCAGACCTCGACAAGGTTATGCGGGGGTATGTTGGTGGCCATGCCTACGGCGATGCCGGTAGAGCCATTGAGCAGCAGGTTGGGCAGGCGGGCGGGCATGACGGTGGGTTCCGTCGTCTGATTGTCATAGTTGGGGATGAAGTCGACGGTATCCTTATCGATATCGCGCAGCAGCTCGTCGGCAATGGCGTTATTTGGCCTCGGTATAACGCATGGCGGCGGGTCGATCGTCGTCCTGGGAGCCAAAGTTCCCCTGTCCGAGGACGAGGGGATAACGCATGGACCACCCACTGGGCCATACGAACGAGGGAGTCGTAGACGGCGACATCGCCATGAGGATGATAGCTTTTTAAGACTTCGCCGACGGTGCCGGCGCATTTGCGAAAAGCTTCGGTTCAGCAATTGCAGGCCCATTTGATCCATAGCGTACAGAACGCGGCGATGGACGGGCTTGAGGCCATCGCGAAACATCGGGCAGGGCGCGACTGACAATGACGCTCATAGAGTAATCGAGGTACGCGCCGGTCATTTCACGCTACTACAATACTAACGGTTCTAACAGTGCCTGTTTCCATAAGATTTCCTCATATAAGAAGCCATAGATTGCCTCATGGCGAATAGCGGGTTGAATCCAGAAGAACGATCAGGCTTCCCCTCAGAGACGCTCGTCGTCCTCGACAATCGATACTCGAATCGCCATACACTCAGCCTATCATTGTTCCGTGTGCTCTGCTTAACCTACACATCCGGGTGATGCTTCGCAATGGCCCAAATGGGCTATGAATTCACATAAAGTCCGTTTGAAAGCGGAAACGCAAACGTCACCGTCGTCCCTTTTCGTTTTTCCGAAGCGAGTTCTGCGGTTCCACCCACCGCCTCCATTCTCTTTTTCATATTCTCCAGTCCGTGCGAAAACCGGCGGCTTGTTTAGAGAATCGGAACCCTTTTCCGGTTGTCCCGGAATTCGATGACACACGTCGATCCTTTGATGCTAATGCCAAGACGCACCTCGGTCGCTGCCGAGTGTTTTACGATGTTATTCGCCGCTTCTTTGACCGCCATCAGGATACTATGCCGGCTTTCCGACTGAAGCATAACGGCCGGAAGTTCCGGCAATTCCAGACGGCATCGGATATTTGCCTTGCGCAGGTACGTCGAGACATATTGCGAAACGTATTCGGCCAGACTATCCAGTGTGTCGTGCTGTGGTCCCACGGTCCAGACGATTTCCCGGAAGGTTCCGGTGTTCTGTTGGCCACCGCGGCTCCGGCGTTCGCCGCCGATGAGCCCAAGACCAAGGCCGATTGCGACAAGGCCAAGGGCAAGTGGGACGACAAGACGAGCAAGTGTACTGTGAAAAAGTAGTCGTGCGCCGTTTGAAACCCCGCCAGATCGTTCCCGGGCGGTCTTTCCGTACTACTTAACTAGACGCTGCGCCCAACCTTCTTACCGATCCGTAAGGCGGCAGACATCCGCCTGCAAAAGGCGGAGCGCAACGTCACTTGGAGGGCGGCGGGAAGCCTGGGGAGGAAGCACAATGTCGAAAATACTGAGCACGGCGGTTGTTGCGGGACTTTTGTTTGCCCTTATGGCTCCGGCGGTCGCGGCGGATGCGCCGAAGACGAAGACGGAGTGCGACAAGCTAACCGACATGAAGTGGGATGCTAAGACCAAGACCTGCGTTAAGAAATGAAGCCGTTCGGGCCACGACGTCAGCCTTGCATCGTGGCCATTGTCGGTTTCATCGCTGGCAGTTTCTTCACATACGTTAGTCCACTGCCCAGGTTCACGTGACCCGCCCTCCTGTCTTCTTCGATCCCACCAAGCGCCGCTCGGTCATCCTCGGCTCGCTCGGCTGGATCTTGTCCGTCCTAAGCACGATTGTGCTCCTCGCATTCGTGGCGAGCCTGCTCTTCCTTCCGAACGTCTCCGTCCTTCGCCTCGACCCACCGCGCAAGCGCTCAGCGTTGGCGGACACGAAGGATATCGCCCAGCGACGTGAGTTGCTGCCGGCGGCACGGCGTCTTGGAGACGCCGCGCGGTCGAGATCGACTTCTCCCGAAATGGGCAGTCAAGCAGACGATGCCCACAGCCTCCGCAAAGCAGCTCACGGCGGCGCGCGGACGCGCGGACAGTCGGCCTCTCACCATCGGTTTTTACGTAACATGGGATGACGGCAGCTTCGCCTCGCTCGAGACGGTACTTCCGAAGCTCGACTGGGTGGTACCGAGTTGGGTCGAGCTCACCGGCCCAGACATGGAATTGAAGACGGGAGTAGACCAGAAATCCGTCGATCTTCTGCGTAAGCAAAAGCAGCCGCCCAGCGTTTTGCCGATGCTGCAGAACGCCACCGACGGCAAATGGGATGGTCCCGGATTGGCGCGCATGCTGGCCGACCCTGTCAAGCGCCAAGCGCGCCTAGAGGAGCTCGTGACGTTCCTGCAAGGCAACTCCGCGCAAGGCCTCGTGATCGATTTCGAGGAGGTACCCAAAGACGCGCACAAGGATGTGCTGACTTTTTTGCATGAGCTCAAGGCTGCGTTCATACCGCATGGATGGCTGCTCGCCATCGCTGCTCCTTTTGACGATCCTGAGTGGACCTATCGCAGCTACGCCGCAGCAACCGACTATCAAATACTCATGGCCTACGACGAGCACTTCGAGGAGGGCCAGCCCGGCGCTATCGCCTCCCAATCGTGGTTCGTCGACAAGCCTGACGCGCGAGCACGGCGGCCTCGGCGATGAAGTCGGGCTTCGACTTGCGGCCAAAGGCGCCTCCCAGCAGAGTGACATTGATGGTCACATCCGCTTCCGGCACGTTCAGCACTTCGGCAACGGTTTTGCGCGCGCCTTGGGGATCCTGGGTGGGCGCAAAGATCTCGCATGTTCCGCCGTCGAAACGTGCCACTGCGGCGGGCACCTCCATGGGCGCGTGTGCGTAATAGGGGACGAAATAGTCGGCTGAGATCCGGCGGCTGGCGGCCGCGAGGGCGGCATCGACATCGCCTTGGCTGCGGGCGACGTGGCCAGGCTGCTTTGCCGTTGCCTCGAGCTCGGCGCGATAGGACGTGGTGTCGTGCCGGACATTGGGGCCGTAATCCCACTCAATTTTGAGCTTGTCGCGGCCCTGCTGCGCGGCCCAGCTATTGGTGGCGATGACGGCAATGCCGCCAAGCGGTTTGAAATCCGGATGGAACCGGTGCTGGGGGGATCTCCACGACGCGCTCGACGCCAGGCACCGCAAGCGCATCTTTGGAATCGAATGATTTGGCGGTTCCGCCATAGACGGGGCATCGCTCGATCGAGGCGTATTTCATCCCGGGGAGAACGACGTCGGTGCCGTAAATCGCGCGGCCCGTGATGATGTCCTGAAGATCGACGATCTGAACGGGCGTGCCGACATAGCGTCGCTGCTGTGGAGCCTTGAAGCGGAGCTCATTTGTGGGCGGCACCGGCATCGTCGCGGCCAGCTTGACGAGTTTGCCAAATGGGATGTGACGGCCGGTCGGGCCATGCACGACGGCGTGCTTGCGGGCATGACAATCGGCCGGTTTGACGTGCCACATTTGCGCGGCGGCAGCTTCGAGCATTTGCCGCGCCGCCGCTCCGGCCTCGCGCATCGGCTGATAAAATTGCCAGGTGCTCCGCGATCCGTCGGTATTCTGATCGCCATATTTCGCGTCGCCCTGGGCTTGCACGATCTTGACGCGCGTCCAATCGGCTTCGAGTTCATCGGCGAGCACCATCGGCAAATCCGTTCGAATTCCGGTGCCCATTTCCGAGCGATGGGCGACGATCGTTACGAGTCCGCTCTCGTCGATGGCGACATAGACATTGGGCGCGAACGTCTGGTCTGTTGCCGCCTCGGCACTTGAAAATTTGGAGCCGACGTGGAAACCAAGAACGAGTCCGGTGGCGGCGCCGCCGCTGAGGATGTCCCTTCGGGTCATGTTCATGATGGCTGTCATCAGATCAACTCCGCTGCTGACTTGATGGCCGCATGAATCCGCTGATAGGTGCCACAGCGGCAGATGTTGCCCGACATTGCTTCGACAATCTGCTGATCGCTCGGCCTTGGCGTTTGCTTGAGGAGTGCCGCGGACTGCATGATTTGACCGGGCTGGCAATAGCCACATTGGGGAACATTGTGGGCCGTCCAGGCGCGCTGGACCGGGTGCGTGCCGTTGGGGCTGAGACCTTCGATGGTGACGATCGCGTGCCCGGTGGCAGAAGATAGCGTCACCATGCAGGAGCGAACCGCCGCGCCGTCCATGTGAACCGTGCACGCACCACACGCCCCGATGCCGCAGCCGATTTTGGTGCCGGTCAGCCCAAGAATGTCGCGAATGGCCCAAAGCAACGGCATTTGCGGATCGGCATCGATGTCGCGGTGGGTGCCGTTGATCAGAATTGTGGTCATGACGACACCTCCATCAAGCCGCGCGTTGCGTGATGCCTTCGCTGTGCCGCGGCCTGCAACGGACCGACATGATCCCGGCCGGCCGCTCGTGCTGCCGAACAGGCTGGTGATATCTGGTATGGGCTCGGGATCGAGTGCGAAGACGCTTGCCCGCCGGGGCCGGGTGACCGGCATATGCTGGAGGCTTCACCCCGGCCGCGTTTCGGTCTTTCGCGGCAAGGGGCACGGCGTCGCCACGGCCTGCCTTCGTTCGAGTTCGAGGCCCTCCCGGCCGCCAGCCGGCGCGAGCGGCCGGAACGGAACCTTGCCGCACTCGTTCGCACCGGAGCCATTGCCGCGTTGAGCGCTGTCGTCCACATGGCGATAAGAGGACACATGCGGTCGTTTATATGCCAAACATGCGAATTAAGCTGCAAATTTTTGAACCGAGGTTCACGTACTCTCGACAGCACCGCCATGGACAACCGACGTCCGTCTCGCTAAAGGCGAGCCCAAAGTCCTTTCAAAACAGGGTGGTACGCGAACTCGTCAGACTGCGTCGCGGTCGAATGATTTATTCGTGCAGTATAGATTGAGATAATGAGCGAAGGGGTCGCGAAGGGGGCCAAGGTGCCGGCCGGTTTTGGGGCGCTTCGCCAGTGCCGCCTGCTACCGGGCTTAACCGTGATGGCGAGCGTTCTGGTCACAAGCAATACGATGACAAATTCGTGCCGCACGATCTCAATCTGTCGGCAGGAATTCAACGGCGGCTATCTGGAAGGTGCAGTCAGGCTCGCAGAAGAGTCGTATTTCCATTTCACGAAGCACCGACGTGGTATGAAGGGCGACCTCAATATGGTCTGCCGTAACAGTCGCCAGATCTAGTCGGCGTTCAACAAGCGGAACGGTCGGTGTGTCCGCAGAGGCGCGCGCACAAACGTCAAATACAACCTGCCCGCACTTCATCGCACCGGGAACGAAATGCACGCGACCCAAGTAACTGCCCGGAGCGAAAGTGATGTAAGGCCCAAAGAGCGCCGTGCCTGCGGCGGCCCTATCCAGAGCAATGATGCCTTGCTTGCGCGTTCCGATATGCGTCTTTAGCCGTTGATCTGATGCCGGGATATAATGCGCGGTTCGCGTCAGTGGTCGTGCTTCCGATACGCTCATCCATTTCGGTTCTCCGGGTGTGTGCTTGATTCCGTACCATCCGGTCATGGTGAGAGCATTGGCGAAGTAGTCCTCATGAAACCCGAGTTCAAGCCAGCCGCATTTTCGGATCGACCACAGGGATTGTCCGTCCAGTCGAAGACCCCAAGGTAAGGGAAAATCGGATGTGATCGGCTCGGCGCCGAAGAAGATTCGTCCCTCTGGCTTGATGACGCGGTGAAGCGCGCGCAGCAGGGCCAGGTGATTGCTGGCATGATGAAAGCACTCAAAAAACACGATCGCATCGAATTGCCCATCGGCCTGTTCAATCCACATAAAATCGTCGTTGACGACCTCGATCGTGACACCCGTGGCGGCAGCCCTGCGCTTGATAAGCTCGCAAAAGCGTGGCTCGATATCGACAGCGGTGATGTGATGGCCAAGTTGTGCAAGCGCGATTGTTGTGTTTCCCCAGCCCGGCCCGAATTCAAGCACGCGCGAACCGGGCGCAAGCGCCATGGTCCGGAGCAGAAAGCCCATAAACATCAAATGTTCGCCGGTGGTGGCACAACTTTGCGTATTAAACGGAAAAGGGCGCCGAACGGCCACGTCGACATCGAATTCCGTCGCTTCATTGGCTTTGCTATAGGAGCGGCCGGAGATTTGCGTATACAAACGTAATTGTGCTGCTCACGGTACTCCATCGAAAAGGGGTCGCGCGGCAGGTTGTCTGGTGGCGCCATTTGGAAGGTCGCGAAAACAGCCGCACAACTCAGAAATAGCCAAAGCCCGGTCACACTCGTCGATCATAGCGTCGAGTTCGTCGGTCGTCCTGATCATATTATGCTCAAGCGGCATCTTTTGGAGAGGTTCGTCCTCGCGGTGCGGAACTTGGCCTGCGGGGGACTGCGACGAATCTGTGTCTTTGGATTCGGGTATGAAGAACGCTTGAGAGGGAAGTCAAAACGCTCGCCAGCGAATGCCTGCTCACGTCACAGTACTCCGATTGTTAAGATCAATCGTGCGGGTGCCCAAGCAGGCCTAGCAAAACCCATGGTTGAGTCTCCGAGTTCGTTTCGGTCGATAAATAAGATGACCGGATCTCCACGCCATTAGCATGAGAATAGGTGGATTTCCCTATCTGCCGGCGCAGAATAGCTTCCATCATCTCGATGCGCTCTCGATGGCGCGCGAAAACGTCCTGCAGTCTGTTATCTGGCGACATTTTGAGTGCGCGGAAAAAGTGGGAAGTTTCAATCCCGCCTGATAATTCCAAAAGGAGTGATTGGAGTGGCGGTTGCCGGCTGTGTCGGCCCAATTGAGTGCGACAAGGTCGGCCTTATGCAGCTTATATTGAAAAAGGACTGCATCGGTTGCGAGCATATAAATTCCGAGGCCGCGATCGATTGCTGCCGGGAGTCTTGGATCGTCGACGTGGCGCGCGGCATGAGTCAGGGCCAGAAGTGCTGCGCTATGGCAATCCACATAAACTGGACTGTCGATGGCAATGCCCATTGTAAAGCCGATTCCAGCTGACCGGAAAGCCCTTCATGAATATGCTCAAAGCTCAACATCACGTCGCAGAGCGCGGCAAGATGGCTCCGATACCCTTCGCCGGCGGTGGTGCGCAGCATTGTTGCGACACCCATAATGACGAATGCTAGCTGGCGGGAGAAGACCGCGTTTTTTCCCGCTTGGTGTTTGGCAATGAAATCATTCATATAAACGGTAAGATAACGATCAAATAGATCGTGGACCTGGCTCGCAGTGAGTTCGTCGCCAGCTAGATTGGTTTGGCGTGAGAGGGTCGCGAAGCATTTCGCGAATGCATTGATTTCGACGCCATAATCATAAGAAATGCTCGGGTCCAATAACGCCTTCCCTGAGGCCGTTTTTGTGTCCTTCCACCTCCGTACGATCCGCTCATATTCGGCCGGCCGGTCATATAAACCTCCAACGGTTACAACTTTCTGTTCTCCTGCGACGAGCGTCACGCCATGATGACGGCCGCGAAAGAGATAACGTGTGGCGACCCAGTGCAGACGTGGCGGTTGCTTCACGTTTGCGATGATCGTCTCGAGCCGGAACGGCTCGAAGGGGATTGAGTGGACGGCGAGGGCGAAGCCGGCAATTTCGTCTTGCGCAAGGGCGTAATATGTTGACGCTCGGGTATCGAGCCGTGTCTCGCCGGCTTCGCCTACGTCAAAACGCTGTGAGGGCTCGTTCGCTGGCGTAAAAACGATACTGCCGTAGTGAACATTTCCTTCGCCGTGGCTGAGATTGTCGTGTCCCACAGTAAGCACGACATTCTCAACCTCGAATTCCGCGATCGAGCTCCAGCGACACTTCGAGGTCGATCAGCATTGAACACGCGCGGATCGTGTATTGATATGTGATGCGGCCGAGCCGCAAGGTACGATACCCGTGCTTGAATCGAAGATTGCTCGAATGGCGCAAGACGAGAGTCGAGCCTTCATGAGACGCGGCGGATTCATCAATGGCGTCCTCGACGTCGATCACGTAGGACGTTCCGCGATAGGTGAATTCGACGTAGTTTCCAGTCAGAATCAGGTGGCGTCCGCTGCGCCCATCATGAAAACGCACGCCAAGCGTCAGAATTCCACGCGGCCCATCAAAGCTGATATCCATTAAGGAGTGAATGAAGGTTTCGTTGCCCGCGTCGGACCGAACCTTGTCGAGACGGGAGAGGCTTAGCCGTCGAAAGATAAACGGCCCGTCGCATAATGTGTCGATGAAACGCAAAATGTTGGAGGCTTCATTCCGCCACACGCTCCACAGGTCCGGACATGCCAGGAGTTCCAGCACCTTGGCATTGTCATCGGCCCAGAACCAGGTATCATCTTCGGTTGGCCATTCTGTCTCAGCAATGGCGTATAGGTGTGGGTGATCCAGAGACGGTATCTGCCGATAAAGGTGGTGCAACAGAAATGACGCATATAATTTGGGGTCAGTGGGAATTTCAACGTCCGTCATGATATTACTAAACCAAGAGCATGATGGGGAAAAGAGAGATCAGATCGCGAAAAGAATATTATTCTTTCTTTCGCTCGTTGCCTTCGCTGTTCTCCTATGACGTAGTGATGTGCCATCACTAAAAGAAACAAACTGAAGTTACTGCCCGCTGACGAACTAACATTCGGCTGAATTCGAACACCGTGACTCGTTCGATGGATACTTCAGATGCAGGTTGGATTACGGCCTGGCGCAACGCAAACTTTCCTTCTATTGCGCCGCATTTTAGGAAGAATCGGATCTCGATCGGAAGACTTGGTTCATTTATACGGAACCTTATTTTAAACGAAAAAACCCCTTGGACAGGCAAATTAATCATTCCGATCGCGAGAACCTCGGTACCAAAACCAGCGGTGACATCGACCATAAGCTGATTTCCAGAATAGTTGTCAGTCATCTCTATATCTACGGTTGCAACCCAGTCACCTTTGGGCAAATGCATATAGGGTCCCCATATAAGGTATCGCTGCGGGCCGACCAATTCGATAGGACCTCGATAATATTTGCCCGCAGGATCCCAGTGTGAAAAAAGTGTCATGGGCCAAATGATCTGATCTATTTTCCCACTTGTAACGCTCGGATGATATTGATCGATAACTTGTTCAATTGTTTCTTGAACATCCTTTGTTAATTGAGAAAGATAGCAGTTAGGGCGCCGGGACTGCGGAAAGTGCAGTAAAATTTGCTCTAAGACGGTAGTGTTCTGTTGTGACGCATAATTTGGAACGGCGATTGCCATCACTTTCTCGATCTGCTCTTCGACAGCGTGACCAACCACGTCGCGGAAAATTTCTGCAACGAGGTCGCGTACGATCGTGTTGTAATCACTGCTTTCAATACGAAAAACTGTTGGCGACCTGGATATCTCGCTGAGGGCGCTAAAGGATTGTGAGGCAAAACACAGTCCGTCCCAGCCACCATGAGTTCCAGACGCCACCAAGTCACACATGACATCGACTGGCTTGTCGATGAAAACAACAGTGGGAGCTTCATATTTGATGAAGAGGTTCGCAACATGCGTGTCGGGACATTCGGACACAAGAAGCACGCTTTTGCCATCGCGCTTGTCCCAAGCTTCACGTAGGTCGTCGATAGAATCGACTTTAATGAAATGATAGTCGCCATAGACGACCTGCATGATCGTCTTGAGGAGATGAACCCCCCAGTAGGTGAGGGCGGATGGGGTTCCGAAAACACTGATTAGCATGGGCTGGGCTAAGTTATCCGAAGCGGCAGGACTAGAAACTATTGGTGCGCTAGGCGGCGACGCCCTCTCGGATGACCTCCGGGACACGCTTGCTAGCAAAGGACGGCCCAACTCCGCCCCGGCCATGTGGGAACTGCTCGAGTCTGACACAATATTTGCGCGCGCCGGGCGCGTGGGAGCTGGCAAGTTCCGCTCTGTCAAGATCCGTTCCTTGCGGCCCCGCTGCGAGAACGATTCAAAAACCGCCGCGGCGGCACCAACGGCGCTTGCGATTGCGGCGGTTTCGAGGGGTGTCGGTTGCCAGGCTTGCGCCGGGCCGGATTCCCCAATGCCAGAAAATCGCCCCAAACATGGTTCATATCATGACGGGATCGTGGCCAGAATGGGCTTTGCTTTTTGAGACGGATTTTCGCAGCCAAGCGGCGGCGTGGGGAATTCCCATCTTTCGTTAACGTTAACCGGTCCCCGGATACCTTTCCGCGGGGAAAGGTGCCGGTGCGGCCGGGGGCGTTCCTTCGGCTGGGCGGATTTGACCGCGTCCTTCCTAGCGGCTTGAGCACGAGGTAAGAATTGTGGCCGGACTTGAGAGAGTGCAAGCGCAGTTCGCCGGCTTAAGGCTGCCCGGCAGAGCGGTGGGCAAGGACGCGCAAGACCGGGCCGAACGGTATATCGTCGCCCTGCGCCGCCGGTCATCGACCTTGCGAATCTTGTTCGTGATCGTCGTGATTCTGCCGACATTGGTGGGAGCGGTCTATTTTGGCCTCATTGCTTCGAAGAGATATGTTTCGGAGGCGCAATATATTGTTCGCGGGGTCTCCAACCATCAGTCCATGGGACTTGCCGCGCTGTTGACCACCTTCGGCATTTCGCGCGCCGCCGACGATACTTACGCTATTCAAAGCTTCATGCAATCGCGCGATGCCGTTCACCAATTGGAAGAGCGGCTTCCGTTGCGAGCGATGTTTTCGCGCCCGAGCGCCGACTTTATCGCCAGATTTCCGCATTTCTGGCGAGGCGACAGTTTCGAGATGCTGTACGAATATTTTCAGCAGCATGTCACCGTCTTGCAGGATCAGTCCACCGGCGTTTCGAGTTTGCGGGTGGAGGCGTTCTCACCGGAAGATTCGCAGGCGATCGCGACGGCGCTTATGCGCTTGGGCGAGGAACGAGCCAACCGGATGAATGCGCGGGCCGAGCATGACACGGTCGAGAATGCCTTGGCGGAGGTGAGCCAGGCCGAAGCCAAAGTCGTTGCCACGCAGGCGGATCTCACGGCGTTCCGCAATCATGAAATGCTGATCGATCCCTCGCAGAACTCGCTTGCTATGCTTGGCACGATCACCCAACTTAAAGGCGACCTCGCCCAGACCTCGATTCAACTCGGCGAAACCGTCAGCGGTTCGCCGTCAAGCCCGGCCATCCAATCGCTGCAGGCCCGCGCGACGGCTTTGCGGCAGGGAATAGCCACGGAGCAAGGCGAGATGGCGGGCAATGATAAGGCTCTCGCCGGCAAGGTCTCGGCCTATGAGCGTTTGACCTTATTGCGCGACCTCGCCGGCAAAAGCTTTGCCAATGCGCTGACGGCTTTGGACAGCGCCCGTCAGGAAGCGCGCCGGCAAAAGATTTATGTCGTGACGATTGTCGAGCCCAATCTTCCGGACGAAGACACCGAACCGCAACGGGCGCGATCGGTTTTGACGATCTTCGTGATGTCCTTTGCGGTTTTCGCCATGGGCTGGATGCTTCTCGCCGGCGCCAAGGAGCATGTCCAATGAGCGCCGTGGAGACGCGGAATGCCGGCCGGGCGCCCTCGCGGGAACAGACGTTTCTGGTGTCGTTGCGGGTCAACCTGCGGGTTCTCGGCGCGCTCATGCTGCGCGAGGCGAGCGCTCGTTATGGGCATGAGAATATCGGTTTCTTCTGGCTGATGGGCGAACCTCTGTTCCTGGCGCTCGGCGTTATGGTCATGTGGTCTTTGACCGGCCATGCGCATGGGCGCGGCGTCGGACTCGTGCCTTTCGTCTTGAGTGGCTATAGCGTTTTAACGTTGTGGCGGCATATCATCTCCCAAGCCGTGCACGCCCTGCGCCACAACGCCGATCTCATGTTTCATCGCAATGTGCGTGCCTTCGACATTCTCTTCGCCCGCGTCCTTTTGGAGATGGCGGGAATTCTGACGGCCTTTTTCATCGCTTATGTGCCGCTCGTTTTGCTCGGCGCGATGGAACCGATACGCGATCCGCTGATTCTCATCGGTGCTTGGGTTCTGATGACTTGGTTCTCATTCAGTTTCGGCTTGATCATAACCAGCCTGACCGAGCTTTCGGAAGCGGCGGAGCACTTCGTCCAACCCATCATGTATATCTCCTTGCCGCTGACCGGCGCCTTCACCATGCAATATTGGCTGCCCAGCAAGGCACGTTATTTCCTGTCTTGGTCACCCTTGGTGAATGTCCAAGAAATGTTTCGTGGCGGCCTTTTCCCTGTTGATGTTCAGACCGAGTGGGATGCCCCTTATCTGCTCCTGTGGTGTGTCGTGCTCACGGGCATAGGGCTGCCCCTCGTGCGCTGGGCGCAACGTCACGTCCGGATGAATTGATATTTCATGGCAGACTTAGGCGCTTAGAGCGAAAAGCGGTGAACATGCCGGATATACTGCAACCCGACCCCATCATTCAGGAGATCCGTCTGGAACCTGTCGCCTCCAAGGGTGAACTCGTTGCCGGTGATTGGTGGGAGCCGGCCGAGCCGCAACACATCCCGTGGTGGCGCCGGTATTGGATGTTTATTGTTTTTGTCGTTGTGCCCATGGCGCTGGCATCGCTTTATTTTGGGCTCATCGCGGCGGATCAATATGTTTCCGAAACACAATTCATTGTCCGCACCTCGGCGCGCGACGATGCCGGTAATCTTGCGGCCTTGATGCAGAACCAGAAACTCTCCAGGGCGGTTGATGAGACTTACGCGGTTAACGAATATGTCATCTCGCGCGATGCCGTCGACCTCCTTGTTCGCGATCATAATTTGCGCGCGATCCTGGCGCGGCCGGAGGCCGATATTTTCAACCGGTTTCCCAACTTCTACTCGCGCGATAACAAAGAACAGCTTTATCGCCGGTTCAAACGAATGGTCGATACCGATATCGATACGGAATCTGGCATAAGCACGCTGGACGTTCGGGCCTTCACACCTCAAGATGCTCAGGATCTCGCCACCGCTCTGTTGCGCAGTGGCGAGGCCCTCGTCAACCGGCTCAATGCGCGCGCCCATGACGACGCATTGAAACACGCCAATGAAGCCGTTGAGGAAGCGAAAGCCAGACTGGTCGATATCGAAGCCCGGCTGACCAAATTCCGAAATGATAAAAACGTGATCGACCCAAATAAGGAGGCGAGCATGGCCCTCGATGGGCTCGCCAAGATGACGACCGATCTCATCAAGACCGAGGCCGCGCTCAGCCAACTGACCGCCACGGCTCCGCAGAGTCCGATGATCGCGCCGATGCGCGAGAAGATCGTTTCCATCCAATTGGAGATTGACAAACAAAGGGCGCGCACCGTTGGCAGCAGCGAGGCCATGGCTTCGAAACTGGCCGAATTCGATAAACTTATTCTCGATCGAGAGCTTGCCGCGAAATCATTGGAGGTTGCGGTTGCGCAATTCGAATCGGCCCGGCAGGACGCGCAACGCCAGCAGCTTTATCTTGAGACCATCGTCGAGCCGAACCTCGCCGATCAAGCCCTCTACCCGAAGCGGATTCTGTATTTTTTCTTCGTTCTCGGTGTGAGCCTTTGCGTCTTTGGCCTGGTGAGGGGGTTCGTCAAGACCGTATCGGAGCATCAGGCGTGAGTCCAAGCCAGGAGACCCATGCCGTCGAACACATATTGCCTCCGGCGAAAATCGATGCGGTTCGCGTGCAAACGCGCGCGCCTACGGGACAATTGCGGCCGCTTAAGCCGAGATCCATCGAACTGTCGGGGATCGTCAAGGACTATCACACAGCGATCGGGGTGCGGCGTGTGCTCGACAACATTTCTTTCAGCATCGGCGAAGGCGAAAAGATCGCCGTGCTCGGCAAGAATGGCGCCGGCAAGTCGACCCTTGTGAAAATCATCGGCGGCGTCGAGCCGCCGACCTCGGGCACGGTGGAGCGCGGCCTCTTCATGTCCTGGCCGATCGCCTTCGGCGGCGGCTTCCAAGTGGCGATGAGCGGTTTCGACAATATTCGGTTCATCGCCCGCCTTTATGGCATTCCCATCAACGAGGCGGTCGCCTTTGTCGATGATTTCGCCGAATTGGGGCGGCTCCTCTATTTGCCGGTCAGAACCTATTCGTCGGGCATGCGCGCCAGGCTCGCCTTCGCCTTGACTCTTGCCATCAATTTTGAATGTTTCCTGATCGATGAAGTGCTCGCGGTCGGAGATCAGCGCTTTCAGCAAAAATGCCACGATGCCTTGTTCGTGCGCCGCAAGCATTGCGCCATGATCATGGTGAGCCATCACGTGGATATCATCCGGCAATATTGCAACAAGGCGTTGGTGTTGAAGGCGGGACGAGGCCGCGTCTTCGATGATGTCGAGCTGGCCATCAATATCTATTCCTCGCTGGCGTGAGGCGATCACAGTCATCGCGTCCTCAGCCTTTGTATCCTCAGCCTTCACGTGGACATGGGATCGCAGAGGCGGGCTCGAATTCCAAGAGTTGGAGCCTGCCGGAATCGAAAGCCTTGACTTATTCGCTGTCGGCAGCTGTTGAGCCCCGCCGCCGCGCCCGCTTCGTCGAGCGCTGCATTTGCCAAAAGAACAGCGGATAAGGCAACAGACACACAGCCTTGAACGGGAAGGCAAGACGGCGCGGAAAGGCGATTTCAAATCCGCTCTTTTCGAATCCATTGCAAATGATCTTGGCCGCCCGGTCGGCGCCCATGATGAAGGGCATTTTGAAATCATTTTGCGCCGTCATCGGCGTGTCGATAAACCCCGGATTGACGATCTGAATGGTCAGTCCCGCCCGCTCATAGGTGAGCTTCAACGCCTCGGCCATATAGATCAAAGCGGCCTTGGTCGAGCCATAGGCCATAGATCCCTCGATGCCGCCATAGCCCGCGAGCGACGAAGTGAGCGCGATCTGACCGCTGCCGCGCCGCTCCATGGCGGCGAGAATGGGATCGAGACAATTGACCGTGCCGCCGACATTGATCTCGAATGTTTGCCAGATGACATCGGCGGAAAATTTGTCGCGTTCCGCGATAAAATAAACGCCCGCATTTATGAAGGCCAGCGCGATCTTGCCATGCGAAGCTTCAATCTCGCCGACGAGCCGCGTCATGCTGGCGCGATCCGTGACGTCACCGGGGAAGCTGAAAATATTTTGCGATTCCGCCGCCAACGCTTCAAGCTCGGCCGCTCTGCGCCCCGTCGCCGCGACCTTGTAGCCGCGCCGGCCAAGTTCGAGCGCCACCGCCCGGCCAATGCCGGAACTCGCACCCGTAACCCACGCGAGGCCATCTTTTGGATTGGCTCGATACATCAATGTTCCCTCTCTTCAATGCCATCACATCAGCGCATCGGAAAGCCGCGCGAGCTTAGCGCCCATGCGATCGAGCGCGTCCTTGAACGCCGGGGAAAGAAGAAAGCGCAGTTCACGTTCGCGGCTCAGGGTGACAGAGTCCGCCGCGATGAGCTCTTCGTCACAATAACCTGGATGACACATGACGAGATGGCGCCGGCCCGGCGCGCGGAGATAACGGGCGAAGTCGGCGGCATAATCTCGTCTCGGATCGAACGCGGAAAAGCCGGCGAAACCATCATTTGTGGGGAAGCCTCGCGCGGCCGCCTCCCTTGCAAAGCCTCGCGCGAGCCAGGCAATTGCAAGCGCCTTCGGAAGTTCGATGCCACGCCGCAAAATGGCCAAGGGGCGATCAGAGCTCGTGCGCAGCCAGAGCTTGCCGGCAAGTCCTCTTTGTTCGAGGCATGTGAACAGAAGGGAGCGGATTTGCGGAAGAATTTGGACATGCTGATGGCCATCGACGAAGGCGGGAGCGGCGCCGAAATGGTCGCAAAAGCTATCGAGCTGGCGCGAAATTTCTTGCGCGATCTCGGCGCCCGGAAGCGCCTTTTTCCGCGCCGCCTTGATCAGCTGGCGAATGTCCGGAAAGCGTCCGGACGCCGCGAAAAGGGGCATGTCTCCAAGCGGGCTGCCGAGGGTGAGATTGAGGTGGAGCCCAATGTCGGCCTTGGCCTTAAAAGGGCGTAGCTCACGCGCGCCCTTTGGCCAGGACGGGCGCGTCGTCATCACGCTTGTCGCGCTCAAGCTGCCGCCGTCCAGAGCTTCCAGAATTCCGCGGCTGACCCCAGGCGACAGGGCGAAATCATCGGCGCAGAGGCAGAATGAGAAACACACTTTGGCCATGCCCAACTGCTCTTTTGACCGCGAATGATCGCAAAATGTCCGGCGCTCCGGCGTGAAACCGTCTGGTTTCAGGCGATCGCCCCGACGTTCGAGCCCCGTCTCCCGGCGTGGCTCTTCGCGCCATGAAATGCAAGGTTGCTTTAGGAACGGCGAAACATCGTGGAAGAGACCCGAGGCACAAGCAATTTTATTTAGGCGGGCGCTTTTTGGAGGCGAGGCTCCAGATGGCGAAGGCAACGACGCCAATGACAAATGTGCTGGCGATTTGAAATGCGTTGGGATTTTCCAATATGTAATTTTTGAGGCTTGTGAGCACGGCGTTTCCCTCTTTAGATTGGTATGTTTTGGCACCCCAAGAATTGCTTAATGGAGCCATTAGCGCTTAGTGACTTTCTTTGCACCTTTAAATGTGAAATGGAGAAACGTCCGGCTTGTTGGTCCCTATGCGCGCCAAGGCCCGCTCATTCCGGGAGTTTATGCCAGCCGGAGGCTCATTGGCGTGCGCGATTTCGCTGTCCCGAACCTCCTCAAGGGCGGGGGCGCGGCCGGGGGGCGGCCAGGGCGTGGCGCTTTCAGCGGGGGATGGATGCGCAGCTATGAAGGTCAATCCGTTCCGCAATCGTCGCGGCGGCTGTGCAATCAAGAATGCTTGATTTCGCGCGAAAGCCTGAGCGGAAACATGATCTGCTTCGCTCTGGATGTGAGTTCAATTTAGAGGTCTCCTCGCATGACGAAATCCGAGGCTCGGCCGGTCGATGCCAAACAGCCGGAGCTGTCCGTAATCACACCGGTCTACAATGAATTGCGGAACATAGAGGTTTTGCTGAAACGGCTCGTGCCGGTGCTCGAGCGTTGCGCGGCGTCTTTCGAAATCACTTTTGTTGACGACGGTTCGACCGACAATACGCTCGACCTTCTGCGCGCCGCCCATGCCGCGGATCCGCGCATTCGCGCGCTCTCTTTGAGCCGGAATTTCGGCAAGGAGATCGCCATAGCGGCGGGCCTCGATCACGCAAGGGGCGCCGCGACCATTATCCTCGATGCCGATTTGCAGCATCCACCCGAACTGATCGAGACTTTCGTCGCAAGGTGGCGGGAAGGCTACAAGAATGTCTTTGCGCAGCGCGTCGATCCCAACGCCTATCATCCTTTGCGGCGGATATTGACACAGCGCTTTTACAAGCTCTTTGGCTCGGTCGGGGACACGCGTCTGCCCGAGGGCGCCGGGGATTTCCGGCTCCTCGACGCACGGGCCGTCGCGGCGCTCCGCGCCTTGCGTGAGCAGGCGCGCTTTTCCAAGGGGCTCTATGCCTGGATCGGATTTAAATCGGCCGGCGTGCCGTATAATGTCGAGGCCCGCCTGCACGGCGAGTCCAAATTCAGCTATCGGCAATTGACCCATCTCGCGCTCGATGGACTCATGTCCTTTTCGACAATGCCGCTTAAAGTTTGGAGCTACATTGGATCGGCCACCTCCTTGCTGGCCCTGACAATGGCGAGTTTCTATTTGTTCCGCACACTTATTTTTGGCGTCGATGTTCCGGGCTACGCCTCGTTGATTGTCTCGATTACGTTTTTCGCCGGAATTCAGTTGCTGTCGCTCGGCATTATCGGCGAATATATTGGCCGAATCTTCGCCGAGGTCAAAAGGCGGCCGCTTTATCTCATTGACGAGTTCGTCGGCATCAATGCGCCCGTGGCGGATGACTCTTTGACCCGGCCGCGCTCCGGATAAATCGAATCTCCATGTACAAAAGCCTCGTTTCCGTCGGCGCCTTGACCCTGCTCTCGCGCGGCGCCGGTTTTTTCCGTGACGTCTTGCTTGGGGCCGTGCTCGGCGCCGGCGTGCTCGCCGATGCCTTCGTCGTCGCCCAGCGCCTGCCCAATCACTTTCGCACCATTTTTGGCGAAGGCGCTTTCAACTCCGCCTATGTTCCAAGCTATTCGCAGGTCCTTCAATCCGAAGGTGTTTTTAGCGCCCGGCTCTTCGCGGGACAGATTTTTTTGGGATTGCTTCTATCGCAGCTCATCGTGGTCGCGCTTGCCTTTGCGTTCACGCCCGCTCTCATCGATCTTTTGGCGCCCGGATTTCGCGCCGATCCGGAAAAATTCGCGCTCACCGTCACGCTGACACGGATCACCTTTCCTTATCTTATGTTCATCACGCTCGTCACGCTGCAGTCGGGCACCTTGAACGCGCATGGCTATTTCGTCGCCGCGGCCTTCACGCCGGTCGTGATGAATCTGTCGATGATTGTTTTCCTGTGCGTTGCTTTCTTGTTCGCGAACCCTGGCCTGGCGGCGAGTTGGGGACTGACGATCTCCGGTGTGCTGCAGCTCGCACTGACATCGGCGGCCGCCTATCACGCTGGAATTTTCGAGCATTTCGCGCGTCCTGCGATGACCAAGCACGTCAAGCACTTCCTTGTGACGCTGGGCCCCGCGGTGATCGGCTCGGCCGGAACCCAGATCGCGCTTTTCGCCGACACCATCATCGGTTCGATGCTGCCAACGGGCGGCGTCTCCTCGATCTATTATGCCGACCGCATTTATCAATTGCCGCTTGGCGTCATCGGCATCGCGGCGGGCACCGTGTTGCTGCCGGAGATGAGCCGGCTTTTCGCGGCGGGTAATCCCGGCGGCGCCTTGCATGCGCAAAACCGGACCATGGCGCTCTCCCTCGCGCTGACGGCGCCGTTCTTCATTGCTTTCATCATGATTCCCGAGGACATCATGCGCGGGGTTTTTTTGCGCGGCGCCTTCACGCCGCAAGCGGCGGGCGCCTCCGCCGCGGTGCTCACGGCCTATGGCTTCGGGCTTGTCGCGATTGTTCTTTTGCGCTCGGCCGTGGCGAGCTTTCAAGCCCAGGGCGATACCAAAACGCCGATGCTGATCGCGCTCGGCGCCGTTGCGGTCAATGTCGCGTTGAAAATCGTGTTGTTCAAGCCCTTGGGCGCGCCCGGGCTTGCGGCTGCGACAGCAGCCGGAGCCTGGATCAATCTCCTCGCCTTGTGCTTTCTCGCGATCAGGCGGGGCGCCATGAAGATCGATCTGTTTTTGTGGAAAACCGCCACGGCAGTGACCGTGGCGTCCTTCCTTCTTTCGGTTTTCGCGCTCTTTGCCGCCAGCCCCGCCCAGCGTTGGACAGCGGGTCTTGGCCGTTTCGCCAATGTGTTTGAAGTCGCGGCCCTTGGTGTGTCCGGGGCGCTGATCTACGCGCTCGTCCTCTTTGCCGGATTGCGGATCGCGGGTGTGAGGCTGCGCCGGCCGCGGGCCTGATCGCGCCGCGGCCGGCGACTCTCAAAGCGCGAGCGCGTGCAACACCCGGGCCCAGCTCCTTGCGCCTTTGTGGAAGGAGGAAAGCTCGTATTTCTCGTTCGGCGAGTGCATGCGATCGTCTTCGAGGCCGAAGCCGATCATCAATGTGTCCATCCCGAGATCGTGCTTGAACGCGCCGACGACCGGGATCGAGCCGCCGCATCCGGCAAGCACCGGTTCCTTGCCCCATTCGTCTGCCAGCGCCCGCCGCGCCAGCGTTAAGGCCGCCGAACTGAAGGGAAGTTGCAAGGCGCTCGATGCGCCATGCGAGACAAATTCGGCGCGGCAATCGGCGGGCAGCCGCTCCTTGACGAAGGCCCGGAAGGTCTCGGCGACTTTGTGGGGATCTTGCGATCCGACGAGCCGGAACGAGAATTTGGCGCTTGCTTGCGCGGGCAGCACGGTCTTCGACCCCTTGCCGGTATAGCCACCGAGGATGCCGTTGATGTCGCAGGTGGGACGCGACCAAACCAGTTCGAGAATATCGCGGCCTTGCTCGCCAGCAGGAACCGAAAGGCCGACACCGCCCAAGAAATCGCTCCCGCGAAATCTCAAATCGCGCCATTGCTCGGCGATTTCATTGGGAAGCTCGCTGACCCCATTATAGAAGCCCGGCAGCGCGACGCGTCCCTTCTCATCGTGCAGATCGGCGATGATTTTGGCAAGGACATGAATCGGATTGACCGCGGCGCCGCCAAAAATTCCCGAATGCAGATCGCGGTCAGCCGCATGGATCACGACTTCCTCGAGCACGAGGCCGCGCAGCATGATGGTGATCGCGGGCGTCACGCGGTCCCACATTCCGGTGTCGCAGACGAGTGCCATGTCGGCTTTGAGCTCGGCCGCATGGGCGGCAAGAAAGGCCGGAAGCGACGGCGAGCCGGTTTCCTCCTCGCCTTCGATGAAAAATGTCACTTGGCAGGGAAAGCCGCCGGTTTCCTGGAAGGCGCGGCAGGCTTCGATGAAGGTCATCAGCTGACCCTTGTCATCGGCGACGCCGCGCCCGACAATTTGCTTGCCCGTTTCGGCCTCCGCGAGGCGCGGCTCGAAAGGCGGGGTTTGCCACAAATCGAGCGGATCCGGCGGCTGGACGTCGTAGTGACCGTAAAAAAGTACATGCGGCACGTCCGGGCGTTGCGCCTTCGCTTGTCCGACAACCATGGGACGGCCCGCCGTCGGACGCACCGAAGCCTCGCAACCGATGCTCCTTAACTCGGCGGCGAGCCACTCAGCCGCCTTGGCACAATCGCCGGCATAGGCGGGATCGGTCGAGATCGAAGGGATTTCGACGAGTTTGAAGAGCCGCCCAAGGGCGGACTTAAGATTGCCATCGATCTTCGCCAAGACCGTGTCGAGCGCCGCCATAAGATCTCCTTATAAATATTTCGCGAACCAAAAGATTTCAGCGAAGAAGTGGGAGGCCATGATGCCCGTTTCGCAAATCTGGCATATAATTTCAACTTTGCGAGGGCAAAGTTTTCGCTCGCCAAATTCCGCTTTCTGAAAGCGCGCCTCGCCCTCCGTTTCGTCTTCTTATGCAAAGATGAGGCAGGTTTTCAACGTGAACGACGTGGCCGCGCCAAGAATGGCTTATCCCGACATCATCGCGCGCCTCAAAACCATTGTCGGGGAGCGCCACATCGTCACCGATGCCGCTGACATGGAGGGGTTTTTGCGCGAGCCGCGGGATCTCTTTCACGGCCAGGCGCTGTGTGTCGTCCGGCCGGGGTCGACGCAAGACGTCGCGGCGGTCCTCAAACTTTGCCATGAGAGCGGGACTCCGGTTGTTCCTCAAGGCGGCAATACGGGGCTCGTGGGCGGCCAAATTCCTACCGCTGGCAGCGGTGCAATCGTGCTTTCGCTCGGCCGCATGCGGGCGTTGCGCGAGCTCGATCCCGCCTCGAACACAATGACCGTTGAAGCTGGAATGGTGCTGGCCGAGGTGCAAGAGCACGCGCGGCAGGCGCGGCGGCTGTTTCCCCTGTCGCTCGCCGCGGAGGGATCCTGCACCATTGGCGGTAATCTTTCGACCAACGCGGGCGGCACCAATGTCATCGCCTATGGCAATGCGCGCGATCTCGTGCTTGGCCTCGAAGCCGTGCTTGCCGACGGGCGAATTCTTTCGGATTTGTCGAAGCTCAAAAAAAACAATAGCGGCTATGATCTCAAAAATCTTTTTATCGGCTCGGAAGGCACGCTCGGCGTGATCACCGCGGCGGTCTTAAAACTCTTTCCGCAACCAAGCGCGGTCGAGACGGCCTTTATTGGTCTTGCCTCGCCACGTTCTGCGCTCGATATGCTCGATCTTGCGCGCGACATGGCCGGCGGCGAGATCACGAGCTTCGAGCTCATCCCGCGAATTGGCCTCGATTTCGTTCTGGCGCATTGTCCGGGCGCACGCGAAGTGCTGCCTCACAGACACGCCTGGTATGTGCTGCTCGAATTGAGCGCGCAAAGAGGCGAAGGGCTCAATGACCGTTTGCTCGCCCTTCTTGAAGCGGCGCGGGAAAAGCACATCATCGAGAATGCGGTGATCGCCGCCTCGCTCGATCAGCGCGACACATTTTGGAAGCTGCGCGAGCTCTTGCCCGACGCTCAACGGCATGAAGGCGGCTCGATCAAACATGATGTCAGCGTTCCGATCGCCGACATCCCCGCCTTCCTCGATGAGGTTTCCCGCGCCGTGGCCCAAGCGATGCCCGGCGCCCGGCTCGTGCCCTTTGGGCACGTTGGCGATGGCAATATTCATTGCAATGTTTCACAGCCGGTGAGCGCTGGCCCGCCAGAATTTTTGGCGCGCTGGGACGAGATCAACGCCATCGTGCATGCGATCGTGCTCGCGCATGGGGGCTCGATTTCGGCCGAGCACGGGATCGGCCAATTGAAGCGCGATCTCTTGCCAAAGGTGAAAGACAAGACCGCGATGGAACTCATGCGCGCGATCAAGCAGACGCTTGACCCCAAAAATATTCTCAACCCCGGCAAGGTGCTTTAGACTTTGTTCCAAAGCCTTGCCGAGGCCCGGAGCCCTGACGCTGAGGAACGCGCGAAGCGCGTGTCTCGAAGTATGAGGGCGGGGAATAAAGTGCGTTGTTCTTCGCATACTTCTGTGCGGAAAACCCCTTTCATCGCGCGGCGTCAGAAAAGCGCATCTGAACTTTGAACTCAAGGACGGCGCGAAGCGCCGCCGCCGCTCGAAATCGGACTGGTCCGATTTCGACACTTTATAATACCAATCTCGGCAACAGCCGAGATTGGTTCGGTCGCAGATCCTTGACTTCAACGTTCAGATACGCAAGGGGTCAGCCGTGCGATAAATGGAAAGGCCTGACCGGGGCGGCCATCTCTAAACCAATCGCCGCTCAACGATCCGCGAAGGGAACCAAAATGCCGCTTACCCGTGTCTCTTTATTGAAAGGCAAGCCGCCGGAATATCGCAAGGCGATTCTCGATGGTCTTTATCAGGCGATGCGCGAGGCTTTCGGGGTGCCGGAGGAGGATCGTTTCATGACGATCGACGAATATGACAAAAGCAATTTTCTCTATGGCGAGAATTATCTGGGGATCGCGCGGGACGAGGATCTCGTGATCATTCAGATCACCGTCAACAACACGCGCGGGCCCGAGCAAAAGAAAGCACTCTATGCGCGCATCGCCGAGATTCTTTCCAGCAATCCCGGCATCAGGCCGGAAAATATCCTGATCAATCTGTTGGAAGTGCCCAAGGAAAATTGGTCGTTCGGCAACGGACTTGCGCAATATGCGTGAATATGATCGCGCCGCTGCGAAGGTCCGGCCGATCACGGCACCACCCCCGGGGAGAGTGGTTCCGTCGGATGAACCGGTTGCGAATCGGCTTGTGGTCCATGCTCCGATGTCTCCACGGGCCCGGCCGGCTCGCGGTTCCCGTCCTGACCGCCGCCGCTCCGCGAAAAGAGTTTCTGGACGACCACATAGAACGTCGGAACCATGAGCAAGGCGAGGACAACGACGGCAATCATCCCGCCCATCACGCCAGTGCCAAGCGCTTGCTGAACTCTTGGCGCTGGCGCCCGCCGCAATCACCATCGGCGCAACACCGAACACGAAAGCAAAACCCGTCATCAGGATCGGCCGGAAGCGAATGAAGGATGCCGCGACAGCGGAATCAATCAGCGACTTGCCGCGGGCCCGGAGGGATTTGGCAAATTCGATGATCAATATCGCGTCCTTGGCCGCCAAGCCGATGGTCGTGACAAGCCCAATGGTAAAATAAACATCATTGGGCATCCCGCGTAAGGTCACGGCGATGACCGCGCCGGATATGCCAAGAGGCACCACCAAAAGAACCGAGAGCGGGATTGTCCAGCTTTCATACAAGGCGGCCAGCAGCAGGAAGACGACAAGCGCCGAGAGGCCAAGCAGGAACGAAGCCTGCGAGCCAGCCAGCTTCTCTTGCAGCGATTGGCCGGTCCATTCATAGCCAAAGCCTTGCGGCAAGGTGCCGGCGATACGCTCCATTTCGGCAATCGCGTCACCGGTCGTGTAGCCGGACTTGGCGGTTCCGCTGATCCTCACCGAAGGATAGTAATTGAAACCAATGAGCTGCGTCGGCCCGTTTGTCCATTTGATCGAGGCGAAGGAGGAAAACGGCACCAGCTGGCCGAGATTATTCTTGACGTTAAATCCGAGGATTTCATCGGCCTGCATCCGGCCGGAATGATCGGCCTGCACAATGACGCGCTGCATACGTCCCTTGTTCGGGAAGTCATTGACATAGGTGGAGCCGAGATTGGTCGATATCGTATCGTTGATATCTTGAAACACGACGCCGAGCGCCGCTGCCCTCTCGCGATCGATGACGAGTTCGGCCTGGGGCGCCGGCGGCAGCCCTTCGACATAGACATCCTGCAGCACCGGACTGACCTTCGCCGCGGCGAGGAGTTGATCCTTCGCCGCCATGAGTTGGTCATATCCCTTTTGGGCGCGGTCTTGCAGGCGGAAACTGAAGCCGCTCGAGTTTCCCAAATTGTCGATGGGCGGCGGCTGCAGCGCCGAGATTTCGGCGTCTTTGATCGTTGATAAGCTCTTGTTCGTGTCCTCGACAATGGCCGCGGCGGACTCGTCTGCATCATGCCGCTCGCTCCAGGGCGTCAGGGTCACGAAGGCCTGGGCTGTATTCCGGCCTTGGCCAAGAAAGCTGAATCCGGTGAGAAATGTAACGTTATCGACACCTTTCCGGTTCAGCAGAAATTCCTCGACGCGTTGCACGGTATTCCGCGTGCGGTTGAACGACGCATCGGACGGCGCCTGGACGTCCGTGGTGAAGAAGCCCTGATCATCGATCGGAATGAAGCCGGTCGGCAGGCGTATGAACGCAAAGGAAAGCCCGATGACAATGGCGAGATAGACAAGCATCACCCGTCCGGTTCGCACGAGCGTCCAGCGGATGATGGCGCTGTAAGACGTTTTCGCGCTCTCAATGTTGCGGTTGAACCAACCGAAAAGGCCTCTCCTTGCATGGTGGTGGCTGGCCGCGACCGGCTTCAGCAAAACCCCGCAAAGAGCGGGCGTCAGGGACAGCGCCAGGAAAGCGGAGAGGCTGATGGCGGAGACCATCGTCACCGAAAACTGGCGATAGATAATGCCGACCGAACCCGGGAAAAACGCCATCGGGATGAACACCGCGACCAAGACGAGGGTGATGCCGATGATCGCGCCGGTAATTTGTTCCATGGCCTTGGCCGTGGCCTCGCGCGGAGGCAGCCCTTCCTCCGACATGATGCGTTCGACATTTTCGACCACGACGATCGCGTCGTCGACGAGAATGCCAATCGCGAGCACCATCGCAAAAAGGGTCAAGAGATTGATGGACAGGCCGAAAGCGAGCAGCGCCCCACAGGTCCCGATCAGCGCCACGGGAACGACGACGGCGGGGATGATCGTATAGCGGATGTTCTGCAAAAAGAGGAACATCACCAGGAAGACAAGGACCATGGCCTCGATAAGAGTGGAGATCACTTCCTTGATCGAGGCTTCGACAACGGGCGTGATGTTGTAGGGGATTTCATATTTGATGTTCGCCGGAAAGGACTTGGACAGCTCCTCCATTATCGCCTTGACGGCGTTTGCGGTCGCAAGCGCATTGCCGGTCGGCGCCAGCATGACGGAGAGGCCCGCGGCAGGCTTGCCATTCGTTCGGGTGGTGAACTGATAGGCCATCCCGCCGGTTTCGATGCGCGCGACATCGCGCAGCCGGACCGTCACACCTGTCTTTGAATTGCGAAATATATGGTGCGAGCCCTTGATTCGAATGAGAATCCACCCTTCACGCTCGAGGCGGCTCCTGATCTCGCGGCTATTGGTAAGCGTTTCCGATAATTTGGTCGTGCAATCTATTGATTCTTGATCTCGCCCCTTGTCGCGGCATTCTGCCGATTACGCACACATTTCCCACACTTTTTCGCTCGTTGTTGCGGCACCAAGGTTGGCTTTGAAGAAATCGATTGTGAGCGGCCTGGGCAAAATTCGCCAGATAAACCCTACCCGTGTTCCTTCCCGCGCCCCAAATCTCCGCTTCGCACCGCACCGCGCCCGGCAACAGTGTGTTTGCGCAGACCGTCAATCGGACATAAAGTTTTCACGTGAAACATTTTCATCCGATTGATCCTTAGAGTGTACGCACACCTAACAAGGCGAACGCTCAGTGCTCACACCGCCTTGACAAAACTCTCCAACACCATTTTGCGGCCCGCCTTGTCGAAATCGATGGTGAGCTTGTTGCCATCGACAGCGGCCACCGTGCCAGCGCCGAACTTTGTGTGAAACACCCGCGCGCCTTTCGCAAAAGCCGAGCGCGCGCTTGAACTCGCGACTAGCTCGCCTTCGATGTGCAGCGGGCCGCGCCGCGCTTTGCTGTTTTGAAAACCGCCCTGCGCGCCCTGGCGTGCCTCCTCGCCGCGCTTTTGCGCGCGCTGCCAGCCGGGTGTTGCGTAGGATGAGCCGTAGCTGTCCATATTGGCGAAGCGCGATTGCGCATAGCCGCCATAGGCCGAGCCCGTCGCGGCCTCGACGACATCGACATGCTGGGCCGGCAATTCATCCAGAAACCGCGAGGGAATCGTCGTCTGCCAAAGTCCGTGAATGCGCCGGTTGGTGGCGAAATAAATCTTTGCCCGGCGCTTGGCTCGCGTGAGACCGACATAGGCGAGGCGGCGCTCTTCCTCGAGCCCGGCGCGGCCCAAATCATCGAGCGAGCGCTGATGCGGGAACAAGCCTTCTTCAAAGCCCGGCAAAAACACCGTCTCGAATTCTAGGCCTTTTGCCGCATGCAAGGTCATGACCGACACGCGGGCGCCGGAGTCCATATTCGCGGCATCCATCACCAGCGAAATATGTTCAAGGAAACTGCCGAGATCGGGAAACTCCTCCATCGAGCGGATAAGCTCCTTGAGGTTTTCGAGACGGCCCGTGGCATCGGCGGTCTTCTCCTTGCGCCACATGTCGGTGTAGCCGGATTCCTCCAAGATGATCTCGGCGAGTTCGCCCTGCGGCTTCGTCTCGATCAATCCGGCCCAGCGGGCAAAATCGGTGAGAAGGCCGCGCAAGGTCTGGCGCTGTTTGGGCTTCAGCTCTTCGGTCTCGACGATCATTTGGGCGGCCTGCATCAAGGGGATGCGCGCCTGCCGCGCATGATCAAAAAGGAGCTGCAATGTCGCGTCACCAAGGCCGCGCTTGGGCAAATTAAAGATGCGCTCGAACGCAAGATCGTCGGCGGGCTGTGCGACACAGCGCAAATAGGCAAGCGCGTCGCGGATCTCGGCGCGTTCGTAAAATCGCGGGCCGCCAATCACCCGGTAGGGCAGGCCAAGCGTGATGAAGCGCTCCTCGAATTCGCGCATTTGGAATGAGGCGCGCACCAGAATCGCGATCTCGTCGAGGGCATGGCCCTTGCGCTGCAATTGCTCGATCTCTTCGCCGATCACGCGGGCTTCTTCTTCCGAATCCCAAACGCCGGTGACGGTGGCTTTCTCGCCCAAACCGCCATCGGTGAAGAGGGTCTTGCCAAGCCGCCCCTCATTATGCGCGATGAGACCCGAGGCCGTGGCGAGGATATGGCCGGTCGAGCGGTAATTGCGCTCGAGCCTGATGATTTTCGCGCCCGGAAAATCGCTCTCGAAGCGCAAGATATTATCGACCTCGGCGCCCCGCCAGCCATAGATCGACTGATCGTCGTCGCCGACGCAGCAGACATTTTGGCGCCCCTGGGCGAGCAGCCGCAGCCACAAATATTGGGCGGTGTTGGTGTCTTGATATTCGTCGACGAGCGTGTAGCGGAAGCGGTCCTGATAGAGTTTTAGGACCTCGTGATTCTCGCGAAAGAGCCGCAAGGTTTCGAGCAGAAGATCGCCGAAATCGGCGGCGTTGAGGGTCTTCAATCGCTCCTGATAGAGCTTATAAAGCGCCGCGCCCTTGCCATTGGCGAAAGCCGCCGCCTCGCCCGCGGGCACGCGCGCAACATCGAGGCCGCGATTTTTCCACGCATCGATCTGCTGGGCGAGGGCGCGCGCAGGCCAGCGCTTGTCATCGATATTTTCGGCTTGCAGAACCTGTTTTAATAAGCGGAGCTGATCGTCCGTATCGAGAATGGTAAAGCCCGCTTTCAGCCCGACGAGCTCGGCGTGGCGGCGCAAAATCTTTGTGGAAATCGCGTGAAATGTGCCAAGCCAGGGCATGCCCTCGGCGGCCGGCCCGGCCAGCGCGCCGATCCGCTCCTTCATTTCCCGTGCCGCCTTATTGGTGAAGGTCACGGCGAGAATTTCATGCGCGCGGGCGCGGCCCTCAGCGATGATATGGGCGATTTTGGTGGTCAGCACCCGGGTCTTGCCGGTGCCGGCGCCCGCGAGCACGAGAAGCGGCCCGTTGATCGCTTCGATCGCTTCCCGCTGCTCTGCGTTGAGCCCCTCGAGATAGCGGCGCGCCCCCGCCCGGGCGCGGGCAGCGATCCCCTGCGGCGCAGGCACATGACGGTCGGCAAGGGACAGAATGTCGGTCAACGAATTGCGGCTCCTGTGAAGAAATATGAGAATTTATCACGTAAAAGCGAATCAGCCGGTGCGCTGTATTATGCGCCAAAATGGCGTGGCGTGGCTTTTCTTGACTCTCGGTCATGCCCGGCCCTTGAGCCGGGCATCCCGCAAAGAAGGCGGAGATTGGATGACCGGGTCAAGCCCGGCCATGACGCCGCAGGGCCAAAAGCTCATTGGCCATGAGACTTGGTATCTTTTTCCGAAAAATCGCAAAGTGCCCTTTATCTCACGGCGGCGAGTGTGGCGAGCGGATCGCTCCTGTCAAGGACGCGAGCTTAAGCTCGCGCCGGCGAAGCCGGTGCTTCGCATCCTTGACAGGATCGAGCCCGCCTCGCCGATAATGCCAGCAGAGAGATGTATGGCGGAATCTGGCATGGGCGGCGGAGTTAAGGACAACTCCGGCGTTCCATATGGGCCTTATGCGAGTTGGGCGATGACGTCGACAATCATTTTCTATCTTTTATCATGCGATCAAGTTCGGCGCGCACGCGCTTCAGCTCAGCGCGGCCTTTCTTGGTCAGCATGTTAGTGGGCAAATCTCGGTGACGGGGCTCGCGTTTTTGACAGTCTGCCCGATTGGAGCGAGCTTTCCGGAGTGGCGCATAAAGCAGCCGGAGATTCTCATGTTCTCTTCCAACATCCCCATCAGTTCCGAAGGCGGCGACAATAGCTTCCAGAATAACGTTCCAGATCCAGTGACTTCGGGGAAGGAGCTTCCAACCTTCAAGTTCGAACTGGAAAAATCCGAGGGTCGTGTGATTGACGGCAGCTACGGCAAGGAGGCCACTGTGGCCCAGTTGCCAATATCCAAGGCCCTCGCAGGTGTTTCGATGCGCATGCAGCCGGGTGTGATGCGTGAGCTTCATTGGCATGCCACGGCGGCGGAGTGGGGGTTTGTCACCGAGGGTCTTGTGCGCACCACGGTCATCGACCCTGAGGGCTGCTCGGAGACCAACGAATTTAGTCCAGGCGATGTCTGGTATTTCCCCCGCGGTCATGGCCATGTCCTAGAGACCCTAGGCGATAAGCCGTGCCACTTCGTTCTTGTCTTTGACAATGGATATTTTTCCGAATTCGGCACCTTCAGCATCACCGACTGGCTCGGCCATGCCCCGAAGGAACTGCTCGCCAAGAATTTCGGGCTTCCGGCCTCTACCTTCAAAAATTTCCCGAAGAATGAGGTTTATTTCGCCAAGGGGAAGATCCCGCCCGCTGTCCCCTCCGTTCCTCTGCAGGGTTGGAAGGCGCCGCCACTAACGCACAAGTATAGTCTTCTTTCCCAGAAGCCCTACGAAACATTCAAGGGTGGTATCGAATGGCGCGTGGATGGCTCTCAGTTCCCCATTTCCACCACCATGACGGGCGTTGTTCTTGAGATGGAACCCGGCAGTCTGCGCGAGTTGCATTGGCATCCCAATGCCGCCGAGTGGCAATATGTGCTCAGCGGCGATTTCTCTGTGACGCTTTTCGGTTCGCATGGGCGCTGGCGTCAGGAGAATCTTAGCAAGGGCGATGTCGGCTATATTCCTCAGGGCTTCGGGCACTCAATAGAAAACATCGGGCGTGAGAAGGCCCGTATCCTTATCGTCTTTAACAGCGGGCATTACCAGACCATTGATCTGTCTCAATGGATTGCTGGAAACCCCGTCGACATCCTTGCCACTAATTTTTCTCAAGATGCAGCGGTCTTTGAAAAGTTTCCGCGCAAGGATGTGTTTATGACGAAATAGGCAAGCGATCCGCCCTGGCCCGAAAGCGCTTCGCCGTCAAGCACCCGAGGTAAGAGCCGGATGCTCGAATCTGGAGTGTCCGCATCTGAGCGGGGGTGTGCCCAGTTATGGGCATCCCTACTGCGATTCTCCAATACCTGATCAGGTAGAGTTGAGGATGGGCGCGGTTGCTTGGGCCATATGGCATCGCCCCGTCTCCCATCCCCGCTCATCAAACTGGACGTGCGGGTTTCCCGCATCCAGCTTTCCGACCGGTTTCACCGTGAGGCCCACGATGTCGCGCTTGTTGCACGCGGCGCATGCGCAGCTAGCTCGAACATCTTCGCCTCGCGACACAGCCCGTTCAGACAGGTCCGGCTATTTGGGTGTTTGCAGGCCAAAGGCCAATCACCCCAGCATTTCCGTCGTCACGAGCGCACCAGAAGTCAGGGCCCTTTCCTCCGCCGGCGCTACCCGGCTTCATCGGTCATACGGCCCTGTCCGACTCCCGCTGACATCGCCATCCAAGACAGCGTCGAGGCCGCTACCCTCATGCCAAACGGGTCTCCCCCGATTACCCGCATCACCTTTCCGGCGTGCCGTGCCCACTACCCCGGCGGATCGAATGGGTGCGTTTGTCGATTGCTTCCCCATCCGTGCTGCCTTCCCCGTTTTGCAGGCGGGTCGGCTTCCGCATCTCTACTTTCGGGGCCTGCTCAGGCTTCACTCACGTTACGGCCCGTCGGATTGCTCAACCGCCCAAGGCGGCCTTTGTCACGAGGCTTCGATCCAGCCGGTTGCCCGACCGAACCGCTCGTCAGCTACCAGAGCAATCGACAATTCTCTGGGCGGAATCTTCCTCCACTGGTGATCCGCGCCTTCGGGGCGCACTGCAGAATTCAAGAATTTCGCTACAGGGCACGACTTTGACAGCGGCTAAAAGAGGCACGCAGACTACAGATATCGGCCAAGGAAGTTTTCCGGTCGGTCGCCCTTGCCGATCCGAAGACAGGCGCGCTTTGTTCGTGGCTGATCCGGCCACGAGCGCGTTTGGCTTCCTGCGAATTTCACCATATGGACGTGCGGCGTGGAGATGGGTGGCCGGTTTACATATCGGGGTCATCGCAGACTGTTCTAAAACCTACGCTAAGTCACCGCGGATGACTGTGAGGGATTATTTCAAGCATTCAATGAAGGTCACCGGCGGGTGTTCCAGGAAGTTCGACCAGAAATCCTCGCCTTTGGCCGCGACGCCCTCAGGCGAGAGCCGGGGGCGATGCCAGTGGACCTCCCGAAACCCTCCCGCGCGCAATGCCTCCTCATGACATCGGACATCGAGAAAGTAATTCTCGATCTCAAATGACCCATCTCCCAGAAAGAAGGTCCATGTGATAGGCACCCCTTCGCGAAACGCCCCGACGACGGCGGTGGTGAATTCATATTTCCGATACGAAGGTGCTGCCGGAAAATCCAGGGCCGGGTTGGCATTGACGGTAACGAAGCGCCCGCCCGGACGCAGGCAGCGCGCGATCCCCCGACACATGGCCCCCAGCTCCGCGCGGTCCTGTGCGTAGTTCAGCCAGACCGTGTGAAAACAATTCGCAGTCGCGCAATAACGATCGTGAGACGCACCGTGGCGCATTTTGCGCGTTCTGGTCGAGAGAATCGCCTGTCGTGACCCCAGGGGCGTCCATGCAGGTTATTCCGGCCGGGAACGCACCTTGTATTACCCTCGTTTCATGCTCGAACGGCCGCCATCATGGCCTCGACGCCAAGGATGTTGAGGGCCCGGCGCAGATTGTAGACGAGCGCCGTGAGGCTGAACTCAGCCCGGACATTGTCGAGGCCCTTCATCAGAAAGGCGCCCTGGTTCATCCATTGCTTGATGCTGCCGAAGGGATGCTCGACGAGTTCGCGACCGCCGGTCGAGGATTCCCGGCCTCGCCTTCAGGCGGGCGGCCATCCGGTCGAGCACCGCCTCGTTCTCCAGACGCGAGACCCGGCGACGGTCTGTGGTACACCGCGACCGAAGAGGACAGGCAGGACATGCCGCCGGATTGCTGTAATCGATCTTCTTCAAATCCCGCGACTTGCCTTCATGGTTCGGCGATAGTGTTTCTCCGGCCGGACAGATGTACACATCCTGGTCCGGATCATACTGGAACTCGTCCTTGCGGAAAAAACCATTGCGCACCGACGATCCGCGTTGCGGCTTGGGAACATGGGGCGTCAGCCCCGCCTTTTCGCAGGCCTCAATGTCCTCGATCTTGAAGTAGCCGCGATCGGCGACGACATCGATATTCTCGACATCGAGAATGGCGCGGGCCGACTCGGCGGTCTCTTTCAGCAGGCCCATGTCCACGACCTGATTGGTCACAGCCTGCTCGACGATCATTTTGTTCTTCGCGTCGACCGCGATCTGGATGTTGTAGCCGACGCCAACCTTCGTATGGGCGGCCATCGCCCGGCTGTCGGGATCAGTCAGCGATATTTGGTTCTCGCCGGTTCGTTCAGAATCCGCCAGCATCGCCCCGTACCGGCCGCGTTTTTGGCGGAGCGCCTCGATCTTCTCGGCCAGGTTTCTCGTGCGCGCGCCGCCGCCCGTTCCGCCTTCCTCGATATCGCCCTCGTCCAGCCGCCGCAAATAGTCGTCCAGCCGCTCGTCGGCCGCGCGGATGAAATCTTGCAGCGAGTTCCGCGTGAAGTTGCGATCCTTGTTGTTGACCGCCTTGATCCGGGTTCCGTCCACGGCCAGCAACTCGCGTCCATAGAGGTCGAGCCGCCGGCAAAGCAGTACGAACTCACGGAACACGGACCGGAAGGCCGCCCGATTGTCGCGCCGAAAGTCGGCGATGGTCTTGAAGTCGGGCTTCAGGCTCCGGAGCAGCCAGACCACCTCGATGTTGCGGTGGCTCTCCATCTCCAACCGACGGCTCGACCGCACCCGGTTCAAATAGCCGTAGATGTAGAGCTTCAACAGATCGGCTGGCGAATAGCCGGGGCGGCCCGTCGCCTTCGGCTCAACGCGACTAAACCCCGCCGCCGCGAAGTCGAGTTCATCGACAAAGGCGTCGATGAACCGCACCGGATTGTCGGCGCCAACGTAGTCGTCCACCGCCTCCGGCAACAACAAGATTTGCGAACGTTCGAATCCAGAAATGTGTGTCATGGCCGATTCTATCGCGCCAAATGCGGCAGCGGAATCCGCATAGTCCGTCTTTCCACACGGTCTGCAGCAGATAGGCGGCGACGGCGAGGTCGTACTCTGTCCCCAGGTCCAGCGCGCGGCCGTCACCCACGACGTATTCGATCCCCAGCTGGTGTTGTGCCTCATTCGCTCGGGCCAATGCGATCATGCCCTCGGACAGATCGACACCGGTGACCTTCTTCGCCCCGCGTTGGCGCAGCATCCTCGTATAAAATCCTTCGCCACAGGCGATATCGATGACGCTCTTTTCCGACAAATCGCCGATCAACCCCATCAAGGTAACTGCCTCGATGTAGGTACGCCAGGGTTGTTGCTTCGATCGCTTATATTGCTCAGCGATAGGGTCGTAGTTTGTCGTCATGACCGGGATTTCCCCGATGAACGGCCAATTCGGCCGTCGAACTTTTGCGCGTCAGCGAGCGTGCGATGGACTAGAAGCGCCGAAAATGCCCGCTATTTCCCGACTGCCGCCCGACCGTTCGAGTTTTCACACAGGTGCGCCGGGAGACCGGCAAGGAGTAGGTGGTGCAAGTCCACTGCGATGAAGGAGTAGCGAACCACATCGGCCCCGAGCCGTGCGCGGACATTCGCGAGGATGTTGGCGAAGCGTCGGCAGGGGAACGTGCAGGCCAACCATTGAGCCGCGAAAGGAAAGTTGTCCCGGGTGCCGACGCTGTTCCTGTGTAGCGGAAGGCAACATACCGCAAGCGCGCCAACGCGAGCGCTCTGGCGCGACCCGGCGTGGTCAGAGACCCTGGCATGTACGGACGCTCCTTGCACGGGAACCGGACTTCCTACCAATCGTCAAGGGTGAATCTGGCGGGGCGGTAACCCCGCCAAGAGGGCCAGAGTGGACTGAGCCTCCCGACTAACCGAGCATAGCACCGTGCTCGCGCCGTCCAGGACGCTGCGCGCCGGCGCATAGCGCCGGTGCCGCTTCGCGGCATCCTGGACAGTGCTTGCGCGCGGCGCTCTGCCGATGGGCAGGTCGGGACGAAGGGACGTCGGCTCTGATCGAACTAAGGGACTGCGGTAAGTTCAGGCGACGTCCGTCCTGCCGAAGTCGGGATCAAACACCGTTTGGCGCTGCAAGAGGGTGCAGGCGAGGGCAAGTAGCCTGTCAGCGACGCCTCGAAGGGCACGACCGTGGGAGTGGCCCCGCTGGCGCAAAGCGACGTAGCGACTGTGGCTCTTGGGATCGTGTTGGGTTGCAACGCGCGCCCAATGATAGACTGCATCACGCAGACGGACGTGCGCGGCGTAGCGCCTGACGACCACGCGGGACTTGCCACTTTGCTTCGTCACGGGCGCGACGCCCGACAAGGTCCTGAGCGCCTGGTAATCGCGGCGACTGAGAGGCCCGGAAGCCTCGGCGAGCAATATGGCGAGATTGATCCTGCCGATTCCCGGCATGGACTTCAGTATCTTTATATCGTGCTGTTCGCCACCGTGCTCGGAAGCCGCCGGGGGCGCGTCATCCAGGCCGGCACATAACTCATCAAGTTTGTGAGTGGCGTCGCGAAGCTCGCGATTGACGACGCGCAGACGGGTGATGAGGGAGCGAATGTGGATAGTTGCAGCTTCCGTAACCCCGTCGGCCACCTTGATGGCAGGTTGGCGCAACGTGCGCAAAACGGTTTCGGCGTCGATGCGCCGGATGCGATTCCGCTTGAGCAGCTGCGCAACACTGGTCTTGCGGAGCTGTTTCGACTTTGCCGGTGTAGGCGCCATGGTCCAGATATCGAGAAGCCAATCGGCAGCGATATCATCGCTGAGTTCGAGCATCTGAGGATAATACCGCCAGAGTTGATCGTGCAAGCGATTGCTGAGCCTCACCCTTTCTTGCTGGAGCTCTTCGGCAAGCCGTGACCACTCACGTAGCTCGACGAGCCTCGGATCAGCAACATGCAGACGGCGAAACAGATGCCGATCGGTGCGTAGCCCATCGGCCGCGACGTAGGCGTCTCGCCGATCGTCCTTAGCGCCAGAAACGCTGAAGCGGTCACGCAAGCGGTCGAGCTGCTTGGGATTGATTGCGTGAACCGCCATGCCGCGATCCAGCAGAGAATCGACGACAGGCCCGTGCGGGACCTCAACTGCGACGGCAACAACAGTGGCGCTTCCTACAATCGAGAGGATCCAATCGCACAGCAGTGCGAGACCCACGCCGTCATGTGAGAATGCGCGCTCTCCTCCGATGCTGCCGCGAGCATCAAGAACGCAGGCTTGATGCCTTTCCGTACCCCAGTCGATGGCAGCAAACCATGTGAACGTCTCCGGGTCGATCATGATGTTCCTCCTGTCACACACGAGCCACCACAACGTCTGCCGTCCCTGTACCGGCGCTCACAGGCGCGACTTCCTACTGGGCATCCGTTGTGGCCAGCCCGCCGGGGCACATGTCCGGTTCAGGTGCTCGAGGCACAGGAGATCTCTGGCAGCTCCCAGCGAGTTGGCCCGCCCGGTCGATCTACCATGCGTACCGGCCTCAGGCGGCTTGCGAGCGGTACAGGGAGATCTCCGGATCGGCCATGGATGTCATGAGGTGTATGGTCCGCGGCGGGAAGGTGAGGAGCCGTAGCCGCCGATGCACGATCCAGGAGAAGTCTGACTCCGCCATAGTGTGCGCCTGACAGCTGACGTGTCAGGTGGGTTGAAGTCCCACTCGGCCCGTGACCCCGGGCTGATATCCGAACGCGGGGGTAACGCCTCGTGGGCCAGAGAGGATGGAAGGTATGGAAAGGCTATTGAGGCACGACGGCGAAAGCCGGGACACGGATAGGCCGACCTGGAGCCACATCGACAACTCTCTGGAGGGCAGGGCGCTCGCCGCGAGGCGAGGTCCGAAGGGCTTGAGGAGAACCGCCGGGTCGTAATCGACGGGAGCTATCCCGACAGATGAACCGGTCGGCCAAAGACGGAGAATGGTCGAGCCCGCACTATGGGGGCGAAGGCAATTGGGTTCCACTCCGTCGCACCAAGGTGTGTGCGGGCGACACGGCGGGGAAGAGCGTCAGTAACTCAGGGAGACCTGGTATTGTCCAGAGGGCTGGTATGGCTGGGATAATGCGACACTCGCCGACGAAAGGGCGAGAAACGGGGAACGCAGAGCCTGGCCTGGAGCCACCTGAAGGTAGGTGCGGATATAAGCGCAAGCGAAATTCCGGCCGATGCGGTGCCAGGAGTCGGATCGGGGCGAGGTACTCTTGAACGAGGTCAGAACAAAAGGCCTCGGATCGTCACCTTGGAGTGGCGGCGCCGAGCGGACCCAAAAGGCCGCTCGGAGGGGGAAGGCCCCGTGCTGTGTGGCAGTGGCGAATGGCGAAGAACGGGTGAGTGCATGACGGAAGTGCGGACAAGTTCGCGATGCGAAAGACCCTGCGCCGGCATCGAGGATACCCTGGAGGCGTTGGGCGGCACTGGAGGTCGAAATGACAAAGGGCATAGGAAAGTCCATTCGCTGATCGACAAGGTCTATGATCCGATCAATCTTGCCGAGGCGTGGGAACATGTCAGGGAGAACAAGGGCAGCGCCGGCATAGATGGCGTCACCATCGCCGCGTTCACGAGCCGAGAAGACGACCTGCTGAGACAGCTGCATCGGCAGCTGCGCGACGGGTCGTATCGACCGAGTCCGGTGAAATGGGTCGCCATACCAAAGCTGCGGGGAGGAACCAGGAACCTTGGGATTCCTCCTGTCGTCGATCGCGTGGTCCAGCAAGCGCTGGCTCAAAAGATGTCACCCATCTTCGAGCCCTTGTTTGCAGATTGCTCGTTCGGGTACCGCCTCGGACGCTCGCCGCACATGGCGATGCGGAAGGTGTGGTGCGAGATCAACGAGGGCAAGCCGCCCCAGGAGTCGATGGCGTGATGTGGGAGGGCTACGAGGCGGACCTTGAGCACAAGCTCGAGGATCTGCACAAACGGGTCCATCGGGGGGCATACCGACCGCAGCCGACTCGCCGGACGTACATACCGAAGGCGGACGGGCGGCAAAGGCCGCTGGCGATCGCGGCCCTAGAGGACAAAATCGTCCAAGGCGCATGCGCCATGGCGCTCAACGCCATCTATGAAGAGGATTTCCTCGGGTTCTCATACGGGTTCCGGCCCGGACGAGGACCGCATGATGCGTCGGATGCCTTAGCGGTCGCGATCACCAGTCGGAAGGTGAACTATATTCTGGACGCCGACGTTCAGGACTTCTTTGGCAGCGTCAGCCAGGAATGGCTGATCCGCTTCCTTGAACACCGCGTCGGCGACAAGCGCATCATCCGCCTAATCCGAAAATGGCTGAAGGCGGGTATCCTCGAAGACGGGGTCGTGACAGTGGCGGACAGGGGAACCGGTCAAGACTCGGTGATCTCACCGCTCCTTGGCAATATCTACCTACACCACGGTGCGTCAGGCCAAGCCTGATGCTTCCAGCGGGTGAAATTCCCGCCTCGGAAAGGGGAATGAGCCGCCCCACCGGGAATCGAGCCTTGAGCACATGAAGGCAACGACATGAGCTAAGCGTAGGTACGAGCGATGAGCGGGCCGACGAAGCGATTGAGCCTCGTGAAGATAAGGAACCGCAGGCCGACAGAGTCGTAGTGGCTGGAAGGCAATAGTAGGTCACCGCAAAGGGCGATGGTGGCCGGAGACTGCGGCGGGGTCAGTGAGCACGGCACGCTCGGAAAAGGAAGCATCGAGGAACCTGAGAGATCCACTGCGGTCTTCGCGCGGAGCGGACCTGGGCGGAGTATGCTGGACGATATGGAACATTCCTGAGAAAGGCAGACGCTGCAGTGTGAAGTCGGATTCGCTGATAGTACTCCGAGCGCGGGAAAACCGTGCACATGGGGAAGCGGCGAAGCAGATGAAGACTGGCTCTAGGGAAACATCACCAGCACATGCAGAGGCGGGAGTGCGATGTCAACGCAACTAAGCCAGATAACGAAGAAGGCCAAACTGGATCGGAAGGTGCGGTTTACCTCGTTAGCACACTTGTTGACCCCGGCATTTCTCATGGAAACATGGGATATGATGAACCGGCGCGCAGCCAGTGGGATTGACAGGGAAAGCACCGAGCATTTCGAGAACGGGTTGGAGCAGCGAGTCGAGGAGATTTGTGCATAGGTTCGAGGAGGCGCTTATCGCGCACCACCGGTCCGAAGGGTCGAAATACCCAAAGGTCCGGGCAAAACCGGCGTGCGGCCATTGGGTATTCCCACTGTCGCGGACCGGCTGCTGCAGCGGGCGGTAGCGCGCATTCTTGAAGCGGTGTTTGAAGCGGATTTCCTTGACTGCAGTTATGGGTTTCGACCCGGGCGTAACCCCCACCACGCATTGCAAGCCTTGCGCCTGCAAATCGTGACCAGGAAGGTAAGCCATGTGTTCGAGGCCGATATCCGCAGCTACTTCACCCGCATTAACCATCAGTGGATTCGCAAGATGGTGGCCCATCGAATCGCTGATCCGACGATCCTTAAGCTGATTGGAAAATGGCTGAGGGCGGGGGCAGTGGTGGATGGAGTCCTCATTTCCACCGAGGAGGGCACGCCGCAAGGTGGCCCAATATCGCCTGTGCTGAGTAATCTCTATCTGCAGTTGCGGGAGCGCTTTGCGCAATTCAACCTGGAGCTGGCCGAAGACAAAACTCGGCTGCTTCTCTTCGGTCGCTTTGCTGCCGCTGCACGGCGTAAGCACGGACAGAGGCCAGAGACATTTGAGTTTCTCGGCTTTAAGCATGTCTGTGGGGTAGATCGGGCAGGACGATTTGCCGTGATCCGAATACCCAGCACCAAGAGCCGCAGAAAATTCCTCGCTCGAACCCGCGAGTGGTTGCACAAGCATAGGCATTGGAAGAAGCGTGAACAACAGCACCACCTTTCGGTGATGCTGCGCGGGTTCTACCAGTACTTCGGTCTGCACTACTGCAGCGGTAAGCTCAGCTGGATCCGCAAAGAAGTCCAGCGGCAATGGGTGCAAGCACTGCGACGCCGGGGTCAGCGACACCGGTTGAGCTGGATCGTCTTGAGGGAACGGCAATGGTTCAACTTGCCGTTGCCCCGGACCTTGCACCCCATGATCTAACGCGGCATTCCTCGTGAATGGCATCTGGGGAGCCCAGTGCGGGAAATCCGCACGCTGGGTTCTGCTTGGGGAGACGAGTTCAAGAAGCCACGCTCGCTCGGTGAGGGCACTGGCATGAAAATGCCAGATAACGGCGAGGCTCCGCAAAGGGCTAACGCTTCAAGGCTCGTCTCTACCATCCCTCGACCTGTGGTTTGAAAAGAAATTCAAACCACAGTGCAAGGCGTACTTGGTGCGATTCGCAGATGATTTTGTGGGAAGCTTCCAGCTTTTGGAAGACGCGCAAAATTTCCAGCAGCGGTTGCGGGAGCGCTTTGCGCGATTCAACCTGGAGCTGGCCGAAGACAAAACTCGGCTGCTTCCCCTCGGTCGCTTTGCTGCCGCTGCACGGCGTAAGCACGGACAGAGGCCAGAGACATTTGAGTTTCTCGGCTTTAAGCATGTCTGTGGGGTAGATCGGGCAGGACGATTTGCCGTGATCCGAATACCCAGCACCAAGAGCCGCAGAAAATTCCTCGCTCGAACCCGCGAGTGGTTGCACAAGCATAGGCATTGGAAGAAGCGTGAACAACAGCACCACCTTTCGGTGATGCTGCGCGGGTTCTACCAGTACTTCGGTCTGCACCACTGCACCACTGCAGCGGTAAGCTCAGCTGGATCCGCAAAGAAGTCCAGCGGCAATGGGTGCAAGCACTGCGACGCCGGGGTCAGCGACACCGGTTGAGCTGGATCGTCTTGAGGGAACGGCAATGGTTGAACTTGCCGTTGCCCCGGACCTTGCACCCCATGATCTAACGCGGCATTCCTCGTGAATGGCATCTGGGGAGCCCAGTGCGGGAAATCCGCACGCTGGGTTCTGCTTGGGGAGACGAGTTCAAGAAGCCACGCTCGCTCGGTGAGGGCACTGGCATGAAAATGCCAGATAACGGCGAGGCTCCGCAAAGGGCTAACGCTTCAAGGCTCGTCTCTACCGACCCTTGGGCCGAACGCTGGCGACGGCACGAGGCCCAGGGCGACATGATCATCGTGCGCTATGCCGATGACCTGGTGGCCGGATTCGAGCATGAGGACGACGCTCGTCGCTTCCTCGATGCGATGCATGAGCGGTTCGAGGCGTTCGCGCTGTCACTCCATCCGGACAAGACCCGCCTGATCGAGTTCGGCCGCCACGCGGCGGTCGATTGAAAGAAGCGCGGTGCTGGTAAACCGGAAACCTTCTCATTCCTGGGCTTCACCTACATCTGCGGCCGATCCCGTCGGGGATGCTTCCAGCTCCAGCGGAAGACCCGGCGCGACCGTCTGCGAGCGAAGCTCGAGGAAATCAAGGTGGAGTTGCACCGACGAATGCACCAGCCGATCCCAGTTCAGGGATCATGGCTGGGACAAGTCGTGGCCGGCCACTTCGCCTATTATGCAGTCCCAACGAATGCTCGGGCGCTTTCAGCATTCCGGCATTACGTAACCGATCTCTGGCGTCGAACGCTTCGGCGACGCAGCCAGAAGGATGGCCTCACATGGGATCGCATGACGAAATTGGCCGACCACTGGCTCCCTGCGCCGCGCATACTACACCCCTGGCCCGACCAGCGCTTCGCCGTCAAACACCCGAGGTAGGAGCCGAGTGCTCGAATTGGGCTCGCTCGGATCTGTCCGGGGGGCGCTCAGCATGGGCGTCCCTTGTACGTTGCGAGTGTCCGGCAAATGATCATTTCTGCCGGATGGCGAGGAAAGCGGTGAGCCTGCGGCGTCCCTTTGGCGACCAAGCCCGAGCGGTAGATCCGGCCCCGCTTTTCCAAGCTCCGCTGTTTAGGCTGGACGGTATCCTGGGACGCGTTCTGGCGCAGATCCTGTGTACAAGGTTGATCGATGCGGAGCCGTCGCTGCGAGGATCTGAAGAGAAAGCCTTAAAATGACTGACGCTGTACTGGGTATCGACGTTTCCAAGAACACATTCGACACCAACCTCGGGGTTGGCACAAAGGCGCGCTCCAAGAGCTTCGCCAATTCGCCCGCTGGCTGGCATCAACTGATTGCCTGGCTCGGCGAACACAAGATCGGACAGGTTCACGCCTGTCTGGAGGCAACCGGACGCCACGGCCTGGGCATCGCGCTTGCGCTCCATGAGGCTGGGCACGTCGTGAGCATCGTCAATCCCGCTCAGATCCGCGACTTCGCACGGACGAAGCTGGGGCGCAACAAGACCGATCAGGTCGATGCCGTGCATATCCGCGAATACGCTGAACTGTTCAAGCCGCTGGATCCCGCCTTCGCCGGCAATGCGGCGTTTGTGCGAACTCCAGACAATCCGGGCTGGCACGGTCGCCGGCCTGACGGAATGGAAGAATCGCCGCGGTAGCGGCATGACGGATGACTTGGCGCTGTCGCTGGCGGCGACAACAATCCAGCATTTTACCGCCCAGCTTGAGGCGGTCGACCAAGCCATTGCGGAGACAATCGACAACGACGTGGAGCTGTCCGCCAAACGCGACTTATTGGTCAGCATCAACGGCGTGGGAAAAGCCCTGGCTGGCATCGTGCTGGCCGAATTGCCAGGTCCCGATATCCCCGGCTCCAGCGCCGCGGTCGCTGGCTACGCGGGATTGAATCCGCAGCAACACCAGTCTGGAATCTCGGTCAACCGGCCCGTGCGGATCTCCAAAATTGGCAATGCCGTGCTCCGCACCGCCTTGTACATGCCGGCTTTATCGGCGATGCGTTATATACAACCCAGCGGTCGTTGCTTTGGTCGATCGGCTCAAGGCTCAGGGGCGCCTCAAGGGAAAGCAGATTGTGATCGCCGCCATGCGCAAGCTTCTGGTGCTTTGCTTCGGCGTGCTGAAGACCGGCAAGAAATTCGACCCGGCGATGGCGATGGGTAAATGACCCGGCGTGCCGCGCCACAGTCTGGCGTCGATCGCATGGTGAGCACAAGTTGGAGCGGGAGGCGGTGGTCAAGCCCCGCAGCCCGCCGGGGGCGCGCATTAGCGCGCGGGCTTGAGGGCCGCCTTCCGCTCCAACATCATCATGTCAGCGATCAAAACAGCTCGAGTTCGCGTTGTCGGGCTTCTTTTTCTGTTGCGCTTAAACACGGTATCTACCGGGAATCTGCAATATAATTGCACCAAATTCAGCGTCTTGATCCAAAAGGACTTTTTTGGTGCAAAAGTCAGGTGCGCAAAGATCCCGGGTTCCCGCCTCGCTGCCGGTCATGGTCCTGATGGCACAACGGCCGGTTACGCAATTCCACACGCAGCAAGCCGCACTTGGTATGAGGCCTTGTAAGCTTCAAGCGCCCAATCGGACAAAAATGTTTCGCGTGAAACTTTCTTGTCCGATTGGCGGGCCAAACCGGGCAAAACCCGCTCACCGCAGCCAGCTTTTCAGCCGCCGCATGGCCTCGACGATATCGCGTTCGGGTCCAGCAAAAGAGAGCCTGATCGCCGAGTGGCCGCGCAAGCGGTCGAAATCGAGGCCTGGTGTCGTCGCCACGCCCGTCGCGTCCAGCATTTTGGCGCAAAAGGCGAGCGAGTCACCGCTATGGCGTGAAATATCGGCATAGAGATAAAAGGCGCCATCGGCGGGCAGGGCATCAAAACCGATGCCGGGCAATTCGTTGAGAAGAATTTCGCGGTTTTTCGCATAACCCGCGCGCACGGCTTCCAGTTCCTCCTGCGCGTCGAAAACGGCTTCCGCGCCGATCTGGCTGAGGAACGGGACCGAGATGGAGAGGCTCTGCTGCAAGCGTTCGGTCGGGCGAATGAGATGCTCGGGCAGCACCAGCCAGCCGATCCGCCAGCCGGTCATGCAAAAATATTTTGAGAAGGAGTTTGCGACGATAACTTGATCCGAAAATTTCAGCGCCGTCTCGGCGGGTTCGCCATAGGTGAGCCCATGATAAACCTCATCGGAAATGAAGGCGATGCCAAGCCGCTCGCAGGTCTCGCAAATGCCGCGCAGTTCCGCGCGGCTCATCATCATTCCGGTTGGATTGGCCGGGCTCATCAGCAAAACGCCGTCGAGCTTCTTTTTTGAATGCTCGGCCTCGATCATGGCCGCGCTCACGGTGTAGCGGTGCGCCGGATCGGTCTCGATCGTCGCCACCTCGATGCCGAAGGCCTCGAGAATGTTGCGGTAGGCGGGGTAGCCGGGCGCGGTGATCGCGACACGTGCGCCGGGATCGAAAAGAGCAAGAAACGCCAGCGCAAAGCCTCCCGACGAGCCTGTCGTGACGGCGATTTGCTCGGGCGAGACTTCAACGCCATAAGTCTCGCGGTAATGGCGGGCGATCCGCGCCTGCAGGCTCGGGCGGCCGAGCGCTTCGGTATAGCCGATCCGGCGGCCATCGAGTGCCGCGATCGCGGCCTCGCGCACGGCGAGCGGCGGCGGCGCCCCAGGTTCGCCAATTTCAAGATGGACGATGTCCTGCCCCTCCCGCTCCCGGCGGGTGGCATCAGCCAGCACATCCAAGGCCAGGAAAGGCGCGACATTGGATCTGAGGGAGAGAGGGAGCCGCGACGGCAATAGGCCGGCTGTGACTGGATCTTTTGTCATTTTCTGGCCTGCCCCGGCCTTTGCGACAAGACAGCGCCGCATTGTGACGTTTTCTAAAGCTGGAAATGCCGGCGGCGTCCAGGAAGTTTCAATAGGATCAGCCGTGCTTTATAGATACCGGCCAGGTCCAGGAGGATGGTTCATGTTTTTGCGTAGTCCTAACGGTTCAGCTTTGCACACGCGCCGTTTTCGGCAAACCGGTCACCGTCTTGACGGCTATGGTTTGGCCTCGCTGGCGCTTGGCCTTTTCGTGCTCGCTTTTTCTTCCGTCTCTTTCGTGTCTTTCGTGTCTTTCGTCTCTTCCGCGCGCGCGGAAGAGCAGCGCACGGACCAATTTTCTCCGGGCCAAAAAGCCGAGATAGAGGCGATTATCAAGGATTATTTGCTGCAAAAGCCGGAAATCCTGCGCGAGGCGATTGGCGTGCTCGAAGCGCGCGAGAAAGCCGCCGAGACAAAGGCGCGCCAGGAAATCGTCGCGGACCCTTCGGGAGCGCTCTTTAGCGGCGCCAAGCAGGCGGTGATCGGCAATCCGAACGGCAAGGTCACCCTGGTGGAATTCTTCGATTATAATTGCGGCTATTGCAAACGCGCCTTGAATGATCTTGCGCGGCTCATGAAGCAAAACCCCGATTTGCGTGTGGTCTTGCGCGATCTTCCCATTCTCTCGCCGGGCTCCGTTGAGGCGGCGAAGATCGCCAACGCGGTCCGCCTGCAATTTCCGGGCGACAAATTCTGGGAGTTTCACCAAAAACTTCTCGGCTCGCACGGCCCCGTCGGCAAGGCGGAAGCGCTTGCCGTCGCCAAGGAGCTCGGCGCCGATATGGACAGGCTGGCCAAGGACGCCGCCGCGCCTGGCATAACCGCGGGAATCGACGAATCCGACAAACTCGCCAAATCGCTTCAAGTGACGGGCACGCCCACCTATGTGATTGGCGATGACGTCGTCGTCGGTGCCGTGGGCTTTGATGAATTGGAGCAGAAGGTCGAAAACATCAAAAAATGCGGCAAGGCGATGTGTTCGTGATTTGCCGCTTGGGCCTTGTCTGATTGGCCAGGTAGGCGATTTGCGCGTGGATCGCGCAAGCGCCGCCGTGGCGCGCGGGCGGTTGACGTTCCCGCGCGCTGCTCCGGTGCGGGATCGATCTTGTGTCGGGTTTTGCGGCCTGGTGCGTTTTAGCTATCGAGAGGCTGCGCCGGCCGCGCACGGTATTGGCTGTCCTCCCCGGCTTCCGTTCGCAAGGTCTTTCGGTTGGCGCGGCCTCTCACCAAAGTTGTTTGGCATTACCGGAATTTGGGGCCGTGCATCGCCGTGGCATTATTCCGAATAGGGCGCGAGAAAGAGGCCGCCTTCAGGCCAAGGTGCATTGACGCCCCGCGGCAAGCCATAGACCGATCGATCGCCCAGCGTCCGGCGGTACATGTCGCCATAAGTGCCGAGCGTATCGATGAGCTGCCTTTGCCATTCCTGTCTGAGGCCGAGGTCCGCTCCGTCGATGGGCAAGGCCTTGGCTCCGCCGGCGCGCCAAGACCCTTCGCGGACATCCGCCCGGATCAATGTGTGGATCGTCCATGCGACCACCGCGGCCCATGAGCCATCGGCCGTGGCGGTGCATGCCATGACCGGGAAAACCGCGAGCGGTTGCGGCAAGATCCGGTCCGCTTTGGCGAAATCCTGCAATCGCAATTTTGCGAGGGCAGTCCCTTCGGCCGCGATGGCGTCGCAAAGACCCGCTTTATAGGCATCGCGCATCTCGCCGTCTTCCGAAAACGCCAGACGCAAAAACTTCAGGTGCTTCGCCTCGAAGAAGGACTCGAGGCCGCGCTGCGCGCCACTGCCGGTGACGAAACAGATCTTCGCGCCTTCGAGGTCTTCGAGACGGCGCGCGGCGGATGTCTCCTTCACCATGAGGGCGTCGGTTTCGTAATAGACCACTGGTCCGGGAATAAGTTTTCCCGCGAGATTTTGCGCGATGATTTCGGAAGCGGTGAGAAAATAGACCTCGTCCGTGCCTTGGCTCACGCGGTCAACCTCCGGCCCGGTTTCATAGGGGTGAAATTCGAAATGCCCCGCGGGGCCAAGCACCGCAATCGCGATCGCGCGGCAGAGCTCGACGTTCAACCCATGCCATTGGCGGCTTCCTGCTTGCGTGGACAGATCGAGTTCGGCGAGACCTGGCCGCTCGGCGCTCCCGCAGTGCACGGCGCCTTCGGCCTTCACCCGCTCGACAACTCCGCCATAAGCATCGCAGGCCCCCAATAAAGCGCCAAGCATGGAAATTGCGAAAACAATGCCGCGCAAATAACGCGTCCTTTCCAAAAGCACCTTGGCTCAGCCGCCGGGCGGCGGCTCTTAATTGGCGGCGGGATAGGTCGCGGGCAGGGGATTGAAGCCGGGAGGGATTATATTCTCTATGCCTTGCCGCCGGTCTTCGGTTGTCATTCCAAGTGCGGCGCACCCATGCCCGCCATAATGCGGAAAGCTATTCACCACATCCTCGCCGATGCGCGCATAGCTCGCCGGCAATGGAGGCTCGAGCCCGAGCAATCTTTTCGGATCGAAGGCGGAAAGTAGATCATCCGTGACGGAGGAATTGATGTCGCGAGGCCCGAGATAATTTTGCACGAAGCCATTGGGACCATTGAACGCCGGGCTCTTGCCCAAAGCGAGCGCATCGGCCTCGTCCGGCAAGCTCGCGAGGGCAGGAAGCCCGAAGATGGCGTTGATCGTCTCGATCACGGCATTATGGTCGCCTTCGGCGTGGGAGACGGCATGCACGCGCGCATAGGGCGAAATCACGATGAGCGGCACGCGAATGCCGCGCGACAGCGGCAAACCATCCGGCCCATAGGATAAAATGCGCGGCGGCACATGATCGTAAAACCCATCGGATTCATCATAAGCGATAATGATCAGGCTCTGGTTCCAAATTGCCGGATCCTTGGCAATGGCGTTGATCGCGCGGGCGGCCATCGCTTCGCTGATCTGATGATCGCTGTAGCCTGGATGGTCGTCATCACCCCTTTTCGCGGCGACGATCGCCTGGGCCTCGGCAGCTGGCGTTCCCTCGCGAACATAAGGCATTTGGTTCGCGATATTGTTGAAACCGCCGCGGATATAAAAAACACCGCCCTCCGCTGGCAGCTTGCCCTCGGCCATGTCGGTGAAGAAATCGCCGAGGCCGCGCATATTGCCCCGAAGCGCGGGATTATTCGCGATATAGCCGAAATATTGCGGCGCCTGGTGATGGCTGATGTAGCTGTCATGCGAGACGTTGGTGTCCATGTCCGTCGGCTCGTGATCATAGCCTTCCTGATACCAGCGCCAGGCGACCGGCTTCGTTTTTTGAGCCGCGAGAAAGACAATGTCTTGTTGAATGTCGGGCAGATCGAAGCGAGGATCGAGATCCTGACTCATCGAGGCTTGCGCATCGCGCCCTTGAAAGGTGAGGGGCAAAGAAGCAAAGGCGAGGTTGGTGGCGATGTTATCATCCCTGTAGGATTCCCTCGCTCCTTCCGGCTCCTTGTCGGTCTTTGTCGGATCATATTGCGAGCCATAGAAGGGCTGCCCATCGGCGACGAGCGGCGGGCCTTGCGTTGTCCCGGAATGATTGCCGGCCGTATAGTGTTGCCCGTTGGGCCCGTGCTTCACCCATTGCGTTTCGCCGGCCTGTCCGGCGATCAGCGCCACTGCGTTGGGTGTCGAGGGCGTATCCTCGGTCGCGAACATCGAATCGAATAGGAGAAACCGGCTCGCATATTGCCAAAAGAACGGAATGGTATCGCAATCGATGTGCGACATCACGAGACGGGCGAATTGGGTTCCCAGCGCCTCATTGGCAACGCCGCCCTTCGCCGCGAAACGGCTATATTCGTCGAGCGCGAATTGATCCATCGCGGCCGTGTTGCCGGAGACATGGAGCTTGCGCGCCAAGCCACGATGGCTGTGATCGACGCTGTCGAAGACATTGGCGTTCTGATCGGGACCGATGCGAAAAGGCACGACGCTCACCATCTCGCCGCTCGCAAGGAATTTATATGTCTGGGTGAAGCCCGGCGTATCCTGGGGCGCGCGCGGATGCTGGCCATCGGAGTAAATCCCATTGGCGCCAGGAAAGGTCCCGAAATGGTGATCGAAGGATTCGTTTTCGTTGAAGATCACGAAAACATATTTTACCGCCGCGCGCAGATGCGCGATCATTTCGTCTCTGGAAAGATGCGGCTCCAATTCCGGATGCTGCGTAAAGTCACGGTAAAATGGCGTCACATCAGAGCTTGGATCGGGCTGCAAGGTCACCATTGGCTTGTCCGCGCCCTGCGCCAAACCGGCTGTTGCGAGGCATAGCTGCGCCAAAGCCGCCGCCGCCAAGGCGGCGCAAGACGAAAGAGAAAATTGAACCACGCCGTCCCTCATTCCGTTTGTCCAAACAACGAAGTATTTGAAACGCCTGTACTTGACGATGCTGGGATGACAAGGACGTGGCATAGACTGCGGCAGAAGGCAAAAATTTGCCATAGGTGATGACGGTTCGACAGGAGGGGCCGGACGCCAGCGCGCGACGAGAAATCCATGGGGAAAATCTTGCCGATTGGCGGGAGCGATGTCTTTTTGGTCGTCGATGTCCAGAATGATTTTTGCCCTGGCGGCCTTCTTCCGGTGCCGCATGGCGAGGACGTCGTGGCGCCAATCAACCGGCTCGCCCGCCGCTTCGAACATGTGGTTCTGACGCAGGATTGGCATCCGCGCGGGCATTACTCTTTCGCCTCGTCGCACGAGGGACTCAAGCCCTTCGAGACGATCCAAGCGCCTTACGGGGCACAGACTCTTTGGCCAGATCATTGTATCCAGGAAACAGCCGGCGCCCAGTTACACGCGGATCTGCACATCCCGCATGCGGAGCTTATTTTGCGCAAGGGGTTCCGCCCGGAGATCGATTCCTATTCGGCGTTTTTCGAGAATGACCGCACGACGCCGACGGGGCTTACCGGCTATCTGCGCGAGCGTGGATTTACCCGTGTGTTTCTCGCCGGTCTCGCCTTGGATTATTGCGTGCGTTTTTCGGCCGAGGATGCACAACGCCAGGGCTTTGCGGTCGCGATCATCGAGGACGCCTGCCGCGCGATTGATGCTGCGGGCTCGCTCGAGACCGCGCGCCGGAGCTTGGCGGAGCTTGGCATAGCTGGGTTGCACTCCAGCGTTTTCTTTTGAATCCGCCCCGGCAAAGGCAAACAGGAGGTGAGGCCATGGATATTGCGTTCCTCGGACTGGGATCGATGGGCGGCGGCATGGCCCGCAACCTCATCACACAGGGCCACAGGGTGAGCGCCTGGAACCGGAGTCCGGGGCCCGCCGAAGCACTCCAAGCGCAAGGCGCGCGGATCGCGGCGACCCCGGCGGAAGCGGCGAGGGGCGCCGAGATCGCGATCACCATGCTTGCCGACGACGCGGCGGTCGAATCCGTGACGCTCGGGGAGAACGGCCTTGCCGATGGGCTCGCTAAGGGCGCCGCGCATGTCTCGATGAGCACGATCTCGGTGGCGCTGTCCGAGCGCCTCGCCACGGCGCATGCCGGACGCGATCAGCGTTTTGCCGCCGCGCCCGTGTTTGGCCGGCCCGATCAAGCGCAAGCGGGCAAGCTCTTCATCGCCGCCGCGGGCGCCGCCGATGTGATCGAGAAGGTCCGTCCTGCCTTGGATGCGATGGGACAGCGAAGCTTTGTCATCGGCGATACGCCGGCGCAGGCCAATCTGCTCAAGCTCACCGGCAATTTTCTCATTTCCTGCGTCATCGAAAGCCTCGCCGAGGCTTTCGCCCTGACCGCGAAGGGCGGGATTGAGACGGGCAAGGTTTATGAGTTCCTGACCGAGACGCTGTTCTGCGCGCCGGTCTATAAAACCTATGGCGAGATAATCCGCGGCGGCCGGTTTTCGCCTGCGGGCTTCAAGATGGCGCTCGGCCAGAAAGACAACCGGCTGGTTCAGCTTGCGGCCGAGTCCCTCGATGTGCCGCTGCCCTTCGCGGCAATCGTGCGGGACCGGTTTCTTGCGGCGCTGGCGCATGGCGACGGCGGCCTCGACTGGTCGGCCATCGCAAAGCGCGCCGCCGAGGATGCGGGGCTCATCGAAACCTAAAGTCTGGTCTTATCGAGAACGTCCGCACGTCTTCCGCGCCTCGTGTGCCCGCTCGGCAAGTCGAGCGGCCGCATCGAGATCCATGCCTTAGTAGAGCGTGATCCGTTCAGATTGAATCGGACCACGCTCTAGAGTCTTTGATGACGCATGATCTTTTACGCGAAACCGGTTCGAACTTTCGCGGATCATGCTCTAGATCCACCCCTTGAGCTCGCGCGCGACGAGATCGTGGAGGAGCATCATGCCGAGCTCACTGTCATTGAGGCACGGGATCACGGCGAAATTTTCGCCGCCATTCTCAAGGAAGAGGGCGCGGGTTTCGGTGCCGAGTTCATACAGGGTTTCAAGACAATCGGCGGCAAAGCCAGGGGCGATGACAAGCAGATTTTTGACCCCTTGGGCGGCGAGGCGCTTCACTGCGGCCGCCGTATAAGGCTGCAGCCATGCCCCGGAACCGAAACGCGACTGAAAGGCGATCGGGCAGTGGTCTTCGCTGAGCCCGATCTCTTCGCGCAGGAGCCGCCATGTCTCACGGCATTGATCGTAATAGGGGTCGCCCTTGGCGATCTCCGCCTTCGGCAGGCCGTGGAAGGAAACCAAAATCGTGTCGGGAACGAAACCGAGCCGCGAGACGCCGGCACGAAGGGACGTCGCCAAAATGTCGATATAGGTCCCATCATCGAAATAGGGTGGCGCGATCCGCACCGCCGGCTGCCAGTGCATCGCCTTTAAGGTTTCGAAAACCTTGTCGTGGACGCTCGCTGTCGTGGAGGCGGCATATTGCGGATAAAGCGGCATGACCAGGATTCGCGTGCAGCCATGCGCCTTTAAGCTCACAATGCCCTGCGCAATATCCGGCTTGCGGTAGCGCATCGCCCAAGCGATGAAGAATCTGTCGGCTGCCGTGTGCTGGCCATGCGGGTCGAGCCCGCCAGCACCGATCCAAGCCGCGAGCTTTTCGGCCTGTGACCTCGTGATGGCTTTCAGCGGACTCTCATTGGTCCCCTTGTTCCAGATCGCGGCATAGTGCTTGGCGGTCCGGAGCGGACGCAGGACCAGCACGATAAAATGCAAAATTGGCCACCAAAGGATTCGCGGAAGGCCGACGACGCGCCGGTCGGACAAAAACTCCTTCAGAAACTGACGAACGGCCCAGAAACGAGGGGCATCCGGGGTGCCAAGATTGACGAGGAGAATGCCAATCTTGCCTGGCTGAACCTGTCTTTCATTCGTCGCAAGGAGATTGATCGCCATCTGTCGATATGTCCGCCTTTGAGATGATGCCTTTGAGATGATGCAGTGCGGCATCAACTTTAGGGGGCATTCGCCAAAAACGGAACCGCGACACACTGTCCCTCGCGATTTTCCACATATTGTTATCGTTCAGTGATTTGTGGAAAACTAAATTCGACGCCGCGTTTTCATAAAGAGCCGCCGGCGCGGACGCGCGCGCGCAAGGCCGAACCACGCGGGCCCGGACCCTTTGACCAGAGACTTGAACCGGAAACCAAAGAAGATCAGCGGAGCACCGCGCCGTCAGGCGGAGGGTTCATCGCGCAGGCGGACGATGACATCGATGCCGGCAATAGACTTGCCCGCCGGAGGCTGCGGCAATCCTTGATAATCGACGGCAACCCGAGGGATGTCGATCAGGATATTCTTGTCTTCGACAAGAAAATGATGGTGATCCGAGACATTCGTATCGAAATAGGTTCTTGATCCGTCGATGGCGATCTCGCGCAATAAGCCCGCTTGGGTGAATTGATTGAGGCTGTTGTAGATCGTCGCGAGCGAGATCGAAACCCGCGACGCTTGCGCCTCCTCCTGGAGAATTTCGGCGGTCAGATGCCGGTCGCCCTTGGCGAACAGCAGCCAGCCAAGCGCTATTCTTTGCCGGGTGGGCCGCAGACCGGCGGCGCAGAGCTTCATGCGCACGTCGTGAAAGGGACACCCTGCCAACATGCCAAGGGGCGCCGCCATCCGGGGGGGGGCGCCGCGGCGTGGCTTCGGCACATGTGGCTGACCCTTATGGGAGACCATTTTTTAGCAACTTTTCCGGCTCGTCAGCGGAAGCTTATCGAAGGTAATATAGACAATCGGCGCCTGCTGGGCAACCTTCGCCTCCTCTCTTGCTTGCCGGCAAACACAGATTTGGGGTTTCGCAGCAAGGGCGCATCGGCGGTCAAAATTCAGGATGTGATAATTAATTGTAATCGATTTCTTTTAAAACTGCTCGTTGGCTCCATTCGAGAGGTGTCAATATTTACGCCAGCGTAGATATTTGCTTTCCCATAAAAATACGGTTCTTGACGATACAAAGCGCAAGCGCGCCATAAGGCTTGGTTACTCGAAGCCGTCGCGCAGATATCTTAAAAAATTTACCTAACATCAGCTTTCTAATCTTAGAGCGAATCACCCTCGCTCCCTGGATAGCTGCAGCGCCATTTCATCACCTGTCGGCCGGGATGGCGGCCCACCCATTCGGCGATGACCGGCGGCGCTTGCGTCATGCATTGCATGAGAGAGCCTTCGTCAACCAATGAAAGATGCCGCTCCTCGCATGAGGCGGGTTGCGCCATTGTGCACACTGTAAGGATCAATTCGATGAGTCCCATTCCTGGCTCCATCGAGACAAGGGATGTTTTGGACAAAACGGATGTGAAGCGGCCGGGTTCCCTTTGCCTTTGAATCCCGCACGCTGAGCGCGATTGGATTTTCTGGCCCGGGCATCGGTGCTCAGCTTTTTTTATAGTCAATATAGGAAAATCGCTGATCCGCGGGCGTGCCTTCCAGGGCGCCACCTTCCTTGCCAGGCTGCCAAAGCACGACGTCTTCGATTTTTTTTGCCAGTTCGAAATCCTTATCGGTAATTCCCTTGGCGGCATGGTTTTGGAGGCGGACTTCGACCCAAGCATAAGAGGCGGTCAGATCAGGATGATGCCAAGCCGCCTCGGCAAGATGGCCGACCGTGTTGATCACCATCAGCGTGCCTTTCCAGCTCGTTGTCTTGTAGGTGCGTCGAATCCAGCCGCCTTCATAGACCCATCGCGGCAAATCTCGTTGGAGGCGCGCCTTGATCTCGTCTTCGCTATAGGTTTTTTCCCGAGTGGCGTCACTCATCATCAACCTCCATGTCGCGCGAGCCTGGCCGTCGATCCCTCGCGGGGGTAAACATTCTAATACGAAACGCGGCATGATACGAAATCCGGCGCGTTTGCCGTGTGTCTTGCTTGTTTTCACGGCTCGGGGCCGCGAATTATTCTATCCCTCGGCCCGCGAAATGTTGAAATGAACCCGAATTCGGAGGAGACATGCAAGGTTCGAAACCGGCCAGCTGGCGTCACCCTTGCCGGCGGGGGGCGGCCGCGTTGGGAGTGATCGCATTTTCCGTCATGTTGAGATGCGGGCCGGCGGGGCTCGCAGAGGTGCAGGCGGCTGCGGGTCGTGCGAATCCGGACTGGCCATGCCGGCAAATTATGGTCGGACACCTGTCCGCCGCGGCGGTGTGGTCGGGCCCCGCGATCGAGGGCGTCGCTTGGCGGAATGATCCAGCGGTTGCCGAAATCGTCGCAAAACTCGCGGCGCGGCGCCTTCCGCTCGAAGACGCGGAACGCATGATCGCGGATTTTGCCAGGGCGCAGGGGAACGAGAAAACGCAAAAGCTGACGGCTGTTTTCGCAGGCCTCTTTGAAACGCTCGACGACGAACGCACGCAAGTAATCGAAGGGCTCCTGCGTTTTGGCGCCAAGCAAAGGGATCTCGCAGCCAAAATACGCGCCGAGAACGCCGCGCCGCGCGAGGCGCCGGGCAAGACGCCGGCAGCGAGCGGTCAAGAGGGGAGTGCCGCAGGAGACTTGGAGTGGGATCTGCGCGTTTTCGAGGAACGGCGTCAGTCGCTCACTTATGTCTGCGAGACGCCGACGCTGATCGAACAAAGACTCTTCGCGCTCGCCAAAATCATTCAACGCAGCTTGGAATGACCGGACGGGGGCCGCGCCGTTTGACCCGGCCCGGCCTCCACCTATTGAGCGGCAGCTTTTCTCAATGCGTCAGAAGGGCGTTGTTCTCATCGAGAAGAGGCACGCCATAGTCTGCCAGAATATGGGTAATCTCGGCCTGGTTCTCGGCGATGAGCTTGTTCAAGAGACGCTTCCACTCCTGATCGGTATGCCGCACGCCCATTCCGATTCGATAGATCATGCGCGGTCCGGATGATTCCTTGACAAGCGGCGTGACATTCATCGCTGTTTTGGCGTGCTTTGCAAAATAGCCCGCGATCGGTCCCCAAAGAATGGCGACATCGATGCGGCCTTCCTCAAGATCCTCAATCATCGCCGAGGTTGGCGCGTCAACTCTTGTGTCGACCACGAGAGGATAGGATTTGACATTCCCCAAAAGACCGTTGACCGCGAGATTGGTGGCTGGAGGGGTGCCGGCCACGATGCCGATTTTCTTGCTCTGCAACAGCGGATCCGCGAGGCTGTCGACGCTTTCAAGACCGCTCCCTTTTTTCGTGACCAGCGCATAGGTCGTCCGGTAATAGGGATTGGTGCCTTGGACGATGTCATCTCCCTGCGGCATTCCCATGATGACGTCGCAACGATGCGCATAGAGTGTCTTGCGCACGAAGCCGGTGGCACCTGGGTAATATTCATAGGCGAGAGTCTTGCCGAGCTTTTGCGCGAGAAGCTCGGCAATTTTGTTCTCGAACCCGTCGCCCGCCTCATTCGAGAAAGGCAGATCCCTTGGGTCGGCGCAAACCCGCAAAACCTTGGGATCGACCAGTTCGATCGAACCTTCGTCCGCGGATTGCGCCGCTACGTGAGCCGCGCTCAAAAAGACGGGCAAGATCAGCGCAAGCGCCAAAAGCAGGGCACGCGCGCGACGAGCCTGCCGGAATTGCATGGGTTTAGCGATTAGTTCTGGTCGCCAAGACATGCGTGCTCCGCCTCGGTTGCCTGCGGAGGCTTTTCTTCGTGCATAGCCGGCCTTCCGCGGCCTGCGGCATCGGTCGATCGCGCGCGGAGATAGACATAAATGTCGTCGATGTAGCACATGACGTTTTTATTGTCGCCAAGCGCCGGCATGACTTTGTTTTCACCGCCAGCGAGATTCTGCCGGCCTCCGACCACAATCCCGTAAAATTCGGCGTAGTTCATTCTCTTCACCGAATCCTTGAGAGCAGGGGCGTAAGTGGAGCCCTCGGCATCGGGTCCGTGGCAGACGTGACATTCTGAATGATAGCGGCGGAAGCCCGAATAGGTATACCAATCCACCGTTCCATCCGGCTTGACGTTGTAAGTCGGATCGCCTTTTGCATCGAGATATTTGCCTTTGTCGTCCTGCTTGACGGGCTTCGGATCTCCTGGCGCCTCGGCGAAGGCCGAGGATCCGCAAGCGACAAGAAAGGCAAGGGACAGCGCCCCCACCACAGTGTTGATTTGCACGACCCTATCCTTATGCGAGAAATGTCATGGACCGAATGAAAGGCCCGGCGCCGCAACGCCGGGCTTTTCCATTGGTTATGATTGACGAAAGCTTAGATCCCCGACGGAAGCGCAAACACCGTCAGCTGACCGCCGAGCGCCGTGTAGTTGGAGAGCGCCGCATAGCCGCCGACCGCGCCAAGTCCTTCCGTCCCCTTTGTCAAGCCAGCCGCGAGGCCAATGCCCGCCCAGCCGCCGACGCCGGAGAGCACCGCAACATATTGCTTGCCGTTGTGCTCATAGGTCATGACGTTGCCGATAATGCCGGACGGCGTCTTGAACTTATAGAGCTCCTCGCCGGTCGTGGCGTCCACCGCTTTCAGATAGCCTTCAAGCGTGCCGTAGAAGACCAGATTGCCGGCGGTCGCGAGCGCGCCCGACCAGACGGAGAACTGCTCTTTTTTCTGCCAGACGATTTTTCCCGATTTGGCGTCCCAGGCCGTGAAATTGCCCATGTTGGACTCGCCCTTCGGTGGGAACATGGACAAGGTCGCGCCGACATAGGGCTGCCCAGCGGTATAGCTCACGTGGAAAGGCTCGTAGTCCATGCACACGTGATTGGCCGGAATATAGAAAAGATTGGTGACCGGCGAATAGGCGGCCGGCTGTTCGTCCTTCGATCCGAGAGCCGCCGGGCAAACGCCTTGCGTGTTGACGTCTTCGCCATTGGCCTCGGTCGAAAACTGCTTCACGACCAAAGGACGTCCATAGGTCGGGGAGTTTTTATCAAGATCGACCTTGGTTGCCCAATTGACCACCGGATCGTATTTTTCCGCGACCAGCGGCTCGCCCGTGACGCGATCGATCGTGTAGGCGAAGCCGTTGCGATCGAAATGCACAAGAACCTTGCGGATTTCTTGATTGGCGAGGATCATCTCGTTGATGGCGTCGTAATCCCATTCATCATGGGGGGTGAGCTGGTAGACCCATTTGGCGACGCCGGTATCCGCGTCGCGCGCCCACACCGTCATCGACCAGCGATTGTCACCCGGACGCTGCTTGGGATTCCAGGTCGAGGGATTGCCCGATCCATAATAGATGAGGTTCAATTCCGGATCGAAGGAGGTCCAGCCCCAGGTCGTTCCGCCGCCGATCTTCCACTGATCGCCCTTCCAGGTGTTGATGCCCGAATCCTTACCGACGGGCTTGCCGAGATGGGTGGTCTTCTCAGGGTCCATCAGCGTGTCGGAGTCCGGGCCCATCGAATAGCCGCGCCAGACTTTCTTGCCGGTCTTCAGATCATAGGCCGTCAGCGAGCCGCGAACGCCGAATTCGCCACCCGAAATGCCGACGAGAACTTTGTCCTTGACGACGTAAGGCGCCGAAGTGCCGGTCTCGCCCCGCGACGGATCGCCGTTCTTCACCGACCAGACGACCGCGCCGGTCGCTGCGTCGAGCGCGACCAGGGTCGTGTCCGCCTGATACTGGAAAATCTTGCCGTCGGCATAGGCAACGCCGCGCGTGACGGTATCGCAGCACATCACCGGGATGACATTCGGATCCTGCTTGGGTTCATATTTCCAGAGAATCTTGCCGTCATGATTTAAGTCGAGCGCATACACGATGTTCGGGAACGGCGTGTTGAAATACATGACGTGACCGATCACCAAGGGTCCCCCCTCGTGACCGCGCAGCACGCCCGTCGAAAAACTCCACACAGGCGTAAGGCGCTTGACATTGTCGGAATTGATCTGATCGAGAGTCGAGTAACGCTGATTGGCGTAGTTACCCGTCGGCATCACCCATTGCTTGGGGTCTTTCGAAAGCCCGATCAATTCGTCATTTGCGAAGGCAGCGCCATTGGCGAATAGCGCGGCGGCGCCGACACAGGACATAAGCAGGAATTTGCGCATTCATTTCCTCCGGACACTCTAGTGCGCTGCGCCTGGAACGCTCGCTCTTGCGGCGCCGGCGCCTCGTCGTTGTCACTCTTTCCGGCAGCGTGTCAGGACACCGGCAAGACAGTCAAACAATTCCACAACAACGCAGTTTTCACAATAAGGCAGCGCCCGCAAAAGCCGATGCCCCATCTTCTGACAAGCGGCAAGCGAACCCGCGAAAGCCATGAAGCCAGAAAACTCCGGCACGTGTATATATTGACCCTCGCGCCGTTACAATAGTCATTCCATAGCCTGCGCTTGGCCGTCCGGCATGTTGCGCTTTTTCTTGCCGCATTTTCCCGCCGTTTCCCGCAAAGGGCGGTTTGGCCAAATCCCGGCCGCGACACGGCCGCGCTTGAACGTTCGGTTCAAAAAAAACGCCGCTGAATTCACGCCGCGCAAATTCATGTCGCGGCTTCCGGAAAACGCCGGGATTTGGCTGTCATTCAAGCAAGACAGCTCTCTTCCAACCGATGTCTTGGCATTGAACGTGCTTCGCGGCAGACGTGGGCGAAGGTCGCCGTTTCCTTGAAAAAGGCCGGCGCGGCGCGGCGCAGCGCCATGCCTCCGCTCGCAGCTTCTTGCCAAAGCCGCCTCTTGCCAAAGGCGTGCATGAAGGCGCAAATCATCGCCGAACTCTCCTTAATACTGAAAGGGGAGGAGGTCATATGTTCGAAAGTCTCTATCAGTCCTTCGAGGATCAGGCGGATCCCTCGCAAGGCGCGGCGCGAATCGCGGCCTTGCGCGGCGAGCTCGCGCGCCTTGGGCTCGATGGATTTCTGGTTCCGCGCGCGGATCAGCATCAAAGCGAATATGTCGCCGCTTGCGAAGAGCGCCTCGCCTGGCTGTCCGGGTTTACCGGCTCGGCGGGGCTTGCCATCGTGCTCAAAACCAGCGCCGCGATCTTCGTCGATGGACGCTATAGCCTGGCGGTCGAGAATCAAGTCGATCTTGCGCTCTTTAAATTGGAGGCGTTGACCGAGGCGCGACCCACGGCTTGGCTCGAAGCCAATCTTCGCCCGGGCGCGCGGCTTGGCTATGATCCCTGGCTGCATACGCCGCGGCAGGTCGAGCGCCTCGGCAAGGCCGTGCAAGCCGCGGGGGCAGAGCTTGTCGCCGTCGAGCCAAACCCGATCGACACGATCTGGACGGATCGGCCGGCCCCGCCGCTCGGCAAAGTCAGCTTGCATCCGCGCAAATTCGCCGGCGTGGATGCGAAAAAAAAACTTGCCCGCGCGGCGGCGGCTCTCGCCGGCAACGATGCGCTGCTGGTGAGCGATCCGCATGCGGTGGCCTGGGTTTTCAACATTCGCGGCCATGACGTCGCCCATACGCCGCTGCCGCTTGCCTATGCCTTGATCTTGAAGGACGCGAAGCCGCGCCTTTATGTCGATGCGCGCAAGCTCGACACGCCTGTGCGTGATAAGCTCGCGGGCCTCGCCGATCTTGAAGAGCCGGACCGTCTCATGGCGGATCTTGAAGGGCTTGGCCGCGAGGCCAAAAAAATCCTGTTTGATTCGGCGACCGCGCCCGCCAAGCTCGCCCAAATCTTCAAAGACGCGGGCGGCACTTGCGAAATCGGCAGCGACCCCATCGTCTTGATGAAGGCGCGCAAGAACGCCGCCGAGCTTGACGGCGCCCGCAACGCGCAGCTGCGGGATGGCACCGCCATGGTCCGCTTTCTGCACTGGTTCTCGATCCATGCGGCGGGCGGCAAGCTCACCGAGATCGACGCGGCGCAAGCGCTCGAAACCTTCCGGCGCGACACGCAAAAGCTGAAGGATGTGTCGTTTCCATCGATCGCCGCGGCCGGCGCCAATGCCGCCATTCCGCATTACCGGGTGACGGTCAAGACCAATGCGAAGATCCGCAAAGGGATATTTTTGATCGATTCCGGCGGCCAATATGAGGATGGCACGACCGACATCACGCGCACTATCGCGGTCGGCACGCCAACCGCGATGATGCGGGACAGGTTCACCCGCGTCCTCAAAGGCCATATCGCGATCGCGCGCGCTGTTTTTCCGCAAGGCACCACCGGCGCCCAAATCGATGCCCTGGCGCGGGTTCCCCTGTGGCGGGCGGGCCTCGATTTCGACCATGGCACCGGCCATGGCGTCGGCTCCTATCTCTCGGTGCATGAAGGGCCGCAACGGATTTCAAAGCTTGGATCCGCCGAGCTTGAACCCGGCATGATTCTATCAAATGAACCCGCCTATTATGATGCCGGGCATTGGGGCATCCGCATCGAAAATCTGGTGGTGGTCGAGCGCCGGGCGATCGCCGGCGCGGAACGCGAAATGCTGGGCTTTGAGACGATCACTCTGGCGCCGATCGATCTTGCGCTCATCGAGCCAAAGATCCTCGACCGTGATGAAATCGCCTGGATCAATGCCTATCATGCCCGGGTGCGGCGGGACATCTCGCCGCTTGTCGACCCGGGCGCGCGCCGCTGGCTCCATGCCGCGACGCGCGCCTTGAAAAGTCCGGCCACATAAACGCAGAGAAACGCTCCTTTCATGCCGTCCCCCTTCGCGCTCGTGATGACAACATGTGGCGACGAGGCGAGCGCTGGGCGCATCGCCCATCGTCTCGTCGGCGAGCGCCTTGCCGCCTGCGTTCAAATGTTTCCCATCGCAAGCGTTTACCGTTGGGAAGGCGCGGTCCAAGAGGCCAAGGAATTCATGCTGTTCGGCAAGATAAGGGCCGCCGACTATCCAAAGGTCGAAGCGGCCATCCGGGCCGTGCATCCTTATTCCAATCCGGAGATCATCGAGATCGATATCGAAAACGGCGCGAAAGCCTATCTCGACTGGATCGCTTCCGTGACCGGCGGCGAATAGAAGCTTCCACCTGCTTGCGCCTCGACATCAAACGGCGGGCGTGCCAAAAGCCAAAAACCCTTTGCCTGGACCAGAAAAACATGCCGGACCTTGAAACACTGCGCGCGCAAATTCTCGAGCAAATCGCGAAGGCGCAAGACGAAGCCGCACTCGACGCCGTGCGCGTCGCGGCGCTCGGAAAAAAAGGCTCCATTTCGGCGCTGCTTGCGGGGCTCGGCACATTGGCGCCGGACGAGCGCAAGGCGCGCGGTGCGGCGGTGAACGCACTTAAAGACGACATTACGGCTGTTCTCGCCGCGCGGCGCGCGGTCTTGAAGGACTTGGCCCTCGAGGCCCGGCTCAAGGGCGAGACCGTCGATGTGACCTTGCCGCTCCGCCCGCATGGGATCGAGGCCGGGCGTATCCATCCGGTCAGCCAGGTCATGGATGAGATCGCGGTGATTTTCGCCGAAATGGGCTTTGCCATTGCCGAAGGGCCGGACATTGAGAGCGACGATTACAATTTCACGAAATTGAACTTTCCGCCGGATCACCCGGCGCGCGACATGCACGACACCTTCTTTTTTAACCCCGGCCCGGACGGCACGCGCAAGGTTTTGCGCACCCACACGAGCCCGGTGCAAGTGCGCACGATGCTCACCCAAAAGCCGCCGATCCGGGTGATTTGCCCCGGCCGCACCTACCGCTGCGACTCCGACCAGACGCATACGCCGATGTTTCATCAGGTCGAGGGGCTTGTCATCGACCGCTCCGCGCATCTTGGCCACCTCAAATGGATTCTCGAAGAATCCTGCAAGGCGTTCTTTGAGATTTCAGACGTCAAAATGCGCTTCCGGCCGAGCTTTTTTCCATTCACCGAACCGTCGATGGAAGTCGATATCCAATGCTCCCGGAAGGGCGGCGAGATGCGGCTTGGCGAGGGCGAGGATTGGCTCGAAATTCTCGGCTGCGGCATGGTGCATCCGAATGTTTTGAAGAATTGCGGGCTCGACCCTGAGATTTATCAAGGGTTTGCTTGGGGCCTCGGGATCGACCGCATCGCCATGCTGAAGTATGGGATGCCGGATCTGCGCGCCTTTTTCGAGGCCGACATCCGCTGGCTCAATCACTATGGGTTCCGGCCGCTCGATATTCCAACTCTCCTTGGCGGGCTGAGCGGGTGAATCCGATAAAGCTCAACCTTGCAAGGAGTTGAGAAACATGAGCGAAGGCAAAGACCGAATCGTTCCAGCGATTGAAGCGGCCGCAGCGCCGCCGAAGGCGAGGTCAACGATTTATCCCGAGCCATTCGCGTCTCTGATGGCCAAGCGCGCGAAACATCCCCTTGGCGATCTTTTCGGCTTGAAGAACTTCGGGGTGAACCTGACACGGTTGCTTCCCGGCGGCGTCTCCGCGCTCCATCATCGCCATTCCCGGCAAGACGAATTCATTTATGTCGTTGAGGGTAGTCCCACCCTCCTAGCGGGATCAGACGAAATCCAATTGCACCCAGGCATGTGCGCAGGTTTTCCTGCGGGAGGGACGAACCATCATCTCGCCAATCGAACCAGAGAAGATGCGGTCATATTGGAAATCGGTGATCGTACAGCCGCAGATGAAGTCTCTTTCCCAGACGACGATCTTGTTGCGGTGATGGAACCGAATGGATTATGGTTTAAGCATAAAGACGGCAGTTCGTATTGAATTTACCCCGAAACGATCTTGAGTTTCGTTTCCAGCACGGCGATGACCCGGCAAAGATCGTGGCCGCGTTTCAGAATAAGGCCGGTGGCGGTGACGACCGAATAGAGCCCCTGTTTGCGGGCGAGTTTTGGATGTTTTTCGATCCGGTAAAGCGCATATTCGGCGGCCCGCCGGTAAATCGAGAAAACCGCTTTATGCGGGGAAAAATCGATCGCATAGTCGCGCCACTCGCCACCGGCGACCTTGCGGCCGTAGAGATCGAAAATCTCGCGCAGCTCGTTGCGGTCAAAGGAAACAACATCCGCCAGGGCAGCCGCGGCGGCGGGCAAGGGCGCGAGCGTGCACTTGCCGGCCCAGGCCGGGCTCCCCGCGCGGCTATCCTCAGCAGGCTCCGTGTCGCTCATGACTGACGCCTTTCGACCATGATGCTTCTTATTTATCTGGTTTTACGGATGATCTTTCCAGAAAGTGAACAACTTTTGGACCGTGCGTAAGCTTCATCGGAGCTTGCATCGTCGCTTGAAGACGGCGGCGGAGCAAGCATTCTTTTAACAGATTTGCGACAGAGCGCCGGAACCGCGGCAGATTGGATTTTTGCGATGGCGAAAACTCCGCGCCGGAAAAACCGCGAAGGCCTTGCATCCGGCGCCGGGGGCGGCAATATCCGCGCCACGAGGCAACGGCGCGCCATGAGGGTCCGCCCGCCAAAATCGATAAACCCCATCGGAACCCGGAAAGGAGGCCTTTGAAGATGCCGGAGGCAGAGGGTCACAGTCAGGCTTTTCAGGCGGATGTCGCCAAATTGCTGCATCTTATGGTGCATTCGGTCTATTCGGATCGCGATGTTTTCCTGCGCGAGCTGCTTTCCAATGCCGCCGATGCTTGCGAGAAATTGCGCTATGAGGCGCTCGCCGACCCCGAGCTCGCGCCGGCTCCCTTCATAATTACGATCGCGCTCGACAAAGAGGCCCAGAAGTCTTGCCATCGAGGACAATGGGATCGGCATGTCGCATCAAGATCTGACCGATCATCTCGGCACCATCGCGCGGTCCGGGACGCGGGCGTTTCTCGACCGTCTCGGCCCCAACGGCGGCGAGGCCGGAGAAGGTGCGGAGGGGCGCGAAAAACTCGATCTCATCGGCCAGTTCGGGATCGGATTTTATTCGGCTTTCATGGTGGCGGATCGCGTCGATGTTTTCACGCGCCGCGCAGGCGCGAACGAAGCTTTGCATTGGAGCTCCGACGGCAAGGGGACGTTTTCGATCGAGCCGCTCCCGCAAGAGGGCGCCCCGGTTCGCGGGACGCGGGTCGTTCTCCATCTGAACGAATCCTCCAAGGATTATCTCGAACCCGGCCGGATCGAGCGAATCGTGCGCGACCATTCGAGCGCGCTCACGGTGCCGATCGAACTCGTCGAAGAAATAGGGTCCGCGGGGCGCCGGATTTCGGATGGCTCGGCGCTGTGGACCAAACCGAAAGCCGCAATCACGGAACATGATTATAACGAGTTTTATCAAACACTTGGCGGAATGTTTGATGAACCAGCATTAACAATGCACTGGCATGTGGAAGGGCGCCAGGACTATACGGTTCTGGCCTTTGTGCCGGGGTCGCGGCCGTTCGATCTGTTCGATCCCGCGCGGATCGGCCGGGCGAAGCTCTATGTCCGCCATGTTTTGATCACCGACGCCGCCGAGGTTTTGCCGAGATGGCTGCGCTTCGTTCGGCTTGTCGTCGATTCGGCCGATCTACCGCTGAATGTTTCTCGCGAAACCATTCAGGAAAGCCCGGTTTTCGTCGCCATCAAGAAAGCCGTGACGAACCGTGTCCTTCAGGAACTGGTCAAGCTGGCAGAAAGCGATAAGGAAAAATTCGCTAAGGTCTGGGAGCATTTCGGCGCCGTTCTTAAGGAAGGACTTTATGAGGACCCCGAACGGCGCGATGCGTTGTTTGGGTTTGCGCGTTTTGCGACCTCGCGCTTTCCGGACGGTGGCCGCAGCCTCAAGGACTATCTCGCCGATCTGCAGCCGAACCAGACAGCGATCTATTATCTTTTGGGCGAGGATCTGGCGCGGCTGTCAGCCAGTCCGCAGCTTGAAGGGTTCCAAGCCCGAGGGATCGAGGTCTTGCTCTTGGCAGACGCGGTGGATGCGTTTTGGGTGGCGACGGCGGTTGGTTTCGACGGCAAGCCTTTCAAATCGGTGACCCAGGGCGCGGCCGACATCAAATCGATTCCGCTGAAGGAAAAACCGGAAGAGGGCGCGGCCGGGGCCGAGACGCCGGCGGCCAGTCTCGCGACGCTCTACGCGCTCATGAAGCAAGTCTTGGGCGATTCCGTCGAGGAGGTCCGCGCGTCCGAGCGCTTGTCTGCAAGTCCCGCCTGCCTCGTCGCGTCCGATCGCGGGCCTGACCGGCAGCTTGAACGGATGCTGGCGGCGAGCGGCCGGCTTGGCGCGGCGTCGAAGCCGGTGCTCGAAATCAACCCCGGTCATCCGCTGATTCGCGCGCTGGCCGCGAACATTGGCGCCCCGGACAAGGAGCGGTTCGAGGATGTGATCTGGCTCCTTTTCGACGAGGCACGGGTGATGGAAGGCGAAAAGCCGGCCGATGCCTTTGCGGCCCGGCTGACCCGGGTTCTCATGGGCGCCGTGGGCAGAGAGGCGCCGTGAGCGCGGATATGGCGGTCGCGCAGGCGCTGGCGTTCGGCCCAGCGCTACCGCGCGGCATGGCGCTGAGCGTGCTCATTCGCGGCTTGCGGGACGCCGGGATCGACTCCGCGTCCATCGATGGCCGCATCCTTCTTTGCGCGGCGCTCGGAATCGAGCATGCGAATCTCATTGGCGATCCCGATCGCCCGCTTGGCTCCGGCGCCGCGACACTCACGTCCTTTGCGGCCCGGCGGCTGCGGCGGGAGCCGGTGTCGCGAATCCTTGGCCACAGGGAGTTTTGGCAAGCGCGGTTCAAGATTGCCGAAGGTGTTCTTGACCCGCGCCCCGAAACCGAGACCTTGCTTGAGGCTGTGCTCGACCACGCGGCGCGATCGCCTCGGGAAAGCTGGCGGATTCTCGACCTCGGGACGGGATCTGGCGCCATTCTTTGCTCGGCTTTGCAGAGTCTGCCCGAATCGTCGGGTGTGGGTGTCGATATTTCGGCCGCCGCCTGCGCGATCGCGCGCGACAATCTCGCCGCTTTGGGGCTCTTATCGCGCGCGCTCATCGTCCGCGGCGACTGGGCCCGGGCCGTCCAAGGCCGGTTTGACGTCATCCTTTCCAATCCGCCTTATGTCGCGAGCGGTGCTATCGCCGGCCTCGAACCGGAGGTTCGCGATCATGATCCGCGTTTGGCCCTCGATGGAGGGGACGACGGCTTGGCGGCCTATCGCGAAATTGTCCCGGCTCTGCCCGGTCTCTTGGCTCCCGGCGGCTTGATCGCGCTGGAACTGGGGGAAGGCCAATATTCCGCCGTCGAATTGCTGTTAAGCCGCCATTTTGCAGGCCAAGTCGAAGGCAGGTTCGATTACCATGGATGTCAAAGGGTGGTTTTGGCGCGCGATGGCAGGGGAGCAGAGACGTGACAAATTGGTCACTCTCGCCCGGAATAGGAGATATATTTTTCCAAAAGCTCTTGGCGTCCGACGTGAAAGCGATTAGGTTCCCTCGTTAAGAATTGTTTTTTCGCTGATGGTGCATAGTTCCGATTGACGTTGAGATCCGCTGTCCGCGCAAATCTCCGTAGCTACCGCAAAGCGCGGGTGCGACAGATGATCTCCGGTTCGGGGTGTACCGCGAAGCCCGGCGTGGCCGGGATCAATATCCCCAGACTCTGAGACTCTATCAACATGGGTCGAGGATCGGTTGCCGCGGCGGTTCCGTGAGCACCTTTGTCACTGGCTGGAGAGCCGAGTATTCGCTCGCGCCTTCGACTTTTGAAAAAAGGGTTCGACAAGGACGGTGAACGCTCGCCCGCCCGGCGATATGCGAATCTCGCGATTTGGGTATGACCCGTCGCGAAATACGATGCCACCTCAAGGATCATCGATGAGACCAGCACAGAATAACAAACGTATGCGCGGCCGCCCAAACAACAACCGCAAAGGGCCAAACCCACTCACGAGATCCTATGAATCGAGTGGCCCCGACGTGAAGATCCGCGGCACGGCCCACCACATCAGCGAAAAATACCTCCAATTGGCGCGCGATGCGCAAGCCTCGGGTGATCCGGTCATGGCGGAGAGTTATCTCCAGCACGCCGAGCATTATTTCCGGCTGATCGCCGCGGCTCAACAAGCCCAGCAGCAAGGGCCCGGCGCTTTTCAGCGCCAGCCGGCAGAAGCCCTCGCGGAAGAAGTCGAGGATGACGGCGCTTTCGGCGGTATGCCCGACCGATTCGCATCTCCCGCCGAGCGTTTTTTTCCGCCGCCTCAGGCAAGCCTCGCCGCGCAACCGCAGCCTGGTTCCGCGCAGCCGGGAATTGACCGGCCCTTCCCCGACACGGTGGACAGACAGGCGGGCGACAGACAAGGCGAGCGGCAGGGTCTTTCCCGCCCGGAGCGTGGCCCGCGTCCGGAGCGCTCTTTTCAGGATCGGACTTACCGGGACCGCGAATACCAAACCTACCCGGAAAAATCGTATCAAGACCAGCGGCCATATCAGGAACGCGCGAGCCGCGGCCGGGATCAAGAAAGCCGCGGTGGCCGCGGCCGGGGCTCCCGCGATTATCGCAAT
>CAWAQW010000049.1:0-109613 GCA_963784075.1 uncultured Alphaproteobacteria bacterium | reverse complement strand
AAAATAGGGGAAGTAACGATCGAGCTTCGATTTGAAGAGGCTAACCAGCAGGTTTTTGCAAAGCTGGCTCTCATCCCGTATCTGCTCTTGCATCGCATCAAGCAAAGACGCATCAGAGGTGCTCGGCTCCAGAAGCCATCGAAAAGTTGGGCTTGAATCAGACATTTCTTGGGATGTGGATTGGCTTCGTTCCGGGGACAAGTGGGAGGAACGACTGTTGGAAGAAGTCGCATCAAAGGATATTTTCTATCTTTTTTGGTCGAATAACTGCATCTCAATCGAGGTGGGTCGATTGGGAGTGGCGACGTGCTTACAGTAAGCGAGGTCTCGATTATATTGACCCATTTCCTCTTGATAGTACTAAGCCGCCTAAAGAGCTTGAACCTCTACAGTTCGCGGATCGGTGGGTTCGGCATTTGGAGTATGAAAAGGTATTAAAACGAGAAAATGAAGGTTCTTATTCAAGATCGTAGAGCTTGTGACCCACCCACACTGGAATGGCCCCGCCCGCACCCCCTTCTCGATGATAATATCCTTTATCATATAGTAATCCATTGATATCGCATGCCAAATAGCCTTGGGAACGCTGTTCCCCATCTGAAATGGAGGATACGCGTGCGGACCATCAGTCTATGACTACGGCGCTTGCGCGCGAAGAGCTCAAGCGCTTCCTCGCCTCCGAGAAGGCTGAGGTTCTCTGCATCACTGGCAAGTGGGGAGTTGGCAAGACCTACGCTTGGCAGGAGAGCCTGCAGGCTGCGGTCGGGCAGGGAAAGGTTGCGCTAAAGCGGTACGCCTACGTGTCTCTATTCGGGCAGAACTCGCTCGACGACGTTAGATATGCGCTATTCGAGAATACGGTACCGATCGACAGGGTCGCGGGCGATATCGACATCGAGATGATCGCGAGTTCTTTGAATAGAATCGAGGAAGCAGGGCGCCGCTCTGTATCCTTTCTCAAAGTGATCCCCGCTTTGAACAGTTATCGGTGGATTCTGACGCGAAGTGCAACACTTGGGGCGCTCGGGCTCACCAAGGAAAGATCGGATTTTCCTTTCCCCGCCGCCGCCTTCCGCTGCATTTCGAGATGCGAAGGCGGCTCCGGGGAAAGGAAAATCGAGAAGGTTCAAAGCGCTCAGGTTGCACTTCGCGTCAGAATCCACCATCTCTCTAACGCAAACAGGTCATTCTTCCTGTTTGTCAGGGAGCAGATAATCTGCTTTGACGATCTTGAGCGCGCGGGCAAGGGCCTGGAGGCTAAGGATGTCCTTGGGCTCATCACCTTCCTCAAAGAGCAGCGACGCTGCAAGGTTGTCCTGCTTCTCAATCAAGAGGCGCTCGACGAAGTTGCAGGCCAGGATTTTCGAACCCAGCTCGAAAAAGTCGCGGATATAACGCTTGAGTTCAGCCCGTCATCAGCAGAGGCGGCCGCGATCGCCTTTAACGCTGAAAACAAGATTTCACAGCAATTGAAACGCCAGTGCGAGATCTTAGGCATCACCAATATCCGAGTGATGGTCAAGATACGTCGGCTGGCGGAGCGCTTGGAAACGCTGCTATCTGAATTTGACGAAGGAAGTCCTCAAGCAAGCGCTTCAATCGACGACGCTCTTCGCTTGGGCGATCTTTCAGCCTGACGACGTTCCTCCGCTTGATTTTCTCAAATCCTTTAGCATGGTGAGAGATGATTTATTTGATGACAAGAGCGAGACTGTAAGCGATGTCGAGAAATCGTGGCCATCGTTGCTTATGGCATATGATTTCCTGCATGTTGACGACTTCGATCTGGTCCTTCTCGAGGGAGTCAAGCGCGGCGCCTTCGAGCCGGTTGCGCTCCTGCGCGAAGCTGCCGTCCTCGACAAGAAGTTCAAACACGAGAAGCTAGATAGATCGTTCAGCGAAGCATGGGAGCTGTATCATGGTTCGTTCGACGACAATGCCGACGCTGTCTTGGATGCACTTTATGGGGCATTTCGTACCAGTGTGGAAACTATTTCACCAATTAACCTAAATGGGACCCTGAAAGTCTTCAAAGTGCTGGGGCGGCCCGAACAAGCGCAACAGCTGCTGGATTTCTATATGGCAAACAGACACGAGAAAGTAGCATTCTTCGACTTGAACACCCATCCGTTTGGGTCGGATATCTCCGACCCGGAATTGAAGGCGGCTTTCGCTCGCCGGGTTGCCAGCACTCCCAAGAGTCAGGACCTCGCTCAGACGCTTGCAAGAATTGACAGGAACCAAGGGTGGAACGAGGATGATCTGGAGTTCCTGGCTTCGGAATCTGTCGATGACTATGTCGGGCTATTCAAACGACTTCGCGGGGATGAACTCAGGAGCGCTATCCATGCAGCGTTGCAGTTCGGTAAATTCGGCAATTCTTCTGAATCCATGAAGCGGATTGTGGCCATAGCATCCGAAGCGCTTCGACAAATCGGGCGTAAGTCTGCCATCAATGCACGCCGCGTTCGGACGTACGGGATCACTGTGGACGCGCTTGTGCAGGGGTCAGAAAAGACCTCCTAGCGTGCTCTCCTTTTCTGGTCAATCTCACATGGGCTAATCGCGGCGGCTCTCCTCAAAACCGGTAGACCCGACGTCGGTGTCGAACCAAAGGAGAGCAGCCATGGAGACGTTTGTTGGATTAGACGTGTCGCTCGGGGAAACCAGCGTTTGCATCCTCGACAAGGACGGGACGCGAATTTTCGAGGGAAAGGTGGCGTCTGAGCCGGCACCTATCGCCCGCCTGATACGCAAGCGAGCGCCTGGCGTGGTGCGGGTTGGCCTTGAGAGCGGGCCAACCTCCGTATGGCTGACCCATGCGCTCACGGCCGAGGGCCTTCCGGTTGTCTGTCTCGACGCCCGGCATGCACAGGCGGTATTGTCGGTGCAGCTCAACAAATCCGACCGCGGCGACGCGCGTGGGTTGGCTGAAATGATCCGCGTCGGCTGGTTCAAGGCGGTGCAGGTCAAAAGTCTGAATGCGCATGAACGAAAAGCGCTGCTGATCGCTCGGCACCAACTGGTCGACATGCGCGTTCGCATCGACAACCAACTGCGCGGTATCCTGAAGACGTTCGGTTTGGTGATTGGCAAATGTGGCCGCGGGCACATCGGACAGCGGGCGCAGGAACTGTCCAAGGGGCAACCGGGAATCGATGGTGTTGTTGCCTCTATGGTGGCAGTGCGTGACAGCCTGCTTGAGCAAATCATCGTTTGCGATCGGGCTATCCGCAGATTGGCGAAGAAGGACGACACGGCACGACGGCTTATGACGGTGCCCGGCGTTGGGCCAGTTGTGGCGCTTGCCTACATCTCGGTGATCGACGACCCGAAGCGTTTCACCCATGCTCGTGACGTGGGTGCCTACCTGGGCTTGACGCCCAAGCGCTACCAGTCAGGCGAGGTCGACCTGGCGGGCCGAATTTCCAAGTGCGGCGACGGATTTGCCCGAACTTGCCTCTACGAGGCCGCCGGCGTGCTGCTGACCAGAGTGGAGCGTTGGTCGCCGCTGAAAGCATGGGGCGTCCGGCTGATGAAGCGGATCGGCGCCACAAAGGCCAAGGTGGCGGTCGCTCGCAAGTTGGCCGTCATCCTGCATTGCATCTGGACGGATGGCACCGAATTCTGGTGGACGAAGGAGGCTGCAACGGCCTGACCGTTCGTTCACCCCGGAGTTCCGCGCGAGCGGAAACGCTGTCCTTGCCGGGACGGCGGGTAGAGATGACCGCGCATCATGCGTTGTTCGCCGATACGACCATTATCGGGCAGTTCGCATCTTCACATTGCGGCATCACTACCCCTCTAAACCCATGATGAGGCGGTCTCGTATCGACCTCGGAGAGAACCATGATCCCGGCAGGGGTGCGACAGATGGATCGACAGGACGACTTCGACGATGCCGAGGACAGAAGCGGTACGACGCGGGCGAGCCCGACCTACCTCAGGGTCGGCACCGTGCTCACCGCCGTCAATGACGCTGCGCGCCGGCTGCGCCGGTGGCCTACGGCCATCATTGACCGCGGCTCCGCGCGGCGCTGGTGGAATTTCGGTCGGGACGAAGAAACGGCCCGCAGTCAAACAAAGAAACTGATGCGAGCTTGACTTCGATGCCGCGATTAGAGAACGCATGATAACGTCCTCACATGAGGGCTGTTGGGGTCAAGTCATATTCTGCAGCTGTGTGGAAGTTTCGACTTCACTTCAAGCCGATTTTTGCCGAGGCTCGCTGTAAGCCATGGCGGGGGCGAAGCTGATCGAGTTGCGCAGCCCCTGCCATGGCGATTTCAGGATTCCGGTCAGACCAAACATTTCAGCCGTCTGCATGACCGTGACGGCGGTTCAAGGCACGCGACAAGTCGTGCGGTAGCCGATACCGCCCACCGCGCCGATCAGATCAATGTGCAAGTATCACGCCTTGTCGTCAGGCCAGCGTGCAATCCGCTTCGCTGCTATCCCCTCGTCAGCCCGAGCCCTTCCTCACCTGCGGCCTCGACACCGCAGAACCTCACATCCGGTCGCCGCTTATCGCGGCGGGCACCAAAATTCCTCATACTCGAGGTCATCGGGCTCGGAAAGAGCGGAACCAATCTTTATCACGGCATCTTGCAGCCAGGACGTTATGCGGTCCGCTCGCCGAGATCCGGCAAGGGTCAGCTTCCCTCGCGGATGGCGGGGTTCTCCTTTGACGTTGCGCGCTGGGATCAGGCCGCTTTCAACACAGCCCCCTCCGGCACTTCTCCCTGTGTCACGTAGCGCCAGAGGGCGATTAGCAGCTTGCGGGCCAGCGCAACAATCGTGATCCGCCGGATCCGCCCGCGCTCATTTCCTACACGCGCACGAAACCAGCCGCTCAGTGCGCTGCCTGGCTGATGCCTCAGCCATAACCATGCCAGCTCAATCATGATGTGGCGCAGACGCGGATTGCCGGCTTTGGATATGCCTTGCTCCCGGTCGATCGAACCACTTCGCCATGGCGTCGGCACCAGCCCAGCATAGGCGGCCACGTCACGCCGGTTGGCGAAGTTTCGGTAGAGGCCTTCATGATAAAGCACCGCGCCAATCTGCGGACCAATTGCCTTGAGCCGCGCGAGCAATGCGACCGGCGATGGCCGCCCGTCCACATCTGCCTCGATGGATACATCGCGTTCAGCCTCGACATCGGCGATCTGCTGCAGCAGCAGTTCGATGCGGGCGAGTTCGCGCAGCAGCGCCGCCCTCAATCGACTAGGCAGCGGTCGCCCGTCGCCTGTCATCAGCCCGTCAAGCCGGGTTCGCCGATCTTTGTGCAGTGGATCATAACCGGTGATTCCTTGGCCAGCGAGCAGCCCTTTGATGCGATTGACGTGCTGAATTCGCTCTCGCAACAAGTTTGCGCGTTCACGTGAGAGACGCCGCTGGTCCTCTTGTTCCGGTGTAGGTGGCACAACCATTTCGCAGACACGCGGCTCCCCGCGCTTCCAGGCCAGCAATGTCCTGAGCAGTGTTTCGCCGTCGATCGTGTCCGTCTTTGCGCGCCGTCGTCGCCTCGACACGGCGACCGAAGCGGGATCGACGACATGGCTTTCAATGTCATTTGCCTCGAGCGATCGATGTACCCAGAAGCCGTCGAGGCCGGCTTCTTGGATGACCACGACATTAAGCGACCCTCCGACGAGCTGCTCGGCTCTTCCGCGCAGGCGTGCCAGCAAGGCAAGTAATTTGGGGGCGTCACCCGCGGCAATCGAGTATTTCGACATCTTGTCGCTGTTCGGCGACAGCGAGGTCACGAGCCAGCTCGATCGGCTTAACTCCAGCGACACATACAGAGTTGAATGATCTCCCTGGCTACGGGCCAAATCCTGGTTGCGGGTTTTATCGGTAGGGCGCATCGGATTCCTCCTTGCGATGCAGTCAACGACCCCGCATCCTACCAAGGCCAAAACCCAGGCTGGAGGGGTCGGTGCCCCATGGAATCTTTATCATGCGTGAGATTGCTGCTAGGGTAGGGGGCATGACATCCGATAACGACCAGCTCCCAGTACCCATAAAACCAACCGCGCTGCACGACCCCGACCGACCCCGATCTCCATCTGGTGCCGGCGCTGATCGCCGACGCCGACCAAGCCGCTTGGCGCTACATCGACTTCTTCACCGCCAACATCCGCAACCCGAACACGCGCCGGGCTTACGCGCGGGCCTGCAGCCAGTTCTTCGCCTGGTGCGAAGATCGCGGCCTGACGCTGACGACGATCCGGCCGTTCGATGTCGCCACATATATAGAGACACTCCAGCAGACCCATTCGCCGCCGGGCGTGAAGCAGCAGCTCGCCGCCGTGCGCATGCTGTTCGACTGGCTGATCACCGGCCAGGTGGTGCCGGTCAACCCGGCCTCGGCCGTGCGCGGCCCGAAGCATGTGGTGAAGACCGGCAAGACGCCGGTGCTCGACGGCAAGGAATGGCGCAAACTGCTCGACGCCATCCCGACCGACACGGTGCGCGACTCTGCGCGACCGGGCGCTGATCGCCACCCTCACCTATTCCTTCGCCCGCATCAACGCGGCCCTGAAAATGAAGGTCGAGGACCTGCGGCCGCAAGGTGCCGGCTGGCGGCTGCGGCTGCACGAGAAAGGCGGCAAGCATCACACCATGCCGTGCCATCACGCGCTCGCCGAGGCGCTGCACGCCTATATCGCCGCAGCCGGCATCGCCGAGGACCGCAAGGGCTGGCTGTTCCGCACCAGCCGTGGACACGACGCCACCGTGCTCTCCGACCAGCCGATGAATCAATCGGACGCGTGGCGCATGATCCGCAGGCGCGCGGTCGCCGCCGGCATCTTTGCCCCGATCGGCAATCACACGTTTCCGCGCGACCGGCATCACCGCTTACCTTGCCAATGGCGGCGCGCTCGAACACGCGCAGGAAATGGCGGCGCATGAGAGCCCGCGCACGACCAAGCTCTATGACCGGACGAAGGAGCGGCTGACGCAGGACGAGGTGGAGCGGATCAGGCTGTAGGAACACTGACCAGGCTCGACACCTATTTGGGATGCAAAATAATGATGGTGCTTACGCGAATTCAAAACGTGGTCGCTACCGTGTTTTAATAAGGCGTAGGGGGTATAGATGCGAAGAATTTTTTGGATCGCAGCCTGTTTACTTATGTTAGGTGAAATTCAAATTGCAAATGCTCAAGTCACTGAAATGCTGACTGGGTTTTTTCACCTTTGTAACAATTTATTAGGGACCTACAACGAAGCCGTGAAAAGAGGCGATGTTGAGCTCGCTCAGAAAAAAAGGGACGCACTAGTGTCCATCGACACTGCTTTGATTCATATGTCGACGATCAAAAAGCAAATGGGCGCTAACATCCGGCGCCTGGGCGAGAATCAGGCGAGGCCCGATGACGACGCCCGCTCGGAATTCGACCTCTGCTTTGACAATCTGAATACCGAAAATAATGATCTGGAAGCGCAGGTCGGAAACCTAAAGAGTAGTATCGATTTGGCCGACCCACACTGGATTAGCCGACACCCTGAGGACGCACGGCAGATCGATAACCTCTACTATGAAAAGCTTGGAATACATGGGCGCGTTCTGCAGTTTATTCACCGCAGTAGGCACGGTATCATTATTCATAACGTGTCGGTCGAACCCAACGAGTGCAAGCAGCTCGCCGGTTCTCTAGATGCGGAGGCCCATCGGTTGATAAATCTCGAAGCACCTATCGGGAAGGCACTAAGGAGTTAAACGTCTGTGCTTTTCGATTCTCTATCGTAATAAAAAATCCCCGTAGCAAGCTACGGGGTATTGAGGAAGAGAAGTCAAGAAGGTTCGCAGCAAGCTGCGGGGAATATATCCAGAGAGAGATTTAATAGTAAAAAACGCACGAAAGAAACGCCATTAAGTAGTATAAGAAACATAACGTCCTTTATGTTACCTTAACTATCGACGCTGCCCGAACCCGATTCCTTCAGCTTGTGGCACACTTGCCACGCTAAGCGGCTGCCGGCATTCACGCGCCGATCGGCAATCACACGTTCCGCGCGACCGGCATCACCGCTTACCTTGCCAATGGCGGTGCGCTGGAGCACGCTCAAGAAATGGCGGCGCACGAAAGCCCGCGCACGACCAAGCTCTACGATCGCACCAAGGAGCGGCTCACGCAGGATGAGGTGGAGAGGATTAGGTTGTAAGGACATACAAGATGGTTAGTGATTACTGCGAAGTATGTGGTCTGCAAGACCAGCAGTCCAACAACGCAGGACACAAACGAGTCCGCGTGTCAATGACGGAGACAAATTGTGCCAAATGGCGGCGTGAAAGTGTACCAGTTGGGTTACGAGAAAAGGGCTGTGAAGCCCCGATTTATTTTCGTGCTTCCATGCCGATTTATATTTTGGTGGCGAGGTCTCCTTCGTTTGGCATTTTCGGATTTTGGCTTCGCTCCTGAGCCGATCGCCGTTGCGCCTTCTTGCTGGCAGCGAGCCGGTAGCTTTCGCCATTCATCTCCAGGATGTGGACATGATGGGTGAGCCGGTCGAGCAAGGCGCCGGTGAGCCTTTCCGAGCCGAATATGGAGGTCCATTCATCGAATGGCAGGTTGCTGGTGACCAGCGTGGCGCCGCGTTCATAGCGCTGACTGAACACCTCGAAGAGCAGCTCGGAGCCGACCGCCGTAAACGGCACATAGCCCAACTCGTCGACGATCAGCAGCTTGACCGTACTGAGGTGCTTTTGTAGAGCACGCAGGCGGCGCTCGTCACGCGCTTCCATCAGCTCATGCACGAGCGCGGCTGCGGTCGTGAAGGCGACGCTGTAGCCCTTTTGACAGGCGGCTAAGCCCAGCCCCAAGGCTGTGTGTGTTTTGCCGGTTCCGGATGGCCCAAGAGCAAGGCAGTTCTGGCGCCTGTCGATCCACTCGCAGCGTGTCAGTTCCAGAACCAGCGCCTTGTTCAGCGACGGCTGGGCGGCGAAGTCGAACGTATCGAAGCTCTTGGTCTGCGGAAAGCGCGCCAGCCGAATCCGGCGCTCCACGTTGCGGCGCTCGCGATCGATGCGCTCCAGTTCGCACAGGCGCAGCAGATAGCGCGGGTAATCGGCTCGGTCCTGCGCCGATTCCATGGCGACCTTCTCATACTCGCGCGCGAATGTGGGCTTCAAGGCCTTGAGATGATTGCTCAGCAGCACCTGGGGCGCGACGATCGCCGGGGCTGCGGTCTCTTGGGATAGAGTCATGCCTGTGCCCCCGCTGCCAGAGAAACGGAGCCTGAGCCGGTGATGAGGCCAAGATAGGCGCGCGGATCGGTTGTCCCGACGGTCGCGACCGGCAGATAAGGATAGAACGTCAGATCAAGCCGCGCCGGCCGGTTCTCCAATCTCGCCAGCAGCAGCATCTTCACCGCGTCGAAGCTGATCGCGCCAAGCCGCAGCGCTTCGCTCACGGCCTGTTCCACCTGGTGCTGGTGAAAATCCTCCATCAGCCGCAGCACCTGGATGAACTCGCGCCGCCCCGCTCTCCCCATCCGAGCTTCCATGAGCCGCCGCAGCCGATGAATGCAGTCCGCAAGCCGCCATTCGTCCAGAGGCGCCGCTTGATCGAGCGCCTTGGTCTTTTGCTCGAGCAACGCCAGATAATGCAGGGGATTGTAAATGAAATCGGCCGTCTCGTAGCTGCGCGGATGCACAGCGATCGTCTCACCCCGGCAGACGATCTCAACTCGGTCGACATATCCCTTCGCCAGAACCTCTTGATGGCCGTAGCGCGTCGGCGCCGAGTAATCGTTGTTCTTGTAGCGCACGAGCGACAAGGAGGAGACCCGAGTGGTGACTTTGTCACAGGCGTCATAGGGCGCCGGCGGCAACGTCATGAATGCCGCCAAGTCCGCCTGCATCCGCTCGGCGATTGACGCAGTGTGGCCGCGTAAGATCGCCTGACGGCGCTTGGTGCAGGCATCGAGGAGCCGGGCGTTGAACGCATCAAAATCCTCGGCTACCGGCAATGGCGTCATGAAATTGCGCCGGACAAAGCCGACCAGGCCTTCCACTTTGCCCTTGTCATTGCCCTTTCCCGGTCGTCCAAAGCGGTCTTCAAACAGGTAATGGCTCTGTAGCTCCGCGAACATCTTCGAGCGCAACCGCTTTCCGCCCTTCACAATCTTCGCCACCGCCAGTTTGGTGTTGTCATAAAGTATCGATTGCGGCACGCCGCCGAAGAACTCGAACGCCGCCACATGGCCTTCGCAGAAGGCTTCCGCTGTCTCAGCCGGATACGCCTTGACGAAGCAGCCATCCGAGTGCGGCAGATCCATGCAAAAATAATGGAAGCGAACCTTCTTCCCGCCGATGTACCCATCCGCCTCGCCAAAATCCGCCTGCGCGTGACCGGGACGATGGCTCAGCGGAACGAACATCTCCCGCGCCCGCAGTCTCGCCGCTCCAACATATTCACGCACGATCGTGTAGCCGCCGCTAAACCCTTGTTCATCCCGCAACCGCTCGAAAATCCGGCGCGCCGTGTGCCGCTGCTTCTTGTGAACCTGGCTGTCGCCTTCAAGAATGGCGTCGATCCACGCCATATGAGGCCCCAGCTTCTTGGATGCCGGCCGTTCCCGTCGCCGATATCCAGGCGGAACCGAAAAACTCAGCATCTTCGTGATCGTATTCCGGTGAAGGCCAAACCGCTTCGCCGCTTCCCTGCGGCTCAGCCCCTCAATCATCACCGCACGTCTGACCTTGGCATAAAGTTCCACTGTGAACATCCTTCCAGCCCCTCCATGCCGATCGACGACATCGAGACGGCCTAGCAGGACCGGTACACTTTTGCGCCGCCTTCAAAGCGGCAGCACACAGCCGGTTCAGTGGTACACTTTGCCTCCGCTATTCATAACCGAGCGCAGACGGGCTCAGGAACAGCAAAAGCTTCTCCTCAGAGAGATAAATCAGGCAGTGTGGTGACGCTCAGCGCGCGTACTGCTGGGACGGCGAAGGACTTGGCCGAATCCGTTCGGCAAAGGCTGGGAGCTCTCGCGCGCGCGCACGATCTCACGCTGCCCGGCGTCACCAACGGAGGAGAAAACCGCGATCGAACGATAACTCTGTCCGCACTCGTCCGAACGATCGTTTCACCATACGTTGCGGAAGAAGATGCGCGGGTGACCATTAATGGACCTGACGTATTCATTAGCGGCAATGCTGTCATGAGCATGGCTCTTCTGCTGCACGAAATTGCGACGAATGCTGCTAAGTATGGAGCTTTGTCGTCAGAAAGCGGCCGCGTTGACGTCAGCTGGCTGGTATGGAATGACGAACTCCTTCTGGCATGACGGGAACAGGGCGGTCCATTGCTTAACGGACAGCCAGAACGTGAGGGATTTGGCAGCTTACTTTCCCGGTTGACAGTGACGGGTCAGCTGGCTGGCAAGATCACTCGCGACTGGAACCGGGAGGGCTTGACGGTGAACCTGTCAGCGCCGCTGGAGCGCCTCAACAATTGAGAAGTTGGATACGACTCACGCCGAGTTAAACTGTCCAAGGACGTTTTCGTCACGCTGCCGATAAAAGCGGAGCGCGCCCAGTTTGTCATATATTCGGCATGGGGAGAAACTTTTTCTGGCGTCAGTGGTTGGGTTGGGTTCAGTTCAACCAACCACCAAGGTTGCGTTCGATGAAAATGCTACGTATCCTCATTGTCGAAGACGAACCGTTGGTCGCCATGGACCTGGAAATAATGGTCACCGAGATTGTCACGGCTGCGGTCGTCGTCGAAGCGTCTGTCGCGGCCACCAAGAAGGTTTTACATGAATCCCTCGACTTTGCTTTTTTGGATGTCGATGTGACAAACGGCAAGACGTTTGAGGTTGCACAAATTCTCGAACGTAAGCGTGTTCCTTTCGTTTTTATTTCGGGCTCGCAGAACAGCTGCCTTCTGACCTGCGCAGCGTGCCCTTCATTCCCAAGCCTTTTTATGCGGCTCAGATTGAGAGTGCGTTGCAGGCTGTCAGGCTGTCGTAAACTAATCTTCACTGCTCTGGTTAATTCTACCCTGGCGAAGCGCCGCCGATCTCAAAGCCCACGACGAGCAAATCCAACAGAGCTCTCCAATCTGTTTAGTCGCGCCCTGTAGCGAATGATTTTTGCGTCATGCTGAACGGCAGCTTTGGGTCGAAATCAGTATTTAGCCGACGCGCCGTGGGATGCCCGCTTCCGGCGCATATGCGACCTCTCGGAACGTTACCGCCGCTCTTGGAGCATGACCGGACGAGCGCAAGCTCGCTGAGCATGGGATCAGCAAGGCCATTCCCAAGCCTGCGGCGCTCGCTGATGCCTTTTGCTCTTTCTTCGCGTCCCTCTTCTGGAAGGGCCGCGATCTGTGCATTCTCGACGTGCTCGGCTTCTTCGGCGGGCGAGAGGCCGGTGGTCGGTGATGCCTTCGGCGGCTTGGCGGGCTTCGGCGCCGTGTGGGCCTTTTCGAAATGCCGCCAGACACTTGACGGATGATTCCAGGCCCGCCGCTCTGCCATCTGCAAGGCTGAGTGCCATGCGATGACCTCGGCCTTGTGCTCCATCATCTTCAGCAACAGCGAGCGGGTGTTCTTATCCGGACCGTTGTGATCTTCGTCGTGCACCTTCTCGCGCCGCAGAATGTTACCGAACTCTTCGCGATAAGGCTTCGTGTCCGTCCTGTTGGTCTGCAGCACCTCGAACGCCAATAGTGACATCATTTGTTAAGGTCACGCTTGGCCGATCCATTTTTCGCCAACCATTCGCAAATTATTGCACATCGTTCTCTGTTAGGATACGATTGGCTATCACCAATGATGGAACTCAAGAGATGATTGACTACGACGAACTGATGCGGATGGCGAAGGAGAGGGGAAGGAGCGTCGCCGCTTTGATTGCGCTGTCGGATACCACCGATCCGTTTTTCACGGGCGTGAGCGGCCGCACACTCGCGGCGAAATGGTTCGCGGAGGAATATGAACGTGAGGGGTTCACAGCGGGCGTCCACGTCCGGCGTATCCACTACCGCTTGATTTCACGTAAGGGCGGTACACTCGGCCCGACTGGCGAGCCATACGAAAATACCGTAGGTTGTTGGGTGATGTTGTCGAACGCCGCACGGGACGCCCGCTACCTCGGCCTTGTTTCTCTTCTTGACTTTGATGACCGCCGCAATCCCATCGTGATTGCCAATGGCATCGAGCCGCCTGACGAGCCACATCTTCAAACGACTGGTGTCACTGCATCAGGCATCGCCCTCGGCGCTTTGGATTTGCCGCAGCTGACCATCGCGGGCGCCCCCCTTCAGCCCTACCACATTGAAATCTGGTGCGAGAAATCGACGATGGCTGACATCATCGACCCTATCGCCGACGAGTATAATCTCACGCGCTCCTATGCCCTTGGTGAGACGAGTCTCACACAATGTGTGCGTCTCATTTTCGACCGCGTCGCACGGAACGGTGATCGCCCCGTCCGCATTTTGTACATTTCTGATTTTGACCCCACGGGCAAAAGCATCCCCGCCGCCGCCGCACGCAAGATGGAATGGCTTATCCGCAAGAATGACCTCGACATCGACTTCCAATTGATTCCCCTCATGCTGAGTCATGAGCAATGCATCGAATACCGGCTGCCGCGCACGCCAATCAAGGAAAGTGAGCGGCGTCTCAATAAATGGACCATTAGGTATGGTGAGGGAGCGACTGAACTTGATGCATTGGAGGCCGTGCGGCCTGGTGAATTCCGCCGCATTTTGGTCGAGACAATCGATCGGTATTATGATCATGGCCTGCAACAGCGTTGGGATGACCTCGCGCGAGAGCAACAGACGCAAATCGATGAGGTCGCCGACGAATACGCCGACGAATACGCCGATGTGCTCGACCGTTATCGCGCGGAACGCGACCGTCTCGCATGGGAAGCTGCCGACCTCCGCCAGCGGGTAGAGATGGTCTTAGGCAAGATGGCAGGCGAAATCGAGGCGCTTATTCCCGATGATATCCTCGACCCGCTGAATGAATTCGAATCTGAGCGGATGGCCGACGAAATTGCCGACCCACTCTATGACAGCACGCGCAGCTATGAAGACCAGCTTGCCTCATATTTGCATTTTCAGGGGCGCGATGTTGCGTACACCGAACGGCGGCGGAAGAAGATGGCAGTGCACGCACGCGCGAAGCGGGCGAAATTGAAAGCGGCGATAGCAGCGGGCGACCCTGAGGCCATCGCGGCGGCCGCGCGCGCAAAGGCGCGGCATACCATCAGCGTCCGGGAATGGCGGGCGCGGCAGAAGAAGTGATGCACTTGTGACGTCACACTCGCCGGACGGATAGACACCGGCGACTCGCCGGACTACCATTGATAGCCTAAACGTAGCAGGAAGCACAAGCCATGACCACAACGCCCGAATTCGATGCGGCCGCCATCGTCAATCACGACACTGTGACACCGATGCTGCGCGCCGCCGCCGCAGACCCCGATCCGAGGAAGCTCGTCGATGTCGTCTCCCAAATGGCGCGTGTCGTTGGTGTCGCCGAGGTCGCCAGTCGCGGAGGCATCGGGAGCATTCCGAGCTTATATCGATCGCTTTCGCCGGGGCACGAACCAAGGTGGACAACCATCGTCAAAGTCCTGGCCGCTCTTGGTTATCGTGTCATTGTCGAACCGATGCCGCCAAAAACTTCGATGTCCACGAGGCGGCCTCGACCGAAAAGCGGCCGCGCACGATAGCAAAAGACCCGGCATTCTGTGCTGCGTTTGTGCTCACCTAGCGCCCAATCAACTTGTGGGTAAAACCTAGGGTAAATGACAATTGCAAACATCTATGTCATTGAATTTATTCAGATTTGAAATCCTTTGATACAATTCACGTGCTTGACCCGCACGGCGATCAGCACCTTGCGTTCGCGGCAAAGTCGGCGGCGGTCCTCTTCCTCGGGAGCCGGCGCTTTGACCATTGCACACACCCGAGGTTCACCGCGCTTGTACGCCAGCAGCGCGCGAAGCAGCGCCTCGCCGTCGATCCTGTCGGTCTTCGCTCGCCGGCGCCGACGCGATGTTGCAATAGAGGCCGGATCGACGACATGGCTTTCGATCCCTTCATTCTGCAGCACACGGTGAATCCAGAAGCCGTCCAACCCCGCTTCCTGAACGACGATAACGGGGAACGATTTCCCAGTCCGCGCAAACGCCTTCTGTTTAAGCTCCGAGAAGCGCGCCAGCAGCACACAAATGTCCCCGGCAGGCATACTGTGCTTCGACATCTTCTCGCCGCCGCCCGGCGACAGCGATGTGATCAGCCAGGTTGAACGTCTGAGTTCCAAAGAGATGAAAATCGCGCCAAGATCACTACGGATGGTGCTCTGCGCTTCGGGTCGATCAGCTATAATTCGCATGGCCGTCTCCAGAGTGGGTGATCGCAACCTCACTCTGCCAGAGTGCCGGTCGCTATCCACCTCCCCATGGGATCTGGAGGCGGAGATCGTGTCGGTGCGCCACCAGCTCAATGTGCTGCAAAGAAAATCGCCGAAGCGGCTCATCTTCAGCAATTTCGACCGACTCGTTTTTGCCGGCCTCTATCGAATCGGACCGGGCGAATTAATTGAATGCCTTGGTGATCGTAAAGCCGGAGACGGTCATCCGATGGCATCGTGCTGGGTTTCGCTTCTTCTGGCGATGGAAGTCACGACATCGCGGCGGCAGGCCAAGGGTCCCACTCGAAATTCGCCAATTGATCCGTGAAATGAGCCTGGTCAACCCGCTGTGGGGCGCTCCCCGAATTCATGGAGAACTCCTCAAGGTTGGCATCGAAATTGGTCAGACCTCGGTCGCTAAATACATGGCGAGGCACAGGCACCCCCCCCGTCTCAAGGATGGAAGACGTTCATCCGCAATCACGCCGACGCGATTGCATCAATGGGCTTGTTACGCTCTCCTTTCGGCTGCTTTATGGCTTGCTGAATTCTACGGCATGGCCGACGCCAGATTTTATGGCTGGGAGTGACGGCACACCCCAGCGCCGAATGGATTGCCCGGCAACTCACCGAAGCCTGCGGGTGGGAATGGAACCCATGCTACATCGTCCGCGATCGCGACGGGGTCTATGGCAAGATTTTCACTCGGCGGCTTCGCGCCATGGGTATTCGTGATCGGCCAATTGCGCCTCGCTCGTCGTGGCAGAATAGGCATGCGGAACGGCTGATTGGTTCGAGCCGGCGGGACTATCTTGACCACGTCGTCGTCTTCGGCGAGCGGTACCTGCGCCACATGCTGCTTTTGAATATGCAATATCACAACGGCACGAAAACACATCTCTCCTTGAGCAAGGATGCGCCGGTACCTAAGCCTATTCAGACCGTTGGGCGCATTCTTGCATCTCCGATGCTCGGCGGGATTTGATGTCCGACAGCGACAAGCGAAATCGATGTGGTCCGAGGTCGGCTCCACTCAATTTGAGTTCGCCAGCTTCGAAAGCGGCGCTTCGTAGACAAACAGCTGATCTTGTGAGTCCGGCTTGTAAATCTCCTTCGTGATGTACGAAATTACCTTCCGCGGCGCTTCGATTTCACTGATATCGAATTGGCCTCGTGGCTGCAGCCACAACCAGCTTTTCTCGCCCTCTCCAAATAACCACGCGCGGTCGCCGTCGGAAGCCGAAATCAGCACGTGACAATGTGGATTTGAATCGACGTGCTCCCACACGCCGACTGCGATCATCGGCTGGTCCGTAGTATCACGCCTGTTCCAGTTACGACCGTGCACCCGGCTCTGCAAACGATTGTAGAACCGCCGCATCGATCTTTCACGGGTCTCCGGTGAAACGCAAAAGCCGAAATTATGCGTGACGAAAAGCTGCGGCTCAAGCGAACCAAACCATTTCTTAACTGCGCGGCGAAGGTCCTTGTCGATAATCATGGGCTGGGACTTTCGATTGTCTGCGCGTCCGCAAGTTGTTCAAGCGGGGCCTCGGCAACTGGCTTCGAAAGATTTACAGGGCCGGAAGGAATTGATCTTCTGTCATCGAACACACGTCGCGGTACTAACGGCGTTGCTGACGGCTTCTCAGCCGCCTTTTGAATCGCCTTGTCGAGCGTCTTCTGAATTGCTGCTCGTACTTTGTCTGGACGGCGCTTGGCTTCATCGACGGTGAGACTCGCAAGTTCCGTGACAGCAACCACCAACGGGCGCCCATTATCTTTAGGCCCGACCAAAAACACGCCCTTCTTGGCCCATTTTTGCAGCATGCGGTAGCCCCGTTCAGACGGACACCTCACCGGAAGTTTCCCTATGGCCGGTTCTGGCTTCATTGCGCGCTTGCCCTCCAACACTTCAGAGCGAGTGTCTGACGCCGTACTTTGCCTGCGATATTGAGCCTCGCGTTTCGCCCATTTCGTGATTGATTCTCCTTCGTCAGGTGTCAGGACTTTTTGAGGCTCGATGCCTTTCCTGATAACGTAACGCAACGCGTTCGCGTCGGCACACGCATACTGTCGATTTTGAGTTCTTTCCTCTGGCGTGCAGCCATAATCGAATAAGCACTCGACGATTCTCCTACATGGGTCCGAGCCACGTGGCGGACTGACGTTCATTCTTTGGATGAGAGTTTGTAGCGCGGCTACAGGATCGGGCTTGCGAGAGATTATATGATACACGGCCGACGCAACCGCTAAGGCTTTCTGCCGATGCTTGCGTTGCAAGCGACGGAATTTGTCACCAAGCTTGGCTTTTAGCAGGCCTTCTTTGAAGATGTCATGTTTGGGCGTCGTGGAACCATATTTTACCAGGAATCCCTTAAGCAGTTCCTCGGAGCGCGCCACCAGCATCGGGCTGGATTTTAATTTGATTTCTCTGCTGGGTCGCGCACCATGACGCTGGTTGTCGTGATTGATCCGTCTTCTTTCGGTTAAACGAGCTAGGTTAACGCCTCTCGGTTTGCGGTTACTCGTATTTCCGTGTTTTGAATGAAGGTATTTGGGCATTGAATTCTCTCATAATTGTTACGTCGCTTTTGGCGACGGCACGCACACAATGTTTATCCGCAGATCGGCACCATGCCCGCCGAGGAGATGGAGGACGCCGCGTAAGTCTTGATCGAGGCAGGGGCCGCGCTCCGGCGCGGCCATTCGCGCGGCAGCGGAAACCGCGCCAAGGCGCAGTTGCTTATTGTCCATGCCGATTTAACGTAATGGGCCTTATGCGACTTGCGGTCTGAGGATTTAACCGATCCCTTGGACGATGATCCCTGTTCCGTCGCAACGTTCGCAAGGCTTATCAGTCGGCTTGTTGGTCTCCTTGTCCAGCTGCTTGCCGGTTCCATTGCATTCAGGGCAGGCGTCCTCGCCTGTGCCGGGCGTGCCTGCCTCCGGGTCATCGTCGGGGGTGTGGTGTCTAAACGGATTTTTTGATTGCATGGTTTGCGCTCCCTCAGCGATCCATATTAAGTCCTGCCCGATCCTTGCGCGTTCATACCATCCCCGCGAGCGGCGGACTAGATGGACAACCGAGAGCATGACGGGCACTTCCACCAGAACGCCGACGACCGTTGCCAGCGCCGCGCCCGACTGGAAACCGAAAAGAGCAATCGCGGTCGCCACGGCCAATTCGAAGAAGTTGCTGGCCCCGATTAGCGCGGAAGGCCCGGCCACGCACCACGCGACGCCAAGACGGCGGTTCAGCCAGTACGCCAGCCCCGCGTTGAAATAGACCTGGATCAGAATCGGCACCGCCAAGAGCGCGATGACGAGCGGCTGCCGGATGATCTGTTCGCCTTGCAGGCCGAACAGCAAAACGAGGGTCAAGAGCAGCGCCGACAGCGATAGTGGTGCCAAGGCGCGGAGCGTCCGGGCCAGCGAAGCCTGCCCCCCTCTCATCAGCAGCATGTGCCGCCAAAGCTGCGCCACGATCACCGGCACGACGATATAAAGAACAACCGATAGCAAGAGCGTGTTCCACGGCACCGTGATCGAAGAGAGGCCGAGCAGCAGCGCCACGATCGGCGCGAAGGCCGCCACCATGATCGTATCGTTGAGCGCGACTTGCGACAGCGTGAAATGCGGTTCGCCCTCCACGAGGTTCGACCAGACAAACACCATCGCCGTGCAGGGCGCCGCCGCCAAGCAGGATGAGCCCCGCGATATAGGCATCGATTTGCTCGGCGGGCAGGAAGGGCCGGAACAGAGAGCCGATGAACAGCCAGCCGAGTAGCGCCATGGAGAAGGGCTTGACCAGCCAGTTGACGCCGACCGTCACGGCGATGCCGCGCCAATGCTCTCGTACCTGCCCAAGAGCGGCGAGGTCGATTTTGAGCAGCATCGGAACGATCATCAGCCAGACGAGCACCGCGACCGGCAGATTCACTTCGGCCACCGTTGCCGCGCCAAGGACGCGGAACAGGCCGGGCAGCGCCTGTCCGAGCGCGACGCCAGCCACGATGCAGAGCGCGACCCAGAGCGTCAGGTAGCGTTCGAATTTTCCCATGGCGGGCGCTTTTGGCGTTTCATGGTCGTTCGCGGAGATTGCCGTTTCGCTCATGGGGAATGTCTCTCTATCCGGGCGCCGTTTCATTGGGGTGGTTAAGCTGGCTCCGAGACGCGGCCCGCCAATTCCAGCAGACGATCAACGCCGACAGGCTCGTCCCGCAGCAACGGAACGACGGCGTAGCGCGTGGCGTGGCGTGAGGCGACGGCTTCCATTTCACGCAACTCATTGCGCGCGCGCTGACGCAGCAAGGGCGAATGAGGCCGCGCCGCCGCGACGCTGTTGTTGATCACCCAAGCCCACGGCTCGATCCCTGCGCGCCGCAAATCGGCTTGCAGGCTGGCCGCTTCCAGCACGGGCGTTGTTTCCGCCAAGGTCACCAACAGCACCTTGGTTCGCTTCGGATTTTGCAATTGCATCATCGGAGTGACGAAGCGAACTCCTTTATCATTGATCTGCCGCGTAATTTCCCGATGATAGGCTCCCGTGGCGTCGAGCAACAGCAAGGTGTGGCCGGTCGGCGCGGTATCCATCACCACGAATTTCTTTCCCGCCTCGACAATAATGCGGGAGAACGCCTGAAACACCGCGATCTCCTCGGTGCATGGCGAGCGCAAATCTTCTTCCAGCAGCGCGCGGCCTTCGGCGTCGAGCTTCGCGCCCTTGGCGGCCAACACCTCCCGACGATAGCGTTCGGTTTCGGCATGGGGGTCAATGCGGCTGACCGTGAGATTGCTCATCGAGCCGTGCAGGGTTTCTGCCAAATGCGCGGCTGGATCGGATGTGGTGAGGTGCACCGGCAAGCCGCGACGGGCCAGCTCCACGGCGACGGCTGCCGCCAACGTGGTTTTGCCGACGCCGCCCTTGCCCATCAGCATCACGAGGCCATGTCCGTCGGCGGCAATGTCATCAACCAATTCAGACAGGCTCGGCGCATCGAGCGCGACCCGTTCTTCCTCATCGGCAACAGGTTGCACAGTCGTTTCGCCAAGAAGCTGGCGCAAGGCGGGAATGCCCACCAGATTGAAGGGCTTGAGCGGGATATGATCGCACGGCAAAGTCCGAAGCTCGTTGGGCGTCGCGGCCAAAGCGGCTTGCTCTCTTTCGCAGATCGCGGCGGCCAAGTCGTCCCTCGCCGCTTCCTCTTTGGGCAGCAAGCCGTTGATGACGAGATATTGTTGCTTAAGGCCAATTGCCGCCAGTTCCGCATGGGTGCGGGCGGCCTCGCGCAAACTGGATGGCTGGGCGCGCGCGACCAGAACCAAGCGGGTGCGGCTCGCATCGGCCAAGGCTTCCACGGCCGCGTTATATTGGGCGCGCTGTTTTTCCAGACCGGCCAAGGGGCCAAGGCAGGAGGCGTCGCCCTTGCCCGTCTCAAGGAAGCCGCTCCATGCGCCGGGCAGTTGCAGCAACCGGATGGTGTGGCCCGTCGGGGCCGTGTCGAAAATAACGTGGTCGTACTCGGCCGTCAGCGCCGAGTTCGATCAACAGCGCGGTGAATTCATCGAAGGCCGCGATTTCCGTCGTGCAGGCCCCGGAAAGCTGTTCCTCAATGCCCTTGACCACGGCCTCGGGCAGCGTGCCGCGCACGGGGCCGACGATGCGGTCACGATAAGCCTGCGCGGCCGCCTGCGGGTCGATTTCCAGCGCGAACAGGCGCGGCACGGCGGCAATGGCGGTGACCTGATTGCCGATGCTGACCTCAAACACTTGGCCCACGTTGGAGGCGGGATCGGTGCTGACCAGCAAGACACGCCGTCCGGCTTCGGCAAGCTGGATCGCCGTCGCGCAGGCGATTGAGGTCTTGCCCACGCCGCCCTTGCCGGTGAAGAAGAGGAAGCGCGGGGGCTCTTTGAGAAATTTCATCTTGCGCCCTTGGATTTCAGCAGCAGCGGCTTCCGCCGCAGCATCCGCCCTGTGTCGCTTCGGCGACCGCCTCCGCGAGGCCAGCCCAGTGGGCCAACTCCCCGCGATGGGGGTAGCGTCCAGCCAGTGCCACCTCGCCATTGACGAGGATAAGCGGCAAGGCTTCCTGCCCCGAGCGTTCCAGAAAACTTTTCACGGTCGGATTTTCGGCGAAGGCCATGGGTTGCTGGGCCAAGTTGAACCGCTCGATGCGCGCGCCATTCTGTTTGGCCCATTCCACATCCGCCGAGAAATTGACTAAGGCTTGATCGACCTCGACGCCGCACACGCCCGTGCTACAGCAAAGCGCCGGGTCGAATATCTGAATCATTTTCATTTGGAACTTCTCTCGATCGTTGGAAATGGTTGCCTCACGGGATCAGGCTTTTTCCCGCGCGTGTAGCGCCTTCCATCTTGCCGATTTCGCGCAGGCGCGCGGTGAGCGACAAGTTGTCGAGACTCTTAATTGGCAGAGCAATGAACACCGTGATCCTGTTCCGCAAGTAACGAAATGCGAGGGCGAACGCCCGCTCCTTCTCGATATCCGTGCCTGTGACCGTCGCAGGGTCTTCGATGCCCCAATGTGCTGTCATCGGTTGTCCCGGCCATGCGGGACAGGTCTCGCCCGCCGCGTCGTCGCAGAGCGTGAAGGCGAAATCCAATTTCGGCGCATCCGGTGTTGCAAACTCGTTCCAGCTTTTGGACCGCAACCCCTCGGTCGGACAGCCGTAGGCTTCGATGGTTTTAAGCGCGAATGGGTTGATTGCGCCCTTCGGATGGCTCCCCGCTGAGAAGGCGTTGAATCGCCCCGCTCCCAGCGAGCGAAGGATGCTTTCCGCCATGATCGAGCGGGCGCTGTTGCCGGTGCAGAGAAAGAGAACATTGAAGACAGGATCAATCATGGTCGCGACCCTTCCGCCGTCATGCAGCCGCTTATTGTCCGCAGCACGGCGCGTCCGGGGCCAGTTCCGGCTTCGGAGCGCAGCACGCGCCTTGTGGGGTTTCGGGGGTGCAGCAGGCCCCGCCTTTCGTGCGGATCGGGCCAAGATCGACACTATCGCCGTAAGCCGTGCTTTCGCCCGAGGTCAGGAAGGCTTCCCACGAGACGCCTTGCGGGTCCGTGATCCACGATTTTTCCGACTTGGCGTAACAGCAGACGGTCGCGCCTTCTTCCAGCACTGGCCGGTCAGCCTGTCGCAGCCGTCCACAAACCTCTTGTAGTTCGTCCGCCGTCTCGACCTGAATCCCAAGATGATCGAGGCCGGTATCACCGCTGCGTGTGGAGATGGCAAAATTTACGCGCGGATCGTCGAGCATCCATTTGGCGTAGTCCGGCTTCGTGACGGTCGGTTGGGTCGCAAAAAGTGTGCTGTAAAAGCGGATCGACTGCGCGAGATCATCGACGGAGACGTGAACGTGTAGGCGCTTCATGGCGAACAACTCCTTTTGAAATGGTTGCGGGATTACAGAGGTTGACGCCCCAAGCTGACGAATTGCCTTGGCAGCAGTTTTCGGTGAGGTAGGCGAGCAGGCCATTCATGGCCGCGTATTCGGCGGTGTAGATGAGCAAGCGGCTTTCGCGACGGCACTTCACCAAGCCGGACTGCTTCAGGTGATTTAGATGGAAGGAGAGGGTGGTAGAGGGCAGGCCCAACCGTTCCCCGATCTGCCCGGCAGGCATTCCGTTCGGCCCTGCTTGAACGAGCAGCCGAAAGACATCGAGGCGGGATTCCTGCGCGAGTGCCGCCAAGGCGGCGATAGCGTCTGACTTCTCCATATTTCTAGAATAGTCGAATAATTGGCTGGATGCAAGGGTAGCCTACGCCTTTGAAAAATAACCCCTTTTTTTGTGCAAAAATGACGTGCAGAATTCCCGCATGATTTACGGCTATGCACGGGTATCGACCGACGGCCAAAGCCTCGACGCGCAAGTGAAGCACACCTTCGCGCCGCCGGAGCCGAGAAGGTCTTGCGGGAAACGGCGAGCGGCGCGAAGACCGACCGCGTCCAATTGCGCCGCGCTCTCGACCAGCTTGACAAGGGCGACGTGCTGATGGTGACGCGCCTCGACCGGCTGGCCCGCTCGACCCGCGACCTCTTGAACACGTTGGCGACCATCACCAGCAAGGGCGCGGGCTTTCGTTCGCTGCATGACACATGGGCCGACACGACGACCGCACACGGGCGCTTGATGCTGACCGTGCTTGGCGGGCTTGCCGAGTTTGAGCGCGAATTAATCCGCGCCCGCACCGGCGAAGGCCGCGAACGCGCCAAGGCGAACGGCGTGAAGATGGGGCGCAAGCCGAAGCTCACCCAGCACCAGCAGCGCGAGGCGATTAAACGTCGTGACAACGGGGAGCCCGTGCGCAAGATTGCACGGAGCTACGCGGTTTCTCATTCAATGATTTCAAGGCTCTCCTTAATGAGCGGTGCTCTTCATGGCTAGAGAAGAAATCCCTATCAACAAGGATCTAGTTGCATGGGCACGAAAGCGGGCTGGTCTGAGCCTGGGAGAGGCGGCTGAGAAATTCAGCCACATCGAGCAATGGGAGGCAGGAACGGCTTGCCCCACATACCCCCAGCTCGAGCGACTCGCCGACGAGTTCAAAGTGCCGATTGCTGTCTTCTTTTTCCCAGAGCCGCCGCGAACGCCACCAATTAGAGAGTCGTTCCGTACACTGCCTGATGCCGAATTCGAGCAAATTCCGCGCAGGGTTGGATTCCTGTTGCGAAAAGCCAAGGCGCTACAGCTCAATCTTGCTGAGCTTACCGAAGGACGCAATCCGGCACCTCGGCTGATCACGCGCGACCTTCGTTTCCCGGATACTGTCTCGCTCGACGTCATGGCCTCGCGCGTTCGCGACTACCTTGGTGTTACGTTGGCCGACCAATACGCATGGCCTGAGGACGACACGGCACTTAAGATGTGGCGGAAGGCGCTTCAGGACGTAGGCATTTTCGTTTTCAAAGATGCCTTCAAGGCGGACGGGTATTCGGGTTTCAGTCTCTATGACGAGGCGTTCCCGATAATTTACGTAAATAACAGCGCAACGAAGACGCGCCAGATTTTTACGCTTTTTCATGAGCTGGCGCATTTGCTGTTTCATACAAGCGGGATCGACACGATTGAAGACAGCTACATTCCTACTCTACCCGCGTCTCAAAAGCGGATAGAGATTTTGTGCAATAGCTTCGCTGCCAGGTTCCTCGTGCCAGAGACCGCATTCATCGAAGCGATCAGAGGCTTTGATCATTCGGAACAAACGGCGGAACAGCTAGCACAGCGTTTTCATGTCAGCCGTGAAGTGATCTACCGCAAGTTTCTCGACCGCGATTGGATCGACCAAGGTGATTACATCGAAGCTGTCCAGCGTTGGACTAGTCAGCGACAGTCCGGCGGCTCCGGCGGTGATCGCTACTGGACTAAAATAGCTTATCTTGGTCGCGATTACATCGCATTGGCCCTCAGCCAGTATTACAAAAATCGGATCGACGAAACTCAGCTTGCGGAATATCTCGATACCAAGCCAAAAAATCTCAGCGCATTGGAAGGGTACTTTTCGAAGGTGGCTCAATGAGCTACGTCTTCGACAATGGTCCGCTGTCTTCGCTGTTCAAGAATTACTACCCGAAAACCTTCCGCAGCTTATGGGACCGCTTTGACGCGCTCGTGGATGACGGCTCAATCATATCGACCCGCGAAGTTCTCCGCGAGATCGAGGACTTATCAATTGAGACTCTGCGGGAGTGGGCTGGTAGAAACCAGCACCTCTTTGTCACGCCAACGGCGCTTGAAGGCGCATTCGTCGGCAAAATCTATGCGGTCCCTCATTTTCAGCACAACATCGAGCAGCAGAAACTTCTAAAGGGCGGAAAGATTGCCGATCCCTTCGTGATCGCAAAGGCTGCTGTTGATGGATGCGCTGTCGTCACGATGGAGAAGTTCAAGGCAAACGGCACTAAAATTCCTAATATCTGTAAGCACTTTGGGGTGGAGTGTTTGTCCTTGGAGGAGTTTATGGAGCGAGAAAAATGGGAGTTCTAGCCCCACGTTGCCATTGCAAAAGGTAGAGGTTTCGCAAGGCATGGGCGCTTGGCCCCGCGTTCCATATTGCCGCTTATCGGTTTTTGGGGCTAGGGCCGCCATTTAAGTTCGCGTCGCGTCAATCAGCATGTAACCCGCCGAACACCGAGCGGATGGCTGCTAGACCAACTCCAATTCTCGTGTCCTGCGGATGTCGGCTACGCGGGGCAAACCGGAAGAGATATGCTCCCAGTGAGTCCTTCGTATTTTGGTAGAGTCGGAGTGTGGCGCGGGTGGCTTTAGGCCGAACATATCTGTTGCCGCCCCTTTCGTCTGGCGGTGCCTCACTAGCTCGCCCGTTGCTCCCGTTTCCACACCCCGCTCATCGAACCGGACATGCAGATCGCCCGCATCCGGCTCTCGGACAAGATCTCACGCCTTCACCCACGATGGGCCGCGGCCGAGCTGAGTCAGGCGTACGAGCCGGAAATGCCCGTATAGGTGCGAGAGTGGATAGCTCCCGCCCTTACGTCGCCTGACCTTGTGCTTGGATCGCAGCCACCGGCGCAACCGCACAGCCGTGTAGTTGTCGAGCGCGCGATAGGCTTTGCTGGTGGTGCCGACACTGAAGTAATTGGCCCACCCGCGAAGCGCGCGGTTCAACATGTCGACATGTCGACGAGCTCTGTGGTCTCTTGCCAGCTGCGCGCTCGGTCGGTCAGCGCGCGGACTCTTTCGGCCATGCGCTTGATGCTCTTCTTTGACGGCCGGTGGCCCAAGCGGGCTTTGCCGGTCGTTGGGGAATACAGCCGCCCGAACGTATATCCCAGGAAATCGAACTCCCCTTCCGGGACCTTGCAGATCCGTGTCTTCTCCTCGTTCACCGTCAGCTTCAGCTTGCCCATGATCTCGCGCAGATGGTGCAGGGCTGTCTCAGCGCTGCCCCTCCGGCACAGGATCACGAGGTCGTCCGCATAGGTGACGAGGCGAGTGCCGAGACTTTGCTCAAGGCCGAGCTTCTTCCACCCCAGCACAAACCGGCGCATGTAAAGATTTGCCAGCAGTGGTGAGAGGGGTGAACCCTGCGGAATGCCGCGCCGGTTGTCCCTGGCCTCGGTCGTACGTTTCTTCCGCCCTCGTCGGTCGATTTCTTCTACGGGGCAGTCCAGCCACATCTTGATCAGATGCAGCACGCGCCGATCAACGATCCGGCGCGCTACCGACTTTAGGAGGTCGGTATGCGGAATGCTCCCGAAGTAGTCCGCGAGGTCGGCGTCTATGACGTCCGGGTGGCCACGGAACAGTAGCTCTTCCACCTCCACGACTGCCTGCTGGGCGTTTCGCCCGGCGCGATAGGCGTAGATTTCCGGTGGGAGGTCGGCTTCAAAGATCGGCTCCAGCACCAGCATCGCTGCTGTCATGCAGACCCGGTCCCGCACGGTCGAGATGCCCAGCGGCCTGAGCTTGCCGTTGGCCTTCGGTATAAACACGCGTCTGATCGGCTCCGGCCGGTAAGTCTCCTGCCTGAGTGCAAGCGCCAGTTCGCCAAGCCACCGCTCGGCCCCGTACGCCTCGATATCCGCAAAGTCCTGACCGTCCACACCCGGCGCGCCCTTGTTGGAGCGGCACTGGGCATAGGCATGCGCCAGAATATCGTCACGGCTGAGCTTGTCGTACAGGGCGTAGAACCGATAGCCGGCTTCCGCCTTCGCTTTCGCGTGTAACGCCGTCTGCAGTTTCTGAACACTCTTCGGAGTTGCTAGGTTGGCCAATCTCCAGGTCCCTCACCACGTCTTGCGTCGGTCTTGAACTGAGGCTCCTTCCCTCCACCGGCATTACCCGGCTTCATCAGTATTACGGGCCTCTCCGCCACCCCAACGCGCCCGGCCTGTCCCTCACGGGCGTCCGGTTGATCATCCCTGCTCACGCATTGGGGCTTCCCGTGTTGCGTGCGCTTTCCTTGTGTACATGCTGCCGCCACTACCCCGGTGCAGCGGCTGGGCGTACTCGTCGCTCATCTCACCCAGCCGTGTCAGCCTTCCCCGGAAGGGTCACCGGGTCGGCCTGCACATCGTCCTTTTCGAGGCTTGCTCGGCGTTCACTCGCGTTGCGGCCTGCACACTCGCGCTGTCACCAATTCGTGACACGCTAATCGAAGGCTTCAGCCACTTCGTTACCTCCATGACTGCTCCGATTGCTTCCGGCGGGAGCGAGTTCACCGGGAGGGGCTTGCACCCACTGGAAAGCGCCGCCTTGCACGGCGCACACCCAGAGCAGAAGTTCGAAACGTCCGGTTTCTGGGTGCGCTCCTTCGCAGTTGTAAGACTGCGACATCGAATTAATTTCGTAAGTCAACCTCGTAATGTCGAAAGGCAACCAAAAGTCGATCGGACGAACTGCATTCTAAGATGCGCGTCAGGGCTGCACTAGCTTCTTTGACGCGACACTCATTCGACAATAGCCCGTCGAAAAATGAAGCAACAAGGATGTATTCGTCGTCGTATAAATCGTTGTAAAGCATTCCGTCCTTTGCCGCGTCTAGGCCACTGTGCTGAAGCCACCAGATGGCTCGCCAGACTTTCAGAATGTAGAATTCTCGATACCATGGAGCTAGGTGTCGGAAGCAAACTTTCCGCCTGCTCCTTGCAATGTGCTTCGTATGCGCGCCAGACTGAAACTCTGGTGGTAACAGCTCGTCACGAGTGATGGCCCTTCGTTCCCGTATTTCCGTATGCATTGCCTCCGAAGCCGACAACGAAAGCCGAACTCGATTACTGAACGGCGTCAATGAATTGAGATCTCTCCGGACGGTCTCGCTCCATTTTTCCGGATGCTTGACCATCTCAACGAGAAAGGTGTCCGTCAGGATAAATTCGATTCCCGACTGATCTGCTAGGCCGGAGAGACCATTCCTGCGGGTTAGATTTCGATCTATCACTAGTTGGCGCATGGCAGCCGATCATTACTTTCCGTCGACCTACACTCGTCATACTTTGGGTCTTCCTGCAACCACGATGCCCTCTACAACAGACTCTGGCTGCGACAAGCATCAACAATCGGCGCTATCCGCGTCGCTACTATTGCTTTTGAGATATGACCAGATTCTGGTGTATGAGCGGGATTTCAGCATGGCCTGATCAGGCGGCCAACTTCTGATCGACGGGCGGTTGATTGTCTTTCACCGCTTCGCCGTTTTTAAACACTGCTCCCTGCAACAAGACCGCGATTTTATCGGCACCGTAGATTTTGTGCCAGCTTTTTTCTGCCTCCTCCATCAGCTTGAAGGCGAGCCCCAGGAACGTATCCCGCGAGACGCAGTTCCGGGTTCTCGTCGTTCGATGCCGCACCGTGGCGAAGGTGGACTCGATCGGGTTGGTGGTGCGGATATGCTGCCAATGCTCGGCGGGAAAGTCGTAGAATGCCAGCAGCGCATCCTCATCCTTCTTCAGTTTTTCAACGGCCTGCGGGTATTTGTCGCCATATCTGCTAACAAAGCGCTTGAAGGCTCGCTCAGCCATTTCAAGCGTCGGGGCCAGCCAGATCTCTTTCAGGTCCGCCTTGGCCTTGCCGTGCAGCGCCTTGGGTAGCGCATTCAGGACGTTGACCATCTTGTGCATCCAGCACCGCTGATGACGCGTTTTCGGATAGACCTCGTTCAAGGCCGCCCAAAACCCCATCGCCCCATCACCGATTGCCAGCAACGGCCCGGCCTTCAATCCACGCTCTTTCAAATCCAGCAGCAGATCGCGCCAAGACTCTTTGGATTCCCGGATCCCATCGCCAATCGCCACCCGCTCCTTGCTGCCGTCGGTCTTCACGCCAATGATAACCAGCAGGCACTGTTTGTCGGTTTCGTCCGCACGCAGGCCGGTATAGACACCATCAACCCACCAGTAAACGTACCGTTCGCCTGAAAGATCGCGCTTGTTCCAAGCCTTCCAGTCGTCAGCCCATTGCGTTTTCAACCGGCTCACCACGGCAGGCGACAGCCCCTTGGCTTCCTCGCCAACCAGCGCCCGCAGAGCCTCGCTCATGTCGCCGGTCGATATGCCCTTGAGGTACAGCCATGGCAATGCTGCCGAGATGCGCGGCGTTCGCCGCACATAGGGCGGTACCAGCTGCGAGTTAAATTTAATGCCACTGCCAGACCGATCCCGAACCTTCGGCACACGCACCGTCACCGGCCCGACGGCGGTCAGAATGTCGCGCTCCGGCTGGTAGCCATTGCGTACGACCACTTGCTGGCCACCGGTTGTTGTCACATGGGCATAGGACGATAGAAGGACCTGCATCTCGGCTTCAACGACCTGCTGGATAATCTGCCGTGCCCCCTGACGGATCAGTTCCTCCAGCGGCACCCTGCCTTCCTCAGAAAAGGTAAATGTTTCTGGACGGCTCAAGGCTTCCTTTGTAAACTTTCTCACGGTGGCGTTCTCCTAGCTGAGATTGATCTAGACAATCTTTTTTCAGCAGAAGTTCGCCGCCAACTCAACCCATTACCTCAAACCCGCCCGTACACCACTTTCGGCCATATCTCATTGCTTTTTCGCCGCGATGTGCCTCAATCAACATTGCAATCAGTTTGGGATTGCACTTTTTATCAAGCGTGGCGGGGTCAGAAAGGCGACCAAGATCGATAACAGCGCCGCCGCTAAAACCATTAGGTTTTATCGAGTTCACACGAACACCGTTCTCATCCCTAGAAAATTTGAAGTTGTAATCGATCAGAATGTGCGTATCGACATCCGCACGGGTGCCGAGTCGATCGGTCGGAACACCGTTGCTAGTGTAAATTCCCAGCGCCGGTTTGAGCGTCGTGGCAAATCTTGGCGGCGTTCGGTTTTTCGAATTTGGATAACCAAGGCATGTATAAGTTCTTCCTACCGTATCGGCGACTGATCGACTGATATCGTTCTCCGCGATGAGAGATGCCGGCCCCAATTGATTCAAGAGGCTGTCCGGCAGCCGCGCAATGGCGAAGTCGAGGCGATCATCATCTCTAACGCCGCCGGGGGCTTTTGATACGAAGGCATCCAGAACCAATGTCTCGGTCATGTTAACGCCCAGGTATAGCGTAGTGAACTTGTTCCAATCTAGATTATGTGCTGCGGTTAAAAGGAATGGTCCTTCGCGCAGTTGGAGCAAGATCGCACTTCCGAGATGATTTGGACGACTATCTTCGGTGACGCCATAGACTGGCCGGACACCAGACCGGAATCGATCCAGCGCAGCGGCGGAGCATTCGAGAAATCGGTCGTGGACAACCTGCTGCACGGTCTGCACGGGCTCGCTCGATAATCTCCTTGTATTCTAATCTCTGTTATAAGCGCCAGTTTCTTGAAATAGAAGGTCGTGAGGATCAAGGCAGCACGCATTCCGTCCAATGTCCGCTTCTCAGCGATCGTTCGACTTCTGCTTCTGTGCTTTGTGCAAATGCGACCTCTCGGGACGTCCGCTTTACCGGCGCTCTTGAAACTTGACCGGAGGTCCGTCCAACCCAAGGTTCGCGAACCTTGGAGCGGAATGGCGCGACCGAGGCGGAAATCGATTTCTTGCTGGGCGACGATGGCCACGGCCCCCAGCGTATTGAGTTGAACGCTTTGGTCAGTTCCCGCCGGTTCATCGACTTCATCGAGCGCAAGCTCAATCCACCGGGTCGGCCGAGGCACGATAAAGCTTTCAATGAAGGAGCCGATGCTTGCGAAAAACAGCATCACGGCAAAGATCAACCCCACCACGTATAGCGGCCACCCGTCGCCCCATTTGTCGGGGGGGTATAGCCAGCAACACCATGAGCACCTCGTTTCCGAGGTGCCCTCTCGTTTCAGAACAGTCGAGACAGTAGAAGGATTAGCGAAGCCACTTGAAGATGCAGACCGCATCTAAGTTCCAGCCGATACTTCATACCGTTCGACTGGCTGGCTTCGAGACAGAAGAATGCAATCACTTGCACACCTCAACTCTCGTGTGCGGGGTTCCTTCCGGTAGCCGCCTCGCACATTAGGCCAGCAGTGGGGGTTTTGTTCGTTTTCAGCCAGATGGTGATCCCCCAACACGCCGCGGCTATTGGCACTGTTGCATTAAGCCGATTTGGGCGAAAATCCGCAAAATCGCCCATTGATTTCGCTAGGAACTTTTGTCTCGACTTGACGGATTTCTCACCAATGCAACAGAGCCTCGTCAGCCGCCTACTTGGCAGCTGGCCAAGGACAAGGTTGAGTGGAACCGGGTTCTTGGCAGCTGTACCGGAAGGGCGGGATAGGACTGTTTGAGAAATCGAAGCTTGACCGAGCCCCCTCGCTGGGATTCCTGGGTGTGGCAGCTTGAATTGTGATAGATCGATCAATGGTAAAATACACTATGGCAGTGCCAAGCAGAGCGAAGAATATGCCGGGAGCGACCTTTAATTTTACCTCGCCAAGCTTAGGCATTTTGAAATGCCCGTCATTTGTAAGGTTTACTGGTATCTGCGAAAATAGCCTATAACCAAAATAAATACACAGAAGACCTATTATAGAGCCTAAAATTAGCTGTATTATCCTTAGAACTGCTATGGACTCCGCCATGGTCGGTCTTCCTCATACTTCCTTAAAATCGCAGCAGCTTCCAACGGATGGCACGCTTGCGGCATGCCGCGGTCCGGCAGGCGCCCGAGCAGAAGATCGCGTCGGCGCGGCTCGGCTCGAAGAGGGTGAGGCAATGCTTGCAGATGACCGTCATGGGCGGGTCTCCTTGCTGTAACAGTTAGCGCTTCCGTTACAGAACGCAAGGAGAATGCTCGCGCCCGCCCTGCCGGCGGGGCCTGTCTGCTCGACGCCAAGCACCCGCGCGAGTGCAGGGACAAGGGCTAGGGGCTAGGACAGCTACAAGCCATAATTTCCTTTCGCAATCAACACTTTGAACCCATAATAGCGGACGGCGCATCCGCGATGGACGTTCCACTTCACGCCGACCTCCTGCTCGTGGCTCAACGCCGTCGAGGGGTTCTTCGCCAAGCTCACTAGGCGCCGATTGAAGCGCGGTGTCTTTCCGATCCGTCGCTGATCTCCAGGCCGCCATTAACCAATTCCTCGACGAATACAACGTCGAGCCCAAGCCCTTCACATGGACCGCCGACCCCGACAAAATCATCGCCGCTGTCAGACGAGGGCATCAAGTGTTAGATTCGATCCACTAGTCTAGAGCATGATCCGCGAAAGTGGGCACCGGTTTCGCGAAAAGATCATGCGTCATCAAAGACTCTAGGGCGTGGATTCAATCTGAACGGATCGCGCTCTGGACCACGAGCACGGTGGATTCTGACGCGAAGTGCAACACCTTGGGGCGCTCGGGCTCACCAAGGAAAGATCGGATTTTCCTTCCCTTTCCGCCGCCTTCCGCTGCATTTCGAGATGCGAAGGCGGCTCCGAGGAAAGGAAAAATCGAGTAGGCTCAAAGTGCTGGGGTGTTGCACTTCGCGTCGGAATTCAGGGTGTTGCACTTGTATGGGGTTCATTCTGTCAAGTGATACTTCAAGGCATTGTGTAACCTCTTTTACCAAATTAAGCGTGTCGGCATGCTTTCGGCCAGGAGAAGAGAGGATCGATTGAGATAATCCAATCTCGCATGCGTCGATTCCGAGGGGAGCCCGCTGCTGGCGAATGATCACACTCGCGTACTTGTATGCGGCGGGCCGACAAGACCCGAACCATGATGCAATAATGCGCATCGAGAGCGAGGCTCCAAGGTGGCGGTTCCATTCTTTGGCGCGGCGCAAAGTCCATGTCGAGCTGCGGAGGCCACCACCTCGGATCGGCATTGGGTCCGGGCGTCGGTCGCCACCTCGAACCCCAAGAGATGTGTCGTTGTCTCTTTTTTGTCACGCTGCTGGGCGCAATATCATGCCTTCGGGAATCTCTCCCGTCGTCGCCATGCGCCACAGCGCGATGAGCAGCTTTCGCGCCAGCGCCACGATCATCGTCTTGCGTGTGCCGCGACGTCCGTCGGCCGCCCGAGCGCGGAACCACTGGGCAAGCTCGCTGTCCTTTTGAAACCTGAGGAAGCGCCAAGCCAGCTGGATCATTCCGCGCCGTACTCGCGCATTGCCAGCGCGCGCCAGCCCCTTTTCACGCCGTCGCTTGCCGCTTTCGTCAGGTGATCCGGTGAGGCCAGCGTAACGGGCGACGGCCTTGCTGTCGCGTAGATGGCGGGACAAGATTTCATTGACCAACATGTCCGCCGTCTCGATGCCGATGCCCATGACCCGCGCAATGAGATGGATCATCGCATGGGGTCCCTTCTCTGCGGGAGCCGCCGCCTCGAGCTTGCGCAGCCGCTGTTGTTCGATTTCTTTGAGCTGCTCGCGCACGACACGAAGCCGTGCCATGTCGCGACCAAGCTCCTCACGCGTATTCTCAGGCAGAAGCGTTCCTTCTGCAGTGCGCAGTTCGCCGAGCTTTTCTTCGGCCCTGCGTAAAGTCGGCTTGAACCATCGGATCCCAAGGCGCGCCAGCGTCGACTTCATTCGATTCACGATGCGCGTGCGATCGCCGACAAGCTTTTCATGTTCGCGATTGGGCCGTTTTGCGTCCTCCTCTTCAATCGTCGGGATCGCCGCCATGCTGCAGTGGCGCCTTTCACCCCGCAGCCAGCCCAGAAATGCGCGCATCAATAGTTCCGTATCGAGGCGGTCGGTCTTTGCGCGCCGATGTTCACGTGACACGGCGACGCTCGACGGGTGCATGACGTAGGCCTCAACACCCCGCTCTCGAAGCCAGCGCGCCAACCAAAATCCGTCACGCCCCGCTTCATAGGCGACCACCACGCGTTCAATCGCATGCCCAGCCCGGAGAGCTTCTTGACGCCATCGGTTCAGGAGCTTCAGTAGTTGATCCTTGCCGGGTTCCAACTTCTTGAGAGGCTGGCGCTCGACGCCCGGAACCATTCCTGCGACAAGCCAGCTCGATTGGCTCATTTCGATCACAACGATAAGCGTGTTATCCTGGTTCAGGGCGGTGAAGGACCGACTGAGATCGTTCGATTGCGGCATGGGGCACTCCATCGGTTTCTTAGACAGCGCCGAAAGTGCCACACCTTCGCCGCCCGCCCCATACCATCTTCGCGTCGGAATCCACCCAGAGCGCGGATGGAGGCTGGACGCCGAACGGCGAGCGGTTTGCGCCTGAGGCTTTTCCCCGTCTTTCGCGCGCCTAAGGCATCGGCCGAGCCAAGCGCAGATTCTCTCGAGGAGAGGTCCGAGGCCCGGATTGCGAAAACGAGTTAAGATAGTCCAAAAGCAGGTTTGTTTCGGTAAACCGGTCCAGTCGCCGAGCATAATGAAATGCCGCAGTCTCGGCCTTTCTGCGATTTTTGGAGTTGGTTAACAGGGATTCCATCTTGGCGCGGTCGATCGGGAAGACACAGCTCTCGTATTCGCCAGGAAGTCCGTCACGCGAATGGCCTGAACCGAAGACGGGTTTGCCATGACAGAGGGCCTCGATAACTTTTATCTTAAGCCCCGTGCCCTCGACAGGCGAGACGGCGGCTTTCGCCGTCTTATATGTGCGTGAAATATCATCGACGTAACCTAACAAATGAATGTTTTCATTGCGTTATGTAGCTGTAAAATCTGGTCATTTTTACAAATCATCCCGCAACATGTATTTTATATTTAGATAGCCAATGCGAATTCGATTGAATAAACTTCTTAAAGCCGTCTGCGTTGAATGGATTGTCTCCAGCAACGAACAATAATTCGCATCTAAACTCGTATTCTTCTGAATAGCACTCCCTATTGGCCGTTTCCAGATAAACAGGGATATAGAATAGTTTTACATTTTTCGTAAATAATCCATAAAACGCTCTCTCCAGTGGAGAAATTGCTACTACCGACACGCTATTTAAATAAGTTATTTCATTTCTTAATTTCATCAACATCCGCAATGAATTCACGGAAGCTTTTCTTGCCTTGCTTGCCATAATAAAATTTAAATCGTGAGTTTCAATAATTATATTTTTCCTATCAGGTAACCCATTCAATTGGGTAATTCCATATGGGTAATTTATTATCCAAACCGCATCTGGCAGTTACTTTTAATAGCACTATACTTGGGAGATGCGCCTGGCAAACAGAGAGCCAATATTGCGGAAGCCTGCCGCGGGAACATCAACAACATCAAGTTTTTTACGCGGGTGAACCAGCGAAGGATGCGTGTATTCCGTTTTAAGCAGAGTTCTGACATTTGGGAAGCTCAGCTTGAATTTTTCGATGGCCTGATCGGTCCAAGGGAACCAGCCACTGGTTGGCATAGCTGTAAAGCGTGACATCATCGAAGTGTGCCGCATAAAATTTTAACAATTAACCGATAATCGCGCATGACCCCCACCCTCAAAATTCACAAATGTACCGTTGAAATACACCACGATTGACGGTTTCATCCCCGCTCTCCTTCGCGACATTCCGCCATTGGCGGTCCGGTTGAGTCTGAGATGGCCGCTTTCCGAATGAGCGGCGTGTTTCAGTCTCACCAAACGATGTCGAGGCGTCACTCAGGCGCATTCTCGATCGGATCAAAACGTTTGACGTCGAAGCCGAAGAGATCGAAAGCGCGTTGCATATGCGGTGGCAAGGGCGCGGTCACGTCGAGCGTGCCGCCCCGCGGATGCGGCAGGATGAGCCGCCGCGCCAAAAGATGCAACTTTCGTTCAACCGCGTCTGGTATCAGACGCATCGGGTCATTGCCGCGCGGATCCTTTGTGGACGCCATGCCATATTTGGGATCGCCAATGATCGGGTGTCCGATCGCCTCGGCATGGGCGCGCAATTGATGGGTGCGCCCGGTCACGGGCTTCATCGAGAGCCAGGCAAGCCGCGGCGCGGCCTTGTCGACAATCGCGTAATAGGTCACCGCATGGCGGGCGTCCTCGTCGCCATGTTTCGCGACCCGCATTTTTTCCAGGTTTTCGCGCCCTCCGGCGCCGTTCCTTGGCCCGCGCGCGTCTGTCATGCCGGGACCCTTCGCCAAATAAAGGGAAATGCGGCCTTGCGCAGGCTTAGGCACGCCTTCGACAAGCGCCCAATAAATCTTCTTCGTCTGACGCGTGCGAAAAATTTCGCCAAGATCGGCGGCGATCGTCCGCGACTTGGCGACGAGCAACACACCGGAGGTGTCGCGATCGAGCCTATGCACCAGAACCGGCCGGCCGCCGCGCTCATTTGGCAGCGAGGCCAGCATTCCATCAATGTGATGTTTTGTCCCGGAGCCGCCTTGCACCGCGAGCCCGAAGGGCTTGTTGAGCACGAGGAGATCGCGATCCTCGTAAAGGATCATGTTTTTGAGCGCCCGCGCATCCTCTTGCGAAATGTCCTTTGCGGGCGCGGCCGAGGCGGCGAGTTTTAAAGGGGGGACGCGCACGCTTTGGCCCTTCGCCAGCCGTGTCGCCGTCTTCACCCGCGCGCCATCGACGCGCACCTCGCCGGTGCGCACGATCTTGTTCAGATGCGAAAGCGAAAGCATCGGCATGCGCCGCTTGAACCAGCGGTCGAGGCGCATCCCCTCTTCGTCTTCATCAACCTCAAAGGTTTGAACGCTCACCCAGCCCTATCCTATAGCACTTGCAAATCGACCGCCTTGGGTCCCTTGCCCTTTTTGTCGGCCTCGATCTCGAAGCTCACGCGCTGGCCTTCGTTCAAGGAGTTCAAACCCGCCCGCTCGACCGCGGTGATGTGCACGAAAATATCACGCCCGCCATCGTCTGGTTTTATAAACCCATAACCCCTCTCCGCGTTAAAGAATTTCACTGTTCCCTGCTGCGACATGGAACGCATCCCTCCCCAACGATTTTTCCTGGTCCGGCATGGGCGCGGCCGTGCGCCTCTCTCCCTTCCGGTTCGGATTCACTCCAAGCTGCACCAAGGCCGGGTGAACCAACCTAAAAACATGGGGCGGCCGGAAGCTTTGGCAAGCCGCCTCACTCGCCGCAAAGCCAATCGATCAGAAACAAAGGCTCGCCCTCCCCAAGAACGGCAGCGAGCCAGGGCAACAAAATTTCCGCTTCCGCGGCGAGCCGGAACGGCGGATTGACGATGACGAGGCCGCAGCGATTGAGGCGCCCTTGCCGCGCGGGGGCATTGGTCTGAAGCTCGAGGCGCAAAACGCGTTTGACACCTTGGCCCGCGAGCGCCGCCAGAAAGGACGCCGCCGCCTCCACATCCTTGACCGGGTACCAAAACATGTAGATTCCGGTCGCCCATTTTCGCCACGCCTTTGCGAGCGCTTCGATGGCCTTGGCGAATTCATCCACCGCCTCGAAGGGCGGATCGATCAAAACGAGCCCGCGCCGCTCGACCGGCGGAAGAAAGGCCTTGAGCCCCGCGTAACCGTCGATCTGAAACGGCTTCACTCTCGCGTCGCAGCCAAAATTGGCCCGCAAAGTTGAGGCCGCGCTGGGATGCAGCTCACAGAGCAGCATCCGGTCCTGGCGCCGCAGCAGGACCTTGGCAATCCAGGGCGAGCCGCCATAGCGTGGTGGCTCTTCCTCGATCAGCGGCGTCACGATGCGAAGATAGGGCTCGATCAGAGGCCGCGCCTCGGCAGGCGGCTCCGCCGCCCGGAGCTTGCCAATCCCGCCGCGCCATTCGGCGGTCTTTCCAGCTTGCGGACCCAAAAGGTTGTAGATGCCCGCGCCGGCATGCGTCTCGATATAGCGGAAGGGCGCGGGCTTCGCGCAGAGATGCAGCAAAGCGCGGGTGAGAAAAATATGCTTGAACACATCGGCGAAATTGCCGGCATGGAATTCATGATGGTAATTCATTCCGCGGCGTCCGGCCCGCCGGCTCTCGCTCCAGCGTCGGTGCCTTTTGAATGTGCGGTGTCACACTAGGCGGTGTCACAATAAAGGCGGCACCGAAATCTCCCGCACGCGGCAGCCTTGCCGGCTCACCTCCGGGCAGACGTGAAAATCACGCAGATCCTTGGAAAAGCAAATCCTCACCTCTTGCAGGACGCTGCCCGCGCAGACAACGCCCAGCATGCCCGGCCGCAGCCGCGGATTGGCGGCCATAAAGGCGCGCGCAATATCGATCGGCGTCCAGGTCTGCGGCTCCTTGGGGGCGACAAAGGGCGTGGGAATCACGATGGACTCGCGGGCCCGCCGCACATCGGCGAAATAGTCGGTTGGGCTTTTGCCCGAGCAGGTGCCATGCGTTCGCCATTCATGCCGGGCGAGCCCTTCGCTGGGATAAAGACCTTGCGCGGTCTCGAGCGCGATGCGCGAGGGAAACCGGGCGGCGGGACCGCAGTCCGACGGATAGCCATGCTCATATTGCGGCCATAGCCCATGGACGACAAAGCCGAGATTGGCGCCAGGATCGCACTGGTTGCGCGCCCGCGCCGCCCGCCGCCGTCTCGCAAAAGCCGGAAGACCAGGAGAGCGAAAGAACATAAAAATCGAAATCTCCGGGCGTGCCTCCGCCGCCCCGCGCTTGGACTCTGAGCGGCACGGCCACCGCCCCGCTGGCACAGAGAGCAGGTCCGCAAGAAGCCGCCGGTGGCGCCGCCAGCGCCGGGCAAAGAAAAGTGAGACAAAACCCGGCGGCCGCAGCAAAGGCGAGGCGGCCGCGCCACAAACCCGGCGGATTTGCCGCTGGGCGAAGGCCGCAACGGAGCGGCACCTCCGTTCCGCTCACGGCCGCGCCATTTTGCAATTGGGCGCATAGGCATCGTTGCGGTCGAGCCCGGCCACACACCATTCAACGCCAAAGCCGTAACCCAAAATGCCCAGATCCTCGTTGATCGAATAGGAGAGCTGGCGAGGTTTTTTTCCATCGTTCAAATAAGCCTGCGCGGTGCAGTAGCGGCGCGGGATATAATCCTCGCCATTGGTTTTGTAGCCGATTTCCTTGACCTCCAAGAAGCTCACGATCTCAAGGCCGGTGTTCCAGAATTCGGCTTCGCGATCATAGAAGCGCCCCTGGATCCTTTCGAAAACCGAAGGGTCGTCGCAGGCCGGCACGGCATTGTCATAAGGGGCATAGCGCCGTTCCGCCGGCACCAGCGGGCGGGCCGCGGCCGTGCCAAAAAAGGCCCCGGCGGCCAGCACCGCCGCGGCAAGAGTCCAAGCGTTCCGCGGGAAAGACCCGTTTGAATTATGTTTGACCATGATCGGCAGAGGCCTCGATCCGTTCCGTGGCCAGCGTTGGGAGAAACGCCGGCGATCAGCCGCGGTTATAGACATCCTGGAGCCGGACAATGTCATCCTCGCCGAGGTAAGAACCGGTCTGCACCTCGATCAATTCGAGGTCGATCCGGCCGGGGTTGGCCATCCGGTGCACGCAGCCGATCGGCAAATAGATCGAACTCATTCTCATGGACAAAGTGGATTTCATTGTCGCGGGTGACTTCCGCCGTCCCCTTGACGACGATCCAATGCTCGGAGCGATGGAAATGCTTTTGCAGGGACAAGCGCTCGCCCGGTTTCACGACAATGCGTTTGACCTGATAGCGCGCTCCCGAATCAACCGACTGATAATAGCCCCATGGCCGGTAGGAGCGCTTATGTTCGAGGGCCTCCAGGTGTTTTTCGCTTTTCAGGCGGTCAACCAGCTGCTTGACGTGATCGCCATGCGCCGCATTGAGCACCAGCACGGCGTCCTGGGTGGTGACGACGATGACGTCATCGACGCCGACGACCGTGGTCAAATGCTCGTCCGAGCGGACATGAACATTTGACGCATTCATGACGACGCCGCGGCCCCTTATCGAATTGCCCTTATCGTCCCGTTCCGACAATTGCCAGACCGCATGCCAGGTGCCGACATCCGACCAGCCGATGTCGGCGGGAACGACGGCGGCCCTCGTCGTGCGCTCCATGACCGCGTAGTCGATCGATTTCTTCGGCGCCTTGGCGAAGGCCTCCGCGTCGAGGACCAGGAAATTGAGGTCCTTTTTGGCGTTGGCGACGGCTTCCGCGGCCGCCGCCGCCATCTCGGGCTCGAAATTGCGCAATTCGTCCTGCATCACATCGGCGCGAAAGAAGAAATTGCCGGAGTTCCAAAGGTAATTTCCGGCGACATATTTTTCCGCCGTGGCGGCGTCCGGCTTTTCGACGAAGGCCTCGACCTTGAGCACGCTGCCGTCCGGCGTGATCGCTTTGCCGGTCTTGATATAGCCATAGCCCGTGGCGGGCGCGTCCGGCTTGATGCCGAGGGTCACGATATAGCCAAGCGCCGCGGCTTCCGCCGCTTTTTTGCACAATTCCACGAAACCTTGGCGATCGCGCACGACATGGTCGGCGGCGAGAACCGCGACGATCGTGTCCGGCGAAGATTGCGCGGCGATTTCGGCGGCGGCGGCGACGGCCGGTCCTGAATCCCGCCGGACGGGCTCTAGGACAATGCGCGCCTCGCGATTGATCTTTTGCAATTGCTCGGCGACGAGAAAACGATAGTCGGAGTTGGAAATGACGATGGGCGTTTCGAACACCTCGTCGGCGAGCGTTTGCGCCGCCATTTGGAAGGTCGAGTGCGCGCCGATGAGAGAAATAAATTGCTTCGGCAGGCTTTCGCGCGATTCCGGCCACACTCGCGTTCCGGCGCCGCCGCACATGATAACTGGAAGGATTTTCACGTCTTTCTTGCTCCCTCGCAAAAATATCGATTTTCCGCCCCAAATTTTTTTGTGCCACGACAGCTGTGCCCATTCTGGCGCTCAGCGATTTATAACCGGTCGCGCGGGAAATGTCGCCCCTTTCCGATGCTTGATTAATTTTGTCACTTGCACCCGGCGTGTGATCCCGAAAAGTATAGGGTTTCTAAATGAGGTCATGCGAAAATCCAAAGTGCCGGAGAGCATAGGCGATCGCGGCGAGGGCGATGAAGCCCTTGATGGGCTTCGATGGGAGGCAGCCATGGACGAACCCGCACAGGAGATCTCCTGCCGGTGCTGCATCGTTGGCGGCGGACCGGCCGGCATGGTGCTGGGTCTTCTTCTTGCCCGCGCCGGCGTCGATACCGTCGTCGTCGAGAAACACCGGGATTTTTTGCGCGATTTTCGCGGCGATACGATTCATCCCTCGACGCTTGAAGCGCTGCACGACTTGGGTCTTCTCGACGATTTCCTAAAGCTGCCGCATCAAGAAGCAACCCTTCTCAAAGGCAAGGTGGGCGACGTCACCATCCCGCTGGCGGATTTCTCGCATGTGCCAACGCATGCGAAATTCATTGTCTTCATGCCGCAATGGGATTTTTTGGATTTTATCGCGGCGAAATCCAAGCGCTATTCGACGTTCCGGCTTCTTATGAGCACGGAGGCCGATGGCCTTCTTTCGGAGGCGGACCGCGTCGCGGGCATCACCGCGAAAACCGCGGAGGGCGCCTTGCGGATCCGGGCGGACCTCACCATCGGCGCCGATGGCCGCCATTCCCTGGTGCGGGAGGAAGCCGGCTTTGAACCGCAAGAAATCGGCGCGCCGATGGATGTGCTTTGGTTCCGCATCTCGCGCAAGGACGGCGATCCGCAGGAGACCTTTGGCCGGATCGACGCCGGGCAAATGCTGATTCTCATCAATCGCGGCGAACATTGGCAGTGCGGCTATGTGATCGCCAAGGGGTCCACCAACCGGCTCAAGGCGCAAGGCATCGAAACGCTTCGCGCGAAGATCGCCGCGCTCGCGCCCTTTGTCGCTGAGCGGACCGGCGAGATCGCGAGTTTCGATGATGTCAAGCTTTTGACCGTGGCGGTCGACCGCTTGCCCCTTTGGCACAAGCCCGGTCTTTTGTGCATTGGCGACTGCGCCCATGCGATGTCGCCGGTGGGCGGGGTCGGCATCAATCTCGCGATCCAGGATGCGATCGCCACCGCCAATATTCTGAGCGAGGCGTTGCGCGGCACGGAGCCGGTCGGCGACGAAATCTTGCCCGCGTGCAAGCCCGCCGCGAATGGCCAACCAAGGCCACGCAGGCCATCCAGGTGGCGATCCAAAGACAAGTGATTTCGCGCGTCCTCGGCGGCACCGGCACAATCAAGCCGCCGTTTGTGGTGCGGCTTTTCATACATGTGCCGTTCCTGCGGCGGCTGCCCGCCCTCCTCATCGGCATGGGCGTGCGCCCCGAGCGCGTGACATCGCCGGAGCGGGAGGCCCTTCGCGCGGGTCACTCCGATTGACCGTGCAGCGGCCTTGCGACGTTTGTTTCAGCAGGCCTTTGTTCGAAAGTCTCGCCCTTCCCAAGGGCTGCTGAAATTTGGCCGCATTTTCGCGTCTCATGCCCGGCCCTTTTTCAAACGCTTTCAAACGCTGCGGCAGGCCGCGCCGATCCCGTCGCGCGGTGAATGATTATTTACCCTAGCGAAAAATAATGCCCTTGATCGGCGTTTAGCTGAAAAATTGCCGCAATGTAGCTTCAGCAAGTCTGCGAAGCTTTTTGTACCGGCCTTCCGAAGGGCGGTGAGACGCTTCCTACGCAACTCTGGGAATTGATTGCGCCTTGTAGCGCCACAGAGAAGGTTTGCCGAAAACTACCTCGAAATGAAATCACTTCGAACGTGGGACGAATAACGCAATTGACCGATACATCACGTCATTTCCATCCATACATGCGCGGTCGTTTATTTTCGAGAGTTTGTTCTCAAACCATTCCGGGTGCCGTCGCTCTTGCCTTGGGCGCGATGTTCGGCGTCTGGATTCTCCACACGCGCCCCGCGCCCCAAGATGCGATTGAAGCGCCGGCGGCCGCGCCCGCCGCCGCACCCGCGGTTGTCCTTGCCTCCATTCCCAATGACGCGCTCTTCGATCCAAGCTTTGTCTCGGGTCCCGAGCCGGTTTCCATCGCGCAAAGCATTCCAATTCAATCGAGCCTTGAGTCCAATCCACCGGCGCCCTCGACCGCAATCGCCGAGCTCGAAAATGTGGCGCCGACGCCGGCACCCGCAATTCCCCGGTTTGGCGAGAGCGCTCCTTTGCCCCTGCCTCGTCCCATCGAGTTAGGCTCGCTGGAAAGCCGGAGCCCGCTTCCTGCGCCCGGCCGCCGATTCGCGCAGCAAAACAGAAAGCAGGTCCTTGCAACCACGGCCGCCGACAATCGCTCATTTTTCGAGAAGTTTTTTGGCGTCTCGCGAACTCCGGGGCCTGCCCTTGCCTATGCGGCTCCGGAAGAGGGCGTTCTTGGCAATGCACGAGGTATCATGTCCAAACCGTCGTCCCGCTACGACCGATGGACCGCCGTATATGATGTCGCTGCGCATACCGTCTACATGCCCAATGGAACGAGATTGGAAGCGCACTCGGGCTTCGGCGATCGATTGGACGACCCGCGTTACGTCCATGAACGAATGCGCGGGCCGACGCCGCCGAATGTCTATGAGCTTCAGCCGCGGGAGCAGCTTTTCCACGGGGTACAAGCGTTGCGCCTCATACCCGCTGGCAACGGCGAGCTCTATGGACGGACAGGTCTCCTCGCACATACTTATATGCTCGGCCCGAACGGCGATTCGAACGGATGTGTGTCCTTCAGGAACTACAACGCATTTTTGCAGGCGTATCAAAATGGTGAGATCAAACGTCTGGTCGTCGTCTCTCGTTTAAACTAGAGCGCGTTTGATCAAATGGACTCATTTGACCGATAGGACGAGGCTCAGATTCAAAGCGTTAGAGCGTTTGCACGATCTCGCCGATACGACGGGTGAGAAGGCATCAAGCAACCTCCGCTGCCAATAGACGGGATCACCCAGCGCAACCGGGCCTTCGAAGGGCGATGATGTTGGCGCTGTACCGGGAGCGGGTGCCGGGTTTCTGACTTGTGGAAGCGAAGTTCAACAAAGGCCTATCCGCCCTGCCTTCGCCGCGCGGCGAAGGCAGCTTTGCGCTGGCACCTTCCAGCCGTGCTTGCGCCGTGCCTGGCCGCGCCGCGAATGGCCGGCCAAGGTTACACGTAGGCCATGCAGGTTTTCATCTTCTAAAGACAAGTGATTTCGCGCGTCCTCGGCGGCACCGGCACAATCAAGCCGCCGTGGCTGGCGCGGCTTTTTCACCTCCTGTTTTCGCGGCGGCTGCCCGCCCTCCTCATTGGCATCGGCGTGCGGCCGGGCAAAAGCGCGTCTCGATCGAGAAACCCGGTTCACCGCAGAAGGAATCAAAGGTCTGCATGCGCCGAAGCGGACAGGGTGCGAGGGAAAGGCGCCGCTTGAGCGCGACCATTTCGACTTTAATGGCAAAGCAGCGCAACGTTATGGACCACGGCGCGTTTATTGAGTGGCGGCCACGGCTCTGCTTTTTGCCAAGGAGGACGATATGGGTTTACTGGATGGAATTCTGGGCGGCGTCATCGGCGCCGAGGCCCTGTCTCTCGTCAAGGACTATGTCGAGAAACATGGCGGCATCCAAGGCGTCGTTTCGGAATTTGAGAAGACCGGCCTTGGCCAGCAGGTCAAGTCGTGGGTTTCCACGGGCCCAAATCTTCCGATCACCGCCGAGCAAATCCAAAAGGCCATTGGTTCGGAAAAGGTGAAGGAACTCGCCGCCAAATTCGGCATTCCCGCCGACAAGGTCGCGGATCTGCTGGCCAAACACCTGCCGACTGCGATCGATAAAGCGACGCCGGAAGGCAAGCTGCCGAGCTGACGCCGCTGCAAGATGATCGCCGGCCGCCGCACGATTTCGCAGAGTGAAATTCGCATCGTGAATAAAGCGCGGCTTGAATAAAGCGCGGCGTCTTTTTGTCGAGACGCATTGCCGTTGGCGGGAGGATTTCGGCGTAATCCCGCCACGGACGCAACGGAGTACGCAAGGGGTTCTCCGCAGCACCCTATACACGAAAAGATTTCGTCAAGACCCTCTGTCAGGACGTGTTTGTTAAATAGGAGCGCGCGATGAGCATGTTTGGGACGATCATGTCAAAAATATTGGGCAAGACGCCCGCTTCCCCGGCCGCTGCTGCGCCAGCTGCGCCTTCCGCAAAAACCAGCGGGACAACAAGCGCAGCGCCGTCCGTCCAAGCGTCGACTTCACCATCGACGCCATCGGGACCCGCGGTGGATGTTGCTGCGGTGCTCGACGGACTGAAGGAAAAAGCGACACAGGAGCTGGATTGGCGGCACTCGATCGTCGATCTGATGAAGCTCCTGTCCCTCGACAGCAGCCTTGCCGCACGCAAGGGCCTCGCAAAGGAACTTCACTACGAGGGCGACACGAACGACTCGGCCTCGATGAATATTTGGCTTCACAAACAAATCATGGTGAACCTTGCCGCGAACGGCGGCAAGCTCCCGGATGAATTGAAGCCTTCGAGTTAGTTTCCGGGTGTCCGCGGCCGCTGCCCGGCCGGACAAAGGCGAGCGTTGCGGGGCAGCGGCGCGAGCGGGCGCGCGCTAGAATCGCGTTTTGGTGACGAGCGCGGTCTGCCATGTTGCAAAATGCGCCGCTGTTGCCGGGCCTCTGCCGCAACCGGGTGCGCCGTTCGCCAAAAATACCAATTTTTCGCGCAACCCCACATGTCTCAAACCCCTACGACGTATGCGCACTGGTAAGGTTTTCGGCCGCCATCGGGCAAAAACGTTTCACGTGAAACGGTTTCGTCCGATTTCCCGGGCTAACCGGACAAACATCCACCTTGTTCACGCCGCGCCGCCCCGCCCTATCTTCGCCGCCTTGCTTGCGTAGCTTTGCCCTGATGGACTCCGGCCGGGCTTGCGCGCGGCGGGGCCAGGTGGCAGGGTTGCCGCAATGCTGCCTCAATTCGGCGGGGATCAGACCATGAATTTAAAAGACCAAAGCCCGCCCTATCTTTCCGCAACATCTCAGAGCGTTTCCGCCGGAAACCCGCCGCGAACGGCGTGGAGGCGTCTGCATTTGCGTTATGGCGGCCTGCCTCGCCTTTGCCGCGGGCCGCATCGAGCCCGCCCTCGCCGGCCCGGCGCTGGTGATCGAAATGCCGTCCGGCGCGATTCTCTATGAGGATCACGCGACCCAGCCCTGGTTTCCGGCGTCCCTGACGAAGCTAATGACCGTCTATGTGGCGCTGAGCGCGGTCCGCGATCATCGCATCACATTCGATACGCCGCTTGCCGTCTCGGCGCGCGCGGCGTCGATGCCGCCCTCCAAAATGGGGTTTCGGCCGGGCACGCTGGTCACCCTCGACAATGCTTTAAAAATGCTGATGGTGAAATCGGCGAATGATATGGCCGTTGTGATCGCAGAGGGGGTTTCGGGCTCGGTCGAGGCTTTTGCCGACGACATGAACGAGTCGGCGCGCGCGCTCGGCCTCAGCCAATCGCATTTCGTCAATCCGAACGGCCTGCCGAACTCCAGCGCATGTGTCGTCGGCGCGCGACCTCGCGATCCTCGCCCGCGCCCTTTATCTGACCTTTCCCGAGGAGGCCCATCTCTTCAATATCGGAGCCTTGCGGCTCGGCGACGAAATCATCCGCAACCACAATGATCTCCTCGGCCGTTATCCGGGCGTCGATGGCATGAAAACCGGCTTTACCTGCGCCGCCGGGTTCAACCTCGTCGCCAGCGCGACCCAAAATGGCCGCAAGCTTATTGCCGTGATTCTGGGCGCCCCCAATCTCAAAAGCCGCATGATCATGGCATCGGCTCTGTTCGACCGTGGCTTTGCCGGCATAGACCAGCCCTCGAAATCGCTCGCCGATCTGATGGCGCAGACCTCGGCGAACAGCCCGGCGGCGGCGCCGGACATGGGGCCGATGATCTGCCGCAAACGCGGCAAGGCGATCGCCGAATATAATTCCGAGATTTCCCGGGTGATGGCGCCATTGCTCGCCCGCCCGGCGAAGGTTCCGGCGGCGGCGCCGGCCTTCGCGCTGATGACGCCGGCGGCCGCGAGCCCCTTGCCGATGGCAACGCACATCACGAGCGTGCCGCGGCCGGAATTCGATCCCATAGCTGTCTCTCTCGGCCCGTCCGCCGGCTATGCCGGGCTCATCGCGCAAGCGCGGCCGGCGCATTCGCCGATTGGCACCGCAGCGCCCCCCGAAACCGTCAGCGCTTATGCCGCCGCGGACGCGCAGGCGCCGGGGACGGCCAGCGTGCCGCTCGCTCCGGCACCCGAGGCGTTGCCGATGAAAGGTGAGGGCGCGAAAGATTCGAAACAGCTCGCCAAAACGGCCGCAAAACATGCACACCATCTTGGTCACGCGCATGGAAAAATGGCCGCCGCCAGGGCGCAGAAGCATGGCTCGCGAGTTGCTGTAGTCCGCGCAGCAGAAAGCCGCGCCCGCCAAGTCAAAGACCGGTGAGCACAAAAAGCTTGCCGCAAAACAGCATCCGGCGGCAAAATCCGCCGTGCAGAGCGAAAAGACAAAAGCCAAAAAACCGGAGAAACAAGCCAAGCAATGAGCGTGACGTTTTGCTTGCCGCGGTCCTGCCGATGAGCGCAAACGAGGACGCCCCTCACCGCAGAAAACCGCCCGCGCCGCTCCCGCTGACGATCATCACGGGGTTTCTCGGCGCCGGAAAAACGAGCCTCCTGAACTTTCTGCTGCGCGACCCCGCGGCGGCGGACACCCTCGTCATCATCAATGAATTTGGCGAAATCGGTCTCGATCATCTGCTCGTCGAGCGGGCGGAGACCGACATGCTTGTGATGACATCGGGCTGCGTGTGCTGCACGATCCGGGGTGATCTCATCGCGACCTTGGAAGATATTCTGCGCCGCCGCGACAATGGCCGGATCGCGCCCTTCAACCGCGTGATCATCGAAACCACAGGTCTTGCCGATCCGGCGCCGGTGCTGCACACCGTCGTGCTACATCCCTATCTCGCGCTGCGGTTTCGTCTCGCCGGCGTCGTCACGGTGGTCGATGCGGTGAACGGAAGCGCCACGCTCGACGCCCATGAGGAGGCGGTGAAGCAGGCGGCCATGGCCGACCGGCTCGTTCTCAGCAAGACCGATCTTCTCGCCGATGCGGACGGCGGCGTCAGGGATTTGCGGGCGCGTCTTGCCACTCTCAATCCAGGCGCGGTGTTGCTCGACGGGGCGCAAGGGCAAGCCACCGCAGCGGCGCTTCTCGATGCCGGGATCACCGATCCGGACCGGCCAATTCCCGATGTGCGGCGCTGGCTCAATGCGGACGCTTTCCCGGTGGTGGAGGCGCATGGCGGCGAGCCGTCCGGCCACGTCCATGACGTCAACCGGCACAATTCCCGCCTTCGCGCGTTCTCTATCCGTCACGAAATGCCGCTTGCCGGCTTCCGCGCTTGACCTCTTCATCGATTGGCTGCGCCAGGTGCACGGCCCCAATCTCTTGCGCGTCAAAGGGATTGTGGCGCTGGCTGACGATCCTTCGCGCCCGCTCATCATCCAGGGCGTCCAGCATGTGTTTCATCCGCCGCAGTGGCTTCCGGCCTGGCCGGATGGCGATCACACGACCCGCATCGTCTTTATCGTGCGCGACCTGGAACAAGCCTTCGTCGAAACCTTGTGGCGGGCCGCGGCCGGTGTCCCCTCGCCGGATAGCCCCGACCGCACGGCCTTGACCGACAGTCCGCTGGCGCCTTGCAAAGGGGGTTTGCTCATTTAATATTTGGATGATTGGCTGCGGCGAAAGGCCATAGCGCCGAGGGACCCAATAGAGCGCGCCGCCAAATTGACGGGATGGGAATGGAGCCAAGGCAGCGGCTGGATAAATGGCTATGGTTCGCCCGCGTGGTCAAGACACGCAGCCTCGCGGCGAGGCTCGTCGCCGAAGGCCATGTTCGCCTCAATGCGCGGCGGATCGAAACCCCGGCCAAACCGGTGGGCCCCGGCGATGTTCTGACGATCGCGCTGGAGCGCCAGGTGCGGGTTCTCAAGGTCGAGGCCCCAGGAACGCACCGGGGCGGTTTTGCGGAGGCCTCTTTGTTGTTTGAGGATTTGACCCCTGGCCAGGGGATCTGATCCCGCAAGGAGTACTCATCAAATCCGCGCGAATCACCGTCCCATATCACCGGGGATTGGCGCAAAATCTTGCAAAAATCCTTGATCTCGCTTGCTGAAGGGAACAAACCCTCCTATATCCGACCATCCACGAAATAGATCACCTGCTGCACTATCGGCGTCGTCGAGGCGCCGCCGGGTCGAAGGCATGTTTTTGGAACGGTTTGGCCGGACTGTGATCAAGGGGCGCCATCCACGCGACCTTTCTCGAATTGGCGCTATTTCAATAAAATAGAGTAGATTCGGCTTTCGCTCGTCAAGGAAGAAAACGATCATGACCTATGTCGTCGTCGAAAACTGCATCAAGTGCAAATATATGGATTGCGTCGAAGTCTGCCCCGTGGATTGTTTCTACGAGGGCGAGAACATGCTCGTGATCCATCCGGATGAATGCATCGACTGCGGCGTCTGCGAGCCCGAATGCCCGGCCGAGGCCATCAAGCCGGACACGGAGCCGGGAACTCGAGCAATGGCTTAAACTTAATCTTGACCTCGCGCGAACCTGGCCGAATGTGACGATCAAGCGTGATGCCTTGCCGGACGCCAAGTCGTTTGATGGCAAACCCGGTAAATTTGACGCTTATTTTTCCGCCAATCCAGGCCAGGGAGATTAAAGTCACGGCCGGGCGCGGCGCCGGCGCGACGATCCTTGGGGAATTGCGAGCCTTGTCCGAACAAGCTTGCTCGCGTTTCCCCTCTCAGCACGCTCCATGAAGCAAATCTTTTGATTTGTAGTCAATTTTGTGCCATAGTGCTTTTGGTGGCTCGCAAAATTGAAAATTTGCGGCCAACTGTCGTTGTTCCCCTGGAGCCTGGTTAAGGCGTCTGGGTTCTAATTCTATGACGTTTCGGCTGGAGCCTCGCTTCGTCAATCCGGCCAAGCCATAGATAGATGATCATCGTTTAGGAGCATCCCGCTTCGAGCCTTTCCAGGGCCGAAATGCAGAGTGTCCGAACGGCGGAGAGTATGTCCGCCGTCGATAAGTCGTCCCGTCTCCAAAGCGGGACAGCAAAAAGGAGCGCGCTGGTTATGGCGTCTGTCAAGAAGACTAGGAAATCGTCCGAGACAAAACAGGCGAAACAGCCCGGAATCCGGAGCCCTAAGGCTAAAGCCTCCAAACGATCCGCCGTATCCGTCGAAACCAAAGCCAAGAAAGCTGCTGCTGCGCGTGCGCTTGCCGCCAAGCAGCGTGCGGTCAAAAAGTCCACCAAAGGGACCACGCAAAAAGCAAAAATGAAAGCAAACGCAAAAACCAAAACAGCGGCGGCCTTGACCTCCCGCGCCACGCCCCCGGCGACCAAGAACAAAAATAAGGCGGTGGCCACGGCCCCTGCTGCGAAAAAGACCGCTGTGACGGAACGGCGTGGGAAAGCGGCGCTCACGAGCGCACCCGCTCCGAAACGCACCGCGGCCGCCAAACCCGCCGAAGCCGCAAGGCAGGCTGTCTCCAGCAAGCCGGCGCGCAGCAAATTGGCGGCCACGGCGAAGAAAACGCCTGTCCTCGACGTTTCGCACGGCAAAGCCGCCAAACCGGCGGCCGCCGCGCGCGCGGTTGCGGACGCCAAAATTCGCGACACGCAGAAGCCGGCCGCCACAAAGGAGGCCGCCGCGGCACTGTTGGCCTTCAAGCGAAATGTTGCGCGCCTCTCCGAGATGCGCAAACAGGCAGCCGAGGCTCCTGCCGAGCAGCCTGTCGTAACGCATTCGGACGCGCCTCTTGAAACAAGTGAGCGGATGGCGGTGATCAAAGACTCCAACAAGAAAATATCCGTGGGACCTGTTCTTGCCCAATCGGATACAGCCCGCCTGCCGGAAAAGGATAGCGTGGCAAGAGAAACAGCGAGCGCCGCCACCAAGGGTGCGGCCATGCCCTTGGAGGCGAAGGCCGCGCCGAAGGTACTGGTTTCCAAGATGGCCCCGCCCCTCGAGAACCCGCCTGTCGCGGCCGATGCCGCGCAAGCGAACCTCGCGGCGGCAAGGCCCGCCGAGAAACCGGCCGCCCCAGCGCCTAAGTCGGCCAAGACGGGCAACCCTCAGCGGCAATCGTTCAAGCCGGGTGAATACGTCGTCTACCCGGCGCACGGCGTTGGCCAGATCATCGCCATCGAAGAGCAAGAAGTGGCGGGGTTCAAACTCGAGCTTTTTGTGATCAGCTTCATCAAGGACAAGATGATCCTGAAGGTGCCGACGCCGAAAGTGGTGAGTGTCGGAATGCGCAAGCTCTCCGATGCCGCCGCGGTCAAGACGGCACTCGACACTTTGGCGGGCCGGGCACGCGTGAAGCGGACCATGTGGTCACGCCGGGCCCAGGAATATGAGGCCAAGATCAACTCCGGCGATCTGAATGCGATCGCCGAAGTGGTGCGCGATCTCTACCGCTCCGACATGCAACCCGAGCAGTCCTACTCCGAACGGCAGCTCTACGAGGCCGCGCTCGATCGCATGACACGCGAAATCCTCGTCGTGCAAAAGTTGACCGAGACGGAATCGCTGAAAGTCATCGAAGCGCAATTGCAAAAAGGTCCGCGCCGCGGCAAAGCCGAGGACATCGATCCCGAAGACGCCGAAATCGAGGAAGCGGCCTAAGGCGTGATCCCATCCGATTGAATTGGACCACGCTCGAGAATCTTTGATGACGCATGATCTTTTCGAAAAACCCGTTCGGACTTTCGCAGATCATGCTTTAGCGCCTGACACGATCGGCCCAAGGCCCTCGCAAGAACAAAAGCCCGGCTTTCCGCCGGGCTTTTTTATCGGCCCTAACGGCAGCGCGGCTCAGCTCCCTTGAAAAGGCGCCGATTATCTCCATATCGAGCCAAACAGCGAACGTCCGTTGGATGCCGGGACGGGTCCCGCCACAAGGCCGAAAGCTTCACGCGTGTGGTAAGAGCGGAGCGTTCGCCAAGGGAGCGGGTCTTTTGAAGATCGCTCGGTTAGGAGATGTTCCAATGTTGAATGCTGATAAATCTGAATCCCGGCCCCTCATGACCAATGAGCAGCTGGCGGGCCTCGGTGGCGGCCGCGTGGCCTATGTGAAACCGATCCGCTCGGAAGATTTGAACCGGCTTTTTCCTGCCGCGCCCGCGGTGCAGCCGGGTCTGCAGCTCTTTGCCTTGCTCGGCGCCGATGGTCTTCCCATTATCGTCACCGACTCGCGCGATGCCGCCGTCGCCAATGCCATGCAGCACGAGCTCGAGATGGTGAGCTTGCATTGAGTTCAGGCCGCGAAACCTTGGCTCGCGAAACCTTGTCTTGGGGAGACGCGCGCTCCGCTTGGCTGAGACCGGTGGGGACCGGTGGGCTCAGATCGTGAAGTCGGCGCCGACGCCTTTTTCGTCGCAAAGCTTGAGGTCTTCGGCGCGGCGGCAGATGTCGTCGACGGTGATGGTTTCGAGTTTTTCCAGAAACACCTTTCCGGCGTCTTCGATGATGGGCGCAACGACCTGCCGGACAAGCCGGCAGTCCGGCGCCTCGGTGGGATCGTCTCCGGCGCCGCTCGACACGGCGCGCAGGATCGACGCCGCGGTAATGCGGCGGCGTTCGCGGGCCAATTCATAGCCGCCGCGCGGACCCCGCACCCCTTTCAAAATATTGGCGTGGACGAGGCCTTGAAGCAAGGATTCAAGGCGCCGCGGCGGCAGTTCGAGCCGCGCCGCCAGAGCCTTCGCGGCCACCGGCAACGGACGCGCATGGATCGCAATATCGACGACCGCGGCAAGCGCGAGCTGACCACGGCGGGAGAGGAGAATCACAAAGGCTCCTCCCCGCTGGTTAGTCTTCCGGTCGATCCAAACCCCTGCGATTGACGCGCCGTCGTGGTCAATTCCCGGATTTCGACGAGAACCGCCTTGGCGCAAGGCGCAAACACGAGCTGGGCGATGCGAGCGCCCCTGACGATCTCGAAGGGCTCATCGCCAAGATTGATCAGCAGCACCCCGACCTCGCCGCGATAGTCGGAATCGATTGTCCCCGGCGCGTTGAGGACGGTGACGCCGTGGTCACGCGCGAGGCCGGAGCGTGGCCTGACCTGCGCCTCAAAATCTGGCGGAAGATCAAGCGCGATGCCGGTTTGAACCAAATGCCTGCCGCCCGGTTCGAGCACGATTTTCGTCTCATGCGGCAGGGCGGCGAGCAGATCGACCCCGGCCGCGCCCGGCGTTTGATAGGCGGGCAGCGGCAGACCTTCGCCATGCGGCAAGCGTTTCACCCCGACCCTCACGGCAGCCGCGCGCGGCTTCACGGGCCGCTTCCCGCAAGCATTCCGGCAAGCCTTGCGATGAGGCGCACCGCGACGTCCTTCTTGCTCATCAAGGGCCAGCTGTCCTTGCCCTCCTTGGTCAGAATGGACACTTTGTTGTTCTCGCCGCCGAAGACCTTAGAGGCTTCACTCACATCATTGCCGACAATCATATCGCAATTCTTGGCTCTGAGTTTGGCTTGCGCGTTTTCTTGCAATTTTTCGCTTTCGGCGGCAAAGCCGACGACGAGAGCCGGGCGGCCCACCGAACGCCGCCCGATCTGCGCCAAAATATCCGGATTTTCGAGGAGTGTCAGAGACGGCGTCTTTTTCGGGTCTTTCTTGATTTTCGAAGCTGAGGTTTCGGCCACCCGCCAATCGGCGACCGCGGCAACGCATATGAAAATATCGGCGGGCAGCGCGGCCTCGACCTGCCGCAACATGTCCCGCGCGGTTTCGACATGAAGGGTCGTGACGCCGAGTGGGTCGGCGAGCGCGACCGGCCCGGAAATCAGCGTGACATCGGCGCCCGCGGCGGCGGCGGCGGCGGCGATCGCGTGGCCTTGTTTGCCGGACGAGCGATTGCCGATATAGCGCACCGGGTCGATCGGCTCATGCGTCGGCCCGGAGGTCACGAGCACGCGCCGCCCGGCGAGCAGGCCCGTGCCGTGTTGCGGGCGGGCAAGGCCCGCTGGCAAGGGGAGACGCGTCTCGCGGGTGAAAACCTGTTCGATTGCCGCGAGAATTTCGGCGGGCTCGCTCATCCGCCCGGGCCCATATTCCCCGCAGGCCATATCGCCCTCCTCGGGGCCAATAAAAATCACACCATCTTCTTTCAGACGGGCGCAGTTGCGCTGGGTCGCCGGATGCAGCCACATCCGCAGATTTATCGCCGGCGCGGCGAGGATTTTTTTGTCGGTGGCGAGAAGCAAGGTCGAGGCGAGATCGGAAGCGAGGCCCTGCGCCATTTTGGCGAGAAGGTCGGCGGTGGCGGGCGCGACTACGAGCAAATCCGCGTCGCGGGAGAGTTCGATATGGCCCATCCCTGACCCATCTGTCAGCGCGAAGAGATCGTCATACACTCTGTTGCCGGTCAAGCTTTCAACCGAGAGTTTGGTGACGAACTGCCGCGCCGCCTCCGTCATCACGGCGCGCACGGAAAATCCCCGCTCGCGCAGGCGGCGGATCAGTTCGAGCGCCTTATAGGCGGCGATACCGCCGCCGATGATGAGCAGAATGCGTTTTTCCGGGAAAGCCGTCATGACGCCCGAACCTTCCGCATGTGACAGGGCTACAGTCGGCTAACCCATTTGACAGGGCATTTGAAGGGGCTTTGCCCTTTGAGCGCGGGAAAAGACGAGAACCGTGGATGTGCTGATCCGTGGCAGATTGTCGATTGTGCCGCGTTAAGGAGCCTCGCCCAGGGCGTCAGATTTTGCTCTTAGGCGAGAGACGCTAACGAATTTACCGGCCGGAGGCGTGCTTCTTCAGGACCAGCACGCGATTGTCCTGAATCTCTGCGAGAACAAGCCGGGCGAGCGGCCCGGCCCCCCATGCCGCCGCGGCTCGGTAGAGGCGGCCGGCGCGCCGGTGCGAGATGTTCAAGAAATCCTCAAACCTTGCCTCAACCCCCAAGCCGCTTGCGGCCTCTCTCAATCGGCGCTTCGAGACATAATTGGTGGTTTTCAAGACCTTGATGTTGGCATCCAAAGTGTCCCGCCAACTCATCCCCTTTTGCCGCAAGCTCCTGCAGCCCATGAGAGCCCAAAGCGCGAGGTAGCCTCTCGATCGGGTCAGAGGTGTCAACGGCACATTTGTATGCGGTTCGATGCGGCCATGCCCATGCGGGAAGCGGTGAACGGCGAGGCCGCCGGGCTTCAAGACCCGGGCCCCTGCTCAGCGAAGATGGCGCGGTGGTCAAAGACATGCTCAAGCGTTTGATCGGAAAAGATCATGGTAATTGATTCATCGGCAAACGGCAGCTTGTTGTTATGGGGATCGACAACAAACATCTTGGCCTGGAGCGGATCTGGCAACAAAGGACCGATCTCACCAAGAAGGTGAACATCCTTGCCCCAATATTCCAGAATATCGACGCCATGGATGTCATAGCCATTTCGATAGAACCAAGACGAATTGGTTCCACTGCCGCAACCGAAGTCAACAATTTTGTCAGACTCTGTAATTTTCTGGCCCGTTATCTGCGTATAAATATGCAAAAAAAACTGACACGCCAAAGTCTCATCTGTATCCGAATATCTGACCTTGGGCATGTTCCTTTCATAAACCCTCACAGCGTCAATATATTGGATATTGGAACCACTCATGAGCGTCGGCCTTAAGATTATAATATAAATTTTAAGAAGGTTTTTCCGCCGGGCCAGAAGATCCGGCCTGGTCGTGAATAATGATATATCACAATTATTGTCATTAATATAATCAATTTTGGCCGGGAGCTCCATCCCTGCGAGGGACGCCGCCCCCTCGGCCAAAACCGCTCCTTGCCGGTCAGCTCGCCTCGACGCTTTTGGCGGCGGAATCGAGCACCTCCGAGATTTTTGTTATCTGCTCCGCGTTGAGCGGGCCTTGCGAAAGGCGCAGCCGGAGAGCGAGTTTCAAATTTTCCATCGCCCGCAGGATTTGCGGCGCCGGGCCGCCGCCATGGCGGGCGCTGATCTCCGCGATGCGGCCAAAAATCGCCTCGACCAGACCGCGGTTGCGTTCCAGCACCGTCTCGCCGTCGGGCGTGATCGCATAGAGCTTGCGCGGTCCATCGGTCGAGTCGACGCGAATGAACCCCTGCTCCTCGAGCAGCGTCAAAGCCGGATAGACAATACCCGGGCTCGGCGCATAAGCGCCGCCCAGGCGATCCTCGATCGCCTTGATGATTTCATAGCCATGCGAGGGCTTCTCGCTGATCAGTTTCAGGATGACGAAGCGGACGTCCCCTTGGTCGAACATCCGGCGGCGGCCGCCAAAGAGACCGAAAGGCCGGTGCATACGGCCGCCCCCGCCGGCGGCCCCTTCGCGTTGCGCGCAACAATGTGAATAACGGTGAAAACGCATGGGAAACTCCTTGAAAAGCGCATGCCCGGAAGTTCTTAGATATATCTGACTTAGATATATCGCGATGCACTCGCCGCAAGCCGCCTCTTGGAGATTTTTTCCGTCACGCGTCCGCAAGACTTAGAGCGCGTCCCGATCAAAGGGACTCATTTGATCGATAAGGACGAGGCTCAGATTCGAAGAGTTGGAGCATCTTCGGATCGGAAAACCGATCAACTTTTCGGAACATGCTCAGAGCGCGTCCCGGTCAAAGGGACGCATTTGATCGATAAGGACGCGCTCAGATTTAAGAGTTGGAGCATGTTCGGATCGAAAAAGTCGATCAACTTTTTCGGAACATGCTCCAAGACAAGCTTTGCCATAATCCGGCCAAAGAAAACCCGTGAGCGTGACATATCTGCAATATCGCCGTGAAGATTTATGCTTTACAAAGTAAGAAGAGTGCCACCCTCCCCTTTTGATTCGGTCCCAGATGCCCATTCTCACCCGCCGCACAATGATCGCTGGAGTTTCCGCGTCCGCCGCAAGCTGCCTCGCCGGATGCGTGAGCACGAACCCCAATCCCGCGCTAAATGCCGCGGCGGTGACACCGCCGGCCGCGCCGCCGCCGCCCGCACAGGCGGCCGCGGATGCCATTGAGCCGCGCTACAATGAGATCTACGCGGAGGTCAAAGACGGTGACTTCACCGTTCCCGCCGTGAAATTGTCGCAGATCGATCCGGCGTTTTTGCGCAAGAACATCATCTACGCGACCAAGGAATCGCCGGGCACGATCGTCGTCGATCCCGCCAATCATTATCTCTACCATGTGGAAGATGGCGGCCGGGCGACCCGCTATGGCGTCGGTGTTGGCCGCGAAGGATTCGTCTGGAACGGGGAAGCAACGATCAAGAGCAAGCAAGAATGGCCGGACTGGTATCCGCCCAAGGAAATGATGGACCGCAGGCCGGACCTCAAGAAATCAATGGTTGCGCTGCAAAGCGGGGAGGGCATGCACGGCGGCCCCGCCAACCCCCTCGGCGCCCGCGCCATGTATCTTTGGCAAGGGAACCACGATACCTATTTTCGCATCCATGGCACGAATGAGCCCTGGACGATTGGGTCGAGCCAATCCTCGGGCTGCATTCGCATGATCAATCAGGATGCGATGGATCTCTATCAAAAAACGCCGGTTGGCACCCGGGTCGTGGTGCTGGCATCCCCGGGCTCTCAGCCCGTTAGCTGCCCGCGTCTGAGGTTTTGCTTTATCTCTGGCAGCCGCCGCAATAAAAGGTGGCGCGGCCCGATTGCGTGATCCGCCGAACCTCGCCGCCGCATCGCGGGCAGGCTTCATGCTCGCGGCCGTAGACCCGGAAACTGTGCTGGAAATAACCGAGCGCGCCATCGGTCTGCCGATGGTCGCGCAGGGACGATCCGCCCGCCGCCACCGCCTCCTCGAGCACCTCGCGAATGACGCACGCGAGGAGCGTCGCGCGGCGGCTCGGCGAGCCATCCTTGCGGGCGAGGCTCGCGGCGGGCCGTCGAGGCGACAATCCCGCCCGGTGCAAAGCCTCGCAGACGTAAATATTGCCGAGACCGGCGATCAGACGCTGATCGAGAAGCACGGATTTGAGCGGCGCCGTCCGCCCCGCGAACAGCCGGGCGAGGGCTGGGCCATCAAGCTCGCCGCCAAGCGGTTCGAGGCCGATGTTCTTGAACAGCGGATGCGCGGCGAATTCCAAGCGCGGAATGAGCTGCATGAAGCCAAAGCGGCGGGGATCGTTGTAAATGATGCGCGTGCCGGTCGAGAGGTCGAAGGCAACGTGATCATGCAAGCTATTTTTGCCCCCAAGCACCGGCGCACAAGGGTCGGCACCCTTGGCTCGGCCTTCCGCTGTCTCGATCCGAAACGATCCCGACATGCCAAGATGCATGACGAGAAGCTCGGCGCCGTCGAGATCGGCGATGAGATATTTGGCGCGGCGCCGAAGGCCCTCGACGCGCCGGCCGGTGAGGCGCTCCGTGAACCGCTCCGGAAACGGAAACCGCAAATCCGGGCGCCGCTGCTCGATCGCGATAAGCCGCGCCCCGGCCATGGCGGGCTCAAGCCCCCGGCGGACGGTTTCGACTTCGGGCAGTTCCGGCATGTTGGGGCCTCCTTATTGGGAGTCATGCCAATTGCGGTCCAATTGCCTTTCCGGTCAAACGAAATAGAAAACCCTTCCAAGGGCCCGCACCTTGCTTTCCTCATGACCAGGGTGGGCTGTCCGATCTTGCCCCGAAAGCCTGGGACAATTTAAGAGTGTGCGTGAGCGCGGTTGCGCCCTCGCCAAAATCTTCCCCAAGGAGGCTCGCATGATCACACGGCGCGACGGTTTCAAACTGAGTTTGGCTCTTGCCGCGACGGCGCTGGCGGCGGCCGAGCCTCGCCTCTTTTCGCCCGCGCGCGCGGCGGACCCCGTCTTCAAACTTCCGCCGCTCGGCTATGGCTATGACGCGCTCGAGCCCTACATTGATACATTGACCATGACGATCCATCATGACCGCCATCATGGCGCTTATGTCGCGGCCTTGAACGGGCTCGTCGAAAAATATCCCGGCCTTGCCGCCAATTCCCCCGTCGCCCTTCTCACCGATCTCACGATGGTGCCGGAAGCGGTGCGCGCCCCGGTGCGCAACAATCTCGGCGGCCACTGGAACCACTCTTTCTTTTGGGAGCTGATGGCGCCGGGCGGTGCGAAGGCGCCGAAGGGAGATTTGCAAGCGGCGATCGAGTCTTCGTTTGGCTCGACCGCTAAGCTCGCCGAAAAAATCAACGCCGCCGGGCTCGGGCGTTTCGGCTCCGGCTGGGCCTGGCTCGTCGTCGACAAGAACGGCAAGCTCGATATTATCTCAACGCCCAATCAGGATACGCCGCTCGAACAGGGGGTTCAGCGGGTGGTGCTCGGCGTCGATGTGTGGGAACACGCCTATTATCTCAAATATCAAAACAAGCGGGCGGAATATCTCGCGGCGTGGTGGAACACGGTCAATTGGGACAAAGCGGCGGCGAATTTCGCCAAGGCGCCCGTCTGACCGTGGGGTGGGGCGTCTTGGACCTCTTCATGGCTGCCAGCGCGGTCTGGTGGAGCGTGGCGGTTACGCTTTTTTGCGTCAGCCTTGGCGGCGGCCTGGCGCAGCCTTGGCTGCGGCGCCGGCGCGCCACGCGCAAGGATCGCCCGCCGATTTCGGCCATCCTCCCGATAAAATTGCTCAACCCTGGTTTCGAGACGGCGCAAGCCTCGGTGTTCGGCCAAGATTATCCGGCCTATGAGGTGTTGATCAGCGCCGCCGAACGGGAGTCGCCCGCGCTTGACTGCGCCCGCTCGATCGCCGCCACCCACCCTGATGTTGCGTGCCGTTTTCTGCTCTCGACAGGCATCGCGGCGGTGAGCCCGAAGCTCAACAATCTCGCCGCGCCGATCGAAGCGGCAAAGCATGATTTTGTCTTTACCAAGGATTCGAATATCACGCTCGATCCTGGCACTCTGGCCGCTTTCATGCAGAATTTCACGCCGGGCGTCGGCCTCGTGTGCGCGGTGCCGGTCGCGGTGCGGCCAAAAAATCTCGCCGGCCGCATTGAAGCCTTTTTGATCAATGGCCATGCGCGGCTCTTGCTCACCGCCTCGGCTCTTGGCCTTGGCTTTGGTGTCGGCAAGGCAACCCTCTTCCGCAGGAGCGACCTCGCCCTTATGGGCGGCCTTGCCGCCTTGAGCGATACGCTCGCCGAGGATACCGCGATTTCGACGGAGCTCGCGCGGCTCGGCCTCACGACCGTCTTTTGTCATCGCACCATCGCCCAGGAAACCGGCGCCCGGAGTTTTGCCGAAATCTACGAGCGGCAATTGCGCTGGAGCGTGATCCGGCGAAAAAACGAACGCTTCAAATATCCCTTGGAGCCGCTCACGAGCCCGCTTCCGGCGGCCTTCGCGGGGGCGCTTGCCGCGCCGCTCCTTTCCTGTCCGGCCTGGCTCGGCTTTTCCGCGACATTGCTTTTGTGGTTCGGCGCCGAAACCGGCTTCGCCCTGGTCAAGGGCTGGGAGGTGTCGGCCTGGTCGCCGCTCGCTTTTCTCGGCCGCGAGATCCTGGCGCTCACGGCCTGGCTGCGCGCCTTCACCACCCATGATGTCGTTTGGGCGAAAACCCGATTTGACGCGCGCAAGGGGGCGCTTGACGAGACGCAAGGGTAGAGCATGATCCGCGAAAGTGGGAACCGGTTTCGCGAAAAAATCATGCGTAATCAAAGACTTCTCGAGCGTGGTCCGATTCAATCTGAACGGATCACGCTCGAGAGCGGGCGGGCTTAACGCTCGGCGCGGACAAATGCCGTCTTGAACACATAATCCCACCACGGCGCGCTGACCCCGAAGCCGCGGGTGGGATCGCGGAAATGGTGCAGCATATGAAGCCGCCGCAAGGTGAGGCCGAGGCGTGTCTTGGGCTCGGCATGATGCAAATAGTAATGCACCATATCGTAGGAAAGATAGCCGGTCATAAACCCCATCAGGACCGGATAGCCGAGCGGCAGGCCGAACAGAAGCCGGACGACGGCGTAGGCGATCAGCATGATCGGTCCGCTCAGCAGCGCCGGCATGACGAGACGCAGCGGATCGCTGGGATGCACATGATGCACGCCATGAATCAAAAAATGGATGCGGGCGCCGAAGCGGCCGGGAAATTCATAATGAAATAGGAAACGGTGCCCGAAATATTCGATCAAGGTCCAAATGAAATAACCAAGCAAGGTAAAAGCAAGCACAGCCGCCGGAGCAAAGTTTTTGAGACTGAAGACCGCGAGCGCGGCAACGGCCGGCACATAAAGGAATAAGGGCGTCGACCAATGCACCCGCGACAATTTGTCGAGCAAGGGATTTTCGAAAAGCCGCGGCGACGCGCGCAAGCGTGCCGCCTCCTGCGAAGTGCCGGTTCCTGAGTCATTCGCCTCTGGCATCATTCTTGCCGTACCTAGCCGTTCATGCGGAATCAATCGCCGGTTTGTCGCCTCTGTGAGAAATCCGACATTGCCGCAAGGATTTAAGATCTCTTGGATGCCTGCATGAGCCGGACTGGCCCTGGCGTCAAGCCATAGCGGCGAAAGACCAAGGCGTTGAATAAGTTTGCTTGGCGATATAGTATAGTCAAGCGGGGAAATCGATGAATCGGGCGGCCGTCAACGGGTTTGACCAAAGCGGCACGGCGGCGGAAGCGGCGGTTTTTAGGATGCTCAGGGAATGACAGAAACTTCGCAGGACGGTTTCGCGGCAAGCGTAGCGCCCGTCAAACAGCGGCATAGATCGCTCCTCGAAACCTATGGGCTGCGGGCGACGCGTCAACGTCTCGGTCTCGCCAAGCTGCTTTTGAGCAAAGGCAATCGCCATGTGACCGCCGATATTTTGGCCGCCGAAGCCAATGAATTGAAAATGCGGGCTTCGCTCGCCACCGTCTACAATGTGCTCAATCTCTTCGCCCAGGTTGGCATCGTGCGGGCCCTGACGATCGAGGGCGCCAAGACCTTTTTCGATACGAATACGAGCGATCATAGCCATTTCTACTTTGAGGATACGGGCAATATCACCGATATTTCGCTGCAAGGCATGCAATTCGCCGACAATGTGACGCCGCCGGAAGGCTATGAAATCGTCAAGGTGGACGTCGTCTTCCGCCTGCGCCCGAAGAAAGCGCCGCGCCCTGATGGCGCACCGCGCCGGTAGGTGTTCGAGGCGCGCATTCGCGCGAAGCGGCCGCCCGGCCTAGCTTTCACGATCTCGCCGCGCGGATAAGCCGCCGCGCGGAGATCGATGCAAAATTTGCCAGCATCTTCCGCTTTTTCAACGAATCCGGTCGCGGCATCACGCCCTCGCGGACTTCAGGGAACGTCCGGCGGCCTCCTTGTGAGGATCTTGCGTCCGGTGAACATGGCCGAGGTGATGCTGCCGCCTTCATGAAGTTCGGTGAGAACCACTCCGAAGAGGTGGAGCGCGATGAACACCGCCAAAGCATAGAACGTCACTTCATGGACCTCGACCAACGGCCCGCGGAATGACCGCATGGCCTGATAGTGCGCCTTGTCGAACATCTCCACAGCGCCTGCTTGAATAGAACGCAGGCTCGACGCCCGGAGCGGCAACCCATTGCGCGAACCAATGACCGAAAGGCGGCCAGAACAGATCGGTTCCGGCGATGACCAAGCCGGTCACCAATTGGACGAGGAGGAGCCCGAGGAGCAAGGACACCCCGATGCGCGCAATCGGATTGTGTCCGACATATTGTTGCGGCTCGCCGGACAAGAACGAAGCCGCATAGGCGCGCAATGACGTGAGGTAACCGGGTCCGCCCGGCAGGATGCTTCGCCAGTGCGCGTAGCGGTTGCCAAAGAACGCCCAAATGAACCGCCACAGAAGATTCACCGCCATCACATAGCCGATCGCCGCATGGACGCTTTTCAGCACGATTTTTCCGCCAGCGGAAAGTCCGAGCGCGTCGTCATTGAGGATCACCAGTCCCGTCGCGATGAGCCCGAGGACGGTGAGCGCGTTGATCCAGTGGAACCACCGCGTGGGCGCGTCCCACGCCTGGTATTCTCTGTACTGAGGGGCATGGTCCGGTGTCTGTTGGGTCATGCGCGAAACCCCTTACACCTATTGGCTGCCGCCTATGGCGGTCACAAGAGACGCCCCCTCAGGGGCGTGCTGCGTCTCTCACCGAGCGTAGGGTCCGCGAACGCCGCGGCCGCCGCCTGTCGTATCGAGCGCCTGTTTGCATTCGGCCGAGAGATTGTCTCGATTATGTTCGAGACAGGTGCGAACCGCGCGATGCCCGTGCTTCAGACCAGCGCAATATTTCTCGATCTCACTTGCACACTGTTTCGCGACGGGTCCCTTTCCCGTTCCCGGTTGGGCCCACGCCGTGCCGTCGACGATGAGCAAGCTCGCGGCAAAAAAGACGATCTTCCCCTTGTTCATCTGCATGACCAGGTCCTTTCAATGAAACCGCCATTCCGCAGATAAGGGCATGCGCGCCCCTGCCTCTGGGTCCTTTGGCTAGGCAAATCAAACTTAGGGGCCAAGCGGTATTTGCCAAGATGCTTCCATGCGTCCGGAGGAATGGAAAGCGGCAAAACGCCTATTCATTTGCGTCTTCTGTGGTCTGTCTCGCCGCTTTTCTTGGCCCTCTTGCCGCGAACCCGTTCCCCCTTCCTTAATAAAATGCTCTAGGTTGCGGCCATGCCCAAAAGCGCAGCCGGCCATCCGCGATCACCTGATCTGGCGCAAACCGCCCCGGAAGCGGCCGGGCCTGGATGCGCGCCCGAAATGGCGGCCCTGCGCAAAATCTCGCCGATGATGGCGCAATATACCGCGATCAAGGCCGAAAATCCGGGGTCCCTCCTCTTCTACAGGATGGGCGATTTCTACGAATTGTTCTTCGAGGACGCCGAGATCGCCGCCCGAGCCCTCGGCATCGTTTTGACGAAGCGCGGCAAGCATGAGGGAATGGACATCCCGATGTGCGGCGTGCCGGTCGAGCGCGCCGAGGACTATCTGAACCGGCTGATCGGCCAGGGCCATCGCGTCGCCGTTTGCGAACAGATCGAGGACCCGGCCGAGGCGCGCAAGCGCGGGGGCAAATCCGTGGTCCGCCGGAAGGTCGTGCGCCTGGTGACGCCCGGCACCATCACCGAGGAGCTTTTGCTCGATCCCGTCCGCGCCAACAGCCTGCTCGCCATCGCGGGCGCGGGGCAAGCGCCGGATTTCATCTTTGGGCTCGCCTCTGTCGATATATCGACGGGCGCCTTCCTGGTCGCAACCGCCTCCGAGGGGTCCCTCGAGACCGAGATCGCCCGCCTCGATCCGGCCGAAATCGTTGTCCCCGAGGCTCTTCTTACCGTTCCAAGCCTTGCGAGGCTCGCGCGCGAGACGAAACGTCCATTGACGCCGCTCGGCCGCGAGGCGGGGCAAGGGCCAAGCGCCGAGCGCCGTATCAAGGATTATTTCGGGCTCGCGGCCTTGGAGGGTTTGGGCGCCCTTTCGAGCGCCGAAATCGCCGCCGCCGCCGTCGCGATCTTCTATATCGAGCGCACCCAATTTTCCGCCCGCCCGGCGCTCAATCTGCCCACTCGTCTGTCGCGCGATACGCGGATGGAGATTGATGCCGCGACACGGGCCAATCTCGAACTCACGCAAACTTTCGCGGGCAAGCGCGAGGGCTCGCTTCTGGCCGTCATCGACAAGACTGTCACCGCGGCGGGCAGCCGGCTGCTCGCCGAGCGCCTGGCGGCGCCTTTGACGGCGCCGAAAGACGTCGAATGCCGCCTTGATGCGGTCGCCTTTTTCGCGGGCGAGGCAGGCTTGCGCAAGGAGCTGCGGGCCTCACTTAAGGCGGCGCCCGACATCAGCCGCGCTTTGTCGCGGCTGGCGCTCAATCGCGGCGGCCCGCGCGATCTTTCAAGCCTGCGCGACGGGCTCGAGGCCGGCGAAGCTGTTGTGCGGATGCTGGGGGGCGCGGGCTTGCTGCCGCATGAGCTGGCCGAGGCACGCGACGCCCTTTGCGCGCCCGATCCCACGCTCGCCGCGCGGCTGCGGCAGGTGCTCGCCGACACCCTGCCGCTCAACCGCCACGATGGCGGCTTTGTCGCCGCCGGATTTGACGCGTCTCTCGACGAGCTTCGCGCCCTGCGCGACGAAAGCCGGGGGGTGATCGCCGCCCTGCAGGCGCGCTACGCCGAGAGGACGGAAACAAAACAGCTCAAACTCAAGCACAATCATTTTCTGGGCTATTTCATCGAGGTCCCGCAAGCCCATGGCGAACGGCTGTTGAAGCCGCCGCATGACGGGTTTTTCGTGCACCGCCAGACGATGGCCGGCGCGATGCGCTTCTCGACCAAGGAACTCGCCGAGCTCGAGGTCAAGATCGCTTCCGCCGCCGAGGAGGCGCTGGCACGCGAGGCGGCGATTTTCGAGGAGCTGGCGGCTCTTTTGCTCGCGAATGAAGCGCCGCTCAAAAAGCTTGCCGGCGCCCTCGCCGCGATCGATGTCGCGGCGGGTTTGGCCGAATTGGCGCAGGCCCTGGATTGGTCGCGGCCCGAGGTCGATGGCTCGCTGGCTTTTGCGATCGAAAACGGCCGCCATCCCGTCGTGGAAGCCGCTCTGCGCCTTGAGGGCCACGCCTTTGCCGGCAATGATTGCACGCTTTCGGGCGAGCCCCGCAAAGGCGGCCGGATCGCCATCGTGACCGGCCCGAACATGGCGGGCAAATCCACCTTTTTGCGGCAGAACGCCCTCCTCGCGGTCCTCGCGCAGATGGGGTCTTTCGTGCCCGCCCAGCGCGCCCATATCGGTGTCGTCGACAAGCTCTATTCGCGAGTCGGCGCGGCCGATGATCTCGCCCGCGGCCGCTCGACCTTCATGGTCGAAATGATCGAGACGGCGGCGATCCTCAACCAGGCGGGCGAGCGCTCGCTCGTGATCCTCGACGAGATCGGCCGCGGCACCGCCACCTTCGACGGTCTTTCCATTGCATGGGCGGTGATCGAGCATTTGCATGAAAAAAACCGGTCGCGGGCGCTGTTCGCGACCCATTTTCACGAATTGACGCGGCTTTCCGAAACACTCGGGCGGCTCGACAATCTGACCGTGCGGGTGACCGATTGGAACGGCGAAGTCGTGTTCTTGCATGAAATCGTCCCGGGCGCCGCCGACCGCTCCTATGGAATCCAGGTCGCCAAGCTCGCGGGCCTCCCAAGCCCGGTGGTTGCCCGGGCGCGCGAGCTTTTGGCGCAATTCGAAGCCGCCGAGCGGCTGGCCTCCGCCGACCGGGCGGTCGCCGATCTGCCCTTGTTTACGGCGCCCAAGGCGCCGCCCGCCGCACCCGCTCCCTGCGATGCTCTGGGCGAGGCGCTTGACGCGATCGATCCCGACGAGCTCACGCCGCGCGCCGCCCTGGAGGCGCTCTACCGGTTGAAAAAGCTTCGCGCCTCGATTTAAATAGCGCACAATCTATATTGTTCGATATTATGACTTAAATCAGATGTACACAATCTATTAGGACACGTCCCATGCCGGAAGCCCCAGCAAAGCCAAGGCTCGAACAGCAGCTCTGCTTCGCGATCTATTCGACGATGCATGCCGTCAACAAAGCCTATCAGCCCCTGCTCGCCAAAATCGGCCTCACCTATCCGCAATATCTCGCCATGCTGGTCCTTTGGGACGCCGGCGATGTAACGGTCAAACAAATCGGCGAGCGGCTTTTTCTTGATTCAGGAACCCTGACGCCCCTCCTGAAACGGCTCGAGGCCATGGACCTGGTTCACCGGGTGAGGGACCCCAAGGATGAGCGCCGCGTGCGGCTGACGCTGACCGAAAAAGGCAAGACCTTGCAGCGCGACGCGCAGCCGATCCCAGGTCAGATCGCGGCCGCGATGGGGCGCCCGCCGGAGGACCTCAAAGCCTTGCGCAAGGAGCTGCGGCGAATCCGCAATGGGCTTTTGGAGGCGCGGGCGGCAAAAGCTAATGGCGACACAAGCGGGGCCTCGTCAAGCTGAGGCGCCGCGCCCGCTCACGCGGCCGTCCCAAGCCGCCGCAGCCGATCGAGCGCGCCTTGCAGAATGAAGGCCGCCGCCATTTTGTCGACGACTTCGGCGCGCTTGGCGCGGGAGACATCCTGCGCGATCAGCGAGCGGGTGACCGCCACGGTCGAGAGCCGCTCATCCCAAAAGACACAGGGGCGCTTCGAAAGCGCCTCGAAATTGCGGGCGAAGGCGCGCGCCGCCTGCGCGCTTGGTCCTTCCGATCCATCCATGTTGAGCGGCAAGCCGATGACGAGCGCCGCCACATCGAACGTCTCCATCAACGCGACGAGCCGCGCCGCATCCTTGGAAAATTTCGTGCGCTTGATCGTCTCCAAGGGCGTTGCGATGCGCCGCTCGACGTCGGAAAGAGCAAGGCCGATGGTCTTAGCTCCAAGATCGGCGCCGATCAGGCGCTGGCGGGGGCCGATGCGGGGCGCCAAACCGTCAAGTTCCAAAACATCCTCCGCCTGCAAGCGCTCTTCGTCCAAGGTCATATATGCTATGTGAGGCAAAACGCCTTCGCATTTTGCCCCTCTCCCCCGTTCCCTTTATGGAGCCTCGCATGAACCTTATTTGGCTTGGCCACTCGGCGTTCCGCATCGAGCTTGACGGGGCGGTCATTCTGATCGACCCGTTCCTCACCGGCAATCCGAAATTCACGGGCGATGCCGAAAAGGCGGCCGAGGGCGCCACCCATATTTTGCTCAGCCACGGCCATGACGATCATATCGGCGATGCCGCCCAGATCGCCAAGACGACCGGCGCGCAGATCATTTCGAATTTCGAGATCTGCATGTATCTCAACGCGCAGGGGGCGGACAATATCAACCCCGGCAACACAGGCGGCACGATCGATTGCGGCGCGTTCCGCGTGAGCCTGACGCAAGCCTTGCACTCGTCGGGAACCGTCGTCAATGGCCAATCCATCTATCTTGGCAGCGCCAACGGCCTTGTCATTGCGCCCAAGGATGGGCCGACGGTCTATCATATGGGCGATAGCGATATTTTCTCCGACATGAGGCTCATCGCGGAGATTTACGCGCCAAAAATCGGCCTGGTGCCGATCGGCGACCGCTTCACCATGAGCGGGCGGACGGCGGCGCTCGCGGTCAAGCGCTTCTTCGCGTTCGAGACCGTGGTCCCTTGCCATTATGGGACCTTCGATCTTCTCGACCAGGACGCGAGCCACTTCATTGCGGCGATGGATGGCCATGCGACGAAGATCGCCGTGCCGCGGATCGGCGAGACCCTCGTCTATTGAAGTTTTGACATCGGGGCCTTGCGTTTGCTGCGAAAGGGCCAAGATGGAGGGCAGGCGCCGTTCGAGCCGGTCCAAATATCGAACAAAGAGACAGGAAATCATGGGCAATTTTTTCGGTACTGTCGACAATCAGTCCATTGAGGCCATGCACATCATGGGGCAGGGCTGGATCTACGGGTTCTTCATCATCGGGGCCTGTCTTCTGGCCGCGAGCCTCCTCGTCAGTTGGCAGGTGAAGCGGGCCCAGAAGATCATGGCCCACCTCAAGGCGGAGGATGAGGCCGCGGCGAGCGCCGGCCAAAGCGGCAGCGGCACGGGGCAAACGCCGAGGGCCTAAGCGGCAGGGCGAAGGGCAGCGTTTGTAGGACACAGCGAGGTCACGCAACATCGCCAGCATCGATTTGCCCTTGACCTCGTCGCAATGGCCGCGAGATAGCCGCGCAACGGGAGCTGTGGAAGGCAAAGAGTGTCCCCGCTCGTAACCGTAAAATCTGCCTGGCGAGCCTTGCAACGGAACCGGGGCGAGCAATTTGGACGGCGGCATTCATAAGCGTTCAAGCCGCCGCGCAATGCGGACAAGTCGGCTTCCCTTCCGTTCCTGGCCAGCGCACCTTGCAAACATTGCCTCGGCTTCCGCGCCCGACATGCGGAAGACCTGAGCTTCGCTCAGGTCTTCCGCATGTCGGGAAAGGAGGAAATGCTACGACATCTGTCTTGTCTTGCCGCTTTGGAATTAGACGGCATAAGCTTAGAGGATATTTAGACGCTGGTGTCCGTAACAACAAATTTATAATGACGCAGACATAAGTCTGAATTATTTATCCATTTGATTTGTCCTATTACAGATATTTTTTGATTGGGTTGAAGTGTATGAAGGCGCTCGCTCCATTCGGTATCAAAAACCAACATTATGACATGCCCTAAATGCGGGATAATAAAAACAGAATTGGAAGCTACATTTTCCACTAGACCTGATACTTTTAGCCATTTCCTATATAAGGCTCTACTAATTTGTTTCCCTGAAATTTTTTAGCTTGTCTTTAAAAAGACCCATCAAATATTCAGGTGTTGTATCTACAAAAACACGCTCAGCTTCACTTTTATCTTTTTTAGGCTTACTCGCTGTGGTCGAGTCACGGACCAGGTCCACAGCGGCAGCAAGAGTTTGAGCGTCACGAACCAAGGGTTTGAGCGTCACGAACCAAGCCCTGAGCGGAAGAAAGAGTATGAGCAGAACCCTTCCGTTCTAAGGGCTCAGAGATTCTGTTGCTGTGCTTCGGAAGCAGAAGTGATCCAGTCATTCCAAGTATCAATACCGCGAACCATGCAACTGAGCTCGTTGCGATTTGACCGACCATTGCCGTAGTAGGTGGAGAAATAGTCTTAAGCATTGGCCATCGCCGCTCCTGCGATAAAGCAGAACCCAGCCGAAAAGCCCGCCAATAAGTACAGGATGCCGCCAGCCAGCTGCGCTCACAGCGGCGCATGCAATGCTGATTGCCGTCCTAGGCTGATAGTGAGGTCGTCGCCGGACATAAGAATCTCCGGCTGCATTTGTAAATGAGAAGAGCCCTCATTCCGAGTTCGACCTCTTCATTTATATAGGGAAAACTGCCATTTCCGCTCGTGGCGGTTGCGCCATAATACCGCGCCGGAGGCGGCGGCGCTTCGCGCCGTCCTTGACTTCAAAGTTCCGATGCGCTCGGGTCAGCCGTGCGACGAATGGGCAGGCGTGGCCGTGCCGGCCATCCCTCTAACGGGACGGCCCCGCCGCGCTTGACGATGGATGAGGAATATAATCTGCCATATATCACACGCCCACGCTGGCGCCAAATCCCGGCTTCCGACCGCGCCGCGCCTTGCAAAAGTGCGTTTGTGCAGACCGTCTTTCAGACCAAAACGTTTTACGTGGAAACGATTTTGTCCGATTGGGGCAGTTTAGCGGACGAAGCTTGCGCATTGCTTGCGCCAAGGCCCCGGTGCTATAGGCTCCTCCTGTTTCCGCCAACCCAAGGAAAGTCCATGTCCGTCGATCAGGCGACCGTGCGGCGCATCGCGCATCTCGCGCGGATCAAGGTCAGCGAGGCCGAAGTGCCGCATCTCCAGGGCGAGCTCAACGTCATCCTCGCCTTTGTCGAGGAATTGGCAAGCGTCGATGTCGCGGGCGTCGAGCCGATGACCTCCGCCCTGCCGATGGCGCTGAAAAAGCGCGAGGATGTGGTGAGCGACGGCGCCATCCCGGACGCGGTCGTCGCCAATGCGCCGGTCTCCGACGATCATTTTTTTGTCGTCCCCAAAGTGGTGGAGTAAGCGAGACGATGACCGAGCTCAATGAGCTGACGCTTGCCGAAGCGCGCGGCGCGCTTGCCCAAAAGAAAATTTCCGCCGTCGAACTCGCCAAGGAACACATCGCCGAGATCGAAAAAGCGCGGGCGTTAAATGCCTTTATCGTCGAGACGCCGGAGAAGGCACTCGCCATGGCCCGCCGCTCCGATGCGCGGATCGCCAAGGGCGAGGCGGGGCCGCTTGAAGGCATTCCGCTCGGCATCAAGGATCTCTATTGCACCGAGGGCGTGCAGACCACGGCGGCGAGCCATATCCTCGAAGGTTTTGTGCCGGCCTATGAGTCGACCGTCACCGCCAATCTCTGGCGCGACGGCGCCGTGATGCTCGGCAAGCTCAATATGGACGAGTTCGCGATGGGCTCGTCGAACGAGACCTCTTATTTCGGCCCGGTGATTTCCCCTTGGCGGCGGCGCGGCTCGAATAGCGCGATCGTTCCCGGCGGCTCGTCGGGCGGCTCGGCGGCGGCGGTCGCGGCGCGGCTGTGTTTTGGCGCGACCGCGTCCGACACCGGCGGCTCGATCCGCCAGCCCGCCGCCTTTACCGGAACCGTCGGCATCAAGCCGACCTATGGCCGCTGCTCGCGCTGGGGCATGGTGGCCTTCGCCTCCTCGCTCGATCAGGCAGGCCCCATCGCGCGAACCGTGCGCGACGCGGCGATCCTGCTGCGCTCCATGGCGGGCCATGACCCCAAGGACACGACCTCCGTCGATATGCCGGTGCCGGACTTCGAGGCGGCGGTTGGGCGCGGCATCAAGGGCCTCAAAATCGGAATCCCAAAAGAATACCGCCGCGATGGCATGGCCGCCGAAATCGAAAAACTGTGGGCGCAGGGAATCGAATGGATGAAAGCGGCGGGCGCGACGGTCACGGACATCTCGCTGCCGCATACCCGCCACGCCTTGCCCGCCTATTACATCGTGGCGCCGGCTGAGGCCTCCTCCAACCTCGCGCGCTATGATGGGGTTCGCTATGGCCTCAGAGTCCCCGGCAAGGACATCATCGACATGTATGAGAAGACGCGGGCGGCGGGCTTCGGCAAGGAGGTCCGGCGGCGCATCCTGATCGGCACTTATGTGCTCTCGGCCGGCTATTACGATGCCTATTATGTGCGGGCGCAAAAGATCAGAACCCTGATCAAGCGCGATTTCGAGGCGGCGTTCGACGCCGGCGTCGATGCGATCCTGACCCCGGCGACGCCCTCCGCCGCCTTTGGCCTCGGCGAAAAGGGCTCGGCCGATCCGGTCGAAATGTATCTCAACGATATCTTCACCGTCACCGTGAACATGGCGGGCCTGCCGGGCCTTGCGGTCCCGGCCGGCGTTTCCGCCGAGGGCTTGCCCTTGGGCCTGCAAGTGATCGGCCGCGACTTCGACGAAGAGACCTTGTTCTCGGTGGCGCATGTCATCGAGCAGGCGGCGCCCAAAATCGAGCCGCCCGCAAAATGGTGGGCGTGACCGCGCCCGCCCCTGCCCTTATGCCAGCCGCTTGATCGATGTGACCTTCTGCCCGGTTTTGCCGAGGATTCTTTCGCGCACCTCGGACAGAGGTTCGCTCACGACCAGCATATGATGCGCATTGGCGTGCAAAAGCGTCGCCGCGTCGCGCATGATGCCGACATGGCCGCGCCAAAAGACAAGATCGCCGCGCCGCAATGTAACGCCCGCATCGAGGGCGAGCGGCGCGCCGAGCGCCTGTTCCTGCAGATCGGTGTCGCGCGGCGCGGCAATTCCGGTGGCCTGGAGCGCGACTTGGACGAGCCCCGAGCAATCGATCCCGAGACTGGTTTTGCCGCCCCAGAGATAGGGCACATGCAAGAACCGCTCGGCGACTTCGACGAAGTCTTTTTCGCGCGTGTCCAACGGGCGCAGATGATCAGCGAAGATGAACGCGGTCTCGCCGATTTGCGCGAAACCGCCTTGGACCCCGCGGACGCGAACGGTGGCGCCGAGCGGCGAGGAACGCCGCGCCGGCAGTTTCAGGTCCGGACATGGATAGACGAAGGTGCGGGTGACCGCGACGCGATGGGTCGGCTCGCTGTGCCCTTCGGCGAGCGCGGCCATGGCGATATAGCCGACGTAACCGTCGCGCGCGAGCTGCACCCAGCCCCAGCCTTCGTCTTCCTCGTAAAGGGTGACATCTTCACCGAAAAGCGCCTGCGTCTCGAGCACGGCCTCGTGGGAGGGCGCCTGCCGCACATCCGCGAGGCCGGTGACAAGCTGCATCGGGCGGCCTTCGACGTAGCGATCGGCGGTGACTTTTCCGCGCAGATGCGCGGCGGCGAGGTCCGGCCGGGCCGGGGTCAGGCGGGGGTCGAGCGTTTTCATTTCCCTCTAATAGCCGGTTGTGCGGCAGATTCAAATTGCTCTGCCTTGCGGTGAAAGGGGGCCTGACGCGCCGGTGGTTTTTGCGAGGTCCGAGAAATATGGAACTAAAAAGCCCTTTGAAAAGAAAGGGCTTTTCAGGTACCGCCTATAGTAGCAGAGTCATTGCATGATTCTGGGCTATGCAAGGGTATCGACCGGCGGTCAAAGCCTCGACGCGCAAATGAAGCCATTGCGCGCCGCCGGAGCCATAAAGGTCTTGCGGGAAACGGCGAGCGGCGCGAGGACCGACCGCGCCCAATTGCGCCGCGCCCTCGGGCAGCTTGACAAAGGCCACGTGCTGACGGTGACGCGCCTCGACCGGTTGGCGCCCTCGACCCGCGACCTCTTGAACACGCTGGCGGCGATCACCGGCAAGGGCGCGGGCTTCCGTTCGCTCCGTGACACATGGGCGGACACGACGACCGCGAACGGGCGCTTAATGCTGACCGTGCTAGGCGGGCTTGCCGAGTTCGAGCGCGAATTAATCCGCGCCCGCGCGGGCGAAGGCCGCGAACGCGCCGTGGCGAACGGCGTCAGGCTTGGCCCCAAGCCGAACCTCACCCATCATCAGCAGCAAGAGGCGATCAAGTGCCTTAAGGCGGGTAAGGAGACACAGGGCGAGATTGCGCGCTCCTACAATGTGAGCCGCTGGACGATTTCGAGACTAACGCCGTGAGCACAGACACCCCTCTATTCGACGAATCGCTCCTCGATAAGCCGTTAGATTTCAGAACGGTCTGATTGCTCATGCCACTGACGGAAAATTCGATGGTGGGGACCCAGTCTATAACGAATTGCGCCGGTTTTTTGCATCGCGTCCTGACACAAAAGATAAGCTTCCAGATTTTGTGCGGCGATGCAGAGACCTAAGCCAGTTGTGGGGATTCATCAAATACGAGCGCGCGCGCTATCACGAGAGGCGCACTCTGATCTGGGATGCCTTTCGTCCACTCATCGAATATCTCGAAGCTCAAGATCGGAGTCCCGGCGTTGCGCCCATCACCGCAGCTCTTGAAGCGTTCGATCCCGACCAACGTCCATGCAGCTTGGCAAAAGGCTCTTGACCGGCGTTTGAGCGATCCTGAGGGGCAATTACAGCGGCGCGAATGCTGCTTGACACTGTTTGCAAGCACATCTTGGACGAGGCCGGAATTTCATATCCTGATGATGCCGACTTGCCGAAGCTATGGGCTCTTTCAGCGGAGCTACTTAGACTTGCTCCGCATCAGCACCAAGAAGACATTTTCAAACGTATTCTTGGAAATTGTCAGTCTGTGGCGAATTATCTCGGCTCTATCCGAAACAAAATCGGCGACGCGCATGGACAGGGACGCAAACCTGTCAAGCCGAAGGCGCGCCACGCGGAACTCGCCGTTAATCTTGCAGGCACCATGGCCGCATTTCTCGTTTCTACTTGGAAGGAACGATCGCAGGAGTCCTAAGCGCAGGAAAAACAATCAATCCCGCTTTGTGCGGGCAAGCTCGGTTGCCAGTTCGTCGCGGCAGACTTTCTCCAAGTCCGTGAGATCGGCTTGCGCCAGCTTCCATGACGGAGCAGCAATGCTTTCGTAATCGTGGCACAGCACATTGCCGATGCCTGCCACCTTTTGCCAAGGGATCTCGGGATGACGCGCTTTCAACTCATCCGTGATATGGCGGCTGGCCTCGGAAATAATCTCGACACCACGCTCGACGAGCCATTGCCGCTGCCAATCACTCTCGAACACATCGAGAGAGATATCCCTCAGCACGGCATGAATCCGTTCGATGGCTTCGATGATGTCCGTCAGGCGGGGAATGAGCGAACGCGCGGCCACTAAAACACGCGCACGGCTGTTTCTTCAATCTGCCGCCGGAGCGTCTTGTGCAGGCTGTCCCGAGTCATGATGTCGGTCTTACGGCCGAGGATGCGCGCGGCATATTCCTTCACATCCATCAGCTCATAGAGGCCGAGCTTTCCCTTCTCGTAGTCGAAAAACAGATCAACGTCGGAATCTTCTTGCGCGTCGCCGCGCGCGGTTGAGCCGAACATGTAAAGATGCTCGACGCCAAGCCGTTTTAAGTCGGCTTCGTGTTGCTTCAACAGGCTTATGGCTTCGTCCCGCTTCATGAAAAGAATATAGCAGACATGGCCGGTTGGCTTCCACACGCTTGCTGCGTGGCCCGCGTCCTCCCGATGACGCCGTGCCTGCCCCGCGCCCTAAGGCGATTTATCCTCCAATCTGGCCTCGTCGTCGCTGGCGAGATCTTCGCTTGTGATTTTCACATGATGCACGACGCGGGGCGTTTCCGGCGCGCGTGGCCCGGCCACCGCGCCGTAGCGCGCCTCCAGCACATCATAGAGGAGCCGCGCGGCTTGGATGTCGGCGCCTTCCGGGCGGCCGGGCGCCGCCTTCGGGGACCAGGCGTAAATGTCGAAATGCGCCCAGGACTGTGCCCGCTCCACGAAACGGCGCAAGAATAGGGCCGCGGTGATCGAGCCCGCGAAAGGCCCGCCCGAAATATTGTTGAGATCGGCGATCTTGCCCTCGAGCAGCTTGTCGTAAGGATCCCATAAGGGCATCCGCCACACCGGGTCCTGCGCCGCCGCGCTGGCGCGGGCGATCTCGGCGGCGAGCGCCTCGTCCATTGTGTAGAACGGCGGCAGGTCCGGCCCCAGCGCGACGCGGGCGGCGCCGGTCAGAGTCGCGAAATCGATGAGAAGCTCGGGGGCGTCCGCGTCCGCCAGCGCCAGGGCGTCGGCGAGAATGAGCCTGCCCTCGGCATCGGTGTTGCCGATTTCGACGGTGAGACCTTTGTGGCTCTTATAAATGTCGCCCGGCCGGAAGGCTTTGCTCGAAATCGCATTCTCGACGATCGGAATGAGCACCCGCAAGCGGATGGCGAGGCCACACTCCATGATCATCGCGGCGAGCGCCAGCGCGGTCGCGGCGCCGCCCATATCCTTTTTCATGAGGCTCATGGCGGATTCGGGCTTGATATCGAGGCCGCCCGAATCGAAACACACGCCCTTGCCGACCAAGGTCACTTTCGGCTTCGACTCATCGCCAAAAGTGAAATCGACGAGACGCGGCGGCTTTTCGGCGGCGCGGCCGACGGCGTGAATGAGCGGCAGATTGGCTTTGAGAAGCTGATCGCCCCGCGTGACCCGTGCATGCGCCAGATGCTGAGAAGCGAGCGTGATGGCCGCCTCTTCGAGCGCGTCCGGGTCCATGTCATTGGCGGGCGTGTTGATGAGATCGCGGCCGAGCTCCACGGCCCGCGCGATGCGCTCGACCCGCGCCGCGTCGACTCCCTCCGGAACGCAAAGGCGCGGCCCGCCGCCGCCATTGGTTTTGTAGCGGCGGAACCGATAGAGGGAGAGGAGCCAAGCGAGCGCGGCCAGCGTGGCATCATGCGGCTGGTTGGCGAAGCGGTAGAGGCCGGCGGGCAGCGATGTCGCCAGTTGGCCTGGAAGAAAGAGATCGCGCGCGCGGGCCGCGGCGCCTTCTATTCCGAAAAGAACGCCGGCGATCGCGCCATCGGGGCCCGGCATGATGTGGGTGCGGCCGGGCGTTGGCTCGAACCCGCAGGCGCTCGCGAAAGCTTGCGCCGGTTCGGGAAGACGATCCCGGATCTCTGGCCATGTTTCCTTCGTAACGAACCAGATGGGGGCGGCGCCTGCCAAGGCTTCATCCCGGACCAACATCGAACACTCCTTCGAAAACAGCCTATAGCGTCGCGCCACCGCGAGGTCAGCCAGGCTCAGGGTTAATCGCTCATCGTGTTGGATGCAAACCAGCGAATCAGGGCGTGGCACTCGCATGGCGGACCGCATCGAACTTTTGCCGCAGGGACGGCGCTTGGCGCAAGGCGGACACAAACAGCGGATGGCGCATCTTTCCGCGAGCGCCCTGCGCGGGGCGATCCTGGCCGCCGGGCTTTGTCTTTCGGCCTGCCAGACGACCGGTCCGCAAGATATCACCGGTTCGATCGCGGACGGAGTCGGTCATTGCGGGCGGCGCCTCCGAAGCCGACATGCGCCGCGAGGCGGAGGAATGGGGCCGCCAATACGACCGCGCCCCCGATGACAAGACGACGGCGCTGAATTACGCGCGCGCCTTGCGCAAACTGTCGCAAAGCGCGCAAGCCGTCGCGGTCTTGCAGCGGCTGTCGATCAAATTCCCGCGCGACGAGACGGTGCTCGCCGCTTATGGCAAGGCCTTGGCCGATGCCGGCCGGCTGCACGAGGCGGCCGAGGTGTTGGCTCATGCGCATACGCCCGAGCGGCCGGATTGGTCGGTGCTGTCCGCGCAAGGCTCGGTTGCCGATCAGCTCGGCGACCATGAGTAAGCGCAGGCCTATTATGCGGCGGCCCTCAAGATCGCGCCGGCGCAGCCGCATGTCTTGTCCAATCTCGGACTTTCCTACGCGCTTTCAAAAAAATTGCCGGAGGCCGAAAAGACGCTGCAAGAAGCGGCGGCGCAGCAGAGTGCCGACCAGCCCGTGCGCCAGAATCTCGCCCTCGTGCTTGCCCTTGAAGGCAAATTCTCAAGCGCCGAGGAAGTTTCGCGGCGCGATCTCGACGCCAAGGACGCGAGCGCCAATGTGGCGGCGATCCGGCGGATGATCGCGCAATCAAACACCTGGAAACAAATCCAAGCGCTCGACGCCAAGCCGGGCCCGGGCGCCAAGACGCATGTCGGGAGCACTCTCGACTAATTATCGTTGGAGCCGAGGTGCAACAGAAAAACAAGGATCGCGGAAGGGTGCTCGGTCCCGGGGGTCGCCTTTGAGCGTACGTTTTGATGGAAAAGAAGGGATGGGGCGGTGCTTGGTCGAGGCGGCCGCGCTTTTCTCGCTCTGGATCGCGACACACCCCTATAGGGGGGTCGTCCACGATGGCCGCCTCTACACCATCCAGGCGTTGAACACGCTCCAGCCGGGCCGCTTCGCGCAGGACCTCTATTTCAAGTTCGGGTCGCAAGATTCCCTCGCCAGCTTCTCCCTGATCTACGGGCCCCTGGTCGCGGCCTTTGGCCCGGTTTGGGGCCATTTTTGCGCCTCCGTGCTCGGCGCCGCGGTCTGGGTGCTGGCGCTCACCTTCCTCATGGGCGCCTTGTTCGATGACCGGCGCGAGGCACTCGCCGCCATCCGTGCCTGCATCGCGCTCGACGCCGGCTATGGCGGCCTCAACATCTTTCACTATGGCGAAGGCTTCGCCACGCCGCGAATCTTCGCCGAAGCCCTGGTGATGGCTGCGCTCGCCCTCTGCTTGCGCGGACGGCTTATCGGCTCGATCCTTTGCCTCGCCGCGCCGCCGCCGCGATCCACCCGATCATCGCGGTGACTGGCATGGCCGTGGTCGGCGCATGGGGCGTCACGGGTTTTGTGCTCTATGCGGAGGCAGCGACACCCGAACTCTGGCGGGCTGTGGCACTCACGGGCCTTTCCGGGGCGGCACTCACCGTGCTCGCGCTGTGCGAAGCGCGCAAGCCCGCGCCCGTCCTCGTGCTCTGCGGCGCGGCGGCTACAGCCCTCGTCGGCGCCGCCCTGTTCGACCAGAGAACCGACTGGCAGAAATTCGTCGAGGCCCCTGCTCCGGACCCGGAGCTGCAGGCTTTCGTCGCCCGGAGCCGCAATATCTACTGGGACGACGGGGTGGAGCTCTTCTGGTTCAAGCTCAAACGCCCCAGCTACTATTCCTGCCTGCAGGGTACGGGAGCCATGTTCTACAAGGGCACGGCGATGGAGTATGAGCGGCGGAGCCGCGGGCTTTCCGTTCTCAATACCCATGACTTTGCCGAGAAAGGGGAGGACATCTGCTTCACAAAGCCGCTTCCCGATCAGCCCGGCGCTACCTCAAGCGGCCAGCTGAAACGCGCCTGCCAGGCGCTGCCCGAGCTCGACGCCATCGTCCTGCCCTACCCGATCGGCGGCGTTCGCTCGCAGAACTGGGATGCGCCGGTCGAGCGGAAATATAGGGAAAGTTCGAATATGTTTCGCATTTTAAGACTTACTACAAATATTTATGCGAGGATTTCCGATAGTGTTTAACAACGAAGGACCGATGGCTCCTATACAGCATGCCCCGTCCTTATTACCGGCTGCTCACGAAGGTCACGCTGGTGATCGACCTGCAGGACATGGAATTTCGCCACGACCGGCTGATCGCGGTGAAGGGTGACATCCGCGACCAGGAAGGCCTTGAGCGGCTGTTCGCAATGCACCGGTTCAAGTCCGTGTTCCACTGCGCGGCCATCCTGGCCCATGCCGTCCGGGACAAGACCTTTCTGTGGGAATCCAATGTGGACGGCACCCGCAACGTCGCCGAGGCGGCGGTGAGGTACGGCACGCGTTCGATCGTCTTCACCTCGTCCAACTGCCTGTGGGCCGAAAACATGGGCCGCCCGGTGCGGGAGGACGACACGCCGGCGCCGGTCGAAATCTATGGCCAGTCCAAATGGGAAGGCGAGAAAATCCTGAGTGCCTACAGCGGCCGGATCAACACCGTCTCCATTCGCTGCCCGACGATTGTCGACGAGGGGCGATTGGGCCTTCTTTCGATCCTGTTCGAATTCATCGACGAGGGACGCAAGGTCTGGGTGGTGGGCGGCGGCCGCAACCGCTACCAGTTTATCTACGCCCAGGACCTCGCCTCGGCCTGCATCGCTGCCGCCGAGTTCCCTGGCTCGGAAATCTTCAACATTGGCTCGGACGACGTCACCCCGTTCCGGGACGTTTATGGCCATGTGATCAGCAAGGCAGGCACCGGCGCGCGCGTGGCTTCGCTGCCCAAGGGGCCGACCCTTCTGGCCATGCGGATCGCCCACCGCCTCGGTCTGTCGCCGCTTGGTCCCTACCAGTACCGGATGATCGCCGAGGACTTCGTCTTCGACACTTCGAAGATTAAGAAGGCTCTGCAGTGGCGCCCGACCCTCTCGAACGCCGAAATGCTCTGGCTCGCCTACAAATACTTCCAGGACAACCGCAAGAGCATCGCCGCGCGCCGCGACGTCTCCGCCCACCGGCAGGCCGCGAATATGGGCGTGATCCGGCTCCTGAAGTGGGTGAGCTGAGCCGCAAGCCCCGCCGCGATAGCCGCTCGCTGCCCTGCGGCTTGGGACGTCCGTTGCCGCCCCCCAAAAGACTCTCAGCCGATCTCGATCAGGAGCGGCTCCAATCCCGCGATCGTGGCTTCGAGCTTGTCGCCCTTGACGACCGGTCCAACGCCCGCCGGCGTGCCGGTGAAAATGAGGTCGCCAGGAAAGACCTCGACGAGCCGCGAAAGGTAATGGACGATCTGAGGCACCCCCCAGATCATATCGGAAAGATCGGCCTCCTGGCGCACCGTGTCGTTCACCTTGCACTGAATTTTGCCCTTGGCGACAACACCTGTGTACATTTCCGGGGTAATCGAGGAGCAGGGCGCGGAGAAGTCGAAGGCTTTCGCCATGTCCCAGGGCTGGCCCTTTTTTCTGGCCTCGTTCTGCACGTCGCGCTTGGTCATATCGAGGCCGACGGCATAGCCGAAAATCATGTCGTTGACCTTTTCCGGCGGAATGTTCTTGCCGCCCATGGCCATCGCCACCACCAGTTCGACCTCATGATGGAGATTGCTGGTGCCCGGCGGGTACGGCATGATTTCGCCATTTTGCAAAATGGCACTGGCCGGTTTCGTGAAGAAAAAAGGCGGATCCACGTCGGGATTTCCACCCATCTCCTTCGCGTGGTCCTTGTAATTTTGACCAACGCAATAGATGCGGCGCACCGGAAACGGCTTTGTCGACATCGACAAGAGCGAGACCACCGGCGCCGCGGCGAAAGCATAATCGGACATTGGTCAAACCTCGGTTGGGATTACATTGGCAATGCCACGATCATGCCAGATCGAGCGGTTCGGTGCCGCCGGGGCGGCCATCGGCACCCAAGGTAATCTTTTCGATTTTCTGCTCGGCGGCTTTGAGCAGATCATTGCAATGGCGCTTCAAGGCCTCGCCACGCGCATAGATCGCGATCGATTCCTCAAGCTCGACAGTGCCCTTTTCCAGCCTATCCACGATCTGTTCCAGCTCTTTGAGAGCGGTCTCGAAAGACAGGCCGGCAATATCTGCATCGGTGGCGGGCACGGGTGCCTCTTCTCTCGATAAAGGGTCCGGCGGTTTGCGCGGGGCCTTTGTCTCATTTTTTTGGCCCATGGATGAACCCCAGCCGCTTGCCCCCTCGCGTTTCATATCGCGGATGAGCCTCGAAATTGCTTCACCATGCTGTAAAGGGGGTTGAAATTCAGTGCAACTCCAGAGCGAAGGGGGTGCCCTCGAAACAGAGGTGGCCCTGCCCGATCTTTTCGATGGCGGCAACCATCCGCCCGTTGCGCCCCAGCATCGCGTCGGCGATGGCGACAAGCCGGGCATTGGGTGTCGCGGTCGGCGAATTGGCCCGGACCTCTCGTGCGATCTCGTTTTCGTCGCGATTCGGGCGCAAGGCGCAGGCCGCGATAAAGCCCGCCGCCGTCGAGCGGCTGACGCCCGCCCAGCAATGGATCAACAAAGGGGCCTTTTGGTCCCATCGCCGCACGAAAGTCAGCAAATGTTCGACATGGGATGGGCTTGGCAGCGTATGGCCCTCGACATCCTCGACAATGTCGGAAAGAAAGACGACAAGATGTTTTTCGGCGGCGATCCCGGCCGGGCGCCTGATCGGCGTTCCCTCATTGATCAAGGTGACGAGGCTTCGCGCCCCGCTCGCGCGGACCGTCTCCGGCACTTTGGAGAGGGGACAAACATGGATGCGCGGGACCAAACCAGCTCTCCTCAATCATGCCACGATTGGCGCCTGTCATAGACCCGCGCGCGGGCGCCGGAAATGCTTCTGGCGCGCGCTGTTTTGGCGCATCCAGGTGTCATTTTCGCGAATTTTAGGCGAAACCCGCGCCATTCGCCGAGATCAAATGCTCCAGCTCGGCCAAAAACCGCTCGGCGGCGAGACCCGGCGGCCAGGGCTCCCACGGCCTGCCCCCATAGATATCGCACAAGGGATCGGCCGCCAGGGCGGTGAAGGGAATCCGCAAAGTGGTGCGCACTTCCTCCGGCGTCCAGCCAACGACATGAACGGCCTCGGACGCGGCGGCGACGCGGTCCGCCCTTTTATGGGTTTTCTTCTCGGCGGCCGTCCACGGCGGCAGTGCGTAGCGAAGCGCGACGGCCTGTTCGAGCCGCAGGGTCAAGGTGCGATAGGCCTCGCCCAGGAAAGGCTTCACCACCGAAATGCAATCAAAGCCAAGCAGGCCTTCGTCGGCGTCATGCAGCAATTCACGCAGCTCCGCGCGGGTATCCGGAGGGTTTTGGGACCGTCGCCGATGCAAGGCCAGAACCAGAAGCGAATGCTGCGCCACCGACAGCGGCAAGGGCCAGGCCGAATGGCCGCCCCAGCGGTAGGTGCGGGCGAGCCCAAGCGCCAAATCCGTGTCCTCCCAATCGAAAGGCGTCGGGTTCAAAAGATCGAGGCGTTTGCCGGACGGCAAGCGGACCCAGGCGCGGGCTTCAGCCATCCCAAGCCTTCCTCATCGGCTGGGGCTCTAGGCGCGGGTGCTGGCATGAGCGCGGCATTCGGCGTGCCGCCAGCAGCTGACGAGGTGGTCGTTCACCATGCCGGTCGCCTGGCAAAAGGCATAGACGACGGTCGGGCCGCAGAAATTGAAGCCCCGGCTCTTGAGATCCTTGGCGATCCGCGCCGAGAGAGGCGTTTGCGCCGGGATTTCGCTCACGTCGCGATAAGTGTTTTGCACGCTCTTTCCATCGAAAAACCCCCAGAGATAGTTGAAAAGCCTTCGGCCTCCTCGATTTTCAGGAAAGCGCGGGCCGAAGTCACGGTGCTTTCGATTTTCGCCCGGTTGCGGATGATGCCCGTATTTTGCATCAAGGCCTCGATCTTCGCGGCGATCGTAGCGGGCGATCTTTTCCGGGTCGAAACTGTCGAAAGCGGCGCGGAACGCCTCGCGCTTGCGCAATACCGTGATCCAGGAGAGCCCCGCCTGAAACCCGTCGAGGATGAGTTTTTCATAAAGCGCCCGGCTGTCGCGCTCCGGCACGCCCCATTCCTCATCGTGATAGGCGATGTAGAGCGGGTCGTTGCCGGGCCAGGGGCAGCGCGTTCGGCTCGCGGCCGAAGGAAGGGAGCTGGTTTTTTTGATCATTTCGTAAGGAAACTTACGAAGCCCCCGACTTAGCGGCTTTGGCCTCGCACAACATGTGTGAGGGACGAAGTCCTTTCGTCCACGATGCGTGCGTCGTTGATAACACCAATTTCGGAAGGATAAACTGTTTTCGATTCACCCAGAGAAACGCCTAGAGCCGTTTTTCGACCCCGGCGGCGGCCGCGAAAAATTCCGGCGGCACGGTCACATCCACGGTCGCCTCCCCGGCCTTGATCACCGCCCCCGCCGCGCGCGCCTCTTCGAGCCGGTCAATCCGCAAGGTTGCAAGACCCTCGGCACCGGCCGTCGAGCCAAGCTGGCCGAGATTGATCTCACCTGCCCGGATTTCCGTTCCAGGCGCCGGAGCCGGACCATCGAAATGGATTTTCACGACGCGCTTGCGCGCCGATTTGCGGAAATGAACCCGGGCGACGACCTCCTGCCCGACATAGCAGCCTTTCTTGAAATCGACGCCATTCATCGCATCGAGGTTGACGTCATGCACGAAGGCATCGCCATAGGCGAAATCAATGCCGCCTTTTGGCACGCCTTGCGCGACGCGATGCGCCTCATAGGCGGCTTCGCCCGCGTCGGTGAGGCGCGCCAAGGCCTCGCGCGGCGCGATGAGCCGCAGGCCCATGCCGGGCGCGCGCGTGTCGCGGTAGACCACGCCTTCGACGCCCGCGGGCGCCTCGCCGTCAAAGACGGCGGCGACGCCCATTTGTTCCGATTTGTCCTCGATCGCGATTTTGGCCCGCATCTTATGCAAATTGAGGCGCTTGATGAGATCGCCCGCCTGCGCTCTCAGACAGTCGAAGAGGTAGCCCGCCTCGGGTCCCTGCGGCAGCGGAACAACGAAAAAATCGAACATCAATTTGCCTTGCGGCGAGAGGAGCCCCGAATAGCGGCCTTCGCCTTGAGGAATATTGAGCACGCTATTGGTGATGAGCCTTTGTAAAAAACCGGCCGCCTCCGCGCCCGCCACTTCGACAATGCCGCGATCGCTAAGTAGAGACACTTGCCCGCTCATCCAAACCCTCGACTTTTGCCCGTCTATTCGTAGATAATCAAACATTAGCAAGGCGCAAGCCAGAGCAAGGCGCAAGCCAGATTTTTGTAAGGAATCCTTCAGTGCCGCGAAGCTTCGACATCATTTTGAAGGGCGGCACGGTCGCCGATCATACCGGCCTCGGCGTGCGCGACATCGGGATCAGCGGCGGCAAAATCGCAAAGACCGGCGATCTCTCCCACGCCAGCGCCGGCGAGACGATCGACGCCACGGGCCTTCATATCTTGCCGGGCGTGATCGACACCCAGGTGCATTTCCGCGAGCCCGGCGCGACGCATAAGGAAGATTTGGAGACGGGCTCCCGGGCGGCGGTTCTCGGCGGCGTCACCGCCGTTTTCGAAATGCCCAATACCAGCCCCTTGACCACGGGCGAGGCGGCGCTCGCCGACAAAATGGCGCGGGCCAAGGGCCGCATGCATTGCGATTTCGCCTTTTGGGTCGGCGGCACGCAGGACAATGCGCGCGACATTCCCGAGCTCGAACGGCTGCCGGGCGCGGCCGGGATCAAGGTGTTCATGGGTTCGTCGACCGGCTCGCTCCTCGTCGCCGAGGACGCGGGCGTTGCCGCCATCTTAAGCCAGACCCGGCGGCGCGCCGCTTTTCACAGCGAGGACGAGTTTCGCCTCGAAGAACGCAAGAATTTCCGTGTGGCAAACGATCCTTCCTCGCATCCCGTCTGGCGCGACGCGACGGTCGCGCTGCGCGCAACGGAGCGTCTCCTGCGGATCGCCCGCGAAAACCGCGCCTTGATCCATGTGCTGCATGTGTCCTGCGGCGAGGAGATGGATCTTTTGGCGGCGCATAAGGATATTGCGAGCGTCGAGGTGACGCCGCATCATTTGACCCTGAGCGCCGAGGATTATGCGCGGCTCGGCACGAAAGTGCAGATGAACCCGCCTGTCCGCGACAAGAGCCATCGCGAGCGTTTGTGGTTCGCTGTGAACCAGGGAATCGCCGATATTCTCGGCTCCGATCATGCCCCGCATACGCTCGAAGAAAAAGCAAAACCCTATCCGCAAAGCCCGTCCGGCATGACCGGCGTGCAGACCCTTGTGCCGGTCATGCTCGATCATGTGAACAAGGGACGCCTGCCACTCTTGCATTTTGTCGATATGACGAGCGCCGGCCCGGCGCGGCTTTTTGGGATCGCGGGCAAGGGACGCATCGCGGCGGGCTTTGACGCTGATTTCACGATCGTCGATATGAAGCGGCGCGAAAGGATCGAAAACCGCTGGATCGCCTCGCGCTGCGGCTGGACGCCCTATGACGGAATTGAGGTCACGGGCTGGCCGGTCGGCACCTTCATTCGCGGCCGAAGAGTCATGTGGGAGGGTGAACTCGTCATGCCCGCTGAGGGCCAGCCGCTGCGCATCCACCAGGCTTTGTGACGGCGGCCTTAAAGCGTTTTCAAAAATCCAGCGAACCGCAAGAGGCCCTCCGGCCAGGGGCCATGCCCGCTGTCAATATTGATATGGCCGGAAAAGCCAGCATCGACGAGCTCCGCGCCGAGCAGGCGCGCCAAATCCGCGCTGGCGGCAAAGGGTGAAAATGGATCGTCCCGGCTCGCAATCACGAGAGCAGGGAAGGGAAGCGGCGTGGCGGGAAGGGCCAGAAAAGCCGCATCGACCGCCTCGATTTTCGAAAGAACCTCGACGGACGGCGGCGCGACCAAAAAACCGCCTTTGATCTTGCCGGCCCCCGCTCCTTTGGCCAGCAAGAGCGCGGCATGCGCGGCCGCGAGCGCGCCGAGACTGTGGGCGACGAGAATGACCGGGCGCTCGGCGCGCGCGACCTCCTCCAGGATGCGCCCTTGCCAGGCGTCGAGCCTGGGGTTGTCCCAATCGTCTTGAACGACACGCCGAACCGTCGGAAGTTTGGCTTCCCAGCGGCTCTGCCAATGGTCCGGCCCGGACCCGCCGAGCCCCGGGATGACGAGAATGTCGGCGTGCGATGTGCGCATCAGGGCGTGCCCGGCCGCTCTAGCTAGCCGCCGCCGCCGGGAGCGGATTTTCCTGCGTGAGCTCCTTGGTCAGAGCGGCGATAAAGACCTGGTAGAGCTGGTTTTCGACCGCTTCCAATTCTTTCGACCGTGCCGGGAAAGCGGGATCGGCCGCCTGAAGCAAAACCTCGATATCGGAAAGATGTTTGGTTTCCTCGGCAAGGAGGCCAGCGAGCTTTCTGGCGATCTCCGACTCGCCGAGGGCTTTCTTGTAGGTTCCATAGACTTCGAGCGCACGCCGCTCGACGAGCCATGTCACATAGCCGTAAGCGAGCTTGACGCGCTCTTCCTCCGAGCGGTCCGCGAAGACTGCGTCGCAAAACTGGTCGAGATCCTGAAAATAACGTTCCGCCTCCTCGCCGCAGAGAAGAAGCTGCGGCGCGTAAGAGTCAAAACCGGCGCCGCCGAGTTTCACCGCAAGTTTTTTGAGGCCGAGCGCATGGCGGCCCTCTTCGCAGGCGTGGCCGAGGATCGCGCTCGTGAGAGCCTCGGCCCTTTGGCTCTTCACGATCTTGCGAAAACCGACATATTCCAAATAAGAAAACGTGTTCAGCCATCGCGCATGCAGAGCCGTGTTTGCGACAATCCTGCCGACCAAATCTTCGAGACGATCCTGAGTTTGCATTGCAAGTCTTCCAGCCGGCAAATGTTCCATTCGAAGGGTGAAGTGATCTTCAACTCTCGCCGAAGACACGCGTGAAGATAAAATCGATATTTTTCAGGTGATAGCCAAGATCGAACAGCTCTTCGAGTTCGGCCGCGCCAAGCACCTTGCGCACCTCCTCATCGTTTTGCAAGAGCGTCAAAAAATCGCCTTCGCCGCGCCACACCGGCATGGCGTTGCGCTGAACCCGCGCATAAGCCTCCTCGCGGCTCACGCCCTTTTGGGTCAGGGCGAGAAGAACCCGCTGCGAATGAATGAGGCCGCCGAGGCGGTCCAAATTTTTCTGCATATTGGCGGGATAGACAATGAGCTTTTCGATCACTTGCGTGAGACGCGCGAGCGCGAAATCGAGCGTGACCGTCGCATCCGGCGCGATCATCCGCTCGACGGAGGAATGCGAAATATCGCGCTCATGCCAAAGCGCGACATTTTCCATGGCCGGGACCGCCATGCCGCGTATGAGGCGGGCGAGCCCCGTGACGTTCTCGCTCAACACCGGATTGCGCTTATGCGGCATGGCGGACGAGCCTTTTTGGCCTTCCGAGAAAAACTCCTCCGCTTCCAGCACTTCCGTGCGCTGCATATGCCGGATCTCGGTGGCCAGCCGCTCCATCGAGGAGGCGATGACGGCGAGCGTCGAAAAGAACATCGCATGGCGATCGCGCGGAATGATTTGCGTCGAGGCGGGTTCGACGGAAAGTCCGAGTTTTTCCGCGACATGAGCTTCGACGCGGGGATCGATATTCGCATAAGTGCCGACGGCGCCGGAAATCGCGCAGGTGGCGATCTCTTTTCGTGCATTCACGAGACGCTCGCGGGCGCGCAAGAATTCGGCATAGGCTTGCGCGAGCTTTAGGCCAAAGGTCATTGGCTCCGCATGGATGCCATGCGAGCGGCCGATCACGGGGGTTAATTTATGTTCGAAGGCGCGGCGCTTGAGCGCGGCAAGCAAAGCGTCGATATCGGCCAAAAGAATGTCGGAGGCCCGCGCGAGCTGCACCGCAAGACAGGTGTCGAGCACGTCGGATGACGTCATGCCTTGATGCACGAAGCGCGATTCGGGACCGATGAATTCGGCAAGATGCGTGAGGAAGGCAATGACGTCGTGGTGGGTGACCTTCTCGATCGCGTCGATCCGCGCCACGTCGAACGTCACGTGACCGGCCTTTTCCCAGATCGCCTTGGCGGCTTCTTTCGGGATCACGCCGAGTTCGGCGAGCGCATCGCAGGCATAGGCCTCGATCTCGAACCAGATGCGGAAGCGGGTTTGCGCCTCCCAGAGGGCGGCCATTTCGGGACGGGAATAGCGGGGGATCATGCGGATCTCTCTGCCAAGGCGGGGGCGGCGTTGCACGGTGCCATCGTGCGTGTCTCGCGCCCTACCATGGGAGAGCGCGGCAAGTCCATGCCCCGCCAAACGGTGATCTCACTTCGAATTTGCTCCGCCCGCTTGGAATTTGCCCCGCCAGCTCGGCAGCGCGCCAGCAAACGGCAGCGGCGTTGCCTCATAGACCGCGCGGGCGATGGCTCTCGCCAAGCAATCGGCCGCGCATTGGCCGATCTCGGTTTTGTCGCGCAGGGTTGGGAGATGCGCCGCCGTGCCGGTCGCAGCGGCGAAAACCGTGTCGCCGTCCATGGGCGCATGGGCGGGGCGCAAGGCCCGCGCCATGCCGTCATGCGCCATGATGGCAAGACGCTTGGCCTCGGGCTTGGTCAGCGCCGCGTCCGTAGCAACGATCGCAAGAGTGGTGTTTTCCGCCGCGCCGCCCTTGATGTGGAAGCCCGCCGCGTCCAAAGGCCAAGGCGCGGGCCAGCCGAGGCCGCCGAACTCGCCCTTCTGTTCGTAGGGCGCGGCCCAGAAATGCGGGCCTTCGCCAATGGTGGCGCGGCCCACCGCGTTGACGGCAACGAGGGCGCCAACCCAAAACCCTTGCGAGGTCAGAGCGCTCGCCGAGCCGAGGCCTCCCTTGAGATTTTCGGTCGTGGCGCCAAAGCCCGCGCCGGCGCTGCCCAGCGCGAACTCTTGCCCGGCCGCGGCCGCGGCTTGATAGCCCAAATGCCAATAGATGGGCTCGCGCCCGAAATTCTTATCGCCGCCATTCAGAAGATCGAAAAGCACGGCGCCAGGCACGATCGGCACCTTGATATCGCGCACCGCGAAGCCGCGGCCACTCTCGCGCAGAAAGGCAACAACCCCGCCCATCGAATCGAGGCCATAAACGGAGCCGCCCGAAAGCACCAAGCCATTGATCCGCTCGACGGTCATTTCGGGTTCGAGCAAGCCCGTGTCGCGCAGCCCGGCGGCGCCGCCATGGACCGCGATCGAAGCGACGGCGGGAGATTCAAAAATGAGCGCCGTGACGCCGGAGCCCAGCCTTTCGTCCTGCGCATGGCCGACGCCGAGGCCGGAAATGTCGGTGATGAGATTTTTCAATCGGGCTCTACCTAAACATTGGAGTAGAATTTTGTTACATAGCGATCGCGGGCGAGAGAACCAAAAATTCAAAATATGTCGGACCTATACCACTCGATTTAATTTCGAGTTGCTTGTTTTGTAAGAATTGTCAGAAACACGACAATATTGTCGGGTCCTGAATACTCAGTTGACATGCTTCATAATGTCCCGGCGCTGTGCCTTGACCATTGCTTCGGGCCATGTCTACGGTCGCCGCGTTTTCAAAATCCTCGCCGAAACGCGGCGAGGACGCATCGCTCACCTACCAAGAAGAGGCGGCGGACCAGATGGTACGGGAATTTCAATATCGTGGGGAAACGTTCAGGGTCAACGCGCATGGCATTGCCGGCCATGAGGAAGTCTTCATCATCTATCTCGTGGATGGCGTGGAGGAAGCGGAGACTTCAATCGATCGCATGACCGAGGAGAATGACACGAGTGCTCCTTTGGAGGACATTTGCGTCATGCTCTGCGACCGCCTCATCGGCGAGCAGGGGATCGCTTGCGCCGATCCCAGCGCTGGCTTCACCTGGGTCGAGGGCAATATCCTCGCCGAGGTTCATGACGGCATTCAGAACCATCGTTGATGGATGGAATGGGAAACGGCGCCGGCGGCCTCAGGGCGCGCCGTCTCGATGATTGGCGAGAGCCAAGGGCGCGCGAAAAACCCGTTGCAAAGATCTTACGCGTTCGCGCGCAAGCGCGCGCGTCTTTCAAGACGCGCCATAGCGGTTGACCACCTCATGCGCGATCCCGGCGCCTTCCGCGAGAAACCGGCTGATGACCGCTTGCGCGTTTGGCGTGCAAAAATGATAGGTCCTCTCGTAGTCGTGAAAGCCCCGGTTAAAGCTACCGGCGAGACGTTCCTTGCGCGCCGCGGTCTTGGCATCGGCCTCTAAAAGCGACTGCATCTTGGCGCGCCAGTCGCCGGCAGGGGCAGAGGCACAGAGTTCATCGAAATAGGAGAGCGCGCCGAGGATTTCGGCGAGCCTCAAAAGCTGCGAAATCATAAGGCCGCGGCGGCTCCGCCTCCGGCGCCGGCGCAGCCGGCAAGGGCTTTGCCGCTGTCGATTTCTTGGTCTTTTCGTGCTTGGCCTTGCCCTGTTTCGTTTTCGAGGCGGACGGCTTGGCGGCCTTGGGTGGTGGCTTTGCCGCTGGCCCATGACCAAAAAGCTTGTCGAAAAAGTCGAATTGGGCATTTGCCGGGGCGGACGCAACGGCGAGGCAAACCGCGGCCGCGGCAAGCGCGCGAAAAGCGCGGCCGCAAAAATTTCCGGCGTCCTCGAAGGTCAAGGCTTCTTTCACCATCGGCCGGTTCTCAAGCATGGCGCCCGCTCAGGCGCGCGTTCAGCAAGCATTTTGCCGCGTCCACCACGGCAGCGATCTTGGGCGTGCAGTCAAGAGCTTCGAGGCGCGAAGTCTCGGCCCAGACGGCTTCGCTCGCTTCTGGTCCTGGCTTGGCTTCGCCCGCGATCCACTCGCCCGCAAAGGAGGCAATCACATAATGATGGCGGATCTTGCCCGCGCCGTCGCGATCGATCAGTTCCACGAATTGATTGAATGCGATGATCCGCGCGGCGACCGCGACTTCCTCCTGCAATTCGCGCAAGGCCGCGCCCTCCAAGGTCTCGCCCACCTCGACGAGGCCGCCGGGCAGCGAAAAAGCGCCCGCGAAAGGCGGCCGGGCGCGCCGGGCGAGAAGGACGAGCCCGGCCCGGAAGACGGCGAGGCTCACGCCGAGATAGGGACGCCCGGGATATTCGCGCGGAAAGTCCCGCCGCGGTGCGGCTGGGGCGGCGAAAGAACCGGCCGGGCTCATGGGTAAAGGCGCTCCTTGCGCCAGGCGCCGTGCTCCGACGGCCGCCGGAAAACGATCCGGTCATGCAGACGGAAGTGACCTTCCGACCAGAACTCGAGATAAAGGGGGGAAATCCTGTAGCCGAGCCAATGGGGCGGCCGCGGAACTTCGCCGAACCCAAATTTTGCGGCGTATTTGGCGGCGGCGGACTCCAGCGCGAACCGGCTTTCGAGCGGCCGCGATTGCTGGCTTGCCCAGGCGCCGATCCGGGCTTGCAAAGGACGGCTTGCGAAATAGGCATCCGCCTCGCTGTCGTCGACGAGGGTGACCGGACCGCGCAAACGAACCTGCCGCCGCAGCGATTTCCAGTAAAGCACCGCCGCCGCGCGCATGTTTGCATGAAGCTCCTGGCCCTTGGCGCTCTCCGAATTGCTGTAGAAAACAAATCCGGACGGTGCGGCGTCCTTGAGCAGAACCATCCGCACATTCGGCAGGCCATCGGCATCGACAGTGGCAAGCGCCATGGCGTCCGGATTATAAGGCTCGGCTTTTTTGGCCGCCTCGAACCAGCTTGCGAAGAGAGCAAACGGATCGTCCGCCGTGGTAAAGTCACAACTCGTTAACTCGTTCAACGTAAACCTCCAGATGAGTCAAATTTAACGTGTCTAACGAGCTGCCAAATCGTGACAGGGGATAGATTTCGCCAAGACCGCCCGTATTCGCTTGCTGCGAGGCCTTGTAGCACAGCCCCTCGGCAGCGAACCATTTTTCGTTTCCCGTGCTTTGGGGTTTTTGGCGAGAACTCTCGGCGCCCGGCTCGCCAAAGCCGGCCTTTTGGCGCCTCCTGGCGGCCTCGCGGCGGTCCTCGCCGGATGCTCCATGTCATTTCCGATCTCGCCTTTGATAGGCTCCAAGGAAGACGTGACCGGCACGGTGCCGCAGCCCTCGCTCGCCAATATGCTCGAGCCCGAGGATTGGCGCCGGGCCAAGGCGGCGCTTGCGACGGCCCTTGATCCGCAAGGCAATGGCTCGCTCGTTGGCTGGGAAAATCCCAACTCCGGCAATAAGGGCTCGTTCATACCGGTTGGCAAAGCCTACCCCCAGAACGCCGGGATTTGCCGGGTCTTTCTCGCCGAGCTCGACCGCAAGGGGGCGGCGCAGTCCCTCCAGGGGACCGCTTGCGCGGATCAAGGGGGCGAGTGGACGATCGCCGAAGCAAAACCCTGGAAAAAAGTCTAAAAAGCGGCTTGGCTTTCCTGGGGCTGGGATTTCCGGCAAAAATGCCTTGCGGCCAGCGGGCCGTCATCCCAAATTGAAGCCAGACATTTGCGCTTGTGCCATTGGGCGAGCGCGGCAACGGGCTGATCGATGCGTGATCCTTATACGGTCTTGGGAGTTCAAAAATCCGCCGACATGGCCGAGATCAAGAAGGTTTTTCGCAAGCTCGCCAAAAAATACCATCCCGATCAAAGCAAGGATCCAAAGGCGAAGGAAAAATTCGCCGAGTTGAACTCCGCCTATGAGATTTTGGGCGACGAGAAAAAACGCGCCGCCTTCGACCGCGGCGAGATCGACGCCGAAGGCAAGCCGCGTTTCCATGGTTTTGAGGGATTTGGCGCGGAGGGCCCCGGCTTTGGCCGGCGTTCGCAAGCAGGCGGCCCCGGTTTCCAGCATTTTGAATTCAATTTCGGCGGTGGCCATCCCGGCGCCGAAGGATTTACGACGAGCGACATTTTCTCCGAGCTTTTTGGCGCGGCGGCAGGCGGCGGGCGCCGCCGTGGGGCGCGCCCCGGCACGCCGCCGCCGCGCGGCGAGGATGTCAGCGCGAGCGTGACGATCAGCCTTCGCCGAAGCGGCCAAGGGAACCACGGCCCGCGTCACCCTGCCGACCGGCCGCACGCTGGAAGTGTCGGTTCCCGCCGGGATCGAGGATGGCAAGCAAATCCGCCTGAAGCGGCAGGGTCACCCAAGTCCCTTGGGCGGCGAGCCGGGCGATGCCATGGTGACCGTGCAAATCGCCAAACATCCCTATTTCCGGGTCGAGGGCTATGATCTGCGCCTCGATTTGCCGGTCACCCTTTATGAGGCGGTGCTCGGCGCCAAGGTCACGGCGCCGACACTCGATGGCCCCGTCGAGCTGACCGTGCCACCTGGATCGAATGGCGGGCGCACCTTGCGGCTGCGCGGCAAGGGTCTGCCAAATCCGCAGGGCGGCGTGGGTGACCTGCTGGTGAGCTTGAAAATCCAACTGCCCGAGGAGGCCGATCCCGAACTTGCGAGCCTCATGCGCAAATGGGAAGCCCAAAAGCCCTATAATCCGCGCGCCAGCATGAAATGAGAAGAGTGCGCGGCAGGGGCTTATATTTCGATGCTTTTGCGCGCGGGGCGCTATGGCTCCTGAAGAGGCCGCCAAATCACCGGTCTGAAATATTGTCCTTGAAGGCGATCGAAATCGACCCTCGTGACGAGCCGGTTTTATGGAAAAACAATCGGTGCCTTAGCAATTGAGCCGGGCCCTGCCCCTTCCTGGGGAGTTACGAACAAAAGGATGCGCTAAGATCCGCTCATAGCGGGTTGGAAAGGCCTCTTAACTCAGGGCCGCGGGGGAAAATGGCCGTGACAGCCAAAGGAGATCAACCATGAGCCAACAATGGGCGTATCAGATACGGATCAATCTTAGCGATGAGTTTGCCCAGCTGGCACGGTCTGATCCCGGCAATCCCGCCCTCAAGCCGCTGACGGACATCCTCACCAAACATCACGCGGCCATGAAATGTCAATATGATGCTTTTGCCGACTATGTTGCCGAAGCGGAAAAGCAGGGCGCTGAACATTTTCCTCTTTATAAATGGACCAAGGTGACAATCGAGGATCCCGAAAAGCAGCGCAAATACATCAAATCCTTCACGCTTTATGTCGATGGCCAGGAAGTCTACGCAAAAGAGAGCGCCGAGGCGCTCGAGGCAGAGTTGCGGCCCCTCGAAGGCGGCGCCTTGATCACGCGCGTCTCCAAGCACGACACCAATCCGGCGAACAATCCTCAGGTGCCGGCCCATCTTCGCTAGAGCAGGGTTCGATAAAGTTGCACGGCTTTTTCAACCCAAACAGGATCCAAGTCACTCACCGTTTCGCTCGCTGGCGCCGAGGCCTTAGTCGCGGCGGAGGCCGAAGTGCTTTCGCAAGTGAATACGCGTCATCAACCGCACTTTCGCGGCTGGCCAAGGGCCTAGGCTCAGGACTCATTGATTGAGATAGAAGGCGAGCGTAGCTGCGATGCAGATGCTTGAGAAGAAGGTGTGGGCGCACCGGTCGTAGCGGGTAGCGATGCGCCGCCAATCCTTGAGCCTGGCGAACATGTTCTCGATTTTATGGCGCTGCTTGTAGAGCGCCTTGTCGTAGGGCAGCGGGATTTTCCGGCTTTTGATCGAGGGGATGCAGGGCTTGCAGCCCCTTTTGGCGAGTGCGTCCCTGAACCAATTGCTGTCATAGCCACGGTCGGCAAGGAGCGCTTTGGCCGGTGGCAGGGCGTCAAGGATCAGTCGTGCGCCCCTGTGATCGCTCATCTGCCCTTCGCTGAGCAGCAGAACGAGGGGCTTGCCGTCGCCGTCGCAGACGGCGTGGAGCTTTGAGTTCAGGCCGCCTTTCGTGCGCCCGATGCGGCGGGGAACAGCCCCTTTTTCAAGAGGCTCGCCGCGGTTCGGTGCGCCTTCAGATGGGTGGCGTCGATCATGATGCGCTTCGGCTCCGGCCCTTCGCTGGCGAGCGCGGCGAAAATCCTGTCGAACACGCCGAGCCTGCTCCATCGGATGAAGCGATTGTAAAGCGTTTTGTGCGGGCCATAGTCGCGCGGCGCATCCTTCCATTGCAGGCCGTTGCGGATCACATAGACGATGCCGCTGACAACCCGCCGATCGTCGACCCGCGGGACCCCTGAGACAACGGAAAATAAGGAGAAATCCGCGCCATCTGGCGCTCGCTCAACAAAAACAGACGAATCATCTGCAGCCTCCTTCAATGGAGACTTTGAATCACGCCTCAGCCAATTTTAATAGGTCCTGAGCCCTAGCGGGGGGCCTTGGCTCGCCACGGGCATGGATCCCGAGGGGCTCGACCTTGCCAGCGGCGATCGCACCGCCCAGGTTGAGCCCTAGCGGGGGGCCTTGGCTCGCCACGGGCATGGATCCCGAGGGGCTCGACCTTGCCAGCGGCGATCGCACCGCCCAGGTTCCCTTCCCGCACGCCATCCGCACCCCAGGGGACTTTTTCGCGATCCTCCCCCGTTGTTAGAGGCCGAGCGTCGAGCCGAAGGCCCGCCCGCGCCCAGCGAACGTGCGTGTTTTGAATCCAGCGACTATGATACATTTTGAGGTCGATCCAAGCGATCGGCTTGCAAGCCGAAAAAATTCCTTGTACCTCGACTGGGTTTGGTTAGCTGCGAAAGCAACGTGCATCAGCCCTGTCGACGTAAGAAGATGTCTGATTGCATTAAGCCGCGAATGTGTGGCTCGAAACCACGGGAGGGAAAGTAAATGGATGCTAGTCTGACAACCAATGGCAAGCTGCGCGACTGGGTTGCCCAAATGGGGGCTCTGTGCAAGCCACACCAGGTCGTCTGGGTTGATGGAAGCCAGGAGGAGTATGACCGGCTGTGCCAGATGATGGTCGACGCCGGCACGTTCATACGCCTCAATCCGGAAAAGCGTCCAAATTCCTACTTGGCCCTTTCGCACCCCTCGGACGTCGGCCGGGTCGAGGACCGGACCTTCATTTGCTCGAATGACAAGGATGACGCGGGCCCCACGAACAACTGGGCCCCGCCGGTTGAAATGCGCGCGACCTTGCAGGGGCTGTTCGACGGCTGCATGGCCGGCCGCACGATGTACGTGATTCCATTCAGCATGGGGCCGATCGGCTCGCCCATTGCCAAAATCGGCGTGCAGATCACCGATAGCCCCTATGTCGTCGCCAGCATGCGGATCATGACGCGCATGGGAAAGGCGGTGCTCGATGCGCTCGGGAGCGACGGGTCCTTTATTCCGTGCATGCACTCGGTGGGCGCGCCGCTCAACCCCGGACAAAAGGACGTGCCGTGGCCGTGCGAACCCGACATTAACCGCAAATATATCGTACATTTCCCCGAGACCTACGAAATCTGGTCCTACGGCTCCGGCTATGGCGGCAATGCGCTCCTTGGGAAAAAATGCCTTGCGCTGCGCATCGCCTCGGTCATGGCGCGCGATGAGGGCTGGCTCGCCGAGCACATGTTGATCATGGGCGTTCAAGCCCCCAATGGCGAGAAGACCTATCTCGGCGCCGCCTTCCCGAGCGCCTGCGGAAAGACCAATCTCGCAATGCTGGTGCCGCCGCAAGGGTTTGAAGGCTGGAAAGTCAGAACCGTCGGCGACGACATCGCCTGGATCAAGAAGGCGCCGGACGGGACGCTGCGCGCCATCAATCCAGAGGCAGGGTTCTTTGGCGTCGCGCCAGGCACAAACGCGCAAACCAACCCCAATGCGATGCAGACGATCAGCAAGAATTGCATTTTCACCAACACGGCGCTAACCGACGACGGTGATGTCTGGTGGGAGGGGATGACCGACAGGCCGCCGGAGCATCTCATCGACTGGAAAGGCGAGGACTGGACTGCAGGCTGCGGGCGCCCCGCCGCGCATCCGAACGCCCGTTTCACTGCGCCGGCAAGCCAATGTCCGTCGATCGACCCGGATTGGGAGAAGCCGGAAGGCGTGCCGGTCTCAGCCTTCGTATTCGGCGGCCGCATGAGCAAGGACATGCCGCTCGTGTTCCAGGCCTTCAACTGGTCCCATGGCGTTTATATCGCCGCGACGATGGGTTCCGAAGCCACGGCGGCCGCGATCGGCCAGGCGGCTATGCGCCGCGATCCCATGGCGATGCTGCCGTTCTGCGGCTACAACATGGCCGATTACTGGGGTCACTGGCTCAATGTGGGGCGCCGCCTCTCCGATCCGCCGCGGATTTTCCGCGTCAACTGGTTCCGCAAGGACGAGAACGGCAAGTTCATCTGGCCCGGTTACGGCCAGAACCTGCGCGTGCTCCAGTGGATCGTCGACCGCGTGCACGGCCACGGCTACGCCGTCGAGAGCCCGATTGGCCAGATGCCGCGGCGCGAGGACATCGAATGGAACGGCCTCGATTTCCCGGCAGACAAGTTCTACGAGATGATGTCGGTCAACCGGGACGCCGCCACCAACGAAGCGCGCGGGCATGAGGATGAGTTCAACAAATTCTTCGACCGGCTGCCCAAGGAATTCATCTTCGAGCGTGAGCTTTTGCTCTCACGGCTGTGGCGTTCGCCCGAACGTTGGGAGCTCGCGCCCGCCGACACCGTCCGCCCGGCTGCGTGAGCCACGGCCGGCTCCGGCGTCAAATTAGGTCACGTCACGGTGATCAATCCAAGATCGTGAATTCAAATCCAAGAGATGACAGCGGGATGCGGGAGAAAATCGCTTCCCGCTTTTCCTATTCCGCTCCCGCTTTTCCTATTCCACTCACGGTATATGAGAAGCTCGCCGGCGGCGGAGATTTCGACGCAGCTGGGGTGGTAGGCGGGTCGCTGAGACAGCCGCGGGCGGGAAAAATCCGCGGCGAACCCCAACGAAAAATTTGGGCGAAGAACCTGGGGCAGAAAACTCAGGCGGCGATTCGTTCTTCCTCGTCGCCCGGCTCGCGCAGGACATAGCCGCGCCCCCAGATCAATGTAATTGCGGCCATCGCTCGCATTGGCAAGTTTCTTACGCAGCTTGCAGATGAAAACGTCGATGATCTTCAGTTCCGGCTCGTCCATCCCGCCGTAGAGATGGTTGAGTGACGCGGGGCGATTTTTTGTCTTGACGAATATACATAGGAGTCCTATTATATTTCCATGTCTGAAATGGAACCTGTTCCGTTGCGGGAACGAATTTTGGAAGGTCTGGAACGGCTCGCCTCGGTGATGCGGGCGGACAGCCGCCGGTCTGCCGCGCCACGAGGCCTCAACCCGGCGCAGGACGCGATCCTGCGGCTGCTTTTGGCCCGTCCCGCCGGTGTGCGCGTGAGTGCTCTCGCCTGGCACCTTGGCGTGAGCCAGCCAAGCGTCACCGATTCGGTGATCGCGCTCGAACGCAAGGGTCTTGTTCACCGCCAGCCCGATCCGGACGATGCCCGCGCCGTCATCGTCAAGGCGGCCGCCAACCCGCAGCTGCCGGTCGCGGCGGCCATCTCCTCCCATATGGCCGCCGCTTTGAAGGAGCTGAGCGAAGCCGAGCAGGTGCTTCTCTTGAAAGCGCTGATCAAGCTCATCCGGAGCTTGCAGCTCCGCCAGGCGATTTCGCCGCAGCGCCTCTGCATCACCTGCAAATATTTCCGGCCCAATGTGCATCCAGAGCCGGAGCCCCCGCATCATTGCGCGCTTGTCGATGCGCCCTTCGGCGACCGCGCCCTTCGCCTCGATTGCCCTGAACACGTAGAAGCCGCGGCCGAGGAAATGGCGCGCAATTGGGCCTCCTTCGACGCGGCGAAGAACGAGGCCCGGCCATGACAGAAATCCCCGCGATCGCGTTCTGGCGCGATCCCGAACCATGCCGCGGCCTCGCGCCGCCAACCCATTTCATCCGCTCGCGGCGAGAGCTTCCCCTCCCGCTCGAGGCCGGAGCGATGAAAGAGGCGGAACGCCGGCGGCAAACGGCGTTCCGTCCACAGTCCGGCTGCCTATAGACGCAAAGGAGAGTCAGAATGGCACGAGTTGACCTCGTCAATCCCGAAACCACAATGGGCGACACAAGGCCGCTGCTTGACCAGATCAAAAAGGCATTTGGCGGCATGACGCCAAACATGTTCCGCGCGGTCGCCAATTCACCGGCGGCCTTGAAAGATATGTGGGGCGCGTTCGGCGCGCTCGGCGCGGGGACGATCGGCGCCAAGCTTGGTGAACAGATCGCCGTGGCGGTCGCCGACCGCAACAGCTGCTCTTACTGTCTCGCCGCGCATACGTTTCTTGGAAAAAATGCGGGCGCGAGCGGCGAGGAAATGGCGGATGCGCAAACCGGGCGCTCGGCCGATCCCAAGACAGCGGCCGCGCTCGCCTTCGCGCTCAAACTGGTCGACGCGAGAGGTCAGGTGACGGATACCGATCTCAAAGCCTTGCGCGCGGCAGGTTTCAACGACGGCCAAATCGTCGAAATCATCGCCCATGTCGCGCTCAATCTGTTCACGAATTACATCAATCTCGCGCTCGATGTTCCGGTGCGACTTCCCGAGCGTGAAATTCCGCCGGGCGGCGTAACGCCGCTGGCGAGGGCGTGCTGCCCGTAAGCGCGCGGACCGCCGCGCAAACGAAGCCCGGATCGCCATGCCGGTCCGGGCTGCCCGTGATGCCGAATTGATCGCAATCGCCGTGAGTTCTAGGATGCCCGCCGATCGCTGTGAAGGGAGGCTCTGGAGGACAGTACTGAATTCCTTTGAAGGCGGCTCTCAGCGCAAATTATCTTGGACGTACCCAAGACTGCGTCTCCAAAGGAACTCTATGACGCATTGGTCAAGCGCTATAATGACCCCTCGGCCGGCGCCGGGAAAGGGCTCCCTCGGCAGCGTTTTGGGAGCCAATCCCGATATCGAAATATCTCAATCCGCGTGACTTTTACAAGCCGCCCCAATCGATCGACGTGGACGCGACGCGCGCGCAATGTGTCGAGTGCCACACGCAGACGTCCCCAGGCTGGGTGCATAGCTGGCAGAAGAGCGTTCACAGCAATCTTGATGATATCCGCAAGCTGCCAGACACGGATTCGCGCGCCTACAAGAAGGGCTTGCTCACGGAGGTCGAGGGCAATCTGAGGTCAATGGGCCTGCTGAAGGAAGGAGAACCGCTCAAGGAGGTGGGCTGTATTGACTGCCACATGGGCGTCAACAAGGATCACGGGCAGCACAAGACCGAGCTGAACATGCCCGATGCGGCAACCTGCGGGCAATGTCACGTCAAAGCAGTTCGCCGAGCGCGAATCCGAACGCGACACCTACACATGGCCGCAAGACCAGTGGCCAAAAGGGCGCCCGTCTCACGCCCTGTCCTATAAGGCGAACGTCGAACTCGCCATCTTTGCGGCTATGGAACAGCGTGAAGTCGCGGAGGGTTGCAGCTTCTGTCATACCACTCAGAATACTTGCAACAGTTGCCACACGCGCCATGAATTCTCCGTGGTCGAGGCGCGCAAGCCGCAAGCCTGCGCGACGTGCCACAACGCCGTCGATCACAATGAATTTGAAAATTACATGCTCTCGAAGCACGGGACCGTGTATCAGACGCGCGGCGACACCTGGGATTGGAACGCGCGGCTGTCGATGCCATGGAAAAGGGCGGCGTCAATGCGCCGACGTGCCAGTTTTGCCATATGGAATACCACGGCAGGTTTAGTCACAATATGGTGCGTAAGGTTCGCTGGGCTTTCGAGCCGATGCCGAAGATCGCCGAGAACCTCCGTCATCCGTGGTTCGAGAACCGCAAAGAGGCTTGGGTTGACACCTGCTCGAATTGCCACTCGGACAGCTTCAGCCGCGCCTATTTGAATGACATCGATAAGGGCGTCATCGCGGGCCTCAAAATTACGGAGGACTCCAAGCTCGTCCTGAACAACCTCTACGCCGACGGCTTGCTGCCAGGCCAAAAGACCAACCGTCCCGCGCCACCGGCGCCCGAGAAAGAAACCGGCCCGGGCGCGTTCTTCAATCTGTTCTGGCACAAGGGCAACAATCCGTCCGCGATCGAATATGAGTTTGCCGAAATGTGGGAGCACCACAAGATCAAGCATTACAAGGGGCTCGCGCACGCCAATCCTGGCGGGTATACCTATTCCGATGGCTGGTCCCAATTGATCAAGAGCGCGGCGCGTATCAATGACGAAGATGCGCGGCTGCGGGAGTTTGCCGAACTCAAGGGCGAAGTCCAAAGAATTGAGCTTCACGAAAAGCGCGGCATGTTCGAATTGGCGACGCCTCTTGAGCGCGCCATTGTCGCGGCTGTGGGAGGGCTGATGCTGTTTGGCGGCGTCGGCCTCCTGATCGGCTGGCTCAGAAGCAGACAAGCATGATCCCAAAGTTCAGACCTTTTGGGTCAAGATCATGCGGCAAAACGAAGAGATGGAAGCTAGCGCCGATTCGCTTAAAGCGATCCCGCGATAACCAAAAACGGGCCCATTGGGCAAATTAGGGCAGGATAGAACCGCGGAATGAAACATTTGATCGCGGGAGGGCTCATTGCTGCGGGCCTAGCGATGGTGGCGTGGGCTGCGAACTCGGCCTTGCAGCCAAGCGCCCTCCCCTACGAACTGCAACGATCGCCGGCTCCCGATGCCCTGCGCGAATTCCCGGGGGGATTTGACGAAGTGCAACACCTTGGGGCGCTCGGGCTCACCAAGGAAGATCGGATTTCCTTCCCTTTCCGCCGCCTTCCGCTGCATTTCGAGATGCGAAGGCGGCTCCGAGGAAAGGAAAAATCGAGTAGGCTCAAAGTGCTGGGGTGTTGCACTTCGCGTCGGAATTCAGGGAGGCTCAACGTTGACGCGGGAAAACTCGAACGCCTCGAGTTGCGAGCCGCTGGTTTCAAGAACCCGATCGCGACAGCGATCGTGACGCAGGATCGCGAGGGACGGCTCGTTCCGCTGAGCTGGTCGAATGCGGTTACGGAGCCTGTATTTTTTTCGGACGTAGCGCCAACCGAGGCGTCGAAAGTCCTCACGGCGATCAACGAGCACGTTCCCAGCGAAGCCATCATATTGGCATGGTGGGATTCTGTCGCGGCGGATTCGCAGCCTCACGCAGCGGCAAGCGCCGCTTGACGATCCGCTCGCGCGCGGCCTGCTCACGCCATCGGCCTGGAGTTCGAGCCAAGATCGCGTGCGCGAAAGCCAGACAGCCTTGTGGGGCGCCGGGGTTTTGATGGGCGATGGCGATGTTTTCGCCCGGTTCGTCGACGCGCTCCTTCTCGATGAGGCTCACGGCGCCGAAGCGCTGGCTGAAATCGCTGGCCGCAAGCCCGCCTATATTGCGGTGCATTTGTCCGATATATGGAAAGCGGCGGCGGCTCGTCCCGATCGCATCTCGATCGCCTATCGAGATTTCCCGGCCGCGAGCGATCCCTCACGGCGCAGTGAGGGCCGTAAGTGAATGGATACGGGAACAGAAAATAGAAGGTGGATATGCGGTCGAGCGAATCGGCGGCGCCATTCGGATGCACTATCTCCCGCGCAAATCGAATTCTGACCTCTTGCTTACGCGACTATTGCCGTTCTCGACATCCAATCCCCTCGGCCTCGGCCGCTTGCGCCTCGTCTATCAATATAGAGATTCGACCATACCCAACCGATCCCTCGTCAGCTCAGATTCTGACCTCTTCCTTACGCGACTCTTGCCGTTCTCGACATCCAATCCCCTCGGCCTCAGCCGCCTGCGCCTCATCGAGCCAGATGCCGGAGGCTACTGATTTATGAATTAAAGATAGCGTCGCCATGGGTCAGACGTGCCGCCCTTGCATGGTTGCACCCTGGCGCGCGGTTCCTCTCGTGAAGCGGTTCCCCTCGTGAAAGAAGGCGCCGCTTTACGTCAGGCGTTCATGCCAGCGTCGGACCTCGCCATTCGAAGCGATGGGGCCTATGCGGTGATCCGCTCGTCCTCGTCGCCCGGCTCGCGCAAGACATAGCCGCGCCCCCACACCGTCTCAATGTAATTGCGGCCATCGCTCGCATTGGCAAGTTTCTTGCGCAGCTTGCAGATGAAAACGTCGATGATCTTCAGTTCCGGCTCGTCCATCCCGCCGTAGAGATGGTTGAGAAACATTTCCTTTGTGAGGGTCGTGCCCTTGCGCAGCGAGAGCAGTTCCAGCATCTGATATTCCTTGCCGGTCAGATGGACGCGCGCGCCCGCAACCTCGACGGTTTTCTGATCGAGATTGACGACAAGATCGCCCGTCGCGATGACCGATTGGGCGTGGCCCTTCGAGCGCCGCACGATGGCCTGAATGCGCGCGATCAGCTCGTCCTTGTGGAAGGGCTTCGTCAAATAGTCGTCGGCGCCAAACCCCAAGCCCTTGACCTTGTCCTCGATCGCGGCGAGCCCCGAAAGAATGAGGATCGGCGTCTTGACCTTGGCGACTCGCAAGGTGCGCAGGACCTCATAGCCCGACATGTCTGGGAGGTTGAGATCGAGCAGAATAATATCGTAGTCGTAAAGCTTGCCGAGATCGATGCCCTCCTCGCCGAGATCCGTCGTATAGACGTTGAAATTCTCGGATTTGAGCATCAGCTCGATGCTTTGCGCCGTCGCGCTGTCGTCTTCAATCAGTAAAACGCGCATGTGAGGTCCCAGCCTTCCCCCCGTAGGTTGCCTTGCCGGCGCGCAAGATCGCTTGAAGCACCCGCGGTGGCTGTTTGGGCCGGCTGTCCCGCGGTGAGGCGCTCGCTACCAATTCCGTAACCTTAACGGGTATTGGTTAACAAAAACATTCCATCGGAAAGACGGTTCGCCGCCGCTTGGCTTGCCAGGGTCAAGCGGTTGATTCGTTTCGCCGTCTCGTATCGCGGATTTAGGCAAACCAAGCTTGCGCGACGAAGGACAGCCCGCGCCCCCGCCGGTGATCGCCGAATCGGAGCGCGGGGTAACTATACACCCTGGCCGCAGCAGAGAAAGATTGCGTGGGCCTGATCACAGGTAACGAATGGGCAACTTTACTGGGGCACAGTCGGGGTCGCGCGGAGCCATCTGGCTCCGAGCGCCCTATCCTTTGCTTGGAGCAGGCCGTTGTCGAAAAGTCCGGCACCTTTTTCCGGGGCGTTCCCTGAGGTCCAGCCCGTGTCTTGCGCCCGCGTCTTGGAGTTGAAACAATGAAATCGCGGGACACAGTTGCGCGTCTGAGGCGCTTTCAGGTCGATGAGACCCGCCGCCGCGTTGCCCAAATCGAAACGATGATCGCCGAATTTTCCAAGATGGCGCGGGATCTCGACCGGGAAATCGCCTTGGAGGAACAACGCGCCGGCATTTCCGATCTCTCCCACTTCGCCTACCCAACTTACGCCCGCGCCGCGCGCACGAGACGGGACAATTTGCATCGTTCGGCCGAGGAGCTGGCGAGTTCAGCTCGATGAGGCCCGCCAATTTCTCGACGAAACCCTCGCCGATCCCAGCAATGCGCGGCTCCTTGAGAGCGGCGGCAAAGGCGGCGGCCTGGCTGAGGGGAGCGAGGCTGAGCCGGACGCCAGCCGGGCGATGCGGCCGCGGCGCGTTCAGGTCTGAATTTTTTTTCCTATTTGTCATAATTATCATTTGCGGCGAAGAGTTCAGCGAGAGTTCCGCCAGCCTGTCGAGGTTTCGCTAACTTCCCGCTTGCCATCGGGGCGCGCATGGTGCAGGGATCCGCCGGGGCATGGTGGCCGGCGGCGCGCGGTGGCGGGACCGCGCATGGTCTTCCGGAGAGCGATGAAGCGCATTCTCGATTTTTTCTGGCCACTGATGGGCTTCGCCGCGGTCGCCGTTTCGCTTTGGCTTCTCCACAAGGAGTTCAAGGGCGAAGCCGTCGGGCCGGACGTGTGGGAGCACGTCAAATCCATTTCTCTAGGCCATCATCTGCTGGCGATCTTTTCCACCCTCGTCGCCTATGCGGCCCTCGCCTGGTACGATCGCATCGCGCTTCTCCATCTCGGCGTAAAGCATATCTCCTGGGTTTTCATCTCGCTTTGCTCCTTCACGACCTATGCCCTCGCCCATAATATTGGCGCAACCGTTTTCTCAGGGGGCGTCGTCCGCTATCGCGCCTACCATTCGAAAGGCCTGAGCGCGGCGCAAGTCGCGGTTCTTGTCGCCGTCTGTTCGCTGACCTTCGCCCTTGGCACGGTGCTGCTCGGCGGCATCATTTCGGTTCTGGAGCCCGAGCAATTGGGCCGCTTCCGCGGCATGCTTCCGGAAAAATTCCGGTTTCTCACCGATCCAACGACCGCCCGGCTGGTCGGCGTTGTGTTCCTCAGCGGCATCGTGATCTATGTGGCGGGTTCCGTTTTCAGATTTAGGCCCCTGATCATAAAGGGGTTCCGGCTGGATTATCCGGCCTTTGGCATCGTCGTCCGGCAACTGGTGGCGGCACCCCTCGAACTTCTCGGGGCCGCTGGAATCATTTATTTCGCTTTGCCCGAGGCCGGCAATCCCGGTTATTTTGCCGTGCTCGCCGTGTTCATCTTTTCATTTTCCGCCGCGCTTTGGTCCAATGCACCGGGCGGGCTTGGCGTTTTTGAATGGTTCTTCATCAGCGCGATGCCTGAGATGCCAAAAACTCAGGTGCTCGCGGCTTTGCTGGCTTTCCGTGTTTCCTACTTACTCATTCCTTTTTTCCTGTCGATTTTCGTTGTCATCCTGTTCGAACGCAACCGGCTGAAGGAAGTGCTTCATCACGAGGACGGCCCGCCGATGCCGGGCCGTGAGGCGAAGCAAACCGCCGACCCTAAGCGGGCCAGCCTGCCCTAGAGCCTTTTCGAGTGAAGGGGATGCCGGCCGTTCCGCCCGCTTCCCCGCATCCCGCCTTGAAACTCCCAGAAGCGTTCGCGTTCGTGATTTGGGATGGATCGATCAAAATCCGCCGTGCTCCAAGAGTCCTGCTCCAAGAGCCGTCTTAGCTTGCGTGCCCACGCCCACGCTCGACCGCGTCAAAACCGCACTCAATTCAAGCGCACTTAAAGCGCACTCGAAGAGCGTTTTCGGACGGGGAACCGCCGTCCGCTTGGCGCCGGTTCGCGCACTCCCGCGCCAAGCGGGATGACATGGTTTTGCCCGCCGATTGAAACGCGAAGATGCGCTGCCCGCCACCGCCCAAGGCAGGGCGTTCAGGCGAATACTCGCGCTGGTCTTGGTCCAAGAGCAAAGTTTATATCGATGTATAGATGGATACAAACTTACATAATCATGACATAAATATATATTTTTCACGCAAAACTAAAACAGGAAATATTACACGGCCATGGTGCCGCAAATATATGGCCGTTTTTTGATCACATAGTCCATGCAAGGCATCTTGAGCTCTGTCGTATGAGCAGCCAATGCCTAAACATGGAGTGTGAATATTGAAGAATATTATCATAGGAGCTCTTGTTTTTCTCGGCTCTTGCGCGGCGGCGCAGGCGCAAAGCTGGACAGGCAAGGCTTCCTATTATGGTGGTCGCGGCCACATGACCTGTGCGCACCGTTCGTTGCCGTTTGGAACGCATGTCCGCGTGACAAATCTCTCCAACAACCGCTCGGCGGTGCTGGTGGTCAATGACCGCGGGCCCTACATCACGGGACGGATCATCGATGTCTCGACGGGTGCCGCCAATGTCCTTGGGTTCCGCCACGCGGGCTTGGCGCAAGTGAGCGTCGAGACGGTGGGGAATTAAATCCGCCCAAGCAAGGCAATTCCCAAAAACGAAGTGAGGCGCGCGGCCCCTTGTGCGGCGTGAGCCTTTTCGGCGCCGGACAGACACCCCCCCGGCGAAGCCGGCGCGCGGGTATCGCCGGCATTAAAGAACCTGGCATTAAAGCGTGAGCGGGCCGAGGTCGCCGACGACGGTGGTTCCCGGCAAAAGCCCCCGCGCGCGCGCGGCGATTTTACAGCCCGTCCCGTTGCCGGAAATGTCGAAAAGATGGTACCCGGCGCGTTGATGCGGTTTGCCGCGAATGGCCGAGGCCGAGGGCACGCCAACAACCGGCACCAGCCCCCCTGGACCTTCCATGCGATCCAAGCAAAGCTTGTGGTTGTGGCCGTGGATGATCAGCTCGGCGCCGGTGCGGCGGATCAGAGCCGCGAAATTACGGGCGTCCACGAGGCCGCGGCCAAGCTGGGAGGCGGTCGGTTGCGGCGGATGATGCAGCATGACGACGCGGAAAAGACCACGCCCAGCAGTTTCGGCGAGAAGCTTTTCGGCGGCCACCAATTGGCCCCGGCCCAAATACCCCGAAGCAATAAAGAGGGGGGTCGGAACGCCCGACGACAGGCCGATCAAGGCCACGTTGCCACGCACCCGCAGATAAGGGAATTCCCCGCCCCCGTCCCCGTGCGCTTCGCCGCTTGTCCATGGCGCGAAAGTACGGGCGAGATCGGGCAAGGAGCCGCGCACATAGGCATCGTGATTGCCCGGCACGAAACTGACATCTTCGGGCGGGCCCAAGGTTTCCAGCCATTTGCGGGCGAGCTGGAACTCCGCTGGAAGACCAATGTTCGAAATGTCGCCGGTCATCGCGACATGGTCGGGATGATGGGCCTTCATATCCGCGACGATTTGCTCGAGGACGCCCATGTCGTGGATGCGCGAGCGGGAACGCGTCCAGTTCAAATAGCCGGTGACACGTTTGCCGATGAGTTCGACCCGGCGGGGACGCGGCAAAGGTCCGAGATGGGGGTCGGACAAGTGGGCAAGAAGAATTTTCACGCCAGCAATTTGTCCGCTCCGCGCAGCGCGTCAAGCCACGTCGATAAGATATCCGAAACAAAAGGGAAGCAAAAGCGATGCCGCCCTCAAAAATATGCATGACCGTCCGAGTCGCAAGTGGCACGGTGGCCTTCTCTCGCTGCGAAAAGAGGACGATCCGGTTTCGCGCCGGCGGCGCCCGCGATTTTGTTCGCCATCTTTCATGAATTCGCCCGGAGCGCGACGGCCGCCTTTCGTCAGGACCGCAAAATGTGGCGCGGCGCCCGGCGGCCGTGAAGCGCGTGGTCACCACGAATTGACTCGCATGGATCACGCATTTGTCTAAATTCGGCGAAAATCCGCTGGAACCGCGAACCGATGGCCCGCTCATGGCTCTATTCACTCGCTCGATATTCGCGGCCTGCGCCCGTGCCGCAGCCATTGTTCTTGCTTGTAGCAATCTTGGCGCCGGGCCGTTCACCTCCAGCAAGATCAATTACGTCATCGAGCTTTTCACGAGCCAAGGCTGCTCCTTTTGTCCGCGCGCCGACCAATGGCTCGCGGCCATTGCCCGTGAACCCGATATCGTCGCTTTGTCCTTCCCCGTCGATTATTGGGACTATACCGGCTGGCGGGATACCCTTGCGTCGCCGGCCTTCACCTCACGCCAGAAGGCCTATGCGGCGGCCCACAATGAGGCGCAAGTTTATACGCCGCAAGTCATTGTGGATGGACTGACCGGCGCGGCCGGTGGCGACCGCGCCGAAATCGATCAGGCGATCAAGGCGGCCAAGGGCGTCGATGGCGCGCTGAGCATCCCGTTGCGACTTTCCGGGGCAGATGGCCATTATTTGGTCGAGGTCGCCGAGGGCGGCGGCGGACCGGCGGGCGTTTTCGCGCTCCGCGTCATTCGGAGCCGGACGATTCATATCGAGCGCGGCGAGAATGCCGGACTCGTCGTCACCTATACGAATGTGGTCCGCGCGATCGACAAGCTCGGCGATTGGACCGGCCAGACCGCGACCTTCGATATGCCGGGCAGCGTGCCCGATGGTGAAGGCTTTGTCGTGCTGGTGCAAAAAGGCACGCCGGAGCGGCCGGGGGCGATTCTGGCTGCGGCGAAAACCAAGGGCCTTTGAGCCGAGCGGCCGCGAAGCGTCTTTTGGCGCGTCGTCGCCGCGCGGAACCACCCTCAAGACGGGGACGCCAAATTTCCGCGACGGGCCTTTCCCTGGCTTCCTCCCGCCGCGCTCACGGCATATAGAAGAGTGACTTAGCGTCTCATTGCGCCTAAGGCGGCCAGGAGTACCAATACCTATGTCTCGCCCAGTTTTTCGCGGCTTCGCCGCCGTTGTCGCCCTCGCTTTCGGCGCCGCCCTTTTCTGCACGGATCAGGCCGCGTCCAGGACCAGGACCAAGACCAAACCCAAGGAGGAACCGCCAGCGGCGGCCCCGAGCGCGGACGCGAAAAAGGGGGGCAAGCCTTCGCAAGTGGCGAATTACGGCGATTGGGGGGTGTTTGTCGCGCAAGGCGACAAAACAAAGATCTGCTACGCCCTGGCGACGCCGAAGGAGCGGGCTCCCTCCGGGTTGAAGCGCGACCCTGCCTTTATCTTCATTTCGAGCCGGCCAGGCGAGAATGTGCGGGAGGAGGTCTCCATCATCATGGGCTTTCCGGTGAAGGAGGGGGCCGCCGCGCGGGCCGAGATCGCCATCGGGCCCGGCTTCGATCTCGTCACCAAGGGAGCCAATGCCTGGATCAAGAACCAGGCCGAGGAGCCGAAATTCGTTGATGCTCTGAAAAAGGGCGCAAAGCTCATCGTCAAGGCCCCGTCGTTGAAAGGCCATGTGACAACCGACAGCTATTCT
>CAWAQW010000048.1:0-41669 GCA_963784075.1 uncultured Alphaproteobacteria bacterium | reverse complement strand
TGGACCTGAAAATAGTTCTTGGCGAGATCAACGCCAATTCTGATAAATTTTCCCACGGACGGTCTCCCTCATTGTGGCGCTCCTCACGACCACGCTTTGGCATTTTGATGCCGTTGAGGAGAGCCCGTCCACATCATCAGATTCGGCGGATTGAAGAAGGGAGGATTTGTGGCTCATCATAACCATCGAGGAGTGGAGATGAGCCAGAAATCCGGAATGCTTCAGAAGCCAGCGGCCAGCGCAACAACTGGCTTGTCCTCGAGCGCGTCGCGATAAAGCGGGATGATCTCCTTGGGGGCACCCGCGCCGCGCACCATGCCGCCCTCGATCCAGATGACCCGGTCGCAGAGAGCCTCTAGGGTTTGGAGGGCGTGCGAGACGACAAGGATCGTGCCGCGCTCCGCGAAATCCTTGATAAAGGCATCGCATTTGGCGCCGAAGGCTTCGTCGCCGACCGAGAGGGCTTCGTCCACAATCAAAATATCGGCATCGGCATGGGCGCAGACGGCAAAAGCAAGCCGCGCCGCCATGCCGCTCGAATAGAGTTTAACCGGCTGATGGAAGAAATCGCCGATATCGGCGAAGTCGGCAATGGCCCCGAGCCTCGCCTCGACGGTGGCGCGCCGCATGCCGAGAATGGCGCCGCCGATCAAGGCATTTTCCCGGCCCGTCAGCTCATGGTCGAACCCCGCGCCAAGCGCGAGAATTGGCGCCACCCGCCCGTTGACGTGTACCTGGCCATGCGTGGGCAAGGTTATGCCGCAGATGATCTGCAACAAGGTGGTTTTCCCGGCGCCGTTGCGGCCGATGATCCCAATCCTTTCGCCGCGGCGAACCTTGAAGCTGATATCCCGCAAGACCCAATGCTGATGGTAGAACCGCTTCCAATGCCCGAAGATCGCCTGTTTGAGCTGATCGTTGCGCCGCATATAGAGCTGGAACGCCTTGCCGACATGATCGCAGTTAATGACAATATCAGATGACATCGACGAACACGGCCTTGTATTGCATGAAGAAGCGATAGGCGAAAAAGAAGATGAGCAGCGAGGCCGCGACGGTCCCGCAATAAAGAAAAAGATTCGGAAATCTGTTGAACAAGAGAAGGTCGCGGATCATCTCGGCATAATTTCCAATCGGATTGAGATGTAGATAAATGCGCAAATCCGGCGGCACATCGTCGATCGAATAGAAAATCGGTGTCACGAACATGAAGACGGGCACAATCGAAATCATGAGATGCGCGACATCGCGGGTGAAGGATCCAAGCGCCATGAGAAACCAACACGTCCCAAGCAGAAACAAAAAGAAAGGCGCTATAACGAACGGCAAAAACAAACTCGCGGGCGGCAGCCTAAACGTCAGCACCAGCTCGAAAACCAAAAGAACACCTAAGCTGATCGCGGCATAGACACCGGCGCGGATTGTCGCCGTCCACGCCAGAGTCTCGCTCGGAAAAATCGACTTTTTGATGACCGGTGCATGTTCATGCAAAAGTCCCGGCGCGCGGTAGGCAAGTTCGCTGAACAAATTAAAGACAATCAACCCCGTAAAGATTGACAAAGCGTAACTGCCGAAACCGCCGCCCTTGGCCGAGGCCGGAACCCCGACCGCATGGGAAAATATCACCGTATAGGCGGAGAGCATGACGAGAGGCCCGAAGATCGCCCAAACCCAGCCCAGGATCGTGCCGCGAAAGCGGACCGCCAATTCCCGCCGGACCACGGCCCTGATCAATTCCCGATAGTGCCAGGCGTTGGAAAAAGGCGTCAGCAAATTCATCTACGGTGCGGTCTCAATGCCAGGCCAGCTGCTCCGGCGCGCGGCCAATGGCGCCTAATGTAGACCAGTTTGAGCCGCTCCCGTCAACACTCGCCCGGATTTAGCGCCGGATTACCGCAAGGTTTTGCCGAGCGCGTCGATGGCCGCTTCGAATCCGGACTTCTCGCCAAACAGGCGTCCCAGCATGAGCATGCCTTCCAAGGGGCGTTGGATTTCCTGCCGGCTGCGCCGACGCCCGTTCGCGGAGAGTTCAAGGCGGCGCTGCAAGAGACGAGCCTTTGCTCCGTCGCCTTTCCGCGCGCGCCATGGCTGCGCTCGTCGCCTCCGCCAACGCCGCGACAGACGCTTCGCGGGTGAAATGTGCCTTCGCATAGGTGAGTTGGCGTTGCGCTTGATCCCGCCAACTCTCGTCATCGGCCGAGAATCATCGGCGTGGACCTGAAAATAGTTCTTGGCGAGATCAACGCCAATTCTGATAAATTTTCCCACGGACGGTCTCCCTCATTGTGGCGCTCCTCACGACCACGCTTTGGCATTTTGATGCCGTTGAGGAGAGCCCGTCCACATCATCAGATTTGGCGGATTGAAGAAGGGAGGATTTGTGGCTCATCATAACCATCGAGGAGTGGAGATGAGTCAGAAATCCGGAATGCTTCAGAAGCCAGCGGCCAGCGCAACAACTGGCTTGTCCTCGAGCGCGTCGCGATAAAGCGGGATGATCTCCTTGGGGGCACCCGCGCCGCGCACCATGCCGCCCTCGATCCAGATGACCCGGTCGCAGAGAGCCTCTAGGGTTTGGAGGGCGTGTGAGACGACAAGGATCGTGCCGCGCTCCGCGAAATCCTTGATAAAGGCATCGCATTTGGCGCCGAAGGCTTCGTCGCCGACCGAGAGGGCTTCGTCCACAATCAAAATATCGGCATCGGCATGGGCGCAGACGGCAAAAGCAAGCCGCGCCGCCATGCCGCTCGAATAGAGTTTAACCGGCTGATGGAAGAAATCGCCGATATCGGCGAAGTCGGCAATGGCCCCGAGCCTCGCCTCGACGGTGGCGCGCCGCATGCCGAGAATGGCGCCGCCGATCAAGGCATTTTCCCGGCCCGTCAGCTCATGGTCGAACCCCGCGCCAAGCGCGAGAATCGGCGCCACCCGCCCGTTGACGTGTACCTGGCCATGCGTGGGCAAGGTTATGCCGCAGATGATCTGCAACAAGGTGGTTTTCCCGGCGCCGTTGCGGCCGATGATCCCAATCCTTTCGCCGCGGCGAACCTTGAAGCTGATATCCCGCAAGACCCAATGCTGATGGTAGAACCGCTTCCAATGCCCGAAGATCGCCTGTTTGAGCTGATCGTTGCGCCGCATATAGAGCTGGAACGCCTTGCCGACATGATCGCAGTTAATGACAATATCAGATGACATCGACGAACACGGCCTTGTATTGCATGAAGAAGCGATAGGCGAAAAAGAAGATGAGCAGCGAGGCCGCGACGGTCCCGCAATAAAGAAAAAGATTCGGAAATCTGTTGAACAAGAGAAGGTCGCGGATCATCTCGGCATAATTTCCAATCGGATTGAGATGTAGATAAATGCGCAAATCCGGCGGCACATCGTCGATCGAATAGAAAATCGGTGTCACGAACATGAAGACGGGCACAATCGAAATCATGAGATGCGCGACATCGCGGGTGAAGGATCCAAGCGCCATGAGAAACCAACACGTCCCAAGCAGAAACAAAAAGAAAGGCGCTATAACGAACGGCAAAAACAAACTCGCGGGCGGCAGCCTAAACGTCAGCACCAGCTCGAAAACCAAAAGAACGCCTAAGCTGATCGCCGCATAGACACCGGCGCGGATTGTCGCCGTCCACGCCAGGGTCTCGCTCGGAAAAATCGACTTTTTGATGACCGGTGCATGTTCATGCAAAAGTCCCGGCGCGCGGTAGGCAAGTTCGCTGAACAAATTAAAGACAATCAACCCCGTAAAGATTGACAAAGCGTAACTGCCGAAACCGCCGCCCTTGGCCGAGGCCGGAACCCCGACCGCATGGGAAAATATCACCGTATAGGCGGAGAGCATGACGAGAGGCCCGAAGATCGCCCAAACCCAGCCCAGGATCGTGCCGCGAAAGCGGACCGCCAATTCCCGCCGGACCACGGCCCTGATCAATTCCCGATAGTGCCAGGCGTTGGAAAAAGGCGTCAGCAAATTCATCTACGGTGCGGTCTCAATGCCAGGCCAGCTGCTCCGGCGCGCGGCCAATGGCGCCCAATGTAGACCAGTTTGAGCCGCTCCCGTCAACACTCGCCCGGATTTAGCGCCGGATTACCGCAAGGTTTTGCCGAGCGCGTCGATGGCCGCTTCGAATCCGGACTTCTCGCCAAACAGGCGTCCCAGCATGAGCATGCCTTCCAAGGGGCGTTGGATTTCCTGCCGGCTGCGCCGACGCCCGTTCGCGGAGAGTTCAAGGCGGCGCTGCAAGAGACGAGCCTTTGCTCCGTCGCCTTTCCGCGCGCGCCATGGCTGCGCTCGTCGCCTCCGCCAACGCCGCGACAGACGCTTCGCGGGTGAAATGTGCCTTCGCATAGGTGAGTTGGCGTTGCGCTTGATCCCGCCAACTCTCGTCATCGGTCAAAAGCCGGACAAGTTCCTTCGCAAGCGCGTCGGCGTCATCGGCCACGGACGCCACCTTGCCTAGACCTTCAATGCCCTGTGCACCGACCGCAGTCGTGACGAGCGGTAGGCCCTCGTGAATGGCCTCGACCACTTTCAACTTCACCCCAGCCCCGAAACGTAATGGCACGATGGCGACTTCTCCGCCTTTGCGTAGCGATCGGCCAGTTCGCTGCTCGTCACATAGCCGGTTACCTCCGTATCGTCATTGGCGAGATTTTTGACCGCCTGTGCAGGGCTCGAGCCGACGATCCATAAAATCGCTCCTGGGACTTTGCGCTTGACTTGTGGAAAAATGTGTTGGGCCAGCCAGAGTGCCGCGTCCACATTGGGGGGATGGCCGAAGCCCGCCACAAACAAGATCGCATGTGACGAGGGAGGCGCACGTGGCGGGCGGAAACCATCAAAGCAAAACGGCACGAGAGCGCGGGCGTCAACGGATGGCTCAAGGCGCTTGACTTCACCCGCTTCTTCCCTGGAAGGGTACAGAACGACATCCGCCTCGCGCCAGATTTGGCGTTCGATTGCTTCGATTGCGGCCGCCTCGATCGCCAAGGATTCTTCATGAGTGACGCGAGATTGCATGCGCATCCGCGCCGAATGAAGATCGTGACCATAGAAAATTGTAGGCGCCCCAGGAACGATCCGTTTGATCCAGTTCATGTATTTCGGCGCGACATTCGGGCGACTGAGAAAGAAGAGATCGATGTCGGCTGCGTGATCTTTAAGCCAGGCGTCGAACGAGGTTGCCCAAGGAGCGTACATCGTCTCAACGCCAAGTTGCTGGAGACGAGGCGTGTAAACGGAATCGAAGCGCAGATCGTCCGGCCAGAACTTTACGACCCAGCCCTCAAGCTGCATGCTCTTGATCACCTCGATCACATTGCGCGATCCGGCGTCCCGGTCAGGCTCCGGAACGAAGTCGTCGATCATGAGCATCGACCGGCGATCCTTAGAGCGATCACGCGCCCGCATGACATGCTCGCCATTGCGATAATGGCCCGCCCGCAGCGCCGGTAGCCACTTCTCTTTCATTCGCGCCTGGCTCGCAGCCTGATTAGTGTTGGCGCCCGAATTGACACCGCTTCTGTCAGAGGCGCCTTGGATGTGAACGGCCACCGAAGCCGGCTGATAAAGGACGCGCAATCCGGCGTGGCGCATCCGGAACGCCAGATCTATGTTTTCGTATGAGGCCGGAGCAAAGCTCTCGTCGAAGCCGCCGAACCGATCCCAAACCGCGCGAGGCGCGAGGAGCGACACGACCGAAACATAATCGGCGTCTCGCACGTAGTTATATTCGGGTTTTTCCGGATCGTTGTATCGCCCATATGGCAAGGCCGACGCATCCTCCCAGACGATGCCTCCGGCTTCCTGCAGCCTGCCGTCCGGATCGACCAGCTTCGAGCCGACAATACCGATGTCTGGCGTCGCCTCGGCGAGTTCCACCAGGGCGTCGATAGCTCCCGGGCGAAGCTCCGTGACATTGTGTAGAAGCAACACATATCTTCCCTTGGCATGCGCCACAGCCCAATTGGCGTGCTTGACGAAACCAAGAGTTTGAGGCGGCTGCAAGAAAGTGAGATTGACGATCCTCGCCTGCGCGGCCAACTCAGGCGCGCCGGAACAATCGTCCGAGACGATGAACTCGAGGGAAGTCAAAGGCGGCGACTTCACAATCGAATCCAAGCATCGCAACGTGTCGTCAGCCTGCCCGTAGCTCAGGATCACCACCGAAACATCGGGATTCTGTCTTGGCCGCAGGCAGCGTTATCGCGTCCGGCGCGGAAGTGGCGTGCGTTGGCGGCACAATTGAGGCTGACTGCGCCTTCGCCTCAGCCGCCGCCGCGCGTTGCTTTGGATTGTGGGAGCGGAACAGCGCGAGCGGGGCGAGAATCAGTTTGTCGAGCCACTTGCCGAGGCGCCACCATCCAGAGGCGTTCATCCGGTTGAGGTGATACAGATATTCGGCGATCTGCATGTCCTTCCCGGCTATGGCGTCATCGAGCCGGCGTAGCTGAGAGGCAAGTTCCCTGATATGCTTCTTTGCAACCAAGAGCTCGCCTTGCGAGCTCTTGGTATGCTCTTCAAGATCATTGACGTTTGTGCCGGTATCTTCCTGAAGCGCCCGATTCCGCAAACGCAGCGAGGAAGGAGCGACGACATCCTCGATGCTCGTCGTCTCGAAATAGAAACTTTCCGGAGGGTGAGGAGGCGCGCCGGTGGAGGCGATCGCAATCAAGTGACGCCGGGAAATGAGCTCCCCTGTCGCCTCAAAACGCTCATCGGTCCGGCGCTCGAACGTCAGACGGTCAAGCGGATCTCCGGTTCCGTTCTGCGGAACGATCACGGAGCCGACGACTGGTCTCTGGTCGCAAAGAACGACATGGTCAAAGCGGTTTTTGAGCACCGCCGCGAATTCGTGTCGAGTGAGCGCGCGCAAATCATGAGGTTTTGACTCGCCGCCCAGCGGGGAATCAACGTCACTATCAGGCGAGCTGATTATCAGTTTGCCGCCTGGCAGCAGAATTCGCCGAACCTCCGCCAGGAATTGTTCGTGTTCGTGAAAGTGCTCCATCGTCTTGAATGAGACGATGCAGTCGACCGATCGATTGGGCAAGGGGATCGCTTGGGCGCTTGCGTGCTCGAAACGCAAATTCGGGGCGACGTAAGCGGTTCGCGAATGTTCGACCGACGCCGCGTCGATCTCGATGCCGACCACCGAGCGGGCGGTTTGAGCCAGAAGCGAAGCGCCATAGCCTTCGCCGGATGCGATTTCGAGAACGTCGAGGCCATGGCTCAAATGACGAGCGAGCAGATAGCGATGGAACTGCTCGACCCTGAGCCGGCCAGTAGGGCCGGCCGATAAATGCTCGTCGGCCGATTCGATAGGCTGGAGCGGTTTTGCTTGTTCAAACGCTTCACCCATGTTGACTTCCGCCGGTATCGTGGACACTTGTTCACGCGGCTTGTAGTATCCTTCGATGTAAGCGGACAAGGGCTTTCTTTGTTGCACGGATCTGCCGAATTTCTCCTGACGTGCTGAACTAGATAGACGAAGGGCGATTTCAGCCTGGAGTTTTATCGTGCCTTTCAAACATCATTTAAAGGGACGCCGTCACATCCGGCAAAGGCATCGGGTGAAGCGTTGGTGCATGAATAGGATGAAGGCTCTATTTTTTTTCTGATGTTCTCGTTTTATTTCACCCGGCGGAGACTGGCATGCCGAGGCTGGTTTGAGGACATTGCATCCGATCTCCCGATAGAAACGACGTTACATTATAACAGCCGCGCGCGGGGGCGCGCGTGTGCGTGCGTTTATTATAATTTTACCTGCCTACGCCTGCCTACCAGAGGAAAACCCCGTCGTAAAACAACACAGGTAAAAACCTTCTCGTCGAAAGGTTCACACGGATCTGCCGAATTTCTCCTGACGTGCTGAATTAGATAGACGAAGGGCGATTTCAGCCTGGAGTTTTATCGTGCCTCCACCCCCTGTACCTTCTTCAGCGGTTCTTGGCGGGTTGCGCGCGGCTTGGAGCACGACGCGGAGCGTAGCGAAGCAAAGTGCTTCGAGCCGCGCTGCGTCCTTTCGATCGCGGTAACCTCTGGAACTGAGCCGACCTGTCGGGAGCGACCAAGCACCCCCTGTGTCTCGAACACCTGGGGGGGACCTGTGCCCCGACGGGCGGCCGCGGTGGATGCCCGTCGGGAGTCCGCGTCTTCGAGCGCCAGTACAGGGAACGGCGAACATCGCGGCGGCTCCATGCCAACGGGGGACTTCGGAATGGAGGATGAACGCAACTGGTTCGTGGGCGTCGATTGGGCATCCGAGACGCATCACGTTCGCCTGTGGGATGCCAAAGGCCGTAAAGTCGGCGAGCGGGCCTTTGCGCATGGTGGCCAAGGGCTGGCTGAGATGGTGGCCTGGATCTTGAAGTTGACCGGCGCGACGCCCGATGCCGTCTTCGTCGCGATCGAGGTCCCACATGGCCCCGTCGTCGAAAGCTTGATGGAGCGTGGTTTCCGGGTTCACGCCATCAATCCAAAGCAGCTCGATCGCTTTCGTGATCGCTTCTCGCCCGCCGGCGCCAAGGACGACAGCCGCGACGCCGAGGTTCTCGCCGATGCGCTCCGGACCGATCCGCGCTGCTTCCGGCCCCTGGCGCCAATTGATCCGACCGTCGTGGAGCTGCGCGAATGGTCGCGTATCGCCGACGACCTGCGCGCCGAGCGCAATCGGCTTGGCAATCGCGTCCGGGAACTTCTGTGGCGTTATTATCCGCAGTTTCTCGAACTTACCGACGATATCGCCGCCGGCTGGTTCCTCGACCTGTGGCGTCTGATCCCAACACCTGACAAGGCAATGCGCGTGCGCGAGGCAACGGTCGACCGGCTCCTCAAACGCCATCGCATCCGCCGCTTGACAGCAGCTGGGGTGCTCGAACGGCTGAAAGCGCCAGCCGTCCCGACCGCCGCCGGAACCATGAACGCGGCGACGGCCCATCTCGAAGCCGTCGCCCAGCGGCTCGATCTCGTCAACCGCCAGATCGGCGAGGCCAATGACCGCATCGACCATCTGACTGAGAGGCTCGCTGATGGAGAGGAGAATGCCAAGGGTCAACTCGATGAGCAGCGTGACGTGACGATCCTGCGATCCTTGCCGGGCGTTGGAAGGAGCGTCCTCGCCACGCTGCTCGCAGAAGCCACGGATGCGCTGCGAAGGCGAGATTACCACGCCCTGCGATCCCTGTCGGGCGTCGCGCCAGTCACCAAGCGATCGGGCAAGAGCAAAATCGTTCTTATGAGACAGGCCGCTCACGTCCGCCTGCGCAACGCCGTCTACCATTGGGCGCGCACCGCCGTGCAGCATGACCAGCGCAGCCGAGTCAAATACGCTGCTCTCCGGGCTCGTGGGCATGGTCATGGCCGAGCGCTCCGCTCAATCGCCGATCGATTGCTCGCCGTCGCCTGCGCCATGCTCGAAACCAGAACCATCTTCGATCCAGACCTCCCCGCGAAAAGGACTTCAGCCGCCGCATGATCCCACTTTACAAACGGTGGGGAGTCCCCCCCGCGCCAATAGGCTCTCTTTTTTCCCAAGTTGGGGGGTTGGGGGGTTGGGGGGTACCCCAAGTTGGGGGGTACCCCATGGTCCATGGTTCCCTCGCATACGCGCGGGAGTGCTGTCTGCAAGCCAGTAGCCTCTATCATATCAAAGGGCTAGGTCGCTCCAGCTCGCCGCCTGCAACCGCTTACGCAACCACTGAGTCAACAATACCACCATTACGTGCACATGGTCTCGTCGCCTGCTTCACTCGCTCCATCCATGCCTCTCGCATCATCCCTCGACCTCTGCATGAACTGCGCAAAGTGACCTACATGAGCGCGGGCTCATCGCGCAGATTGTGCGTGCCGACCGATGCGCCCCCGGCCGCCGTCGCACAGCTCGACTGTCTCGACCAGCCTAGTAAAAGCACGCGGGCCGCCTAAATATAGAGCAAGAACATGGGGGTAACGATGAGTACCGCTAAAAAGATGGTCACCATTACCGGACCCCATACTCACCCCGGCGCTGCACGGACAACAAGCACCGCGGAGGGTCTGCTCGACCTACGGGACGAGACAACTCAGGCACTGGTCCCGCGCGAGCGCGACGGACCGCATCCTTGAGGAGTACGGGCTGCCTTCAGGCCCGCACCGCGACTACGCGATGATCACCTCATCCCCCTCGATCTTGGCGGCGCGGACACAGACGCCAACCTCGGCCGCAACCCCGATCGAGCATAGTCCCGTGGCGCTTCAGCGCGGAGGCGAAGCATAAGCTGGAGTGTAAGCTGCGCGATCTTGTTTGCAGCGGACAGATGGAGGCCAGACTGACCGGCCCCCACTGACGGGTCCACTTCGAATGTTTAGTGCATTGACGGGCTCGAGGCCAGCGCGGGCGGCGCAGCTGGCCGGGATTGCGAAGCCGCCCGCGCGGCCAAAGGGGGCACGAAGATTTCGGGCGCTGGCGGCTTGTAACCGAGCGATCCATGGGGCCTCACGGCGTTGTAGTGACGCCGCCAGCTTTCGATTACGATCTTGGCTTCGGCGAGGGAGTAGAAGATTTCGCCATCGAGCAACTCATCGCGCAAACGCGCATTGAAGGACTCGATGAAGCCGTTCTCCCACGGGCTGCCAGGCGTAATGTAGGCGGTTTTCGCCCCGACGGCGGTAATCCATTCCTGCACGGCCTTGGCGACGAACTCCGGGCCATTGTCGGAACGAATGTGCTCCGGGACGCCACGCAAGATGAAGAAATCCGAGAGCAGGTCGATGACGTCGATGGATTTCAGCTTCCGGGCGATACGAATGGCCAGACATTCATGTGTGAACTCGTCGATCACGTTGAGCATCCTGTATTTCTTGCCTTCATGCGTGCGATCCTCGACGAAGTCGTAGGACCAGACATGGTTCGGCCGCTCGGCGCGAAGACGGATGCAGGATCCGTCCGCGAGCCAAAGCCGGCCGCGCTTGGGTTGTTTGGCGGGAACTTTCAGCCCCTCGCACCGCCAGATCCGTTCGACCCGTTTGTCGTTCACGACCCAGCCGGCGGTCGATCGTAGAAGCTCCGCGATCTTCCGGTAGCCGTAACGACCATATCGGCGAGCCAGTTCGACGATGTCGGCGGTCAGCCGTTCCTCGTCATCTCGCCCCGCCGGTACGCGGCGCTGCGTCGAACGGTGCTGTCCGAGCACACGGCAGACCCGTCGCTCGGACAGTTTCATCCCGGATCGAACATGGTCGATGCAGGCTCGGCGACGCGCGGGGCTCAGAAGTTTCCCTTTGCAGCCTCCGCGAGGATCATTTTGTCCAAGGTTAGATCGGAGACAGCGCGGCGCAGTCGGGCGTTCTCCGCCTCGAGCGCCTTCATCCGCTTCACCTGATCCGTCTTCAGCCCGCCAAACTCTTGGCGCCACCTATAGTAAGTGACCTCGGTCACGCCGATCCCGCGAACGGCATCCGCGACCGACTGCCCCTGTGAAACCAAAACGTCTACCCGTCGCAGTTTGGCGACGATCTCCTCAGGCTTGTGGCGCTTTCTCGGCATTCCGGTCCTCCTTTTCATGTCCAAAGACATACCTCAGGGTGGACCAGTTCAATGGGGGTGGATCAAGACCGCCCAGCATGAGATCGCAACCGACTGGATCACCGCAAGCGCGGCCCACTAAGCTCGACCTTGACTGGCTTATCCGTTGCCCGCGCTGCCCGACAGCTCGCCGTTAAGCCCTGTCACTCCCTCTGCAATCATCTGATAGTTCACGTGTCCCTCCCTGGCTCCCGCTCCGCCATGTGGCCACGCTGCCGTCTCGCTGTCTTCTCGAAAGGAAGCGCAGTCTATGCTGTTGGTCTCGCTGTCCCGTCGAAATCAACCCCCCGCGCTTCCAAACTCCAAACTGCTTCCAAGCAACGAGCGAGAGCGCTGCCAATTAACTACTTAAGTGCTTGATTTGTTTGGTGGGCGCGACAGGGATCGAACCTGTGACCCCTACGATGTCAACGTAGTGCTCTCCCGCTGAGCTACGCGCCCCAACGCCATCGCCTTGAGGGCTCCAGCCTTGATCCCACGCGGTATATAGGCTCGCTCTCGCGGGCGCAAGCCGGTTGGACCACCTTCCCACAAAGCTGTTTAGGCGCGGATCAGAGCCAGCAAATCGCGGTGGATCGCATCATTGCCGGCACAGATCGACCCCTTGGCGAGCATGGCGGCGCCGCCATCCGCGTCGGTCACGAAGCCGCCCGCCTCCTTGATGATGACAATTCCGGCCGCCATATCCCAGGCTTGCAAATTGCGCTCCCAAAAGCCGTCGTAGCTTCCGGACGCCACGAAACAAAGATCGAGGGAGGCGGCGCCGAGGCGGCGAAGATTGCCAACCTTCGCCATGACCGCCGCCAGCTCCGCCATGAAGCGCGGATGTTCCTTGGCCTTGCCAAGGTGGGGAATGCCGCAGCCGATCAGGCAATCAGACAGGTCGCGCCGCGCGGCCACTCGCAGCCGCCGGTTGTTGTGGTAGGCGCCCTGCCCTTTTTCGGCTATGAACATATCGCCGGTCACTGGATTATGGACGAGCCCCGCGACGATCTCGCCTTCGCGGGCAAGACCGATCGAAATCGCGAAGATCGGCAAGCCGTGCAAAAAATTGCTGGTTCCGTCGAGCGGATCGATGAACCAGGTGTGGCTCTTGTCCGTGCCTTCGATCCGGCCGCTTTCCTCCATCACAAAACCATAGCCCGGCCGCGCTCTTGCCAATTCGTCATGGAGAATTTTTTCGGCCTTGCGGTCCGCGGCGGAAACGAAATCTCCCGGCCCCTTCACCGAGACTTGCAGGTTTTCCACCTCGCCGAAGTCACGCTGCAAAGCGCGTCCGGCCTTGAGGGCGGCGCCGGTCATGACGTTTATGAGAGCAGATCTGATCATGAGAGTGCCATTACCTGCCTGCCTCATCCGCTCGGCGCATATAAGTGACCTCGCTCGTATCAACAACGATCCGCTCGCCGCTTGCGATGAACGGCGGCACGAGGATGCGCAGCCCGTTTTCGAGCTTTGCCGGCTTATAGGAGGAAGCGGCGCTCTGGCCGCGCACCACCGGATCGGCCTCGACAATCGTCAGGGTCACATGCGGGGGAAACCTGATGCTGACCGGACGGCTCTCGTGCATTTGCAAGGTGACCTTCATGCCTTCCTGAAGGAGAGCCGCCCGCTCGCCAATCCAATCCGCGTCAAGCTCGATCTGCTCGTAGGTCTCGAGATCCATGAAGACGAGCGCATCGCCTTGTGCGTAGAGAAAACTGAAATCCTTGAGTTCGAGATCAATCGTCTCGACCGTCTCATCGGCGCGGAAGCGTTCGTTGAGTTTGCGGGCGTCGATGAGATTTTTGAGTTCCACCTGGTTGAACGCGCCGCCCTTGCCGGGCTTCACCCCATTGGTCTTGACGGCGACCCAGACGCCGCCATCGTGGCTGAGGACGGTGCCGGGTGTAATCTGATTACCATTGATTCTGGGCATAGGCCAACGCTCATGCCGCCATGTGCCCGTTCCCGGCGCGAGCGTCAACTGCTTTCCGCATTGGCCTCGCGCGCCGGCGTATCGAAAAGCCTGCCCCCAATGTTTTATCAAGCCTTCGCTATTCGTAAGGACCATATTCATAGCAAGGAATAACAGGGCAACGGCGGGAACAACTCCCGTGACAATAGCTATCGCTCGAGCCAAGAACGGTGAGGGGTAGTGACTTCATCGGAATCGACCATCATGTTACCCTCGAAAAAAACTCGCATATTGCTTGCGTGGGGGTAATTGCAGCGCTTCGACAATTGCTCGGCAGACGCTCTCCGTGTGCATGACACCTCACACCCGCATCGGCATCAGCACATAAAGCGCGGCGGCGCCATCGCGATCTTGCACAAGCGTCGGCGAACCGGGATCGGCGAGCTTGAACAACACGGTGTCGCTGTCGAGCTGCTCGGTAATGTCGAGGAGGTAGCGGGCGTTGAAGCCGATGTCGATCGGCGAGGAATCATAATCGACATCAAGCTCTTCGGTCGCCGAGCCAGAGTTGGGATTGGTGACGGAAAGGGTCAGTTTCGCATCGGCGAGGGAGAGCTTCACAGCACGGCCGCGCTCCGACGAAATCGTCGAAACCCGGTCGACCGCCGCCGCGAAAGGGGCGCGTTCGACAATCAGGCGCTTGTCATTATTGGACGGGATGACACGGACATAATCAGGAAAAGTGCCATCGATCAGTTTCGAGATCAGCACGACTTGTCCAGAGCCTGCCGACGGATCGCCGAACGTGAAACGCGCCTTCACCGGCGATATTTCGACCTGGATTCCGGCACTCGGATCCTCGATGAGCTTTTGCACTTCGGCCACGGCCTTGCGCGGGAGAATAACGCCCGGCATGCCGGCCGAACCCTTTGGGGCGGGAATCTCAACCCGCGCCAGCCTGTGCCCGTCGGTCGCGACGGCGCGCAGCATCATATGGCCTTCGACGTCGATCGTATGCAGAAAAACACCATTCAGATAATAGCGCGTCTCTTCATTGGAAATCGCAAATTGGGTCTTGTCGATCAGCCGTTTGAGGTCGAGTGCGGCGAGGTTGAAAGAATGGCCGAACTCGCCCGTGGCGAGGTCCGGGAAATCGCTTTCCGGCAACGACTGCAAATTGAACCGCGACCGCCCCGAGCGCAGCTGCAACTGGCCTTGCTCACCCTCTGATTCGAGCGAGACCTGCGCGCCGTCGGGCAGCTTACGGACGATCTCATAGAGGATATGCGCGGGAAGCGTGGTCGCGCCCGCCGCGCCAACATCCGCCGCCAAGCGCTCGGTCACTTCAAGATCGAGATCGGTTGCTTTGAGGAGCAATGCTTGATCCTCTGCGTGCAGCAGGACATTCGACAAAATCGGGATTGTGGTGCGGCGCTCGACGACGCGATGCACGTGGCCAAGAGACTTCAACAAAGCCGCTCGTTCGAGAGTAACTTTCATGGGGCGGTCCAATCGCGCTCTATTCGATCTGTCCCGTGCGCGCCTTGCATGCGCCCGGGGGCGGACTTTGGCGCGCCCGAAGTCAAATCGCAAGTCGGCCTTGACGAATCCACAGCAGTTCTGCACGGCAGGCCGCGCCCTTCAGCACGAAACCGGCCCTTTACCTGCCCTTAATCCGCCGGAATTAACATAAAGAAACTCGGCTCGGCCGGGAAGTAAAGCTCCGGAAAGCAGCGCCACACGAGGCCGCAGACGCGTCGGTGTGCCTATTTTCGAGGCAAAGCGCGAGGTGGCGCGCCGCGAGCCGGTCTTCGGCCGATTGCCGGGAAAATTTGGCCAAACTTTCGAAACCAACGCAAGGATCGGTGAACGCGTGCCCCGCCATGACGGTAGATCGCGAGCCTCGAGCCGGAAACGGCGCTCGCCGGTCGCTTTTCTGCTCTATTGGGGCATGATCGCAACGGTCTGGGCCACGATCGCGGGCGCCGGCGTTCTTGCCTATGAAGCAACGAAACTGCCGCCTATCGATTCCCTAGCCGTGCCGAAACGACCACCCAACATTGCCATTCTCGACGAATCCGGCGCCTTGCTTGCCAATCGCGGCGACATGGGCGGCGCTGCGGTGCGGATCGCCGATTTGCCGCCCTATCTCCCCAAAGCCTTTATCGCAATCGAGGATCGCCACTTTTATTCGCATTTCGGCATAGATCCTTTTGGAATTTTGCGCGCCCTTTTTCATAATTTGGCGAGTGGCGGCGTGGCGCAGGGCGGCTCGACCCTAACCCAACAGCTTGCCAAAAATCTCTTTCTGACCCAGGAGCGAACCCTTTCGCGGAAAATCCAGGAAGCGATCCTCGCCCTCTGGCTCGAGCATAAATATTCGAAAAATCAGAATTCTCGAACTCTATCTCAATCGCGTTTATTTTGGCTCCGGCGCCTATGGCGTCGAAGCGGCGGCGCAAAAATATTTTGGCCACGGCGGCCGCAATGTGACCTTGCCGGAGGCGGCGGTCCTTGCCGGGCTGATGAAAGCGCCGGCAAGGCTCGCGCCGAATCACAATCCGTCCGGCGCCGCCGAGCGCGCACAGCAAGTCGTCGAGGCCATGCGGCAGGAAGGATTCATAACCGACGCGATGGCCTCGCTTGCCTTGGCCCATCCCGCGCAAGCCATCCGCGACAAAAACGCAAGGTCGGTCAATTATGCCGCGGATTACGTGATGGACGCGCTCGACGATACGATCGGCACCATCGATGAAGATATCACCGTCTCGACGACCCTCAACGGCGGCCTGCAGGCGCTGGCGGAGGCCGCGCTGACCGATGCGCTCGATCGCAAGGGCACAGCTCTCGGCGTTGGCCAAGGCGCGCTTGTCGCGCTCGCCCCCGATGGCGCGATCAAGGCGCTGGTCGGCGGCGCGAATTACGCCGAGAGCCAGTTCGACCGCGCGGTTTCGGCGAAGCGGCAGCCCGGCTCCGCCTTCAAGCCTTTCGTTTACCTCGCCGCGCTCGAAGGCGGCCTTACCCCGGATTCGGTGCGCGAAGACGCGCCGATCAATGTGAAGGGCTGGCAGCCGGAAAACTACACCCACCAGTATTTTGGCCCCGTCACGCTCACCAAAGCGCTGTCGCAGTCTTTAAACACCGTCGCCGTGCGGCTTGGCCTTGAAGTCGGCCCGAAAACCGTTGCCCGGGTCGCGCATCGCCTCGGCATCGTGTCCGAGCTTGATGCCAATCCCTCGATCGCGCTCGGCACGTCCGAGATCACGCCGCTCGAAATCGTGACCGCCTATACCGCTTTCGCCAACGGCGGGATCGGCGTCCAGCCGCAGATCATCGCGAAGGTGAAAACCGCGTCGGGAAAACTTCTCTATCAACGCAAGGGCGCCAGCAATGGCCGGGTCATCGATCCAACTTATGTGGCGATGATGAACAGCATGATGCAGGAAACCCTCTTAACGGGCACGGCACGCAAGGCTTCTTTGCCAGGCTGGCAGGCGGCCGGAAAAACCGGCACGAGCCAGGAGTGGCGCGATGCCTGGTTCATCGGCTACACGAGCCAACTCGTCACCGCGGTTTGGCTCGGCAATGATGATAATTCACCGACGAAAAAAGCCTCCGGCGGCGGTCTTCCCGTCGAAATCTGGTCGCGCTTCATGCGGGCCGCGCATCAAGGCGTGCCACCGCAGCCGCTTGCCGGCGGGATTTGGCATGATTATGCCCCGGCGTCCGGGAGCGTGCCCATGGCGAACAACAATGGCTGGCCCTTCCCCCTGCCCGGCCTGCCAGCGGCCCCATTCACCGGCCAGCCGCGGCAGATCGCGCCGCCCCCTGCCCCGCCGCCGGATGATGTGCCGCGGGACGAAGCGGCGCGAGCCCCGCCTCCGCGCTACGGCGGCGGCACGAGCGGCGCACCGGTGCCTCCGGCGGATATTCCCAACGCCGGGGGTCCGGGACAAAGGCGCGGGGCTCAATCCGGGAAGCCAAATTTTTTCGAGCAGCTGTTCGGCGGATGATACTGTCAGCAACAGCATGTTCAAAAAGGCGTAGCACGGAGATGTGGAGGAAGCTGCAAAACTTGCACCCATCGCCACGGCTTCAATCGCACTGTGCGCCTTGCTTGTTGCGATGATTTCAATAAGTACGCAAAAGGCGGTGGCTCGAAAGCGCGCCGCGATTGACGTGTTCTTCAAAACGGAGATGGATAAAGAAATGCTCGCCGCATACAGCGGCTACACCGCTGCGCTTAAAAAGCTAGAGGAAACTAACTCACTAGACGACTTCTCATCTACGCAGAGTATCAATCGATTCGGACGTATCTCGACGTCAATGAATTGATATCCATTGGCATCAGTCGCAAGGTATTCGATGAACGTGTATGTTATGGGTTTGCTGATTACGCATAAACGTCAGCCAGCTTTAGGAGTGAATATGGCATAGGCGCGGTCCTCAGAGCGACGTATGCGAGACGCGGTATCATTGTTTCGAGGCGGTATCTGCGGTTGAACCGATATTCGAACTCGGCGAGATATCGCGGCACGTGTTTTGAGTGCACGGCCCTGTAGGTTCCGACCAAAGCCGACTTGATGTTTCCAAGGACGGTGTTGACCCATTTGAAGGCCGGCTTTTTGGCGGCCTGCGCGCCGCTGCCAGTTTGAATTTGAGTGTGCGTGCATCCAGCCGTTGCGACGGCGGTGAAACACGCGAGCGCATCGGTGATGACGTTGGCGCCGCCAGTAAGCGCCGTGCTCGTGAGTTTGCCAATCGCCACCTTTCGGAAGCCGATGACGCGGCGAAGAATGATCTGATCTGGCTTGCCGTCCTCGGTTGTTGCAACGGCGGCGACGAAGGGGGTTTTACCCGCCGCACCGCGCCCGTGTTTGCCGGAGCGCTCGCCACCGATATAGGCGTCGTCCATTTGCACGTTGCCATTGAGACGCTTGGCGCCGTTTCGCTCGATCATGACCTGAGCGAGCTTGTGTTTCATCGTCCAGGCGGTCGTCTGCGTGACGCCGAGCCGACGCCCCAACTCGATGCTGGAGATTCCCTTCTTCGATTGGGTCACCAGATACATGGCTTTGAACCAGAGCCGCAGCGGCAGCTTGCTGGATGCGAAAATAGTCCCCGCCTTCACCGAGGTCTGCTTGCGGCAGGCGTTGCATTGGAATAGCAGGCGCGCGCCGCGCTTGACCACGCAATGGCCTTGGACACCACAATCGGGACATTCGAAGCCTTCGGGCCAGCGCAAGCGCGCCAACTCTGCGTGACACCGTTCCTCGGTCCCGTATAATTCATCGAATTCGGCCTCGCTGAGGCCTTTCTGGAATTGAACTTTGTTGCGCGCCATCGGCAATGCCTTTACAAATCATAATGTTCCGTATTTGTTCTAAGCGGAAACTCAAGCTGACGCAACCGCGTAATCAGAATGGGTTTTGGTACACCATCCTCACGACCGCCTGCCGTAATGCAGCGAAAGTGATCGACCACGCCAGGAGAAAGCCGAACGGCGAGCGAACTAATGACCAACCCTTGCTTGTAAATGCCCGATGGACTGGTCGCCCGCTGATTTGGCAGAGGTGGCGCCATTAATCCGCTAATGTTGCTAATTCTCGCGCGTCGATCTTGAATGCTCGCACCTGCGAATAGCCGCCTTGGACTGCTTACCTTACCTGACAAGGCCAAAAAACAACATTTCCGCAACACACCGAAATTTAACATAATGGGGCTTGTACGGCTGTCTCAAAAAGTAAAAATATTTATGACTGCGAGGGAGGTGAACACTCAACACTGAGGATCGGATTTTACGATGAGTTTCAAGGACACAATTCGAGTCGTTCAGCCAGGCGGTGGGTGAATAAAGATATTCGTTGATTTTTGGAATGTCGTTATTGATGCTCGGAAACAGGCAGAAAAACTTGATATTGAAGTGCGGTGGGATGCTTTAGTTGAACAAAGTTTGCAAGAAACCCATCGTGGCTACGGCGATGAAACATCTGGCGAGCTTGCCGGATGCTATATATTTGGATCATACGCGAAGAGCGACCCGAAAGAAGCGAAGTTCATCAAGAGAATGCTTGATAAATATGGATCAATGGCGGGTTTGTTTTTCGAGTTTAAGGAACGCGTCAGGAAGCAAACGTCAGATAAATGCCAGCAATGCGGGACACCAATGTCGCGAAGCTCAGAGCTTGGGGTTGACGTGCTTTTAGCGGTCGAGATGATTAAGCACGCCACATTGCGTGAACATGAATACCTGGCGTTACTAATATCAAACAGATGACTACTCAAGCAGCGTAGCGCACATGCTTTGCGTGGAAGTATGACTTGACCCGGTTGGGGCGTTTCTGGATCGATTTGAGGATCGGCGGGGTAGTGGTGACGAGGTCGTCAGGGGTCTTGGCACGCGGCTTGTTCTTGATCGTCTGCTTCAAATCGTTGTTGAGATATTCATCCGGGTTGTGTTCCGGCGCGTAGGCCGGGAGGTAGAATATCTCGATCTCGTCCTTGTGTTGCGCCAGCCATTCCTGGACGGCCTTGGCGTGATGGACGCGCAGATTGTCGACGATCAGAAAGACCATTTGTTTCGCGTCATTGATGAGACGCTTCAGAAAATCGATGAAGATCGCCACGTTCAGCGCACCCTTGTAGAGCTTGAACCGCATGAGGCCGCGATTGCTCACGGCAGCCTCAGCCATCCCCTCATTCCGAATTGATCGAGCGGGATTCCGAGGTGCTCCACGCTGCCTTTTGTGGATTGCTATCCGCGCGCAGCTTGTCGGATTGGGGTGACTTTGTGTTTCGCATGATCTTATCCGAAAAGTCTGCAACTTTTCGGGATCATGCTCCGGCCGCTCAGCCGATCGCAACGAGCTCCTTCGCGTAGCGTCGCCCATTGGCGACATAATGCGCGGCGCTCTCGCGCAGGCTTTGCGCCGAGGCATCATCGAGGGTGCGCGCGAGGCGGGCGGGGCTGCCAATGATGAGGCTGTTGTCCGGAAACTCCTTGCCTTCGGTCAGCAAGGCATTGGCGCCGACAACGCAATTGCGGCCGATCTTGGCGCCGTTCATGAGCGTCGCGCCCATGCCGATGAGGCTGTTTTCGCCGATCGTGCAGCCATGCAGGATCGCATGATGGCCAATCGTGCAATCAGGGCCAATAATCAAAGGATACCCTATGTCGGTGTGGAGCAGCGAGCCATCTTGCACATTCGAGCGGGCGCCCACGAAAATCTCTTCATTGTCGCCGCGCAGGACAGCGCCGAACCAGATCGAGACATCGGCCTCAAGCCGCACCTTGCCGATGATTTGCGCGTCGGGCGCGATCCAAAACCGGCCATCACTCGGCAAAATGGGGGAAACGCCATCAAGCGCGTAAAGCGGCATGTCATCGAACTCCGTTGGCAAGCCCGTCGTCTTCAACGACGGCGAACATACCGCTCATCAATTCGGCTGGTTATGGCTTAATCGCGAGCACACAGAAATCTTTATCCTTTTCCACCACCCGCGCTTTCGCAAAACCGGCTGCCGTGAGCGTTTCAGCCAATCCGCTTCTGTTCGGCTGCCCAGAATTGGGGGTGAAGCCAAGCGCGACTTTTCCACCACGCTTGATGACACGCAACATTTCTCGCAGCCCAGCCAAAATGTCCGGCCAAACTTGCATGGAATTGATCGCCAAGGCCTTGTCGAATGTGCTGTCCTCGAATGGCAGGCTCATCACGGAACCGCGCCTCAATTCGACCACGCCCTTCTCGATTGCCTTCTTGTTCCTGCCGTGGCTTGATCGACCATTTCCTTGGAAGGATCCACGCCGGTAACAACCGCCGCCTGTGCCTGTCCGGTCAGAAGCTGAATGCCGACCCCAGGGCCGACCAATCTCCAGCACTCTGTCATTCGGCTCGATGTCGAGCAGACCGACGACCCAAGCAGCACATTTGCGATTCGTGCGCGCCATGATCGGGCCGCCCAATTTCCCAAGGAACCCTTTGGGACGGCCGAACATGCGCATCAAAATACTGTTGTCGGCATTCATGAGCGATCAACCCTTGCAAGGCCGTTCACTTACGAAACACGCTGCTGGACCCTCTCAACCGACGTATCAGAATTCGTCGAGATCGAGGTCGAAATCGAGGATCGCCATCTGCAAGGTGAAACTCTTGCCCTTGGGATCATCGGCCGAGATCACGCCCAGAAAATCATCGCCATGGTTCAGCTCGACTGAATCGCTCTTTTTGCCGCGTGGCACGATCTTCAATTTGTCGGTCTCGAAAAGCCGCCGCAAATAATCCTGCAACACCGGCCGCTCGACAGGAATTTTCATCTCGAAGGCAAAAGACCGGTCGCCATCCTCGTCGTCGACGGTGATCGCGCCAATCTTGCGCTCGCCGAGATGGACATCGGCTTCATCCGGATTGCGCTTGCCGGGCGTGACCTTTAGTCCCTGATTGCCAAGGGACTTGCGCAGGAATTCCTGCAGTTTCCGCAATTCTACTTTATCCACGACACGCTCCGGAGGCCGCACGGCCACCCCTCCCTCGCCGGACCGCCAGCCATTCATGCTCTAGCCCGCCAGACCTCTGCCAGAAAACGCCGCCAGCGGCAACCTCGGTCAACGTCATATCAAACTATTCATTGACCGGCGTGACAGCAAGGATCTGATCCATGGTGCGGGAAGGCTCGGCGCAGCCCGCGTCGCCGACAATTCTCGCCGGGACGCCCGCGACCGTTTTGTGGTCCGGCACCGGGTGCAGCACGACCGAACCGGCGGCCACCCTCGAACACCGGCCTATCTCGATATTGCCGAGGATTTTGGCTCCGGCGCCAATCAGCACGCCCGACTTGATTTTCGGATGGCGATCGCCGCGCTCCTTGCCGGTGCCCCCCAAGGTCACGTCTTGCAGCATCGAAACATTGTCGCCGATCACGGCGGTGGCACCGACGACAAGACCGGTCGCGTGATCGAGGAAAATGCCTTTGCCGATTCGCGCCGCCGGATGAATATCGGTTTGGAACACGTCGGAGGAGCGGCTCTGGAGATAGAGCGCGAAATCCTGGCGGCCGGCGGTCCAAAGCGCATGCGCCAGCCGATGCGTCTCGATCGCATGAAACCCCTTGAAATAAAGCACCGGCTCGATCAGCCGTGTGCAGGCAGGGTCGCGATCGACCACCGCGGCTATATCGGCACGGAAGGCCTCTTGAATCGAAGGATCGGCCGCGATCGCCTCGAAATAGGCCTGCTCGATAAGATCGCCGGGAAAGGCCGGGTGACCGAGCCTTGTGGCCAGCCGGTGGACAACCGCCGCTTCCAGCGAGTCCTGATTGAGGATCGCCGAAAAGATAAAACCGGCAATGTCCGGCTCTCTGCGGACGGCGTCCTCCGCCTCGGCGCGCAGCCGCGCGAACGCCGGCTCGGTACGTGCGAGCGGTACGACCTTTGCCGACCCCGTGGCGGAACTCATGACAGTCCTCCCAGCAGCTTCGCCCTTGGCAAGAGCGAGGGGCAACCCTAAAGCCCCAATTGCATCGTCCTTAGCACGCCTTGGCTCGGCGGAAAAAGGTACTCCGCCCGAGTTTTGCGCGCCGCTTGGAAAGATATAGGCTATTCACTCAAGACAATCAGGGGCGGTGTTCAAGAAATTCAACTACGCTGTCTTTATAGACTTTATCGCCTACCGCGCGATTGTGATCGCGGCCCGGAATATCCACGACGCGCGCCGCCTTGAATAAGCCAGCAAGCTTATGCGGATCGCCCGCGACATCGTCCTTCGTTCCGACCGCAATCAGGACAGGGAGATCGATTTGCCTAATTTCACTCTCGCTCATGAGCTGGCTCGCGCCTCGCGCGCAGGCGGCGAGTGCCTTGAGATCGCTCCGCGTCGTCTCGGCGAAGCTGCGGAACATCCGCTGCATCGGATCGGTAAGGTCTGCAAGCGAGGGCGCTTCCATGGCCTCCGCGATATTGAGCGGCAGCCCGCCACGATCGACGAGATGATGACCAAGACCGCCGAGGATCAGCGAGCGAACGCGGCTTTTGTGGGTTATGGCAAGAAAAGCGGCGATCCTTGCGCCCATCGAATAGCCCATCACATCGGCCACCTCGATATGAAGATGGTCGAGAAGCCTTTTGGCATCCTCCGCCATTTCCGGCATGGCATAGGCAGAGGGTTCATAAAATTTCTCGCTGCGGCCATGCCCGCGATTGTCGAAAGCAACGACGCGCCGGCCTGCCTCGGTCAAGGATTTCACCCATTGCGGAAAAACCCAATTCACTGCATGGGTTGAGGCAAAGCCATGGATAAGAAGGATCGGTTCTTTGCGATCGCCCGTCGCCGGCCGCTCGTCGATAAACGCCAAACGGACCCCATTCTCAGCGATTTCGAACATGCCAGGTCCCCGTTTCGAGGCAGTTTGGCCCCGTTTCCCCGGCAGGTATGGATCCAAAGCGTGACGTCTTGCGGGAGATGGTGGCAAATTTGCCGAATTTGCGCTATCTTCTTTTCGAATTTGTTCGAATTGAGTTTTGCTTCCATGAATCGTTTTGAACGCCGTCCTCTCTCTGTGGGAGAAGCCGAAATTGAATATCTCGATGGTGAATTCCGGATTTTGCGTCCCGGCGCTTTCGTGCGCTGCGCGGTAACGGGCGTCGCGATCAAGCTCGAGGACTTGCGCTATTGGAATGTCGACCGGCAGGAGCCCTACGCCAGTCCAGAGGCCAAGCTGCAAAGGCTCGGGATCACGCCGAAGGCTTAAGGCCCCGTCCGATCGAATGGACTCATTTGATCGAAAAGAAGAAGTATAAAATCTGACGTTTGGTGCCCGCGAGGCACGAAACTTCTTGTCGCGATTTGCAAATTACGGGACGGGGGCGCCTTGTTCGTATTGGAGGGCGCGACCCGGCGACGGAAGCGCGCCCTCGAGTATCTTCACCTCCCGCGCATTGAAACGCAGGACTTCAATGGGGTCGAGGCGCTGCGGTACGTATGAAGTTCAGTTTCAGCAATGGTTGAAACACCGCCGCTGCGCGTGTAGACCCACGCCGCCCCGTTGACCCTGTTGTCGGCAAGTCCGCCCACGATGGCGGTCTTACCGTCGGCCGGACAGCGCGACGGAGTGGCCTTGTCTGGCACTTCCAATCGCGTCTGTGCCGACCAGCTTATTGGCGTGCTCGGTCCAGACAGTCCCGCTGCGGCTGTATACCCACGCCGCTCCGATGTGCGAGTTGTCTTCGACGCCGCCGACCATGGCGGTGTTGCCGTCGGCAGACAGCGCGACGGACCAGCCTTGTCGGGCGTTTCCAACCGCGCCGGTGCCGACCAGCTTGGTCCCCCGGACAGTCCTGCTGCACGTGTAGACCCACGCCGCCCCGATGTTCAAGTTGTCAAGAGGCCCGCCGACGATGGCGGTGTTGCCGTCGGCTGACAGCGCGACGGAGGAGCCTTGTCCGGCGTTGCCAACCGCGCCGGCGCCGACCAGCTTGTTGCCCGGCTGGGTCCAGACACCATTGCTGCGGGTGAAGACCCACGCCGCCCCAGCGTTCGAGTTGTCAAGAGGCCCGCCCACGATGGCGGTGTTGCCGTCCTCTGACAGCGCGACGGAGGAGCCTTGTCCGGCGTTGCCAACCGCGCCGGCGCCGACCAGCTTGCTGCGCTGCTGGGTCCAGACACCATTGCTGCGGGTGAAGCACCCGCCGGTGCCGACCAGCTTGTTGCCTTGCTGGGTCCAAACACCGCCGCTGCGGTTGAAGACCCACGCCGCCCCAGTGTTCGAGGTGTCAAAAGGCCCGCCCACGATGGCGGTGTTGCCGTCGTCTGACAGCGCGACGGACCAGCCTTGTCCGGCGCTTCCAATCGCGCCGGTGCCGACCAGCTTGCTCTGCTGGGTCCAGACACCATTGCTGCGGGTATAGACCCACGCCGCCCCCGTGATCTTGTTGTCGGCAAGCCCGCCCACGATGGCGGTGTTGCCGTCGGCAGAAAGCGCGACGGACCAGCCTTGCTCGCCGAGCCCAACCGCGAAGGTGCCGACCAGCTTCGATCCCTCTTGCGAGAACTGCGCTAGCGCCGACTGTAAGTCGGTTTGACTTGCGGCCAGAACCGGACCGGCGACCACGAAAAACGCGGCCAGCCCATACAACAGCGGTCCGAACCGCTGCCCAACTGTTCGCCGCGGCAGGAATATCTTTTGATTGGTCCGCGCCTTCCGCAGCATCTCGCCGGCGGCCGCAAGACCGGCCTCGGCCTGATCGGCCAGGTTGCGCGGCAATCGCGCCGATGTGCAGAAATGTTTCGACTGATAAAGCCGTACCTGACCCACTCGGTCTTCGGTTCGGTCGCGGCAGAACGATCTTGCTCGTGTTTTTCATGGCATGGCTAAGTCCTCCCTTCGCAACACCGATGCGCGCAGAGCTCGGACCTCGCCATATAAACATTATTCGCCGCGAAGGTGGCGCCGTGGCCGAAGGTGGCCCCGCGATCAACGACTTAATATGGGGGAGGCTGCGGTAGATTTCAAAGGGCCGCAGCTATTTGCCGCATTGTGTATGGGCCTCTTCCGAGTCCTCGCTGCTCGTGATGGGCGATGGCTTCCCCGTTCATTTCATTTTTGAAGTTCGGGAGTCCGGAGGTGACGCCGAGGTGACTTTGACGACTGTTCCAACACAGTGACGCGAGCAGGTACCAAGGGTCAGATTTCATCCCGCTAGAAGTGGTGGAACCTTCCGTGCTTGCGGACGGGAGTGGCTTTGCGGATCGATAGGCGCTCGCTCCAGCGATGCCCCGGCAAATCCATGGGCATGGCCAAATCCTTTGTGGCTTTACTACGTTGAAATCCTTTGATCGGCGAAGGCACTTTCCAACACCGCGCGACCCGAACAAAGTGAAGCCAAAAGCTCACCCCTCCCCGGCTCTTGGCGCGACCATCGCTTGCGCGAGATAGGGTTTTAACGCCACCACGATGCGAGCAGAAGCACTGCCAAAAGCGTCGGCCGTCTCGGCGGCGGCACGCGCCATCGCCCGCAATTCGGCATTGTCAAAAAGGAGGAGCGCCAATTGTCTTGCGAGCGTTTCGGTGTCAAGAACCACGCCGCCGCCGCCCGTTTGGTCAAGCGCTTTATAAATTTCCTGAAAATCCTCGACATCCGGGCCATGCAGAATCGCGCAGCCGAGGCGCGCCGCTTCGACCGGGTTTTTGCCACCGCCGCGGCAAAGCGATTTGCCTGCGAAAATCACCCCTGCAGCGCGGTAAAATAATCCTCCCTCGCCTCTCATATGGGCGATGTAGATTTCCGGCAAAGGTGCATGTTCGTGGTCGCCGCCGCGCAGCCCCACCGTAAGTTTCATTTTCGCGGCGCTTTGGGCAATGTCGAACCCGCGCTTTGGGTTGTGCGGCACGATCACGGTCAGGAGATCGGGAAATTGCGGTGCCAGGCGGCGATGCACTGCCATGGCGATCTCTTCTTCGCCGGGATAGGTCCCGTCGGCCACCCACACAGGACGCGTCCCGATCCTGGCGAGGAGCCGCGCCAAGTCGGATTGATCCACCGGCAGCGGCACAAAATCATATTTGAGATTTCCCGTGACCTGAACTTCGCGCATGCCAAGCTTTGAAAAACGCCCCGCGTCGATCGTCGTTTGCGCAAGACAAAGATCGATCCGCCCGAACAACGACCGAGCAAGGGCCGGAAATTTGTGCCAAAACAAAAAGGACCGCGCGGACAGGCGGGTGTCGACCAGCGCGAGAGGAATCTTGCGGCGGCTTGTTTCAACGATGAGATTGAGCGGCATTTCGGCGCCGGAGATCAGGACGATATCCGGCCGCCAATGATCGAGGAACCGCGCCGCAAAACGTGGCACGTCGAGCGGCGCGAGCTGGTGTAACGATGGCGGCAGCGGCGGCGCATGGAAGGGTCCGGCGGCCGCATTCCCCGTTGCCAAAACCACAGCAAAGCCAAGCTGCCCGAGCTTTTCGACAAGCGGCGGCAGGGCGGCCGCTTGGGTGGCGTTCGCCGCGTGCACAAGAGCAAGCGGCCCGCCGGGCCGTTCGAGAGAAGGCCAGCCGAGCCGCTCGCGGCGCCGCGAAAAATCTTCGCGGCCGAGCTTCCCCCGCCAGTAAAGATAGAGGGGACCGGAGAGCCCAAAGGTCGCGCTTGCCAGACGGTAGGAGGCAAGAAGCGGCGAGGGTTTCACGGGCAGCCCTGGCGTTTCAACAAACCCTCCCGGCGGTTCGGTTCCCCCACGCGGCCGGCGAAACAGGCCCACTCACGTCTTGTCTTTTGAAGGATCGATCAGACGATGCATATGAGTCACGAAATAGCGCATATGCGCATTGTCCACCGTGGCCTGCGCCTTGGCTTTCCAGGCTTGCACCGCCGAGGCGTAATCGGGAAAAAACCCGACGACGTCGAGCTTGGACAAATCGCGAAATTCGGTGCCGCTCAAATCCTTGAGCTCGCCACCGAAAACAAAGTGAAGAAGTTGTTTGCCGTCCGTGGTCATGAGCTTCCCATCCAAAGAGTCTGGCCCAGCGGCCGTTTCCCCGACAGAAGCTTTTGCATATTTCCTTCAGCAATGAAAAAGCCCCTGTTCATTTTTTTCGTCCATCGACCAGGCGCGCGGCAGTGACCCGCCTCGCTGGACCATGTGCCAGCGGCGTGCAGGCTTTGGCGGCCGCTGGCGCTAGCTTTTGGCCAGCCCGTTCACCAACCGTGCCGCGGCGTTGACTTCGGCGTGAATTTGCATTGGAGCGGCGGTGAGCAAACCGTGACGCGTGTCCTGGCGATTATAGACAATCGCGCATCCATCGAGACTTGCCAAGCGGCCTCCCGCTTCATGGAGGATGAGATCGGCCGCCGCTATGTCCCAATCATGGGAATTTTCCGAGGCGAAGCCGGCATCGAGCGCGCCCGAGGCGACAGCGGCAATCCGTAAGGCGAGTGATGAAATCTTAGGCTGTAAATCAAATCGAAGCCCGGCTTCGTGGAGCCGTTTGGCGAGGAACACGGGCGCCGCCACCCTCGCCTGCGTGCCGATCGCGCTCAGCTTTGAGACCTCGATGACCTTGTCATTGAGCCGTGCACCGGCCCCCTTGACCGCGACATAGGTTTCCCTGAGCGCTGGCGCGTGGACGATGCCAAGGAGCGGGCGTCCCTCCTCGACGAGCGCGATCGCAATTGCCCAGGCCGCGCGGCCTGCCATAAAACCGCGCGTGCCGTCGATCGGGTCGACCACAAACACCAGATTCTTCGAAAGGCGCGCCCGCGAATCCTCGCTTTCCTCGGAGAGCCAGCCGGCTTCCGGCAGGAGGGTTTCGAGACGCTGCTTTAAAAACCGGTCCACGAGATAGTCGGCCTCGGTGACCGGAGAGCCCCCCGCCTTATGCGCAATCTCAGCGCTCGTTATCGCGCCCGGACGAAAATACGCGAGCGCGAGCTCGCCGGCGCGACGGGCAGCGTCCACGAAAGAATCAACCAGAATATCCCCATGCGAGATTGGAATCAAAGTCAGCCGCCGGAAATGGGAGAAAGCTCTCTCTCGCATATAGTGCTGCAATGCGGGAAACAAGGCTTTCGCTTCTGGTCAGCAGCTATGGCGTGGCAAATTTATCATCAAATTCCAATTTACCGTTGATTCACCGAAGAATTTAGCAAATTGGAACCTCCCTCGGCCGACACTCGCGCCATCTTGAAGCCATAGCTGAGGCGAATATGCGACCTACTCTTTATGCTTCCGGCGCGCCCAATGAGATTCAAACGCAGGCGGCCCTTGATGCACGCGCTGACGGCGGACGCCGCATGATCTTGCTTGCGTCGCGCTGCATCACGATCAAGCGGCGTCTGCGGGGCGTGAAAATGCATCTCCGGGTGCCGGTGGAGAGTTACGTCGGGGTGGTTCTCGCCCGTGAGGATCATCCCTCTGGCACCGTCTTCAGCATCCGCCTCGCGCATCGCGACCCGGAACTTACCATTACCTTGCGAGCGGAAAAAAATCGGCGCGCAAGCATCGATGCCTGGCGTCAATGGGCGGCCTTTTTCGCCTTGCCAGCGCTGATCGAAGGTGCTGGCGGCCGCTGGGAGGTCATCGATTCGGTGCCGCTCACGGCGATCGGCTCGATGGCGGCTCCCCGCCGCTCCGGACCCTTGTCGAGGCGCCGCCGCCGCCTTGCGCTTTGCCGCAAGAATAGCCGCTTTGGCGGACCCGCGAAGCTCTTTCGCGGCGAGCGGGTGATCATCAGCTACGAATGACGAAAGACCCGGTCGAAAAGCGAGGAACCCGGCCGCGGTGAACCGTACCGATGGTCACGCCACCGCCCGCTTGCGCCGCGAGGCTTTTTTATCCCCTCATCCGGCGAGCGGCAGCCGTTTCGGCGGTGCCGAAAATTTCGCGCCAATGGTTTCGCTGGAAAACAGCCCCATAAGCCCCTGGCGGCGTGAACCGCTTTTTGACGCACTTAACAAACCGACCAGGAAATGCCATCGATTTGACCGGCGGTGCAGCATGGCCGCAACGAAGGATTTTGGACTGGGAACGAGAGCATGAACGGCGGATCGGATTTTGCGGCTTCGCCCGGCGCAGCGCTCGTGACGGGGGCGGCGAAAGGGATCGGGCTGCGGATCGCGGAGCGGCTTGCTCGCGCCGGCTATCCGGTTTTGCTCCACTGCAGCGAGGCCTCGCGCGCCCATGCCGAGACAGCGGCGGCAAGCTTGATGGCGCAAGGCGGTCAGGCGCGCGCCCTGCCGTCCGACCTCCGCGATCCCGAAGCGCTCGCAAAACTCGCCGGCAAGGCCAAGGCGGTCTTTGGACCGCTCACGCTTCTCGTCAACAATGCCGCGATTTTCGAGGCGGATGACGCGTCTTCCTTCGATCTCGAGCTCTTTGAAAAGCATTTTTCGGTGAATTTAAAGGCGCCACTCGTGCTCTCGCGCGATTTTGCGGGGCAAGTGCCGGCCGGGACCGAAGGCGCGATCGTCAACATCATTGATCAAAGAGTGTTCCGTCCGACGCCTCAGTTTTTTACCTATAGTTTGAGCAAATCGGCGCTGTGGGCGGCGACCCGGACGATGGCGCAGGCCTTCGCGCCGCAGGGCATCAGGGTCAACGCCGTTGGGCCGGGCCCTGTCTCGCCGAATGCGAGACAAGGCGAAGCGGGCTTCGCGCTCGAAGTGCAGGGTCTGCCCCTCGCCCGCGCGATCGCGCCCGACGATATCGCCGATGCGGTTCTCTATCTCGCCCAAGCGCGCAATGTGACTGGGCAAATGATCGCGGTCGACGCAGGCCAGCATCTCGCCTGGCGAACGCCCGATGTCGTGCTATAGGTTTGATGCGGGTCTCTATATCAAGCCTGTTGCCAAGCCAAATCCAACAATCATCATCGCAACCGCAACGGTGAGCTGAATTGCTCGCAGCGTCACCTTGCCGATGAGACGAGCGCCAAAATAGGCGCCTGCAAATGCCGCCGCGGTCGCGGCGGCAACGATCCCAACCATGCTGTGGGGAGGAGCGCAAAGCTTTGCCGGTAGAAGGAAAGCCCATAGATCGCTAAGCGGGCGGTGTCGACGATAACCGCCGATACGACGCTGGTGCCGATGAAGGCCTCTTTCGTCATTCCAGACTTGATCAGGAAGGCCGCGCGGAGCGCCCAAAAAACCCGAGAGCACGCCGCCCAAAACAAGATATCGGGGCGAAAACGTCAGTTCAGCAAATCTTGGACTGAGTTCGAGCAAAGCGAATGTCACGATGAGCGATCCGATCACCGCGCCGATGACGGTGATCTCATGCGTTCGTCCCGCTAAATCATAGGACGCGATCATCGGCAGAGCAGCGAAGACATTCAAAAGGCTCGCCCCCGCGACGGCGGCGATAGCAGCTGGGAGGCTGAACTTGAGCGCAATTCGCCAATTCGCGCTCCGGCCCACGAGCGCGAGTTTGAACAGATTGTTGGCGAGATGGACGATCGCCGTCGCGGCAATCGCGACCGGAACTGGAAAGAAGAGCGCGAAGGCCGGCATGAGAACTGTTCCCAGGCCAAACCCGGAAAACAGTGTCACGCCCGACACAAGGACCGCGACAATGCAAATGATGAGATAGACCATTACCTAACTCCAGTGCCGCGAGGGAGCGCCAATTGCATTGGCGAACGGAGTCTTAATCCGCGCCGTTTCGACTGTCAGCCGCGCGCCTTGTCATGCGCGAGCTGCTTGCCGAGCTGTCCGACAACAAGTCCTGTCAGAATAGCAACGCTGTGTTTCCCGCGTGGCCGGTCAATCGGCGCTGGGCAGGCGGCGGATGGTAAATTCGATGCGGCCGTCTGGGAGTTCGCGCCAAGATTCGATTTCCGTCATATAGGCGGCTTTCGGAAATCTTAAAAAATAGTCCCGCGCTTTCTCGCGCGCCTCGCTGCGCTTGAGCGTATAGGTCTCGCGCCGCCAAGCGCTATCACGGCAAGCTTGCGTCTGCGCTGCCCGGCTGGCGAGACGGCTCGCGAGTTTTGCCGGTGTCTTTTGCTCAGCGCTCACAACGCTTTTCCGCACATACGCAACAGGCGCCTTGGCGCATACATCATTCTATACCCTCGGCGCGCCATTTTACCGCAACTTTTTTGCCTCGCGCGGCATATCGTCAAGCAATTGCGCGAGGCGTGCCGGATCATCGGGAAAGCCCGCGTCCATCCAGCGCGCTTGCAGCTCTCGCAACGCCGCGCCGATGGCGCGGCCCTCGGTGATGCCGCGCGCGATCATGTCGGCGCCCGAGAATGGCAGGCGCGGCTCCCGCGTTTCCTGGAGAATTTTTTGCGCAAGCGCCCACTCGCCGTCATGCCCCGGGAGGGCATCGGCCCCTGCCAATAAGATTGCGTCCGCCGCCGCTTGGCGGCCGTGGCGGAAAAGCAGCGCTTGCAATTCATCGGGACTTGGCGGCTCGTTACGCCCGTGGAGCGCGATCAGCGCGCGCGCGGCCCCTGCGAGACGCTCCGCCTCCGCATTGGAAAGACGCAGCCGCTCGCGCAGGCATTCGGCATCTTCGGGCAGAGCGACGCAGAGCGCGGCAAGGCGCAGGAGCGGATCCGGCGCCCCGCCTTCCGCGAGCGCCGCGAGGCGCCGCAGCCGCGCCGGATTTGGCGCCAGAGCGATGAGCGGATGCAGCAGCCCATCGGCGCAGATGTCCGCGCAGACCTCGACGGCCCGGCGCGCGCCAAGCAGCTTTAGAAGTTCGGCGCGGATTCTTTCGCGCGAGAGGCGGGCGAGGCCTTCCCTTTCATTGATCGCCGCGGAACGTCCCGCGCCATCGAGCCTTCCTTCGCCGAAATCGGCCGCGAAGCGGAAGAAGCGCAGGATGCGCAGATAGTCCTCTTTGATGCGCCGCGCGGGCTCGCCGATGAACCGCACTCTTCGCGCCGCTATATCGGCAAGCCCGCCGGTGTAATCGAAAAGCCTTCCGCCAGGCGCCATGGAAAGCGCGTTCATCGTAAAGTCACGGCGCAAGGCATCGGCCTCGAAATCGCGGCCGAAGCGAACGTCCGCGTGGCGGCCGTAGGTCGCGATGTCCTCGCGCAAGGTCGTGACTTCGAAGGTCTCCCCTCCCGCGAGCACGGTCACGGTGCCATGTTGAAGCCCGGTCGGAATGGTGCGAAGGCCAGCGGCCTTGGCAAGCGCCATGACCGCCTCCGGCAAAAGCGTGGTCGCAAGATCGATTTCGCGCACGGCTCTGCCGAAGAGCACATCGCGCAAGGCGCCGCCGACAATGCGGGTTTCCTCGCCGCTTTGAGAGAGCGCCGCAAAAACACCGCGTAATGCTTGGTCGCCGAAGAGTGCTGACAGCGCCTCCGGCGCCGCGATGCCCTGATCTTTCGTCAGGCTCATTGGTAGCGCCCCGGCACAAGCCGGCCATTCTCGATATGGGCCGGTATATAGGCGCCTTCGTGACGCGGCGCGAATATGCCGAAGGCAAGCATGCCAATGGCGGCGGTCGCGAGGCCCGCCAAGGCGAGCGTCGAGACGGCGCCTTTGGTCCAATGCTCGATCGTGAAAGGATATTTTTGCCGCAAAACAAGATAGACCGCATAGGCGGCGAAAGGCGAGGCAAACAGCAAGAGAGGGTCGAGGATGACACGCCACATCAGCCATAAAGCCTTTCGTAGAGATTGCGCAAAATGCCCGCGGTCACGCCCCAAATATTCCGCGCCCCATAGGGCATCGCATGGAAATGCCGCATTTTTCCTTCGATCTCCTGATGGTGCAGCGCGTGATTGGCGGAGTCCATGAGAAAAGCGAACGGCACCTCGAACGCCTCGTCCACCTCGCGGGGATTGATCCGGAAGGTGACGGGCGCGGCAACTTTGGCGACCACGGGAATGATGCAAAAGCCAGTGCTGGTCATGTGCGGATCGAGGGTGCCGAGCGGCTCGACGTGGCGCGCGTCGAGGCCGATTTCCTCCTCGGCTTCGCGCAAAGCGGCGGCAATGGGGCTCGGGTCGGCCGCGTCGATCTTGCCGCCGGGAAAGGCGATCTGGCCTGAATGAACGCGCAGGGACGAGGTCCGCTGCGTGAGAATGACCCTGACTTCGCCGGGATAAGCGGCCAAGCCGATGAGAACCGCGGCGGGGCACAGGCGCGAGGGATCAGGGCCCGGCGCCCCATGCGCATATTCCCCGCCGCCCGTAGGCGCGAGGCGCGCCCGCAGATGCGCAAAGACATTGTCGGGCGCAAACCGCTCGGCAGCGGACGCCTCAACTTTCATGAGCTGACTTTGCGTCATCGGTCTCGATTGCTTCCGCCTCTTCGTCCCCGGCCATTGGAAAGAACTCCTCCGCCGAGGCCACGCCAAAACAGCGCCTGCCCTCATGCTCCCTGATTTCGCCAAGCCCTGCGAGATCAAGGAATACAGCGCGGGTTAAGAGCGCCCACAGATCCCCGCGCACATGGATATAGGGTTTAATTCCGCTGGCGGCGGCTTTTTCGAAACGTATCGGATGTCCTCGGCCCGCTTCGATCCAATCCCCGGTATTGGTCAAAAAAAGCAAAAGCTGTTTGGGGCGCGGCCGCGCGACCGTCATCTGCACGGCGAGGAAAGGCGCGTCCTCGACCTTGATGCCGACTTTCTCGACGGGGGTGACGAGAACATAGCCGCCGGGGTCTTTCCGCAAAATGGTCGAGAAGAGCCGCACCAGGGCGGGCCGAGTGATCGGCGTGCCGCCATAGAACCATGTCCCATCGCGGGCGATCCGCATGTCGATGTCGCCGCAAAACGGCGGATTCCACTGCTCCACAGGGGGCAAGGCCGTGGTCAAGCTTTTGCTCTGCAACGCTTTGTCCGCCGCGCCCGTTCGGGCCTCATCTGTGCATCTGGCCACAAACGCTTCGGTCATAATCTCCCCCTCATTGCCGTGTGAGAATTGAAAAATCGATCGCAAGATGCAAAATGCCTTTTTTGGATTGATCGATCACCTCGTTGGCTATGAAGTTCTAATCCTGCAAGCCCGTTCCGCGCAGGTGGCGCTGAAACTGGGGTTCGTTGATGTCCCAAGCCAAAAGGCCAAAACTCTCATGGCAGAAATAGTTACGGCTTCGCTCGAAGCCGCCATGGAACGCACAGCCGAGTCCACGCTGGAGAGGATCGCCGCGGCGCGCGGTTCGATCGAGACCGTGATCTTCGGCCAGGCGGAGGTTATCGAGCAGGCGCTGGTCACCCTCCTTTCGGGCGGCCATGGCCTGCTCGTCGGTGTGCCGGGGCTCGCCAAAACCAAGCTCGTCGAAACGCTCGGGACCGTTCTTGGCCTCGATACGCGGCGTGTGCAATTCACGCCGGATTTGATGCCCGCCGATATTCTTGGCTCCGAAGTCCTCGAGGAAGCCGCCGACCGGCGCCGCAGTTTCCGCTTCGTGCGGGGGCCCGTCTTTGCCCAATTGCTCATGGCCGATGAAATCAACCGGGCCAGTCCCCGGACCCAATCGGCTCTGCTCCAGGCGATGCAGGAATATCATGTCTCCGTCGCTGGCGAACGGCACGATCTGCCGCGTCCCTTTCATGTGCTCGCCACACAAAATCCGCTGGAGCAAGAGGGCACCTATCCCCTGCCCGAGGCGCAACTCGACCGCTTTCTCATGCAGATCGATGTCGCTTACCCCGATCGTGCCGCCGAACGCCGGATCCTCATCGAAACAACGGGCGACACGAGCGTCGGCGCCAAACCGGCGATGAGTGCGGAAGACCTCATGGCGGCGCAGCGCCTCGTGCGCCGGCTTCCGGTCGGGGAAAGCGTGATCGAAGCCATTCTCGATCTGGTCCGCCAAGCGCGTCCCGGCGACGGCGACCCTAAGATCACACGCCATATCGCCTGGGGTCCTGGCCCCCGCGCGGCGCAGGCCTTGATGCTCGCGACCCGCGCTCGCGCCCTCCTCGATGGGCGGCTTTCGCCTTCCCTTTCCGATGTCGCCGCGCTCGCTGTCCCGGTGCTCAAGCATCGCATGGCGCTCACCTTCGCCGCCCGCGCCGAAGGCTTGAATGTCAGCGAACTTGTCGCGCAGCTCGCCGGCCGGGCCGGTTGACCGATGCCCAAGGTCCGGCTTCTCGACCAAAGCGAAAGCCGCGCCGGGCGCCGCCACCAAAACCATGCGCAGGAATTGGCGCAGCGGTTTCCGGGCCTCTGCGCGAGGGCGAAAGAGGCGGCCGCGAGCGTCATGCATGGCGTCCACGGGCGCAGACGCGCGGGCACCGGCGAGACCTTCTGGCAATTTCGCCCTTTCGTCGCGAGCGAAGCGGCGAGCCGCATCGATTGGCGCCGTTCCGCCAAGGATGAGCGTCTCTATGTGCGCGAGCGGGAATGGGAGGCGGCGCATTCGGTGTACATCTGGATCGACCGTTCCGCCTCCATGTGGTTCGCCTCCGAGCTCGCGTTGCAGCCAAAAATCGATCGTGCGCTGGTGCTCGGCCTCGCCGCCGCCGATCTTCTCGTGCGTGGCGGCGAGCGCGTTGGCCTGCTGGGCCTTACCCCCGCCTTCGCGATCCGACATATCGTCGAACGTTTTGCCGAAGTCTTACTGGCACAGGAAGCCGCGCCCGGTTACGTGCCGGAGGAGCTTCCCGCGCGCCGCGATCTGCCGAGCGGCGCCAAGGCCATACTGATCGGCGACTTTCTCGCCGATCCGGCGGAAATTTCGGCGATGATCGAGAGCCTTTCGGCACGCGGCGCGCGTGGCCACCTCGTCTTGATCGTCGACCCGGTCGAGGAAAGCTTTCCTTTCACCGGGAATACCGAATTCATCGATGTCGATTCGCGGGCGCGGCTGCGCGTCGGCCAGGCGGAAACATTCCGGCCGGACTATATTCGCCGTCTCACCTTACATCGTGAGGCCATTGCCGATAGCGCGCGTGGCCGCGATTGGACCTTGATGGTGCACCGGACGGACCGGCCCGCCACCGGAGCGCTTCTTGCCTTGCGGATCCAGCTCGATGCCAATCTCGGCGTCAATTCTCAAGCCGGGCGAGGGACGGTTCTCTAATGTCCGGCATTCCGCTCGCTTTCACTTTTCCTTTCGTCCTCGCCGCACTCGCAGGGTTACCGCTTTTGTATTTTCTGCTGCGGATCACGCCGCCGCGCCCGGCGCTCGTGCCGTTTCCGCCGCTGCGTCTCATCTTAAATCTTCACCCAAGGGACGAGACCGCGTCGCGCACGCCCTGGTGGCTGCTGATTTTGCGCCTCACCATCGCGACCTGCCTTATCTTCGCCATGGCGGGCCCCGTGCTGAACCCGCTCATCGCTGGAACGCAGCGGCGTCCCTTGCTGATCGTTTTGGACAATGGCTGGCCGACGGCGCCCGGCTGGGAGCGCAGGATCGCCGCGGCGGCGCGGCGAATTGCGGCGGCCGGGCAAAATTCGCAACTCGCCGCCGTGGTCGCGACATCGGATGGCGGCCGCGACATCGAGCCCTTCGAGGCGGCCAAGGCGCAAGATCACCTGCGGGCGCTGAAGCCCGTACCCTACGTCCCCGACCGCCTTGCGGTTCTGGCCGCTCTCGAAAAATACGCGGCCACCCATCCGAAGCCTGCCATCGTCTGGATCGCCGACGGGCTTGATCGCGGCCATGCACGCGAATTCGCTAGCAGGCTCGCGGCGCTCTCCGATGAGCTCACGCTGGTCACGGAGAAAACAACGGTCCGCGCCCTGGCTGGCGCCCAAAACCAGACCGGCTATCTCGAAGCGCGGGTGCTCCGCGCCGCGCCTTCGGGATCCGAGCAGGGCGTTGTCCGGGCGCTCGACAACAAGGGGCTCGCGCTCGGCGAAGCGCCTTTCGATTTCATGGGCGCAAACGAAACTCAGGCCAAATTCGAAATGCCGGTCGAATTGCGCAACGAGATCGCCCGTCTCGAAATTGCCGGGGAACATTCCGCGGCGGCCGTTTACCTCCTCGACGAGCGCTGGCGCCGCCGCCGCGCCGGCCTTGTCAGCAGCGAGACTTTGGATGTCGCCCAACCGCTGCTCGCGCCAGCCTATTATCTCAGCAAGGCTCTCGCGCCCTATGCGGATATCCGCCAGGCAAGCGCTTCCGCCACCGATCCCGTGCGATTTCTTCTCAACGATCATGTTGGGATCATGATCCTCGCGGATGTCGGGGTCGTGCCGGGCGAGGCGCATGACGCTCTCGCGCAATTTGTCGAGGACGGGGGCATCCTCGTGCGTTTTGCCGGAACCCATCTCGCGGGGGCCTCCGATGATCTTGTCCCCGTGCGGCTGCGCCGGGGCGGCCGGGTGCTGGGCGGGGCGATGTCTTGGGATACACCGAAAAGGCTCGCGCCCTTTGACCGGGACAGTCCGTTCTTCGGCTTGCCGGTTCCCGATGAGGTCACCGTTTCGCGCCAGGTTCTGGCCGAGCCGGATCCGGGCCTTTCGGCCAGGACATGGGCGCGGCTTTCGGATGGAACTCCGCTTGTGACCGCCACGCGCCAAGGCAAGGGAATGATTATTTTGTTTCATGTCACGGCGGACACCACTTGGTCGAACCTGCCCCTATCAGGATTGTTCGTCGACATGCTGCGCAAAATCATTGCCATGGCGGGGGAAACACCGCAGGACACAGACACACACGCCGGCGCCGCAGCGAAGCCGCAAGCAGTTGTCCACGCGCCCTACCGGACCCTCGACGGTTTTGGCGTTCTCGGGGCGCCGCCGCCCGACGCGACAGCCATCCCCGCTGGCTTCGAAGGCACGGCCGTGCCCGAACATCCGCCGGGGTTTTATGGTCTCCCCGACGGGCTTGTCGCGGTGAATAGCTTGGGACAGCAAGAGACCATCAAACCGGCCGATTACTCGGGCTTAGGCTTCGTCAATGAAGCTTTGAGCGAAGCCGGCCCGATCGATCTCAAGCCCTGGCTCGTCGCCGCCGCCTTTCTCTTATTCGCCGCCGATAGTTTGGCTTCGCTTTGGCTCTCGGGCGGATTGCGCAGGCCCGCGCGGGGCGCGCTTGTTTGCTTTGTTCTCTGTGCCTTTGGTTCTGTGCTGCTTGCCACGCCGACGCCGCTCGCGGCCGAGCCCGCCGCCGCAAGCGCCCCTCCCGCCGATCTCGCCTCCGTGCTCAAGACGCGGCTCGCTTATGTGGCGAGCGGCGATGCGAGGGTCGATGAGGTGAGCCGGCAGGGCTTGATCAGCCTTTCGCGGGTGCTCGCGCGGCGCACGTCGCTTTCGCCCGGCGAGCCGGCCGCGATTGATCCCGCCCGCGACGAATTAAGTTTTTATCCGCTTCTCTATTGGCCGATCGTCGCGGCAAAACCGCAGCCGCCGCATGAAGCGGTCGCCAAGGCCGCCCTCTTCATGAAGCAAGGCGGCACGATCATTTTCGATACGCGCGACGCGCTCACCGCGCGCCCCGGCGGGCCGCCGACGCCGGAAGCCAAATGGTTGCGCACCTTGCTCGATGGCGTCGATGTGCCGGAGCTCGAAGCTGTTCCCGCCGATCATGTGGTGACGAAAACCTTCTATCTCCTCGATGGTTTTGTCGGGCGCTACACAAATGGCGCGACTTGGATCGAGGCTCTGCCGCCGCCGCCCGCCGATGGCAGCCCGCGCCCGGCCCGCGCTGGCGACAGCGTCTCGCCGATCATCATCACTTCGAATGATCTCGCGGCGGGCTGGGCGAGCGATCCTGACGGCGACAGCCTCTATTCACTGGTCCCGGGTGGCGAGCGCCAGCACGAGCTCGCGCTGCGCGGCGGCATAAATCTCGTGATGTATACCCTCACCGGCAATTACAAATCGGACCAGGTGCATGTGCGCGATCTTTTGGAGCGCCTGGCGCATTGAGGCGAATCGCTGGGTTTTCGCCGGTGAGATCCAGCCAGAAAAACCTGCGCGCACGCTGTTTCTCTCGGAGGTCTTGCTCGCGGCCTCGTCTGGCAATCGGCACGCGGTATGATCACGCCCTGGGTTTGCAAGCTGGGTTTGCAAGGCGAATGATGACGCCGCCGGCCTGCTCAAAGGCCTCCAACCTCACGAACAGCGCGCGGCGATCGGAGGCGCGCACGTGCCCTCCGTAAGCTGGCGGGCGTATGAAGTATGGCTCTTGCTATACGAGCGCTGAACCGCGTCCCCGACTTGTCGTGACTCTTGGATGCCTTCCCCGCGTGTAGCGCCAAAAACGAGAAGGCCGCTTTCGCAGCCCTCATCATAAATATTTGATATTTCTGAGAAATTTTGGAGCGGGCGAAGGGATTCGAACCCTCGACCCCAACCTTGGCAAGGTTGTTCCTAACGATTGTCGTTGGTTGCTCACCTATGAGTGATTGTGAAAAGGCAAGCATTTTCAGTCATTTTTGATTGCGCACCGTTACTGCAACTTGCTACAGCTTGCTCAAAATTGGTTGCTTGATGGTAGCTGGCAACCAAATAGTAGGTAGCCAAGAGACCGTCACTATGCAGCGCAGGAAGATCGGTCTTCGGGAGGTTCGCGCCCTTCAGCCGACAGAAATAATCTGGGACACTTCGGTGACCGGATTCGGCGTCCGGCGCCAAGCCGGCAACGCCGTTTCATATTTTCTGAAATACCGCACCGCGGACGGACGCCAGCGGTGGATGACGATCGGACGCCATGGGTCCCCATGGACCCCGGATACCGCCCGCGACCGGGCGAGGGAAATTCTTGGTGAGGTGGTCACCGGTGCCGATCCAAGTGGCGAGAAGATCGCCAAGCGGAGGGCGCTCTCGGTCGCGGAGCTTTGCGAACGCTATTTCGAGGATGCTGTGGCCGGCCGCGTCCGCACGCGGAGCAAGGCTGCGAAGAAGTCGAGCACATTAGCCATCGATCGCGGTCGGATCGATCGGCACATTAAGCCGCTGCTTGGGTCGATGAGGGTTTCTGCGGTCACGCGCCACGACATCGAGAAACTCCTTCATGATGTCTGCGACGGCAGGACAGCGGGGCGAACGAAGACGAAAGCGCGCGGACTAGCGCGAGTAAAGGGCGGGGAAACTGCGGCAAATCGGGCGGTTGGGCTACTCGGGGCAATTTTCACATATGCGGCGCAAGGATATGCGGCCGGACAATCCGGTGCGCGGCGTCGCGCTCTTCGCTAATCGGAAGAGAGACCGTCGCCTTTCCGATGACGAATATGACGAATATATTCAACTCGGCACTGCCCTCCGGGAAGCGGAGCGAACAATCTGGCCGGCTGCCTTGGCTGCCACGCGATTCATTGCGTTGACTGGATTCCGTCGCGGTGAAGTCCTCGCTCTGCGATGGTCCGAAGTCGACCTTACCCGGCGCACCGCGTTTCTTGCCGACACTAAAACAGGCCGATCGATCCGACCACTCTCACGTGCGGCGTGTGAATTGTTGCGCGGCTTACCTCGTATGAATAGCGGAGGCAAAGTGTACCACTGAACCGGCTGTGTGCTGCCGCTTTGAAGGCGGCGCAAAAGTGTACCGGTCCTGCTAGGCCGTCTCGATGTCGTCGATCGGCATGGAGGGGCTGGAAGGATGTTCACAGTGGAACTTTATGCCAAGGTCAGACGTGCGGTGATGATTGAGGGGCTGAGCCGCAGGGAAGCGGCGAAGCGGTTTGGCCTTCACCGGAATACGATCACGAAGATGCTGAGTTTTTCGGTTCCGCCTGGATATCGGCGACGGGAACGGCCGGCATCCAAGAAGCTGGGGCCTCATATGGCGTGGATCGACGCCATTCTTGAAGGCGACAGCCAGGTTCACAAGAAGCAGCGGCACA
>CAWAQW010000047.1:0-54495 GCA_963784075.1 uncultured Alphaproteobacteria bacterium | reverse complement strand
TGCCCAGCGGCATCTTGCAGATGCCTAAACCCGATTTCCCAGCCCGCAAAGTGTGCGAAGCTTTGCACAAGCCCGCCGCTCATACGAAGGTCGAATTCTGCACAGGACCCGCCAGAAATCATTTAAAAATCAATTTAGTGACGCGCGCCAGCGGGCCCTGGAGCGTTCAGCCAAGGCCACTCCCCGAAAGAACCCAACACCGGCAGGACTCAGGCTTTCGTCGGCTGCTTGCAAGGGATGTTCTTGCTTGCCAGAAGCGCCGCGAGTTCGCCCGATTGGAACATTTCCCGGACGATGTCGCAGCCGCCGATGAATTCGCCCTTGACGTAAAGCTGCGGGATTGTCGGCCAGTTGGAAAACTCCTTGATCCCCTGCCGGATCTCGTCGCTGGCGAGGCAATTCACGGGTTCATAGGCGACGTCGAGATAATTCAGGATTTGGACGACTTGCCCGGAAAATCCGCACTGCGGGAAGTTCGGGGTTCCTTTCATAAACAAAACGACGTCATTCTTGTCGACGGTCGCCTGAATTTCATCCTTGATAGGCATTGCCGGTCCTTTCAGATATCCGCCGTCGTCGCGGAAAGATGTCACGAAGCCTACTTTGGCGCCGAGGTTTGCAGCTGCAGCGCATGAAGGGCGCCGCCCATGGCTTCGCCGAGAGCCTTATAGACGAGCTGATGTTGCTGGAGTTTGGATTTGCCAGCGAATTCCTGCGAAGTCACGACCGCCGCATAATGATCGTTGTCATCGACGAGGGCGGTGATTTCAACCTTCGCGTCGGGAATTCCCTGCTTGATCAAACGTTCGATTTCAGATGCAGGCATGGCCATGGGGGAGTCGTCCTCGTCTCTTGACTGCCGGCGGCCCGGCAAAATTGTCGCTGCGCGCGGCCCAAAATTATCGCCGCGCGCGCGCGGCCTATGCACGCTTTAAGCCATGTAGCGAGGCAGCCAAGCTTCGCTGGCCGCGCCGAGATCTTCGACCAATATGGCCGCCCCGGAGCCAAGGGTCAACGCGCCGCCGCCCGTGACGCCGATAATTTCACAGGCAACGCCCGCCGATTTTGCCGCGCTCCGGACCGCGTCAGCGGCGTCCGCCGCCACGGTTACAATATAGCGGGCCTGGTCCTCGCCGAAAAGAAAGCCGTGGGCCGGCACGTCCGGGGGCACGTCAAGCGACGCGCCCATGCCGCCCGCCATCGCCATCTCAGCGAGCGCCACCGCCAAACCGCCATCCGAAATGTCATGCACGGCGGTGGCCGCGCGGCTTTCGATGAGGCCGCGCACAAAATCGCCATTGCGCTTTTCCGCCAAAAGATCGACCGGCGGCGGCGCGCCCTCCTCGCACCCGCAAATCTCGCGCAAATAAAGCGACTGGCCGAGCCAGCCCCCGGTCTTTCCGATCAGCAGAATCTTTTCGCCCGGGTGCTTGAACGGCAAGGTCGCGGTCTTGGTCACATCCTCGACAAGGCCGACGCCGCCGATCGCGGGGGTCGGCGAAATCGCCCGGCCACTGCTCTCGTTGTAGAGGGAGACATTGCCGGAAACGACCGGAAAATCGAGCGCGCGGCAGGCCTCGCCAATCCCCTCGATACAGAAGATGAGCTGGCCCATGATCTCCGGCTTTTCCGGATTGCCGAAATTCAGATTGTCGGTGATGGCGCGCGGCAGGGCGCCAACGGCGGTCAGATTGCGCCAGGCTTCGGCGACGGCCTGCTTGCCGCCCTCGTGGGGATCAGCCAAGCAATAGCGCTGTGTGACATCGGTTGTCAGCGCGAGGCCCTTTGGCCCCTCGCCGATGCGGATCACGGCGGCGTCGCCGCCCGGCGCCTGCACCGTATTGCCAAGGATCAAATGGTCGTATTGCTCATCGATCCAGCGTTTGGAACAAAGATCGGGGCTGGCAATCAGCCGCGCCAGCGCCGCCTCATGCGGGAGGGGCGGGACGACGCTGGCGGCGTCAACCACCGCCTGCTTGGGCGTGGCAACGGAGGGGCGATCATAGAGCGGGGCTGAGCCGAGCTCCTTGATCGGCAAATCGACCTTGATTTCCCCGCGATGCCGGACCGTGAATCGCAGCGTGTCCGCGGTCTCGCCGATGACGGCGAAATCGAGCCCCCATTTCCGGAACACCGCCTCCGCCGCTTTCTCTTTGGCCGGATCGAGCACCATCAGCATCCGCTCCTGGCTTTCGGAGAGCAGCATTTCATAAGCCGTCATGCCGGTCTCACGGCAGGGGACCGCGTCGAGATCGAGCGCGATCCCGAGATTGCCCTTGGCGCCCATCTCGACGCCGGAGGAGGTGAGGCCCGCCGCGCCCATGTCCTGGATCGCGATGACGGCGCCGGTCTGCATCAATTCGAGGCAGGCTTCGAGGAGGAGTTTCTCGGTGAAGGGGTCGCCGACCTGCACCGCCGGGCGCTTGGCCTCGGCGTCGGCGTCGAAAGCGGCCGAGGCCATGGTCGCGCCATGGATGCCGTCGCGGCCGGTCTTCGAGCCGAGATAGACGATTTTATTACCGATCCCACTCGCCTTGGCGTAGAAAATCTCATTGTCCTTGGCGATGCCCACCGCCATGGCGTTGACGAGAATATTGCCGTCATAGCTTTTGTCGAAATTCGTCGAGCCGCCAACGGTCGGCACCCCAAAACTATTGCCATAGGCGCCGATCCCGGCGACCACCCCCGCGACGAGATGGCGCGTGCGCGGATGATTTGGCGCGCCGAAACGGAGCAGGTTTAAGCAGGCGACCGGCCGCGCGCCCATGGTGAACACATCGCGCAGGATACCGCCAACGCCCGTCGCCGCCCCCTGAAAAGGCTCGATGTAGGAAGGGTGGTTGTGGCTTTCCATCTTGAAGACGCAGGCTTGCCCATCGCCAATGTCGATGACACCGGCGTTTTCGCCCGGCCCCTGAATGACCCAAGGCGCCTTGGTCGGCAGTTTGCGCAAATGTTTGCGCGAGGATTTGTAGGAACAATGCTCGTTCCACATGGCCGAGAAAATGCCGAGCTCGGTAAATGTCGGCGTCCGGCCGATGAGGGCGAGGATGCGCGCATATTCGTCCGGCTTCAGGCCATGCGCGGCGGCGAGATCCGGGGTGACGGCGGGTTCGATCTTCGCAGGCAAAGGACCTCCGGGGCCAAGGATCTAGGGTTGGCGGAAAAACAATTTGGAGCCTGCAGGGCGGGCTCTTTGCGCGTTTTAGCACCGCAGAATGGGAGAGGTGAACTGATATGCTGGTTGAGCGGCCAACACAAATTGCGGGTGTGGATGGCTGCAAGGCTGGCTGGATCGCCGTGACCGCTATCCCAAAAGCTTTCGAGAAAGCGGAGGTCAAGATTTTCGCGAGTTTCGCAGAGCTGATTTCGCAACTGGCAGCCCGATCGATCATCGCGATCGACATGCCGATCGGCGTGCCGGAGCGCACGAAAAAGGGTGGCCGCGAACCCGACTGGGCAGCGCGCGAATTTCTCGGCTCGCAGCGGGCATCGGTCTTTCCCGTCCCCTCGCGGCAAGCCGTCTACGCTTATGCCAAAGGCTTCACGGAGGTCTGCGCCCTAGCAGCCCGTCTGACTGAGGCTTTGTAGCAGAACGCCGAGGACGATTTTGCCTCTGCCAGCTTCCGCCGGACGTTTGGTGGCGTCAAGATCGCGTTGTGATCTCCCCTCTATTGACCGGCAACCGTCTGCTTTCTCGTCGCCAGGCCGCGCACGGCCTCGTCAGGCGGGGCTGAGGGCGAACATCCTCTTCATATTCCAGGCCATGGTCACGAGGCTCCACTCGCCGCGCACCTTGTCGAGCCCGCGGAGCGAGAATTGACGGAATCCGAGCGCCGCTTTGATGATGCCGAACACCGGTTCCGGGGTCTGTTTGCGCAGAGCATAGACCTTCCTGCCTTCCGGCGTCCTCAAGCGATGCGCCATGGCTTCGACCGGCGTCGGATTCTCTGGAGCAGGCGGCGCCTGTTCGAAGCGTTCAGCCAGGGGCGGATGATGCGGCTGACGGCCCATGGCGATCAGTGGCTCGATCCCTGCCTTCTCGCAAGCCTCGACATTCGCCGCACTGAAATAACCCGTGTCCGCCAGCAGCGTTTCGGGTTCGCCCAATTCTTCCGGCAAGGCGCCGATCTTGCCCAGCATCGGCTCGAGTTGCTGCTTATCGTTGGGAGCCAAAACCACATCGATCGCGACCACCAGCAGGCTCCCCGCGGCCACGGCGGCTTGCGCATTGTAGCATTGCTCGAAGCCGCCTCCCGCCATGGGCATGATGCGTGAGTCTTCGTCGGTGAGATTGATCTGATCGCTCGGCAGCGGTCCTTCCGTCGGCGGCTGCGGCAGCTTGCCGCCGGGCTTCTTGCCCGTTGCCGCGGTCTTGGCCTCGCGCGCCGCAAGTTTGGCTTCATGCTCCGCCTGCTCGCGCGCATGGCGTTCCTTGGCGCGCGCTTCGATCTTCACACGCGCTTCGGCGATCTTACGCAAACGCTCCTCGCGCCGCGCCAGTTCGTCGGGAATCGACATGCCATCGGAAATGTCCGCCGCGTCCGCCGCCTCGGCTTTGGCCATGAGATCGGCGACTTCCGCCTGCAATTGCGCCTCGATCTTGCCCGCATGTTCATAGGAAAGCGCGCTGTGCCGGCTGGCGTTGGCGTGGATTTTCGTGCCGTCGAGCCCGATCGTCCCCATTTTCAGCACGCCCATCTCGCGCGCCAGCAGCAGCACCTGAACGAACAGCCCCTCGATCTCCTTGAGAAACCGCCGCCTGAACGCCGCGATCGTGTCGTGGTCGGGATGATCGTTGGCCGCGATAAAACGGAACGCCACCGAGTCATAGGTCGCCCGCTCCAGCTTGCGGCTCGAAAACACGCCTGTCGCACAACCATAAACCAGAATGCCCAGCAGCATTCGCGGATGATACGACGCCGAGCCGGAGCCGCGATAACTGCCGCTCATCGCGCGAAGGTCGAGCCCGTCGATCACCTCCACAACGAAGCGAGCCAGATGCCTCTCAGGCAGCCACTCGTCAACCGACGGCGGCAACAGAAACCCGGTCTGCCGATCGATCGTGCGGAAGTTGCTCATCCGACAGAATCCGTCATCATGCGAGAATCAATGCGACGATTCTATCATATGTCGCTGTCGTCCGTTAAGCCCGACAGGCTGCTAGCGCGAGCAACGTCGGACCCGCCAGCAGCGCCTTCGAAACAACTCTTCGGACTCCTTCCGCGCATTCGGCAAATCGACGAGATCCTGCGACAAGAGCCGGTGCTTCGCGAGCGGGTTTTCGAGGTTCATCCCGAGGTTTCGTTCAAAGTGATGAACAATGATGAACCGCTGCGTGAACGCAAGAAGATCGAAGGTCGAATCCATCCGCCCGGCATGCAGCTTCGCAAAGAGCTTTTGATGAAAGAGGGGTTTACGCCCTCATTTCTCGATGAGCGGCCGGCGCGCGGAGCTGGGCGTGACGATTTTTACGATGCTTGTGCTTGCGCCTGGAGCGCGAAACGAATTCTCTACGGAAAGGAACGGGTTTTTCCTTGCTACCCTCCCTTGGATGGGGAAGGGCTGGAGCAAGCGATCCGGGCTTAAACGGGCCGAAATTGAGCGCGCTTTCTTGTGCGGGCGCGGCACGGCCCAATTTCTTCAACCGGCGGGAATCCGGGCATTCTCCTCTGCCTGGGCGGCCAGAATCTCTCGAACAAGCCGCGCCCGTCGGTCCCGCCGACCAGCGGTTCGATGAGATTTTCGGGATGCGGCATCAAGCCGAGGACCCGGAAATTTTCCGAATAGATCCCGGCGATGTCATTGGCCGAGCCGTTCGGATTGGCGGCGCCTCCAACGGCGCCTTTCTCATCGCAATAGCGGAAGGCGACGCGGCCTTCCCCTTCGAGGCGCTCGAGTGTCTCGCGGTCGGCCTCGTAATTGCCCTCGCCATGCGCGATCGCGACTTTGAGGATCTGACCTTTGCCGTATTGGGCGGTGAAAGGCGTGTCGTTGCGCTCGACCGTCAAATGCTGCATCCGGCAGACAAAGCGCAAATTGGCGTTGCGCATCAAGACACCCGGCAAAAGCCCGGCTTCGGCCAGAATCTGAAAGCCGTTGCAGATGCCGAGAACCAAGCCGCCCCGCGCGGCATGGGCCCGGACCGCGTCCATGATGGGGGCACGCGCGGCGATCGCCCCGCAGCGCAGATAATCGCCATAGGAAAAGCCGCCGGGCAGGAGGACGAGATCGGTGCCGGCCGGCAAGGCCTGTTCGCCATGCCAGACGATCGAAGGTTTTTTTCCGGTGGTCTTCGCGATGGCGCGGATCGCGTCCTGTTCACGATTGGAGCCGGGGAAGAGAATGATGGCGGCGTTCATGGGGGTGGCGATTGTTTCTTCAAGGGTCCTTTCGGGCGCGAGCGCAAGTCATGAACTATTTACGGGAGTTCCACCTTAAAATTCTCAATCACTTGGTTGGCGAGCAATTTCTCGCAAGCGCCGCGCAGCACGCCCGCCGCCGCGGTGCGATCTTCTGTCGCAAGGTCCATTTCGAAAATTTTGCCTTGCCGGACGCTGTCGATTCCCTCGATCCCGAGCGATTTCAGGGCGCCCTCAATGGCCTTGCCTTGCGGATCGAGAATTCCGTCCTTGAGCGTGACGATGACCCGCGCTTTCACCGGCGCGGTCTCCCGTCCTTCAGGCCGGCCGCGCGAGTACCCGCCAAGCCACGCGGCATCGGTTTATGGGAAGCATTCAAGAGAGATCACTCACCAAAGGCTTGGACAAGGGTTTGTGCATAGGCGGCTGAGGCGCGGTCAGGCCTGACCGTCACTTCACGAGCTTTGGCCCGCTGGCGCGCGGCTGCTCGTTTTCCTGCAGGATTCCGAGCCGTCGCGCAACTTCCGTATAGGCCTCGACCAGCCCGCCAAGATCACGGCGGAAACGATCCTTGTCGAGTTTGTCGTTGGATTTGATGTCCCAGAGGCGGCAGGAATCCGGAGAGATCTCGTCGGCGACGACGATCCGCATCATATCGCCTTCCCAAAGCCTCCCGCATTCCATTTTGAAATCGACGAGCCTGATGCCGACGCCAAGGAACAGCCCGGAAAGGAAATCATTGACCCTTATCGCGAGCGACATGATGTCGTCGATTTCCTGAGGGGTGGCCCAGCCGAACGCCGTGATATGCTCTTCGGAGACCATCGGGTCGTTGAGCTCGTCATTCTTATAGTAGAATTCGATGATCGAGCGCGGCAATTGGGTGCCTTCCTCGATGCCGAGACGGGTCGAGAGCGAGCCCGCCGCGACATTGCGGACAACCACTTCGAGAGGAACGATTTCCACTTCCCGAATCAATTGCTCGCGCATATTGAGCCGGCGGATGAAATGGGTCGGCACACCGATGTCGTTGAGATTTTGGAAGACGAACTCCGAGATTCGGTTGTTCAGAACGCCTTTGCCGTCGATCACCTCGTGCTTCTTGGCATTAAAGGCCGTTGCGTCATCCTTGAAGTGCTGGATCAGAGTACCCGGCTCGGGGCCCTCGTAGAGGACCTTTGCCTTGCCTTCGTAAATGCGCCGGCGGCGATTCATTGGGATTAACCGTGGCTTGAGGTGATCCATGGGTGGCCGTGGCTCCTTTTAACGTCCTAGGTCCCGTATCCAGACGCGCCATCGCGATGGGCATCGAGGGGAGCGGAAGGCATAGGCTCTGCGCTTATTTGTCGCCGCGGCATCGAGGGGGACGGCCTTCTTCCCATTGCGGTGCGAAGTTCGTCAAACCCAACCTATCCGAAAGCTGCTTTCTGCACAATGCCAAGCTGACACTCTGCCGCGTCAACACTATGCCAAACTGGCGGATTGATTTCTTGGATTGGCCCCCCATAGTGAAACTAGTATTTGTCCTTAGCAGAGATTCGGCACGGGATACAGGAAGAAATAAAGCTATAACGTTGCCTGGCCAGGCGTGACGCTTTCGCCACCCTTTGCTATTATGTAATGAAGCTGCGCAAATGCGCAAACACAGCGGTTCCATGGGGAGCATTATGACGACTTTCGACGAGCGTGAGCGTGCCTTCGAAGAGAAATACGCCCATGACGAAGAACTGAGATTCAAGGCACGGGTGCGGCGCGACAAGATGGTCGGGCTTTGGGCCGCTGAAAAACTCGGCAAAACCGGCAAGGCGGCGGAAGATTATGCAAGCGGCCTGGTCGTCGCCGAGGTCCGCAAAGACAGCGCCGAGCAGATTTTCAAAACCATACGCGCCGACTTCGACAGCGCCGGCGTTGCTATTCCAGACCTTGAGATTCGCAAACGGATGAGCGAACTCCTCGCCACGGCCGTCGAGGAGCTCACCAAGGGCGCCGGTCAAAAGACGAAATAGAAAGACGCGGCGAACGGGACCCCATGGCCCGGCAAACGGGTCTTGGGCCGCCCTCTTGGGCCGCCGCGCGGACCGGCAAATCGCCGCCGCGCCGCCTGCTCGCAAGGCGTATCGCCTTGCTGTTTGAAGTCCGCGAATGTGGGGCGGGTGATTGATGGTGGGCGCGACAGGGATTGAACCTGTGACCCCTCCCGTGTGAAGGGAGTTACCTACAAAAGCAATTTCAATGGGTTACGACGCTCTAACCCGATTTTCCACGTCCTTTCCACACGATCGGAAGCGCGTCGGCTTTCCGCGCCTCCTCCGATTGTACGGCGTGTTCATAGATCGCTGCGGCCTGCCGCGATCTCCACGCGCCAGTCTCGACCAGGCCGCTTGTGTCAAGGCCACCATGACGGCGCATCCACGCGCCCCATGTGTGCCGGAAGACATGAGAAAGGCCACGCGATCCGGTATCGTGACGCCGGCTGCCGTCGCTGCCTTCTCAAGCCACATGTAGAGGCGGCCATTTTTCCCAAATCGAAAGAGTTTGCCAATTCGCCCAAGCCGCGCGGATGGGCAAGCGCCGCACAAGCGCCGCCGGCAAATGCGCGAGTCTCGGTTCTCCGCTTTTATGTGTGGCGCAGGAAAATCCACGCCTCGGCAAGGTTCATATACGTAAGATCGGCTGCAGAGCCCTTCGGATAACCGGCAGCCGGTGTAAAGCAAGAAGCCGAGGAAAAGCGCGAACTCCGCGTCGATGGCCGCGGCGGCGTCTAACAGCGGCTTGCCTGGTCTGGCGGAAGAAAAACAGCCGCCGTGCTCCCCGCCCTTGGGCCGTTTTAAGCGATCTGCGACCCCGCCGCTTTAAGATGGCGGACATTGGCGAGTACACCTGCCGATTGCGCGTTGCGGGTGTGGCGCGCGGATAAATAGCAAGGGCGGCTTCGTCGATTGCCGCTTGGTCGATGCGAGCGAGCGGCATTTCTCCGAAATAGTCGGCGAGCTTTAGAATGAAGCGCTCGTCGCCGCCGGCGTCGATATACTTTAAGGCGGCGCGGCGAATGTCGGTACACCAGACCTGGAAAAGGCGCCACGTTCGATGTCGTCTTTGACTTTCGTAAGGATTTTTCGCGCGAGCTTTCCGTCAGCCGTTCCCGTAGTTTGGTCAACACGGAGCCCGAGGTATGTCTCGGACGCCGGCATGGTCATCAGCGACAACGGCCCAGGAATAGCGCCCGAGACGGTCGCGGGCATCCTCGACTACACCTCCCGCACATCAAGCCGTGAAGCCTATGTGTCGCCGACGCGCGGCGCACAGGGCAATGCGCTGAAGACCATTCTCGCCATGGGGTTCGCCCTCGATGGCGAGCGCGGCGAGACCGTGATCGAGAGCCAGGGCGTCGCGCATCGGATCACGTTCTCGATCGATCCGATCCGCCAGGTGCCTCGGATCCCGCACTGCGACCTCGTAAAAACGGCGCTCGGATCCGGTCTCTGGCCATTTCAGCAAGCTCAATCCTCGATGACGCGCAGGCGCTTTTTACAAGTCGCCGAGGATTACACTGGATCAACCCGCACCTGACCCTGCCGTGGCCGGAACGGCTGGACCCGGTCCAATGGACCGTTCCAGCCACAGATTCGGCCTGGCGCAAGTGGCGGCCGTCCGACCCAACTAGTTCACATTGGTATGATGAATGCCGGCTGGCCCGGCTCATTGCCAATAATATCGCCTATGCCCAGGATCACGGCATACCCTGCCGCACGGTCGCGGATTTCGTGCGCGAGTTCCGGGGGCGTAGCGGGACCGCCAAGGCGAAAGCTATTTGCGAGGCAGTAGGCGCCTCGAGGATCTCGCTCGCCAAATTCTACGCGGACGGCGAGGGAGTTCGCGTCGGGGCGCTTCTCAGTGAGATGCAGAAACAGAGCCGCGCGATCAAGCCGCGCGATCTCGGGATCATCGGCGAGGCGCATCTGCGTGCCAAGTTCGAAGGCGCCGGCGCCGCGCCGGAAAGTTTCTCCTACAAGCGATCCGAAATCGAACACGACGGCGTCCCGTATCTCGCCGAAGCGGCCTTCGGCTATTGCCCGAAGGGAACTGATGAGCGGCGGATCATCACCGGCGTCAACTGGTCCGTGGCCATTGGCGGCGATCCGTTCCGGCGTCTTGGCGATCTCGGGCAAAGCCTTGGTGCGATTCTCACGAAGCAGCGCGCCGGCCCTAACGAGCCGATCATCACCGTCCTGCACCTGGCCTGTCCGCGCGTCGAATATTTGGATCGCGGCAAATCGAGCGTGAACCTTCCATGAGCTCATCATCACCGGCCAAGGCCATCGCCGACCTCATCGAAGGCGTGACCGAAAAGTGGGCGAAGCAGCGCCGGGCCGAGGAGCGCGACAGCTCGGCTCGGCTGCGGCGCGACGATCGCTTGGTTTATTACGTCCGCCCGATATCGCTCAAGGACGCTGCACGTCGCGTGGTGCAGCAAGCTTATACGCAGGCGAGCGCGAACGGGACATTGTCCTGTAATCCGCGGCAGATCATGTATTGCGCGCGGCCCGAGTTCCTGAAGATCGCCGAAAAAGATACGCCCGGGGCGTGAGCAGGAATTTCTCGATGCGCACCGGAACGTTCAGGCCGATTGGCCCGGCTTGAAGAAATTCAACATGATCAAGTCGGGTGAACGTTCCTACTGCATAATTGGCGAATGGGCGGATATGACGGATTTGGCCGCTGCCCGGCCAAAAATGATCGCGACCCTAGATACGTTCCGCGACACCCTTGAAGATCTCGGCGGCGGCCTTGGTGTCACTGACCCTGTGTCCGGTCCAGTTGTTCTGGAGCTGAAATAGACGCCCAATTACAGATCGTCTGAACTTCCGGTCCTGCCGCATCACGGACGTCGATGGTAGCACATCGGAAGGTTGCTCGCGGCGGCAATGGCACCTTTAGACGCTCCGAGGGAGGCAGCTCCCGCTTAAACGCGAATGAGTCCTACCTGCCGCTTACGAGCCACGCTGTGAACGAAACTCTCTGTGGATTGCGAATTAACTCTTAAATCGCTAGCAAGCTGGCCTGGAGTGGCGCATGCATCAGCCATGCAAAAGCCTATTCGAAGCAGGGGTGCCCTGGTGGATGCGCGCATTCTGCTCTCTGCGGGCGAAGGCCGCCAGGCGACAGTACGCCTCGCGCATGGGCACGTGCTCGACAGCTGGCAGCGAGCCAAGGCAATCGTGGCCGAGAACGCGGATTTCTATCGCATCCGCGCGGAGGTGGAGGGTCAGCGGAGGCGGTGGGAGGCAGCGCGCCGACCACGCGACTTTCTGGTCCCGCGGGGACGGCCGCTCGCGGAGGCGGAGACCATTATCCGCCGGTTCCCCGAGGAACTGCCGCCTGCAACCCGCGACTTCATCAAGCGATCGGGCCGGCGCGCGCGGCTGCTGCAAACGCTGACCGCGGCGGCGGCGGTGCTGTTTGCCGTCGTTGCGGTCGTTGCGGTCGTTGCCCAGAAGCAGGCGGAGGATCAGCGCCAGCGCGCCGAGCGGGCGCTCGCAACGAAAATAGATGCTGTGGTTACAGATGTACCCGCTGATAATGTTATTCCACTAGTCAAATTCCTTGCCGTAATACTTCAACAACCCCCGCCAGACGATGTAACCAATGCAGTAGCAGCACTCATTACTTGATCCGCACCAGCTTGATTAGAGGCAACTTCCTCAACCGATATACTGAAACCAACATCTGCAGATGTTACTATATGTGACAGCGATGTTTCGGCAGGGAAAGGTGGCGCTGTATTAACCGGGCGTGTCTGTGCAACGGCCGTATTCCCGTTACATGTTCCATCCGATCCAGTGGCCGGGGACGCTTGGGTATAGGTAAATTGCTGATTCAGGGATTTCAGCATCCCATAACCAACCTCCTCCCGGTCGCCACGAGTGATAAGACCAAGCCCAATGATTCGCCTCAAATATAGCAATTGTATCAATGCGCTGTGTCAACAACCGGTACAACCACTCACGGTCAATTTCACTTGCATTCTGGGCAATATTGAGCCGCGCGGCGCCATCATCAATGGTGAGGCGATTGCCGGAATCCGTCTCTCTTAATTATGCTGGATCCCCGCATTGTCTATAAATGTCAACTGCTCGAAGGCCGGTAGGATAGGTCGCGATCGGGGGAGATTCGAAGCTGCCATTTTGAATCCCAGATGGGGATTGGGCATTCACCGAACTAGAAACACTGATGAGCAAATACAAAGGTCACGACCGATGAGATTTTCATAATCGTCTCCGTGATATGTTTTTGAATTTAATTCAATCGTGGAAAAAGGCGATTATGTCTTATCGGCCAGCCTTTTCGGTGGCGTCCTCACCCTCATCATCGTCGGCCTCCGAAAATCGCCTTTGCCGGGCATTCTAACGGCACGCCACTGGGTTGCGTGCCTAAACGAACCTACAACCGGCAACCCTTACGGCGTCGCCCTCGCCAGCGCCGGCCTTGTTCACCACCCCGAAACCGCGATCTGGCTTGCCGCCGCCGCTCTCCGCTAGAGCGCGATCCGTTCAGATTGAATCGCACCACGCTCTAGGTGTGAACTTTCAGCAGGTTGTGCATCCGGTCCTGAGGGAGGAAGCTGGAGTTGCGAAGCTTCAGTGATTCCTCGGAGGACCGGATGAACATCCATAAGAATGCCCGTTTGACGCCGCGCGGTCGAGAGCTGATTGTTCGGCGGATCGAGAGCGGGCAGACGCCGGAGGCCGCCGCACGAGCCGCAGGCGTCTGCCCGCGGACCGCGCGCAAATGGGTTGCGCGGTTCAAGGCCGAAGGCATCGAAGGACTGAAGGATCGTTCATCGCGGCCACACCATTTGCGCAAGCCGACACCGGCAGCCATCGTCGAGAGGGTCGAAGCCCTGCGGCGGCAGCGCTTCACCGGCAAGCAGATCGCGGCCGAGGCCGGTGTCTCACCAGCAACCGTCAGCCGCATCCTGAGGCGCCTCGGCCTCAACCGTCTCGAGGCGCTCGAATCCGCCGAGCCGATCCGCCGCTACAAACGCCAGCATCCCGGCGAACTGATCCACCTCGATATCAAGAAGCTCGGCCGCTTCGATCGCGTCGGGCACCGCATCACCGGCGACCGCACGGGTCAGAGCAACTCGCGCGGCATCGGCTGGGAGTTTGTCCACGTCTGCATCGACGACGCCTCGCGCCTCGCCTTCTCCCAGATCCTGCCCGACCAGAAGAAGGGCAGCGCCATCGCCTTCCTCACGGCCGCCGTCGCCTACTACCAGAGCCTCGGCGTCAAGGTGGTGAGGGTGAGGACCGACAACGGTTCCTGCTACAAATCTTTCGACTTCCGCAATGCCTGCCGCGATCTCGGCCTCAGGCACATCCGCACCAGGCCCTACACACCCAAGACCAACGGCAAGGCAGAACGCTTCATCCAGACCGCGCTGCGCGAGTGGGCCTATGCCCAGGCTTACCCGACCTCAGATCGCCGAGCCCAAGGGCTGCCGCTCTAGCTGCACCGATATAATTGGCATCGCCCGCACGGCAGCCTAAAATCCAAGCCGCCTATCAGCAAACTCGCTCTTGCCGAGGACAACCTGGTGAGGCTCCACATCTAGGTCTTTAATTGCGCATGATCTTTTCGGAAACCCAGTTCCCACTTTCGTGGATCATGCTCTGAGCGCCGCGCCAATAAATTTGGGCGTCTCCTTTGGATTTCCTGGTATAATCGCCGCGATCTGGCATGAAAAATGCTGGAACGGTACGCTTGCGATGATCGCGAGCACAACGGCCCTCCGAGGCCGCGATTATACCTTTAAACCGTCTTGGTCCGCGGCGTGGGTCCGAGGCGAGAGCACGTCTTAGAAGAGAGCCATGGAACGCAAGGGGCCGCCCATACCTGGGCTGACAGGGAGCATGGACAATTGCCCGAGGCACGCTGTTTCGATGAAATGACTTTGCCGGACGGCGCCATCCGGCCCGTCTATGGCAAGGTCGCGAGCTGGCTCGCGGCGACGCCGGCCGAGCTGCTCACCGCCCGCCGCTCGCAAGCCGAGCTTTTGTTCCGCCGGATCGGCATCACCTTCGCCGTCTATGGCGAAGGCGAAAAGGACGGGGCCGAGCGGTTGATCCCTTTCGATATCATTCCGCGCATGATGCTGCGCTCGGAATGGGCCCGCCTCGAGGCGGGTCTCATGCAAAGGGTGAAAGCGCTGAACCTGTTCCTTTCCGACATCTATGGGGCCCAGGACATCGTCAAGGCCGGGCGCATCCCGGCCGATCTTGTGTCGCGCAATGCCGAATTCCGGCCGGAGATGGCGGGCTTTCGGGTTCCGCACGATATTTACGTCCATATCGCGGGAATTGATGTCGTCCGCACCGGCGAGGATGATTTCTACGTGCTCGAGGACAATGTGCGCACCCCCTCCGGCGTCTCCTATATGCTGGAGAACCGGGAGGTGATGATGCGCCTCGCCCCGGATCTGTTCGCCGACCACCGGGTGGCTCCGGTCGAGAACTATCCCGATGCCCTGCTCGCCGCCCTGCGATCGCTGGCGCCGCCGGCCGCCACTCATGAACCGACCATCGTGGTGTTAACACCAGGCCGGTTTAATTCCGCCTATTACGAGCATTCCTTCCTGGCGGATAAGCTTGGCGTCGAGCTAGTCGAGGGCGGCGACCTTCTCGTCGAGGACGACATCGTCTATATGCGCACCACAGAAGGGCGCAAAAGGGTCGATGTTATTTACCGGCGGATTGACGATGGTTTTCTCGATCCCCGCGTGTTCAGGCCCGATTCGATCATCGGCGTCGCGGGCTTAATGGGCGCCTACCGGGCGGGCAATGTGACCCTCACCAATGCCGTCGGCACCGGCATCGCCGATGACAAGGCGATCTATACCTATGTGCCAGAGATCATCGATTTTTATCTCGGCGAAAAGGCCATATTGAACAATGTGCCGACCTGGCGCTGCCGCGAACCCAGCGCCTTGCGCTATGTGCAAGAGCATCTCGCCGAGCTCGTCGTAAAGGAAGTCAATGGTTCGGGGGGCTATGGCATGCTTGTCGGCCCGCATGCCTCAAAAGCTCAGATCGAGCTCTTCAAGGACAAACTTGCCCGCGATCCGGAGAATTTCATCGCCCAGCCGACTCTCGCGCTCTCGACGACGCCGACGCTTTGCGACGCTGGCATCGCGCCGCGCCATGTCGACTTGCGCCCCTTCGTCCTCACCGGCGCCAATGGGATACGGGTCGTCCCCGGCGGCTTGACACGGGTGGCCTTGAAGGAAAAATCGCTTGTGGTGAATTCGAGTCAGGGGGGTGGCACAAAGGACACATGGATCGTCGAGGATTCGATCTTCGACGAGAGCCCAGATTCGCACAGCCAATCCCGGTTGATATGAACGCCGCTCGTCAAGACATGCCTCACTCCTCGCGGGTTGCAACGAATGACCGTTCGATGTCTCTACGGCGTTTGACACTGCGGGCGAAAGCACCGTCCAAGCCCTTGAGCCAATAACTCTATTGGTGCATGATCTTCATCGAAACATCGGTCTTCCCTTTCGCTTAAACCTGCTTTAGAGGCTGGCAATGCTTTCCCGCACGGCGGACAACCTCTATTGGCTTGCGCGCTATGTGGAGCGGGCCGATTTTCTCGCCCGGATCATCAAGGCGGCGCAACGCCTCGCCACCTTGCCCGCGAGCTATTCCGGGACCGGCACCGAATGGGAAAGCGCGCTCGAATCCTCGGGCGCGGCGCAGGGGTTTCGCGCGACGCGCGGCGCCGCCGAGGAAGCCAGCGTCGTCGATTATCTGGCCTTCGCGCCGGACAATCCGTCCTCGATCCGCAATTGCATCAAATTCGCAAGGGCCAATGCGCGGGCGGTGCGCACCGCCCTCACGGCCGAAATGTGGGAAGCGATCAATGGCGCCTGGATCGAGCTTGGGCGTTTTGAGGCGAGCAATCAGGGCTCCAGCCGCTACGATCGCGAGGAACTTTCGCGTTTCTTCGAATTTGTGAAAAAAACGTCGCTCGACTATGACGGCTCGGTTGACCGCACCATGCTGCGCAACGACGCCTATTGGTTCTCGCGGGTTGGCCTCTATATCGAGCGGGCCGACAACACGGCCCGCATTCTCGACGTGAAATATCACGTGCTGTTGCCAGAAAATGAGGAGGTCGGCGGGTCGGTCGACTATTTCCAATGGACAGCGATCCTGCGTGCGGTCTCGTCGCTGACCGCGTATCATTGGGTCTACCGGGAAAGCGTGAAGCCTTGGCTCGTCGCTGATCTCCTTATCCTAAAGAAAGAAATGCCACGCTCGCTGATCGCCTGTTACGATAATATCGTCCATTTCCTCGATGCGATCGGTGATGCCTACGGCCACACGGGGCCTTCGCAAAAACAGGCGCATGAGGTGCTGGCGCGCCTTGCCAATGCAACAACGAAAGAAATTTTCAAGATCGGCCTGCATGAATTCATCACCGCCTTTGTCGAAGACAATGACCGGCTCGGCGAATTGATCAACCAGCAATATCTTTTGCATTGATCCTCTCCGAAATGTTTTGCCATTAGCATTTTTGCTTTAAACGAAAGCAATATTTTTAGTGAGACCGCGGCCCGCCGGACCGGCGCCCTTCTCTCAAGCGCGGGTGAACTTATGTGGAAGCCGATTTTGAAGCCCATACGGTTGGGCCATGATCGCACAAGCTGTGCGAGCTTCGTATCTCTCTTTTCACGCCAGGCAAGTTTGCTTTCCACCGCAGGCCATTTCAGATCGAGTGGACAGACTCAACCATTTCGAAACCGCTCTCAGTCAAAAAGTCAGAGGCTTTTCGACGGCGAATGAGGCACCGGTTCGCCTGAAGATGCTCTGGCTAGAGCATGATCCGTTCAGATTGAATCGGACCACGCTCTAAAGTCTATGATTACGCATGATCTTTTCGCGAAACCGGTGCCCACTTTCGCGGATCATGCTCTAGGTTAGGCTTGCGAAAATGTTTCCATTCGGAGTGACGGCATGACGGTTCTGGTAACTGGAGGCGCGGGCTATATCGGCGGACATATGGTGCTCGCGCTCCTCGACGCCGGCGAAAAAGTCGTTGTTCTTGATGATCTTTCGACGGGCTTGCGTTCCGCGGTTCCGCCCGAGGCGGAACTCATCGTCGGCGATTTTGGCGATATGGCGCTCGTGGATCGCATTTTCGCTGAGCATGAAATTGACGCCATCGCGCATTTCGCCGCCAAGATCGTCGTGCCTGAATCGGTTGCCAACCCCTTGCTCTATTATCTCAACAACACCGCGAAGGCGCGCAATCTTCTCGAATGCGCGGCGCGCCATAAACTCAAACACTTCATCTTTTCCTCGACGGCCGCCGTGTATGGCGAGCCTGAACAAAGCCCGGTCGGCGAAACGGTTCCGCTTGCGCCTATCAATCCTTACGGGCGCTCCAAGCTGATGACCGAATGGATGCTGCAGGACGCAGGCAAGGCGCACGGTCTGAATTATGTGATCTTACGTTATTTCAACGTCGCCGGCGCCGACCCCAAGGGGCGCCATGGTCAATCGACGCCACAGGCGACGCATCTCATCAAGGTCGCGGTGCAGGCGGCGCTCGGCGTGCGCCCCGGTCTTGAAGTCTTTGGCGCCGATTACCCGACCCGGGATGGGACTTGTATCCGCGATTATATCCAGGTCACGGATCTCGTCACGGCGCATCTCATGGCGCTCGCTTACCTTCGCAAGGGCGGCGAAAGTCTTATTTGCAATTGCGGCTACGGCAAGGGCTTCTCCGTGTTCGAAGTCATCGATGTCGTCAAAGCCGTATCCGGCATCGATTTCAATGTGCGGATTTCGGGCCGCCGCGTCGGGGATCCGGCCTCGCTCGTCGCCGGGGCCGAGCGTATCAAAACGGTGCTCGACTGGACGCCGAAATACGATGATCTGCCGACAATCGTCGCCCAGGCGCTCGATTGGGAGCGCCGATTGCACAATAAATCAATCCCGGAAGGCTTGCCCGTCTCGGATTCGGTCACAGGCGGTCCCTGATAGAGCGTGATCCGTTCAGATTGAATTGGACCACGCTCGAGAGTCTTTGATGACGCATGATCCGTTCGCGAAAACCGGTTCGAACTTTCGCGGATCATGCTCTAATCACGTATTCATGGATTCGAAGAACGTCGCGTTGCCTTTTGGCGTTTCCCGCAATTTGCCAAGCAAGAATTCAATCGCATCGACTGTGCCCATGGGATTGAGGATACGGCGCAGCACATACATTTTCTTCAAAATGTCGGGCGGCACCAGCAATTCCTCCTTACGGGTGCCGGAGCGGGTGATGTCGATCGATGGGAACGTCCGTTTATCGGCGACCTTGCGGTCGAGAATGATCTCCGAATTACCGGTGCCCTTGAATTCCTCGAAGATCACTTCATCCATGCGCGAGCCGGTATCGATGAGCGCGGTCGCGATGATCGTCAATGAGCCGCCCTCCTCGATATTGCGGGCGGCGCCGAAGAACCGTTTCGGCCGCTGCAAAGCGTTGGCGTCGACGCCGCCGGTCAGCACCTTGCCGGAGGATGGAACCACCGTATTATAGGCACGGCCCAATCTTGTAATTGAGTCGAGAAGGATCACGACGTCGCGGCCATGTTCGACCAGGCGCTTCGCCTTTTCGATGACCATTTCCGCGACCTGGACATGGCGCACCGCGGGCTCGTCGAAGGTGGATGACACGACCTCGCCGCTCACCGATCTCTGCATGTCGGTGACTTCCTCCGGCCGCTCGTCGATCAAGAGGACGATCAAATAGCATTCCGGATGATTGGTGGTGACGGATTGCGCGATATTTTGCAGGAGCACCGTCTTGCCGGTGCGCGGCGGTGCGACGATCAAGGCGCGCTGGCCCTTGCCGATCGGCGCCACGATATCGATGACGCGGGCTGAGAGATCCTTTTTGGTGGGGTCCATGACCTCAAGCTTCAACCGCTCGTCGGGATAAAGCGGCGTCAGATTGTCGAAATGAACCTTATGCCGGATTTTTTCCGGATCCTCGAAATTGATCGTATTGACCTTAAGCAGCGCAAAATAACGCTCGCCTTCCTTGGGACTGCGGATCAAACCTTCGACCGTGTCGCCGGTCCGCAAGCCGAAGCGGCGAATCTGCGAAGGGGAGACATAAATGTCGTCCGGACCTGCCAGATAGTTCGCATCGGGGGAACGCAAGAAGCCGAAGCCGTCCTGCAAGACCTCGATGACACCGGCGCCGACAATCTCGATATCGCGGCTGGCCAATTGCTTGAGAATTGCAAACATGAGCTCTTGCTTGCGCATGATCGAAGCGTTCTCGACTTCGTGTTCTTCAGCGAAGGCAAGCAGCTCGGTCGGCGACTTAAGCTTCAAGTCCTGCAGTTTAATTTCCTGCATCGGGATGAAGTCCTTGGAAGGGCAGCACGGATCTGGCCGCATGAAAGAGGAAGGGATTCGCGCACTCCGGTCCTAAAAGACCAGTGCAAACGCTCTTAACGCGGCGCGGGAGCAGCACTCGAACTATATGAGTTCATGCGAGGGGATATCATATGAATAGAACGATTTCAGGACTTTGACAAGTCAAATGATTATAATCGAGTTCCTTACCTGATCAAAATGGTTTGAAAATGACGAGAACAACGATTCCCGCCATGAGAAGTGTGGGGACCTCATTCACAATCCGGAAAAAACGCGAGTCATGCCGGTTTGTGTCTTCTGCCAAATCCTTCCGAATCTTGGCAAAATATCCATGCAACGCGCTCAGGCCAATCACAAGAGCAAATTTTGCGTGAAACCATCCCGCGTGCAAAAAGCCAGCCTGAAACGCAAGCGCAAGTCCGCTGATCCAAGTCACGAGCATGGCGGGCAACATGATCACCCGCATGAGCCTTGCTTCCATCACGGCGAAGGTTCGCGCCTGGGGAGAGCCCCGCGGTGCCTCGGCATGATACACAAAAAGACGCGGCAGGTAGAGCATCCCCGCCATCCAAGAGATGACGGCAAGGATGTGAAGAACCTTGATCCAGAGATAGGCCGTATTCATGAGGTCGCGCTCCGCCGGAGCAAATCAAGCATAAGCGCCACATGATCCACGGGCGTTTGCGGCAGGATACCATGGCCAAGATTGAAAATATGCGGCCTCCCATGAAAAGCGGAAAGAATTGCGCGCACGCCGGACTCGAGCGCCTTGCCGCCAGCCACGAGCGCGAGAGGATCAAGATTTCCTTGCAACACCAAATGCCTATCCAGTGACAGAGCCGCCCATTGCGAATCAATGGTGCTATCGAGACCAAGAGCATCGACCCTCGTCCGCGCCGCGAAATCCAAGAGAGGCTGGCCGACGCCTTTCGGAAAGCCGATCACGCGGGCTTTCTTATGGCGAAGCCGAAGGCCGCTGACAATGGCCTCAAGCGGGGCAAGACACCAGCGCTCGAATTCGGCGAAAGGCAGGACACCCGCCCAAGTGTCGAAAATTTGTACCGCCTCGACGCCAGCCTCGATCTGCCAGGCGAGATAGTCGATCGAGACTTGGACCAGCCGGTCGATGAGGCGCTGAAACAGGGCCGGGTCACGATAGGCAAGAAGACGGGCTGGCGCCTGCTCGGGTGTGCTTTTGCCGGCGACCATATAGCAAGCCAGCGTCCAAGGCGCACCGCAAAAACCAATAAGAGCGACATCGCCCGGCAGATTTTGTTTGACGCGCTCGATCGTTTCGAAAACGGGGGAAAGCCGGTTGCGGTCGATCCTTTCATCCAGCTTGGCGAAATCCTCGGCCGTCACAATCGGATTGAGCTTCGGCCCTTCATTGGGTTCGAAGGTGACTTTTTGGCCAAGGGCATCGGGAACAACCAGAATATCGCTAAACAAAATGGCCGCATCGAATCCGAAGCGCCGCACAGGTTGCAGGGTGGCTTCCGCCGCGAGGGTTGGCGTGTAGCAGAATTCAAGAAAGGAAGGCGCTTTGGCACGGATGGCTTGATATTCCGGCAGATAACGCCCGGCTTGCCGCATCAACCAGACAGGGGGCGGAAAGCATGGCTCGCCATCCATCACCTTGAGGAAGGGCTTTGCTTGGACATGCGTTTGACCGGCCAAATCTAAGAATCCTCTCAAAAAATCTAAGAATCTTTTTAAAAGGTTGTCTTTATCTGATGGGCAAGCGGATTAGGCTCATTCGCCGGTTCGCACAAGCGGGCGTGAGGTTTGCCGCTTGTCCTTCCTATCAACACGCTGGCTCCACAAACGGCGCATTAACGTTTTGTTAATCATTGAAACCGGATAGCGGCCTTCCCGGGTTTCGAAATCAACAGCTTTCGCTCTATCCCCCTCATTCACAGCGGCTTGCCTTTTATTGCTCAGCTAAGGATGACGGTGGATGGTTTTGCCGCGCTCTCTCTCAGAAGTTGACCGAAAAGGATTGCCAGCGGGTGGCGGCACCGGTTATCCCGTTTTTTCCCGGTTGTTCCTTAAAGACGGGCGAGCCTGCGAGGCGCGGAAAAATTGTGGGGCGGCATTATTTCCATCTGCATCTTGTGTCTGACGCGACGGGCGAGACCTTGATCGCGGCGAGCCGTGCCGCCGCGGCGCAATATGAAGGCGTTTCGTCGATCGAGCATATTTATCCGCTGGTGCGGAACAGGGGGCAGCTCGACAAGGCCATCGCGGAAATCGAACTGGCGCCGGGGATCGTTTTGTTTACCCTGGTCGATCAGGAGCTGGCCCGGCGTCTTGAATCCGCATGCAAAGAGGTGGGCGTTCCTTGCCTTTCGGTTTTGCAGCCAATCTTGGACCTGTTTCAGTCCTATATCGGAACCTCGACCCAGCACCGTCCCGGCGCCCAGCATATGCTCAACGCGGACTATTTCCGGCGCATCGAAGCCTTGAACTTCACAATGATGCATGACGATGGTCAGCAAACCGAGAATTTCGAGGCGGCCGATGTGGTTCTCTTGGGGGTGAGCCGCACCTCGAAAACGCCGACCAGCATCTATCTCGCCAATCGAGGCATCAAAACAGCGAATATTCCGCTCGTACCGGATATTCCCCTGCCGGAGCAGGTCTTGGCCTTGCGGAAACCCCTCGTGGTCGGGCTTTTGGCTTCGCCGGACCGGATCGTCCAGATTCGTGAGAACCGTCTTATATCCTTGAACGCCAATACGGATTCTCCCTATGTCGACCGTCTCCTGGTCGCGGATGAAGTCAGGAGAGCGCGCAAGCTTTGTGCGTTGCACGGCTGGCCGGTGATCGATGTGACGCATCGTTCGATCGAGGAAACCGCGGCTGCAGTTATCGATCTCTACAAGGTTCACCAGCTGAAGTTCATAGCCTCTTCATGATCGAGCTTTGGCGTGGCGCGGCGCCGCTCATTCTCGCGTCAAAAAGTCCGGCCCGGCAAAAGATCCTCGCTTGCGCGGGCCTTCCTTTCGAGACTTACGCCGCGGCGATCGATGAACGCGCGATCGAGGCTCCGCTCGCGGCATCGGGAGCCGGCCCTGACGCCGTCGCCCAGCATCTTTCGCGCGCCAAGGCTTTGCATGTCAGCGCGAAGTTGCCGGACCGGATCGTGATCGGCGCGGATCAGACTCTTGGCCTCGAAGGGCGGATTCTTGGCAAGCCGGCTGACCGCGCGGCGGCGGCGGCGCAAATTGAAGCTTTGTCGGGCCGCACCCATGCGCTTTATTCGGGATGTTGCATCGCCCGGGAAAATGCGATTCTCTTTGAAACCCTTGGCATCGCGCGGCTGAGCTGCCGGAAGCTTTCGCCGGCGTTCATCGAGGCCTTCACGGCGCAAGCCGATGATGCTCTCCTTGGCAGCGCGGGAGCCTATCAGCTGGAAGGTCTCGGCATCCATCTTTTCGATGCGATCGAGGGCGACCATTCGACAATCCTGGGGCTTCCGCTGCTGCCGCTTTTAAAATTTCTGCGCGAGGAAGGACTGCTTCTTTCGTGACGCTTTTATCCCCTCGCCGATCGAAAGCTTGTGTCATCGGCTGGCCGGTCGCGCATTCGCGCTCGCCCTTGATCCACCGCTTTTGGCTGGAGCGGCTCCACATCGCGGGGTCTTATGAATTGGCCGCGGTCGCGCCAGAGGATTTTGTCGGCTTTGTCCAGGGTCTCGCGCGGCATGGGTTCATTGGCGCGAATGTCACCTTGCCGCATAAAGAAACGGCGTTCTTGCTTTGCGATGTGACGCTTCCCGCCGCAGAACGGCTCAAAGCTGTGAATACATTGTGGATAGAAGCAGGACTGCTGCGCGGCGACAATACCGATTGCGCCGGGTTTCTCGGTGCCATGGATCACGAGGCGCCGGGATGGGATGAAACTCTTGGCACAGCGGTGGTTCTTGGCGCTGGAGGGGCCGCAAGAGCCATTGTTCACGCTCTCCAATCGCGGGGAAAGCAGCGTATTTTTGTGGTCAACCGGACGAAGGCGCGGGCAATAAATCTTGCCGCCGATTTTGGCGCGCCGGTCGAGGTTGTGGATTTCGGGGATCTTCCGGATGCAATGGCGGGCGCGGGTCTTTTGGTCAATACAACATCGCTTGGCATGCGGGGCCAGCCGCCCCTCAGCCTCGATCTCGCGCCGCTGCCCGTGCAGGCGATTGTCAGTGACATCGTCTATGTTCCGCTCGAAACGCCCCTCGTGAAGGCTGCGAAAGCGCGCGGTCTCAAGGCGGTTCCAGGCCTCGGCATGCTCCTGCATCAAGCCGTGCCAGGCTTCGAGCGCTGGTTTGGCCAAAGGCCGGAGGTCACACTAGAGCTGCGCCGCCTGATCGAGGCGGATATTTCAGCGAGCTAGACCATGAACGTGTCGCGATCGCCGCGGTCATGGTCTCTATTCATTTGTTTTGCCGCATGATCTTATCCAAAAGACTGCAACTTTTTGGAATCATGCTCTGATGTTTGTTCTCGGCCTTACCGGGTCGATCGGCATGGGCAAGACGACGACCGCCGCGATGTTTCGCGACGAGGGCGTCGCGGTTCATGATTTCGATGCCGTGGTCCATGCGCTCTATGCGGGCGAGGCGGCGGATGCGATCGAGGTGGCTTTTCCAGGCACCACACGCGACGGCGTTGTCGATCGCGCCCTCCTCGGGCGCAGAGTGCTCGCCGATCCGGCGGCGCTCGCGCGCCTCGAAGCGATCGTGCATCCGCTCGTCGCCAAAAGCCGCCATAGCGTTCCTGGACGAGTCCGCGTCAAAAGGAGAACACATCGTTGTTCTGGATATCCCCTTGCTGTTCGAGACGGGCCTTGACCATGAAGTCGATGCCGTGGTTCTCGTGACCGCGCCAGAAACTGTGCAAAAGGAGCGGGTGAGCCAGCGTCCGGGCATGACGGAAGAACGCCTTGCCGTCATATTGGCGCGGCAGATGGGGGACGCGGAGAAACGGGCGCGGGCGCATTTCATCATCGACACCGGCGGCGGTTTGGCGAGCGCGAAGCGGCAGGTGCGCGCGATCTTGCGGGCGCTCGCTGGCGCGAAAAACAAGCTTTGAGAGCACGATGCGGGAAATCATCCTCGACACCGAGACGACCGGGCTCGATCCGGCCGACGGCCATCGCATCGTCGAAATCGGCTGTGTCGAGCTTTTGAATGCGATCCCGACCGGCGATACGTTCCACGTCTATCTCGATCCCGAACGCGATATGCCGGAGGAAGCCTTCCGGGTGCATGGGCTTTCCTCCGAGTTTCTCGCGGGCAAGCCGGTCTTCGCAAAAATCGCCGAAGATTTCTTGAAGTTCACCAGCGACGCCAAAATCATCGCGCACAATGCCGAATTCGATGTGCGGTTTCTCAACGCGGAACTCGCGCTTCTCGGGCCTCCCGCCGATCGTGGCCGACCGCGTGATCGACACCTTGGCTTTGGCGCGACGCAAATTTCCAGGGGCCGCGAATAGTCTTGACGCGCTGTGCGTGCGCTACGGAATCGACACGTCGCGGCGGACCAAACATGGCGCCTTGCTCGATGCGGAAATTCTCGCGGACGTCTATGCCGAATTATCGGGCGGCCGCCAGGCACATCTCGTCTTTGGCGAAGGTGCGGGTTCGGCCGCCAATGTCGGGGCCAGCCTTCTCGCGCAAAGGCCGCGCCCGCTCGGCTGCGCGGCTCAGCGCTGAGGAACTCACCCGGCATCGTGCTTTTGTCGCAATGCTCGGTGCATCGCCGCTCTGGAACGCCTATTTGCCCGCGGAGGGCCGGCCGGCAAGGTGAAACAGGCCAGATCTTCTCTTGGCTTCACCGCAAGAGCTGCTTGGCAAGCGTAAAGAGGACGCGTGGCACGTCGATCTCATCGATCGTTCCCCGCGTAGGCGCCACCGAACAGTCGAACGGTCAGGGCGCGGCGCAGCGCTTTTCCCGTCTCGAAGACAATCGGAAACCCTTGGCCAAAATTCTGCCACCGCTCAAGCCCGATAAAACGGAAAGGGACGTGCAAGGCGCCGCCATCGAGCAGCAAAACACTTTCCCATCCGTCTTTCGCCCATGCCGGAGGGGAACCCGCGAGTTTGGCGCCGCCAAGCGATATGTCGACGATGGTGCAGGGGCTCTCAGCTTCGCCCGTCCGCGGATCACCGCCTGCTCTTTCGCAGGGAAGCGCGCGTGCTCGCGCTGTTGCGGCAGCTCGATGCAAACCGCCGCTGCGAGGAGCAGAATTGCGATATTGTAGAGGCTCCAGAATATATTGACACCGAACCCGGGCGCGCCGTTCAGCTCCGAATAAGCCGAGGTGTTGATCAACATCCCGAAAAATGTTCCCAAAGCCGCGACAATGAAAAGCAGCAGATAGCTCCACATAACAACGCCGTCGCTCACTGAGCCTTTGGGTGTAACCTTGAACGGTTGGCCGAACGGAGTCAGCAAGCCAGTGATCGACCGTTCGCATGATCATGAACGAGGGCAGCAATTGCGTCACATCGGTCATGATGGGCAGGACGCGATGGCGGCTATAAAAGCTCATGAACATGATCCCCGCAACGACCGAGGGAGCAAGCCATTCAATCAAGCTGGCGGCGGTGCAATCGATCACGGCCGTCCCCGTCCACCAGAAAACCAAGGGCGCGGTCAGCATAAGACTCTTGAAGGGAAAGGCGAATATCCAATAGAGCGCGCCATCGAAGGATGAAAGGCGGCTGATGAACCGCAGACGGGCGGGCCCGGCGAACGACCAGCGCGTATAGATCTGTTGCATGGCGCCGAGGCACCAGCGGCAGCGCTGGGTCAAATAAGCGTGCAGTCCTTCCGGTGCGAGCCCCATGCTGAGCGGCTCATTGAGATAGACCGTGCGGTAGCCATGCTCCTCGATTTTGAAGCTCGTGAGCATGTCTTCGCGTGACGGTCTCGGTTGCCATGCCCTCTGTGGCGAGCAAGGCCGCGACGCGAAACACGGCCGAGGTCCCGCAGCAAAAGGCGCCCCAGGCATCCTTGGCGGGCATCAGAATTTCGAAAAAGAACCGCTGCTCGTCCGGCCAGCGGATGCGCAGAGGAGATTTGTCTGGATCGGGTTCATCGGAGCATGCGTTGAAAAGTCTCGCCGCCTCTAGAAGCACGTTCAACGGCGCCTCCTGAATGCCGATGCCGTCCGGAACGATTTTCCAGTCCGCGCGAACGCCTTTCATGAACTTCGAACAGACCGATACACAGTGCGTGTTGCAGCCGCCCGCAAGCGGACCGCTACAAATCGTCTCTCCGCCGAATTGTGAGAGCGACGTGGTCAGCTAGGGTGAACGACCTGAGTTACAACGAATGATTTCGCGTCAAGATCCATTACGGATAGCGTTAGGTGCTACCGATCGATGAGCTACGGTTTGCATGGTCGTCTGCAGAGTGAGTGTCGCAACCTCACTCTGCCATAGCGCCGTCGCTATCCACCTCCCCATAGGATCTCGAAAAGCACGACGTACAGGCCGACCGACGACCCTTCCGGGAAGGCTGATACGGCTGGGTGAGCATGAGCGAAGAATACGTCGAGCCGCTGCACCGGGGTAGTGGCGGCAGCATGTACACAAGGAAAGTGCGCGCAACACGGGAAGCCTTATGGCGTGGCCAGGGATCGACCAACCAGCCGGGGCCTGCGCGCAAGGATGACCGGCTGATTTTGAGTGGGATCATGCATGTGCTGAAGGTCGGCTGTCGCTGGATAGACTGCCCGAAGGAATACGGCCCCCACAAGACGATTTACAATCGCTTCGCCCGCTGGAGCGAGCGGGGCATTTGGCAGAGGATATTCGAGGCGGTAGCTTCTCCTTCCGAGCCGCCAAGACAAGCTGCATTGAGACACGAATCTGCAAGGTGCCGGAAGGAGAGTTCGACTTTCTGGGGTACACGTTCGGGCGGATGTACTCGGCGAGAACCGGCCAGGCACGCCTGGGACAGCGGCCATCAAAGAAAAGCATCAAGCGGGTGGTTGAGAAAGTCCACGCGCTGACCGATCGAGCAGGGACATGGCAAGAGACCACACTGCTGGTGGCGAAGTTGAACCGTACGCTGCGGGGATGGGCCAATTACTTTAGTATAGGCACCGTCAACAAGGCGTATCGGGCGCTCGACAACTACGCGGCAGTGCGGTTGCGCCGGTGGTTGCGTTCCAAACACAAGGTTAGGCGACACAAGGGCGGGGCCTATCCTCTCTCGCATCTTTACGGGCACTTCGGGCTCGTACGCCTGACCCGGCTTGGGCACGACGTGCCGTGGGTGAAGGCGTGAAGACTTGTCCGAGAGCCGGATGCGGGAGATCTGCATGTCCGGTTCGATGAGCGGGATGTGGAAACGGGGCCACGGCCGAGCCATTAAGGCACCGCCAGACGAAAGAGGCGGAGAACAGATATGCTCGACCTACCGCTACCGCGCCACATCTCAACTCTACCGGGATTGAAGAAGTATTGCGGCGTCTGGACGATACCGACGTCGGGCTCCGCGAACAGGCCGAGCGTGCGCTTCAATAGAGTGACGCTGGGGACGAAATCCGCGTCGAGCAAGAGGATGAATTCTGGCCGCCGCCCGGCCGAGAGGGCGTGCTTGAGGGCATTGTTCACATTGCCTGCCTTCGCATGTTTGCCTTTGACCCTAAAGACATAATGCGCGCCGAGGCTCACGCGCGAGATCGCGGACGAAGGGCCGGGCGCCATCGTCGAGAACGAAGACGCGAAGGTCGGGATGGTCGATCGCCAGTTGCGCCGGCGATCGTGCGTTCAAGGATTGAAACCGGCTCGTTATAGGTGGCAATGAAGACATCCACCGGCGCGGCAAGAAGCGACAAGTTTTGCGCGGCGTCCGCCGCCGCCGATCTATCCTTGGTGCGGGACAGGAAAAAATAAAAAAGCATAGAGCTGAGATTGGCCATGCGCTCGAACAAAAGGAATGTCCAAGCCCAGGCCTGCTGCAGTGCGCTCTGTCCCTTGGGCATTCCCGAGGTTGCGTGCCACCAGAGATAGCGCAGGACAAGAAAGATGCAGAGCGCCGCGGCAAGGGCGCGGCAGGATTTTGACTGGCGGCCGAAGACCGCGAACATCGAAAGCGTGAAACCCGCTGAGACGAGCAGCGGGCCAAAGGTGCTGAACTCGATCATCTGGCACCCTTCGGCGGCGGCAAATCTAAAAGATGTGGCGCAGGATTTGATCGACGAAGCCGCCGCCGGTGGCGGGCAACAGCACCCGGGCGGAACGGCCAATCAGACATTCTTGCGCGGGTGAGCCTGGGGCGTCGGTTTCGGCGCGCGGGAGGGCCACGGTCGCAATGACGGTCGAGGGCTCGTCGAGCGGCATGACCGCATAATGATTGCCATCCGCGAGATCGCCGTGTCCGGCAACGGAAACGACCGTGGCGGTGCGCTCGCCCGCGAGGCGAAATTGGGCAAGGCCGCCGATTTCGACATCGGAAAATCGATCCTGGGGAATGGCGGCAAGAAGGAAGGGTGCGTTGCAATCGACGATGTCGGCCGCCATGGCGCCGGTGCCGAGCTGCTCGCCGTCGGCGGCGCCGAGCTTCCAGATCATGCCCGCCGAGGGGGCTAGGATCTCGGCGGAGCGCAACAAATCCATCCGCCGCTGCTCGGCCGCAAGACGCGATCTCGTTTCCGCCGCCTCGGCGCCGAGAGCCGCGATGGTCTTGTTCAAGGCGGAGAGCTCGATTTCGATTTGGTCGGCGCGCTGGGCGGAATCGGATTTGTCGGTTCCGCCGGAGGTGCCGGTGAGGACGCCTTGCGCGGCGGCCTCGGCCTCGGTGCGCAGCGCCGCGAGCCGGGCTGCCTGTGCGGCCGCTTCCTGCCGCGCCGCTTCGAGCTGCGAGCGCAAGCGGTGCATCTCGGCCTGCGCAACGATGCCCGAGGCTTCCAGGGGCAGGCCGGTCGACGTCATTTTGCGCTTGCGCCTGTTTGATGCTGAGCGAAGCCATGCTCTTCTCGGCTTCCTCCACAAGGCTCCTTAGCCGTTCGCTGTTCACCTTGGTGTGAATCGCGTCGCGGCGGATGAGCTCGTCCCGGAGATTTATGAGAGCGACGCGATTGGCCTCGGCCCCTTTGAGTCGGCCTCGATGCGCGTTTGCCACTGGCGAAGATCGACGAGATGCTCGTCATTGACGCGAAGATTTTCGACATGGGCGATGCGGGCGCCGCGCGCGACCATCACGCCGGCGCGGCTCGGCAGGCCGGAGACGGTTCCCTCGATCGGCGTGCGCAGGGAGATGAGATTTGTCGATATCACGGCGTTGTTGCTGGCGATCATCCCATGGCCGGACAGCGCCGCGGCGAGACCGGCGCCGAGAACCGCGGTCACCATCGCGATCTTCAAGAGACGGCGGGAGGGGATCCGTTTTGGGGAAGAAAGAGGCCACCCGGGGCACGCGCCGGACGCGACCTTGCCGGCCGTGGCCGGCAGCAGTTCTTGCAAAGGCGAAGGAAGTTTTCGGAAAAACACGTTTTTGTCCAGCGAAAACGAAAAACCTCCTGCTCATACACAAGTGCGTATTGCAGCCGCCCTAATTTTACTGCGTCATAAACGCAATCGGGTTGCAGGTGGTCGTGGCGTCGACTGACAGCATGGACATCGCGCGAGGATTTTGCGAGCGCGACGGTGAGGCGTTTTCTGATCGTCGCGATCGAGTTTTCGACGTGGCGTTCGGGACGGATCGGCGGCGCCTCGGGGTCGATAACCTTCGGGTAGTCGAGGCATCGTGCGCCGCCGGGAGGCTGAGGGGGGAATCGCGTCCCGTTCCGAGATCAAGAATCCGTAAGCGGCGATGCAGAGCGTGGCATGATGGTGAAAGCCACGCCAACCTCGACCTTCGTAATGGCTCAAGCCGAGTTCGCCTTTGAGCTCTTCGTAATCACGTTCGATACGCCAGCGCAGTTTGGCATAATCGACGAGTGTGGCGAGGGGCGTGTCCTCGGGCAAGGCAGAAAGCCAGTATTTCGTGGGAGCCGCCTCTCCCTTCGGCCATTCGACGAGCAGCCATTCGACCGGATGCGGTGTGGTTCGCTTGTAGTCCCGCGCGGCGAGGTGCACGCGAACGGCGGCGAAGCGGGAAGCAAGCGGCGCGTTCGATCCCTCCCGCCAGGTAACGCTGCGCCATGCCTTTTTGCCTAAGCTCAGAGCCAATTCTTTGACCGAGACAGGCTTGTGTTGGTCGTCGCGCTGCACGTTGCAAGGGCGTTGGCCGCGACCACTCCGCCGCTTGGGAGGCAAAGGCGCCTGACCTGGCGGCCACACGCTGGGCGTCGATTGGATGCCGGCGACATAGGGCAGGTTCAGAGCACTGACACCGGCACGGAAGTCACTGTTTGCACCATAGCCCGCATCGGCCAAGACGATACCGGGGGCGACACCTGCCGCATGGGCTGCGCGGATCTGATCGAGCGCGATCTGCGGCTTGGTTTTGAACCTGACATCCTTAGGCACATGCGTCTTTTTCCGCCGTGCCGCATCATTTGCCCAGTCTCCGGCAGATAGAGCCGGTAAGCGATCGGCAGGCTCGCCGAATGATTGGCGATCGACAACGTAACTGCGACTTGACAATTGTCCTGTTTGCCGAGCCGCCCACAATACTGTCGCGCGACGCCGACCGAATGCGTGCCCTTCTTCGTAAAACCGGTGTCATCGACGATCCAGGCTTCGATCCGCCCTTGTCGTTCGATGCCAGGCAAAACCAGCTCACGGATTTTTTGCAAAACGGCCTCGTCCGGCCAGGGCGCCTGGCCGACCAGGTGTAAAAGCGATTGATGTTTGGCCGAAACCCGGGCAGGCGCCACGATCGCCGCCATCGGCTCGACGCTCTTGCGTTCGCCCGGCATCAGCAGGCCAACGCAATAATCATTTAAGGGTTCGGCGCGATCGGCGTGGCCGATGACTTCGACGAGAGCCTCGACATAGGACGCAAAACGCGCTTGGCTGGCTTGCCCGGAAAGATCCATATCAACGACCCTTTGTCGGTCGACAAATCACCAAATTACCAGATCAGCGAGCACAGCGAATCCTATCAAATTTCATGACTCAGTAGAACTAAGCGGACCGTTAAAATCGTCTGAATTGTAGAGCGAGGTGGTGTCCTAAGCCGGATAATATCTTGGCGAACCATGCCTTGACATTCAGTCGCAAATGTTCCGCGCGAAAGGCCCTGGTGCCGAAAATGGGCGCGATGCACATCGGCCAGTAATCGCATTGCCACGGCCCCATGTAATTGCGAACGACAACACGGTACTTGAACCCTGCCTTCGCATAGGTTTTTGCTGTCTTGGCGCGGATTTTCATCTCATCTGTAGAAAGTGAGGCGTCAATTTCGGCGTGATAGCGCGCCATATTGGTGGTGAGTTGGCCCGCGCGAAATCGGAAGCAACCAAGGACCGTATCGACAACCACTAGATCGCTTTGCTTGGCAAAGCGTCGCCAGAGATCAAAATCACCGGCAAGCCGGAAATTCGCATCGAGGCCGCCAGCCCTTTTCCACAATGCGGGCCGCCAAAACGTACCCTCTTGCTGAATCAAGGTTGGACCCGCGAAACGGCCATCGAAAATACCGGCTTCTATCGCTTTTCGCGGAAAAGGTGTGATCGGCGCCAAAAGCAGTATCGTGCCAACCTCGTCGAGGAGCGTCGTCCTCCCGGTGAGCCAGTCAATACCCGGATAATGTCTAAAGATCTCTTCCACCGTCGCGAAGGCGCCGGGTTCGAAACGGTCGTCGGCATTGATCCACCCCATCGCATCCGAATCGCCGCAAGCCTCGAAGCCTCGATTGACCGCGTCATAGAGGCCGCGGTCGGGTGCGCTTGCGTAAGAAAATTCGATTCCCTGGCAGCTGACCGGAAAATCGCGCGCGAGGCGGTTTTTCCACGCTGCCAACAAATCGAGCGTAGCGTCTTTTGATCCGCCGTCTTGAATATGATAGCGGACTGTAAAAGGTCCTGCCTGGCTCACCACGCTCAGGATGGTCTGATCGAGGAATTTCTCTCCGTTGAGAACCGGCGTTACTATGCTAAAGCGCATCGGCTTATCTTCCGGAAAAGATCGAAACCAAGAGCAGCCATCCCTTCGCCTCGATCAACGGCGGATTTGCATCGAACACGGAATCCACAGACGCACTGGCCCCCCGCATGAAACGAGATCCCGCCACTAGCTCAACGCCGAAAACACTACCGACGCCACCCGCGCCCGTAAAGGTCGCGGTTGGCAAATTGTCGCTTCAATATGGGAAATTCTTCGATATCGCGGTTGAAAAGCTTTGCAGCTTCATCAAACGCTGCCGTCCAGCGATTCATGGTTAGCCAGTGCGGGCAGGATCTTTTGTGATCGACAAAATCTTTCACCGGAAAAGACAAGGGTTTTTCCTTGAGATCGGCGGCGGTGACGGTCTCTACCTTTCCAATACGCTAATCCTCGAAGCCTATTTCGAATGGCGCGGCGTTCTCGTCGAGCCGACCGGCGCGTTCGAGTTCATGGTCCAGAATCGGCCAAAGGCCATCTGCGATCATGCGGCCATCGCCGGAAGCCGGAAGACTGTCCGCTTGTTCGAAATTCTGGACAAAGGACAGGCGGGACTCAATCCGGAATCAGCAGCCGGCAACACCCTCATGTCTGTGATCCAAGCGGTCGATACGCAGAACCCGGATTTCAGGGGAGGCGAATGGGGATCTGTGCAAAAAAGTTATCTCGTCGAGACGATCACGCTCGATGATTTGCTGTCGAAACATAATGCGCCTAGCACAATAGACTTTTTCAGCTTCGATGTCGAAGGCGCGGAATACGAAATCCTGAAGGAGTTTCCCTTTACGAAATGGAAATTCAATTGCATTTGCATTGAAACCCCTTCCGCCGCACTGGATCAGCTGCTCCTTTCCAATAATTATTCGTTGGTCAAGGTGTTGGGTAGCCTCGACTGGATTTACTTGCATCGAGATTTTTTGGACGAGTGGCTCCTTTCCCATCCATGCTGATCTTGATCTCATTCTTGAGCAGCAGGCCGGTGAAGGCGATGCTGGTGAACTGGGAGCCCTGATCGGTGTTGAAGATCTCCGGCTTGCCATATCGGGCAAGAGCCTCCTCGACCGCCTCCAGACAGAACTCCGTTTCCAGTGTAATCGATAACTTCCATGCCAGAACCTTCCGGCTGAACCAGTCGACGACGGCCGCAAGATAGACGAAACCCCGCGCCATGGGGATATACGTGATATCCATCGCCCAGACCTGATTGGGCCGCGTCACCGGCAGCTTGCGCAGGAGATACGGGAAGATCGTGTGCCCCGGCGCAGGTTTGGACGTGTTGGGCTGGCGATAGATCGCCTCAATCCCCATCCGCTTCATCAGAGTGGCGACGTGGAGGCGCCCGACCTCATATCCCTCGCGGGCCAGAAAAGTCTGAAGCATCCGGCTGCCCGCGAACGGATAATCGAGATGCAATTCGTCAATCCGGCGCATCAGCGCCAGAGCGTCGGCAGAGACCGCCCGGGGCAAGTAATACACGCTGCCCCGGCTGATCCCGAGAACCTTCGCCTGTCGGCTCACCGGCAAGTCATCGTTCCGGTCGATCATCGCTTTGCGCTCGGCAAAAGTCCGGCTTTCCCGAGCGCTCCGGACAAAAAATCTCGTTCCAGCGTCAGCTCCCCGATCTTGGCGTGCAGCGTTTTCACATCGATCGCAGGCGGACTTGAATCGGGTTTCGTCTCGGCGGCAAAGATCCCGGCAGCCCCTTCGAGAAGCTGCGATCTCCAGGTCGTGATCTGGTTCGGATGGACATCGAATTGTTCGGCCAGTTCGGCCAGCGTCTTCTCGCCCTTGATAGCGGCCAAAGCCACCTTCGCCTCACATGGGGAGGTTCGGGTCAAGGGATGAGATTCATACGCGCATGAATAATACTCCAGCGGCTGTTTCGGTATCCAAGGTCTGAGCCCGATTGCACGGCCTGGTCGTTTCCTCGCCAGATCAACCTCACATTCGGTCGCCGTTCATGACGGCTGCACCAATATCCCGCTTGCGGCGGGCGGGGCTCAGGAAGACGAAACCATTCTTGAAGGCGGCTTTTCAGGCCATGCGAAGGTGCGGTTCGTCCACCTGGATCCGCCAGGACTGATCAGGTCCTGGAAGATTCGAGGATTCGGTGAGCGTCTATCGTCTGGCGGCTTTCATCACGGCTCCCTCGATGACGACGCCGGCTGTCACATATTTCCAGAGCGCCACCAGCAGCTTTCGCGCTAGCGCCACGATGGTCGTCTTTTTAAGACGGCCGCCGTTGCGCCTGACCCGTTCTTCAAACCACAGAGCCAGGACCGATTGCGGCTGATGGCGCAGCCATAGCCAAGCGAGCTGGATAAGCGTTGATCGCAATCGCGGGTTGCCTGCTTTAGACACGCCCTGTTCGCGATCGACCGATCCGCTCTGCCAGGGTGTCGGCGCCAGCCCCGCGTAAGAAGCGACCTGCCGTCGATTGTCGAAGTGTCGGAACAGCCCTTCCGACCAGAGGGTGGCGGCGAACTCGGGCCCGATGCCCTTGATGTCGAGCAACATCGCCGCCGGCGCGCGCGCCGCAACTCGTTGCGCGGCAAGCAGGGCGTCCCGCTCGGTCTCCACCGCCTTGATCTGCTGGAGTAGCAGTTCAAGCCGATCGAGCTCACGGCTGATTTGAAGTCTCGAGATGACTCGGCAAGGGACGGCCATCGCCCGTCCTCAGCTCTTCGAGCCGTCGCCGGCGATCGCGACGCAGCGGCTCGTAATCGGACACGCCCTGGGTGAACAGCAATCCTTTGATGCGATTTACGTGCTTGACCCGCTCGGCGATCAGCACCTTGCGTTCGCGGCAAAGTCGGCGGCTGTCCTCTTCCTCGGGAGTCGGCGCTTTGACCATTGCGCACACCCGAGGTTCGCCGCGCTTGTACGCCAGCAGCGCGCGAAGCAGCGCCTCGCCGTCGATCCTGTCGGTCTTCGCTCGCCGGCGCCGACGTGATGTTGCAATCGAGGCCGGATCGACGACGTGGCTTTCGATCCCTTCATTCTGCAGCACACGGTGAATCCAGAAGCCGTCCAACCCCGCTTCCTGAATGACGATAACCGGGAACGATTTCCTAGTCCGCGCAAACGCCTTCTGTCTGATCTCCGAGAAGCGCGCCAGCAGCACACAAATGTCCCCGGCAGGCACACTGTGCTTCGACATCTTCTCGCCGCCGCCCGGCGACAGCGATGTGATCAGCCAGGTTGAACGACTAAGTTCCAACGAGATGAAAATCGCGCCAAGATCACTACGGATGGCGCTCGGCGCTTCGGGTCGATAAGCAATAATTTGCATGGCCGTCTCCAGAGTGGGTGATCGCAACCTCACTCTGCCAGAGCGTCGGTCGCTATCCATCTCCCCATGGGATCTTGAAGGCCGAGCTGTGGTTCCGGCGTGGTCTCTTCGTCATGTTTTCTCCTGTTCACGGCAGCCTACGCCGCGTTCAGGCAGAATTTCCACTCATCCAGGTTGTTCAGATTTCCCGAGCCAGCTCTAAATCGAGGAGCTCGATCGTGTGGAGCACCGGGACCGAAGTCCCGCTCGCGATCTGGGTGATGCAGCCGATATTGCCGGTCGCGATGAGATCGGGCGATGTTTGCATGATGTTGGCAATCTTGCGGTCGCGCAGCCGCAAGGCAATCTCCGGCTCCAAAATATTATAAGTCCCGGCCGAGCCGCAGCACAAGTGGCCTTCGGGAATAGTGCGGACCTCGTAGCCGGCCTGCACCAAGAGCTGCTTGGGCAAAGCGTCGATCTTTTGACCATGCTGCATCGAGCAGGCGGAATGATAGGCAACCACGGCGCCTTGCTGGCCCAGCGGCTCCGGCAAATGGAACTCGCCGAGATATTCCGTCACATCCTTGGCGAGCGCGGAAACCCGCGCCGCCTTCGCCGCATAGGCCTTATCGTTGCGGAGCAGAAATCCATAATCCTTGATCATGGTGCCACAGCCCGACGCCGTGATCAGAATGGCGCTCAAGCCGTGCCGCTCGATGGCCGCGCTCCAGAGATCGACATTGTGCCGCGCCTGGGCCAGGGCGTCCGCCTCCTTGCCCAGATGGTGCAGCAGTGCGCCGCAGCAGCCCTCGCCCTCGACACGCAGAGCCGCGACGCCAAGCCTTGCGAGCACGCGGGTTGCGGCCTCATTGATGGAAGGCCGCAAGACGGGCTGCACGCAGCCGCCAAAAAGCGCGACCCGCGCCGCGGCCGCACCCGCGAGGGGGACAGAAGTGTCGCGGGGCAATGCCGAAGCGGCAGGAGACGTTTTTGGCGCAAGGCGCAGCATCGCGGCAAGGCGCCGCCCCGTCCGGCCAAAACGCGAAGATAAGGAGGTGAGAGGCAAGGCCGGCCGGGCGGCGGCAATCGCGACACGGAACCGGTTTGGATAAGGGAGAACGGCGGCCAGAAGGGCGCGGAACAGACGGTCCGCGAGCGGTCTTCGAAAGGTCTTTTCAATATGGCTTCTGGCCCCATCGACAAGGTGCATATAGTTGCACGCCCGAAGGGCAGGTGGTCATGCAGGCGAGGCAGGACAGGCAGCGGTCGATATGCTTCACGGTCAGCGCATCGGCGGGCCGGTCGTTTTCGAGCATCTCCTTGATGAGATAAATCCGTCCGCGCGGGCTATCGAGCTCGTCGCCAAGCAGCACGAAGGTCGGGCAGGTGGCAGTGCAAAAGCCGCAATGGACGCAGGCGCGCAGAATTTTGTCGGCCTCCGCCGTCGCCGGATTTTTCAGTTGCTCGGCAGAAAAATGAGTCTGCATCTTAAAATTCCGCCCACATGCGCCGGGGTTCCAGAATGGCATAGGGATCGAAGGCATCCTTCAGCCGCCGCGACAAGGCCGCGAGCGCCGCCGGCTGCGGTTCGAACACCGGAATTTTCGCCCGCACTTCGCTTGAGGCCCGTATCAAGGTCGCATGGCCGCCGCCGTGCTGCGCGATCGCCTCGCGAATGAGCCCCGCCGCTGCGTCCGCGCATGGATCGAGCGCGAGCCAAATAAGTCCGCCCGACCAATCGAACAAAGTCTCGGCGCCATGCGCGCTGCCAATGGCGGCCGCGACTTTGGGTCCAGCCGTGGGGGCCACCGAAATTTTCCAGATGATTTTATCGCGCGGCTCGGCGAGCGGCGTAACGTCGCGGATCGCTTGCCAGAGGGCTTGTGACGCCGGGGCATCGAGCCGTCCGGCGGGCGCGAAAGGTTTCAGCAAGGCTTCGAGGCGATCGAAGCGCTCGGCGACGGAGGGCGCGAAACCTTCGAGCCGCAGAGCAGTGATCGCGGTTGCAAATCCTTGCGCCTTCGCGGCCAAAGTGGGCAGATGCGCGGCCCCCGAAACGTCGGCGGGCGCGCCCATGGCAGCGCAGAGCGCTTCGACCGCGCGGGGGGGATCGAGATTTTCGAGAAAGAGCGTCACGGATGTTTCCGCGCGGGGCAGGACTTTTAGGGTAATTTCGGTTGCAACCGCGAGGGTTCCGAAGGACCCTGCAAGGCCGCGCGGGAGATCATAGCCGGTAACGTTTTTCACGACCCGGCCGCCGGCCTTGAAAACTTCGCCCCGGCCCGACACGGCCTTTAACCCTAAGACAAAATCCCGCGCGGCGCCAGCCTTGATCCGGCGCGGGCCGGAGAGATTGGTCATGAGGCATCCGCCGAGCGTGCCAGAGCCGGTGCCATAAAGAGCCGCAAAGGACAGGGGCTCGAAGGGAAGCTCTTGCGCGTTTTTGGCAAGCTGCGCCTCGATGGTTTCGAGCGGCGTTCCAGCAAGCGCCGAGACGACGAGTTCCTCCGGCTCGTAGAAGGTGACGCCGGTCAACCGGGAAAGATCGAGGCGGCCGGCATTCTTGACAGGCCGGCCAAGAGCGGCTTTGGACGCAAGCCCGACGATGGAGAGCGGCGTGCGCGCCGCCGCCGCCTCGGCGACATGGGCTGCGACCTCGACGGGATCGGCCGGCAGAAAATAAGACAATGGGCTCGCACGCCTTTACCAGAGCTGAGGAGTCTAGTGCTTTCGCGGATGCAACGTATCAAGCTATGTCAGAAAAATCTTGATACGATCGGCGGCCATAAGCAATCAGACCTTGGCGAGGCGTCAAGCTCATTTGAGCGAACGCCGGGCGGACCCCAAAAGGCTTGAACCCGCCGCCCTATGACCTTTAAAACCGGTCCCCGAAATCAACCGGGCCGCTGCCCTTCGCGCATTATAGCCTGGAAACCCGTGCGCGCGTCAGATCGAGATAGGGAGCGCGGGCGCCGCCGTAGCCAAGCTTGGCGCGAAGACGGTGGCGGGACTTTCTATTTTCGATGTTACGCCTCAAACGGACTCATGTGATCATTCGCGGCGAGAGGATTGTTAGGACGCTCATGCATACCATCAAATATCGAATGACCGAGAAAAATCTATGTCCGCGCCGGACCAAGCTTCAAATTCCGGGGTGGGCGGGCGAACCGGAGCCCCGTGCCGATGGCTCTCACGAATATGCGTGGCATTGCGTTCCGTTCTCGGAGGCGGCGCAATATGGTGTCGAGGTTTTCTACCCCTACGACAACGAATTGCGCGTCAGCACGGAAGGCGGGCAACTCGTGTTTCTGGGCGATTTCGGACCCGCCCCTGACGACGATCGCCTGTGGCCGCCGTTCAGGAGTTTTGGGGACCATTTCTACACCTATCAATTGCTTCTCGACTTGAAAGTCGAGCCTGGGCTGGCAATCAAAATCGAACCGCATCCGCGGTTTTACACCGACCCAACCGGAACCGTTCCGATCGCTGTGCCGGCGCTTATCAGAGAGTGGTGGCCGATGATGTTCTTCATGGTTTTTAAATCGCCCAGCGAAGGACAAACGCATATTTTCAGGCGGGGCGAGCCCTTCGTGCAATTTACGGCGATCCCTGCGGAGTCCGAGTTCAAGCTCGTGGAGATGAGCGAGGAGGAAGCCGCCGAGCGGGAATTGCAAGCCCGGCGCATTTATGCGAGCCGCGCCACTTTGTCCAAGGACAGCCAACGGGTGTCGGCGTCGAACACGGTGTTTGACGCAACATACCGGCGCATCCATGGCGCCGCACGGAAGCCTTGAAGCCATCCGCGCAAGCCGGGCATGATTAATCGGAAATGAGCGCCCGCGCGGAGGTCCTCGGCGGAGCCGCGTGCCGCCATCCTCGCTGTCTGGCGGCGCGCGTTTCATCCCAGGCTCAGCCGCTGCGCCTCAATAGGGATAATAATAGGGGGAGTAATAGTTCGGATAGTAGTAGTAGTGGTGGTGATGATGGTGGTAGCGGCGATAATAAACGGACCGCCGTATGCCGTAGTAGTGGTGATGATGATGATGGTGGGGGGTGGTGATACTGGTAACCGCCGCCCCAGCCGCCCCAGAATTGCGCCAGTTGCACATTTGAATTCCGCGCCCTGGCATGTGCCGCATCCGCCGCGTCCACTTCCTTGAGCAAGGCGGCTGCATTCGGGATCGGCTGCAGCAGTTCCGCATAGGAGCGGGGGTTCGCGATGTCAGCGACGCTTTGCGCGGGGGCGGCGTCCGCCCCGTGCATTAAGGCAAGGGAGGAGACGGCACCTGCAAACCCGCGATTTTCTTGTCCATGTCGGCCTCGGAAAGTGTTGATGCTCGTGCGTAGAACTCGACATTCATTCGTACCTAGCGTGCTAAAGATGAATATTGACCAAACGAAGAGGGCTTTTGGGCATCTTGCAAATAAGTCGTCGTTCAAAACATCGGGCGCTATCCAAAGTCGCGGTTCCGCCATGATTTCAAGGCGAGCTCGCGGGAATTTCAGAAATGGAAGCGGAAATGACGGTGAACAAACATGCCCGCCATCATAAAGGCGGCGAGGGGGAGCCCGCCGGCTTCACCTGGAGGCGATTGCATCACACGCGGCTTTTTTGGGTTGGCCTTTTCATGATGCTGCTTGCCGTCACGGTCTATGTGATGTCCGATGACTTGACCTGGCAGCCCCAACTCCAACGCTGAAGGCCGGGCCGTCGCGCTCATGAGGTGAGCTGCGTCAGGCACGAATCAAAAGACTCGAACCGAAAATCCGCGAGCTCGTCTTGACACTGGCGGGGGCTTTTCGCCGCGCCCACTTTCGTTTTGGCTTTTTCGTGCTACACGGGCGCCCCGTGCCGGCCGATGGCCGCTTTCACAGACCTTAACTTTATGCGGCTTCGAACCGCAGGATGACGCCCATGCCAGATCCGGTGATCACCCGTTTCGCACCGTCTCCGACGGGGTTTCTTCATATTGGCGGCGCCCGGACGGCACTGTTCAATTGGCTCTATGCGCGCCACACCGGCGGCAAAATGCTGTTGCGGATCGAGGATACCGACCGCGAGCGCTCGACCGATGCGGCGATCGCCGCCATTCTCGACGGGCTGTCCTGGCTTGGGCTGCATTGGGACGGCGAGGTCATCTACCAATACCAGCGCGCCGCGCGCCACCGGGAGGCCGCCGAAAGCCTGCTTGCCTCCGGCCACGCCTATCCCTGCTATGCGACGCCGGACGAACTCAATGAGATGCGCGCGAAAGCCCGCGCCGAAGGCCGGCCGCCGCGCTATGACGGGCGCTGGCGCGATCGCCCCGCGTCCGAGGCTCCGGCGGGCATCAAGCCGGTCATCCGGCTCAAAGCGCCGCAAGAGGGCGAAACCGTCCTCGACGATAAGGTGCAGGGGCGGGTCGCCTGGGCCAATAAGGATCTCGACGATCTCGTTCTGCTACGCTCCGACGGCACCCCGACCTATATGCTCGCCGTTGTCGTCGATGATCACGACATGGGCGTCACCCATATCATTCGCGGCGACGATCATCTCACCAACGCGGCCCGGCAAATGCAAATCTATCAGGCGCTGGGCTGGGCGACGCCGGTGATGGCGCATATTCCGCTCATCCATGGCGCCGACGGGGCCAAATTGTCGAAACGCCACGGCGCGCTTGGTGTCGATGCCTATCGGGCCATGGGCTATCTGCCTGAGGCGCTGCGGAATTATCTGGTGCGGCTTGGCTGGAGCCAAGGCGACAAGGAATTTTTTTCGACGGAGGAGATGATCGAGGCCTTCGATCTTGCGCATATCGGCCGTTCGGCGGCGCGCTTCGACTTCGTGAAGCTCGAAAGCATGAATGGACATTATATGCGCGCGAGCAAGGACGAAGATCTCGTTGCCGCGCTTGAAGCCGCCTTGCCTCATCTGCCGGATGGCGCCATGGCGCTGAGCAAGCTTGACGAAACGATGCGGGCCAAACTGCGCGCCGCCATGCCTGGCCTCAAGGAGCGCGCGAAAACCTTGATCGAACTTTTGGAGGGCGCGAACTATCTCTTCGCCAACCGGCCGCTCAAGCTCGATGCGAAGGCCTTGAAGATTCTCGAGGCGGGCGGGCGTGCCCAAATCGCCGCGCTTATCCCGCGTTTCGAGGCGGCTGCGGATTGGAGCGCCGCCTTCCTCGAAGCGGTCGTGCGCGATTATGCCGCCGAGACCAAGGTCAAGCTCGGCGATGTCGCGCAGCCGCTCCGCGCGGCCTTAACCGGGCGCGTGATCTCGCCAGGAATATTCGATGTTCTCGAGGTGCTCGGCAAAGAAGAAAGTCTCGCGCGGCTGCGCGATCAATCCTGAGGGGCGGCCCACATGCTCCGCCCCTCCGAACCGGCGGCATCTTTAGTTACAGACGTGCACGGTTCCGTAATGAAAGGCGTCGGCCGTCTCTTCCTGGCGGTGTTCCGCCCAGCACTGCGGCTGCTGTTGGTATGGACCGTAATAGCCTGTCGGTGGCAGCGCCCCCGAAAGGCTTTCACCCGCAATGGAGCCAGCGACGCCTCCGGCTACGCCCGCGGCGATCGCGCGATATTCCCCGGCTCGCGCCGGAAACGCAAAACTCGTCAGCGTCGCGGCGGCGAGGCTCGAAGCGAGCACGAATTTGATGGATGGAGTGACGAACATGGCGTTGTGTCCCCAAAAGCCGAGGACACAACTATAGGCTTCGGCCGTTCGCGGCCGGTTAAGCCATTCATTCCAAATTGTTCAATTGGCGCCTTCGGCAATCGGCCGCCGGCACGGCCGATCCATCAATCGCAGACGCGCACCCGCTGGATGACATAGGCATAGCCGGTCCACACCTCTTGCGGTTCAAACCAGCAGCGCGGTGGCGGCGGGGGCGGCGGCGCATAGGCTGGAGCATATGATGGCGCATAGGCCGGCGCGTAATAGACAGGCGGCGGCGGTGGCGGGCTTGCGGCGGCGGTGCCCGCGAGAAAACCGAGGGCAGTGCCTCCGAGGATGCCCGCAGCGACCGCGCCGCCATCCCCGGCATGCGCCGGAAGCGAGACGCCCGTCAGTGATGCCACCGTGACGCTCAAAGCCAAAAAGGTTCTGACGGGTCGACCTAAAGCTGCCGGCATGTATCCTCCACGGCAAAAGTCATAATTTTACGCATCGGTTGTTCGCTGAGTGGGTTGCTCGCAGCTTGGCAAGCGAAGCGCAATCGAACTTCAAGGGCCACTCATTTTTCTCAGCATTGCGGCGAGGATGAGGCCAAACGAGCGGCGAACTCCGGCGTCGGAACTTCGTGCGAGGAGTCTTGGCCAAGTGGCGCTTTTCCCATCGCAGGATGAACGGTGCGCATAGGCCGAAGAGCCGCGCGCGTCATCTCTGAGCGTTGCTCCCGGTCGAGACAGGGGGCTGATTGACGCCGTCTGCCAATCATCAATATTGCCGGGTTGCCGATTTCACTTCGAGCCGTGGTGACGCAAAATTGATGGTGCTTGAGGGCCGCTTTGGAGATGGTTTTCCTGCGCTTGACGAAACCGGCGCATAGGATAGTGTGTTGCGCCGCATCAATCACGACCATCCGGTCCGGACGGGGCGGCATCAGAGCCCACCGCACCCTTGCCGCTAGATTCGGCTCAATAAACCCTTAGGAAGGCAGCCCTCCATGAGCGCGACAACCGGCTCCTTTAGTATCGGCGACACCACCGTCACAATGCCCGTCAAGACCGGATCGATTGGTCCTTCGGTTGTCGACATCGGTAAGCTTTACGCCTCGACCGGGATGTTCACATACGACCCGGGATTTACTTCGACGGCAAGCTGCGAATCGCACATTACCTATATCGACGGCGACGAAGGTGTCTTGCTCTATCGCGGCTATCCGATCGATCAGATCGCCGAACAAGGAGACTTTCTCGAAACCTGTTATCTCTTGCTCTACGGGCAATTGCCGAACCCGACGCAGAAAAAGGATTTCGACTACAGGATCACCCGCCACACGATGGTGCATGAGCAGATGGCCAGGTTCTTCCAAGGCCTGCGCCGCGATTCCCATCCGATGGCCGTGCTCGTTGCGAGCGTTGGCGCGCTGTCGGCCTTTTATCACGATTCGACCGATATTGCGGATCCGCATCAGCGCATGGTCGCGTCGTTTCGCCTGATCGGCAAAATGCCGACGCTTGCCGCGATGGCCTATAAATATTCGCTCGGTCAGCCCTTCATCTATCCGAAAAACGACCTCGACTATGCGTCGAATTTCTTGCGCATGTGCTATGCGGTGCCGTGCGAGGAATATAAAATCAATCCGATTTTTTCCCGCGCCCTCGACCGGATCTTCATTCTCCATGCCGATCATGAGCAGAATGCCTCGACGTCGACGGTGAGATTAGCTGGCTCCTCCGGCGCAAATCCGTTCGCTTGCATCGCCGCGGGGGTGGCGTGCCTATGGGGACCGGCGCATGGCGGCGCCAATGAAGCGGCGCTCAAAATGCTGATGGAAATTGGCACCGTCGAGAATATCCCGAAATTCATCGCCAGGGCCAAGGACAAGAACGATCCCTTCCGCCTCATGGGGTTTGGCCACCGGGTCTATAAAAACTATGACCCGCGCGCCAAGATCATGCAGAGGACATGTCACGAAGTTTTAAACGAACTCGGCATCAAGGATAATCCCTTGCTCGATGTCGCGATGGCGCTCGAGAAGATCGCGCTCAGCGACGAATATTTCATCGAGAAGAAGCTTTATCCGAATATCGATTTCTATTCCGGGATCACCCTCAAGGCGATGGGCTTCCCGGTTTCCATGTTCACCGTTCTCTTCGCGGTGGCGCGCACCGCCGGCTGGATCGCGCAATGGAAGGAAATGATCGAGGATCCGAGTCAAAAGATCGGGCGTCCGCGCCAGCTCTACGTTGGTGCGCCGCAGCGCGATTACGTCCCGATCAACGAGCGGACATAGCGAAGGCCGCCGAGAGCATGATCCGCGAAAGCGCGAACCGGTTTTTCGAAAAGATCATGCGTCATCAAAGACTTTAGAGCGTGGTCCGATTCAATCTGAACGGATCACGATCTAAGGGCGCGGGGGTTCGAGCCCACCCGCGCCGCTGCGCGGAAGACGCGATAGATGTGACTTTATGTGAGAGGTTTGGCGGCGGCTTCGCGGGCCGGGCCCGGATGAAACATGGTGCCGCGCTTAACCTCATGGGCCGCGCGATGCGGCCCATGAGGTTTCCCGGAAATCTTCGCTTTATTCGCGGACGAAATGCGAAATTTGGGCGGTATGTGCGACTAAGGCACACAGAAGAGCGTCCGGGTCTCGGGATCAATCGTCTCGAGACCGTGCTCACAAAGTGAGGTAGCGCCCGTTCCGCCAGAAAAGAACCCTAACCAGATGCGTCGCAGCGAGGGTTCAATTCGAGGGCGATAGGATTATTTGCTCTCGGTGCACGCCTTTTGGCACCCTTTGGAATCATAGTCGCACAATTCCTCCGAACTGCCATTGTTAAGGCACTGCTTTTCTTCTGCCTTGCACTTTTCAACGCAGCTTGAGGCATCTTGTGCGTAGGCGCTGCGGGTTGCCATGGCGCCGCTTGCGAGCACCAAAATCGCCGCAGCCACCCTTATGTGCTGGTTTGAAAGCAGGCGAACCAGCCAACCGCGCCCGGTATCCTGTCCCCCAGCGCTCGCTCTCCCAGGGCTGAGTTCTTTCATGGCGTAACCTCCTGTTCGTTGTCACTTGTTCAAAGCATAACCTGACCGGCTGGTGCGCTCACCAAATCGGGGTGACATGCGCTTGGCTCAGGCGACCCATTGGCTCGGGGCGAGCTTGCCTCGTTCCCGCGCCGGTATTTGGCATTGGCGTGACGTTTCAGCAACTGTTTTTATGGGATTCGCCGCTGCGATGCTTCCGCGCAGTTTGGTGATGATCGTGGCAAGGGGAACGGCATCTCGAAATATCAAAGAGTTAGCGTGCGAAAAATGGGCAAGTTCCGGGCGAAAGGCTCGAAAAGCCGGTTATTTCCTGGTTGCAACGCTCACGCTCTTCCCTATTCCGCCAAGCAAAAGACGTCTTGCAGAGCCGCTCATGGCTGTCCTCCATCTTGATTCGCTCGCAAGTGATGATCCAGAAGCTCTGCAATGATTGAGGTCCCATTCTCTCCGAGCCTCAGCGTCGAAGGAGTCTTATTTTTTAAGAAAAATGGATGCTATCCTTGGCTGATGGATATAAATACGGCGGTGCCAGCGCATTCGGAGCCGGATTTCGCCGAAATGCTGGAAGGGACCGCAGCAATGTCGTATCGTTGCCGGGCGGCGGCGAGACGGCGGGCGAGGCCAGGATCGCTCCGGGGCTGCTGCTCACGGTCTTTATCGATTTAATCTTATTCCATGATCTTGGCCAAAAAACCGGCGAACTTTCTGAAGATCATGCTCTAGATTGGGATTTGCTCTAGCGATGCGCAAATGAATCAAATTGCCATTGAAGATTTCGCAAAATTCTTAGCAAACAAGAGTCTTCTCCCCGCGGCTGGATTTGAGTCGGGTTCCTCTAACCACAGCGGCGCGGAACGGTCCCTTCGCAAGCTGTGGGAGGCGACGGAACTCACGGCCAATGGGTTCGCCGATGAAGTCGCGCAATTTTATGGCTTGAAGCGGCTCACGCTGCCCCAGCTCGTCGCAGCGCCCTCTTTGGCCGCCCGCTTTTCGCCGCGTTTCTTGCGCGACACCGCGGTGTTCCCTTTCGAACTTCCAAAGGGGCACTATCGGCTCGCCATCGCCGACCCGAGCGACACCGCCGCTGTCCACGCCGCCGAAATCGTCCTTGGCGGACCTGTGGCGGTCGAGGTCGCGTCCTTCGAGGATATCGCGACCGTTCTGAGCGAACAGCTTGGCGGCGAGGAAACGGCGGCCGGGGAGAGCGCCGCGGCGGGCGCGCGGGCCGATGATGACATTGAAAGTCTGCGCGATCTTGCGAGCGGCGCCCCGGTCGTGCGCGCGGTCAATGACATGCTCGAGAAAGCGATGGAGCTGCGCGCCAGCGATATCCATATCGAACCGTTCCGCAACGGTCTTGTGGTGCGCATGCGAGTCGATGGTTTGCTCCGTGCCGTGGCGGCGCCCGTCAATGCCTTGCCGCAAGCCCTCATCTCCAGGATCAAGATTCTGGCAGGTCTTAACATCGCGGAACGGCGCTTGCCGCAAGACGGCGCGGCAAGGCTGAAGGTGGCACGCTCGGAGATCGATATCCGCGTCGCCACCATGCCGGCCCAGCATGGCGAATTGGCCGTCATCCGTCTGTTGCCGCGCGATCGCGGTCTCCTCGATCTCGCCAAACTTGGCTTGCTCGCCAAGGATGAGAAACTCATGCGCCAGCTTCTAGCGCTCCCGCATGGCTTGATCGTCGTGACCGGGCCAACCGGCAGCGGCAAGACGACGACTCTTGCGACCATGCTCTCGCTCCTCAACGAGCCTTCCCGGAAAATTTTAACGATCGAGGATCCGGTCGAATATGAAATTCAGGGGGTGAATCAGTCGCAGGTCAAACCCTCGATCGGCCTGACTTTCGCCGCCGCGATGCGGGCTTTCGTCCGCCAAGATCCAGATGTCATCATGGTGGGTGAGGTGCGCGATCCCGAAACCGCCAACATCTCCATTCATGCGGCGCTCACCGGCCATCTCGTGCTGACCACCTTGCACACCGAAACCGCGGCGGCGGCGGTGCCGCGCCTGCTCGATCTCGGCGTCGAGGGGTTCTTGCTCAAATCGACATTACGGGCGGTGATCGCGCAACGTTTGGTCCGCATCCTGTGTGATCGCTGCAAAAGGAAACGCCTTCTCGAACGTTCCGATCTTGCCGCCGACCCCCGCTATGGCGCGCTTGGTTTCAAGGCTGGCGATTGCGTTCATGAACCGGTGGGCTGCGAGCGGTGCAGCGGCGTCGGCTATCGCGGCCGCTGCGGCGTCTTTGAAATGCTCGAATTGAAGGACGAGGTCTACGAGCTCGTCCGGCCGGACGCCGATGGGCGGTCGATTGATCTTGCCGCGCGGCGGGCTGGCATGACGACCATGGTCGAGGACGCCATCGCGAAATGCCGCGCCGGCATCACCTCCGCCGCCGAGGTTCTTCGCGTGACGACCGTGCGCTGAGCCATGCTGACATTCCGCTACAGGGCCCTGACCCCCAATGGCGAAGTGGTGAGCGGGTCGATTTCGGCGGCGACCGCCGCTGAAGTCGCCGAGCGCGTGGAATATCTCGGCCTCATTCCGATCGAAACCGTCCGCGATGAGGGTAAAACGGGCGGCACAAATTGGGACTTCGCACTCCTATCGCGTCCGCGTCCCGAGGATGTGACGATTTTCACCGGCGATCTCGCGCTGCTTTTGCAAACAGGCGCCCGCATCAACGATGCCCTCGAATTATTGGCCGCCGACGCCGATATCGGCCGGTTGCGGCCGACGGTCGCCAAGCTCACCGCGGCCATTCTCTCGGGCGAAAGTTTCGCCGATGCGTTGGCCCATCATCCGGCTTTGTTTGCCCCCATGTATGTCGAACTCGCACGGGTGGGCGAGGCGTCCGGCACTTTGGTCAATATATTGGAGGTGCTTGCCGCCGAGCGGGTCCGGGCCGAGGCGCTGCGCCGGCGCTTCGCCGATGCCTTGCGCTATCCGGCCTTTGTCTTGGCCGCGGCAACTGCTGTGCTTTTGTTCTTCCTCACTTTCGTTCTGCCGCAATTTGGCGGGGTTTTGCGCGACTTCAACGCCAAGCTCGATCCCGTCATGGTTGCCTTTTTGGCTCTTTCGGAGTTTTTGCGGGCCCATACTGCGGGGCTCGGCGTGGCCGTCACCCTTCTTGGCGGCGGCGGCTGGTTTTTTCTGCGACGCCCCAAGGTGCGCGGCGCGATCATGGAAGGGCTCGCGCGTTTGCCTTTTATCGGCCGGGTTTTGGAGTTTCATCGCACCTCCGTGTTTTGCCGCAACCTCGGCGTTCTCCTCGCGAGCGGCGTTCCCCTGGCGACGACGCTGCGGATTCTCGCCGATTTGATGGCGACGACCGGGCGCTCCGCCGCCTGGGGCGAAACCGTCGGTATCGTCCGCCACGGCGGCAAGCTGTCCGACGGGCTCGCCAAGACGCAGGCTGTGCCGCCGATGGCCGTCCGCACCTTGCGGCTTGGCGAAGAGTCGGGTCAATTGCCCATGCTCGCGCAGAGAATTGCCGAGTTTTACGAAGCTAAACTTCAACGCAGCCTCGACAAGCTGGTTGGCATCGCCGGACCCGTCGCCATCGTCGGGATCAGCATCATTGTCGGCGGCCTGATCGTTTCGGTCATGACCGCGCTTATGTCGGTCAGCCAAGTCGTCGGATAAATCGTCGTCTTAGGGATAGGTTTCTGCAGATGCGCAAAATAGGGCCCTGGGGAATAAGGGAGCGGGAGGAAACGATGGAAAGCGGTTCGGCAATAGCCCGGGCGCGAAAGGCCGGAGCTTCCGGCCGCGGGCGGGAAGACGGCTTTACCTTGGTTGAGATCCTGGTGGTGATCACCATCATCGGTCTCATCATGGGCCTCGTTGGCCCCCGGGTTCTGAATTACCTCAGCGAATCCAAGGTGAAGGCCGCGACCATCCAGATTCAGAGCTTCGCCAGTTCGCTCGATCTCTTCTATCTCGATTTTGGCCGCTATCCGACGTCGTCCGAGGGTCTCACCGCCTTGGTGCGGCGGCCGGCGGGCGCGGCCGAGTGGAACGGCCCCTATTTGAAGAACAGCGCGGTGCCAAACGATCCTTGGGGGCATCCCTACCTCTACCGTTCACCGAGCGAACACGGCCCTTATGAGATCGTCTCCCTCGGCTCGTCCGGCAAGGAAGGTGGGACGGGCGCGGCCGCTGCCATCAAGAGCTGGGAACGACAATGACGGAGCACTGGACGGAGCGCCGGGCCGAGAGCGGCTTTACCTTGCTCGAAATGGTCTGTGTCCTCGCGATCATCGCACTTCTCGCCGCGATTGCTCGGCGACCGGCCTGGCGTCGCTCGCCGCGCTGATCGGCATGGTGACGTCGCACGGCGTGGGGATCGTGGTCTTCGCCGGCGTGCTCGGCTTCACCAACGCGCTCACGCTGACCTTGGCGCTGGCGCTGCCGTCGATGCTGAGCGCGCCCGACGACGTGCACCGCACCTCGGCCGGCATGTTCACCATCAGTTACAGTTGCGCCATGGTGCTGTCGATCGTCGGCGGCTGGCTGTGGGATCTCACCGCCATGCCGGTCGCGAGCTTCGCGCCGGTCGCGCTCTGCGCCATCGTCATTGTCGTCTTGGCGTCGACGGTGAAGAATGCGCGGCAATGACGTGCGAAACCGGGAGGAGTGTCGTGAATTCGCGCAAGCTCATCGCCGCGTTGGCCTTGACGTCGATCGCTGCGCTGGCAACGCCGGCGCGGGCGCAAACTTATCCGGATCATGCGGTCCGGCTGATCATTCCGTTCCCGCCCGGCGGCTCCATCGACACGCTCGGCCGCATCCTCACCGACAAGCTCGCCACGCTGTGGGGTCAGTCGGTGTTCATCGAGAATCGCGCCGGCGCCGGCGGCATGGTCGGCTCCTCGGTGGCGGCGCAGGCCGCGCCCGACGGCTACACCATGAGCTTCGGCGGCCAGTTCATGGCGGCGAACGTGACCATCGCGCCTTCGGCGAATTTCGACCCGGTCAAAAGTTTTGCACCGGTCATCCTGGTCGCGACCGGCCAGGACGTCCTGATGGTGCCGGCGAATTCGCCGTTCCATTCGGTCAAGGAGATCGTCGATTACGCCAAGGCGCATCCGGGCGAGCTCACTTACGCTTCGCTCGGCATCGGCTCGAGCGGCCAGCTTGCCTCGACGCTGTTCAGCGAGGTCACCGGCATCACGCTGCAGCACGTGCCGTATAATTCCTTCAGCCAGGCCGTCACCGACGTGTCGGCGGGGCGGATTTCGCTATGGCTCACCACGCTGGGCGGCTCGATCGGCCACATCCAGGCCGGCAAGCTGCGCGCGCTCGCGGTGTCCGGCCCGACCCGCGCCGCGCTACTGCCCGACGTGCCGACCTTCGACGAGCTCGGCGTCGCCTACGGCAACGACACCAGCTGGTACGCGCTGTTCGCCCCGGCCGGCACGCCGCCCGCCGTCGTCGCCAAGATCAACGCCGACACCAACAAAATCCTCGCCGACGCCGACATGAAGGAGCGCGCGACAAAGCTCGGCTTCCGCCTGGTCGGAGGCACGCCCGAAGCGCTCGGCGCGCATCTGAAGAGCGAGATCGACAAATGGGCCAAGGTCGCCAAGGCGTCCGGGTTGGAGCCGAAATAATAGGTAAAAGTTAAAAGCCCACCGCGAGCCCGCCGTGTGTGCGCGGGTCGGCGGCGCCGACGAAACCATCCGGCGTGACGACGATCGAATTGGCCGAGGTGAACGGCCCGGTCGGCACCACCTTGTCGCCGCGCGCTTGCAGCGCCGCGATCAGATCGGGCGAAACGCCGGGCTCGGCGAACACCTGGTCGGGCAGCCATTGATTATGGATGCGCGGCGCCGACTCCGCGCTCGCGATATCCATGCCGCGGTCGATCACGTTGAGCAGCACCTGCAAGCACCGCGGTGATGATGCGGCTGCCGCCGGGCGAGCCGGTGACGAGGAACGGCTGGCCGTTCTTCGAGCACGATGGTCGGCGTCATCGACGACAGCGGCCGCTTGTCCGGGCCCCGGCTCGTTGGCCTCGTAGCCGATCAGGCCGTAGGCGTTGGGCGCGCCGGCTTCGACGGCGAAATCGTCGAGCTCGTTGTTGAGGAGGATGCCGGTGCCCTCGGCGACCAGGCCGACGCCGTAGCTGAAGATTGAGCGTGTAGGTGTTGGACACCGCGTTGCCGAAGCGGTCGACGACGGAAAAATGCGTGGTGTTGCGGCCCTCGTGGTCGACGGCGCCGCCGGCCCGAATCTCGCTCGCCGGCGTCGCGCGCGCCGGGTCGATGGTTTGCGCCAGGTCGCGGCGTAGCCCTTGGACGACAGCCCCGCGACCGGCGCCTTGACGATATCGGGATCGCCGAGAAACAGCGCGCGGTCGGCATAGGCGCGCTTCATCGCCTCGATCATGAGATGCGCCGCAGGCCGTCGTCCTGGTCGTCAGGTCGATAGCCTTCGAGGATGTTGAGCATCTCGATCAGCACGACGCCGCCGGACGACGGCGGCGGCATCGAGACGATGTCGTAGCCGCGATAGGTGCCGCGCACCGGCGCGCGCTCGAACGCGCGGTATAGCCTTCAGATCCTCGGCGGTCATCACGCCGCCGGCGGCTGGACCGCCGCGGCGATCTTTTCGGCGATCGGCCGTCATAAAATGCGCGGGGCCCGGGTTTGGCGATCGACTCGAGCGGATCGGCCAGATCGCTCTGCACCAGACGATCCGCCATGCGCAGCGCCTTGCCGTCGGCTTTGAGAAAAATCTTTGCCGTGGACGGCCAGCGTGGAGCCGCGTCATCTCGTTGGCCGACATTCCCGCGATGTCGTCGGTCACCGGCATGCCGTCGCGCGCCAGTTTCAGCGCCGGCGCGATCAGGTCGGCGAGCGTGAAACGGCCCGAGCCGTAGCGCCGCGCCGCGAAGGCGAGACCCTCGACCGTGCCGGGCACGCCGATGGCGAGCGCCGAGTCTGCGCGATTTTTGCGGATCGGCGTTGCCCTGCGCATCGAGAAACGTCTTGTCGGTGATCGCCGCCGGCGCGGTCTCGCGATAATCGATCGCGGTATCGTTGCCGGACGCCGATGGATCAGCATGAAGCCGCCGCCGCCGAGATTGCCGGCGCGCGGATAGGTCACCGCCAGCGCAAAGCCGACGGCGACCGCGGCATCCACCGCATTGCCGCCTTGCCGCAGAATGTCGACGCCGACGCGCGCCGCAACGCCTCCTGCGCCACCACCATGCCGTTCTTGGCGACGACCGCTTGCGCATGGCCGATCTGCTCGTCGCTCCGCGCCGCGATCGGCCGTGAGCGCGCATAAAGGCGAGACAGCAAAAAAGCGCCCGTTTCCCGGACGCGGTGCAGCGCCAAGCGGTGCACCGCTGATCCGGGATCGCTTCGGGACTTTGAGTTTGCAACGATCCCGGGTCAGCAGCGCACCATTCCGCTGCGCTCCATGCTGCGCTGCGCCCGGAAACAAATTCGTCATCGGCTCACAGCATCGACGGCAGGACGCGGTCCGGCGGGCGGTGGCCGTCCATGAAGGTCTTGATGTTGACGATGACTTTTTCGCCCATGTCGACGCGGCCTTCGACCGTGGCCGAGGCGAGATGCGGCAGCAGCACGACCTTGCCGGCGCGCGCGAGCTTGACGAGCTTCGGGCTGACCGCCGGCTCGTGCTCGAACACATCGAGGCCGGCGCCGGCGATCTCCTCCGCCTCGATCAGCCGAGCGAGCGCGTTCTCGTCGATCACTTCGCCGCGCGCGGTGTTGACGATGTAAGCCTCGGGCCGGATCAGCTTGAGCCGGCGCGCCGACAGCAAATGATAGGTCGCCGGCGTGTGCGGGCAATTGACCGAAATAATGTCCATGCGCGCCAGCATCTGGTCGAGGCTTTCCCAGTAGGTCGCGTGCAATTCCTCCTCGGCGGCGGCCGCCATGCGGCGGCGGTCGTGATAGTGGATTTTCAGGCCGAACGCCTGCGCGCGCCGCGCCACCGCCTGGCCGATGCGGCCCATACCGACGATGCCGAGGCGTTTGCCCCAGATGCGATGGCCGAGCATCCAGGTCGGGCTCCAGCCGCTCCATTCCTGGTTGCCGGTGAGCACTTGCGCGCCCTCGGCCAGGCGCCGCGGCACGGCGAGGATCAGCGCCATGGTCATGTCGGCGGTGTCTTCGGTGAGCACGCCGGGCGTGTTGGTGACGGTAATGCCGCGCTGCACCGCGGTCGCCACGTCGATATTGTCGACGCCGTTGCCGAAATTGGCGATCAGCTTCAGGCGCTCGCCCGACTGGCTGAGCACCGAGCGGTCGATGTGGTCGGTCACCGTCGGCACGATCACGTCGGCGGTCTTGGCGGCGGCGACCAGTTCGCGCCTGAGCTCATCGGCTCGTCGTCAGCGATTAAGCCGCGCATCGAACAATTCGCGCATGCGCATCTCGACGCTGTCCGGAAGCCGCCGAGTGACCACGACCAGCGGCTTTTTGCCGGACGCCATTAGACTGCCTCTCACGCAAACCGACCTGCGGCCGGCGACCCGGAATCGGCCGGATGCCGGCCGCATCGGCCCGTTCAGGTCTCTTTAACCGCCCTCGCCGACACTGGAATGGGCAGGTGGTTCATCAAAATCTCTCTACCAGATGGCTGCGCTCGGACAAAGCGCGTCGGGGTTGCCCCGGCGTCACGACCTA
>CAWAQW010000046.1:0-37552 GCA_963784075.1 uncultured Alphaproteobacteria bacterium | reverse complement strand
GGTTGCTGACGAGCCTTAAGCTCGTCGGTCGCGCCCTTCAAATCCCGCCAGAAATCCATCGTCTGCCCGATCATCGCGGCGAACAGCTCCTCGGTTTGCAGGAAACGGATTGGCGGGGGCGACCCGCTTGCGCGCCGCGCGGGCGGCTTCGGCGAGCGAAGGCGGTTGATCGACCGTGGGATCCTCGCTCATCCGTGAGCGAACCTTCGGCCGCGATATTCCCTGCGCCGGACGTCTGAGGCCGCAGGATTTGCCACGATCCAGGGTGCCGGCTTCACGCCGCCCCGGAACTCCGCAGCAGCCTGGCCATCAGCGCCTCGAGGCCGATTTCGAACGCCGCCGGTTTCGGCCCGCCGATGAGGCCCGCGCGCTCGAGGCCCGCCATCCCGTGCAGATAGGCCCAGAGCGCGAAGCAGGACCGCGACAAGCGGATCGAGGAGGAGACGATCCGCGACCTCTATCTCGCCGCGCTCGGGATGAACTGACGAGAGCCCCCGTTTCGAGGGCGCAGCAGCTGGTCTTCACGCCACGGCGGCGACGGCGGGGTTGACCGGCTGATATTCGAAACTGGGTCCGGTGAGAACCGCCGGATTGGGGATCCCCGTCATCATCGCCTTTGCCTGACCCTTCAACGACATCATCAGACCGATGGCGCGATTCATCTGTGCCCTGTTGGCCTGCCCGTTGAAGAGGTCATGCAGGACGCGCAGCAGGCTCGTATAGGTGTAGTTGAAATTGTCGTTGGCGAAGGCCTGCGCCGAACCCGCTGGGTACCACGCCGTCGCGGGATCGGTAGGGACCCCGTAAACGGCGACGGGGTCGAACACGACCGGGCTTCCCGTATAGGCGTATTTCTTGTCCGGTTGCGTCTCGCCTGGAACGGGAACAAGCAGATGCCCCTTCTGGATTTGCATGAACCGGTAGTAGTGCGCGTAGCCGTGACCAACCCCCTCCTCTGGCGATTCCCTTGTTCCTTCGCCCTGGTCGATGATGGTCTTGATGGCCCTCTGCGCAGTAGGGACGTCGGTCACGACCACGGCCTCGCGCATGAGATCGGGGCCAACCTGATTGCGGGGCGGACGCACGAAAGCGCTGTCGGGGAGCCTGCCGATCGCATCCGAAATGGCTTTGTAAAAATCGCCGATCGTGATCGGCTCCGCTGCGACGGCGGCCCTGAAATTAAGCGGATGTTCGGGCTCCTCGATCTGCAGGAAGGTCTGCAATTGGGTGGCTGAAAACGGGGCGAGATGGACGGTCAGGTCGCTCGCCACGCCGCCGGGCAAAGGACCCGGGTAGGTCGGGATGAAACCCGAACAATCGATCAAGGGAGAGCCGCCGAGCGCGTTCAGCACATTGGACGCGAGGGTCATGTGAAGCATTTCTTCAATCACAACCGACTCGATAATGCTCGCGATCTCCGCGTTCTTCCGTGCGTCAAGCGAGTAGAGCGCATAGAGGTAGACAGGGATGGTCGCGTGCTCGAGCTCAATCGCCTTCTGGAGCGACTCGATCACCTTGGTCGGCTCAACGGCAGGCCCGGTGAGGCCTTCGATCATAGATCTTTGAAGGCGAATCATGATTCCCTCCCTAGCGCGATTGCAGAATCAGGCGGCGGGCGGCCGCTGCGGCCTTCCCGCCTCGAGACGCGGCCGCGATGGCCGCTGCAGTGGGCTCGGCAGCCTCCATGGCCGCCGGCCTCCTTGGGGTCTCGCGAACGGGACCGGGCAGGGGATTCTTCAGCCAGGCGAGAATTGCCGCTCGTTTCGCCGGCGAAAGATCGCGGGTGACCGGCATCGCATTCGGGTCCGCCGGGTCGAGACCGAAAGCCAACTGCAACAAGCGGGCATGCGCCTTCGCCGATTCGAAGTCGGCGAGATTGAGGAAGCGGTTCATCACCGGGTAGAGATTGCCGTATTGCTGGAGGATCGGCTGCACGTCTGTCCAGGTGACCGGGTTGGACGGGGTGAAACCGCTCCACACCAGAAAGCTGATGAAATTCCACTGGTTGACTGGGCCGATGGTGAGCGCCAGGTCGGCGAAGGCCGGCCGGACGCCGTAGACCTGCCCGTCGATGCCATAGTTGGTGCCGTTGTTGAACCAGCGCGGCGTGCCCGGGTCGTGCGCCTGAACTGACAGAATGGCCAGCCCGTTCGCGTCCGTCATCGCCGTAGCATTGAAAGCGAGCGCCCTGCTTGGAGTGGCGACCGGCGGAGCCGCGCCGACAAAAGGTGGGGAGTTCTGGCGTCACTTGGGCTTGCAGTTGCGAGGAATCCTGGGCGAAGGCGACGGTCACGCGCGGCAGCGGCCGGCCGAATTGCGTCGCGTAAACTCGGATGTCGGCGCGATCGCCCGGGCTCATGCGCCAGACATACTTGTCCGCGCGCACGAAGGCGCCGTTGGGCCACTCGTTGATGAGGATTCCGGGATTTCCCGCAATGGCGAGCGGTGCGGTCGAAACGAGTTGAAGTTGCGCCTCGGTCAGGGGCAGCGCGACAACGCCGGCGGTGTCTTCGTACCATGCCGGGCTCTGGGCGTAGCCGCCTGGCCCGCTCGCCCGGATGATCCCGAGCGCGACCGAAGAGTTGGCGACGCTGACCCTCAGGTCGCCGAGATTGTTGATCGGTCCGCCAGGGGACGCAGTCGTGAGGGCGTTGCCGAGGTCGAGGAAGAGACAGCGCGCCTCTGCGTCGACGACTGCGGGACAGAAGTTGATCCCGCCCAGAGGCGTGAAAAAGTTACCCCCCGATCCGGCGTTGGCCATGAATTGCCGGCCGATCACCAAATGCTGGGGTTCGCGGCTCGACGCCGGACCGATGGTGCCAGCGATCCGGCCCGTCATGAAATCCGGCGACGTGAAATCCATGTTCATGCCGTCGACGTTGAACTTGATCGAAAGCAGGCCGTCTTCGGCGGCCTTGCGAAGCGCGGTCAGAAATGGGGACGCCGAGACGTCGGCCCACTGCAGATTCCGCAGAACGGATTGATAGGCTGCGCCCGCGCCGACGTCGCCCCCGCCCGGGCCGGTGGCGCGGTCCCAGATGTCGATGAAGGCTGCGGGGTCGAAATCGCCACTCATCAGGGTGTCGCCGCTTGCGCTGGCGATCCGGACCCGCAGACCCCAGATTTCCGAGACGAGCTGCTGTTCGCTGTCGAGATCGACGAGCTTCGCGCATACGCTGCTATCGGAATTGGCCACGACGCACCGCAGCGCAGGATCGCTCTCCGGCGCGCGCCCGGATGGCAGCCATGCCGAAGCGACCCGGCAGCCGCGCAGCCGGAACGCCGCGTCGCCTTCCGGATTGAACCAGCCGTTCGGAGGCTTCATGTTCGGTCCCTGCATTTTCTGATAGTCGGGACGGAACGCAGCGTTGTCGAAATGCGCGGGGTCGTTGTTGACGGTTGAAACGTCGGCCTGGAACCGGCCCGCGAAGTGGAGTTTGATCGCGCCGAGATAACTCATGTCAATCGTTCCCTTGAGGAAGACTGTATGGCCAGTCTAAGTGGGGAGCGGCGAACTTGCAAGCACACGGGGCCGCCGGAAGCACGCGTCAGTTCCTCTGCGCTTGCCGTCGCTGGACCTGAACGAAGCTGACGGTGGGCGCGGCGCGCCGGCCTGCCTTCGCCGTGCGTCCTCGGTCGCCTCTTCGCCCCTGGGGGGCAGCGCCGCGACGCCCGAGAGGAGCGACGCGCCGGTCGTCTAGCCCTCGACCAGCCGTTCCGTCGCCTTCGCGATTTGCAAAATCGCCTTCTCGCGCTCAATCTGGAATGACCGTTGAGATTTTTTCATAGAGTCGTTGCTCAGATTTAATGTCAGATTGGATGAATTTGTTGTCCGGCATCTCTTTCTGCAGTTCTTTCAGTTCGCGTATTGCCTCGATACATTCCCGCTTAAGATTCCGAAGCCTGTCCCACTTTACTTTTTCCTGCTTGGTCATCGGTCCCCTTATCTCAACCTCCCCAGTTTTCATATTGATAATGATGTGGTCTGGATGCGGGATAGGTATCCGGGCCGACGATGCCGAGCGCCCTTCGCCGTTCAAGCTCGTCTTCCCATTCCGTTTTGTACTCGATCGCCGTTTTCAGCCATTCATCATGGTCGGCCTTCCATTCTTTTTCCGTTGCCTACAGCAACGCAGTGAACATCCGCTGCGATCTCGCGTTTCCTTTCACGGCCGTCAGCGCCATGCTTCGGAACACCGCCCGTATCATCGGAATGGTGACTTCCCGGCTCCCGTCGCGGACCTTGATCGCCCGATAGGCCTCCTCGAACAGGATCGACTTCATCCGCTCTTCGTTCATCGCAGGAAGCTTATTCTTCGCTTGCTTCGGACGACCGCGAGGGTTGCCAGATTTTCCCTTTTGGAAACGTGTGGCCGTTGGTGGCTTGCAATAGCCAACCTCGTAAGAGGCTGGCTCAAAGCTAATCGATGAGTTACCTTTTCGGTGGCTATCGTCCATCCTGGTGCTCTCCGATCGCAATAGGCTTGGCCGGATAGCCGGTATCGGTATCACCAGTCTGTTGACCCGCAGATGAAGATGCCTTCCGAGTGTGACCGCGCCTCTTCTTGACCGCATCAGAACGGCCAATGATATGGTGAGCGTCAATCTTGCGTTCTGAGCTGACGTTGTTGCCAGCGGTTTCTTCTTTTCGCCTGAGTGAAACGGAGTCGAATGTCTCGCCGCTCGATGAGAGGATGGCGTCGTCCTTGGCTCGAGCCGTCGGCGCTATGCGCGGCGAGATTTTTGAAGGCCCTTTCAAAAAATGACGTGAACTCGCCAGACGTCATTTCGCCCGACCCCATGACGAATTCGCGATGCTGGATCGCCCCCGATCCGCCGACGTGTCCGGAGATCGGGACATTGTATGGCGGGTCAGTGAAGACCATTTGGGCGTCCTCACCCGCCATGAGGGTGAGATACGTCTTCGGGTCCAAGGCGCTACCGCACACGAGACGATGGGATCCAAGCGCCCAGAGATCGCCATGGCGGGCGACAGAAGGCCCGTCGGCGACGGGTGGCAATCGGTCCTCTTCGGGATTGCCCGGCTCCTCGGGACCAAGTCCCTCAATCAGGCTGTCGATCTCTGGAATAGAGAAGCCGGTCACTCCGATATCGAAATCCAGATCGATTTCGAGCAGGCTCTTGAGTTCTTCGGCGAGCAACTCCTCATCCCAGCCGGCGTTCGTCGCCAGCTTATTGTCGGCCAGCACATAGGCGCGCTTTTGCTCGGGCGTCATGGTTTCGATGCGCACACACGGAACCTTTGCCGTCGCCATCAGGGCAGCGGCCTCGACGCGGCCGTGACCAGCAAGGATCATGTTTTGGCCGTCAATCAGGATCGGATTGGTGAAGCCGAAGATCCGTATGCTGTCTGCGATCTGCCGGATTTGTTTGCGCGAATGAGTGCGCGCGTTTCGCCCATCCTGAATTCCGACGTGAAGTGCAACACCCCAGCACTTTGAGCCTACTCGATTTTTCCTTTCCTCGGAGCCGCCTTCGCTCTCGAAATGCAGCGGAAGGCGGCGGAAAGGGAAGGAAAATCCAATCTTTCCTTGGTGAGCCCGAGCGCCCCAAGGTGTTGCACTTCGCGTCAGAATCCACCCATAGCTAGCACGGTTAGCATTAGGCGTCCGTGCGCGGTCGTTGTGTTGGCCCATGTGTCATGCAGCGAACGAAAGCCCGCGCTTTTGCCGGTGATCGCCGCCAGCGTGTTCAAGAGGTCGAGGGTCGAGCGCGCCAGCCGGTCGAGGCGCGTCACCATCAGCACGTCGCCTTTGGCAAGCTGGTCGAGGACGCGGCGCAATTGGGCGCGGTCGATCTTCGCGCCGCTCGCCGCCTCCCGCAAGACCTTCTCGGCTCCGGCGGCGCGCAATTGCTTCACTTGGGCGTCGAGGCTTGGCCGTCGGTCGATACCCGTGCATAGCCGTGAAACATGAAGGATTTTGCTACTATATTCTGCTCCTGAAAGGCCCTTTTTTATCAAAGGGATTTTTTAAAGGCACAGCGTTTAAGTCACTGTCTTAGTGAAAGTTTTAGCGAAAATAGCCATTCTGAAACGTCAATGTTTCTAGAGCCGCGTGACAGGTTCCAGATTGGGGCTCATGCGACCTTGCGGGCATAAAAGACCCGCCGTAGCGTTCGCAAGCGGGTGTCGTTAGTTCAGCCGATCACGGAACAGAAAGTGATGGGATACTTTAAGTTCTTTTGGCAGGCCGAACATGTAGACCAGTCCGATGGCAAGGTCGCCTAAACCCAATGGCACTGCGATCATGCCCAAGTCTCCAAGTAAGCCAGCAGGAATCAGCAGCAGCGCAGCGATATAACGAAGAATGGACTCCCAATAGACGAACGAAGCGCGGCGGCGCAAATCCCAAGACGAGAGAATGAGGACTACGCCGGTATAGGCTAGAAAGCCTCCAACCAGCCAACCCCATAAGGGCGTGGGGACGTTTAGACCCAAGGCCAGATAGAGGGGCGGGAATGTCAGAAACAGACCCAATCCGACGTTGTAAACGCCCGACCAAAAAACAAATCTCGTCATCTTGAACCGTCATTCTTCGGGCTGGCGTCGATCTTGGCTTCATCCTGTTCCTGTTCGTCCTACCCCGCAAGTGGAGCCGCTGCGATAACGACACCGATCTGGGGCTATCCGGTATACCACCGTCCTTAGGTTGACGGCTTACCCCGATAAAGCCACAATTTGCGCCGAACGCTCTTCCATGCTTTGGCCACCGATATTGGTGAGATGCGTCAAGTTTTGTGTAATGTCGTGGCGCCACGAAATCGGGCGTGCAGTCGGGCTCCCGCGTTGAGGGCTGCCTTTCGCGGAATATGCCTTGTCAGCATCGCCGCCTTGGGACTGACGGGCTGCTCAAACATCAGTGGTTTTCTCGAGCCTGTGCCCGCCTTTTCCGACGCGCCGGGAACGACCCACGTCGAAATGGTGGTTGCGACGACGCGCACGAGGGCCGAGTTGCCCGCGGTTATGTTTTCAGGAGGGCGTGCGCTAGAGCCGGGTTTCGCCGATATGGTTGTTTCGATCCCGCCGGACGCCAACCGCAAGATCGGGGAGGTTCAGTGGCCAAAGCAGCTTCCGGGCAATCCGGAAACTGATTTTGTGACCCTCGATGCGAAAATCATCGACAGGGATCAGGCAATCGCAACCTTCGCCCGGCTTCTGCGCGAATTGAATAAAAGCGAGGCAATGGTCTTCGTGCATGGTTTCAACGAGCGCTACGATGACACTGTTTATGGCTTCGCGCAGATCCTGCACGATTCCGGCGCCCTCGGCGAAGTCGCGCCGGTGCTGTTCACCTGGCCCTCGAAAGGCAATGTCTTCGCCTATGGCTACGACCGCGAAAGCTCGAATTATTCTCGCGACTCTCTAGAAGCGCTTTTGCGCTATCTGGTCAAAGATCCCAAGGTCAAGAAAATCTCGATCATCGCCCATTCGATGGGCAATTGGCTGACGCTCGAAGCGTTGCGGCAAATGGCGATCCGCGATGGACGCGTGGCTGCCAAGATCAAATTGGTTCTCCTCGCGGATCCCGACGTCGATATCGACGTCTCCCGCGAACAGATCGCGGCGATGGGACCTGACCGCCCGCATATTGTCCTGTTCGTATCCGAGGACGATCGGGCCCTCGCCGCGTCGAAAGAGGTTTGGGGCGCGCCGCGGTTAGGCGCCATCAATCCCGATATCGAGCCTTACAAATCCATGCTCGATCGGGAGAATATCACCGTCATCAATCTGACAAACTTCCCGTCGCACGACCAATTCAATCACGGCAAATTCGCGGAAGATTCAAAAGCCGTCGAACTGATCGGCCGCAGCCTTGCGTCCGGCCAGACCCTGACCTATTCACGCGTCGGCTTCGGCCAGAAAATCATGCAGACCACGGCGAGCGCCGCAACCGCCGTCGGTCACGCCGCCGGCCTCGTGGTCTCGGCGCCCGTCGCTGTTGTTGATCCGGAGACGCAGGATCATTATGGTGACCAGATCGACCAGTTCACTCAGTCGGTTCACCAGATCGGACCCGAACAGAAGCACTGACGCAGGCGTCAGGCGTGTTGATCGATGCGTACTTAGATCAGGCCATCACCCAAGTAAGAGCCTAGTCGCACGCTCCAATGTCCGCAGGGGGACTTGATATGAAGAAGGCGCGCCTCATTTCTGTCTTAGCATTTATGGCTGTTGCGGGGGCTACAGCCTCCTCGACTGACGCCGACGCTTTCGTCTGCGCTCGCGGATATTATCGCGCCGGCTGTGTCGGCCCGCGCGGAGCTGTCGGTGTTCGTCGCGGCTATTACGGCGGGTACCGCGGGGGCGTTTACCGCCGCGGCTATTACGGTGGGCGCGTTTACCGCCGCTACTGAAGCGGCCGGCACGCTCGAGGGCCTCGATTTTCCGTCCCAGCCCTACTTGAGGCCGAATCGAGCGCTATCCAGGTTCAACGGGTTCTTAACCGCCTTTAGATTATTATAAAGCGCGCTTCCACGTCTTCGGCGGTAGAGCCAGAAAGGCCAGCGTTCGTCAGCAGAACGTAGCAATCGCAGCGGCCTCGCCCACGCACGCGCGTTCCCGCGACTGCATCATCGGCGCGATCGCTCATGACGCCACCGAAATCGAGGCGCGCGAGAAACCGGTCGAGAAAGACAGCTTATCCAAATGTTTCCTGCAACGGCCGATCGGGAAGGACGGCGCCAAGCGGCTCCGCCTTCGCGGCTAAGTTCCGTGCTCAAAATCTACTTAACCATTTTCCGATTGCATCGAATCCGGAAAAGCCTCGCTCTTCGGCCTTTAGCTCAGGCCGCATTTCGCTCGAAAACGCACTATTTATGTATTTCGATGCCCTTCTTCTCTCTGTATTCGTCGATAACGCGGCCGAGGACTTTGATCACTTTCTCGTCGCCGGGATGCGCTTTGCAATAGACGATCGTTTCGTGCTCAGCCTCTTTGCTGCGCGGGATATTAGCGAAATGCTTCTTCGCCAGCCCATTGTACCACCCACTATACCATGCCGTCAGATAATTGGCGTCTTCCTGAAAGGTATCGGCCAGCTGAGCGCAGGTCAGGGCATGCACGTCGAGATAGCCTTCCTTATCAGCGTATGTGTTCAACTCCACCGCGGCAAACGCGGCGGTTCCGAGGCACGCGGCGATCGCCGCGGTCACAAGCAAGGTCTTTCTCATTTAGATGCCATCTCCTGGTCCCGAATGAAATCGATGCGGAATTATTCTCAAACGCGCGGGCGTTCCGCCGCAGCTTGGAAAACGCCGGCGCAGCGTTCTACTGCAAAACGCAAGCCTAAAACAAGACCTGGATCACGATTGCGAGTCGTCAAGACCATGATCCAGAATCGTCATTCGATAGCCTCAACGTGGTAACCTTCCTTCTCGAAAAGCGACAGGAGGCCTTCCTTCCCGGGCAAATGAGCCGCTCCGACCGCAATGAAGGCCCCACCTCTCTTCAAAAGGGGTAGGGCGCGGTCGCGTAAGCGATAGTTGCGCTGATTGATCAGCCGATCGAGAAAGGCTGGCGGGATTCTGCGCTTGAGCAACGCGAGGAATAGGTTTTCCGAAACGCATCCACGCGAGCAAGCCGCCGATGTCAGCTTCTGAATAACGCGAGACCGCCGTCGCGATAAAATCCTCGCCGCGATTCGCCTGGCGAAGGATCGCGATCAAGAGATCACGCTCGGTCTCGCGCGGCAGACCATTCAAAACCTCGATCTGCTCGATCATCGATTCGAGACCAACCGTCTTGATCTTGTTCTCGCGCGCAATATCGGCGACGAGCTCATCAACATAGGGGCGTGCTCCGGGCCGGTGGACCGCGCAGTCAGGCAAGTCGAGCAGAAGCGCGAGAGTCGAAGGTTTGTACTCACGCGCCACCGATTCCGGCAGGCCTTTGCGGACCACGAGAGCTTCGAGTTGCGCGAAATCCGTCTTACTCAACAAGCGATCGGCTCTTTGATCTCCACTGGCCACCGTCGCGCGGCGCCACGCGGCCGGATTCTTCGCAATCGCCCGCCGAAGAATGTCCCCTGTCTCGACCGACTCCAAAGCCACGATTTTGGAACCGCTCAGTGCAGCGCGCACCCGTGGCGAGAAATTCGTGATCCGCGGATCACGCACATGCAAAGTGGCAAAAACATAGGAGGGCTCGCTTCCCGCCCGGGAGAGGCGAAAGAGTTTGCCGTGGCCGAAGGGCATGGCATTCGCCGCAGTCTCGATGGCGGCGTAGGCCGCAGGAGTTTCCGATTTGAGGGCCGGGAAAAGATCGTGCCCCTGGTACTCCGCTTGCGCGGCCCCCGGCGCGCCAAGGCAAAGCGCGGCTGTGAGGATGAGCGCATGGGAGTTGGAAATCATAAGCCGGCCTTCGCGCACCGACGCGCTATGGCAATCTGTCGCCTGCTTTATCCTGACCTAAGGGACGACCTGCGAAAGGCAATCCCGGATTGTCGGTACAGCGACAAAGCTACGACGAGCGGCTTTCCTAAAGCTGGACTTGCATCATCGGCGCGCCAAGCGAACCCATCTTTTGCATTCACCATTGGTAGCGGAAGCCTGCCTTGCCGCCGGCGCCAAACAGACCCTTTCCGCCGCGCGCCTCGCCTTGAATGAAAGAGGTGCAAGGATGCCGCGGCCGCGCACTTGGCCCTGATCGGCGTGCGCCAGAATGTTGTTTGCGGCGAACGCGGCGCCTGGAATAAAGCCGCCCGCGACCAAAACGTCATCATAAGCAAGACCCGTGAGTGTCGTGATCATCGGAATCCTGTCACTGATCAAGGTTGTGATGCCGACACGCGCGCCGCCTTGCACCATCACCAAGGAGCCATCCGCGAGGCCGAGCTGATCGGCGCCCGAGGCATAGCTCAAATTGGTATATTGCGCCCCGACCGTGGGCTCGATCCAAAGAGTTGGATAGAGGTCAAACCGGTAGTTCAAATTGCCGGCGAGGGTCGTACTGAGCAAGCCGACCGAATTCGTGCCGGAGTAGGGAGAGGAGTAGGGAGAATTGAACGGTGGCGTTCCAGCGTCGTTCGGGCCAGGCGCAAAGCCAACGTTGTCGTTGAAGGATTCATTGAGCGTGAGGACGTCGACCTTGAGAAGAAAATCGGTGGAAAATTCGCGATTGAAATAGGTCGCGTAGAGCCCGAGCTCGGGCCCGGTAGGGTTGGCATGCAGATTGGCAAGCCCATCGGGGACGGCCGCCAGATTGGTCGAATTCGACGAGGTGTTCAGCTTCAGGTTGGAGGACACATAGCCAGCGAAGCCGCCCATAATCAGTCCGTCGTCGCCCGAAAACAGGGCGCGAGTTGTCAAGTCCGCACCAGCCTGGAAACCAACCGTGCCTGTCTTGCTCTGCACGTTGAGGTCGAGCGGGACTGGAGCGTTTGCGACGAGAGAAAAGACGGAGGCTGGGCCCGTGGCGTTACGGTGTTCGTAATCCCCATAGACCTGTCCCCAGGTTCCGTAGCGGACAGGGGCTTCGATCGGGAGAGGTGGGGGCGGGGGCGCAACGCGCACGATTTTCGGGTGTGCTGGGGCGCCCGCTTGCGTGAGATCGCGGCTTTCCCGGGGGCAGGCGCGGGCGCCTCTTTCTCCGGAATCGCGGCGATCTTTGCCTTTTTCACCTTCTTGAGCGCGGGCGGGGTGCGGGGGGCGCCACTTCCGTGACGGAAGGCGGAGTGCGTTCGCAATTTCCGTTCACGCGCGACATACCCTCGGGGCAACGCTGTCTTTCCCGCTCGCGCCGATCAACAATGGTGTTTTCGGTGCTGCGGGTAGTTGCCTGTGTTGTCGTTTGGGCAAGTCCGCTCAGAGCTTGACTGGCAAGAGCGGCTCCGGAGAAGCCTGCTAAATCATTTGTGCAGACGCCGTTTTTCAGCACGAAACCGGTGGCGGTTTTGGAGGTGACTGTGGTCGTCGGCGTGCAAGCGGTTGCTTGGAATTCATCCGGGTTAAGCGGGCACATACCGTTAAGCGAGCAAGTACGTGTTACGGTACCCTCAGGGAACTCTCCACGAACAGTGCATGTCCCCGGCGTCTTGACGGGTTGGGTCACGACTGGCGCACAAAGCGGAGCCCCCCGCACCTCAGGCGCCGCGCCGAACCAAACAAAGCCCAACAGGCCGTAGCACAATATGGCTCTCAAAACGCTCAATGCTTTGGTACGCATGTCATCCCCCTCTGACAGCCTCAAATAAATAATTTTGAGTAGCGAATAACGGCCATCTGATTTGTGACATATTTGTCACATGTCGATCGCGCCTTACGATGACAGTCTTCCGATGAGTATTGGGGAGGGGGCAAATGCGGGATATAAATGAGTGGCCCCTCTCACGGCGAAAACAGGGGTTCGAGTCCCCTAGGGAGCGCCAATCGTTTCAATCCTTAGCACGTTGGCCCCTATCCTCGGCTGATTTCCATGAGCGCGGTGCGTTCTTGGTGCGGTCTGGGTGATTTGAGACCGCACCGGTTGCGAATGACGGGTCTATCGGGGCTGAGATTTACTTGGCCTGTTCCAAATGCGTCAGTGCCGCTTCCGCGTGGGTCGTACCGGCGTCGGCATGGCCTTTTTTGCCTTCATCAATTGCTTGTTCGAGATGTTTGATCCCTTCTGCCGTATGAGAATTAGCCTTCTCTTTCTCAGCGGCCTTCGCATGGGTTAATGCGGCCTCGGCGTGAGTTGTGAGCGCATCGGCGTGTCCCATCTTGCCCTGGTCGATCGCTTGCTTGGTGTGCATGATGGCTTCGGAAATATGATCCTCCGCAGCCAGCGAAACCTGCGGCATCAAGAATAAAGCGAGACCGAGGCCGAGCATGGCGACGAAAAGTCTGCGAGACATGGCGAATCCTCCGGCTGACAGTTGATTTTCGTAAGTGTCGCCCTTGGGTGAGGCTGACCGTTATAAACCGCTGCAGGCGCCCGTGGTTGCATCGGCAACAGGCGCCTGCCGTTCATCCTGCCTCGATCCTGTCCGTGATCGTGGTCCGCTCAGGATAGGCTCAGCACGATTTCCTCATCGCGGGCGCTGGTGTGGAGTTCAATTCGAATTGATCAGGTAGAGGCATGGCTTGGAAGCCCCTCAATTCTTGCCTGGAGGGCCAATTTCATGCTTACTCCCTTCGCGAAGCAAATAAATATACCACGCTTTTTTCGATAGATTGGAGGAACTGCCCATGAAGGTTTCGGTGTCCTCGGTTGCTTTTGCGGCCGTCCTCGCACTCGGGCTTGTCTCGCCCGGCTTGGCGCATCAAGAAATCGCTGGCAATTTGAAGATCGGGCATCCCTGGATTCGGATGGCGGAGGCGGGGGCGCCGAGCACCTACGCCTGCATCATCGAAATCAAAAACGATGGTGACGAGCCGGAGACCTTGCTTGGGGCGACGGTGGACGGCGCCGGCACGGGCGTTTTGTATCAGATCATCGAAAAAGACGGCCATTTCACTTCGAAGGTCGTCGACCATGGGCTGGTCATCAAGCCGCATGGCAGCATCGAGCTGAGCCCGACCACCTATCAATTTCGATTCAAGAATATCACCAAAGCCTTGACCGAGGACTCAATGGTCGATGGCACGCTTGTATTCGAGAAATTGCATAGTGTGCCGATTCATTTCATGGTCGAAGCAGACGATACGGCGCCCAAGGAAGACGACGCTGGGGGGCATTGATCGCGGCGGCCACGGCCCTGCGTGGGATGTGACGAGGTTCGTCCCGAACCGTCCCCCCATCGGCCTCATACGCGGTCCCGGCGGCGCCGCCCGGCGCCCCGGCTTGAATCGGACCCGTTAGGCCGCGAACATTGTTCTACGGGTGCTTCCCCAGACATGACCCCTGGAAGCGGGGCGTCTTTCCATGCCTTGTGAGACCTCGATTTCCCGGGTCCCAGGCATAATCAAAGCGGGTCGAGCTCGAGGGTGACCCGAGGAGGTAAGCTCGCCTTAAAGTCCGCCAATGCCTTGGTGACGCGATTGAGGTCAGCATCGGGTGTCACGAAGAACGAAACATCCGCGTCGATGGGATTGAGGCGGAGCGTATGCAGGACCGCGATCCGCCGCCAGCTTCTTGGCCTGTTAAAGAACCAAGTCTCATAGATCATCACGACGCCGACGCCGTAGTGCGAGGCGAGTTCAGCCATCTGCTTTGGGCCATAGGCCTGGGACATTTTCATGCGGCGAACCGGCTCCGAGCCGAGCCCCACGAGATCGAGGACAAAGCCGTCATTCTGATAGCTGACCCAACCGAGATCGTTGACGGCGACGGGTTCTTTATAAAAATCCGTCACGAAACGGTGCATCTGATATTGCTGTTCATAGGTGGCCCGCGACGCGAACGGCGTAAGAAACGCGGTCACGATATAGTGACTGACGACAAGGGTGAGAGCCGACAACACGACAATTTGGGCGTTCCAATCGCGGCGCACCACGAACTCCTGAATCCGCTTGCGCAGCGTGAAAAGCGTTGCGAGAAATCCTAATGCGACGGCATAGACCTCATAGCGTGAAAACAAATCATATTTGCCGCCGAGGATATGCGCGATAAGCGCAAAGCTCGCCACGGAAGCAACCACGGCCATTCTGCGGCGCTCGGGCCGCGGGGCGGTTGTTGCCCAGACGCGGAACATCACAAGGGGCATGAGAAGCAGGAACATGCCTTGCGGGTTCCACAAGGTGCCATAGAGATTCTTCATGGTGGATATGACGAGCGAGAAAGCTCCTTTCGAATCCACAACGGCATCGGCCGCACCGGATTTCAGCAGCACCGAACCCGGCAAGAGCGGCAAGCCCAGATGCGACATGATCGCGCCATAGGTGGCGAGCGCACCCACGGTCAGGGCGCCCGCCGTCAGTGCGGCCTTCCATCGGCCCAAATAGCCAAGCGCCAGGATCGCCGCCAAGGACAAAGCAACGCCTTCGAAGCGGATGAGCGGGACGAGCACAATCGCCGCGATGAGGCTCACCGGCGTGCGGCCTTCGGTCGACAGCACTTCCGCCAGCCCGAACAGCACCACGACCACCAGAAAGACGTGCCAGCTATGTTCCAAACCGGTCATCGGCAAGGCCACCCCGCTGACCGCGAAAATCAGCAGTATTCCGAGCGGATATGCGAAGGAGGCCGACTTGCGAGTCACGAGGCCGCCCAACACATGCCGCTCGAGAAAGAGAGCCCCCAGATAGACAGAGCCGCCGGCGGCGATCAGGTTCCAGATCAGCGGCCCGGCGCTTCCGAGCGCCAGGCGTTCGGTGACCGCCAGCATCAACGGGAAGAGCGCGGAGGATGATGGCGAGGCGTATTCTGAGAAATTCACGCCATAACCGCCCCTGAGGATTGTCTGGGCAATCTTCAGCGTAATATACGGATCATCGATCGTATACATCAGGCGATGATCGCAAAAATAGAGACTGGCAAGGATCTCGGCCGCCGAAAACAGGGCCCATATCAAGGTTATGACGAATGGATAGCTCGACGAGCGATGCAGCTCATTCATAAAAAATCTCCAACCTCATAACCCCGCCGATCGGATCACCGGTCGTTTCCTGCCCAGCAGTCATTTAAGTGTTATTATCGGGAGATTTTGAGGCAGCGAACGTCGCAGCGAAGGGGGGTCGCGCTTGCCTTCTGTCTTATTTATGTTGACGTTAGATATCAGCTGAGAACATGTTGTCAATACGACTCGCAAAGCAGCTCGGGGTTGCCGGCGAGTGCGAATGGCTCGCAGACCGTGTGAAAACAATTCGCAGTCGCGCAATAACGATCGTGAGACGCACCGTGGCGCATTTTGCGCGTTCTGGTCGAGAGAATTGCCTGTCGTGACCCCAGGGGCGTCCATGCAGGTTATTCCGGCCGGGAACGCACCTTGTATTACCCTCGTTTCATGCTCGAACGGCCGCCATCATGGCCTCGACGCCAAGGATGTTGAGGGCCCGGCGCAGATTGTAGACGAGCGCCGTGAGGCTGAACTCAGCCCGGACATTGTCGAGGCCCTTCATCAGAAAGGCGCCCTGGTTCATCCATTGCTTGATGCTGCCGAAGGGATGCTCGACGAGTTCGCGACGCCGGTCGAGGATTCCCGGCCTCGCCTTCAGGCGGGCGGCCATCCGGTCGAGCACCGCCTCGTTCTCCAGACGCGAGACCCGGCGACGGTCTGTGGTACACCGCGACCGAAGAGGACAGGCAGGACATGCCGCCGGATTGCTGTAATCGATCTTCTTCAAATCCCGCGACTTGCCTTCATGGTTCGGCGATAGTGTTTCTCCGGCCGGACAGATGTACACATCCTGGTCCGGATCATACTGGAACTCGTCCTTGCGGAAAAAACCATTGCGCACCGACGATCCGCGTTGCGGCTTGGGAACATGGGGCGTCAGCCCCGCCTTTTCGCAGGCCTCAATGTCCTCGATCTTGAAGTAGCCGCGATCGGCGACGACATCGATATTCTCGACATCGAGAATGGCGCGGGCCGAACTCGGCGGTCTCTTTCAGCAGGCCCATGTCCACGACCTGATTGGTCACAGCCTGCTCGACGATCATTTTGTTCTTCGCGTCGACCGCGATCTGGATGTTGTAGCCGACGCCAACCTTCGTATGGGCTCCGGCAACAACAAGATTTGCGAACGTTCGAATCCAGAAATGTGTGTCATGGCCGATTCTATCGCGCCAAATGCGGCAGGTGGACGACTACGTTGGCGCCGACAATCCGGTGCGGTTCATCGACGCCTTTGTCGATGAACTCGACCTCGCGGCGGCGGGGTTTAGTCGCGTTGAGCCGAAGGCGACGGGCCGCCCCGGCTATTCGCCAGCCGATCTGTTGAAGCTCTACATCTACGGCTATTTGAACCGGGTGCGGTCGAGCCGTCGGTTGGAGATGGAGAGCCACCGCAACATCGAGGTGGTCTGGCTGCTCCGGAGCCTGAAGCCCGACTTCAAGACCATCGCCGACTTTCGGCGCGACAATCGGGTGGCCTTCCGGTCCGTGTTCCGTGAGTTCGTACTGCTTTGCCGGCGGCTCGACCTCTATGGACGCGAGTTGCTGGCCGTGGACGGAACCCGGATCAAGGCGGTCAACAACAAGGATCGCAACTTCACGCGGAACTCGCTGCAAGATTTCATCCGCGCGGCCGACGAGCGGCTGGACGACTATTTGCGGCGGCTGGACGAGGGCGATATCGAGGAAGGCGGAACGGGCGGCGGCGCGCGCACGAGAAACCTGGCCGAGAAGATCGAGGCGCTCCGCCAAAAACGCGGCCGGTACGGGGCGATGCTGGCGGATCTCTGAACGAACCGGCGAGAACCAAATATCGCTGACTGATCCCGACAGCCGGGCGATCGCCATTGCACGCCCGGCACTCGAGCTAGCTCGACTTGATCTGTCCGGCGGCGGCGGCCATGAGCCAGCGTGTCGGCGGCTTCGTTGCGGGCCTTCCGGCCGATGCGGCAAAACGGCCAGCCTCTTTAAGCGTTTTCGAGATCGGCTGGGGCACCGGAGTCACCACCCGGGCGTTGCTCCAGTCGCGGCGCGATCTCGCTATCCTGGCCGGAAGCCTATCGCACCCAAGTGCTGATCGAGATTTACCGGGTGCTGCGGCCTTCCGGCCTATTCGTGAATGGGGGGGGACCGCTATGCCCTCGACGATGCCGCCGAGCACACACGGCTCACGCAGGACGAGGTTCGCCGCTATTTCAAGGTGTTCTCGCAGATCAACCGCCTCGACCTTCTCGAACAATGGGTTCTTCATCTGTTCAGCGACAAATCCGCCGATCACATCATGCGGCTTGGCCCGTCGCTGGCACGGATGCGCGAAATTGGCTACGACCCCGTCGAAGTGCATTTCCGTGAGGGCGTGAATACGCTCTTGACCACCGTCAAGCCCACGGCCGCGGCATAAGCAGGTCCGGCGGTGCAGGCGCGGCATGTGGCCGGTCCGGCCCCGACCCGCGCCCCCGTCGAGCGATCGCCGTTTGACGTTCGGCGGCCACTCAAGGGAGCGGAAGGCTGTGGCAAAATCATTTGAGGGCATATAAACTCTTTCGGCTCCAAACAACACGCGTTAAGCAAGCGCGGGCGGCCAAGCCTTTCCTGGGCTCTAAGCCGGGGGCGTTGCATGAACGCGCCATGCGCCGCCGCCCGAACGGCGTCTGAATTCCCGTGAGCGAGGCTTTTGCATGAACAAGATTTATCCCGATGCACGCTCGGCCCTGGCCGACATTCTCAAAGACGGCATGACCCTCATGTCGGGGGGATTTGGGCTTTGCGGCATCCCGCAGCTCCTGATCGAGGCCATCCACGAACTCAAGGCCAAGGACTTGACCGTGATCTCAAACAACGCGGGCGTCGACGGCGCGGGGCTCGGCATTCTGCTCGAGACAAGGCAAATCAAAAAGATGATTTCGTCCTATGTCGGCGAGAACAAACTTTTCGAGCAGCAATATCTTGCCGGCGAACTCGAACTAGAATTCAATCCGCAAGGCACGCTCGCTGAGCGGATTAGGGCAGGGGGCGCCGGCATCCCGGCGTTTTTCACGAAGACCGGCGTTGGAACGCTCATCGCCGAGGGGAAGGAGTTGCGCGAATTCGACGGCGCGACCTATGTCATGGAGCGCGAACTCGTCGCCGACATCTCGATCATCCACGCCTATAAGGGCGATAGCGAAGGAAATCTCGTCTATCGCAAGACGGCGCGCAACTTCAATCCGATGATGGCGGCCGCCGGCAAAATCACCGTGGCGCAGGTCGAGCATCTCGTTCCAGCCGGCGAAATCGATCCCGACGCGGTCCATACGCCGGGCATTTTTGTTCATCGCATCGTGCACACGCCGAATGTCGCCAAACCGATCGAAAAGCGCACCACCCGTCCGCGCATCGCTGCATAAGGAGACACCCGAAATGGCCTGGACCAGGGATCAGATGGCGGAACGCGCCGCCAAGGAATTGCGCGACGGATTTTATGTCAATCTCGGGATCGGCATTCCAACCCTCGTCGCGAATTACATCCCCGCCGGAATGAATGTGCAATTGCAAAGCGAGAACGGCATGCTCGGCATGGGGCCGTTTCCCTTCGAGGGCGAGGAGGATGCCGACCTGATCAATGCCGGCAAGCAGACGATCACCGAGCTTCCGACGACGAGCTATTTCTCTTCGGCCGATAGTTTCGGCATGATTCGCGGCGGCCATATTGATCTTGCCATTCTCGGCGCGATGGAAGTGACCGAGCGCGGTGATCTCGCCAATTGGATGATTCCCGGCAAGATGGTGAAGGGCATGGGCGGCGCCATGGATCTTGTCGCCGGCGTCAAGCGAGTCGTCGTGGTCATGGAACACACCGCGAAGGGCCAGCCAAAGCTGCTGCATCGTTGCACCTTGCCGCTGACCGGCACCGGCGTTGTCGACCTCGTGATCACGGATCTCGCGGTTTTTTCGATCGACAAGGAGAATGGCGGCGGCATGACTTTGATCGAACTCGCCGATGGCGTGACGCTTGACGAGGTCAAGGCGAACACTGAGGCGGCGTTTAAAGTGGCGCCCGGGCTTAAAACGAAGGCGGCTTGAGGTTCGATTGGCACGCGTGACGGAGGCGCGACGCGGATCGTCAGGGGTGTGCCGTGACAGCGTTAGACGATCGAACGAAGCTTATCTTACGCTTCACGCATCGTTATTTTATTTGGATCCTTGTCTTAATCCTATGCCGCTGCAGCGGCGGTGCCTGGGCCCGGAATTTTGATTCGCAATGTCAGCTTTGGTTCGGCTCCTCTCGCCGCTTTGATGTTGGCGGTGCTCTTGTTCAATGCGGGCTTGGGGGTGAAAACGGAAGAACTGAGGCGTCTGCTGCAAAGACCTTTTCTCTTGGTTGGCGCCCCCTGAATTCCGACGCGAAGTGCAACACCCCAGCACTTTGAGCCTACTCGATTTTTCCTTTCCTCGGAGCGGCCTTCGCATCTCGAAATGCAGCGGAAGGCGGCGGAAAGGGAAGGAAAATCCGATCTTTCCTTGGTGAGCCCGAGCGCCCCAAGGTGTTGCACTTCGCGTCAAAATCCACCCCCTGTTCTGTAATGTACTAACGCCATTGGCCTTCATCGTTGCGGTGAATTTCTTAATTTTTCCTTGGCACAACCTGGAAGAAGTTCAAAAGATACTGACCGGTCTCGCCTTGGTCGCCGCGATGCCCATCGCGGGCGCATGGACGGCATGGTCGCAAAATTCCAACGGAAGCCTCGCATTGAGCCTCGGCTTGGTCGTGAGCACCATGGCCGGTTTCATGACCACCGGCGATTATTCGGAGGCTTGCACGAACTCGCGTCAGGCGGCGTTGCGAGTTTTCTCGGGTTATGGGTCATTCTACCCACTGTGCTTGGTGTATTCACCCGCATTTCTACCAGAGAAAATCGGGTTGCAAGGATTACACCTTATTTAAAATTGACAAATTATTTTGTAATATTGATTCTAAATTATTTGAATGCTTTGCGGCGCTGCGTCGAACGGTGCTGTCCGAGCACGCGGCAGACCCGTCGCTCGGACACTTTCAACTCGGATCGAACATGGTCGATGCAGGCTCGGCGACGCGCGGGGCTCAGAAGTTTCCCTTTGCAGCCTCCGCGAGGATCATCTTGTCCAAGGTCAGATCGGAGACGGCGCGGCGTAGCCGGGCGTTCTCAGCCTCGAGCTCCTTCATCCGTTTTATCTGATCCGTCTTGAACCCGCCAAACTCCTGGCCCACCGGTAATACGTGACCTCGGTCACGCCAATCCCGCGAATGGCGTCCGCGACCGACTGTCCTTGTGAAACCAATACGTCTACCCGTCGCAGTTTGGCGACAATCTCCTCAGGCTTGTGGCGCTTTCTCGGCATTGCGGTCCTCTTTTCATGTCCAAAGACATACCTCAGGGTGGACCAGTTCAATTGGGGTGTGGATCAGCCGCACCGGGCCTTCCTAGAATGCGCGACCGCCCGGGCGCGGGCAAAGACGGGAGGATCGCTGACCGCGGCGGGCGACAAAAGCGCGTCATTGCCGAGATCCATGGGGAAGGGCGTGCCGAGGCGCTCGCAAAAGGGGCGCTCGATAAAGCGCACTTGCGACCAGCACGAGGCGCGAGCCCGGGGTACCCGTGGATTGGAGGCAATTGAGGCAGGCGGGCGGAAAGACCGTGTCTAAGGCGGCCTGCGCGAGGCGCCGCACAACCGGGATATCCCGGAGGGTGGCCGCCGTGTGCAGCATGTCCGAGAGAGACCGCAACGCAGTCCTGGCGCCGTCCATACGGCCAACCGCTAGAGCATGATTCGCGAAAGTGGGAACCTATTTCGCGAAAACATCATGCGAAATCAAAAACTCGAGAGCGTGGTCCGATTCAATCTGAACGGATCACGCTCTAGGGCCCTATCTTGAAAACATGCGGATTTTTTTCGCATGAAATCATAAGCTAAAACAACCGACAGAAACAGCGCGACCGATGCCTCCGTTAAAGCGATCGCGGTCTAAGGCGGTCCGAAAGCGAGGACTTCCCGCGTGTAAATTTCGCTGACTTCGGAGAAAGGTTCATGCGCCGCATTGTAGACCAGGGCTCGATGCTGGAACAGCCGCCAGGGCATGGCCAATGCCGCCTCGGGTCTGTCGGCCGGATTTGCCCCGAGCTCCCAGCCGTCGGGAAGCGGCTTCCAGAGCATCTCGACGGAGAAATTTTCGCGGATGGGCTTTAAGTCCCGCACGGCCCGGCCGAAAGGCGTATCGGTGGTGGCCAATATATCGTTGATCTTGGGGCTCAGCCGGTCCGGCACATACCAATTGTCCGCTTCGACAAGGACATGGTCGCCGCAAAGAAGCTCGACCCGGCGGTAGGCGACGTGTTCCGCCGGTTTGAGCTGCAGCCTTTGCCGTTGCTCGTCCGAAAGGGGCTTGTCGACGCCGGTGACACGCCGTGCGTGGACCGAGGGATTGCCCGCCATTTTATGATCGGCGCACCATGTGTCGAGAACTTCGGTCGCGGTATGTGCGCCAAGAAGCTTGGCGTTCAAGGTCTCGATCAAGGCAAGCGCCTCGACCCGCGCGAGCAATGTGTCCGGCCAAGGCGCGCCGGTCCGTCTCACGACGGGGTCGGCCGAAATCGCGGTAGCGCAGAGGTTCAACGTCACGATCGTTCCAATCAGCCAGCGATGGCCCATACCAGGAGTTCCATAAGGCATATTGCGGATTTGTGGCAAACGAACATCAAATCTTCCTAGCATAAACACCTTGATCGAAACCGGCCGGCGGCACAAACAATTCCCAAAGATATTGCGTGCCGCCCCCCGCGCCTGCGCGCCGTCGCCTGAATTCCGGGAATCCCCATGCATATCAGCCTTTCCGGCAAAACCGCCATCCATCGCCAGCGCATCGACCGCTGGCATCGGCCTTGCGGCCGCCAGAGGCCTTGCGGCCGCACTCGCAACCGTGAGATCGTCAGCGGCCGCACCCAAGAGGGCGTCGCGCGGGCTGTCAAGCCCGTCACGGGGGCCGCCCCGGGGCCAAAGCGGCCGGTTTTGTGGCAGACCTCGGCGATGCGGCCGGCTGCGACGCGCTCATCGCGGCGCATCCGGGCTGCGACATCCTGGTCAACAATCTTGGGATCTATGGCGAGCAGGACGTCTTCGCGATTCCCGACAGCGAATGGACGCGTTTTTTCGAAGTGAACGTCATGTCCGGCGTGCGCCTGTCGCGCGCTTATCTGCCGGGAATGATCGAACGGGGCTGGGGCCGCGTCGTTTTTGTATCCTCGGAATCGGCGCTGAACATTGACGCCGGCGCGATCCATTACGGCTTCACAAAGACAGCGCAGCTCTCGATTGCACGTGGCCTTGCCAAGCGCGCCGCCGGAACCGGCGTGACGGTCAATTCCGTGCTGCCAGATCCGACGCTGACGGAGGCCGTGGCCAATATGCTCAAGGAGAAGGTGGCGGCCGGGCAATCGCTGGAGGATAGCGCCGCCGCCTTCGTCAAGGAACGCAGTCCGTCGTCGATTATTCAGCGGGCGGCGAGCGTCGAGGAAGTCGCCAATATGATCGTCTATGTCTGCTCGCCGCAGGCCTCCGCCACCACCGGCGCGGCCCTTCGTGTCGACGGCGGTGTCGTTGACACCATCGCTTGAGTGGCAAATTGCGTTCTGGCGGGATATCGGGATATAGGGAAAGCGGGATATAAGGAGAGAATGCATCTTCTCTCTATTGCCGCGCTTCTACCGGGCGCCGAACGTAGATTTGCCAAGCAGGACCCATGTTTCAGAAACTTTATCGTTGGACCTTGAGCCTCGCGGAGAGCCGGCACGCGCCGTTCGCGCTCGGCGCCATCGCTTTCGCCGAGAGCTCGTTTTTTCCGGTGCCGCCGGACGCAATCCTGATCCCGATGTCGCTGGCGAGGCCGAAGCGCGCCTGGGTCTATGCGCTGATCTGCACGGTCGGCTCGGTCGCGGGCGCGCTGCTCGGCTATGCGATTGGCGCATTTTTGTTCGAGACCGTCGGAAAATGGCTGATCAATCTTTACGGTTATGGCGCGCGTGTCGATCAGCTGCGCGCGCTTTATGCGCAATGGGGATGGGCCGTTATTCTATTGAAAGGTTTGACGCCAATTCCCTTCAAGATCGTGACGATCACGAGTGGGCTTTTAGCCTATAGCCTGCCGCTGTTCATTCTCTTGTCTTTTGTGACGCGCGGCGCCCGGTTTTTCTTTATTGCCGTGCTTCTTAAGCGCTACGGCGATACTGTCAGTGCCTTGCTCGACAAATATTTCGGCTGGTTTTTGGGGATTCTCGCGGCCGCGATTGTCGTCGGCTTCTGGATCGCCGCGCGCGTCATCTGACCGCCGCGATGGGCGCCAAAAAGCAGCTTCTCGTGGCGCTTGCGATTTTGGTGATCGCCAGCGCCTCGATCGCTGGCGCTTTAGTTTTCGAGGCGCTCGGCTACATACCCTGCGAGCTTTGTCTCAAGGAGCGCATTTTCTATTACGCCGCCACACCGTTTGCGGGGCTCGCACTGTTCTTTGCCGCGCGCGGCCCCCAAACTTTTCTGCGGGTGGTCTTCGCAACTCTTGCCGTCGTGTTTTTGGCGAGCGCGAGTTTCGGCGCCTATCACGCGGGTGTCGAATGGGGATTTTGGCCGGGGCCAACAGAATGCACCGGTACGTTTCACCGCGCCGCCACCGTCGAGGATTTCTTGAAGCAATTGGAAACGGTCAAAGTCGTGCGCTGTGATAGCGCGGCGCTGCGCATTTCGGGCCTGTCGCTCGCGGGCTGGAATGCGGTGATATCCGTGGGATTGGCGGCGCTCGCCGTGTTTGGGATGCGCGCCAAGCCTTGAACCTACTCTTCATGCACCGCGAGCCGCGCCCGCGCCCGCAGTTTTTCCGTCTCGCTTTTCAGCTGTCCGCAAGCGGCGAGAATGTCGCGCCCGCGCGGCGTGCGCACCGGGCTCGCATAGCCCGCATTGAACACAATATCCGAGAACTTCTCAATTCGCGCCCAGTCCGAACATTCATAGGGCGCGCCGGGCCAGGGATTGAACGGTATCAGATTGATCTTGGCCGGAATGCCCTTCAAGAGCCGCACCAGCTCGCGCGCGTCGGCGGGCAAATCATTGATGTCCTTCAGCATTACATATTCAAAGGTGATCCGCCGCGCATTGGTGGCGCCGGGATAGGCCCGGCAGGCGGCAAGCAACTCCTTGATCGGATATTTCTTGTTGAGCGGCACGAGCTTATCGCGCAAGTCGTCGCGCACCGCATGGAGCGAAATCGCCAGCATGGCGCCCGTCTCCCGGCCAAGCGCGTCCATGCGCGGCACGACACCGGCCGTCGAGACCGTGACCCGGCGTTTGGACAGCGCAAAACCATCGCCATCGGATATGACCGCCACGGCGTCGCGCACGTTGTCGAAATTATAGAGCGGCTCGCCCATCCCCATGAAAACAATATTGGACACCGCGCGCAAACCTTCGCCCGGCACGAGCCCGTCGCCGGGCGGCGTCGCCCCTGGAAAATCGCCGAGCCGTTCCCGCGCAACGAGAACTTGGCAAATGATCTCGGCGGCCGTCAGATTGCGGACGAGCTTTTGCGTTCCCGTGTGGCAAAATGAGCAATTCAGCGTGCAACCGACCTGGCTCGAAACGCAGAGAGTCCCGCGGTCGCTTTCCGGGATATAGACGCATTCGACCTCAGCACCTTTGTCTTGGCCATCCACGGGGGCAAGCCGCAGCAGCCATTTCCGAGTGCCATCACTCGAAATTTGCTCGGCGGCAATCTTGGGCCGGGCAAGGGTAAAGCGCTCCGCGAGGGCCGCGCGCAGCACTTTGCTGACATTGGCCATCGGATCAAAGGAGGCGACACCCGCGTGGTAGATCCAATGCCAGAGCTGCGCCACCCGCATGCGGATTTCGCGCTCCGGCACGCCGGCTTCGGCCAGCGCCGCGGCAAACTCGCGCCTCGTCGCGCCAGCCAGCGAAGCGGGAATTTGGCTGGGCGGATTTTCAAGCTGTGCAGGGCGCGCGCTGAGTTGAGGCATCATCGCGGGATGTCCTAGCATGGCGGCTTCAATTTCTCTAGGATTTCTCTTTGGTAAAACCACGCTCACATTAAATCGTGCCGCTTTCGAAAAGGCGCCGTGGAGAGGGCACCATGGCGTGCGCCCGAACATTCCTTCCGCCCGCTGAAAGAAAACTCATGGCCCCCTCCTTTCGCTTTTCCCGCTCGCTTGCGTGGCTCGTTGTCCTCGCCGTAGTCCCGCTCGCCGGGGTGCAATGTGCGCATGCTCAGCAGCAAATGTTCCCAACCTTGAAAGACGCGATGCCGTCCATCATGACGATCGGCGTCGCGAGCACGGAGGTCGTCCCCGACATAGCGATGATATCGCTCGGCGTCGATACAGAGCGGCCGAACGCCGCCGATGCCGCCCGCGAAAACGCGCGCGCGGCACAGGTGCTCGTCAGCGAGATCAAGGCGCTCGGTATCGAGGCGCGGGACATCAGGACAGTGTCGATCTCGCTTTCTCCCGTTTATGACGAAACCTCCGGCGCCAGCGGTCGCACCAAGCAGACCTTGCGCGGCTACCTTGCTCATAATTCGTTGAACGTGCAAGTCCGGGACGTCACAAAGGCCGGCGTCTTGGCAGGCCAATTGCTGGATATGGGCGCCAACAGTCTCGAAGGTATCGAATTCGATTATTCGCAAAAAGAGGCGAAATATGATTCCTTGCGCGCGGACGCCGTTCGCGACGCCTTGCGCAAGGCCAATAGCTACGTCAACGGGCTTGGCACCAACATCAGACTGGGGCGGGTCCTGGAGATCGCGACACAACCGCCCGAAACAGCTCCCGTCGGTGCGTCGCCGAGAATGCTCGGCGCCGCCGTGCGCCAACCCGCCGCCGTTCCCGTCGAGCCTGGCGTCCAGACGCTGCGCACGGAAGTGCAGGTCATTTGGGAACTCGCGCAGTGAGAAACAGACCCGAACCATGGGCGATCGGGGGTGAAGCAATTCTTGGCTAACCGCCGGGAGCCGTTTTCGTCTTGAGCGCATCGGCGAGCCGCATCTTGGCCGAGCCCGGCGCCAGGGGTTTTTGCTGGCTTTCGTGCGGCGCCCAGCCGGAAAGGTAAATCATCTCGAAGGTCGCCCGCACGCGTCCGTCTGGACCCGCGAATCGCTCCACATAGATCTGCGCGGCGCGCAAAAAAAGGCCTTTCGGCGAGGGCTTGCGCGAGCGCGCCACAAGCGCATTGGCCGCGCCCATCGCGCGAAGTTCGCGCAGGAGGCCAAACATGTCCGCGTAACGCACGATGAGGGGCTCGCTATCGGCGACCGGCAAGGCGAAGCCGGCCCGTTGCAGAAGCCCGCCCATGTCGCGCACATCGGCGAAAGGCGCGACCCGCGGGCTGATCCCGCCGCATATCTCTGTCTCCGCCACGGCCAAGGAGGTGCGCAACTCATGCAGACTCTGGCCGCCAAGCAGGCAGCCGAGAAAAAGCCCATCCGGCTTCAAAACGCGGCGAAGCTGAACGAGCGCGCCAGGTAGATCGTTGAGATTTTGCAAGGCAAGCGCCGAGACCGCCAAATCGAAACATTCTGGAGCGAGCGGCAGATTTTCCTCATCGCCCACGAGGCGCGGGAAAGGCAGAGCGCCAACCATTTCCGCCAAGGGCGCCATCCGCACGAAAAGGGGAGGATGGAGACGCTCGAAAAGATGCGCGGCGAACCGGGGCGAAGGCGTGCCCGCATCGAGGACCGCGGCAAAGTCCCGTTTGATCGTGGCGAGCCGCTCGCTGAAGTCCTCTAGGGCATGAACCAGCAGAAAATCCTCGGCGCCCTGGGCGGCGGCGCGGGCCAGCCTCAGCCGTGTCAAGCGGCGGTCGAAGATGGGAGGAGGGGAGCTCGTCATCGGGCGGTATCCGGATTTTTTAGCCCATAAAGAATGCCGCAATGGAGGGTCGTGGCGGCCGTGATATGCCGCCTTCTCGATTCGGGCCGTCACCAACTTTCCCGCATAGCCGTTGCTTGACCCGGTTTTGCTGGTATAAGCGCGGTGGAAAAGTTGCTAACTGCCATTGGATCGATGATGCTGACGCATGACGAAGTGGTTTGGGGCTATCGCTATTTGCTCGGCCGCGATCCGGAAAGTTTAGAAGCTATCGCAGGGCATTGCCAGCGCTTGGCGAGACCGATCTTATCGAGCGCCGTCACGTGGACAGGAATGGACTTCGAATTCATCGCCGGGCGCTGATTCGAAGAGGGAGGAGCCTCCTGGGTTCGGTGTCCCCTTCGGCCATGCAAGGTGAAGGTCGCGCTCCTCCTTGTCGAGCCCTGAGTCATGCACTGTTACCATGGCTTCAAGGCCGTTTGCTGCAACGCTGCGGCGCAGATAATCGACCGTCGGCTTGCGCGGCTCGAACGCATGGACGTGCCCGGCCTCGCCTACAAGCGTCGATGCGAAATTTATGGGAAAGAAAGTAACCGGGACGATAGAATTTGCGATCGCATATGGTCATCCAGAGAAGACCCCGGAAAGACGATTAAAGATGTCCATGGATGTCATTCTCTTCTTCAAAGATGACAATCAATTAGGGTTTGGCTCAAATATCACTGAGGAAAGCGATGAGCCGTTTAACACCCACTAATCGCCGTTCCGAAGATGTCCGCGTTTTCGCGATTGTTATAGCGGAATTGGAACTCGGCAACATAGAGAGGCATATATTTACGGCTCATTTTATGGAATGTGCCAACTACGCCTCGCTTGAAGATCGACCAGAAGCCTTCGATGGTTTGGGTATGGATTGCTCCAACGACATATTGGCCTCTAGCATGATCAACGGCCGCGTGGGGGAAGTCTTTGTCAAGACGGTTATAGCCAGCCCATTGATCTGTGCAAAGCAAGCTGACTTTGTTCGATACGGTTTCTCTGGCGAAGGCTTCCAGTGTGGCCGCCTGAACGTTTGCGACCACGCGAGCCACGACATTGCCCTTGCGGCTGACAGCGCCAACGACTGGCGTTTTCCCGGAACCGATACCGCCAGTTCCGCCGCCGCCGCCACGTTTATCCCAATGGCGGTTCTTAGCCAGACCGCCGACGAAAGTTTCATCGACTTCGACGATGCCGCCGAGTTTCCCAATGTCTCCCATAAGAGCCACGCGGACTTTATGGCACATTTCCCAAGCGGTCTTGTACGAACCAAAGCTCATGTAGCGCATGATCTGCAATGCGCTCATGCCCTTTTTGCTGGTGAGCATCAAATGTATGACGCGATACCAATCCCGCAGGGGCTTATTGGTGTTCTCAAAGATCGTCCCGGCAATATGGGAGAAGCGATAGCCATCTGGCGCGCATTGTTCGCACTGCCAGTGCCATTTGCGGGATGGAAGGTCATAGACGGCTGGGTTTCCGCAACGCGGGCAGCAGACACCTTCTGGCCAGCGGCGAGCGACCAGATAAGCCTTGCAAGCCTCTTCGTCGGGGAACATTTTCTCAAATTGAGCGACGGTAAGCTGATGAACAGGCTTAGGCTGTTTGGCGCGGGCCATGACGATTTCTCCACTATGGGGAGAACCTATCATGCCTAAGAACGTCTGTTAAGTCAGGGATAATCGCCATAATTAGATGTTATGTTGATTTTGATGAGGCTGTCATGGCGAACCCGGCGGGTGAATTGTATGGCGAAGCGCTCAGGCTCGATTTCGACCAGCGATTGACCCTCCAGTTGCGGGGTTCTGTCGTCACCTCCGGCGCAGGATTGCTCGCCTACCGGGAACTCGATGACGCGCTCGGCCTCAGCGCGATGGCGGGCGAGATGCTCGCCGACGCCCGCACCGGCAAGAACGGCCGGCATGCTCTCGTCGGAATGTTGCGGCAGGCCGTGTTTGGGCGGCTTGCCGGATACGACGATGTGAACGACGCCGAGCGGCTACGCCATGATCCTGCGATGCGCTGGATTGTTGGCGGCAAGGCGGCCTCGGGTTTCGCTGCGTCGGCGAGCCAGATGGGCCGCTTCGAGACGCGCTGGCTCACGGTCGAAAAGAATCTTTCGGCGCTCGCTAATCTGTCCGGCCAATGGATCGACAAAGTTCATGCCCGTCGTCCGCCCAGAGGCATTGTGCTCGATATGGATTCGAGCGTGAGCCCGACGCATGGCGAACAGGAGAACAGCGTCTGGAACGGCCATTACGACTGCACCTGCTATCATCCGCTATTCGTGTTCAGCCAGTTCGGCGATCTGGAACGCTGCACTTTGCGCCCCGGCAACGTTCACAGCGTCGATGGCTGGCAGACCGTCCTGAAGCCGGTGGTGGCGCGCTATCAAGGCAAGGTCTCGCGAATTTATTTCCGCGCCGACGCCGGCTTCGCCAATCCAGAGGTCTACGAGTTCCTCGAAGCTGAAGAGATCAAGTATGCGATTCGTCTGCCAAAAAACAGCGTCTTGCAGGAGCGGATCGGATACCTGCTCAAACGGCCAGTCGGCCGTCCGCCGAACGAAGTGCGGCGTTCCTATGCGAACTTCACCTATCAAGCCGGAAGCTGGACGAAGCCGCGTCGGGTGATCGCCAAGGTCGAGTGGCATCCGGGCGAGCTTTATCCGCGCATCGGCTTCATCGTCACCAACATGGCGCGGCCATCCGAGAATGTCGTTGCCTTCTACAACAAACGCGGGACGTGCGAGCAATGCGAGCAATGTTGGTGTGGACGGCCCCCGACGGCATCGATTGTGCCAGAATGAGGTCGTTGCAGATCTCAGACAATGGAGACCGTCCGTGGAACAGGTTAGCCGAATTGGCATGGACACGTCGAAGCATTTTTTCCAGCTTCATGGAGTGAACGCCGCCGAGAAGGTGGTTTTGCGGAAGAAGTTACGCCGCAAGGATATGGTGGCGTTCTTCAAGGCGCTTGCGCCGACGGTGATCGGAATTGAAGCCTGCGGCGCAGCCCACTATTTGGCACGGCTTTTGGGGCCGTTCGGCCACGAGGTGAGGCTAATAGCGCCCCAGTTGGTCAAGCCGTATGTGAAGCGGGGCAAGAATGATGGCGCCGACGCCGAGGCGCTTTGCGAGGCGATGAGTCGGCCGACAATGCGTTTCGTGCCGGTAAAGACAACTGAGCAGCAGGCAGCCCTGATGATGGTCGGGTTGCGTGATCGGCTGATCCGCAATCGCACGCAGCTTTCGAATTCCATCCGTGGCTACGCGGCCGAGTTCGGTTTCACCGCCACCAAGGGTAAGGCTCACTTGGTTACGCTGCTCGAGCGTATTCAAGCTGATGAGAGCGTGCCCGCCCTTGCTCGGGAGCTGTTCGCGGCCCAAGCTGCAGAATATGCGCGGTTGCAGGCGCAAATTGACGAAGTCGACGCCAAGCTCATGGCCTGGCATAAGGCCAACGAATGCAGCCGACGTCTCGCTAAGATCCCCAGCGTCGGTCCGATTGGTGCAGTTCTGCTGATGATGAAGACCCCGGCGCCCGAGCTATTCCGATCGGGGCGAGAGTTCGCGGCCTGGATAGGCTTGACACCGAAGGACCATTCGACGGCGGGCAGGGTCAGGCTGGGTGGCATCACTCGGGCTGGCGACGAGGCCTTGCGCAGCGTGTTGGTGGTTGGCGCCACCTCCATCATCCAACATGTTCGACGCGGTGGGCGTGGGTCGCCCTGGATCGTCGACCTCCTCAAACGCAAACCGCCGAAGTTGGCCGCCGTGGCGTTGGCCAACAAAATGGCCCGCATCGCCTGGAAGCTTATGGTCACCGGCGAAAGCTACGTTGCGAAATCCATGCTGGCCACTCTGGCGAGCGCGGCTTAGAGATCAGCCCGACACGGGGAGCAACTCAATTGCAACCGTGCTGAGCCGATGCCAGAACTTGCAAGGTCACGAGCAGATGGTGTGATCGATCGATCCAAGACACGAGGCATTCCGCTTGATCCATCGGCCGCCGAAGGTCGCAGCAGTGATTGGAACTTGTGTCGCGGAAACCATCTTGGCCAGCGTTCATGTGCGAGCGCGACAACAGGCCGGACATATGGACGCAAGCGATCTGACCAGAGCACTGCCCAACCCCCTTGCGAGGAGCGGGCCGTCCACATATGGATCAAGGAAGGCAAGGGCGCGATCCGATGGACACGGCTTTCCTGCCGCTCGTTCGCGGCCAACGCGGTCCGCCTTCAGCTTCATGCACTCGCCTACAATCTCGGCAACTTCCTGCGCACGCTGGCGACGCCGGAACCCATAAAGATCCTATGGGGAGGTGGATAGCGACCGGCGCTCTGGCAGAGTGAGGTTGCGACCACCCACTCTGGAGACGACCATGCAAACCGTAGCTGACCGATCCGAAGCACCGAACGCTATCCGTAATGATCTTGGCGCGATATTCATCTCGTTGGAACTCAGTCGTTCAACCTGGCTGATCACGTCGCTGTCACCAGACGGCGGAGAGAAGATGTCGAAGCACAGCGTGCCTGCCGGGGACATCTACGCGCTGTTGGCGCGCTTTTCGGAGTTCAAGCAGAAGGCGTTTGCGCGGACTGGAAAATCGTTCCCGATCATCGTCATTCAGGAAGCGGGGTTGGACGGCTTCTGGATTCACCGTGTGTTGCAGAATGAAGGGATCGAAAGCCACGTCGTCGATCCGGCCTCGATCGCGACCTCACGTCGGCGCCGGCGGCCGAAGACTGACAGGATCGACGGCGAGGCGCTGCTTCGCACGCTGCTGGCGTATAAGCGCGGCGAGCCTCGGGTGTGCGCGATGGTCAAAGCGCCAACACCCGAGGAAGAGGACCGCCGCCGACTTTGTCGCGAGCGCAAGATCCTGATCGCCGAGCGGGTCAAGCACGTCAATCGCATCAAAGGATTGCTGTTCTGCCAGGGTGTATCCGGCTACAAGCCGCTACGCCGCGATCGACGGCAACGGCTCGACGAGTTGAGGACGGGCGATGGCCGTCTCTTGCCAAAGCATCTCAAGGCTCAGATCGGCCGGGAACTCGCTCGACTCGAACAGCTACTTGAACAGATCAAGGCGGTGGAGGCCGAGCGCGACGCGCTGTTCGCTGCGGCGAAAGCCGCGGCGCCAGCGCCGGGGCCGCCGGCGATGTTGCTCAACATCAAGGGTATCGGGCCAGAGTTCGCCGCCGTCCTCTGGTCGGAAGGGCTGTTCCGACACTTCGACAATCGACGCCAGGTCGCTTCTTACGCGGGCCTAGCTCCGACCCCTTGGCAAAGTGGATCGGTCGATCGCGAACAGGGCGTGTCTAAAGCAGGAAATCCGCGATTGCGGACAACACTCATCCAACTCGCCTGGCTATGGCTGCGCAATCAGCCGCAATCGGCGCTGGCTCTGTGGTTCAAGGACCGGATCAGCCGCAATGGCGGCCGTCTTAAGAAAACGAGCATCGTGGCGCTAGCGCGGAAGCTGCTCGTGGCGCTGTGGAAATATGTGACTGCCGGCGTCGTCATCGAAGGCGCCATTGTGAAGAGCGCCTGAAAGGCGATCGGAAGAGATTGAAGCAATCTACCGGGAACTCGATCAGTCTCGGCGGATCCGGGTGGACGAACCAAACCAATCCGTGGCCTGAAAAGCCGTTATCAAGAATGGTCTCGTCCTCCTGAGCCTCGCCCGCCGCAAGCGGGATATTGGTGCAGCCGCTTCGCGCGGCGACCGAATGTGAGGTTGATCTGGTGCGGAAACGACTAGATCATGGAAACGGGCTCAGACCGTGGATACCGAAACAGCGACCGGAGTTTCACTTATGCGCGACTGAATCTCACCCCTTGACCTGGACCTCCCCCATGTGAGGATTGGTCGCTGACGAGCCTCAAACAGAAGCTGATCGAGATCGGCGCGAAGGTCGTGAGCCACGGCCGCTATGTCGTGTTCCAGATGGCCGAAGTCGCGATTCCCCGAAATCTCTTCGCCGACATTCTGCGGCAGATCGCCGAACTGAGGCCGCCGCTCACGCTAACAGCGTAATGCGTTCGCCCATCAAAAACCAAGGGAAAGGTGCGTCTTGATGATGGCAACCGCAGGATTTCGAGCCCGCGATGGGATCGGCCGCGTGCCCAGACACCGGTCGAAGGCTGGTGGCGAGGCGCGGGCTTGTCAGATCGGCCTAACGGGGGCAGATTAAGGCTCGTTCCGCCGTTTATCTGGGGAATGTCGGATTAATAATCTTCCTCAATGGGTCTTCGCTTGGAGTACCTGGGTAGTGCCATTATCTTTGTTGTGGGCGACCAAAGGTTTTTGAAAATGCGAAATGCATTATGGATCTTATTCCTGGTCCTGAGTTCTGACGCGAGGTGCAACACCCCCTGCCGATTTGATATCGGCTTGGTTGATCAAGACCTTAGGGAGTGTTGCAATGCCAGCCTATTCACACCTGTTGGACGAGGAAAGAGACCAAATCGCGGTCATGAGGGCGGCCGGCCGCTCGATCTGCGCCATCGCCAGGGCGCTTCAACGAGCGAAATCCACCGTGTCGCGGGAACTGCGACGAAACGCCCTCTCGAGCGGGCGTTATTTGCCGCTTCACGCCGCCGGAGCCTATCAACTGCGCAGGCGGCGTGAAGCCATCCTCGAAAAAGATCAGAAATTGAAGACTTTCGTCTGCGATCGTCTTGCGGAAGGATGGACGCCCGAACAGATTGCCGGATGGCTCAAGGCCGGCAACGAGCGCGGTCTGCGCGCCTTGGGGTTCGAGGCCATCTACGCCTTCATCTATCGCGCCGCCCGAAAGCGCCGAAGGCCGCGCCGGGCGAGACCCTCGCGCGATACGATCAAAGACCGCGACCGCGCCTCCATCCACGATCGACCGAAAGACATCGAAGCCCGCGCCGACATTGGCCATTGGGAAGGCGATCTCATCATCTCAAGCGCACGCGGCCCATGCTCGTCCTCCACGAACGCAAATCCCGCGTGATGCTCGCCGCGAGACTGACCGGAAAAACCGCCGCTGAGACCATATCCGTCATGCTCGCCGTGTTCGGCCGGATCAATCCCGCCCTGCGCAAGTCCATCACTTTTGACAATGACACGGCTTTCGCCCAGCACACCCTGCTGCGGACCATGCGCGATATGGCGACCTGGTTCTGCGACGCCTACGCCTCCTGGCAGAAAGGCGGTGTCGAAAACGCCAATGGTCGATTACGACGCTGGCTACCGCGTCACATCGACATCGATCGACTGTCCGACGAGGAAATCCAGGACATCGTCATAACCGCCAATCTCACGCCGAGAAAATGCTTGGGCTTCAAGACGCCGTTCCAAGGGATTCTCAAAGAGCTTGGCAAAGACGTCCAAATTCGGTTTTCATAGACCCGTTGCACCTCGCTCCAGAATCCACGGGTAGTAGGAACGTTTGGAATTACTCCTGGCGCATTTGCACAGATTGTGAATGGAAGCTTTGAAACGCCAGTCGTAAGTACATATACCTATAATCCAAGCGGGGCAACATGGATATTTACGAATGATACTGGCATAGAGTACAACGGAAGTGCATTTGGTGCTCCGAATGCACCAGATGGCGTACAGGCTGCATTTCTTCAATGCGGGACAAATCCCTATTGTCCAGGGACACAGCCGAAAATCTCACAAACATTTACTGTGGCCACGGCGGGAACTTATACCATCACATTTAAAGCGGCACTGGGAAATTATAACACAAGTGGCACTCAAATAATGTTGTGTTCGATGATACAGTGATCGGAAGCTTTAATCCAACGCATGCATCCGACAGGGACCACCTTGCTTCACAGTGACTTTTGCCAAAGTATCCGACCTTAAGTCTAGCCTTGAGGTCGGTCTTTATGCGGGTTGAAGTCCTCGGCAGGGTCGAACGGCGCCGGCGTTGGTCGGACAACGAGAAGATGCGGATCGTCGCGGAGACACTGGCACCTGGCGCGAAGGTGGCCGCGGTCGCGCGTCGCCATGGCGTGTCGCCGAGCCTGTTGTTTTTCTGGCGCCGGCAAGCACGGACCGTCGCCAAGAAGTACATCACCCCTCGTTTCGCGCCGGTGCGAATTGCCGCGTCGGACGCGGATCTGGAGATAGCTAAAGGTTTATCTGAGGCTTCCGATCGGGCACGAACTTCCGCAATGCCGGCGGTCCGAGGCAGCATGATCGAGATTGACCTCGGGAGAGGGCGACGCATTCGCGTGGATGCGAAAGTTGACGCCGATGCGCTGGCGCGGGTCATTGATGTGCTGGAGCGCCGATGATTGCGATCCCCAGCAATGTACGTGTCTGGCTTGCGACAGGACACACCGACATGCGGCGCGGATTTCCGAGCCTCGCGCTGCTCGTCCAGGAGAGTTTGAAGTATGATCCCCACGTGGGCGATCTTTATGTCTTCCGTGGCCGTCGCGGCGATCAGGATTTCCGTGTAAAGGCCGGTTTCGTTACGCCAACTTGAACCTGCCCTCGAATATGATCGCGAATTGTGCTTTCGCCATGGCCCATTCGCGCGGCGGCATTCTCCATTCTTTTTGCGCCAGGTTCAACACGAGAAATAGAAGCTTCGGCGCGCTCTCGTCGGTGGGGAAATGGCCGCGGGCGCGAACTGCTCGGCGCAATTTGGCGTTCAATGACTCGATTGCGTTTGTCGTATAGATGATCCGACGCACTTCGTCGGGGAAAGCGAAGAACGGGATGACCTCGCTCCAATGGCGTCGCCAGGACTGGGCGATTGCCGGGTATTTTCGGCCCCATGGGCCTTCGGCGAAGGTGTTCAGTTCTTCTTGCCCGGCGGCGGCGTCCTTGGCCCGGTAGATCTGCTTCAGCGCCGCCGCGACAGCCTTGCGGTCTTTGTAGGAAACGAAGTCCAGCGAATTGCGGATCAGGTGAACGATGCAGGTCTGAACCTGGGTTTGCGGAAACACCGCGGTGATCGCCTCGGGAAAACCTTTCAGGCCATCGACGACGGCGATTAGGACGTCTTCGACGCCGCGGTTCTTCAGCTCGTTCATGACGCGCAGCCAGAATTTTGCGCCTTCGGTCTGCTCGATCCACAGGCCGAGGATTTCCTTGGTTCCGTCGGTCGAACCCCGAGAGCGACGTAGACGGCCTTGTTGCGCACCATGCCTTCGTCGCGCACCTTGACCCGGATGGCGTCGAAGAACACCAGCGCATAGAGCCGCTCCAGCGGCCGGTTCTGCCATTCGGCGATCTCATCGAGGACGGCGTCCGTGACCGCGCTGACGAGATCGGCGGAGACGTCGACCCCATAGAGATCGCGCAAATGGCCCTGGATTTCTCGAGTGCTCATGCCGCGCGCATACATCGAGACGATCTTCTCGTCGAAACCGGGAAATCGCCGCTGATATTTGGCGATCAGTTGCGGGTCGAAGGTCGACAGCCGGTCGCGCGGAACCTCAAGCTCGATCTTGCCGGTCTCGGTGAGAACCGATTTTCGGCCATAGCCATTCCGGCTATTGGGGCGGCCGTCTTCCTCGCCCTTGTCGAGATGGTGATCGATCTCGGCGTTCAAGGCTCGTTCAGCAAACGCCTTCTTCAGCTCGTCGAGCAGCCCGTCCTTCGCAAAGGCTGTCTTCGGGTCGGCTCCCGCCAAAAGCTGATCAAGCAGCCCGTCGGAAATAGCTGGTTGCTTCCGTCTCGCCATACGATGTCTCCTTCTTTGCCATCGTTATGGCCCTCACACGAAATTTCCGACAGATCTGCGCCTTGCGCTTGCGGCAAATGCGGTGGCCTGCGGTTGCGCAAGCTCGGCGACGTCGTGACCAAGACGCTCGAATGTGAGCCGTGGTGCTGGAAGATCATCGAGCATGTGCGTGAAAAGTTCTCCTGCCGGGACTGTGAAGCCATCACAGAGGCGCTGGCGCCCTCGCACCCAATCCCGTGCGGCTTCGCTGGCCCCAGCCTGCTTGCTATGGTGCTCGTCTCGAAGTTCCTGCTGCATCAGCCGCTGAACCGGCAAAGCGACGCCTATGCGCGGGAAGGTGTAGAGATCGACACATCAACGCTCGCCGATCGGGTCGGCGCCTGTGTTGTTGCACTTGATCCGATTGTTCAGGCGATCCACGCGCATGTATTGAGAACGGAACGCATCCACGCCGACGA
>CAWAQW010000045.1:0-26607 GCA_963784075.1 uncultured Alphaproteobacteria bacterium | reverse complement strand
GTTAGAGCTGGCTCGGGAAATCTGAACAACCTGGATAAGTGGAAATTCTGCCTGAACGCGGCGTAGGCTGCCGTGAACAGGAGAGAGCATGACGAAGAGACCACGCCGGAACCACAGCCCGGCCTTCAAGGCGAAGGTGGCTTTGGCCGCTATCAAGGGCGAGAAGACGCTGGCCGAACTGGCCGAACAATTCGATGTCCATCCGAACCAGATCACGACCTGGAGATCGCAGCTTCTCGAAGGGGCTGCCGGGGTCTTTGGCGCCGAGACGAAACCCGATTCAAGTCCGCCCGCGATCGATGTGAAAACGCTGCACGCCAAGATCGGGGAGTTGACGCTGGAACGAGATTTTTTGTCCGGAGCGCTCGGGAAAGCCGGACTTTTGCCGAGCGCAAAGCGATGATCGACCGGAACGATGACTTGCCGGTGAGCCGACAGGCGAAGGTTCTCGGGATCAGCCGGGGCAGCGTGTATTACTTGCCCCGGGCGGTCTCTGCCGACGATCTGGCGCTGATGCGCCGGATTGACGAATTGCATCTCGATTATCCGTTCGCGGGCAGCCGGATGCTTCAGACTTTTCTGGCCCGCGAGGGATATGAGGTCGGGCGCCTCCACGTCGCCACTCTGATGAAGCGGATGGGGATTGAGGCGATCTATCGCCAGCCCAACACGTCCAAACCTGCGCCGGGGCACACGATCTTCCCGTATCTCCTGCGCAAGCTGCCGGTGACGCGGCCCAATCAGGTCTGGGCGATGGATATCACGTATATCCCCTTCCCATGGCGCGGGGTTTCGTCTATCTTGCGGCCGTCGTCGACTGGTTCAGCCCGAAGGTTCTGGCATGGAAGTTATCGATTACACTGGAAACGGAGTTCTGTCTGGAGGCGGTCGAGGAGGCTCTTGCCCGATATGGCAAGCCGGAGATCTTCAACACCGATCAGGGCTCCCAGTTCACCAGCATCGCCTTCACCGGCCTGCTGCTCAAGAATGAGATCAAGATCAGCATGGATGGGAAAGGCGCCTGGCGAGACAACATCTTCGTCGAGCGCCTGTGGGGCGGACCATCAAATACGAGGAGGTGTACCTACGGGCCTACGCCAGTGTCCCGGAGGCACGGGCCTCCATCGGCCGATATATCGACGGCTTTTACAATGCCAGAAGGCCCCATTCGAGCCTTGATCGGCGGACGCCGGATGAGGCCTACTTCACTGCGCTGCAGCCAATCGCGGTTGCAGCATAACCATGGCAGAAATCCACTTAGCCGCAGCCAACCGGCTGTTCAAACAAACCGAGCCAGCTCTGAAGTACCTTTCCTCGAAAAGCGGAGTTCGCCCGGAATTTAGAGCTGGACTCCCATACCCACATACGAGGCCATCTGTGACGAGCTTGCGTCGCCGCGCTAAATCCGCTCAAAAATCGCCTATTCTTGGCCAATGCGATAGTGCCGGGGCAACCTTATCGTCGAGTGCGGCGTTAAGGAATCGATGCGAGCGGCGTCCACGCCGTTGTCAGTCGTCACGCCGCCGTTCTGAGCTTATGCGTGACCTTACCCCTCAAAACCGGAGAAGGCATATGCCGAGCATTAAACCTGTGGAAGAGGCTTCCCAAGACTTCACCGCCGATCTCGCATCATTGCGTGACGATGTCGCAAAATTGAGCTCATCGCTGTCCGAATTCATTCGCACACATTCCGCCGCAACGACGAACGCTGTCTCCGACGTGGTCGATAATGCGCGGCAAAAGATTTCCGGCGCGGCAAGCAAAGCGCAAGACCGTGTCGCCGGGGCAACCACCGGACCTTGAGGCGACGATCGAACGCAATCCCCTGGCGGCTGTGCTTCTTGGGTTGGTTGCCGGCATACTCGTCGGACTGCTAAGCCGCGGGCGCAAATGAATGCGCTGATCAGGCGGCTTATAATTGACGCCACGCCTCCGATTGAAAAAATGAGCGCGCGCCTTTTCAAATTTGCCGCGCTCTTTTTCGTCACCGTGAGTTTACTGTTCGTTAGCGCGACATTTCTTGCGATCGGTCTATTTGCTTTTGTCCAACCATTTGCTGGAACCGCAATTGCCGCTCTTGTTACCGGCATCCTTTATCTGGGCGCCGCGGGAATTTGTATCTTCGTTGCGCGGCGCGAAAGGCCAGGCGAGGAACCTGCCGCCGCGGAGTCAGGCCTGATGACGAAAGCCACAGCAACCCCTCCACCCCAAAGGCTTGGGTTTGGGCAGAATATTGACGAGACAGTCGCGCCTATCCTCGACGTTTTGCGCGAATCAGGCCTCGAGCGCGAACGGATCGCTCTTGCCGCCGGCACCGAGATCGTGAAACAATTGCATCCGTTTTCTGTGCTCGCCGTTGCGATTGTCGCAGGCTTTTTCCTTGGCCGGATCTTGAAGCAAGACAACAAAGCGCCCGGATAAGTTGGGCGAGGCGTTCGGTCAAACGAGGCTATTGCTTTTCTCAGGCTCGTCCTCGCGATGCGACTTGCGATCGAAGACTCGGGCTGTCGATGCTGAAAGGCTTGGTTATGAGAAAGGCCGATGCTCAGGCCGGGAATCCGACCGATCGCGAGCGTGAGATATCTTCCGACAAAGATGACGCCGGCCGCGACGCTTCGGCCCCGGTAATTCGATGAAGCAGAGTGGGCGCCAGCGTGTTGGCGATGGCTATCACGAGCATTATCCCTTGTACGTTGTGAGTGTCCGCAAATGATGATTTCTGCCGGATGGCGAGAAAAGCGGTGAGCCTGCGCTGTCAACGGCGCGCTCAAAGAGCTTCGCCAATTCGCCCGATCGCTGGCATCACCCGATTGCCTGGCTCGGCGAGCACAAGATCGGACAGGTTCACGCCTGTTGCGAGGCAACTGGACGCCACGGCCTGGGCAAAAGCGCGCTCATGGGCATCAAACACCATCTCTTGCGTCTCGCGCGGATAGGCGCGAACGAACATAACGAACATCATGCGGCTGTGACAGAGGCGGACGTGCGCGACCTTCACGGTTACCGTCACGCCGTTCATCACGACAATCTCGTGGCTCCAGTCGAACTGGTAAGCTTCGCCCGGCGCAAACGACAGCGGCACATAGGCATCCGCCATTTGGCTTGCATGCTCCCGGGTCCACGACCGGGCATAGCGACGAACAGCATCATAGCCGCCTTCATATCCCAGCGCCTGCAGCTCCTCGAAAATGCGGCTCAGCGTCAGCCGCTCGCGCGCCGCGCACTTGGCGTTCAAGGACAACAGTCGATCGAGCTCAGTCTTCCAGCGTCCAAGCTTTGGGCTAAAAAGCGGGAATGCCGGTCGAGGAAATGGGAAACCTCGGCCTCGATGGCATCGGCCAAAAGCTTCCGCGCACCACAGCGCAAAACTTCAGTCAGCGGATCCTCAAATGCACCTGGCTACGGCGTATCTTCCTTTAATGGTAAAGTGGAGCTTCGAATACCCCACGATACGCCGCCTCACCTCATTACGCCGTCACCAACTTTTGCCCATAGCTCACCACGCTTGGACAAATATTGCTTGGCCAAACGTTGAAAACATTTGTCGCAATTGTGGTATCCGTCCGGAAAATATGTCAACACCCGGAAAATATCCGCGATTGCCGGGAAGGCGCGGATCGCTATGATTAGAGTTGCGTCATAAGTCAATAAGATTGGAACATTGGGATGAGCGAACCGGAAGTGGCAAACAATGTGCACCCTCCTTTGGCCCATTCGCGGATGGCGAGGCTATGGCTGAAGGAGTTGCCTTACATCACAGTGCTTGCGCTCACAATCTTGGGCGTGGCCTATACAAGCATTTCCCACCAGCCCCTTGTTGGCTATTGGGAGTTCCTGGCTCTGGCGATGGCCGTTGTCTGCATCGGCACGGGATGGGTTCATGCCCATAGCAAGGAAGTTCGCTTCCGGATGCTTTGGACGCAAGTGCTGCATTGGCTGGCGTTTTTGGTCGCGATGAACATCATTGTCTTATCTGACGTTCAAAGGCTGCTGACCGCGCCGGGAACGGGACTTGCCCTTTTGATGCTTCTGGCGCTTGGCACTTTCGTCGCGGGAATTCATGTGTCATGGCAGATCTGCGTTCTCGGCCTCGCCATGGCCCTTGCCGTTCCGGCCATCGCCTGGCTCACCACCTATGCCCTCTTTTTGGTGTTGGGCATCGCAGCTCTCGCCGGGATCGCCATGACGTTCATGTGGCGTCAAAGTGATGCGGGCACCTCGAAAGTGCATGCGCATGGAGAATCGCACGACTGACCGGAGCGCCGTTTCGAGGAGAAGCCCTAGATTGGCGCAGGTTCGACAGGCGCGGACGGCAACTCGAGCAGGCAAAATGGTCAGAGGCGTTCTGATCGATCTTGATGGCGTCGTTTATGTTGGCGACCGGGCTTTGCCGGGTTCTCTCGATGCGATCGAGCGACTCCGGGACGTGGGTATTCCGTTCAAATTCATCACCAACACAACCCGCCGCCCCCGGCGCCGGATCGTGAGCGATCTTGCCCGGCTTGGCCTCGACATTGTTGCAGAGGACCTTTTCACCCCGGCGGCTCTCTCTCGCGATTTCCTTGAACGCCACAGTCTCGTGCCGTTTCTCGTCGTGCATCCGGATTTGCGCGAGGATTTTGCCGGGTTGGCGACGGAAGGCCGCGACGCCGTCGTCGTCGGCGACGCCGGCCCGTTCTTCACCTACGATCTCTTGAACCAAGCCTACCGGAAGATCCTGCATGGCGCCGAATTTCTCGCGCTCGCGAAGAACCGCAACTTCCTCGATCGCGATGACGAGCTGAGCCTCGATGCGGGTCCTTTCGTCACTGGACTCGAATATGCGTCCGGTAAAAAAGCAACCGTGCTAGGCAAGCCAGCCCCGGCGTTTTTCAAACGCGCGGTGGAGAGCCTTGCATGCGGGCCAGGGGATGTCGTGATGATTGGTGATGACGTGGAGGCTGACGTCGGCGGCGCCATGGCGGCTGGCCTCCAAGGCATTCTTGTGCAAACCGGGAAATACCGGCTCGGGCAAGAGACGGCTCTTCCCGAAATGCCGACCCATGTCGTTCAGAACCTCTCCGCCGCCGTTGATTGGCTGCTTGGCTGAACGAGGCAGCGTCTTCCGGCTCTGCCCTTGAATGGTGCCGTCATAGAAGGAGCTTTCCAATGGCGTATGAACTCTATTACTGGCCCGGCATTCAAGGACGTGGCGAATTCGTTCGGCTGGCGTTGGAAGAGGCGGGCGCTGACTATATCGACATCGCCCGCAACCCGGCGGGTGAGGACGCTGCTGTCGGCGCCTTGATGGCGGTTCTGGACGATGAGGGAGTCAAGCATCCGCCCTTCGCGCCGCCATTCCTGAAGGACGGCGACATTCTCATTGGCCAGACTGCCGCCATTCTTCTCTATCTCGGCGACCGCCATGGTTTGGCCCCGCGAGAGGCGGCAAGGCGGCTTTGGGTCCACCAAATTCAGCTCACGATTTCCGATCTTGTCGGGGAGGCGCATGATACCCATCATCCTTTGGGCGCCGAGCTTTACTATGAGGAGCAAAAGCCGGAAGCTCTGCGCCGGGCAAAGCATTTTCGCGAGGCGCGAATTCCCAAGTTCCTGCGCTGGTTCGAGCGCATTTTGATCTATAATCCCGAGAGCGATAAATACCTCGCAAGCAAGCGGGTAAGCTACGCCGATCTCTCGCTCTTTCAGGCCGTGGATGGTCTTCTCTACGCGTTTCCACGAAGCACGAACGCCATTCTCAACGAGGTTCCGCGCGTCGCGGCCCTGCACCAGTTGATTGCGCAACGGCCGCGCATTCGCGCTTATCTCGATAGCGACCGCCGCGTTGCCTTCAACGAGCAAGGCATCTTCCGGCATTATCCGGAACTCGATGACTAAGGGGCACCTCGAAAAAATATCCCCTTATGGTGTGATGACCGGCGTTCGAGTTCGCAACGCGGTAGATCGTTCAATCCTTGGCCTCTCATCGAGGCTGCCTGAAGTCGCCACCGATTTCTCAGGTGGTGGCTTGATCGGCTCAACTCACGCGACCCGACGCATGGCGCGCCGGTTCACCCGGCCGCGGCGCCCATCCTTTCAAGACAAACGAAGCGGCGCATGTTGTAGACGAGGTTCATCATTCCGATCTTGCACCGGGCGCGAACGATGCCGATGGTGCGCACGAGCTCGGCTCCCATGCCATTCTTTTGATCACCAAATACATGCTCGACACGGGCGCGCACCTTCGAGCGTCGTATTGGCGGCCTTCTGCGCCTCACTGAGTTTGCGATTGCGATAGGCCCTGCGATGAATGCGGCTCTTCAGGCCGCGCTCAGCGAGCTTTTCCTCGATGTCATCGCTGCGATAGGCGCTGTCGGCCCACACGTCCGAAGCCGTGTTGCTCGTATCAAGAACATCTTCGAACGAGACTGTCAGGATTTCCGTGTAAAGGCCGGTTTCGTTACGCCAACTTGAACCTGCCCTCGAATATGATCGCGAATTGCGCTTTCGCCATGGCCCATTCGCGCGGCGGCATTCTCCATTCTTTTTGCGCCAGGTTCAACACGAGAAAAAGAAGCTTCAGCGCGCTCTCGTCGGTGGGGAAATGGCCGCGGGCGCGAACTGCTCGGCGCAATTTGGCGTTCAATGACTCGATTGCGTTTGTCGTATAGATGAATTCGACGCACTTCGTCGGGGAAAGCGAAGAACGGGATGACCTCGCTCCAATGGCGTCGCCAGGACTGGGCGATTGCCGGGTATTTTCGGCCCCATGGGCCTTCGGCGAAGGTGTTCAGTTCTTCTTGCCCGGCGGCGGCGTCCTTGGCCCGGTAGATCTGCTTCAGCGCCGCCGCGACAGCCTTGCGGTCTTTGTAGGAAACGAAGTCCAGCGAATTGCGGATCAGGTGAACGATGCAGGTCTGAACCTGGGTTTGCGGAAACACCGCGGTGATCGCCTCGGGAAAACCTTTCAGGCCATCGACGACGGCGATTAGGACGTCTTCGACGCCGCGGTTCTTCAGCTCGTTCATGACGCGCAGCCAGAATTTTGCGCCTTCGGTCTGCTCGATCCACAGGCCGAGGATTTCCTTGGTTCCGTCGGGTCGAACCCCGAGAGCGACGTAGACGGCCTTGTTGCGCACCATGCCTTCGTCGCGCACCTTGACCCGGATGGCGTCGAAGAACACCAGCGCATAGAGCCGCTCCAGCGGCCGGTTCTGCCATTCGGCGATCTCATCGAGGACGGCGTCCGTGACCGCGCTGACGAGATCGGCGGAGACGTCGACCCCATAGAGATCGCGCAAATGGCCCTGGATTTCTCGAGTGCTCATGCCGCGCGCATACATCGAGACGATCTTCTCGTCGAAACCGGGAAATCGCCGCTGATATTTGGCGATCAGTTGCGGGTCGAAGGTCGACAGCCGGTCGCGCGGAACCTCAAGCTCGATCTTGCCGGTCTCGGTGAGAACCGATTTTCGGCCATAGCCATTCCGGCTATTGGGGCGGCCGTCTTCCTCGCCGTTGTCGAGATGGTGATCGATCTCGGCGTTCAAGGCTCGTTCAGCAAACGCCTTCTTCAGCTCGTCGAGCAGCCCGTCCTTCGCAAAGGCTGTCTTCGGTCGGCTCCCGCCAAAAGCTGATCAAGCAGCCCGTCGGAAATAGCTGGTTGCTTCCGTCTCGCCATACGATGTCTCCTTCTTTGCCATCGTTATGGCCCTCACACGAAATTTCCGACAGATCCTCTTCGAACTTTTGACTGTCGTGCACGCTCGCGGCGCTCACCACGTAACGGCGCACGAGTTTGTGCCGGCGGTCGACGCCGATATGGTTCTTGTATCCAAAATACGAGCGCTCATGCTTCTTCGTCCAGCGCGCGTCCTTGTCCTTCTGGCGGTTCTTGGCCGGCTTCGATTTCCAGTCTTCCGGCATCTTGCCTTCCTTGATCGTCTCGTTGTCCTCGCGCGAATTGTGCTGCTTGGGCGCCGACACGATCGTTGCGTCGATGATCTGCCCGCCCATGGCGAGATAGCCCTTGTCCTTCAAGAACCCGTCAAACAGATCGAACAGCTCTTCCACCGCGCCCGCCTTCGCCAGCGCCTCGCGATAGAGCCATAAAGTCTTGGCGTCGGGAACCGCATCCTCCAGCCCCAAACCGAGAAAGCGCATGAAGGAGAAGCGATCACGAAGCTGGTATTCCGCCTGATCGTCGGAGAGATTGTAGAGCGCCTGCAACACCAGCGCCTTGAAGATCACGACTTCATCCCAAGGCTTGCGTCCCGCTGAACTCTTGCGTTCCGCGTCGCTCTTGCGAAGCTCGCCTTTAATCAGAGCCGCCTTCAGCTTTGGCCGGAAGGATTCGAACGGAACCATCGCCGCGATCACTGCAAGCGGATCGCTCTTTTTATCGAGACTTTCATAACGTCGGTTCAAATCGAAAAAACCAAGCTGTCCCATTCCAACCTCCCGCGCTCAGAGCATGAGAACCTTGAATCTGATTTGCACCGTGGAGGGAAGCGCCTATTTTTCGAGGTGCCCTAAGACCTTTCAGTCCGGGTCATTCCGCCCCACATAGTTTTCGTAAAACAGCTTATCTATGTGGATCACCACATTTCATCGATTGACTCCGTTCACCGCAAGTTAAGGCGCAAAGAATTCGAGGTTTAGCAGGGGTCAGTTGCATTTAATTCGGAGCGGAAAACGCGCCATTTGCTGCTGTTCTGATTTTCGATAGCAAGTCGCTATAGTATCGTAAAATGAAAGCCATGATGAAAAGAAAACTCGGTGGATTCTGACGCGAAGTGCAACACCTTGGGGCGCTCGGGCTCACCAAGGAAAGATCGGATTTTCCTTCCCTTTCCGCCGCCTTCCGCTGCATTTCGAGATGCGAAGGCGGCTCCGAGGAAAGGAAAAATCGAGTAGGCTCAAAGTGCTGGGGTGTTGCACTTCGCGTCGGAATTCAGGCATAGCCCATATTTTTCTCCTTGAGGCGCTCATACCACCAAGCGCCCAAATAGAACGCACCACTTCCGGCAGCAATTCCCAAAACAAGTTTGTCGATTCCAAGAAGCGTATTCCCTGGAAGACCAACGAGACCGGCGAGATAGAGGGACACGCAAAGCAACAGATAATATAAAACTGTTGTCATCAGCCCCGCCCCTGAATTCCGACGCGAAGTGCAACACCCCAGCACTTTGAGCCTACTCGATTTTTCCTTTCCTCGGAGCCGCCTTCGCATCTCGAAATGCAGCGGAAGGCGGCGGAAAGGGAAGGAAAATCCAATCTTTCCTTGGTGAGCCCGAGCGCCCCAAGGTGTTGCACTTCGCGTCAAAATCCACCATGCCTATTTCCCATTTCAAAAAGTCGTAATGCCAATTGCCCCTTTAATTATACTGAGCATTATATATTTTACTACTCTTTAAGGCAGGCCTAGCCATGGATAAATCCATCTTAACCATTGAGGAGATGATCGAAAAAGTTGATCAACTCAAAAAGCAAGACAAGATGGATTTGTCTTCGGATCAAGATTTAACGATAGCGCTGATGAATCTTATCAGCATCGAGGAGCACTTTTTCTTTACAGGTGTCAAGACCGGTAAGGATACATACTATCAGATGCTGAATGAAATCAGAGAGATTCGCAAGGAGTTACTGAAAAAAATAATCAAGGACTATGAAGGCGAGGTTTGGTGTATTTCCAAGCATCTCTTGGCCGCGTCTATGCGTCTCATGGAGGTCGGCACCAAACAGATGTCCTTGGGGAATAAAGAGGAAGCAAAGGATTTATTTGAAAAGGCCTATTCCATGTATTGTCTATTTTGGGGTATAAATATGAATATCATTGATACAAGTCAAGTAAAAAAGATCGACGATCAAGCGCTCAACAAGCATGACGAATCGAAAACCGGGTTTTTCGGCAAGCTGGGCGAGCTGATCAAAAAAGCTATAGATTGTTGCATTGAATAGACAAAGACGTTAATACGCGCTTTTTCTTCTTGGAGCATGATCCGCGAAGTTCGAACCGGTTTTCCGAAAAGAGCATGGAATCAAAGACTTTGGTCTTCTCCGCTGGAGCCTTTATCCCGTGTGGCGCCCCGCCGTTGCGCCCTTTGGCTCCGGGGCGGGATGCGCTATTCTTTTCCTTCCATGGGCCAGATTGAGTTTGCCTCATGAACGCCGCGTCCCTCCTTCATCCGGCGGTCGCTGCTTGGTTTCGGCGGCAATTTTCCGTGCCGACCGAAGCGCAGGCGCAAGCCTGGCCGGCGATCCAGGCTGGTGAGCACGTTCTCGTCGCGGCGCCGACGGGATCGGGCAAGACGCTCGCCGCCTTCCTCGCCGCAATCGATAGCCTTATCCGGCAAGGGCTCGAGGGCCGGCTTGAGGACGCGACGCAAATCGTCTATGTCTCGCCCCTCAAGGCGCTATCGAACGATATCGAGAAAAATCTAAAAGCGCCGTTGGCCGGAATTCGCGAGGCTTTGCGCACGCATGGCTTGCCCGACGTTGAAATCCGCACCTTGGTCCGCACCGGCGATACGCCGCAAAGCGAGCGCGACCAGATGCGCCGCCGGCCGCCGCATATCCTCGTCACGACGCCGGAATCGCTTTACATCCTGCTGACGTCGGAGTCGGGCCGCGGGATGCTGGCCACGGCGAGGACCGTCATTGTCGACGAAATCCACGCGCTCGCGCCAAACAAGCGCGGCGCTCATCTCTCGCTTTCGCTTGAGCGCCTGGCGGTGCTGTGCGGTGATCGCTTGCTGCGGGTCGGCTTGTCGGCGACCCAGAAACCGATCGAGGCGGTCGCGCAGTTTTTGACGGGCGCGGGGCCGGATGGCACGAGGGGCGTCCGCTGCAAGATTATTGACACCGGCCATCGCAGGGCGCGTGACCTCGCCCTCGAGCTTCCCCCGTCGCCGCTCGAAGCCGTGATGGCGGGCGATGTCCGCGAGCTTGTCCATGACCGGCTCGCCCAGCTGATCGGCGATCATCGCACGACCTTGATCTTTGTGAACACCCGCCGCATGGCCGAGCGCACGGCCCGCGCCCTGTCCGAGCGCTTGGGCACCGATCAGATCACCGCACATCATGGCAGCATGGCCAAGGAGCAAAGGCGCGATGCCGAACATCGTCTCAAGCATGGCCAGCTCAAAGCGCTTGTCGCAACCGCTTCGCTCGAACTCGGCATCGACATCGGCGATGTCGATTTGGTGTGCCAGCTCGGCTCGCCGCGCGCCATCGCGGCTTTCTTGCAAAGGGTGGGGCGCTCGGGACATGCGGTCGATGGCTTGCCCAAGGGCCGCTTGTTCCCGCTCTCGCGCGATGATTTGGTCGAATGCGCGGCGCTGCTCGATAGCGTGCGCCGCGGCGAGCTCGACCGGCTCGACATCCCCGAAAATCCGCTCGATGTTTTGGCCCAGCAGATCGTCGCCGAAGTGGCGGCGCGCGAGTGGCCTGAGGACGAGCTCCTGGCCTTATTTCGCCGCGCCTGGCCCTATCGCAATCTGACACGCGCCGATTTTGCCGCCGTGATCCTGATGCTCGCCGAAGGTTTCACGACCCGGCGCGGCCGGCGCGGCGCACTGATCCATCACGATGCCGTCAATCACAGGCTGCGCGGCCGGCGTGGGGCGCGGCTGACCGCGCTGACCTCCGGCGGCGCGATCCCCGACAACGCCGATTACCGGGTGCTTCTCGAGCCGGACAATCAGTTCATTGGCAGCGTGCATGAGGATTTCGCGGTCGAAAGCCTGGCTGGCGATATCTTTCAGCTCGGCAATCAGTCCTATCGCATTTTGCGGGTCGAGCGTGGCACCGTCCGTGTCGCCGATGCGCATGGCATGCCGCCGACGATCCCCTTTTGGCTCGGCGAAGCGCCAGGGCGCACGGATGAGCTCTCGCACGCCGTATCGAGGCTGCGGGCAAAGATCGCAACGCTGTTGGCGAAGGATGCCGCCGGGGAGGGCGCTTTGCAGTGGCTTTGCGGCGAAGTAGGTTTGACCGAACCTCCCGCCAAGGAACTCGTTGAATATCTTGCCGCGAGCCATGCAGCCTTGGGCTGTCTGCCGACGCAAGAGACTTTGGTCTTTGAACGTTTCTTTGATGAATCCGGCGGCATGCAGCTTGTCATCCACTCGCCCTATGGGAGCCGCATCAACCGGGCCTTTGGCCTCGCGCTGCGCAAGCGCTTTTGCCGCAAGTTCAATTTCGAGCTGCAGGCGGCGGCGACGGACGACAATATCCTGCTCTCGCTCACCGCGGCGCATAGCTTCGAGCTCATCGAGGTCAAGCGGTATCTTGCAATCGGCGAACGTCCGGGCCTTGCTGATCCAAGCTCTGCTCAACGCGCCGATGTTTTTGACGCGATGGCGCTGGGTCGCGGGCGTCGCGCTGGCGCTGCCGCGCTTTCGAGGCGGCCGCAAGGTCCCGGCTTATCTCGCGCGGATGGACGCCGAGGATCTGATCGGGGCCGTGTTTCCCGACCAGCTCGCCTGCGCCGAAAATATTGTAGGCGAGCGCGAAATTCCCGATCATCCTCTGGTCCGCCAAACCATCGACGATTGCCTCACCGAGGCCATGGATATCGCGGGTCTCGAACAGCTCTTGCGGCGCATCGAATTGGGAGAAATCCAAGTTGTCGCGCGCGATCTGACGGCGCCTTCGCCGCTCGCGCTCGAAGTGCTTTCGGCACGGCCCTACGCATTTCTCGACGATGCCCCGCTGGAAGAGCGCCGCGCCCAGGCGGTCATGGCGCGGCGTTGGCTGGCGCCGGAGACCGCCGCGGACCTTGGCCGGCTCGATCCCGAAGCCATCGCGCGCGTTCGCGCCGAGGCCTGGCCCGATTCGGCGAACGCCGACGAATTGCATGACGCTCTGGTGTGGCTCGGATATTTGACCGAGGCGGAGGCGCGCAATGGCCCGGGCTGGAGCGACTTCCTCGGCACGCTCGCGGGCGAGAAGCGCGCCGCGCGCCTTTGCGGGCCGCAAGCGGATTTATGGATCGCGGCCGAGCGCGTGCCGCAGTTTAAAGCCCTGTGGCCAGCCGCGAGGCTCGAACCGGCGATCGCCGCGCCCGCCCCTCATGCCGCAACGGATTGGCTGCCGGAAAACGCCTTGATCGAAATCCTGCGCGGGCGGCTTGAGGGTCAAGGGCCCGCAACGGCGGCGGCGCTCGCGGCGCCGCTTGGCCTCGAGACCGGCCCGATCCGCGCCGCACTTGCGGCGCTGGAGGCGGAAGGCTTTGCGATGCGGGGCCATTTTACGGCAGCGTCTTCGGCGGAGGAATGGTGCGACCGCCGGCTGCTTGCGCGAATCCATCACTCGACAATCAAGCGTTTGCGCGCCGAGATCGAGCCCGTCCCGGCGCGCGATTTCCTGCGTTTTCTGCTCGCCTGGCAGCACGTGACGCCGGAAACGCGCATGGAAGGACCTGAGGCACTCCAGACAATTGTCGAGCAGCTCGAAGGTTTCGAGGCGCCGGCCGGCGCTTGGGAAACCGAAATATTGCCCGCACGCCTCGAAAATTATGATCCGGCTTGGCTCGACGATCACTGCTTGGCGGGCCGCATGGCTTGGGCAAGGTTGCGGCCAGCCAGCCAACGGCCGAATGGCGGCGCGTCCACTTCGGCGCCAGCGCCGCTCCGCACGACTCCCATTGTTTTGCTCGCCCGCCGTCATGCTTCGCTGTGGGCGTCCCTGGCACCGGCCGCAGAGAGCGCCGTGCCCGGCTCCCGCGCGCAAAGAATTGCCGACATCATACGGGCGCATGGAGCTTCCTTCTTCGAGGAGCTCGTTGAAGGCACGGGCTTGTTGCGGTCAGAAGTCGAAGAAGCGCTTGCCGAGCTTGTCGCCATCGGCCTTGTAAATTCGGACAGTTTTGGCGGGCTGCGCGCGCTGCTCGTGCCCTCTGACCAGCGCAGGGCGACGGCACGCGGCGGGCACCGGCGCCGCTCCGCGGTGTTCAGCATGGAGCACGCGGGCCGCTGGGCGCTCGCCCGCCGGGACCGGACGGGCCGGACGGGGCCGCAGCTCCACGCCGATGCTGTCGAGCATGTGGCGCGCACCCTGTTGCGGCGCTACGGTGTCGTGTACCGGCAGCTCCTTGAGCGGGAGGCGGCGTGGCTGCCCCAGTGGCGGGATCTCTTGCGGATTTATCGCAAGCTCGAGGCGCGCGGCGACATTCGCGGCGGCCGCTTTGTCGCGGGTTTCGCCGGCGAACATTTCGCCCTGCCGGAAGCGATCGGCCTGTTGCGCGAGGTCCGGCGTAAGCCTCTGACGGGTGCGACCGTTTCGCTTTCGGGTGCTGACCCGCTCAATCTCGTTGGCCTCTTCACACCCGGGGTGAAGCTCCCCGCGCTCACCGGCAGCCGGCTCCTCTACCGGGATGGTGCTCCCATTGCGCTGCTGGCAGGCGGCGAAGTGCAATTTCTCGAGGCGCTCGATGCGGGCAGTGAATGGGCGATCCAAAAGGCCTTGTTGCTCAGCCCGTCACCGGGTCCCGCCAGAAATCTCCCCCGCAAGCAAGTTGCGGCGGGAGCGGCCTAAATCCGTGCATGGCAAGCATTCTTCACCAAATCATGTCGGATGATTTGTGAAGGCCGGCCTTGGTTGAAACGGCCGGGTGGCGAGCTAATATGTAAACACTTCCTCGGATCGAAAAGCTCTGGCGTGCCACTTGCTCGCCTTGAGTAACCGTGTGACATTCTGCGCCAAGGTGGCCTGACCAAACGTCCAGCCCGGCCGTGACCAGCCAAACCGCAAAGGGAAGCGATGGTTTCGCGTATCGTCAAGGTCGCTCCCTTTGATCTGGTGGTCTTCGGCGGCACCGGCGATCTTGCCCATCGCAAGCTCTTTCCCGCTCTGTTTCACCGCTTCCTTGATGATCAGCTCACGCAGCCGACGAAGATCATCGGCGTGTCGCGCCAGGAGCTGGACATGTCCTCCTTTCGGAGCTCCATCGCCAAGGCCTTGAAGGAATTCGCGGGCGTCTCGGCGCACGAAGAACTCGATCGAGAGCTTCCTCGCGATGTTTCATCATGTTGCGCTCGACATCGGCAGCGATATGGGCTGGGATGGTCTCGAAAACGAATTTTCCGGCGATCCGGCGCGTGTGCGCGCGTTCTATCTCGCGACGGTTCCGGACTATTTCGGTCTGATCCCGAAAAAACTCGCGGCCCATTCTCTTGTCACGCCGGCCTCCCGCATCATCGTCGAGAAGCCCATCGGCAAGGACGGCGCCTCGGCGGCCTTCATCAATGATGCGATTGGCGCTGTCTTTCCGGAGGAGCGGATTTTCCGCATCGATCATTATCTCGGCAAGGAGACGGTGCAAAATTTGATGGCGCTGCGATTTGCCAATGCGCTCTTCGAGCCCTTATGGAACTCCGCGCATATCAATCATGTCGAGATCACGGTCGCCGAATTGATCGGTGTCGAGTTCCGCGCCGCTTATTATGAAAACTCCGGGGCGTTGCGCGACATGGTGCAAAATCATTTGCTGCAGCTTTTATGTCTTGTCGCGATGGAGCCGCCTGCCTCCATGGAGGCGGATGCCGTGCGCGACGAGAAACTCAAGGTTTTGAAGTCACTCATCCCCATTGATGCAAGCAATGCCGCGGCGCTGACGGTGCGGGGTCAGTATCGCGCCGGGGCCAGCGAAGGTGGCGCGGTTCCAGGCTATGTCGAGGAGGTCGGCAATGCGCAGACCCAGACCGAGACCTTCGTCGCCCTCAAGGTTGAAATCGCGAATTGGCGGTGGGCCGGCATCCCCTTCTATTTGCGCACGGGCAAGCGTTTGCCGCAGCGGGTTTCGGAGGTGATTGTTGCCTTTCGCGAGGTTCCCCATTCGATTTTTCCTGTTGAGTTGGGTAAGATATCGCAAACGATGCTCGCCATCCGTTTGCAACCGGATGAGGGCATCAAGCTCTGGCTGATGCTCAAGGAGCCGGGCGCTGGCGGGATGCGGCTGCAACATGTGCCGCTCGACATGAACTTTGCCGAAGCCTTTAACATCCACGCGCCGGAAGCTTATGAGCGCCTGTTGATGGATGTCATCCGCGGCAATGCGACCTTGTTCATGCGCCGCGACGAGGTCGAGGCGGCGTGGCGCTGGATCGATCCAATCCGCGAGGCCTGGAGCCAGATGAATGAACCGCCGCGTCCCTATTTCGCGGGCACATGGGGGCCAGCCGCTGCGATCGCGCTTGTCGAGCGTGACGGGCGCAGCTGGAGTGAAGAAACGATTTGACGGATTTGCTGCGTCAGACGGGGCAACGAGGAGCCGGAGATGGTTCACGCAACAATCGCCGATGTCACGGCCCGCATTCGCGAGCGCAGCCAGCCTTCGCGCGAGGCATATCTCGCTCGCGTCGAGGCGATGCGCAACAATGGCCCGCGCCGCGGCGCGCTCGGCTGCGCCAATCTCGCGCATGGATTTGCCGCCTGCGCCGCGCCCGAAAAGGTGGATCTGCGCACCGGCACTGTTGCCAATCTCGCCATCGTGACGGCCTATAACGACATGCTGTCGGCGCACCAGCCTTACGAGCGTTTTCCGGCGATCATCAAGAAAGCGGCGCGCGAGGCGGGTGGCGTCGCGCAGGTTGCGGGCGGCGTGCCGGCCATGTGCGACGGCATCACGCAAGGCCGCCCGGGCATGGAGCTTTCGCTTTTCTCGCGGGATGTCATCGCCATGTCGGCGGCGATCGCTTTGTCGCATGACATGTTCGACGCGGCGGTCTTTCTCGGCATTTGCGACAAGATCGTGCCGGGACTCGTCATCGCCGCGCAAGCCTTTGGGCATTTGCCCGCCGTCTTCATCCCAGCCGGCCCGATGCCTTCGGGTCTTCCGAATCAGGAAAAGGCCAAGATCCGCCAGCTCCATGCCGAGGGCAAGGCCAAGCGGGAAGACTTGCTCGACGCGGAAGCCGCATCCTATCATTCGCCGGGAACATGCACTTTCTATGGGACCGCCAACTCCAACCAAATGCTGATGGAGGTGATGGGCCTGCATCTGCCGGGCAGTGCCTTCGTCAACCCAAATACACCCTTGCGGGATGCGCTCACCGCCGCCGCGGCTCAGCGCGCCTTGGCGATCACCGCCTTTGGCAATGACTATACGCCTAGTTGCCGCGATCCTCGACGAGCGCGCTTTTGTGAATGGCATCGTCGCATTGCACGCGACGGGAGGCTCGACCAATCACGTCATCCACCTCGTCGCCATGGCCCGCGCGGGCGGCATTGTGCTCATGCTCGACGATTTCGCCGATATCTCGAAAGTGGTTCCTTTGCTGACACGGATTTATCCCAACGGCACCGCCGATGTGAACCATTTCACCGCCGCCGGCGGCACCGGTTTTCTCATCAGATCCTTGCTGCAGGCGGGCCTCCTGCATCCTGATACCAAAACAATCGCCGGGCAAGACCTCGAATTTTATGCGCAAGAGCCTTATCTCGAGGGCGGAAAACTCAGCTTCCGGCCATCGCCTTCCGTGAGCCGCGATGAATTGGTTCTGCGCGCATCAACCAACCCGTTTTCGCGTGATGGTGGCCTCAAAGTGCTCGACGGCAATCTCGGCCGCGCGGTGATCAAGATAAGCGCGGTGGCGCCGGAACATCGCCAGATCCGCGCGCCGGCCAAGATTTTTCACACGCAGGAGGAGGTGGAGGCCGCGTTCCGCGCGGGCGAGCTCGAAAGTGATTTCGTCGCGGTGGTTCGCTTCCAGGGGCCGAAAGCGATCGGCATGCCGGAGCTGCATAAATTGACCCCCGCCCTCGGCTCGGTCATGGCGCGCGGCCACAAAGTGGCGCTTGTGACCGATGGGCGCATGTCGGGGGCGTCCGGAAAAGTCCCGGCGGCGATCCATGTGACGCCGGAGGCGATCGAGGGCGGCCCGATCGCCCGCCTGCAAGACGGTGACATCATCACCCTCGACGCTGAAGCCGGCACGTTGAGGGTGGAACTTTCCCCGGAGGTCTTGCATGGCCGCTCCCCCGCCGAATATGATCTTGGGGCGCATTCCTATGGCTATGGGCGCGAGCTGTTCCAAATCTTCCGCGCCAATGCGAGCGGGCCAGAACTCGGCGCGAGCGTCTGCGGCTGACACGGGCGGTTTCAGGTGGCGTGTCGGCCTCTCGCCGGTTCGAAACCGCGCTCATTCAAAGCGTTGAGCCACTGCCGGCGAACCGGTTCGCGCTTCGCCTGAAAATCCGCGAGCTATCGTGGCTGTATCGTTGGAGGGACCGCGCCATGCTTTATCCACATTCCGAAGCGACCATCGGTGTGCTTCGGCGGGCGCCGGTCATTCCTGTGCTCACGGTCAAGGATGTCGAGGACGCGCTTGCCCAGGCCCGGGCCCTTATCGCGGGCGGTTTGACAGTGATCGAAATCACTTTGCGGACGCCCGCCGCTCTGAGTGCCGTGACGGTGCTCGCCAAGACATTTCCCGAGGCTTGCATCGGCGCTGGAACGATTGTCGAGGAGGGCCAGATCGAAGCCGCGGCCAAGGCAGGAGCGGGGTTTCTCGTCAGCCCCGGAACGGCGCCGCGCCTCGTTGAGGCGGCCGTGCGCGCGCCGCTGCCGTTTTTGCCAGGCGTGGCGACCGCGTCCGAAGCCATGGCGTTGCGGGAACGAGGGTTTCGGGCCTTGAAATTCTTTCCGGCCGAATCGGCGGGCGGTGCCAAATATCTCGCGTCCCTCGCTGGCCCCTTGCCCGATTTGATTTTCTGCCCGACCGGCGGTATCGACCTGCAAAGGGCCGCGAACTATCTGGCGCTTGCGAATGTCGCATGTGTCGGCGGCTCGTGGATGGTTGCCCCCGGCCTAATAGCGGCGCAAGACTTCGGCAAGGTCGAGCAACTCGCGCGGGAAGCGTCCGCTCTCGGCCACCACTGAAAGAGGAAAACCGCAATGACCGCGAGCGGGGAAGCAGGCGCGCGTCAAGCGATCGTCGATGCCTGTTTGAAGATGACACGCGATGGCATCAATCAGGGCACGGCGGGCAATGTTTCCGTGCGCTGGGACAGCGGCCTCTTGGTCACGCCATCCGGCATTCCGTATGACGAGATGACGGCCGACGATATCGTCTTCATGAACATGGACGGCGGCTATAAGCACCACCTCGTCGCCTCGTCGGAATGGCGTATGCACCGCGATATTTTGCGAGCCCGCGGTGACGTGAATGCCATCGTGCACGCCCATTCAGTTTACGCCACCGCCTTTGCCATCTGTGGCATGGAGATACCGGCGGTGCATTACATGATCGCGGTGGCGGGCGGCCCGACAATCCGCTGCGCGCCCTATGAAACCTATGGCACCGAGGAATTGTCGAAGGTGGTGTTGGAAGCGCTGAGCGGCCGGACCTGCGCGCTCATCGCCAATCATGGGATGATCGCCATTGGCCCGGATCTCCGCGAGGCGATCTGGATTGCCGTCGAGTTGGAAACCCTCTGCAAGCAATATGCTCTCGCCCTCCAAATCGGAACGCCGCGCGTGCTGGCCGCGAGAGATATCGAAAAGACGATTGAAAAATTCAAGGACTATGGCTTGCGGCGGAAGCCGCGCGCCGCATAGACTTATAGGCTTTATGGAATGATAAATCTTGGGCCCCGCGTGCCAATAAGGCGCAGGCCAAACGCTTTTGAAGGCAGCTGCCGTGAATGATATTGATCAAATGCATCAACTTAATTTCAAGGATAAAGAAAAATCACCACCTTGCGGACTCCCGCTGGTGAGCGTGATTATCGTCAACTACAATTACGGCCGCTTTCTGAAACAAGCTGCCGACTTTGTCTTTGAACAAACATATCCGAACATTGAGTGCATAATTGTCGATAACGCTTCGACCGATGAGAGCGCCGATGTTCTTCTCGCCATCTCAAAACAATATCCGAGCACGACAATATTGCGGCGAAGCGACAATGGCGGTCAAAGCCTCGCCACGATCGAGGGGTTCGAAGCGAGCTCGGGCGAATATGTTGTCTTTCTCGACGCGGACGACGTTTTCCTTCCTACGTTTCTGGCCACTCATATCTTTGTGCATTTGTCGCTGCGAATACCGGTAGGCTTTACTTCGGCGGATATGATTTAGTCCGTCCATTCGCGCATGGTTCTCGGGACTATTTACGGATTGAGCGAATATGTGCGTTCTGGACGAGGAGTCAAACCCGACCTCCTGCGACGGATCGATGAAAGCGCGCCAGAAGTCTGGCCCTTGCGGAGTCCCGATGGGGGGCTCGAAAGCCAGGTCCATCTCGTTCAACCCGGTGACGTCGGAATTTGGGTTTGGGCGCCGACGTCCGGCAATTGTTTTCGGCGCGATGCGCTTCAGCTTTTCTTGATGAAGGAAAGCTTACGTGAACTACGAAGTTGCACGGATGCCTATCTTATTCGGGGAATTAGCGTGCTCATGGGGAGCGCCCTCATCGACCGTTCACTCGGGATTTATCGGCTCCATGGGATGAACGTTTTTTCCAAACATCCAAATCTTTACTGCATGTTACATTACGAAAGAGGCGGGCCATCGGATAATGACCTCTTGGGCCGCAAGCTGGTCATCGATCATTTGATTGCGAACGCCGGGCTCTTCCTACGCAAATCGCATTCCTCCCAACATTATATGCAAGCCGTGACTGCGCTAGACACAGCGTGGCCGCGGATTCCTTCGACGGTCGGCGGCTGCCGGTCTTACCTGGCCGGCAAGCTGGTTTCGGAGTCCGCGATTGTCGCGCGGGAGCTTGGACTCTTTAACTTCATCCAGTTGTTGATACGGCTCAAGGTCGCACCTCATGTCATCTTGCTGGCCTGTCTGCATCGCAAGCCAAAAAACGAATGTGAGCCGCAACCAGCGGCCTCCATGGAAGTTATTTGCCTCGATAATGGATTGATCAGCAAGGGAGAACATAGCTACAATCTCGCGGCGAAGCTCACCGGAACTCTGTCGCGACGGAATTTGCGATCCCGCATCTTCGGCGTGCAAGCGATGGATCAATCGATCGTCGAGGAACTCGGCGCCGTCGCTCATTTTAAGCGGTCGATTTATGAAAGCATGAGTTCGTGGTACGGGCAAAAGCAATTGCGATCCGTTGCAGCGGTTGTTCGGGGGGGCTGGCTAGCGGGCCAAGCGGGTCCGAACGAAAGACGTGGAAAGCACTTAACCAGACATTCGAAAAAGATCTCGGTGCATTGCCCCCCGACGTTTGGAAATTCGATAATCTCGTGATCGTGCCGACGATTTCACAAAACCAGATCTTGGGGTTGATCCGCTATCTGCTCCGCCAGCCCCGAGAACGATTGCCACGCGTCGTCTGCCAATTAATGTTCCCGCCGACTTGGACGCCGTGGGGAGCAATTGCAGTGAATGGCGAACAATTCTACCGGCGCGCCTTTCAATTGGCAGCTCCGCTGCTCGATCGCTTTCTCTTCTTCACGGTGGAAAACACCGCGATGCAGGCGTTGTTTGAAAAAGACTTTGGGATCCGCGCCAAAATCTTGCCTATCCCTTTCGATGGATCGTCTCCAAAGGAAACAGGCGACGGCACGGTGCGTCTTGGATTTTTTGGCACGTCAAAATGCGACAAGGGGTTTCACCTCTTGCCCAGGGCGATCGAGCTTTGCCAGCGTCAACGGCTCGATGCCGAATTTGTAGTTCAAATTCACCACAGCGGCTGGGAACAACGAACGATCGAGGCGGAACGTGCCTTGCGCGCACTCAAGGGTGTGCGGTTCGTGGAAGGGGTTTTGACCGGCGCCGAATATGCCGCGCGGACGAGCCAGATCGATGTGATGCTTTTGCCCTATGATCCGGTTGCGTTCGGAGCCGCGCGAGGCTCCGGCATTTTCACCGAATTGGTGGCTGCCGGGCGTCCCGTCGTTGCTTCGAGAGGAACCTTCGCGGGCGCCAGCGTCGAGAAAAACGAAGCGGAAGGCGAAGTCTTCTCGCCCTACACAAGCGAGGAACTGGCCGCCGCGATCATGAGGCTCATACCGCGTTTTCCGGCTTGTAAAGCGCGCGCGGCGGAGCGCGCCAAGGCTTTCGCACAGCGTCATAACGCCGACGTTTATGTCGATGTCCTTCTGAAGCTCGGCAGGCCGCAGCCATAGCTCGCGAGCGCCGGAGCTCCCCCATTCCACAATGGCCGGACCTTCCCCCGGCCATGTGGGCGCGAATGGGTGACGTTTAGACGTCGTAGCTGCCGTCGTCACCAGAGCCGAAGTCGTCCGAGTCATAGTCGGAGGCATCTTGGATGTCGTCCTGGTCCTGGTCGGCGTCCTGCTGATAGTCCGCAGATTGTTGCGCGTCATCGGCGGCGTCTTGTTGCGCATCCTGGGCGACGTCCTGCTCGTGCAGGCTTTGAGCATCGCTGCCGTAATAATTGTTGATGACGGTTTCGCCGCCAAGACCGCCGCCAAGCCCCGAGCCCATGCCGCCAAACCCGGTGCCGATGCCAAGCGAATTATTGTGCCCGGCAAAGAGGCCGCGAATCGAATCGGCGAGGAGGACACCGCCCGCGACGCCCGCGGCAGTGCCAAGCGCCCCCGTCAAGAAGCCGCCGCCGGGGCTTGCACTTTGGCCGCCCCACGGGCCTTGCGCGGGCGCGGGCTGCTGCCAGCCGCCTTGCGGCGGAGGCGGCGTTTGGTTCCAGCGGCCAGGCGGTGGCGGCGATGGTGCGCGCGGAGGCGGAGCGGAGGGGCCGCCGCCCCCAAACAGCGAGCCAAGCCCGCCGAGGAAACTGCCGGAGCGCGGCGCATTCGCCGCCCGGGCTTCCAAATCCTTGACCTGGCCCTCAAGCTCTTGCAAACGGTCATTGGCGGCACGCAGCGCCTGGTCCTGAACGAGGACGGTCTGCGCCAAAAAATAGGGCGCATAAGGCTGAGCCTTGGTTGCGTCCTGGATCAACGCCTCGGCTTCCTGATCGCGCGGAGCCGTCGCCGCGCCTCGGATACGGTCGAACAAACCTGTGAGCAACTGGCGTTCTTCGGGTGACATAGGATTCTCCCTTGAGCCGGGGGCGTCGCCCCCGCGGCGCCAATATAGGAGGTTTTTGGCGTGATCCAAGGGTCGCGCCTCTTTCTCGCCCGCCCCGGCTTGCCGCGGCGGCGTCCCGCCCCTAAACAAACCGGGTTAAGAAAGGCTTTGGGACGCAATGAACGGCAAAAAGAACCTTACGCCCGCCGCCCGCGCGAAGCTGCCGCGCGGCCTCGTTGACCGGGCGCCGGCCGAGATCGCCGCAACCGAAAAAATGCTCGCCCTTATCAAAGAGACCTATGAACTCTATGGCTTCGAGGCGGTCGAGACGCCGATGATCGAGTTCACCGAGGCGCTGGGCAAGTTCCTGCCGGATCAGGATCGCCCGAATGAAGGGGTCTTTTCGTTCAAGGACGATGACGAAAGCTGGCTGTCGCTGCGCTATGATCTGACCGCGCCGCTCGCCCGCTATGTCGCGGAACATTTCGATACTTTGCCAAAACCTTACCGCAGCTACCGGTCGGGCACCGTGTTCCGCAACGAGAAGCCGGGGCCGGGGCGGTTCCGCCAATTCATGCAGTTCGATGCGGATACAGTCGGCTCGGCAAGCGTCGCGGCCGACGCCGAGTTGTGCATGATGGCGGCGGATACGCTCGAACGGCTGGGGATCAAGCGCGGCGATTACGTCATCAAGGTCAACAACCGCAAAGTGCTCGATGGCGTGATGGAGGCGATTGAACTTGGCGGCGAGGAAAATGCCGGGCGCAGGCTGACGGTGCTGCGGGCAATCGACAAATACGACCGGTTGGGTGCCGAAGGCGTGCGCGCTTTGCTCGGGGCGGGCCGGAAAGATGAGAGCGGCGACTTTACGCAAGGGCGCGGGCCTCAGCCCCAACGCGATCGAAAAAATAACGGCGCTGTTTGAAATCGAGCCTTCCGCTGCGCGGGCCAGGCGCGAATATGAGAGCGTTCGGCGCGAGATACAAACGGGCGACATGGACGCGCAAATAGCGGAAGATATCCGATTTGAAGGCGTTATGGGTGGTATTGAAGCGAACCTGCAAACGTCGTTGACGGGACAAGAGGGTCTGCGTGAGCTGCAGGAGATTTGGAAGATCATCAGGAGTGCGGGTTATAACGATGGCCGCATCCGCATCGACCCTTCCGTCGTGCGCGGCCTCGAATATTACACAGGCCCCGTGTTCGAGGCGGATCTCACTTTTGAAATTCCGGGCGAGGACGGCACGCCGGTCCGCTTCGGCTCGATCGGCGGGGGAGGGCGGTACGATGGCCTCGTCGGCCGCTTTCGCGGCGAGAACGTTCCATCGACGGGCTTTTCGATCGGTGTCTCACGCCTCTACGCCGCGCTGAAAGCCATCCATTCGCCCATTGTCGCGGCGCATAGGCAGCGCGGTCCGGTGGTCGTCCTTGTCCTCGATAGGACCGAGCTCGCCCGCTACCAAAGCTTTGCCACGAGTCTTCGGAGCGCTGGGATCAGCGCCGAGCTCTACCTAGGACAGGCGGGCATGAACGCGCAGCTCAAATATGCCGACAAGCGCGGCTCGCTTTGCGCTGTCATTCAGGGATCGAACGAGCGCGATCACCAAGATGGCCCGCAGGTGACGATCCGCGATCTCGTCCTCGGCGCCGAACTCGCCGCCTCCACCAAGGACCGCGCCGACTATCTCGAACTGCGCGCGAAAGCCCAATTCAGCGTCCCAGAGGCCCAATTGGTGGAGGCGGTCCGGCAAGTTCTTTCCCGCCACGTGTAGAATTGCCTGCCTCGCACGGCTCGCCTATAGCGCCAAAATCCGTCGCGAAGCAGGCCCTGTCTGGCTAAGCTATTCGCAGCCGGCTTGAGCGTTTGGGGTCGGGCTTCGTCGCTTGTTGACCAGCGCGCCGCAAAGTTTGGTGCGTTTCGCCCAGCCGAATTTTCGCGCCGAGCTCCGCGGAATTGTGAACGTTGAGAGTTCTGGTAAAGCTTTTTGGTCAGACCCGCGACCGAGGAGAGCTGGATTCCAAGCTCATCCGCAATCAACGGCTTTGTCTTGCCCAATGCGAGCCCGATGCCGACTTTCATCTGCGCCGGCGTCACACCGCTTTCCCGCAGCACGCGGGCTGCATGAGCGATAGCGTGCTCCCGCAGCTCGAACGTCACAGCGATGAGAGCATTCATCGGATCTTTGGCGACATCTCCGGGAATCGCCTCCGCTGGCACGAGCCATTTGGCTTCGAGCGTGAGAACGCCATAGGGATAAGCAATCTCCATGCGGGCGGGGCCTTCGCTGTTCCATTCGCGGTGCCGACGATCTGCCGAACGAGCTTTCGAACGGGCGAAGGCACTTCGCTGCGGCACGCTGTCGTTGGATCGCTCACACGCCATTTGTCTTCACCCAGGACGACGCGCAGGGCATCGATGCCGGGGGTTTGGAAAACGATCCTGGTGTCTGACGTCAAAATCATTTCTGATTACGCGGTTGCGTCAGCTTGAGTTTCCGCTTAGAACAAATACGGAACATTATGATTTGTAAAGGCATTGCCGATGGCGCGCAACAAAGTTCAATTCCAGAAAGGCCTCAGCGAGGCCGAATTCGATGAATTATACAGGACCGAGGAACGGTGTCACGCAGAGTTGGCGCGCTTGCGCTGGCCCGAAGGCTTCGAATGTCCCGATTGTGGTGTCCAAGGCCATTGCGTGGTCAAGCGCGGCGCGCGCCTGCTATTCCAATGCAACGCCTGCCGCAAGCAGACCTCGGTGAAGGCGGGGACTATTTTCGCATCCAGCAAGCTGCCGCTGCGGCTCTGGTTCAAAGCCATGTATCTGGTGACCCAATCGAAGAAGGGAATCTCCAGCATCGAGTTGGGGCGTCGGCTCGGCGTCACGCAGACGACCGCCTGGACGATGAAACACAAGCTCGCTCAGGTCATGATCGAGCGAAACGGCGCCAAGCGTCTCAATGGCAACGTGCAAATGGACGACGCCTATATCGGTGGCGAGCGCTCCGGCAAACACGGGCGCGGTGCGGCGGGTAAAACCCCCTTCGTCGCCGCCGTTGCAACAACCGAGGACGGCAAGCCAGATCAGATCATTCTTCGCCGCGTCATCGGCTTCCGAAAGGTGGCGATTGGCAAACTCACGAGCACGGCGCTTACTGGCGGCGCCAACGTCATCACCGATGCGCTCGCGTGTTTCACCGCCGTCGCAACGGCTGGATGCACGCACACTCAAATTCAAACTGGCAGCGGCGCGCAGGCCGCCAAAAAGCCGGCCTTCAAATGGGTCAACACCGTCCTTGGAAACATCAAGTCGGCTTTGGTCGGAACCTACAGGGCCGTGCACTCAAAACACGTGCCGCGATATCTCGCCGAGTTCGAATATCGGTTCAACCGCAGATACCGCCTCGAAACAATGATACCGCGTCTCGCATACGTCGCTCTGAGGACCGCGCCTATGCCATATTCACTCCTAAAGCTGGCTGACGTTTATGCGTAATCAGGAAAACATTTGACCTTTCAACACAGGTGCCCCCAGCCCGCTCCAAATTGTGGTCGCAGGGACCGGCGGCTTTCGACGCAATGCATGCGCGAACCAAGGACGCAGCCGGTCGATTTTAGGACATCGTCGACCGTGAAGGGAGGAGCGCTACGCGGCCGCGTCAGTTGCATCCCAGCA
>CAWAQW010000044.1:0-14220 GCA_963784075.1 uncultured Alphaproteobacteria bacterium | reverse complement strand
GCGTTCGCGCAGCTTGCGCTCGACCTCGAAACATTCCGGCGCCTTGATGTCCTCGAGATTGATGCCGCCAAAGGTTGGCTCCAGCGCCGCCACGACATCATCGACGAGACGGTCGATATCCGTCTCCGCGATTTCGATATCGAAAACGTCGATCCCGGCGAATTTCTTGAAGAACAGCGGCCTTGTCCTCGATCACCGGTTCGCCAGCCAGCGGGCCAATGTTTCCAAGGCCCAAAACCGCGCTGCCGTTGGCTACCACGGCGACGAGGTTTTGCCGGACCGTGAGTTCGGCCGCGGCGCCCGGATCGGCGGCGATCGCAAGGCAGGCGGCGGCGACGCCGGGCGAATAGGCCAGCGAAAGATCATGCTGCGTGGCAAGCGGTTTCGTCGCCGCGATCTCGAATTTGCCGGGGCGAGGCGAACGATGGAGAACAGCGCGCTCGACGCCAAATCGGGGCTTAGGGACTTGCACCACCAGCTTTCTATCGGGATTCTGCACCAGAGCCGGACCCCGCGCCGATGTCCACCATGCTGCGACCCCTTTCCATTGATTTTTCTACGAAAACGCCCGCATGACCCAAACTAAATTCATGGCCGCCGGCGGCGCAGGCCGTCTTGAAATTGTCCGTGACGTCGCGCGTCTCAGGGCGCGGCTCGCCGAATGGCGGCGCGCGGTCGAGACGATCGGCCTCGTGCCCACCATGGGGCGATTTACGGCGGCCATATGTCGCTTGTTCAGACGCAGAAAGCGCGCGCGCAAATCGAGTTGCTCCGGTCAATTTTGTCAACCCCGCGCAATTTGCGCCTACGGAAGATTTTGCCGCCGAGCCATCCGCGCTCCGAAAGCGGATGCGGCCGGGTCGCTGCGGCGCAAGGCGATCTCATTTTCGCGCCCGCGACGGGAGATACTGCCGCCAGGCTTTGCAACCTCGCTTTCCATCGGCGGTCCCGCCACCGCTGGACTCGAGGATCGCTTCCGGCCCGCGCATTTTGCGGGGGTTGCGACCATCGTCCGCAAAACTTCTCAACCAGTGCCGGCCCGATGTCGCGATCTTTGGCGAGAAGGACTATCAGCAACTGAAAGTCGTGGAGAGACTGGTTCGCGATCTCGATTTCGAGACCGTGATTGTTGGCGCGCCCACGCTGCGCGAAAAGCGGATGGGCTCGCGATGTCGTCGCGCAATATTTATTTAGCGGCGAAGGAGCGGTCCGTTGCACCCAAGCTTCATGCGGCGCTCGTCCGTTGCGCGAATGACATCTCGCAAGGCATCGCGATCGAGGCTGCCCTCGATGTCGCGCGGGCCACACTTGCCGCGGCCGGGTTCGCCATCGACTATGTGGAGGCGCGCCACGCGGAAACGCTGGCGCCGGTCACCTTTCGGGATGACGGGCCGATCCGGCTTCTTGCCGCGGCCAAATTGGGGACAACCCGGCTCATCGATAATATCGGTCTTTAGGGCCGCAAGGGACGCGCTCGGCCAGGGCACGCTCATCTTTGATCTTCCGGACGTGGCGCGGACGCGCTACAGTGCAGGCAACAAGATGGACATGTCCTTTCTCGCTCTCGACGCGGTCCTCATCTGCCGCCGGCCGGTCGGGAGGCCGCGACCGCATCCGTTTCACCCCCTAGAGCATGATGCGACGAGATTGACCGGCATCATGCTCTAGAGTCTTTGATTTTGCATGATCTTTTCGGAAAACCTGTTTCCACCGTCTCGGATCATGCTCTCGGAGTTGATAACCATGCAGCAACTCACTCCGGAAGGGCTTCAGATTGTCGATGATTTGGCGCGGCGCCATGCCGTTAGCCGCGACGCCGTGGAGACCTTGCTCCACGCGCTGGTGGTTGGCCATGGCACCCAGGCTCAGTTCACTCACCCCGATCTAGGCGGCATGGGTCAATGGTCGCAGGGCGGAATGATCATGGTCGGCGACATGTTCAATCAACGCCTTAAATACCGTGTCGATACCCTTTGCCGCGAACTTGCCAGCCTGCTGCGCAGTCAGCCTTTGCTCAGCCCCTCCGAGGCAAGCCCGTCACAATCGCAAAGCCAGGGCGGTGGTTATGCCGGCGTCAGTCTGTTCGTCCCGGGAGCTTCGCCGAGCTCCGGCGCCGGGTGGCCTTCGGAGCTCGGCACTCCGGGTTCGACCGGCACGCAAAACAATCTGCACTATGCCTATTTTCCTGCGGGCCGCCGCCTCGCCATTCGAAATGGCGGCGCGGTGAGCGTCTATGACACCGGTGAACACAGAATAACAGGATTCTCTCAACAGCAGGGCGGCGATCAGTCTCTCACCTTCACCAGCCAGTTTGGCCTTGTCCGCGTCGCCGACTTACCTTTGGTGGCTCCCATGAGCCACAGTTTTCATGAACCCTCCGCATCTAGTTCACGCGAGCCTGCGCGGTCCGAGACGCTTGTCGCGCCGGTCACGGCTCCAGCGCCTGCGTCAACGGACGACATCTTGACCATGATCGAGCGGCTTTCGGACCTGCGCCAGAAGAACATTCTCACCGAAGAAGAGTTCGCTGCGAAAAAGGCGGAGCTCTTGAATTGGTCTCGAGCCGAAGAGCAGCTTCGATCGTCCGTAACTTGCTGGTGTTCCGAGCGTCGCTGCGGAAAAGGCGCATGATCGCGTCTTGAGCTGCGGCAAGGCAGCAGTTCAGGAGCAGCTCGCGCGTCAGGCAAATTCAGCAACGGAACTGGCCGAAATTCAAACTGACCCGCTCCCAAAACTATGGCAAGCTTGACCATTCCTTTGCCGTCTCCCGCCGGTCTTTGAGGAGCGCACGTGTTTCATATGGTGCAAGACCTCTCGCCCAAACAGCGCAGCGCGGTTTTGGCGAGCTATCTCGGCTGGACGCTCATCGCGAAGGAATTCGGCACGGATGTGACAGATGTCACTTTCGCGATCTTTCTTACGCTTGCGGCACGGCCGCTCGGCGCTCTCGTCTTTGGCCTTGCCGCCGACCGCTTCGGCCGCCGGCCGGTGCTGATGCTCAACATTCTGAGCTTTTCCGTGCTCGAATGCGCGTCGGGCTTGGCCCCGAGCCTTGCCACCCTTCTCCTTCTTCGCGCCCTTTTTGGCGTCGCCATGGGCGGCGAATGGGGGGTCGGCGCCGCCCTCACGATGGAAACCATTCCCCCTCGATCGCGGGGCGCGGTGTCAGGGCTCCTCCAGACCGGCTATCCGAGCGGCTACCTTCTCGCCGCGATCGCCTATTCCGTATTTTACGGCCTCGCCGGCTGGCGTGGCTTGTTCATCATGGGCGCCCTGCCGGCGCTTCTTGTTGTCTATATTCGCGCCAAGGTCGAGGAATCTCCGGCCTTCTTGGCGGGCGCCACGGCACGGCAAGCTACGGCTCTCGTCACAATGCTGCGCGACAATATGGGACGCTTCCTTTATGTCGTCTTGCTGATGACCGCCTTCAATTTTTTCAGCCATGGCACGCAAGACCTCTATCCGGCGTTCCTGCGGCTGCAACATGGTTTCGCGCCGCACACCGTGGGTCTCATCGCGATCGCTTACAATATTGGCGCGATCCTCGGCGGGATTTCCTTTGGCGCCCTCTCGGAACGGATTGGCCGCCGCCGGGGCATTGTGATCGCGGCATTGGCCACGCTCGCCGTTCTTCCGATTTGGGCCTACGGGACGAGCCCCTTCATGCTTGCCGCGGGCGCCTTCTTCATGCAGTTTGCCGTCCAGGGCGCTTGGGGCATCGTGCCGGCCCATCTCAATGAGCTGTCGCCGCACAAGGTGCGCGGGACGTTCCCAGGCTTTGCGTATCAGACAGCAATTTGCTCGCGTCCGTGAACGCCCCTCTTCAGGCGTCGATCGCCCAGGCCAATGGCGGAAATTACGCTTTCGCACTCGCTCTCGTCGCGGCGATTGTCGCGGTGGCGCTGGCCTGCCTCGCCGGTTTTGGCATCGAAGCGCGGGGTGTTAAATTTCCCGGCTGCCCGGCTCATTCGGCGGGCGGTAAGCAATGAGTACGCCGGGCGAAGAGAGGATCGTTCGCGTGACGATCAGCGGCAGGGTCCAGGGCGTTGGCTACCGCGCCTGGACCCAAATCGAAGCCACCCTGCGAGGCGTGAGGGGCTGGGTTAGAAACCGTTCGAACGGCGATGTCGAAGCGCTCTTCGCCGGTCCGCCGGAGGCCGTCGAGGCGCTTTGCGCGGCCTGCTGGCGCGGTCCCGCTCACGCCCGGGTCGACAAGGTGGACGTCGCGCAAGCCAGCTTGGCGGCACTCGTCGATCGAGGCGCAGGGCAGGGGTTTCGCCAGATCCCCACGCTTTAGGGCCGCGGTCCCGCCGCAAGCGGCCGGCAGCGCCCGCGTCTTTCAGCATGAAGGAGAGGGACATCTTGCCGGAGGCGTTGCAGGGACTGACGGAAGCCGAAGCGCGGCTCATGCTTGAGAGGGAAGGCTTCAACGAGCTGCCGCGCGCCGGTCATCGATCCTTGCCGCGCATCGTCCTCGAGGTCCTGCGCGAGCCAATGTTCGGCCTGCTCATCGGCGCCGGAGTCATCTATCTGCTGCTTGGCGACCGCACCGAGGCTCTGCTGCTGCTCGTGTTCGCTTCGATCTCGGTCGTCATCACCGTGGTGCAGGAAAGGCGCAGCGAGAGGGTGCTGGAGGCGCTGCGCGATCTTGCCAGCCCGCGCGCTCTGGTCATTCGCGAGGGCGCGCGGCGGCGTATTGCCGGCCGGGAGGTGGTGCGCGGCGATCTCATCGTCGTTGGCGAAGGCGACCGCGTGCCCGCCGATGCGCTTCTCATCGAGGCCACAGACCTTGCGGTCGACGAATCGCTGCTGACCGGCGAGTCGGTGCCGGTCCACAAAACCGCAAACGCCGCCGCGGGCAAGGCGCGGCCGGGTGGAGACGGTTTGCCCTTTGTCTTTTCCGGCACGCTCGTGGTGCGCGGCCACGGGCTGGCCACCGTCCAGGCGACAGGCCCGCGCACCGAGATCGGCCAGATTGGGCAGGCCTTGACAACCATCGAAAACGCGCCGCCCCGCCTCACGCAGGAAACCCGCAGGCTCGTGCAAATCTTTGCCGTCATCGGCCTTGCCATTTGCACCCTGAGTGTCATCCTCTTTGGCCTGTGGCGCGGCTCCTGGCTCGAGGCGCTGCTGGCCGGCATCGCGCTTGGCATGTCGATGCTGCCCGAGGAATTCCCGCTGGTGCTGACCGTCTTCACGGTCATGGGCGCGTGGCGGATCTCGCGTGCGCGCGTGCTCACCCGCCGGGCCGCGGCCATCGAGACGCTCGGGGCGGCCACCGTGCTTTGCACCGACAAGACAGGCACGCTCACCGAAAACCGCATGTCGATCACCGCGCTCGCCGCAAATGGCGACGTTCTCTATTTTGAACCCGGGCGCGCGGCGAAGTGGACAGACAAGCTTCGGCGCCTTGTGGAATGCGGGGCGCTCGCGAGCACCCCTGCCTCCTTCGACCCGATGGACAAAGCCTTCCACAGGCGGGACGAAGAGCTGAGCCGTGCTGACGGCAAGCCAGCGCGAAAGGCGGAACTCGTCCACTACTATGGATTGCGCCCGGATCTGCTGGCGGTGACCCAGGTCTGGAAGTTTGCGGGGGAGGACGGTCATCGCATCGCCGCCAAGGGGGCGCCGGAGGTGATCGCGACCCTCTGCCGGTTCAGTCCGGAGGCGCTGGCCGTCCTTCCCCGCGTTGTCGGCCGGATCGCAGGGGACGGCATGCGCGTCCTCGCTGTGGCGGAGGCCTGGTTTTACGGGCGGGACTTTCCGGATTCGCCAAAGGATTTCGAGTTTGCCTTCCGCGGCCTTGCCGGGCTTTCGGATCCCTTGCGGTCATCTGTGCCGGAGGCCGTTCGGGAATGCCGCTCGGCGGGCATTCGCGTCGTCATGATCACCGGCGACCACCCGGCGACGGCTTTGGCGATCGCCGGAAAAGCCGGGATTGCCGGCGGCACGGTGCTCACGAGCGACGACATTGAGGCAATGGACAAGGCGGAGCTCCGCCGCCGGGCGGCGGAATCAAGTGTATTCGCCCGGATCATGCCGGGCCAAAAACTGCGCATCATCCAAGCGCTTCAGGCGAATGGGGAGGTCGTCGCCATGACCGGCGACGGCGTCAATGACGCCCCTTCGCTGAAAGCGGCCGACATCGGCATCGCGATGGGGGGGCGCGGCACCGATGTGGCGCGGGAGGCGTCCACCCTCGTCCTGCTGGACGATGATTTCGGCTCCATTGTCAAGGCGATCCGCCTCGGCCGGCGGATTTATGACAATTTGCGCAAGGCTGTCGGCTACATCCTCGCCCTGCATGTGCCGATCGCGGGTCTCGCGCTGCTCCCGCTCCTGACCGGCCTGCCGCTTGTCTTCTTTCCCGTCCATATCGCCTTCCTCGAGATGGTGATTGATCCTATCTGCGCCGTCGTGTTCGAGGCCGAGAGGGAAGAGAAGAACGTCATGCGGCGGCCGCCGCGCGCGGCCGCAAGCCGCTTATTTTCGCGAGGGCTCGTCGTCTGGGGCTTGTTTCAGGGAACGCTTGCATTCGGCATCGTCGCAGGCCTCTATCTGCTGGCGATCCGGCTTGGCCTGGCGGAGGGTGAGGTGCGCGCCGTGACCTTCGTCGCCCTGGTGCTCGCCAATCTCGGGCTGGTCCTGGTCAACCGCTCTTTTGATAGTTCACTCGGCGCGGCCTTGCGAAGCGACAATCCGACCCTCCTCGCGGTGAGTGCGATGGCGCTCGCTCTGCTCGGACTTGCGCTCGCCTGGGAACCGGCGCGCCACCTCTTTCGCTTCGGCCAGCTGCACAGCGACGATCTCGCGGTTGCTGTGCTGGCCGCCGTGGTACTGGTCATTATCATGGAGTTCGCGAAGCGTTTTTGGCGCGGGCAGCTCACGGACTGAACCCGCCAAACCCTTGAACCTTCCGCCCGAATGAGGCTGCGCCACGCGACACTCAATTTAGGGGTATAAAAGTTTGGATTTGATCCAACGGTCAATATCAGATTTCGCCATTCATCGCACGGCGAACATGATCGGCGAGGCGGGCTCCATTCTGTCAAGGATGCGAAGCACCGACTTCGCCGGCGCACGCGAAGCTCGCGTCCTTGACAGGGTCGATCCGCTCGCCAAACTTGCCGCCGTCAGACGATTGGCAATTTGCGATTTCCTGACACAGTCAACCTTTACAATTTAGGCGGTCCCCAGCGTCCCTATGAGGCCCGGTCCTCAAGGCGCTGTGGGGGTCAGTCGAAGCCCTTCCTGCGGCGGTAAAGGAGCCTTGGCATTCTCCGCTGCGCTTTCGCCCGGCAGAAACGCGTCGAACGCCGCCCAGAACAACTCACGGAAAGCATCGCGTTCCATCAGGATTTCGTGGCGGGCGTTCGGCAATGTAATGCATTTACCCGCCTTGAGGCGGCTCGCGAACTGTTCCACAGCGGCGGTATCGATCAGCCGATCGGCGCCGCCGGCCAAGATCAGGATCGGCGTGAGAATGCGGCGCGGAAAGTCCACATCCTCGAAGCGCCGCATAAGACGGAAGGCGGCATTGATCCAGCCGATCGTCGGATCGGCGATGGCAAGATCGGGCACGGCATCCATGATCGCCGCCCCGCGCGCATGGCGTCTGGGGTCGGACGTCAAGACATTGCCCTCGAAGTTCACCGACATATAGGGGATTGGGCCGCCACCAGGCACGAATCGGCGGCCTTGTCCAAGCATGACCAGTGCCCTGGCAAGAAACCGCGCGGTGGCTTTGAAACGAAGCCCGTAAATATCGATCATCGGCGCGGTCAGCACCATGCGTGCGAAGGGCAAATGTCCGCCGCGCGCCTTCGCGAGCGCGATCGCCCCGCCCATGGAATGGCCGAGCGCAAACCAGGGCGGCCGGCAGAACGGTTCGAGGACCTGCTCCACCAAGGCTCCGAGATCGCGTTCATAGGCTCGGAAATCGCCAATGTGGCCCTTGCGGGGATCGCTCGTGAGGCGGCCGGAAAAGCCTTGCCCGCGCCAATCCAGGATGGCGACATCGAAGTTCCGGCTCAACAATTCGCCGATGACCTCGAAATATTTTTCAATGAATTCCGCGCGTCCCGGCAAAATCGCGACCGTCCCCTTGCAGGCTGTGCCGCAGCTCCAATGCGCCGCTCGCAAGGTCCAATTGTCTCGCGTCGTGATGGCGGAAACAATGGCGCCGGGCGGGACCGGGTTTTCCAAAATCGGACAAAGTTCCATCACGAAATTTCGCTGCTCCCATGTGCGCCGGAGCCCGTTTTCCCCGGCCTGCGGGCTCCGGCGGACACCAGTGTACCGGCGGAAAATTTGCCTGTCTCGCCCCTCTTGCAAAGCCAACCCCTGTCCCCACATCAAAAGGGCGCGGGCCGCTTCGGGACGCGGTGCAAACTCGGGCGCAGCATACGCAAAGCGCTGACAGATGTTTGCCGCCACTTTGGAATGGTGCAACAGCTCTAATCGCTTCATTGAAGGAGGATAGTGAGATGCGTCAGTTTGATCTTTCTCCCCTTTACCGCTCAACCATCGGCTTTGACCGCTTGTTCAATATGATCGATCAGGCCGCCGGGCTTGAAGCCGTGCCAACGTACCCGCCCTATAATATCGAACGCACCGGCGAGAATGCATACCGGATTTCGGTGGCGGTGGCGGGTTTCGCCGCGGCAGACCTCTCGATTGAAACCAAGGAAAACACGCTCACCATCCGGGGTTCGCGGGAGCGTGCGGCCGAGAACGCGGCGCCGAAGGCGGAAGTGCTTTATCAGGGAATTGCCGCCCGTTCGTTCGAGCGCCGCTTCCAACTCGCTGATCACGTGCATGTGAGCGGGGCGAGCCTTGAAAACGGGCTGCTCCACGTCGATCTCCTTCGTGAACTCCCAGAGGCGCAGAAACCGCGCCAGATCCCGATCGCAACCGAGGGTGACAAACCCGCGGTTACAACATCAAAAGCAGCGTAATCCCGCGAGCTGGGTAATCCCCTCCCGCGCCTAGCTCGCCGGTGGAAGGGCGTCTCACGCGAGACGCCCTTTTTTGCGGCCAATTTTTGGCGCGGCGGCGAAGTCTTTGGACCAACGCGACGAGGATAAGCCGAACGAGGTTTTCCGCGGTCTCCCGCTCCAAACCATCCAATATAACGTCATCTCGTCCGCGCGCGGGCGGGCGTGCGTAATCATCGCGCAATTCGGAAATGTGAATTTAATTGCATTGATATCAACAATGCGCTTTTATCATATAATAGTTTGCATGTTTTTCGCTCATCCCAAAGCCCAGCCGGGATAAATCTGGCCCTCCAGCGCAGCACGCCTGTCCGGGGCCCGCCCCGGAGATCCGGGATCGTTGGGAATCATAAAACAGAATTTCTTAACGACGGGGGATGGTTATGCAAAAGCTATTACTTATTGCATTAGCATTGCTCGGGACCGTGATGATCTCGGGTCTAGCCCTGCCACTCGCGGGCCGCGCGGCCGCGCAGCCGGCCACTGTCACAACCTACCATAACGATACCTTGCGAACGGGCTGGAACTCAAAAGAAACGACGCTGACCGCGACAAACTTTCCAAGCAACTTCGGAATACTTCATACGGTCGCGCTCGACGATCAGGTCGATGCCCAACCGCTCATCGTTCCGGGGCTCACCATCGCGAGTGGCACGCATGACGTCGTTTACGTTGCGACGGAATCCAACACGGTCTATGCGATCGATGCATCAAGTGGCACCATTCTGCTCAGGCGAAACCTTGGCGCTCCCGTTCCGACGCCGCTAGGGTGCATCAATAACGGGCCGAATGTGGGAATCACGGGCACTCCCGTCATCGATCTCACCACGAAGACGATGTATGTCATCGCTTACGTGAATGGCGCTTCCCGATCCTATCAGCTCCACGCACTCAGCATAACCACTCTGCAAGATAATATCCCTGGGTCTCCCGTTACGGTCGCCGCATTGCATACGCTGACCAATGGCTCGATATATAAATTCAATGCATCCGTTCAGCGCCAGCGGCCGGCTCTGCTCGAAATAGGGGGAAATGTGTATGCCGCATTCGGAAGTTTTTGCGACTTTGCAGGCAATCAGTCGCGTGGCTGGGTTTTGGGATGGAATGCGGAAAGTCTGGCTCCTCTCGCCGCGAATAAGCTCGATGATACATTGTCGAGCACGCCGTCCAATAATTTCTTTTTGTCGTCAGTATGGATGTCAGGTTACGGAATTGCGGCCTACGGAGATCCTGGCTCTACCCCAATTTTGTATTTATCGACTGGAAATTCCGCACCAGGATCGTACACAGGAACAACCAACGTCCAAGAGAGTGTAATAAGACTTTATCCCGATTTGACCCCGGTAGCGGGCCAGGCAAGTATCTTTACGCCGTCAGATCACGACGCTATGGACGGGGCGGATAATGATCTCAGCGCGGGTGGCGTTCTCATTCTGCCGAATCAGCCAGGCCCAGTCACTTATTTTGCTGTGGCAGCTGGCAAGGATGGAAGGCTGTTTCTGCTCGACCGCCACAATTTTAGCACTCCACTCGGCACGTACGAGGCGCATGGGGCGTGCTGGTGCGGTCCATCTTACTTTGTTGGGCCTGATGGGATCCCTCGCATCGTGACGAGTCATGGTAATGTTCTTCAGACTTGGCACTTGAATTTGACTTCCCCCCCAAGCCTCACATCCGCAGGTGCCACAAGCATCTTTTCTGGGCAGGATCCGGGGTTCTTCACTTCAGTTTCCTCAAACGGAACCCGAAATGGTTCCGCAATCATTTGGGCTGTTGGGCGCCCTGGTTCCGGTCTCGGTCTCACACTTTATGCCTTTGCGGCACTAGCCGTGAATGGGTCGTACCCATTGCTTTATTCGTCTCCCGCCGGGTCTTGGGGAGGTGGCAATGCAAACGTTGTCCCATCTGTCGCCAACGGGAAGGTCTATGTCGCCTCCTACAAAGCGCTTACGATCTTCGGCGTGAGGAGTGCCGGCGCCACAGCAATGGCGCCGCAAATGGCTTCGCAAGCCGCACTGCAGCCAAATCCAATGGTCGCGCCGGCGAGCCCTCATCTCGTCAGCGGGATTCTTAGAGCGATCGACCAGTCAACACTCACGCTCCAAACGCGCACCGGAAAAAGCGTGAAGATCGACGATGCGCAAGCGATTGGCAATCACCAAGTTGGAGTTCCGCTGAGCATAGGGATCGCCCTGACCGTGCAAGGATCGATGATTGAGGGAAACGGCGCCCTGCTGGCGACCTCGATTGTCCGGGCAAAGGGCACCACGGGCGAAATGTGGCCGCCGGATCGCTGACGAGCTGTGATATATGTGCTAAGCCTTTGACGAGAGCGGGATGCATATAAGTGAAAACACGTATTTCGCCTGCATCCTGCTCCAAACGTTTCGCTCATGGTCAATGCCAAATCGCTCAAACCAAAATCATCGCGATCTCGTCCTAGGGCATCATGGAGTACTGGACTCTGGCGGCTATGAATGCCGCCATAGGCTTGGGAGGAAAATAGTTATGCAAAAGCGATTAGCCATTACATTAGCATGGTTCGCGAGTGTGATGATCGCAAGTTCGGTCCTCCCAACAGCCGGGCGCGCGGCCACGCAACCGGTCGCCGTTATAACATGTATTAGCCGAGACTCGATCTGACAGACGGTGCCTGGTTAAGCGATCGGGTTTTGGTGTCCGGTGTTGTTAGGCGGCGATCATTTTCTCCTTCGCCATCGGCATTGCGTCAAGGAACGTTTGCATCGGCGTTTTGCCGAAGCACGAGCGGTCTTGATGCGGCCGCAACTCGTTGTATTCGCGGACCCACACATCAAGATCGGCCTGCAGCTCGTCAATGAAACGGTACACCTTTTTGCGGAATGCGACGCGGTAAAACTCATTGAGCACGGTCTTGTGGAAGCGCTCGCAGATACCGTTGGTCTGAGGGCTCTTCGTCTTGGTGCGCGAGTGATCGATGTCCTCGATCGCGAGATAGAGCTCATACTCGTGCCTCTCTGGATTGCCGCAGTACTCGCTACCGCGGTCGGTCAGCATGCGCAGCAGCTTAACCTCATGACTGTCGAAGAAGGGGATCACGCGGTCGTTCAAAAGATCGGCCGCCGTGATCGGCGTCTTGCGATCATAGAGCTTGGCGCAAGCAACCTTGGCGTAGGTGTCGATGAAGGTTTGCTGGTAGACGCGCCCGACCCCCTTCAGATTGCCAACATAGAACGTGTCCTGGGCGCCGCAGTAGCCCGGATGCTCGCTCTCAAATTCGCCATGGGCCTCCTTCTCGGTCTTGGCCTTTTCCAGCGCGACGAGCTGGGCCTCGGTCAGGACCAGGCCTTCCTGGGCGCTCTTGGCCTCCAGGGCTTTGAGCCGCTTGCTCATGGTCTCGAGGTCATGACGCTGCCATACGCAACGCACGCCGGCGGGCGAGACCGTGAGCCCGCGCTTCCTCAGCTCGTTGGCGACGCGGACCTGGCCAAAAGCCGGCTGCTCGATGGCAACCGCCACGATGGCGTCTTCGATCTCCTGTGCGACGCGGTTTTTCAGCACTGGCTTCTTGCGGCCGATCTCTTGCAACGCCAGCTCGCCGCTCGCCGCCTTTGTGGTGTGGACGGCCCCACTCGGCGCCATCAAAGTGCCAAGGGTGGCCGCTGGAGCGCCACAAAAGAGGAAGACCGTCCATGAATAAATTTATCAGAATCGGTATTGATCTCGGCAAGAACCATTTTCAGGTTCATGCGCTGGAGAGTGAAGACGGGCGAGTGAGGACGCGTAAACTGAGTCGCCAAGCAATGCGTAAGTTCTTTTCCGAGATTGAACCATGCTTTGTCGGCATGGAGGCCTGCGCTTCATCGCATTATTGGGCGCGCGAACTTTTGGCGATGGGTCACGACGTGCGACTTATCCCGCCTATTTACGTCAAGCCCTATGTCAAACGCGGCAAGAACGACGCGGCCGACGCGGCAGCGGTCTGCGAGGCCATGTCACGGCCCGGCATGCGGTTCGTTCCGGTCAAGAGCGAAGAGAGCCAAGCGACATTGATGCTGCATAAGACGCGTGGGCTTTTGATCAAGCAGCAGACGATGAGCGTCAACGCTCTACGTGGGCACCTTGCGGAGTTCGGCATCGTCGCCGCAAAGGGGATCGGACGCGTCGATGAACTGATCGAAAAAGCCGAGAATGACGCGACTCTTCCAGCAGCTGCCCTGGCGGCTCTAAGGGTTTTTGTCCAACATCTCGAAGCAATTGACACTTCCGTTGCCGATCTCGACCGCCGGATCGCGAGCGCCCATGCCCAAAATGAGACCAGCCGATTGCTGGCGGGCATTCCCGGCATTGGAAAGATCACGGCTTCGGCGATCGTCGCCAGCGTGCCGGATCCGAACGTTTTCAAGTCGGGGCGCGACTTTTCCGCCTGGCTCGGATCAACGCCTCGGCAAAACTCCAGCGGCGGCAAGGAAAAGCTTGGCTCCATCACCAAAAAGGGCAACGGCTATATCAGGCGGCTCTTGGTGTTGGGCGCGACGTCGTTGCTGAACGTGATCGGCAAACGCAAAGGGGCGTTGCGCGATTGGGTCGTCGCACTTCTAGCGCGCAGGCCCGCAAGACTCGTGACGGTGGCACTCGCCAACAAGCTTGCCCGGACCATATGGGCGATCATGACAACGGGCGAGGCCTTTCGTATAGAGACGTTCGCGAAGACATAGAGACCATCGCGGGAGCCGAATTCTTTAGGAAGAATTCGGCGCGTTCGAGTTTGGCAAGCGCGAAGTAGACGTGATGAACGACGCGGGTGGACACCGAAGACGAAGGATACTCCGTTTTACGACAGGAGCGTCAGGCCTCGTGCCTTTGATAGGAACCTTCGCCGTCGGACCTCATCAGGGCCAGCGGACTCAAGCTCCGCGCAACAGGCCGGACATATGACCGCAGGCCGACCCAACGTTTGCAACGTCAAAAAATTGCTTGTCAACCGGGGCCGTCCACATATGTCGTAAAGCTCCTTGAAGCGGTAGAAGCTGTCGCGGCTATAACCCATCATCTTGCAAGCTTGGCTCACATTGCCAAGCTGCTTGGCAAGCTCCAGCAGCCCGACCTTGGCGCGGATGATCTTCTGTTCGGTGGTCATGGTGTTCTCCAATTCGCCGAGGCGGAGCGCTGTGCAACCCCGACCGCTCCGCGCCCCGCCTCGGCTACCGTTGTGCCAGGGGGCCAGAACACCATATGTCAGATT
>CAWAQW010000043.1:0-128993 GCA_963784075.1 uncultured Alphaproteobacteria bacterium | reverse complement strand
GCATCTCCTTCCAGGATTGCGTGCTCTCGCGGACGCCGTCGGCCAGACCGACGAACTCCTTCTTGCCTTCCGGTGCTTCGCGCCGAAAATGACCAATAGGCATGCGCGGCGTCTTCTAGCCGAGCCTGAACGTGGATCCCGTTGACCTGAAAGTAGACATAGCGCTTGGCCGTAAGTTCACGCTTCGACCAGCGCACATGCTCGTCGACCCAAACGTCTTTGAGCCGCGCGATGGTTGAGGCCGAAAGGCCGCCGGCGTCCTTGCCGAGCAAGGCGGCCAGCGCCTCCTCGAAGTCGCCCGTGGATATGCCCTTCAGGTAGAGGATGGGGATCAACACCTCCAGGCTCTTCGATCGAAGCGCATAAGGCGGCAGAATTGCCGAGGAAAAGCGGATGCGCGCCTCGCCTGGCCGACACGGTCGCGAACCCGGGGCGCGCACCCGCTGACCGGACCGATACCGGTCATGATCTCGCGCTCAGGCAAATGCCCGTGGCGAACCAGCCTTTGCTGGCCTTCCTCTGTCAAAAAGCGGGCATGCCGCTCATTTCGAAGGTGCTATGGCTCTCCACAAACCGCGGACAAGTACACAACAGTTAACACGGACCTGACTGACACCCAGGCTTTTACAGCTGAGCTGCCAAACCGGCACCATAGCGCGTGGCTATCGACTCGAAAGCCATTCGATATTTCATAGAACCGCGCTCATATCCGATTCTGTTCTTCGAGCCCCGGCGCTTTCCCTCCCGGAGGCGAATAGACAGGAGCTAGAGATATGGTCAAGCAACACTCGTTTGCCCTCGCAGTCGCACTCGGTGCGGCACTTCTTTCAACCGCGAGCGCGGGCAGGCCAATGTCCCGCCGACGAAATTGGCGTCGACGTAACCAAACCGGTCACAACCGCGGCCAAGGGAGTGACCGACACCGTTCTTTCGGCGATCGATCTTTCGAAAGAGCCAGCGGGGATCGCTGGCCGGGCGCTGCGCCTGCGCAAGCTCGTCGTTCAACCGGGCGGAGTTGTTCCCTGGCATAGCCACGGCGACCGCCCCGCCATCATCTATATCATCGATGGCACAATCACCGAATACGCCAGCAATTGCGCGGTGCCGATCGTACACAAGGCGGGCGAGGTCGCGCGCGAGACGAGCGCCACGTCGCATTGGTGGAAGAACACCAGCCGTTCGCCTGTGACGCTTTTGTCCGCCGACGTGCAGCACGACGAGAGTGACCACAATATGTGATCTCTTGGCCGGGCTCGACCCCCCCTTGACGCCCCCGTCTGCCGGGGGCGTCAAGCCGCTTCTTTAATCGCAAGTTATTAGGAGCACCCAAATGTCAAAGGCAGCACCAAGAGCAGCAGTGGTCATTAGTCCTGGAGACGATGGCATGCAACGATCCTCATTCGGGGCTCTCGCGCGCAGCCTGCTGATCGGGCACATCGCCTTTCTCACCCTAGTCGATCTTTTCGCCACGCAAGCCATCCTTCCCCTGCTCACACGCGCCTATGGCGTTACGCCCGCCGCGATGGGACTGGCCGTTAACGCGAGCACACTCGGCATGGCCGTGGCAAGTTTGGCCGTGGCATTTTTCAGCCAGAGGATTGACCGCCGCCGCGGCATCATCACCAGCCTCGCCCTGCTTGCGATTCCGACGTTTCTATTAGCCTTTGCCCCCAATCTCGCGGTTTTCGCCGCCTTGCGCATCGCTCAAGGTCTTTGCATGGCGTCAGCCTTTACGTTGACGCTCGCTTATCTGGGCGAGCGGTGCAGCGCCCACGACACGGCTGGAGCCTTCGCCGCATACATTACCGGGAATGTCGCATCGAACCTGTTCGGCAGACTAATGTCGGCGGCGGTTGCCGATCATTTTGGGCTGGCGAGCAACTTCTTTGTCTTTGCGGGTCTCAATGTTGCCGGGGCGATTCTCGTCTATATGACGATCGACCGTGTGCCTGCGATGGAGGCCGCGGAGGCGCAAAAGCAGCCCGCGTCACATGTGCTTGCAATGCATCTCGGCAGTAGCGGCCTGCGCGCCGCCTTCACGATCGGCTTCTGCATCCTCTTCGCCTTCATCGGGATTTTCACTTACGTCAATTTCGTGCTCGTCCGGCCACCGATAGCGATTGGCATGATGACGGTGGGTTTCGTTTATTTCGTCTTCGCCCCGTCCTTTCTCACGACACCTCTGGCGGGAAAGATGGCTGCCCGGTTTGGGCCAAGGCCCGCAGTGTGGGGCGGTCTTGGTCTTGCAGCTATCGGCTTGCCGCTGATGCTGGCGCCGAGGCTCGAAGCTGTGATCGCCGGGATGATCCTGGCCGGGGTTGGGACATTCTTTGCCCAAGCCGTTACTACGGGATTTGTCGGGCGCGCGGCGGCCACCGATCGCGGCGCCGCAAGCGGCATGTATTTGGCTTGCTATTTCGCCGGGGGACTCGCCGGCACCGCGGTGCTGGGCTGGATCTTTGACCGTTTCGGCTGGGCCGCGTGCGTTTCCGGCATCGGCTTGGCGCTGGCAGCGGCGGCGCTGCTGACTTCGCGCCTGGTCATAGTTCGTGCGCAGTCCTGACCGGTACGAAAGCCGTTCAGATGAGCCGCTTTGGCGGTCGCGAGGTTCTCGGCAGTAGCGGCCTGCGCGCCGGCCACGTCGGCTCGTCCGTACCCGCGCAGCTGTCAACGATGACCGCCACTCCCGTCGGTTCTCGGCTCGGAGGCCGCCGGTGTGATCGAAGGCCTTGGCGTCGGCGTGAACGGACCGACAATCGGAATGCGCGTCGCTGCTTCATCGTTCACCGCCGTCTTTATTCTCGACGGCCCCTCCGACAGGCGGTGATCAACGCCGAGCGTCACGGCGCTGCCCGATCCTTGCCGTTGCCAAGCGCGCGCGCTGTGGAGCCAAGATCGCTGGCTCGTTACACAGCTGCCACCTTCGCCACAGTTCGCTCGGTGCGACTCGGCGAAACCCGTCCTTGCCCGGCGGCGGGAGAACTGGACCGATTCATCTATTCGGTTGGCGGGTGACGACGGCGAGCTGCCGCACTGGCGCCCCTAGGCGAACTCGTTCGTGTAGCTGGGGCGCTCAACATTCAGAGCTTTCAGATCGGGATGCCGGAACTTTTGGGGCTCGTCTTCAAGAACCAATCGCTGACCGGCTTCGCGCTTGGCACGCTGTTGACCCACGAGAGCCTGAAAGCAGGCCTCGCACAGCTCTTTGATCTCGCCGTGCGCGGGGAACTCAAAGTGACGGTTGGCGGGAGCTATCCGCTTGAGCGCGTAGCCGACGCGCATCGAGCCCTCGAAGGTCGCAGGACAACCGGCAAGCACGTGCCGGTGCCGTGACCATAGGAGGGATACTGTAGATAAAGCATCGTTTCCGGTCCGGCGCACTGGATGCGCTGAGGAGTACGGCTTACGCTGATCACTCCCTTTAAAAACAACGGACTCAATTCGCTGCCCCGCAGGTCTCCGCTTCGTGGAAAATCTTCCAAAAGGAGAACTCGCCGGTCTCTGCTGCGACGGCGGATGAGCACCGTTGACGCCTGGGTGCTCAGCCCATTGGTGCGGTCGCCGGGCGGCATTCGTGAAGATAGAAGCCCTCGATCGGATCGACCTCCGCTTCCCAGGGAGCATCGGCGAGCACCCGACGCGCATCGCCATAACCGGCTGCCCACCGGCAGCGGATACCCTTGCGGCTGAAATCAATATCCTTGGTATGGTCATCCCCTTCGAGCGGAGGGGCAAGGAGCCGGACAACGTGCATTCGGGTCAGGCATCCATAACCCGCCATTTCGCGCACCAAATTGGATTCGCGTTCGCTCTCCGGCAAGCGCATGGCGAGCTCGGCGATGATATGCCGCAACCGGTGGATTTGCTTTTGCCGTTTGATTTGGCTGACGGCGCGGCTGCAATATTGAACATCCTTCTGGCGGTTAAGAACCTCCCTGATAGTGTCCGGCTCAGGTCCATCTGGATTCCACATGTGGACCGCGAACACCAGCGAGTTGCGGCGGGGGTTGTCGTCGAATACCGCCTCGACTGGCGTGTTGGAGACGATTCCACCGTCCCAATAAAGCTCGCCGTCGATGCGCACCGCCGGAAAGGCCGGCGGCAGCGCGCCCGAAGCCATGACATGGCGGACCGTGAGCTTCGTAGTCGCGACTGTCGAAATAGCGCATTTCGCCGGTTTGAATGTTCGCCGCGCCGACCGTGAGCCGTGTCGGGCCACCGTTAATCGCCGGGAAATCCACGAGATCGGACAAGGTTTCTTCGAGAGGATGGGTCGAATAATAGCCCGCTTCGTCAACCGGCAACGCAACATGCTGTCCGAGAAATGCCAGCGGATTTGGTGTGAAGAAAGCCGGTATTCCAGTCGTCAATGTCATCCAATTCGACCAGGCGCGGCCGACCCCGGGAACACTCGCGGCGATCTCGAGCGCCGGGTTGTGTACAACGCGGTTCCAGAATGCCTCAAGCTTCGCCAGCCGGTGTTCTGGCTTGTTGCCGGCGATCAGGCTGGCGTTGATGGCGCCGATCGATGTGCCGATGACCCAATCTGGTTCGAGACCGGCCTCATGCAAGGCTTGATACACGCCCGCCTGATAGGCGCCAAGCGCGCCGCCGCCCTGCAACACCAAAACGATCTGGCCAAACTCGGAGATGTTTCGTTGCCCGGTGCCGCCGCTCGCGGCGGGACGAGGAGCCTTGCCGGCGCCGTCGAGAGCTTGTGTCATCGCGATACCTTTCGATCCTAGAGAGTTGGCCAACCTTCGATCGAGATTCGACGTTCGAGCCTCAGCTAAAACATCACGCGGTGGTCCAGCTGCCGTCGATACAAATAGCGGCCCCCGTGTTCGAGGCCGCCGTGTCCGAGCAGAGGAAACTTACCAAAGCCCCAATTTGATCGACAGTCACAAACCGCCCTGCCGGTTGGACTTGGCCGAGAATGTGACGTACCGCCTGTTCGGCGCTGACCGATCTTGCTTTAGCGACCTCTTCGATTTCGTGCTCGACAAGAAGCGTACGAACATAGCCGAGGCAAACCGCGTTGATTGTGATTCCATTTTGCGCCGTTTCGAGCGCCGCCGCCTTGGTGAGACCGGAGACCGCATGTTTCGAGGCGGCATAAGCGGCGTAGTTCGCCGCGCCGACTAGGCCCAGGGCCGATAACACATTGACAATGCGCCCAAACCGCTGCGCTTTCATGCCCGGCAGCACCGTTCGGATCGCATGGAAAACCGCAGAGAGGTTGATCGCCATGATCGAATCCCAGGTGCTTGGCGGCGTAACCTCGACCGGTCCGGCGTGCAGAATGCCAGCATTGTTGACGAGTATACCGACCTGACCGAAGATACGGGATGCATCCTCTACCATCTGCTCGATTTGCTCCGGTTTCGACATGTCGGCTGCGGAGTAGGTAACCGAAACATCGTAGATTTTCGCGAGATCGTCCCGCGTCTTGTTGATATCGGTGGCGGTACCAAATCCGTTCAAGACGACATTCATGCCGGCGGCCGCCAGGGAGCGCGCGATTCCAAGACCAATGCCGCTGGTCGAGCCTGTGATAATGGCGGTCCTTGCGGCGAAGTCATTGCGCGCCGTGGACTTGGACCCGCCGGCCATCGAGAAAGTTTCCATCGAAAATCTGCTCCTGTCGCAAGCGGGTCTGCCGCGTTGCATGAAATTGCTCGCAAATGGGTGGCGTCGGCCTATTTCGAGGCCACGCTTGATGTTATCGACGCGATGACTTTTGATGCCATTTTGAACGCGCCGTCCCGGTCCTTGATGTGGTGACGGCGCGCAATCCAACCGAAATCCGTATACACGGCCCAAACTTGACCCTCCGCGTCCTGCGTCACCAGCAGGCGCACCGGCCAGTCGAGCCCGGCGTCCGGATTCGATGTTAGAAATTGAATACCGAGGGGAGGATTGCCGAAGATCAGGAGTGTCGATGACGGGAGCTTGATACCTGCATCGCTCGCAAGCTTCGCCTGGTCGATCGCCGAGAAGAACATGATGCCCTTCTGCGCGATATCCGCCTTGAGCCGGTCGATCGTATCATCGAATCCATAAAGGCTTTTGACCTTCACGACGCCGTTGCTGGCAGGCGCTGCGGCATTGGCCGACATTATATCCGGCCGGGATAGTCCGATCGCAGTGACAATCGCGAGGGCGTAAATAGCAACGCTAAGGCGGTTCAACATTGGGTCTCCGATCTGGCAGTAAATTCACGCGGCGTCCGCGTGAACCCTCATGCCGCAGGATGGAGAAGCAGCGTCCCAAGTTGAAATACAGAATGGCTTCCGAGTTGATAGCGGTTCGCTATCGCCATGGGGAGCCGAGTGCACGTTGCCTGGGCTGGCTTTGCACGACCCCGGGTGTTTCGCCGGAGATTCTCGCGTTTGCAAATTCGATGTCAGCCCAAATGAAACCTGTGTTTATGCCCCGTTCCATTCAGGCGGCTTCGCCCCGTGATAATGACGACTTGCCGATTAGGGCCGGCCAGTCGCTGGCCCGGAGAAGCTTTATGAACGCGCTGGCCGCCGCCGACCGTTGCCGCCCGGCGACGGCATATAGGGAGACGCTACGGCTGAGATCGAGCCCGCTAACCGGCACGCATGTCAGGCGAGTGGACCGCACCGCGCTTTCGGGCATGAGGCCGACGCCGAGATTGGCGTCGAGCAGAACCAAATAATCATCCTCGGAGACCATTTTATGAGAGACGCTTGGGGTTACGTCCTGGGCCTTCAAGAAATTGACGAAATCCTCGGTTACTTCGCAGTAAGTTCGGATAATTAAGCGTTCGTCGACAAAGTCCTTTGGGTCGATTGCGTTGTGGCCCGCGAATCGATGCGTGTTGCTGACGGCGACCTGGACGCGCTCCGTAAATAGGGGCCAAGACTTTAATCGATCCCAGGCCTCGCCCAGCGGCCCCGCAAGGGCGATGTCGGCTTCGCCCTTTTTCAGATATTCAGCAATGTCGTCCCGGGCACCTCGCAGAAATCGCAACTCGAGTCCGTCGAAGACCCGGCTCAGTTCGGTGAGTTGTGAGACGATCAGCGACAGGCTGACACAGCGCGAAATCGCGAGCGCCAAAGGCGCGACCGCGCCCTTTTTCAGCGAGGAAGCAAGCGTTTTGGCGGCAAGGGCGCTGTCGTAGCATTGCTGCAGAAAAGGCGTCATGCGCCGGCCAAATTCGGTGAGATGCGTGAGGTTTCGCTCACGCCGGAAGAGCTCTTGGCCGAACTCCTCCTCCAACTGTTTGATGGCGCGCGTGAGCGAGGGCTGCGCAACATTACACTCCTCGGCGGCGCGCGTGAAATTGAGCAAGCGCGTCACCGCAAGGAAATACCGGACCTGGTGCATTTCCATCGGTGCCCCCGTCTTTTGCGATGCTTGTGGCCTGCCGGGCACGTCGCCATCGGCTCGGTCCATAGCCTATCGCTATCGAACTACTATCGCAAACGCTATTTCAACTGCGCGCTTGGCGCCGGTACGCTTGTCGTCAGATATCAAGTATCGCGCCACGCCAGCACCCGGGCCGCCGGCACGCCGGAGCCGCGGAGTCCTCAGCGTCGATAACAACAGGAGTACCTCCATGAATACAATGAGCAAATCCGAGCACGCCGTTGCGTCGCGCGGCGAACTTGCCGGCAAAGCCGCGATCATCACCGGATCAACCAGCGGCATCGGGCTAGGTATAGCCCAGGCTTTGGCGTCGGCGGGCGTCGACGTTATGCTCAACGGCTTCGGCGATGCCGCCGGAATCGACCAAATCCGCAGGGACATCGAGCAATCTTTTGGCGTGAAGACCGTCTATTCGGCCGCCGACATGTCGATGCCCGGCGACATAACCGGAATGGTCGAAGCCGCACGCAAGACCTTCGGCAGGGTCGACATCCTCGTCAACAACGCTGGTATCCAACATGTCGAGGCGATCGAGACCTTTCCACCCGCCAAATGGGACGCCATCATCGCAATCAATCTCTCCTCCGCGTTCCACGCTATCCGCGCTGTCGTCCCGGAGATGAAAGCCCGCAAATGGGGCCGCATCATCAATGTTGCTTCGGCGCACGCTCTGGTCGCTTCGCCGTTCAAGTCGGCCTATGTCGCGGCCAAGCATGGCATCGCGGGCTTGACCAAATCGGTCGCGCTGGAGGTGGCCGAACATGGCGTCACGGTCAATGCGATCTGTCCTGGATATGTGCTGACCCCTTTGGTTCAAAAGCAAATTCCCGAAACGGCGAAGGCGCGCGGCCTGACCGAGGAACAGGTTGTGAATGATGTGCTGCTGCACGCTCAGCCGACGCGGAAGTTCGTCACAACCGAGCAAATCGGCGGCTTGGCGGTGTTCCTGTGCACCGAAGCTGGCGCCTCGATCACTGGCACGGCATTGCCGATCGACGGGGGATGGACGGCGCAATGAGACTCCGCGCTTTCATTTCGATTGGGTTATCTCGTGAGGCCCTTGGTGTTCGTCTACATCGATCCGTGCTCACTATCCATGTTTACAAGAGGCGTATAATCTTCGATACCAATATGCTCGCTGGAGGGTTCGCGCGGCACCGCCCGCTCGAAGACATCGCATGAAAGAACTGACGCTTTCCGAAATTCTTGAAGAAGCGTTCGAGCGCGCGCGTGACTTGGACGCGCCGCTTAGCGCCCGGCTGGAATCCTTCGCGGACTCCGTTCGCATGGCGAGCCCGGCTTTCGCCGAAGCGGTGGACCGGCTTGTCACGCGGCTGAATCTCAGCGGCTCCGGCGCCACCGCGCCGGCTGTTGGTGATCCCATGCCATCCTTCATGCTGCCGGACGATCAAGGGCATCTCGTCAGCCTCGAAGAGCTGCTCGCCAAGGGGCCCGTGGCACTCTCTTTCCACCGGGGACACTGGTGCCCCTATTGCCGGATCAACACAAATGCCCTAGCGCAAGCGCAATGCGATGTCGAACCGATCGGCGGCCAGATCGTCGCGATCACGCCCGACTTGCAACATTTCACAACGGCTCTGAAGGCGGATGCGGCGGCAAAGCCGTTTCCGATCCTCACCGACGTCGACAATGGCTATGCGCTTTCGCTTAATCTGGCGATTTTCGTTGGCACGGAGATGCAAAAGTTCATGAAGGGCGCGGGTTGGGATATCGCGCCCTATCAGGGCAACGACGCTTGGATACTGCCAATTCCCGCGACATTCGTCGTTGGCCGCGATTCCATCATCAGGGCCCGCTTTGTCGATCCCGATTACAGAAAGCGCATGGCGATCGACATCATCGTCGACACTCTGAGAGCGTGCCAGCGGTGAGCGAGAGGCGGAAAGACAGACAGAATTGAACCATGAGCGATTCATCTTGAAGCGTGCATGGTCCAGCGATCGGCCGCAGACCCGCCACCGGATTCAAATCCCCGCATACCACTCATAGCCGCGATCTTCCCAGAACCCGCCCTTTCCGCGCCCGATCCTGTCGAGCCGGTCGGTCAATTCGATGCGCATCACATATTTTGCGTGCTTGTAGCCGAGCTGCCGTTCGACCCGCAGCCGGAGCGGGGCTCCGTGGCCGACTGTCAACGGCCCGTCGTTGAGACGGTGCGCGAGAATGGTCTGCGGATGGAATGCGTCGATCAAATCGATGCTTTCATAATATTGTCCGGTGCCGTCCACCGCCCGTTCTAAGGCATCGGCGCAATGAAAGACGGCGAAGCGGGCGGCGGGTAGAAGGCTTGCGCGTTGCAGCACGATCGCTAGCGGAACACCCTGCCATTTGCCGATGGCGCTCCAGCCTTCGACGCAGTCATGGCGGGTGATCTGGGTCCGCTGCGGCATTGTCCGCAGTTCCTCAAGCGACACGTCCAGAGGATTGGCGACCAGCCCGTCGACGCGTAAGCGCCAACTGGTAAAATTGCTTTCCAGCAAGGCCGCATAGGCCTCGCTCTCTGGCATCCGGCTGCCATTCACCTTGAAAACCGGTGACACATCGCTGGCTGCGAATTCACGCGCGAGCGCATGGCGGCCGCCGAGCAGCCGCTGGACGCGATAGGTCAACCCCTCGGCCGTGGACAGAACCTCCTGGAATTCCGGAGCCTCGGAGAGCCGGTCGCAGCCTGAGAGCAACGCGCCGCCGAGCCCGGCCGCGCCAAGCGCCAGAAACCGGCGCCGCGGGAGCCAAACGCTACTCATGATGATCCTCGAGAGAAAGGACAAATTTGCCGGTGATCATCGCGCGCAACGCATTCACTGGTCCGCTCAGAAGCACCATCGCGACATGAATGAAAACAAACAGCACAATCAGGCTGGCTGTGATGAAATGGAGCGTCCGCGCCGATTGCCGCCCGCCGAAGATATCGACGAGCCAGGGCAGGATCGCATCCATCCCCGGTGACATGGTGAGGCCGGTCAGGATCATCAGCGGCAACAGCCCGAAGATCACGGCCAGATAGGTCAGTTTCTGGAGGGGATTGTAGTGGCGCGCCGCCTCGCCGCGCGGAAATTTGAGCCGCAGGTGATCGGCGAGATCCCGGAGAAGCGAACGCGGCCGCAGCTGTCCGGGACTTGGCAGGAGATCACGTCGGAGATGCCCGCTGGCTGCTCCGGCGGCGAGATAAACCAAGAGGTTCGCGGCGAACAGCCACGCAAAAAAGAAATGCCATCGGCGGCCCCACGCGAGCGCGCGCCAGCTGGGAAGCGTCATCCAGCCCGGAAAGCCAAGCCGCACGTCCTCGCCTGCGGCATTGCGGGAAAGGCCAAGGATCCCGGTCGTCACGAAGGTCGAAGAACCGATCCGGGTGAATCCCACCGGTAAGCCCTCCCCCGAATCATCCGCCCCGATCTCGAAAAGCGCCTTGTTGGGATCGGCTCCCGATTGCCCCCAATAAAGAGCGGGATGCGCGTTGAAAATCTGCAGGCCGCTCATCAACAACACCACCACGCAGAGCAGATTGATCCAATGGGTCAAACGGATCATCCGCGCGTGCCGGTAAATGGCAATCCGGCGCGGCCGCCGCAACGGCCGTCCCGGGTCGGCTTCTCGAAGCTCAGTCATAAGCGATAACCCATTTGTCTTCGTCCGTTTCGTGGCGCCCGCACAAGAAACAGTCAGCTGCTTGGTTCGAATTTCAAGGCGGCGCCGTTCATGCAATAGCGCAGACCGGTCGGTGGCGGGCCGTCGTCAAAGACGTGGCCAAGATGCCCGCCGCAGCGCCGGCAATGCACCTCGGTGCGTTCCATTCCCAAACTCCGGTCAACGTGCGTGCCCACCCCGCCTTCGACCGGGCGCCAGAAACTCGGCCAGCCCGTGCCGCTGTCGAATTTGGTCTCCGACCTGAAAAGCGGCAGCTCACAGCCGGCGCAAACAAAGACACCCTTGCGATGCTCGTAAAGCAGCGGGCTGCTGCCGGCAGGTTCCGTGTCTTCCCGCCGCAACACCCGATACTGAGCCGGTGTCAGCAGGCGCCGCCATTCCGCATCCGTCTTATTCACCTCAAACTCTTCCGCTTCGGCCCGGAGCCGAGCCGGAAGGACGGCCACCGCGGCCGTGGCCGATGCCATCATCGATAATAAATCGCGCCGGTGCATGGTCAGGGTTCCTCGTTTTACGGTTGGTTATCGTCGGCGAGTACCGCCTGCTCGCGATAGATTTCCGGGTAGAGCTTTTTCAAATTGGTGATTTTCGGCAGGTCGTAGACCGCGACGTAAGGGCTGCTGGGATGAAGCGTGGCATAATTCTGATGATAGGGCTCCGCTCGGTAGAAGGTCTGCAGCGGCTCCACCTTGGTCACAATCTTGCCCGCGAAGGCATGCGCCTTGCCGAGTTCGGCGATCGTGGCCTCGGCGGCGTGTTGTTGCGCGCCGCTCGTGGCGAAAATCTCGGACCGGTATTGGGTGCCTTCATCGGGACCCTGCCGGTTCAACTGTGTCGGGTCATGCGCCACCATGAAATAAATCTGCAACAGGCGGCCGTATGAAATCTGCTGTGGATCAAAGGTGATCTCGACCGCTTCGGCGTGCCCCGTGCGGCCGGAGCTGACTTGCTCGTAGCTGGGGCCGGGCAGCGTTCCACCCGCATATCCCGAAACCGCATTCGTCACGCCCTTGGTATGCTGGAACACGGCCTGAACACCCCAGAAACAGCCGCCGGCAAAAACCGCTCTTTGTGTTCCGCCGGATGAATCCTGCACGTCGGCGAGCGGTGGATTGATAGGGGTTGCAGTCTCGGCCAAAGCCGGACTCGCCAGACAGTAGAAGGAGATGACGCCGACATTGGTCAGCAAGAACGTGAGGCTAGCGCTGGCCATGCGCAACTGGCCGTGCTGGGAATGGGTGGAGTTGGGCTGCATGTCTTCAAGCAACTCTAGTTGGACTTCGGAACCGTGGGCGGCATCGCGCCCACAAACGAATATTCGTCTCGTGCGCCATCTTGGTTACAGATAGGACCGGTAAACTTTACGTGTGCCGTCAAGGTCGACGTGGAGAGCTGGAGCTCTCCGCGCGATTCCGTCATTCAAGGCGACACTCCATGCCGAGTAGATCGCCACCGAACGCAGCACAACCAGGGCGAAAAAAAATCCTGCCGCAACCACGAATTTGAAAACGATTGACATATTCGGTCCTCCCCGGTTCGAGGATTGGTCCCTAGCCCTCCGCTCGCAGTTGCGGGCGGGAACAGTCGCGACAGCGGGGGCGTTTTTGGGTGGTCCCCGTTCGATCTCCTGCCGCCGGTGCCGCCACGCAGCGAATGCGGCGGCACGCTCACTACAATCGCCGATATGAGCGGATTAATAAACTATCGGATTGCTATGAACTCGATAGCCCCCCGCTATCTTTCCTCCAAATGGCGCCGCCGCTGCCCTATTGCGCTCGTATGACGCGTTTGCTGTTCTGAACGTTGGTGGGGGCCAACTCATGAGAGTTCTTCTCTGTTCAAACAGCCTCGATTTCGCCGCCTTCCATGCCGAGCGTCGTACCTGTCAGTCCGGTTGCGATCACTGCAATGGTTTAAGATCGTTCATCATTGTCGGAAGAAGCTCGGAGACCGTCGGGTGGATGTGCATCGCTCGTTTCAGAACTGTGAATGGTGCCTTGGCGTACATGAGATCAAGAATGGTGTGGATCACTTCGTCGCCACCTACTCCCAAGAGGGATGCTCCCAGGATAAGCTTGGTTTCTTTGTCAACGATAATTTTCATAAAGCCTTGAGTCTCGCCTTTTTCGAAGGCGCGGCCAACCTTTTCCATGGGCATTTTTGCAATAAGCGCGGGCCTCCCTGAGACTCGCACCTCTGTTTCGGTCATGCCCGCCCGGCCCAGCGGGGGATCGATGTATAAGTTGTAGGCGGTTATGCGGTCCGTCACACGGCGCGGATCATTGTCGAGTAAGTTGGCCGCGACAATCTCGAAGTCATTGTAGGACGTGTGGGTGAACGCGCCGCGGCCGTTGCAATCACCCAATGCCCAAATGCCGGACACATTGGTTCGGAGGTAATCATCCACCCCTATATAGCCGCGAGCATCGACGGCAATGCCAGCTTTGTCTAAACCAAGATCGTCTGTGTTCGGCCGCCGGCCCACGGCGAAAAGCAGCTGCGAGCCAATGACACTCTTCGACCCCTCCGAACAACCGACCTCAACGGCTATGTCTGAGCCGAGCCTTGCAACCGAAAGGCATTTCGCGTCAACGCGCACGTCGATGCCTTCGCGCTTCAAAATAGTGGTCACTGCTTCCGAGACGTCCTCGTCTTCGCGCGCGATCAGCCGGGGAGCTAACTCGATCACCGTCACATCGCTCCCGAAACGGCGAAAGATTTGGGCAAATTCCAAGCCGACATAGCTGCCGCCGATGACGATGAGGTGAGCGGGGAGGAAGTCGACGTCCATCATGGAGCTGTTTGTCAAGTAGTTGATTTGGTCGAGACCCGGTATCGCCGGCACGAGAGCCCGGCCGCCCACATTGATGAACACGCGCTCGGCGGTTAAAACCTGATCGCCCACCAACACCTCCTTCGGGGAAACGAAGCGGGCGTGGCCTTCGTGGACCGTGCACCCTTTGAGGCTCTTCAAATAGTTTTCGACGCCGTGCTTGGACACTCCCGAAATGGCGTCCTTGCGCGCTTTGACAGCCTTCATGTTCACGCCGACCGTGCCGTCGATTGTTACCCCGTACTCGGCTGCGCGCCGCGCCAAATGAGCTGCATAGGCGCTGGCTACCAATGTTTTCGTTGGAATGCAGCCGGTATTGACGCAGGTTCCACCGAAAAGCTTTCGCTCAATGATGGCGACATCCATCCCGGCGGCGGCAAGGCGCCCCGCCAGAGATGGTCCTGCCTGTCCGGTCCCAATGATGATTGCGTCGTGCTTGGCCATGATTGTCCCCCTATTGCACCTGAGCGGTTGGCGCTTTTGGCCGGAAAAGAAGGATCCGTTCCGTTCTCGCCGCAAGCACAGCCTTTAGCCACAAATAAAAGCCCACTAAACCGTCGCCGAGGAATGGACGGAACTGGTCCGCGATGGAAATGCCCGCTTGCTTTGGATTCGATAGCCGACCGCTATGCGTTTCCTTCGCAATCGGGGCGGCTCACCCGAACGGTGGGGACTCATTTGAATGTATTCGTCGAGGGGAAGAGCCGGCGCGAGGCGATCATGCGCGCTTTTGCTCCCCCGCGTGCCGCCTTGCCGCTCATCGTGAGGGCAAGCGCCCCCCTGGCCGTCCACTCTGCGCCCATTGCGGCCGTCCGGTTGATGGCCTTCCGCCTGCCGCGCGGGTCTTCACCTTCTCAGCATCGCGCGCCAAATTTTGTTCATCTCGGTGCCGGGTCGCGGCCTGGCGGAAGGCGCATCCATCCCTCAAGGCTGCCACCAAGGCCGCGGAGGCCGCGAGGGTTGCGGCGATCGCCGCGGATTTTGCGCTCGTCGAGGCCCGGGCCGAGGTCGCCGAGTCGCCGCCAAGGGCGAGACCATCACCCAAAGGGTGGCGTTCATTCAAAGCGATGAGGGCTTCGCCGCCATTGCCGGCGCGCTCGTCTCCGCCGTCGTCGATGTCGAGCGGGACAAGGCCGGCATTTCCGCCGCGACGCGCGCCATGGACATGGACACCTTGGGCCGCGAGATGGTCGCCGCGATGGACAATGACCCGGAGCGGTATCGCGAGCTCAACGTCGAGTTCAACATCCGGTGCCGGGAAAGGCGGAGGTAGTCCAGGCCTGCAAGTGTGCCGGGCCGAGTCAACCTGCAACGTAGACGTCAGAGATCTTTTCCGCCAATGGCATCCAATGGCTCGGCCTCGCATCAGGCGCGCGAGCGAAACCAATCTGGCGCGGTGAGACGCTATAGCGGGCGGAGCAATGCCGGCCCGTTGCCCACACCATCGTGAACGCCGTGATTGGGGATAAATGGTTGCTCGACGCCACGGTCGATCAAGCCAATAAGCCCGCATGGGGTGCCGCGATCGGAATAGACCCCCTCGTCGCACCAATCACGCCGGCGTTTCTCGACCCGGCCATCTGACGAGATGCCCGCGCCACATGCCAGGCCTGGTCTTGCCCCGCCCTTGGAATTGATGCGCACCGAGGATTGTTCCGCAGTGGTCGCGGCTATCGGGATAAACCGCGCACTCAACGCGCAACGGGCGGGCATCAAGGCCACGATCCCGCAAGACATAGACAATCGCATAGCTGGTCAGGATACAGGTCCCGGTCTCGCCCTTATTGAATTTCAAGGCGATGCGGTTGGCGAGCGTGACGAAAAGTGTAAGTTCAGATTGGTTCAGCATCATGGCTCGCCTGGTCCACAAGCCATTGCTCGACGCGGCGCATGATCCTGTCCTTCACAGCGTAATCGTGACAGGACTGACCCTGGATGAGCGCCTCGATTGCGGACCCGCGGTCGAAGACCTCACCAATGTTGCTCATGTCGGGGGGCGCGCAGGCGGCATAGGCGCGGCGCATGATCTCTTTCATCGGGTCCTCGGTCATGGTGATGCCTCCGTAGCCTCAGGCCTGCGTGTGTTCCGCACAGCGTCGTCGGCGGCTTCGCGCGGGCTCCGGCCGGCGGCGCGCGCCCGCTCGTACTCGATCATCTGCTCGCCGGCCCGATCGGTCATGGCCGCGATCTCTTCCATCACGGCATAGATGACATCCTGAATCGCTTCCTCGACGCGGGTGGTCTGAGAATGGGGGCCGAGGAGGCCGGGGAATTTCTCCTCGATTCGCCGGCGAATTCGCGCCGGGGCGTCGAGCATCTTGCCGCGGACATTGCCGGCGTAAACCCGCGTCTCGGCGACGGCGTCGACGACCTTTATGAATTCACCGTTCTTCTTTTCGAGCGCGTCGCGCTGCGCCTTCCGGAGGAGGCCCAGCTCAATCATCGCTTGTTCCTTCGCGTTGGTTGGCGCGCTATTGCCGGCGACCTCGCGGAGATGCTTGCAGTATTTCTGGACCGAGGCGATGAGGTCGATTTCGCCGCGGCGCAGGCGGACGATGAGGCCAGCTTCCGCCAGCCGATGGATGGTCCGGATATGGACGGCGAAGACCTCAGCGGCCTCGTCGGGGGAGATGATAATGGGGGAAAGGGACATGGAGGGGCTCGATTCTGGCGAATTTCGCCGGGCGAAATTTCAGGTTCAATAATTTCAATCAAATATAGCCGATATGGCCCCCTTGCTCCAGCGGGACACAAAAATCCGCGGGCTGGCGCAAGGATCTCACGCGACAAAACCTAAATTGCCAAGCTTCAGTGGCATGACCCCTGAAAGTTTTGAGTGCGAAAATATCTCGGGTATCAGCGGCAGCGTTGCCGCAGGAGGGCCGGCACCCCTCCGGAGGACCCGCGCGAGATATACATACACCCCGGGTGCTCTATCACTTTGGGCTCAGGCCTATCCTGCGCCAGCGCGCTGCGCCTATGCGCTCGACCTATCTGCCGGCCTCACACCCACCTATCCCAGCACAAGGGCCATACGCTCGATCAGCACGGGGCAAGGGCCATACGCGTAGGGGCTGGCCGTGTATAAGGAGCGGGATCACTTGGGTGCTGGCGGGCTTGCTGCTCCATCAGGCCTTCGAGGTAGGTGAGACGGGTGGCACTGTCTCGGGTGAGACGGTGTCAGAAAACCTAAGTCATTGATATTATTGAAGTGAGACGGTAGAGACGCTGAGAGGGGGTCAGAAAATTACTTAGGAATCGAAAAATGTGTGAATATGAGTCGTCACACATTTTTGGCCACCTCGCGAATTTTGGTTATACCGTCTCTACCGTCTCACCCTTAGAGAAAGAGTAATAGATATAAAGAGATAGGGGCGAGACGGTATCCAATTTTGACCGTCTCACCACCGTCTCACCACCGTCTCACCACCGTCTCAAAACGGCAAATCCTCATCATCCGGGCCGCTTTGCTGGCTTTCGTCGCTGGCGTCGGGCATCTCCTCGACCGCATCCTCCCAGTCGATCTCGATCCCGCTCACTTCCACAAACCGCTCCCGCGCCTCGGCCAGCTCGCCGAAGCGCTTGCCCCGAAGCCGGCGGTCACCCATCAAGCAGGCCTTGATGCTCATCTCCATCGTGAATTTCCCAAGCTCCCGCTCGTCCAGCGACCGGAATTGGGGATGCTCTTTGACGAAGCCCTTGTAACAAGCCGCCAGGTCGGCATTCAAAATCCTGCCGTCCTTAGGCCAATCATAAGAGCCAATTGGCATCCCGTTTCGATCCGGGAAGGTCAGATAGCCGCGATGCAAGACTTCGGCCCACCAGCGCTCTTCGTGCTTCATCGTGTGCCGCTTTTGGGTCATCAGGCCTTCGGTCTGCGGCACGGCACGCACATTGAAGCCCACGAGTGGCAGGCGCTGCAGGTCATAGAGCATTGCCTCATAGCCGCCGTTGTCCAGTTCTTTGGCGATCGCTTCGAAATAAGCGGAATTGCCGATCATCAGATCGAGCGCATCGAGGACAAAATAGCGACGCTCGTCTTTGCTCGCTGGCACGACCCAATCCGCATTGGTGGCCATCCCCACGTGAAGCCGGCTCTTCCGGTTCATCACGTCGCGGAATTTCGGCTCGACTGGAATCTCAGGCTCAGTGATCAAACCCTTCAGGACGCTCTCGTCGGCATGATTGCCGGCGTAGAATGCTTCGTCGGCAAACAGCATGACGAGGTCACCGAGATGTTTATTGAACTTGCCGGTCAGTTGCGTTGAATTGGTGATTTGCATTCCATGCTGGCCAAACAGCTTCACGAGCGCGCGGAAGAAGATTCCTTTTCCGCAGCCCTTGCCACCACGAATGACAACAGCAACCTCGCCCTGTCGATCGGGAAATTGGACCATGTAGGCGGCCCAATAAAGCAGATAGGTGAAGTATAGAACGTTGCCGCCGCAGAGATTGTGAAACATGTGATCGGCAAGTTTCATCCAACCCGCACCGAAGGCTTCCTCATCACCCTCTTTCTTTCTCGCCTTATAGCCGAACCCCAGCCAAACATTGAGGACACCATCCCGCGACTCATGAACAGCGGGCAAGCATTTATGTTCTTCCAACCATTCCTGATGTTCGACTGACATCTCGACAACGGCAGCTGATGGATGAAACTCAAGTCCGAGCGTGTATTGCCGCCGCACTGTCGAATAGAACCAAAAATCAAAAATAGGCTTAGTGATTTTCTTTGGGCCTTCCTCCGTTTGAATCGTGACCTCAACATAGACGTTGGCGAGGAGCTCTCTGGTTTGATCAAGAGTCATGAAATCATAGCGGAGCCGCTCAAATTCAGGGTCATGGATGATTTCCATGATTCCGTTTTTGCGAATGAAAGCAAAGTGCCGATTCATATAATCGAGGCCCTGCTCTGCACCTTTAATGACCAAACCCTCAGTCGTCCGGAATCCAACAGGGGCATCGAGCGCCGCACTGTGCTCAATCCATTGCCAGCCGTTCTTCCGCGCCCAATGATACAGCAAGCCGATGTTGGGGCCGGCCTCCCGTTTGCGCATGCGCCGCCAAATGCCTTGTGCGATTCCTTTCGTCCCGCACTTGCGTGATTGCGCGCTCCAATTCTCCCACTCTTCCTTGGCGTCGATCGAGTGCAGGATCATGGTCATCAGAAGCCATTGATCGCGCGGCCAATCTGTATTGGGTACGAACTCCAGCGCGCTGCGGACCTTGTCCATATTGACAGGCCCCTCATCCTCCGGAATCTCTCGATTGAAACTTTCAGCCTTCCTGCGCGGCGGGGTGATGGAAAAAACCTTTTCAGCCTTTTTCAATGCCTCGATGAAATCGACGCGATCAATCGATCGCGCATCGACAACCTTGAAGTCTGTGAGGAACGGTTCTTTCTTGCGATGAACCGTGCCCGGCAGGCGCATCGAGGTCGCCAGCGTGCACACGTTCTTATCGCCGTTCATCAGCACGGCCAGCCGCTTCATGATCCATGAGAATTCATCGAGCTGAATCTCGGTCACCCGCCAATAGGCATGATAGCGGCCGGGGCTCGACGTGACGATGCAGAGCGGCTTGATGCGTAAACGCTCGATGTTCTCAATGGGCGCGCCGTCGAGGTCGACCCATAGCGCGCAGACATCCGTCACGTTGCCATTGCAGCGGCCCATGAGATCGGTGCGATTCGGGCAAACGAAGATATCAGCGGAAGTCGGCGCGTAGCAGAAAGTCTCGTATACCTCGCCGTGCACGATATGCGGGCGATGGCCACCAATTTGGAATGTGAAGGGTCCGAAGCCGTTGCCGGTTTCCGGAATCGACCAGTTGCGCTGAACGCGGCCGGGCATCCGGCGCTTCTCGCCTGGCCTGATGAGGTCGAGGAAGGCGATGGCGATGTCAGGCCGGCGCCCGCTGAAAGGATCTGGCTTGCCGGCGAGGCGGCGCTGCTTTTCGAGCAGATTATAGATAAGGTTGCGGTGATAGTCGGTGAGCTGGTTGCCGTCCGCGTCGAAGCATTCGCTGATGTCAATGTCGCCGGTCGCGGCCATCATGCCGAAGGCGGCGGGCTGGCTTCGGGCGCCGCCGCCATGGCCATCCGTGACGGCTCGGGCGCCAAGTGAATGTGCCCCCCTCGATGAGGCTTCACCTACATTTTCGCGGGGATTCCTGTTGGGATCTGAGGGGTTGCAGGAGTTGGGGGTTTCATCTATGTTTGACATAGCTCAGGCCTTTCGGGGTTTGGGTCTTTCCCGCCACGGAAAAAACCTTCGGAATCGCCGCTCCCCCTCAGGGCGGCGGTTCCAAAGACTAGCTCAAATCACGCACGGGCGCCAGCCAACCTTCCTTCCTCAATCCTTTGCATAGCGGGCGCTCTCTGGCTTCTCTTCCAGGTATTGCCTCGTTCTCATCACAAGCTCAGCCATTTGCACGATTGCCATGTCGCTTGCTTTGATGTCATGAGCCTCGAACCAATCCTTGCAAAATTCCGCAGTATCAAAAACCTGCACAAGCGCGGGGTGAAATTTCCCGTACCCTTTGGCATAGCCGCTAATAAATTCCAGCTGCGCCTCAAACCTCAGGATTTTCCTTTGGGCTTCCGTGTATCCCTCCTCATCGTATCCTTCCTCATTGTATGCCATTCAATTCGCTCCTTCACTGCAGCGGGCGTGCGCCCCTGTCTTCGTCAATCATTTCCTCGACGGTATGCACCAGGCACCCGGCAATGTGCGCCACATGCCCCTTCGGATCATCTGAGCCTTCGAGGATTCCTTTGACTATCAGAGCCAACAAGGCCTCGACGACGTCCTGCTTTGACGACCCCTTTTGGATTGCCTTGTCTATTGCGACTTCTATTGCGAAAACCCTTTCAATTCCTTCATCCATCTTCTCTCACTCCTTCAGTAAACGACGACTATGATCTGCTCTTTCGCACGCGTAACGGCGGTATAGAGCCACGGCTTCCGCGCTTGCTGTTTCAACCCGCAGTCATCAATCACAAGGACCCGCTTCCACTCTGAGCCCTGAGACTTGTGGACCGTCACGGCGTAACCATAGGTGAAATTTGCATATTTCTTTTCAGTGATCTCGCCATTGCCGGGCATGAAAACTCGTGCGTCGACGACAGCGAATCGAGACCGAACTTCTTCGGCCGTGCCAGCGCCCTTTTCTTCGGGGATCAACATGGCCTCGATCAATTGCTTGTCTTCATGATATTTCATGATGCTCTCGACGATCCACAGAGTCCCGTTATAGAATCCATGGTCCGCATTGTTGACGAGACAACAGAGCTTGTCGCCTTTCTCGGGCATGGTGCTCTTCCGTCCCAACAGCTCGCGAATCGTCGCATTGAGTTCGAAGCGCTTGGAATTTTTCCAAACGAGAACCTGGTCGGTTTCAAGCAGGGTCTTGTTCTCGAAGCGGCGCGAGCCGATGAGCCGGCTTGTCCCATAGTCATCATATTCCAGGTATCCCCACTCCCGCGCCTGAGTCGCCATCCGGATGATCGGATCGTCTTTCTTCTGCCGCTTAATCTCTGTGAGCATCACGTCGGGATCAGCGTCCGTGAAGAACCCGACGTCCTCGCCATGGTCCGCGACCGGCTGCAATTGGGCGGGATCACCGACGACAAGGATCGGTTTGCCGAAGGCCATGAGGCGCTGGCCGAGATCCTTGCCGACCATCGAGACCTCATCAATAATAATAAGGTCCGCCTTTTCCGCGGCGCTATCCTCCTTCCCCGTAAACACGGGTTGCTCTGCGTCATGCAAAAACTTTTTGGTTTCTTCGAGCGACAGTTCGAGAACTCTGGCGATGATCGGAACCTTTTGATCCTCGGGGACTCCCACGCCAACCTCATCCCAAATGCTATGAACCAACCGCCGTTTCTCGTGCAGCTGCATAGGCACGCGGGATTTGAATTTTTCAATCAGCTCCCGCAAGGTCCCGGCCACGCGTAATCCCGCTCCCGGCGTAGTTCATGATGAGGCTGTAAATCGTACAGGCGCCGGTGCATCCCTTGCTGCGCATGACGCTGGCCACCTTGCCGGTGAAGGTCGCGAAGAGAACGTTGCCGCCCCACATCTCGGCAATGTACTGAATCAGCGTTGTCTTGCCGGTGCCGGCATAACCAAAGAGCCGAAAGATCTGACGCTCGTGCGTGGCGGCCCATTCCGCCCGCCACAGTTGCACGAGGATCAACGCCTGTTCCTGCTCCCGTGAAAACTTAATCGCTTTCATCATAAATCTCTGCCTCGATAATGGCCGATATCAGCTCATTATCGTACTTGCCTGAAAGCGCCTCTTGCCATCCCTTGGCTTTGAAGGCCTGGCGAGCATAATCGAGGATCTCGTCGCGATCCGGTTGGGTGCCATCCCGAAACGGCCGGCCATGAACCTGGTAGAATTTTTCATAAGCGTCGATGCCGGCGTCGATCGCTTCCATCTGAAATTGCATTCCGATTCCCATTGGCCTCACTCCATAAAAAAGACGCGGGCCTGCCGACCCGCGCCATGCACGTCACGCGGTCTCTGTGATGAAGTCGCCAGTCAACCAGCTGTTCAAGTGCTGGAGGTCATCAAAACCAACATACGCGCGCGGGTCTGTTTTCACTTCTTCCAGCTGGTCCCAAACCGCCAGCCCGATTTCCTCCGCGGCTTCCACGGCTTCCTCGACCGAGCGGGCCTCGACGTGAATCGCCATGACGCAATCCAACCTGTAATCAATCGTATACTTTGTCAGCGGGCCGTCTTCCGCTGGCTTGCCTTCCACTATTGGCTTGTTTGGGAAAGAAACGATCTCTGCCATTTTGATCTCCTCATGGGCCTGATGCCCGCTGCGCCGGCCCGAAGACCGGCGCGCCGCGCCTCACGCTGCTTCTGTGATGTCTTCGTCGCCGCTGTGGCCGGTCAGCGTCTGCAGCTGCTCAAGCTCGTCGAACCCGACATCACAGTGAGGCTTGCCCCGGCCGTCCCAAATCTTGTCGAGATCGTCCCAGACTCTCATCGCGATGGCTTCGGCTTTCTGTTCGGCTTCTTCCAGTGTCTCGGCTTCGACCTCGACCGGGATGAAGCAGTGCAGTTTGAAATCAACGGTGAATTTAGTCATCTTCACTTCTCCTTCATGCGATGATTCATCGGGCTCATCGCTTGCCCGTTACGCTGGGACCATCAGGAGTCCCAGTGATCTTGCATGGTGCAGAGCCTCACGGCCCTGCTTGCCAATAGCTGCCAGGCAAGTCCCCTGCGCTGGCGACGGCCCTGGCCTTCCCGACACATCGAGGAACTTGATTTTCGGCGAAACAAAAAGGACGGCGTCCATGTAGGGCATGAATGTTTGCCACCATGGCGCCGAGGTTCGATCCGGCACGAGGCAAATGCCGCACGCATGCTGCGTGAATTTTTCGAGCCATGGCACCAGGCCGTTGCGGGGACCGAACGGCGGATTCATCCAAACGAATCCGGACCATGGCCTAGATAGCGACCCGCTTGTGATGAATTCCCCCGCCGGAATCCACGGCGTCATGTGCTGGCCGGGGCTGGCGACGTCCATCGCGAATTCGACTCCGAGCGCTTGGAAGATATGCGGCGGAGTCATCCACTCGTCCGTCGCGCCAACGCTTTGCTCATGCAACGCCATCGACCATCCCCATACGGATCTTTGGCTTGCCCCGCCTGCCGATGAGGCACTCCTCGGGGTTGGCGCGCGTATAGGCACCGTTGGTGATCCGGAAGCCGGCGGACGCTCCCCACTTTGCGACCACGCTGGCGCTCGGCTTGCCCTTGAGGGGCTTGATCCACGTGAATCCGACTGTCCGGTATTCGAACCCCCAGGCCTTCAGCACTTCCATTCCCAGCATGCGCGCTGGCAACGGGACCCAGAGATAAAGCAAGCAGTCTTTAGCCGCGATCTCGTGGACAGGCATGGCGAGGAGGTCCTCGTCCTGCATCACATTATAATGGGAGAAAGCCCCGCGGCCGGTGCCCTTGGCGCCCCAGCATTTATGATACCAGGGCGGGTCCGCATAGTTCGCGCCATACCGCCCGCGGGGGATCGCGTCGAAGTCACGATATTGCATGGGGGTCAAACCTTCGCTGGCAGGGGCACGGGATTCGCCGCGGCCTCGGCGAGGAGCCGCTCAGCGGAATCGACCGTGATCAATCGGCGATTGCCATTATTGATCGTCTGGAGCCTACCACTTCGAATAAGCTCGTATGTACGCGTGCGGCCGGTATGATAAGCGCGGCAGTATTGGGGGATCGTGATGAGGCGAACGGGGAAATCGTCCGCCGCATGTTTGTTCAACAGCGGCATCGTAATCGTCCGTAGTAGGTTCAAGGGATGATTTCGAACCTACTATGTTTTGTGCCCGCCGCGGTGAAACAACGTTGTGAATCGGTTAAGAAATCGATCGGCCTGCGCAAAAGGTCGCCCATGCCTGCATCAAGGTGCGGCGCCGTTCGAGCGCGTCGGATCTTCTATAAGCAAGCTCGACGCTGTCGCCCGCGACGTGGCTTAAAGCCTGCTCGGCAAGCTCGCGGGGGTAATGCGTCTCATTGCCCGTCCAGTCCCGAAAGCTGCTCCTGAGACCATGCACGGTCGAACCCGCCGGCATGAAGCGCCCGAGCCCGGTCAGCGGCCGGCCAGCGAGGCGCCCGGAGAAGACCAGACCCTCGTCGTCGAGGCATCGCTCGGCAGCGGCGGCCCACTTCAGGATCTCGACGGCCTCGTCGGCGAGGGGGACGCGATGGCCCTTGCCACTTTTCATCCGGTGCGGCGGGATTCCCCAGACCCGCGCATCGAGGTCGATTTCGTCCCATGTCGCGCCCGTCGCCTCGCCGGCCCGGCAGGCGGTCAGACAGATGAATTCGAGGCACCGCGTTGCCATCCTCGGCGCTCGCCGGATCTCGGCGAACCAAGCTGGAACTTCAGCATAGGGAAGCGCCGGGTGATGAGCACGCGCCACCCGCTTCCGGCGCGGCAAGAGTGCCTGCAAATTGCCCTTCCAGGCGGCGGGGTTCGGCCCGGCAGGCCTGAGCCCGAGGCCCGTCGCGAAATCGAAAACCGCCTCGATGCGGCCGCGCACGCGCGCCGCCGTCACCGGCGTCTTGGTCCAGATCGAACCGAGCGCGGCGAGCACGTCGCGGACCTCGATCTCGTCGATGGCGCGATCCCGAAGCGGCGCGCAGGCCGGCCCGAGCAAGGTCCGGCGCCATTGCTCTTCGCTCTTCGGATTCCGCCATTCGTGGATCTTTGTCTTGATGAGCGCGACCGCGACCTCGCCGAAGGTTTGCCGGCGAGCGGCGGCCGTCCTTGCGGCCCTTTTCGCGGCTATGGGATCTTCACCGCGCTCGACCGCGCGGCGGTACTCTACGGCCTTGGCGCGTGCCTCGGCGAGCGAGACGAAAAGGGGCGATCCGAGCCCGGCTTCGCGCTGCTTGCCCGCGCGGGTCCACATAAAGACCCAGCGTCGCCGGCCGTCCTTGGAGATCGCGAGGTAGAGCCCGCCGCCGTCCGAATGTCGGCCCGGCCGCGTGATTGACGCGAGCGTGCGGGCGGATAGCTTGTGAAGGGTTCTTGTTCGGCGAGCTTCGTTCACGCACATACCTCGACCAATAGCTCGGGCCTTTTCGGTCCTATTCGTGGCCCCAATTCCGTAGCCGTGTCTCTGCGTCCACACAAGTTGCTTGAAAAGATACGCCGAGGGAAAACCACTTTCGCCCGAGGGAAACGCACTCAATTCAAAGGAGAGGCTATCCTCGAAAAAATCAGCCGCGCCCGCGCGGCTCTGGACAAAGTCGAGGCTGCATGAGTTATTGGTCGCTAATTGAGAGTCGGAACACACAGCGAGCCCACATAGGATAATTCCATGCCGCGCAAGACCACCAGCAAATCCCTCAGCCTTTTTCGCGCCAAGCCGAAGACGAGCGCAAAACTCAAACCCGCGCCCGCGGTCGGCGATCTGCCCGAGTGGAACCTCGAAGACCTTTATCCCTCCATGGAGTCGCGCGCCTTCGCGGATGACGTCGCCAAGGCCGAGTCCGACTGCAAAAGCTTTCATGCGGCCTATAAGGGCAAGATCGAAGCGCTGGCCAAGAAAAACTCCGGCTCCGGGCTGCTCGAGGCGATCAAACGCTACGAGGCGCTGGAAGAGCTTTTGGGGCGCATCATGTCCTATGCCGGGCTCGTCTATTCCGGCGATACGACAAATCCGGCGCGGATGAAATTTTATGGCGACACCCAGGAAAAAATCACCAGCGCCTCGTCCGATCTTCTGTTCTTCGAACTCGAACTGAACCGGCTCGACGATGATCTCGCCGCCAAGCTGGCGGCGGGCCCGCTCAAGCATTATCGGCCCTGGCTCGAAGACATCCGCAAAGGCAAGCCCTACCAGCTCGACGACAAGCTCGAACAATTGTTCCATGAAAAATCGATCACCGGTTTCGGCGCCTGGAACCGGCTGTTCGACGAGACAATCGCGAGCCTACGCTTTACCGTCGATGGCGAGGCGCTCGCGATCGAGCCCGTTCTCAATCTCATGCAGGATCCGAGCGAAAAGACCCGCGAAAAGGCGGCGATCGCATTTGGCGCGGGCTTGAAGGACAATCTGCGGACCTTCGCCCTCATCTCCAACACACTGGCAAAGGACAAGGAGATCTCTGACCGCTGGCGCGGCTTTCGGGACGTCGCGGACGCGCGGCATCTCGCCAACCGGGTCGAGCGCGAGGTTGTCGATGCGCTGGTCGCCGCCGTGCGCGGCGCCTATCCGCGCCTCTCGCACCGCTATTATAGGCTCAAGGCCAAATGGTTCGGCAAGCCCGCGTTAAAGCATTGGGACCGCAACGCGCCGCTGCCGCATGTCGCGCCCAAGGTCTATGCCTGGGGCGAGGCGCGCGACATCGTGCTTGATGCCTATGATCATTTCTCGCCCGACATGGCGGGAATCGCCAAGCGCTTTTTCGACGAGCGCTGGATCGACGCGCCGGTGAGGCCCGGCAAGCAGCCGGGCGCCTTCGCGCATCCGACCGTGCCCTCCGCGCATCCTTATGTGCTGTTGAATTATCAAGGCAAGCCGCGCGATGTGATGACGCTCGCGCATGAGCTCGGCCACGGCGTCCACCAGGTCTTGGCCGGCCCGAATGGCGCGCTGATGGCACCGACGCCGCTGACCCTGGCCGAGACCGCTTCGGTCTTTGGCGAAATGCTAACCTTCCGCGCCCTGCTTTTGCGCACGACGAATATTGCGCAGCGCCGCGCCATGCTCGCCGCCAAGGTCGAGGACATGCTGAACACGGTGGTGCGGCAGATCGCTTTTTATTCGTTCGAGCGCAAGCTGCATCTCGAACGGCGCAAGGGCGAGCTGACGGCGGATCAAATCTGCGATCTATGGATGAGCGAGCAGAGCGAAAGCCTCGGGCCCGCGATCGAGCTCGGCACCGATTACGAGACCTATTGGGCCTATATTCCGCATTTCATCCATTCGCCCTTTTATGTCTACGCCTATGCGTTTGGCGATTGTCTCGTCAATTCGCTCTATGGCGTCTATCAGGGCGCGCGGGAAGGCTTTGCCGAACGCTATCTCGCCATGCTTTCGGCGGGCGGCACCAAGCATCATTCCGAATTGCTCGCGCCGTTCGGGCTCGACGCGCGCGATCCCGCCTTCTGGCAGATTGGCCTCAAGATGATCGAAACGATGATCGCCGATCTCGAAGGCTTGGAGGGAAAAGCCTAAAGAAGATCCTGATTACGCATAAACGTCAGCCAGCTTTAGGAGTGAATATGGCATAGGCGCGGTCCTCAGAGCGACGTATGCGAGACGCGGTATCATTGTTTCGAGGCGGTATCTGCGGTTGAACCGATATTCGAACTCGGCGAGATATCGCGGCACGTGTTTTGAGTGCACGGCCCTGTAGGTTCCGACCAAAGCCGACTTGATGTTTCCAAGGACGGTGTTGACCCATTTGAAGGCCGGCTTTTTGGCGGCCTGCGCGCCGCTGCCAGTTTGAATTTGAGTGTGCGTGCATCCAGCCGTTGCGACGGCGGTGAAACACGCGAGCGCATCGGTGATGACGTTGGCGCCGCCAGTAAGCGCCGTGCTCGTGAGTTTGCCAATCGCCACCTTTCGGAAGCCGATGACGCGGCGAAGAATGATCTGATCTGGCTTGCCGTCCTCGGTTGTTGCAACGGCGGCGACGAAGGGGGTTTTACCCGCCGCACCGCGCCCGTGTTTGCCGGAGCGCTCGCCACCGATATAGGCGTCGTCCATTTGCACGTTGCCATTGAGACGCTTGGCGCCGTTTCGCTCGATCATGACCTGAGCGAGCTTGTGTTTCATCGTCCAGGCGGTCGTCTGCGTGACGCCGAGCCGACGCCCCAACTCGATGCTGGAGATTCCCTTCTTCGATTGGGTCACCAGATACATGGCTTTGAACCAGAGCCGCAGCGGCAGCTTGCTGGATGCGAAAATAGTCCCCGCCTTCACCGAGGTCTGCTTGCGGCAGGCGTTGCATTGGAATAGCAGGCGCGCGCCGCGCTTGACCACGCAATGGCCTTGGACACCACAATCGGGACATTCGAAGCCTTCGGGCAGCGCAAGCGCGCCAACTCTGCGTGACACCGTTCCTCGGTCCCGTATAATTCATCGAATTCGGCCTCGCTGAGGCCTTTCTGGAATTGAACTTTGTTGCGCGCCATCGGCAATGCCTTTACAAATCATAATGTTCCGTATTTGTTCTAAGCGGAAACTCAAGCTGACGCAACCGCGTAATCAGAAAGAAGATTGACATAGGGCGGACCCGTGGTGACCCCAACGCTCAGAGTGATTCTTTTCACGCTGGCCGCGACCTTTGCCTATCTTGGTTTCGCGATAGCGGGCGCGGGGGGGTTCGCCGCCTTCTTCGCCCACCCGGCGCTCACCGGTCTTGCGCTTGTGACGATTGGGCTCAGCGGCGCGGCGCTGTTCAGCGGCGGCAATCTCAGCCCCGGCGAGCGCGAGGACCGCGGCAATCGCTGGATCTTCGCGCCCCTGGCGCTGATTGGTTTTGCCAGCGCCTATCTGCCCGCCTACACCGACCGGCTGGATTTCTGGACCCTCGATGGTGAAGCCATCCGCTGGCTTGGGCTTGCGCTCTACACGGCCGGCGGCGTGTTGCGCCTCTGGCCGGTCTTTGTGCTCGGCTGGAGATTTTCCGGGCTCGTGGCCATCCAGCCGGGGCATAGATTGGTGACGGGCGGGATCTACAGCACCATCCGGCATCCGAGCTATCTCGGTTTGCTCATCGTTTCGCTCGGATGGGGGCTCGCGTTCCGCTCGATGATCGGGGGGCTTCTCATGGTGCTGACGGTTCCGGTGATCCTCGCCCGGATCCGCGCGGAAGAGGCGCTGCTTCGCGCCCATTTCGGCGCTGAATATGATGCCTACCGCGCCCGCACCGCAAGACTCATTCCCGGGCTCTACTGAGACGGCTTTTCGCTGTCGAGGATACGCATCTGATGGGCGTCGTAGCGCTCGCCCGCCGCCGCATCGCGGGGACGGCCCGCGCGATCTCCGCCAAATCCCCGGGGCTGAGTGTGACTGCGAGCGCACCGAGCGCCTCGGTGAGCCGCTCCCGCGTGCGCGCGCCCACCAGCGGCACGATATCATCGCCCTGCGCGAGGACCCAGGCGATGGCGAGTTGCGCCACGGTGATATTTTTCGCGCGGGCAAGATCCCGGAGCTTTTCGACAAGGGTGAGATTCTTGTCGAGGTTCTCGCCCTGAAACCGCGGGCTGATGGCGCGAAAATCTTGCTCGCCCGCGCGGGCCTTGCTCCAATGGCCGCTGATGAGGCCGCGCGACAGCACGCCATAGGCTGTGAGCCCGATTCCCAGTTCGCGAAGGGCTGGAAGAATGCTGGTCTCGATACCCCGCGAGATCAGTGAATATTCGATTTGTAGATCGCAGATGGGATGGACGGCATGCGCCCGGCGGAGTGTCTCCGCCGACACTTCGGAGAGTCCGATGTGGCGGATGTATCCGGCCTTGACCATCTCGGCCATGGCGCCGATGGTCTCCTCGATCGGCACTTTTGGATCGAGCCGCGCCGGACGATAAATGTCGATATAATCCGTACCGAGCCGCTGCAGGCTTTGCGCGAGATCGTTCTTGATATGCGCCGGGCTTGTATCAATACCCACCCAGCGCCACCCGGATCACGCAGCGCGCCGAATTTGACGCTGATCACAACGCTCTCGCGCCTGCGGCCCGCCAGGGCCTCGCGGATCAGAAGCTCGTTGTGGCCGCTGCCATAGAAGTCGCCGGTGTCGATCAAAGTGACGCCGGCATCGAGCGCGGCATGGATGGTGGCGATGCTTTCCGCGCGGTCGGCCGGTCCATAAAGATCCGACATGCCCATCGTGCCAAGGCCGATCGAAGAGACGGCCGGACCGTTTTTTCCAAGCGTGCGTGTCATGCGGGCGTTCCTTTCGGGCCGGTGACCAAGCGGCGTCCATCTCGGCGCTGAAGCGCCTGCAACCGGCGCCAAGCGTTGCCATGATAACGCCGCTGCCCGCCTCACGGATCATGCCCTAGCGCACAAAACCCAAAATATCCTTCACCATCGCCATATTCTTCGAAGCGATCGCTCGGGCGCGGCCGGCACCATCGACGAGAACCTGGTCGATATAGGCGGGGTCGGCCTTGAGACGTTTCATCTCGGCGCCAATCGGCCCGAGTTTTGCCACCGCAAGATCGACGAGCGCCGATTTGAAGGTCGAGAAATTGCCGCCCCCGAAAACCCGCAACACATCCTGCTTCGTCTCGCCGTTGAGCGCGGCATAGATGCCGGTGAGATTGTCGGCTTCCGGGCGGTGCTTGAGGCCTTCGATTTCGGAAGGAAGCGCGTCCGGATCGGTCTTCGCCTTGCGGACCTTTTGCATGATCACCTCCGCTTCGTCGGCCAAATTGATCCGCGAATAATCGGAAGGGTCGGACTTCGACATTTTCTTGGAGCCATCGCGCAAACTCATGACGCGGGTTGCGGGCCCCTGAATGAGCGGCTCCGGCAAAGGGAAGAAAGCATCGCCATACCCCTGCGCCGCGATCGAGGCGGCAAAATCGAGATTGAATTTTTGGGCGATGTCGCGGGCGAGTTCGAGATGCTGTTTCTGATCCTCGCCAACCGGAACGTGAGTCGCGCGATAAACGAGAATATCGGCGGCCATCAGGCAAGGATAGGCATAAAGCCCGACAGAGGCGTTCTCACGGTCCTTGCCGGCCTTTTCCTTGAACTGAGTCATGCGATTGAGCCAGCCGATGCGGGCCACGCAATTGAACACCCAGGCGAGCTCGGCATGTTCCGTGACCTGGCTCTGATTGAAGACAATATGTGTTTTGGGATCGATTCCGCAGGCGATGAAGGCGGCGGTGACTTCCCGAATGCTTGCCTTCAGTTCCTCCGGCTTTTGCGGCAGCGTGATCGCATGCAGATCGACGACGCAATAAAGGCAATCATGGGTCTTCTGCAGCTCGACGAATTTCGTGATCGCGCCAAGATAATTTCCAAGATGCAGATTGCCCGTCGGCTGCACGCCAGAGAAAACACGTTCAACGAATTTTGCCATGCCTGGCGGCCTCCCGACGATCACAGTTTCTCGCGCAAAATACATCGCTCCTCGCCAGAAAAAGCGCGGCATATAAGCCTATGCGAGGCTCGCCAACAAGCTCAAAGAATGAACCGGCTCAAATCGGCGTTTCTGGCGAGATCGCCGATGTTCCTCTCGACAAAAGCCGCGTCGATCGTGATCCGCTCGCCGAACCGGTCGGACGCGGTAAAGCTCACATCGTCAAGGACCCGTTCCATCACCGTCTGCAAACGCCGCGCGCCAATATTTTCGACAGAGGAATTGACCTGCACCGCGATCTTCGCCACCGCATTGATCGCGTCCGGCGTAAAGACAAGCTCGACACCTTCGGTGCGCAGAAGCGCTTCATATTGCTTGATGAGGCTCGCCTCGGTTTCGGTGAGGATGCGGCGGAAATCATCCTCGTTCAAAGGCGACAGCTCGACGCGGATCGGCAGCCGCCCTTGCAATTCGGGCAAGAGATCGGAGGGCTTCGACACATGGAAGGCGCCCGACGCGATGAACAAAATGTGATCGGTCTTCACCGCGCCATGCTTGGTCGCGACCGTTGTGCCCTCGATCAAGGGCAGAAGGTCGCGCTGGACGCCCTCGCGCGAGACATCGCCGCTGCCGCGCCCCTCGCGCGCGCAAATCTTGTCGATCTCGTCGAGAAACACGATCCCATTGTTTTCGACCTCGCGGATCGCCTCCTGAACAATCTGATCCTGATCGATCATTTTGTCGCTTTCCTCGAGGATCAAGGGCGCATAGGCGTCCTTGACCAAGGTGCGCCGCGGCTTCGCGCGCCCCCCGAGCGACTTGCCGAAAATATCGCCGATGGAGATCGCGCCGATCGCCGAGCCCGGCATGTTGGGCAATTCGAACATCGGCATCGCCGATGCCGCCTGGGCGATCTCGATCTCGATCTCCTTCTCGTCGAGGTCGCCACTGCGCAGTTTCTTGCGAAATGTGTCGCGCGTCGACGCCGAGGCCGTGGTGCCGACGAGCGCATCCAAGACGCGCTCTTCCGCCGCGAGCTGGGCGCGCGCGGCAACCGCCTTGCGCTTTTCTTCCTTGGCCATGCTGATCGCGGTCTCGACGAGATCGCGGATGATCTGCTCGACATCCCGGCCGACATAGCCGACCTCAGTGAATTTCGTCGCCTCGACTTTGAGAAAAGGCGCGTTGGCGAGCTTCGCCAAGCGGCGCGAAATCTCGGTCTTGCCGCAGCCGGTCGGCCCGATCATCAAAATGTTCTTTGGCAGCACCTCTTCGCGCATCGAGCCTTCGAGGCGCAGGCGGCGCCAGCGGTTGCGCAGCGCGATCGCGACGGCGCGCTTGGCATCTTTTTGCCCGACGATGAAACGGTCAAGCTCGGACACAATTTCACGCGGAGAAAAATCGGTCATGGCGAAAAGCTTTCCTGTTGCCGCGCGGCTATTTCGAGACGATCAATTCGAGCACGAAATTGCTGTTGGTGTAAACGCAAATACCGGCGGCGATTTCCAGCGCGCGGCGGGCAATCACCTCGGCGTCGAGATCGGTCGCAAGCAGGGCGCGCCCCGCGGCGAGCGCATAATTGCCGCCCGAACCGATCCCCATGACGCTGCCTTCGCCCGCGGACTCCGGCTCAAGCACGTCGCCCGTGCCGGTCAAAACGAGCGCCGCCTCGGCGTCGGCGACCAGCATCATCGCCTCGAGCCTGCGCAAATAGCGGTCGGCGCGCCAATCCTTGGCGAGCTCTACGCAGGCGCGCATCAGCTGGCCCGGATATTGTTCGAGCTTCGACTCCAGCCGCTCGAACAGCGTGAAGGCATCGGCGGTGGCGCCCGCGAAGCCGCCAATCACCTCGCCCTTGGCGAGCCTGCGCACTTTTTTTGCGTTGCCCTTGACGATGGTCTGGCCGATCGAGACCTGGCCATCGCCGCCGATCACCGTGCGGCCGCCCTTCTTGACCATGATGATGGTGGTTGCATGCCAGGTGTCGGCACCAGGCGAATGGTAGGCCATGTAAACTCTCAAAAGTCGCCCGCCGCCGCGCGGTGCGGGCAAGGGAAGGGAAGGAAAGGTCCGATACGCGATCTCCATCTATGGATTTGCGGCAAGCGGCGCAAGTGCCGCAATAACAGGCGCTGGCGGCCCCGCGGACAGAAGGCGGCTCCAATGCGGCGCGGCGCGGACTTCGCGTGGTCCGGGTGCGGCCCGCGGCCAAAGGGCGGGCGGCAATGGCGGGTCTTGCGTTCTTTTGGGCTGATCACGGCGCGGCCTCATGGGAACTGAAAAGCCGCCGCTCGAAGGATCACAATAGCATCTAATTGAAGAAATAATGTTTTACGCTTGTTACAATATATTCAATTGAAAATAGTAGAAGCACTACGAGGCAGACAAACAATAAAGCCAATATTTTAAACCAGAACTCTGACGTGCTTAGATCCTTGACTTTTTGATCGACGTCAAATTCCGGGGACTTCTTTTCTGCTTCAAATGCTTTATATAAATCGGAAAGCAGCGAATATTCTTCGCCAAATCTATTCACGTAATCTTCGGCTGATTTGCTATAAATGCCCCGGGCAACGTCCACCCTGAATTCCGACGCGAAGCGCAACACCCCAGCACTTTGAGCCTACTCGATTTTTCCTTTCCTCGGAGCCGCCTTCGCATCTCGAAATGCAGCGGAAGGCGGCGGAAAGGGAAGGAAAATCCGATCTTTCCTTGGTGAGCCCGAGCGCCCCAATTGTTGCACTTCGCGTCAGAATCCACCCACTCTCTCCTCGTACACCCTGATTGAATTGGCATAGTTCATTGAAATTCGCCTCAACTCTAGCGGGAAACTCTTTCGCGTTGAGGTCAAAACTCAAGAACTGATGACTTTCCTCAACCTTCTGGCGCAATAGATTTCTTTCGGCGTCCATGACGGCCTTTGCCTTCTGATCTATTTCTTCTCTAACTTTTTTTTTCGAGATCGAGCGTGAGTGTGGCGATGGCATCACGCCCTCGTTCCAATCATCGGCGAGCGAGACCCATTGGATATCTTGAAAGGTCGTGTTCGAATCAATTCGCCAGGTTGGCACAGCGCAATGATTTAAGGACGGGAATGAACCAAATCGCGCCGTAGGGCAGTTTTCGGAGCTCGCCGATGGCGATACGAAGCTCTTCATTCATAACGGTTTTCGTCTTCTGTACCGAACTTTGCGAAAAGCAGGCGATGAAAAAGTTCCCTTGCTTGGATCGCTTCTTTGAGCGCCTCTTGCCACAACTCGCCGGGCTTAATGGATTCCGGGTCCAGCCAAATCAAAGCGCCTTTTGCCTTAAGGTCTGACACCAATTTATCGACCAGCACTTGATCTTCGCGCACGTAGGAAATGAAAATGTGAGACATTTGGGATGATCCAGGGCATCTGAGACGATGCTCCAGGCGAAAGCAGCCCGGCGTGGCAAATCCGGTGAAAAACCACGGTTTTATAATAGCTCTGGATCGACGAGAACCGCAACGGTTTGGCGCTCATCGCGGAGCTCTCTCCATTATGGCGGCGGCTGATCAATCCCGCGCGAGGTTTCAAATAATCTTCGAGGTGATGCGGATGATCCGCAAGGGGCAATGTCTCATGCTTGAAGCAGGAACGATGGGCGAGGTGCGTTTCATAAACCGCCTTTTCCGTCTTGCCGCTTGAAGCGGCGGGAGCATCGGAACACAATGCGCCCCGGGCTCGCCAATGCAACAGAGCCCATTTGATAATACTTGACTAAAATAAATAATGAGGAAGTCATGCTAAAGAAGGCGGTTGTCTATTCGATATTTGCTATAGCACTTTTAGGATCGCAAACTGGAAGAGCTCAAAATCCTGACGACGACCAAGTCTACATCGGTTCGACGGGCGTCGCCAATCCTCTTGAATACTCCGGGAGTGGATTTTGACGTGAAGTGCAACACCTTGGGGCGCTCGGGCTCACCAAGGAAAGATCGGATTTTCCTTCCCTTTCCGCCGCATTTCGAGATGCGAAGGCGGCTCCGAGGAAAGGAAAAATCGAGTAGGCTCAAAGTGCTGGGGTGTTGCACTTCGCGTCGGAATTCAGGGGGAGTGCACCGGTTGGTAAAGTGACTGCCACCTGCGTGCAAAACAACACGCCGCTCGGCGGCTATTATGGCGCTGTTACCGAGAGCACCACGAAGGGCAACCAAGGCGGTGGAATATGCCCGAGTGATTACATCGTGTCCGGCTCTGTGCAGGTCGGCGGTTCCGACCCGACGGACTGTGAGCCAAAGGTGGTGACCCGTCCAAGCCGATATTTCCCAGATGACATGGGATTGGACCGTCAAATCGGCTCTGCTTGGCCGTTTTGGCGCTCTCCGCCACCGCCACCTCTGCAGTTAAACCCTCTGCGGTCCATAACGTTCCACAGCGTGACGAAAATTGTCGAATTGATTGTGATCAAGATGCATCTCTCCCGTGAGTTTGGCTCGAACGCATGACGACCGAACATTTCACGTAGGCGCTGGATCGAGCGGCGGTCGAAGTTCGGCGATCATTCGTAGGATGTCGGCGAAGAGATTTTTGGGAATGGCGATTTCGGCCATCTGAAACGCGACATAGCGGCCATGGCTCACGATCTTCGCGCCGATCTTGATCAGCTTTTCCTTCAGACTCGTCAGCGACCAATCCTCACATGGGGAGGTCCAGGTCAAGGGGTGAGATTCAGTCGCGCATAAGTGAAACTCCGGTCGCTGTTTCGGTATCCACGGTCTGAGCCCGTTTCCACGGTCTGAGCCCGTTTCCATGATCTAGTCGTTTCCGCACCAGATCAACCTCACATTCGGTCGCCGCGCGAAGCGACTGCACCAATATCCCGCTTGCGGCGGGCGAGGCTCAGGAGGACGAGACCATTCTTGATAACGGCTTTTCAGGCCACGGATTGGTTTGGTTCGTCCACCCGGATCCGCCGAGACTGATCGAGTCCCGGTAGATTGCTTCAATCTCTTCCGATCGCCTTTCAGGCGCTCTTCACAATGGCGCCTTCGATGACGACGCCGGCAGTCACATATTTCCACAGCGCCACGAGCAGCTTCCGCGCTAGCGCCACGATGCTCGTTTTCTTAAGACGGCCGCCATTGCGGCTGACCCGGTCCTTGAACCACAGAGCCAGCGCCGATTGCGGCTGATTGCGCAGCCATAGCCAGGCGAGTTGGATGAGTGTTGTCCGCAATCGCGGATTTCCTGCTTTAGACACGCCCTGTTCGCGATCGACCGATCCACTTTGCCAAGGGGTCGGAGCTAGGCCCGCGTAAGAAGCGACCTGGCGTCGATTGTCGAAGTGTCGGAACAGCCCTTCCGACCAGAGGACGGCGGCGAACTCTGGCCCGATACCCTTGATGTTGAGCAACATCGCCGGCGGCCCCGGCGCTGGCGCCGCGGCTTTCGCCGCAGCGAACAGCGCGTCGCGCTCGGCCTCCACCGCCTTGATCTGTTCAAGTAGCTGTTCGAGTCGAGCGAGTTCCCGGCCGATCTGAGCCTTGAGATGCTTTGGCAAGAGACGGCCATCGCCCGTCCTCAACTCGTCGAGCCGTTGCCGTCGATCGCGGCGTAGCGGCTTGTAGCCGGATACACCCTGGCAGAACAGCAATCCTTTGATGCGATTGACGTGCTTGACCCGCTCGGCGATCAGGATCTTGCGCTCGCGACAAAGTCGGCGGCGGTCCTCTTCCTCGGGTGTTGGCGCTTTGACCATCGCGCACACCCGAGGCTCGCCGCGCTTATACGCCAGCAGCGTGCGAAGCAGCGCCTCGCCGTCGATCCTGTCAGTCTTCGGCCGCCGGCGCCGACGTGAGGTCGCGATCGAGGCCGGATCGACGACGTGGCTTTCGATCCCTTCATTCTGCAACACACGGTGAATCCAGAAGCCGTCCAACCCCGCTTCCTGAATGACGATGATCGGGAACGATTTTCCAGTCCGCGCAAACGCCTTCTGCTTGAACTCCGAAAAGCGCGCCAACAGCGCGTAGATGTCCCCGGCAGGCACGCTGTGCTTCGACATCTTCTCTCCGCCGTCTGGTGACAGCGACGTGATCAGCCAGGTTGAACGACTGAGTTCCAACGAGATGAATATCGCGCCAAGATCATTACGGATAGCGTTCGGTGCTTCGGATCGGTCAGCTACGGTTTGCATGGTCGTCTCCAGAGTGGGTGGTCGCAACCTCACTCTGCCAGAGCGCCGGTCGCTATCCACCTCCCCATAGGATCTTGATCGGCTCCGGCGTCGCCAGCGTGCGCAGAAAATTACCGAGATTGTAGGCCAGCGCATGAAGTTGAAGCCGAACTGCGTTGGCGGCGAACGACCGACATGAGAGCCGTGTCCACTTGATCGCGCCCTTGCCCTCCTTGATCCATACGTGGACGGCCCGCTCCTCGCAAGGGGGTTGGGCAGTGCTCTGGTCAGATCGCTTGCGTCCATATGTCCGGCCTGTTGTCGCGCTCGCACATGAACGCTGGCCAAGATGGTTTCCGCGACACAAGTTCCAATCACTGCTGCGACCTTCGGCGGCCGATGGATCAAGCGGAATGCCTCGTGTCTTGGATCGATCGATTGCGGATCAGCCGATCACGCAACCCGACCATCATCAGGGCTGCCTGCTGCTCAGTTGTCTTTACCGGCACGAAACGCATTGTCGGCCGACTTATCGCCTCGCAAAGCGCCTCGGCGTCGGCGCCATCATTCTTGCCCCGCTTCACATACGGCTTGACCAACTGGGGCGCTATTAGCCTCACCTCGTGGCCGAACGGCCCCAAAAGCCGTGCCAAATAGTGGGCTGCGCCGCAAGCTTCAATTCCGATCACCGTCGGCGCAAGCGCCTTGAAGAACGCCACCATATCCTTGCGGCGTAACTTTCTTCCGCAAAACCACCTTCTCGGCGGCGTTCACTCCATGAAGCTGGAAAAAATGCTTCGACGTGTCCATGCCAATTCGGCTAACCCGTTCCACGGACGGTCTCCATTGTCTGAGATCTGCAACGACCTCATTCTGGCACAATCGATGCCGTCGGGGGCCGTCCACACCAACATTGCTCGCATGTCCCGCGCTTGTTGTAGAAGGCGACGATATTCTCGGCGCGGCGCACCATGTTGGTGACGATGAATCCAACGCGCGGATAGAGTTCGCCCGGATGCCATTCGACCTTGGCAACGACGCGGCGCGGCTTCGTCCAGCTTCCGGCCTGATAGGTGAAGCTCGCATATGATCGGCGCACATCATTGGACGGGCGGCCGACTGGCCGTTTGAGCAGATAGCCGATCCTGTCCTGCAAGACCCGGTTCGCCGGAAGCCGAATGGCGTATTTGATCCCCTCGGCCTCCAGAAACTCGTAGACTTCGGGGTTTGCGAAGCCGGCGTCAGCGCGAAAATAAATGCGCGAGACCTTGCCACGATACCGCGCCACGACGGGCTTCAGCACCTCATCCCAGCCATCTGCGCTATGAACATTGCCGGGGCGTAGGGCGCAGCGTTCCAGATCGCCGAACTGGTTGAACAGGAACAACGGATGATAGCAGGTGCAGGCGTAATGACCGTTCCAGACGCTGTTCTCTTGTTCGCCGTGCGTGGGGCTCACGCTCGAATCCATGTCGAGCAAGATACCTCTCGGCGGACGGCGGTCATGCACGCGGTCGATCCATTGGCCGGAAAGATCGGCGAGAGCGGATAGGTTCTTTTCCGTCGCCAGCCAGTGCGTCTCAAAACGCCCCATCTGGCTTGCCGATGCCGCGCATCCCGAGGCCGCTTTGCCGCCGACAATCCAACGCATCGCCGGATCATGGCGCAGGCGCTCGGCGTCGTTCACATCTTCATATCCGGCAAGTCGCCCAAATACGGATTGCCGCAACATCCCGACGAGTGCATGCCGACCATTCTTGCCGGTGCGGGCGTCAGCGAGCATCTCGCCCGCCATCGTCGACAATCCGAGCGCGTCGTCGAGTTCGCGATAGGCGAGCAATCCTGCGTCGGAGGTGACCACCGATCCGCGAAACTGAAGCATCAATCGGCGGTCGAAATCGAGCCTGAGAGCGCCATCATTCGATTCACCCGCCGGGTTCGCCATGACGGCCTCATTCGATCCGAAATAACATGCTGATTATGTTAGCTGAATTGCGGCATCGACGCTGCAAATTATTGCGTCATCCGGCGAATGTGGGCTAAGAGCGGGTGGAACAGAATGATCCACTATGCTCACTTCGGCAGCGTCATCGTGGCCAACAATAAAGTTGTCTGCTCGATGGGTGGGGAATAAGGCGCGTTCGCATTTGTTCAGGCGAGATTGCAGGTGGAGTGCGCAGCCTGCTGCGCATTTCATCGCAGCATCGACGAGATCGCTCTCCGCATTCGGCTTATGGCGCGGAGAGCTGCCACACTGACCTCAATGGGCTCCTCAGGCCGGAAACGGCGACACGCCAAAGATATGCGAATGGCCACCCAAGATCAGGGCATAGACGATAAGAGCAATCGCCCATCGCCACGCCGCGATCTCGCCGCGCTTGAAGCGGGTGCGGCCCGCGGCAATGGCCGCGAAAGGGAGGATCGAGGTTTGTGCCGCAAAGGACTGCCAGGCCGGGCCGAGCGCGCGGCGGCGCTTTCTGTCGATCGACACGGTTCCGGCGAGCGCGGTGACGGCGAACGAACCGAAAAAGAGGAACGAGGCGGCATCGCCATTGGCAATGAGATGAATCAGCGCCCATGATCCGATGCCGGTCAGGAGGGGATGGCGCGTCACCCGTACGATGCCCTCGGGCGCGTGCGCCGCAAGCCCTTCCATGCCGACGGCGGTCGGGTTCGGGGTGGTCAACCCCATCACCGCCAGGAGAAAGGCCGGCAACATGAGAAGGATCGCGACCGGCTTCCACCATTGTGGAACGCCCCAGGTGGCGACATAGGGCGCATGTTTGTAGGCCATGACGAGCCAAACGATGCCGGCCAGCGAGGCCATCGAAAACACCGCGCGATAGGCGTTCTGGCCAAGTCTCGCGACCGCGCGGTCTCGCAGCGTGGTACCGGCGATACCAAGATGGATGCCCGCAAAAAAGATCGCGGCCAAGATCAGGGATAGCATCGCATTCTCCCTCCCTCCTCGTTCAAGCAGCCTGCCATTAGGATATAAAGAAGCGTTGGCAAGGATAGCCAAGCAGCAACGGACTTGCTAGAAGCCGGGATCATCGCAATCGAGCGAGTTTCATCATGCGTAAAGGCGCCATCTCGCGCAAGACCAAGGAAACCGATATTTCGGTCAACGTCGCCCTCGACGGCACCGGCGCCGCCAAAATCGCGACGGGCATCGGCTTTTTCGACCATATGCTGGAGCAGCTCGCGCGCCACTCGCTGATCGACATCGAGATCCGCGCCGAGGGCGATCTTCATATCGACCAGCATCACACCGTCGAGGATACAGGCATCGCTCTCGGTCAGGCGGTCCGCCAAGCCTTGGGCGACATGGCCGGCATCACAAGGTTCGCGGATGTGCTCCTGCCGATGGACGAGACCCTGACACGCGTTGCCGTCGATATTTCCGGCCGGCCTTTTCTGGTTTTTAGGACGAAATTCGCGCAGCCGAAGATCGGCAATTTCGATACCGAACTCGTGCGCGAATTTTTCCAGGCGTTTACGACCCATGCCGCGATGAATATTCACGTCGAAACGCTGTATGGCGAGAATGCCCATCACATCGCGGAATCGTCGTTCAAGGGCCTTGCCCGCGCCTTGCGCGCGGCGATCGCGCTCGATCCGCGCCAAAAGGGCGCGATCCCGTCGACCAAGGGTATGCTCTCTTGCTAAACCCTGATCCTAGAGCGCTTTCACTGTCACCGAAAGCAGCTCTCGCTCTTTGATTTCCACACATCAAAAGGGTCGAGAGCCTGCTCGCATCTTATGGCCATCGAAATCCTAGAGCATGATCCCACCAGATTGAATCGGACCACGCTCTAGAGTCTTTGATATCGCATGATCTTTTCGGAAAACCGGTGCCCACTTTCGCGGATCATGCTCTAGAATCTTTGATATCGCATGATCTTTTCGCGAAACCGGTGTCCACTTTCGCGGATCATGCTCTAGCCGTGACGCCAGCCTTCGTGGCCGTGATGCCAATGCCGTCCCGTGGCGATGTAGAGGAGCGTCCGGAAACGGCCCTTTTGCGCATCATCGAGACTGTCGTAGAGAGGCTTTGCCGCATCTGCGAGTTTTTCCATCTCGGCGGAGCGCGCCGCGAGACGTTTGGCGCCTTGTTGCAGTCCTTCGATCACGCTGCGATGCTCACGCGGTTCATTGGCTTTGTCACGCCATTCCGCCATACGCTCGGCGCGCGCTTTCGCCTGTTCGCGCAACGCCGCTTCGAGCGCGGGCCAATTCTTTTCCTGCTCCGGCGCTAGTTTCAGTCCGGCTTTCAGCGCCACGATGCGCGCATCCGTGAAAGCGGCCAAGTCTTCCGCCGAAAACTTTGGATGGTGTTCCGTGGCATTCCCGGACGCCTCGGGGGGCTCAGCCAAGACAACGGAGGATAGGCTCGGCAAAGTTAGAAGCGCAGCTGTCGCCGCGATAAGAAAATGCTTTTTCATGAGGGCCTCGCAATGGGGATGAGACGCCGCGAGTTTCGCGCAACATTGCGGGAAAGCAAATTCGCGAAACCGGTGTCCACTTTCGCGGATCATGCTCTAGCCGTGACGCCAGCCTTCGTGGCCGTGATGCCAATGCCGTCCCGTGGCGATGTAGAGGAGCGTCCGAAAACGGCCCTTTTGCGCATCATCGAGACTGTCGTAGAGAGGCTTTGCCGCATCTGCGAGTTTTTCCATCTCGGCGGAGCGCGCCGCGAGACGTTTGGCGCCTTGTTGCAGTCCTTCGATCACGCTGCGATGCTCACGCGGTTCATTGGCTTTGTCACGCCATTCCGCCATACGCTCGGCGCGCGCTTTCGCCTGTTCGCGCAACGCCGCTTCGAGCGCGGGCCAATTCTTTTCCTGCTCCGGCGCTAGTTTCAGTCCGGCTTTCAGCGCCACGATGCGCGCATCCGTGAAAGCGGCCAAGTCTTCCGCCGAAAACTTTGGATGGTGTTCCGTGGCATTCCCGGACGCCTCGGGGGGCTCAGCCAAGACAACGGAGGATAGACTCGGCAAAGTTAGAAGCGCAGCTGTCGCCGCGATAAGAAAATGCTTTTTCATGAGGGCCTCGCAATGGGGATGAGACGCCGCGAGTTTCGCGCAACATTGCGGGAAAGCAACTAAACATTCTGTAATGGACGGGACGTAAGCGATGCGATGTTGGCCGCGTCATGGCGCCGTGGAACCACTGCTCAAAGCTTTTATCGCGCGCGATCTCAAGCATCGCCATGCCTTCCACGAGCCTATCTCGGTGTTCTCCGCGAGAGTTGCCGCACCGATAAACATCGGCGGACAACGCAAAGGCTATAAGCCACCATCAGTCACGGCCGGCGGAGCATCAAAGAACGCGGTGCTGCGTCAGGGAACGGTTGTCGGACTCCATTCACCCGTTGCCGCATTGGTGTACCAGTCATTCAAGCCGTTCAGAACCGGCTCATTTCCGTTGAGCGTGAGCGGCAGCCGTACGTTCTTTCCAATCCCCTGGCCCGTATATTCGCTCCAACGATCGCCGTAATCGATGTCGGTGGTGCCCTTGGTGCCGATGACGGTAAAGGTGAAATCGTGTTGCGAATTGCACGACCGCGAGTCGCTGGGGATCGTCGTCACGGTCTTCCGCGCGGACCACGGTCCGGCCAAACTCGTGGCGGTCGCGCCGCTCGTCGCGGAGGAGGAATAACCAACGCACTCAGACGCGAATAAATAATAGAGGCCATTTTGTTGAGCGAGCGCCAGATGGCGCGGATTTCTCCTTATTTTCCGTTGTCTCACGCGGGTCGACGATCGGCGGGGCGTCAGCGGCATCGTCTATGTGATCCGCAACGGCCTGCAATGGAAGGATGCCACTGATCCCATATCTTTTGGTGGGAGTTGGATTTGTTCTAGGGATTTACGTGCATTAGCTAAGATTTAATCTGACATGTGGTGTTCTGGCCCCCTGGCACAACGGTAGCCGAGGCGGGGCGCGGAGCGGTCGGGGTTGCGCAGCGCTCCGCCTCGGCGAATTGGAGAACACCATGACCACCGAACAGAAGATCATCCGAGCGAAAGTTGGCTTGCTGGGGTTGGCCAAGCAGCTCGGCAATGTGAGCCAGGCCTGCAAGATGCTTGGCTACTCGCGCGACAGCTTTTACCGCTTTAAGGAGCTTTACGACATATGTGGACGGCCCCGGTTGACAAGCAATTTTTTGACGTTGCAAACGTTGGGTCGGCCTGCGGTCATATGTCCGGCCTGTTGCGGGGAGCTTGAGTCCGCTGGCCCTGATGAGGTCCGACGGCGAAGGTTCCTATCAAAGGCACGAGCTCTGACGCTCCTGTCGTAAAACGGAGTATCCTTCGTCTTCGGTGTCCCCCCGCGTCGTTCATCACGTCTACTTCGCGCTTGCCAAACTCGAACGCGCCGAATTCTTCCTAAAGAATTCGGCTCCCGCGATGGTCTCTATGCCTTCGCGAACGTCTCTATACGAAAGGCCTCGCCCGTTGTCATGATCGCCCATATGGTCTGGGCAAGCTTGTTGGCGAGTGCCACCGTCACGAGTTCTTGCGGGCCTGCGCGCTAGAAGTGCGACGACCCAATCGCGCAACGCCCCTTTGCGTTTGCCGATCACGTTCAGCAACGACGTCGCGCCCAGCACCAAGAGCCGCCTGATATAGCCGTTGCCCTTTTTGGTGATGGAGCCAAGCTTTTCCTTGCCGCCGCTGGAGTTTTGCCGAGGCGTTGATCCGAGCCAGGCGGAAAAGTCGCGCCCCGACTTGAAAACGTTCGGATCCGGCACGCTGGCGACGATCGCCGAAGCCGTGATCTTTCCAATGCCGGGAATGCCCGCCAGCAATCGGCTGGTCTCATTTTGGGCATGGGCGCTCGCGATCCGGCGGTCGAGATCGGCAACGGAAGTGTCAATTGCTTCGAGATGTTGGACAAAAACCCTTAGAGCCGCCAGGGCAGCTGCTGGAAGAGTCGCGTCATTCTCGGCTTTTTCGATCAGTTCATCGACGCGTCCGATCCCCTTTGCGGCGACGATGCCGAACTCCGCAAGGTGCCCACGTAGAGCGTTGACGCTCATCGTCTGCTGCTTGATCAAAAGCTCACGCGTCTTATGCAGCATCAATGTCGCTTGGCTCTCTTCGCTCTTGACCGGAACGAACCGCATGCCGGGCCGTGACATGGCCTCGCAGACCGCTGCCGCGTCGGCCGCGTCGTTCTTGCCGCGTTTGACATAGGGCTTGACGTAAATAGGCGGGATAAGTCGCACGTCGTGACCCATCGCCAAAAGTTCGCGCGCCCAATAATGCGATGAAGCGCAGGCCTCCATGCCGACAAAGCATGGTTCAATCTCGGAAAAGAACTTACGCATTGCTTGGCGACTCAGTTTACGCGTCCTCACTCGCCCGTCTTCACTCTCCAGCGCATGAACCTGAAAATGGTTCTTGCCGAGATCAATACCGATTCTGATAAATATATTCATGGACGGTCTTCCTCTTTTGTGGCGCTCCAGCGGCCACCCTTGGCACTTTGATGGCGCAGAGTGGGGCCGTCCACACCATCAAAGGCGGCGAGCGGCGAGCTGGCGTTGCAAGAAATCAGCCGCAAGAAGCCAGTGCTGAAAAACCGCGTCGCACAGGAGATCGAAGACGCCATCGTGGCGGTTGCCATCGAGCAGCCGGCTTTTGGCCAGGTCCGCGTCGCCAACGAGCTGAGGAAGCGCGGGCTCACGGTCTCGCCCGCCGGCGTGCGTTGCGTATGGCAGCATCATGACCTCGAGACCATGAACAAGCGGCTCAAAGCCCTGGAGGCCAAGAGCGCCCAGGAAGGCCTGGTACTGACCGAGGCCCAGCTCGTCGCGCTGGAAAAGGCCAAGACCGAGAAGGAGGCCCATGGCGAATTTGAGAGCGAGCATCCGGGCTACTGCGGCGCCCAGGACACGTTCTATGTTGGCAATCTGAAGGGGGTCGGGCGCGTCTACCAGCAAACCTTCATCGACACCTACGACAAGGTTGCTTGAGCCAAGCTCTATGATCGCAAGCGCCGATCACGGCGGCCGATCTTTTGAACGACCGCGTGATCCCCTTCTTCGACAGTCATGAGGTTAAGCTGCTACGCATGCTGACCGACCGCGGGAGCGAGTACTGCGGCAATCCAGAGAGGCGCGAGTATGAGCTCTATCTCGCGATCGAGGACATCGATCACTCGCGCACCAAGACGAGGAGCCCTCAGACCAACGGTATCTGCGAGCGCTTCCACAAGACCGTGCTCAATGAGTTTTACCGCGTCGCATTCCGCAAAAAAGATGTACCGTTTCATTGACGAGCTGCAGGCCGATCTTGATGTGTGGGTCCGCGAATACAACGAGTCGCGGCCGCATCAAGGGCGCTGGTGCTTCGGCAACGCGCCCATGCAAACGTTCCTTGACGCAATGCCGATAACGAAGGAGAAAATGGTCGCCGCCTAACAACGTCGGACACCAAAACCCGATCGCTTAACCAGGCACCGTCTGTCAGATCGAGTCTCGGCTAATACAATTTACGCTTGGATTCCTCTGATTGCCATGAACTGGAAGCAGGTGTACGTTGACCCTGCTATCCTACCTGTTGCCACGGCTTCAGCCCGACCAGGAGAAGAGCGTCGATCAGCCTTGACGCCGCCGTAAGCATCACAAACCGGAAAGTTGGAGCGGTATCATGAAGCCCTGGACCAAGAGTGCTCTCAATCTCCCGAAGAGAACAAGCCTGTGTCCTGTCGGGGTACCAGACTGGTCGTCAGAGATCTGCTCATAGTCGCTCATTATGATGAACGACCAGGTGTCTCATCCAATCTTGGCGAAGGCGGCCCGCTTGCGGGTCTTCGGAAAGTCGCCCGCGAACTTTTATTTGCGACTGAATAAGCGGATCTGGCATCGCCTCCCTTCTTGCCTGCGCGATTGGCCTCCTATCCGCTCCTACGGGGCGTGGTTGCATACTTTGGTTTGTCTGCGGGCCAGGCGCGAGCAGTATTTCGACACGTTCTTTCTCCGCAACCGCCCAATGCTCGAGTTGATCCGGCGCCTATGCGAGCGGAAAGTCCACGGTGCGACTTTGAAAATTGCCGTGTTGGCTTGCAGTGTCGGCGCCGAGGTCTATTCGATCCTCTGGACCATCCGCTCGGCACGGCCGGACCTCAGAGTCGTGTTGCACGCCGTCGATATTTCAAGGGAAATCTTGAACTTCGCCGAGAGGGGCGTTTACGATCCCAATGCCTCCGCGTTCGTCAGAGCATCAATTTTTGAGCGACTGACAGAACATGAAAAGCAGGACATCTTCGATTGGGACGGCGATGCGGCGAAAGTCAAATCGTGGCTCAAGGAAGGGATCACTTGGACACTCGGTGATGCTGCCGATCCGGACCTTATTCGCGTTCTTGGGTTGCAGGATATGGTCGTCGCGAGCAACTTCCTTTGCCACATGGCTCCGGCGGATGCGGAAAAATGCCTCCGCAATATCGCGCGCTTGGTTGGGCCTGGCGGCCACCTCTTTGTTTCAGGTGTCGATCTCGACGTTCGCACCAAGGTCGCACTCGACCTCGGCTGGAAACCGGTGCCGGAGCTGATGGCGAAGATCCACGACGGCGACCCCTCCATCCGCGTCGACTGGCCTTGGCAGTGGTGGGGGCTCGAGCCGCTTGACCCGCGCCGGCCCGATGGGCCCATCCGCTACGCCGCAGCGTTCCAAGTCAATTAACCCCGGACGGTTTTGTTGCAATCTTTTGCTCGCAGAGAAAGATCGGGTCCATTGGGCGCGGCACGGATCGATGGACAAGATCAAAAATGAATTCAGGGCCGGCATTTCACGGCCGATGTAATCCTTTGGGCAGTGCGCTGGTATCTGCAATTCCCAATCAGCTACCGAGACCTCAAGCGGATGCTCGCCGATAATCCCGAACGCTTCGTCAGAAGGCCGCCGGAACCGCCGCTGAAACCAATCGCCGCCTGGATCAACCCGCCAACCCAAAGGCTAGAGCATGATCCGCGAAAGTGGGCACCGGTTTCGCGAAAAGATCATGCGTCATCAAAAACTCTAGAGCGTGGTCCAATTCAATCTGAACGGATCACGCTCTAGGAATCCAAGGCTAAATTCAAACGCCATTTGTCTCAAAGTCTTTGACACGTTCCGGAATGGACGAGCCTCTCCAGACATCAAGCGTCGCTTCCATGATAAAACGGCGGCGCCTCATGCCGGAACTGCTAGGCTCTGACCGCGGTAGAGAGCGGCTCGCGTTCCCGGCTCGCCTCAGTTTTTGCAATCACGGGCCAGCGACGCATTTGCTCCGCCCAGAGCTCGTCGATCAGCCGCCGAGACGGCATCGCGACATCGGAGAAAGTCAGGACCTCGTCCTTGCCAATATCCCTTAACAATACGCAGCCCTCCGACATCGCGATTGGAAGGGCGTCGGCGGCCCGGGCAGCGGCGTGATTCTCGATCAAGCCATAGCTGCAGAATCCGCCCACGCCGTCCAGACGCTCCCCTGTCGTCAGCGCACGCTTTGCCACAGCGACGACTTCACACGACGGACCGTCAAGCGGAGCGACCGTCGGGTCACGGTGAAGAACCGCCCGCGCGATCGTCGATGGTAACTGGATGTGCGGCAGGTGATATGGCGTATAGAAGACGTAAAACGGACCGTCGCCGAGCTTGTAATAGGCGAACAGTGTTTTCTTGTAGGGATTTTCCTCGTGCACGATGACGAAGGCTCCGGTGTGCGGCGCGGCGCCCAGCGCGTAGTCGACGATGCCGCCGTTGAGCATGGCATCTGCAGGAAGCAGATTCGCAAGTTCGCGTACGTAGCCGCAAGCGGGGCCGAACATGCCGCGGCGGCCGACTCCGAAACCCGTCGCGTTCGCCAGTACGCAGGTCTCCATGGACAACTTCGTCGCATCAGCGAAGGAGGTCACCTTCCTCACGTCCTGGTCGTGCATTTCCGCGAATGCGCGCTGCGTTTCCGGTGTCCGGTAATAGTCGACCATTCCCTTGATATTGCCGGCCGCCACAGGGCGCACGCCCACCGATTGGAGGTAGCGGAACAGAAGTCATCGCCACGCCGGGCTCGTCGCCATCGGTGTGCGTCAGGACCACGCCCGCGTCGTCGGCTCGGGCCTTGAGGAGCGGTCCGACCAAGGAGTTCGAGTTCCGCGTTCACCATGACAACGGCCTTGCTATGGGCAATCGCATCGAGCACGACGCCGGCCCCGAAGTCGACCGTGCCGGTCACCTCGACGATCAGGTCAATGGCGTCGCATCGCGTCAGCACATGGGGATCGTCGGTAGTAAGCACGGGGATTCCACGCGAGATCGTCGCCTCGGCTTCGCGCGCGGTTTCCACCACCTCCCATTGCCGGATGCCCGCCTCATGGAATGCACGCTCCGCATGTTGCGCCGTCCGGTTGGCGATGCCGGCGAGCCGGATTCCCGGGACGGGCGTTGCGAGCTGCAGCGCAATCGCACGGCCGGTCGCGCCCGCGCCCACCACTCCGACCCGAATCGGGCACCTATCGGCCTCTCGCCTCTGCAACATGCTGAAGATCGACATGTCGAGGACGGGGCTACTGAGGGTGTTCAGGTCCATTGTGTCTCTCCGTTCCTTAAGATGGCTTCACGATAGCCCAGATGCGATTCTGCTCCGACATCGAAAATCGCCCCTCGTGCAGCGAACGAGCTTAACCACGAGCGCAGGAGCGACATAATAATTTAGGCCACGATACATACCGCGTTTCGCGCTGAGGCTCATGTTCGCCGGCAAGTTGTGTGAAGTCGAAGTCAATGTAGCGGTCGCCGAATTCACGTTGGCGCGAGGCGCGGAGCGCCGACCAAGCGTGTCTTGATTGGGAGAAGCTGTCCACCACCGCGGCACCGACGACATTGCATGTGAGGAAGGTCATAGATCGTCACTCCTCTGCGCGCTGAACGTAGCGACCAATTTGGTCGAGGCAGAGGCTCCGTGGATCGCGCCCGTTATGGTAGTCGCGGTACCAGTTCGCAACCCATTGCAGGGCATCGTCATTCGAAAGGCGGCATCGCCAGCGGAGATAACGGGTCGCCTTGTTGACGTCCAGCCGGAGTTGCTGCTCCTCGTGCGCGTGGACCACCTTATCCTGCACCCAGGGTCGTTCTATTCCCCATAGGGAGGCGAGCTTCTCCACCACGTGGGAAACGGAGCGCACGTCCGAATCGCTGGGGCCGAAATTCCATTCAGTCGAGAATCTCACGACGTCGGCGGCCAGCCCTTCCGCCAGGGTCACGTAACCCGCGAGGCAGTCGAGCACATGCTGCCAAGGGCGTACGGCCAGGGGATGGCGGAGCACGACGGCCTCCCTTTTCAGGAACGCCGCGATGGTATCCGGAACCAGTTGCTGCGGCGTCCAGTCGCCGCCGCCGATCACGTTGCCGGCGCGAGCGCTGGCCAGTGCGACGCCGTGTTCTGCCCATCGTGACACCTCGAAGAACGAGTTGCGAAACGACTTCACGACCAGCTCCGCGCAGGCCTTGCTGTTCGAATACGGATCGCGCCCACCGAGCGTGTCGCTCTCGCGATAACCCCAGACCCAATCCTTGTTATCGTAGCACTTATCCGTTGAAACGTTCACGACCACGCAGGGGCGTCCCATGCGCCGGATCGCCTCGAGCGTATTGACGGTGCCGAGAACGTTGGTCGAATAGGTCTCCACGGGATCCTCATAGGAGCGCAGGACGATCGACTGGGCCGCCATGTGGAAGACCACTTCTGGAGCGAATGCGCACATTCGGGAGGCCAGGGTTTCCAGCTCCCGAACGTCCCCAGTCTTCGAGTCCACCAGCTCATCGACACGTGCGAGTTCATAGAGATTGGGCTGCGTGGGCGGCTCGAGCGCATAGCCAGCCACCCGCGCGCCGAAGGTTTCGAGCAAGAGGCACAACCAACTTCCCTTGAAGCCGGTGTGGCCGGTGATGAGCACTCGCTTGTTATGCCAGAAGGAACTATTCATCTTGCTTCCGGCCCCCTCCTAACCGAGGTGTGGATCGTTCCCATAGCGGGAAAAAGCCAGAAGCAGCGCCCCTTACCGTCTCGCGGCGAACGCGCTATGAAACGCCCGTTTCTATCCTGGCTATAATCGCATTCTTAGCTTCAAATCAGGTTCAAATTGATCGAGCAGCGGAAAGTTCTGATCCTTTTCCGAAACTATACTCACTGTCAAAGGCCATTGTAGCCCCAAACGAGGGTCATCGTGCCTCAAACCACCCTCGGCAGCTGGCGTGTAAAACTCCCCCGCCTGGTACGTGACGAGCGTGTCGTCGCGAAGGGTTTGAAAGCCATGAGCAAAACGTCCTGGAACGAACAGCGCCCGCTGTCCCTCCTCGTCCAATTCCGCCGAAACACACTGCAAATAGGTCTCGCTCTCCGGTCGCAAGTCTACAATAATGTCGAGGATCGCGCCCCTGATACAGCGAACGAGCTTGGTCTCTGTTGCGGGCGGATATTGGAAATGCATGCCGCGTATCGTCGCCCTCTTGAAAGTATATATAGTATTGACTTGCGCAACGTCGGCCTTTAGCCCATGTTCTTCAAACTCTCTCTGGCAAAATGCTCTCGCAAAAAAACCTCGCAGATCCTCTCTTCGTACTAAGTCAATTGTAAATGCCCCTTTCAACTTTGTCTCAGTAAAAATCATGAGGGGCTGCTCAATCTGCTTTCAATATGACAACAATGTATAATAGTTTGATGATAAAGTCGAGATTGATTATCCGGTGCCGCCGCAAATTGTGTTATCATCCTTCAGCTGGTGAATGCGGGTTAACCGCGCTTTCACCAGTTTGCCCACCTCGGGCTAAAAGCAAATTGTTATCAATGAAATCCAGGATCTCGGAATCTGTTCTCGAATCAAACTTTCTGGCTATCAACTCCTTCGAGTTCTTTAGGATCTCAAAATCCTCCTTGCGCCAAATTCGTGGACCGGCTCGCCAAACCCGATCTTCGCCTCGCTCGAAAGGAAAACGGTACCAGGGTTGTACATGCCAGCCACCATCAGACCAGTCTATACATCTTAAGTCATCGCTGACCACGCTGTCCTTGAAAGGCGAGTTCAAAATAATCGTCTGGAAAAATATTTCTTCCGGAATATTGACATATTTGAAATAGTCAACGAAACGCGGGTTCTCATTTATAAAGTCGTATATATAGGCAAGGCATTCTCGTGTAAGACACCACCAAGCCGAGCCTCCGAACGGTTTGAAGCCCTTCACGAATTTCCGCTTGGGAACAAGAAGCACAAAGAAAAATCGAATGATTGATTTGAGTCTTGAAATCGATTTATTTCCAGGAACTTGGAAAGTCCTGCCAAATACCCTAATATGCCAATACTCAATCCGGTCGAGCCCGCCCCTTTCGTCTTCCCATACCAATCCCTTACCCAATCCGTTACTTTGCTCGATGTATTTATCGCGGGGAATTGCAAAATGATGAATAAATTGCTTTCCATTGTTTTTAGATAAAAAATCAGCAATATAAACGTTCTGTTTTATTGGATAGTCTTGCCCTGACAACAAAAATATATAATCGAACTCTAATTTTTTTCTCTTAAATATCTCGCGTATCCCATCAACAACTGGAAATAATATTCCGCCCCAGTAGGTTTTTTGTCTCTTCAGAAAAAGAACATTGGGAAGGTCGCGAACGCCCTCAACCATTTTATTGTATTCTGTATCGTCTGTATTTTTACTTACATGCACAAAAAAATAAGTGTCGCTTGTCGCAAGCCTATGAATGAGGCGCGTCAATTGCTCAGGTAAGTGGTGAGCCAGGATTAGGTATGCGATCTTCACCATCTAACCAACATTCCCCAGTGACCGGACATGAAATCCCTCATGGCATTTCCCTCACAAGGGGGATAGTGCCGAAAGCGTATCATGGACCTCCGATGATGCAGACATCAGCTACTAGCCTCCGCGATAGTCGCCGAATCGAGAAACATCAGCGGAAAAATCCAAATGGTATAACGGTGCCCCCGCAGCAATGTCCCTCTTTTTTTGCGGCGGCTCCATGACGTTCAGGCCAGACGGATTTTCCGCAGGAAGAAGGCCTCCGCAAAGCCTTCGGCTGCCCGGCATTCCATGCCGCGCAGCCGCCCAAGACCGCGGAACGTCTCGGCATCGAACCAATCCTTGGAGCGCTGCGTTCCGAAATACGTTATGAGAAAATCGATCTTGCGCTCGACCACTTTGGCTTCGAGCGGAATATAGCCGTTGGGCTGTCCGAGATCGCCGTCCCATTTGGGTACCTCATACTCAAGAATGAGGTGATTGCGAAATGCATTCCAGGTGAGCTTGGAGACCTCACGGTGATCCTGATGGGCATCATCTCGGCGATGGGTGAGAATGATATCGGGATTAACGCGGGATTTGAGGCTGACGAACCAGTCCTTCAACTCGCCCCCTTGATAGGGGAAAAAACTGTCTTTGAAGGCGGCGAGCTCGACCTTGGCGCTTGTCGCTCCCTTCAGGAACGCCGCGGCTGATGCCTGAGCCTCCTTGGTGCGCGCGCCAGCCGCACTCAGCACGCACCAATGGGCTTCGATCCTGACGCCGGAGGCAATCCAGTGGAGGATGGCACCTCCCGCTCCAATTTCGATATCATCGGAATGCGCACCCAGACAGAGTATGGAAAGGGTTTTGCCAGGCCGGGCAAGATCAAGAGACAGCATGCCACTACAATTTAAGAGTTTGCTTAGTGGTCAAACCATTGTCATTGATGCGCCAAGGCATCTTGCCATGCTCCACCATATCCTCCAGCACTTGCCGGTCTTTCAGCGTATCCATGCCGCGCCAGAACCCTTCGTGCCTATAGGCCATAAGCTTGTTCGCCGCGGCGAGACGCTGGAACGGCTCCATGACAAGTTCTTCGCCTTCCTGCATATAGTCGAAGACTTGCCGCCGCAGCAGAAAATAACCACCGTTGATCCACACATCGGCGCGATCCCAGGGCCGCATCCCCTGCACCTCTCCCTTCTCATCCATATCGACGAGGTGATAGGTCAGAGGCGGACGAATGGCCAAGAAACAGGCCAGCTTGTCGCTTTTCTGAAAGCGGTCCAGCATATCGTCGAGGTCGACATCGCACAGGCCATCGCTATAATTGGCGAGGAAAATCTCCTCGTCCTTCACATGGTCGCGCACAGCCCATAGGCGCTCGCCGATATTGCGCCACATGCCTGTGTCGATCAGCGACACGCGCCAGTCGAATTCCTCGGGCTGACGGAGAAGTTGCACATTGGACCCCTTCCCGGAAACCACGCAATCCGAGAAGTTTTCCAGCCGATAATTCAAGAAAAAATCCTTCACGACATTGGCCTTATAGCCAAGGCAAAGAATGAAATCCCGATGACCGAAATGGCAGTAATACTGCATGACGTGCCAGAGGATCGGCTGATGGCCCACCGGGATCATCGGTTTTGGAATTGCCTCGGAGTATTCCCGAATCCGGGTCCCGAGCCCTCCGCAGAACAGCACCACTTTCATGATGAAATCTCTTTTCAAGAGAATAGATAAAAGTGCCACGAGCAAAATTCGCGCACGGCGAGCAGCTTGACCCCAGACGTTAGGACGCCCCGTAGCAATACAATATAGGCAACAACCTACATTTTATTAACCATAAATGCAACATAAAATGGGCACAATTGCGCGCATAGTTGCTTTTACTAAGTCGATGTTTATTGATTATGACTATCAATTGACTGTTCTCTATGAATTGAAAACAATCGACAGCGATGCGCCGAAAGACAAACACCTTCAGATTGTGATTTTCGCGACCCCCGCGCCCTCACAACGATTGAGGCGGGCGATCGTTCGTGCGCCTGCAGTCGAATCCCCAAGAAGGGCAATTCGGGGAGATCAGGCGGCTGATCAGACCCGCCCGGGATCCCCCCTGTACCTTCTTCAGCGGTTCTTGGCGGGTTGCGCGCGGCTTGGAGCACGACGCGGAGCGTAGCGAAGCAAAGTGCTTCGAGCCGCGCTGCGTCCTTTCGATCGCGGTAACCTCTGGAACTGAGCCGACCTGTCGGGAGCGACCAAGCACCCCCTGTGTCTCGAACACCTGGGGGGGACCTGTGCCCCGACGGGCGGCCGCGGGGGATGCCCGTAGGGAGTCCGCGTCTTCGAGCGCCAGTACAGGGAACGGCGAACATCGCGGCGGCTCCATGCCAACGGGGGACTTCGGAATGCTTCCGGCCCCTGGCGCCAATTGATCCGACCGTCGTGGAGCTGCGCGAATGGTCGCGTATCGCCGACGACCTGCGCGCCGAGCGCAATCGGCTTGGCAATCGCATCCGGGAACTTCTGTGGCGTTATTATCCGCAGTTTCTCGAACTTACCGACGATATCGCCGCCGGCTGGTTCCTCGACCTGTGGCGTCTGATCCCAACACCTGACAAGGCAATGCGCGTGCGCGAGGCAACGGTCGACCGGCTCCTCAAACGCCATCGCATCCGCCGCTTGACAGCAGCTGGGGTGCTCGAACGGCTGAAAGCGCCAGCCGTCCCGACCGCCGCCGGAACCATGAACGCGGCGACGGCCCATCTCGAAGCCGTCGCCCAGCGGCTCGATCTCGTCAACCGCCAGATCGGCGAGGCCAATGACCGCATCGACCATCTGACTGAGAGGCTCGCTGATGGAGAGGAGAATGCCAAGGGTCAACTCGATGAGCAGCGTGACGTGACGATCCTGCGATCCTTGCCGGGCGTTGGAAGGAGCGTCCTCGCCACGCTGCTCGCAGAAGCCACGGATGCGCTGCGAAGGCGAGATTACCACGCCCTGCGATCCCTGTCGGGCGTCGCGCCAGTCACCAAGCGATCGGGCAAGAGCAAAATCGTTCTTATGAGACAGGCCGCTCACGTCCGCCTGCGCAACGCCGTCTACCATTGGGCGCGCACCGCCGTGCAGCATGACCAGCGCAGCCGAGTCAAATATGCTGCTCTCCGGGCTCGTGGGCATGGTCATGGCCGAGCGCTCCGCTCAATCGCCGATCGATTGCTCGCCGTCGCCTGCGCCATGCTCGAAACCAGAACCATCTTCGATCCAGACCTCCCCGCGAAAAGGACTTCAGCCGCCGCATGATCCCACTTTACAAACGGTGGGGAGTTCCCCCCCCCAACAACCGCAATGTCCAGCGTGCACGGCCCTTGGGAGGTTCGGAACATGCCAGGGCAATCAGCTTGGCTTCCTTCTCGCCGTCGAAAATTCTGGGAACGGCGGGCCCGCGCGCGGCTTGCGGCTCAACACAGCCTCGAGGTCTTCTTCCACAAGTTGTTTGCGCACCGGTAAACCATGGATGCGCTGGTCTCCAGGGCCTCAATGATTTCGTTGTCGTTCCATCCTTCGCCGGCTTCCAAGACGTCCGCCTTCAACACAAGATCCGCGCCTTCATCAGTCGTTGCGCCTGGCCGCGCCCTTTCCAGATCAGCGTTGCAAGCTGTTCACATTCGTCGTCGCTCAACCGCACAACATATTTCTTTACGATAATTTCTTTCGCAGCCATGATTGGCCTGACCCCGAAGGATTGACCAGTTCAATTGGGGCATCAGTCGCACGAACGATCGCCTGCCTCAATCGTTGCGAAAGGCGCAGCGGGTCGCGAAAAATCACAATCTGAAGGCGTTTGGCTTTCCGCGCATCGCACTCCGTCCAACCAATGTTATGATTGCAATTGATTTCAGGCACGTTAGGAATCCTTTATGGGCGCGATATCAAGAATTAGGCCGGAAGAACGCGATAGCATTCAGAGAAAAATTTGCTTTTTTGGGCACTTCGGCTCGCCCAACTTCGGCAATGAGATCACGCTTCAGTCAATTCTACACCACCTTCGTCTTCGGTTGCCGGAAGCTAAGGTCGCCTGCATCTGCACAGGACCCGAGGCTCTGAGAGCAGCTCAGAAGATCGAGACCGTTCCGATGAGCCGCACTTTCGTCAGGCCCGGGAGACTCCGCTCGCGATTGGCCAGATGGTTGAGACGGGTTTTCATTGGCGCGCCGAGTGAGATTTACCGGTGGCTCGACGCCTTTAGGACGCTCAAGGGCACGGACATATTCATCGTTCCCGGAACGGGATTGCTGACAGACGCTTACGGCCTTACCCCTTGGGGTCCCTATAGTTTGTTCAAGTGGTGCTTGATTGCGAAACTACGCGGTTGCAAGATTTTTTTTGTCAGTGTCGGGGCGGGTCCCATCTACAGCACACTCGGGAGATATTTTGTTAAATCAGCACTTTCCATGGCGGACTTCAGGTCCTATCGAGACGACGCCAGCAAGGCATACCTGAACGGCATCGGGTTCCCCGCCAACAGCGACCCGGTCTATCCGGATCTGGTGTTCAGTTTACCGGAAAGTGCCCTACCCCACGATGACGAAAGACCCGCAGGCAGACCCGTTGTCGGTCTCGGGGTGATGGAATACGCCGGAAAGTACAGCGTCGAAAAACCAACGAACGAAATCTATCTGGCATATTTGGACAGTCTCGTCGCTTTTGCAGGATGGTTACTGGCGAAGGGATACGTCATTAGGCTGCTGATCGGTGATACCGGTGATAGGAGCGCGTTAGAGGCGTTCGAAACCTTGCTAAAAACGTCGTGCGGGGCGTATGATGAAGGGCGCATTATTAATCAACCGGCGGCTTCTGTAGAGCAATTGCTGCCCCAGATTGCGGCGACGGACATCGTGGTGGCAACCAGATTTCATAATGTGCTGTTGGCGCTGCTTCTCGACAAACCGATCCTTGCGATTTCATTTCATCATAAATGTGCGGCCCTGATGAGCGACATGGGCCTGGCGGACTATTGCCACGATATAAATCACATGAATACGGGCAGATTGATCGAGCAATTCCAGGCCGTCGAAAAAAATGCCGAGACGCTGAAACCTGCCGTCAGGCAAAGGGTCGAACAATCGCGCAAGGCATTGGACGAGCAGTATGAACTCATCTTCAAAACTGTGTGAGTAAGATCATGTCCTGCCGGAGCCCTCAGAGATCCACGCATCGTTGTTCGTTATGACAAAAGACGAGGTGTCTCATCCAATCTTGGCGAAGGCGGCCCGCTTGCGGGTCTTGGGAAAGTCGCCCGCAATTTTTATTTGCGGCTGAACAAGCGGTTCTGGCATCGCCTCCCTTCGCGCCTGCGCGATTGGCATCCTATCCGCTCCAACGGGGTCAATTAACCCAGGAGCGCCTATTTTCATGGCGTGCAGCAAAGCGGCGGGAATGCGCCTCGGAGACCCGGAGGACTCCATAAGCGCCCTCTCATCTGGCCGCCGCCCTTCTATCCTCATGGCCGCAGCCCGTTCAGCCATTCGGTCAGCATGGCTTGCGCCTTGGCGGGCAAGGAGGGGCCGAGAGCTTTGGCCCCCTCGCGCAAGGTGCGCGGGTCGATCCGGGCGCTGGCGAGCTCGGCCGCGTGGCCGATGAGCCATGGCTCGATTCCGGCGGTGGGATTGGCTTCGGGATGAAACTGCAGGCCAAGTATGTTGGGGCCCACGCCGAAAGCCTGATTGCAGCAGAGCGCGGTCGAAGCGAGATGGGTGGCGCCTTGCGGCAGGTCGAATGTGTCGCCATGCCAATGCAAGACGGGCGTATCGGCCAAATGCCGCAGCGAGGTGGCGCTGGCCGCTTCCGTCAAATCGACCGGCCCCCAGCCGATCTCCTTGACACCGGAGGGATAGACCTTGGCACCAAGCGCGCGAGCGATGAGCTGGGCGCCGAGGCAGACGCCGAGCGTTGGCCGCTCAGCCCCGAGGCGGGCCGTGAGAAGGGTGATTTCATCGCGAAGAAACGGATATTTGCCCTCCTCATAGACGCCAACCGGCGCCCCGAGCACGATGAGAAGATCGGGCGCGATGGGATCGGGCAGGCTGCAACGGCCAATGTCGTGATAGTGGACTTCGTAGCCCCCGCGCGCGAGGGGCCCGGCGAAACTGCCGAGATCCTCGAAACGGATATGCCGGATGACGGCCGCGGTTTTTGTCGTCATGAGATTCCCCGTGAACTTTCGTCCGGTGCGCCGCCACGAGCCGCGTCATAGCGTCCGCCCGCGGCAAACAATAGCCGCCATCCGCGGCAAGGGTAAGGCTCACGGCAGCCGTTTGGCGCTCGATCGCAGGGCTCAAAGGCGCGGCGCATATTGGCGATTGGGCGGCGTGAATTCGGCACTCTATCCTGAAAATGCGCGGTTCCCTTGCGTGCGCCAAGATTCCCAATTGCGGTCTTTTTTGATTCACCGCTATGCTCACTTGATAAATATTAAGAAATCCCAGCTTTATTCTTCACGCATTCGCTCGTTGAACGCCGTCGTCCGATGACGCACGCTTTTCATTTGCCCTTCCAAGACAAGGCTGGACATGCTCTGGCCGGCGCCGCCGTGCTGCAACTCCTGCCCGGTCTTGACGACAGCGCCACGGCCCGCACGGCGATCGAGATTGCGGCCGCGCTTGGCGCGGCGGGGGCGCGGGCGCTCATTGCTTGCGCCGGCGGCCGGATGACCGGGGAGCTGCAAGCCAAGGGCGGCGTCTTTGTGCCGTTTCCCTCGCGCACCAAAAACCCGCTCGCCATGACCTTGAACATGCGCCGCCTCGCGCAGCTCATCGCGGCGGAGCGCGCCGATATCGTCCATGTCCGCTCGCGCGCCTTGGCCTGGGTCGCCTATGGCGCAACCCGGATGACGAAGACGCCCTTGGTCACCACGTTCCATTCCGGCTGCCAGGGCTCCAACCCCATGACGCTGCGCTATAATTCGGTGTTGGCGCGCGGCGATGTGGTGCTCGCCGATTTAGGCTTCGCGGCCGGTCTCGCCCGCCAGCTCCACGCGCCGGCGGCGGGAAAAATTCATATCGTTCCTCAGGGCGTCGATTGCCGGATTTTCGCGCCGGACACGGTCACGCCGGCCCGTGTTCAGGCGGTGCGGCGGCATTGGAAGGCGGCGCCGCACGAGCAAATCGTGCTTCTCGCCGCGCAAGTGAATTCCGCCAAGAGCTGCAAAGTCCTGATCGAAGCGGCGGGTCTTTTGCTGCGGAGTGGTCTCACCGGCGTAAAATTCATCCTCGCCTATGACCGCAAGGAGGACACGCAGGAGCGCGGGATCGACCGGGCCATTGCCCGGGACGGGCTGCAAGGCGTCATTTCGCGCGCGACCCTGAGCGACCGGCCCGCGGCCTATCTCGCGGCCTCGGTTGTCGTCGTCCTCGCGGCCGGGGCGCAAGCCTCGAGCGAAGCCGCGGTCCAAGCCCAGGCCATGGGAACGCCGGTGATCGCCGCGAACGCCGGCGCCGCGCCCGAAACCGTTCTCGCGCCGCCCCTGGTCGAGGAGGCTTCGCGGACGGGCTTTCTGATCAGACCTGGCGATGCGGCGGCGTTGGCGGTGGCGATTGCCCATGTTTTGAGCCTCGGCGCCAGTGCCAGCGGGCAACTCTCGCGGCGCGCCCGCAAACATGTGGAAACGCGCTTTTCCACCGAGTATGTCTGCGCCGAAACCCTCAACGCCTATGTGGCCTTGCGGCGCGGCCGCGAGCTTTGATCCGCACGCGGCCTTCGCGCGAAAGGCGTGAGAGCCCGGGGGCGGGTGTTTTTCACACCCTCCTAAACGATCTCTTCATTGACATCCTGCCGCGATCGACCGATGTTTTAGCTGGGCCCGGTCAAGATCGCGAAGGCCGCCTGAGCGATTTGACGTGTGCTATACTGGGTTCGTTTGTCTACAAGGAGCACAAGCCATTCGCCGTCCTATGAAAGCCCCTCCCGTTCCGCAGAAGGACGGGCCGCGTATAAATCGAGAAATCCATGCCCGTGACATTCAGTTAATCGATGCCGAAGGCAAAAACCTTGGTGTCGTCGCGATTGTTGAAGCCCAGCAGTTAGCCGACGAGGCAGGCCTTGATCTTGTCGAGATCGTGCCGACGGCCAATCCCCCGGTCTGCAAAATCCTTGATTACGGGAAGTTCCGGTTCCTGGAGCAGAAAAAATCCGCGGAAGCCCGGAAAAAGCAGAAGATCGTCGAGATCAAGGAGATCAAGCTGCGTCCGGGAATCGACGACCATGATTACGGCGTCAAGATGAAAGCCGTGCGACGGTTTTTCGAGGAGGGCGACAAGGTGAAAGTCACTTTGCGCTTCCGCGGCCGCGAGATGGCGCATCAGGAACTCGGATTTCGCCTGCTCGAACGGGTCAAATCCGAGACCGGGAACATCGCCAAGGTCGAAGCCGAACCCTCCATGGAAGGCCGCCAGATGATCATGGTTCTCGCGCCAAAATAGGCGCGGCCCGGCGGTGCAAGCTCCCCTCTTCGGCCGCAATAACGCGTTCACGCCCGTGGTTGTCCGGGCGCCTCGGCGCCTCGCGCGCTCACCGCCAGGCGCGCGTCCGATAATCGATGGCGTAATTTTGCGGCGCCGCCGCAATCGCGGCCATGCCGGTGAGAACCGCGTCCTCGGAGAGGATGAGCCGCGTGCCGATGGCGCGCATCATCTCGCGATAGGGCGCCTTATCCTCGAAGGCCGCGCGAAATTTTTCAAGATCGCAAAAATCGAGGATCCGGGCAGGATTCCGCCCGCAAAAGTGACGCCTCCCCTCGCCAGGAAAGCGAGGGCGAGATCGCCCGCAAAACGCCCGGTGAGAGTCCAGCACAGCCGCAAGGTCCGCGCCGCCTCGCTCAAAGGGTCCGCTTGCGCGTGTTCGATCAGCGCGATTTCGCTGGAAATGGCCGTGGTTTGCCCCGTTGCGGCGCAGCGCGCCAGGTGGAGACGCAGGAGGCCGGAGCCGGAGAGGACCGTTTCCGCGCACACCCGGCCGAGCGCGCCGGTGTCGAGATGGCGCCAAATCGCGGTTTCCTCCGCTCCCGCCGGCCCAAAATCCATATGTCCGGCCTCGCTCGGCAAAACGAGATGGCGACCGGAGACCTCGATCAGGGCCGCCGCGCCAAGGCCGGTGCCGAGCCCGAGAATGAGCTCGACGCCGGGCTTTCGCTCGAAAGAGCCGATCGGGGTGACGGAGCCGGGTTCAAGGACCGGCAGGCTGAAGGCCTGGGCTTCGAAATCATTGAGGAGCAGGCCCTGATCGAGCCCCGCCTTTGCCGCGACCTCGCCGCCCTCGATGAGCCAATCCGCATTGGTCATTTTCACGGCGCGCCCGCTGACCGGGCCGGCGGCGCAGGCGATCAAGGAACGCGGTTTTATAGCGCATCTGGCGAAAACCGCCGCCAGAGCCTCTTCGAGCCCGGAAAACTCCTTGGTCTTGAGATGCGGCCCGGCCTCGAGCGGCGCGCCGGGAAGGGGCACAAAGGCAAACCGCGCATTGGTGCCGCCGATGTCACAGACGAGAAGCGGAAATGGAAACTGCACGCCCTCGGCCTTTCAGCTTGAAAACTTTTGACGAGCCGCGCGCGAAAGGGTACATTCCGGCGCGCCAAACTCGACAATGAACGCGCTCATTGTCGCCATTTCTTCGTTTTGTCCCCCGATCTGATCCAAAAAGGTCTGCACTTTTTTGGATCATGCTCCAGCCCGTTGAGCCCGCCGCACCATGTCCTTTCACTATCATCCGCTCTTCCCTCTCGGCAAGGATCACACGCCCTATCGCAAGCTCACCTCGGACGGCGTGCGGATCGAGCGTTTTGGCCCGCATGAGGTCCTCCGCGTCGAGCGCGACGCTCTGCGCCACCTCGCCGAACAGGCGATGAGCGACATCAACCATCTGTTGCGGCCCGCGCATCTGGCTCAGCTTGCCAAAATCCTCGCCGATCCAGAGGCCACCCAAAACGACAAATTCGTCGCCTATGATCTCTTGAAGAATGCGAACATCGCGGCGGGCGGCATTTTGCCGATGTGCCAGGATACCGGCACGGCCATCGTCATGGGCAAGAAGGGACGGCTCGTCTTGACCTCCGGCGATGACGAGAGCGCCCTCGCCGAAGGCATCAAGGATGCCTATGACAGGAAGAACCTTCGCTATTCGCAGCTCGCGCCCCTCTCCATGTTCGAGGAGAAGAACACCAAGACCAATCTGCCGGCGCAGATCGAAATTTATGCCGAAGGCGAAGACGCCTATAAATTTCTATTCATCGCCAAGGGCGGCGGCTCCGCCAACAAAACTTACCTCTTTCAGGGAACGCCCTCGCTGCTGACGCATGACCGTCTCGTGGCTTTCCTCAAGGAAAAAATCCTGACCCTCGGAACCGCCGCCTGCCCGCCCTATCATTTGGCGATCGTCATTGGCGGCACCTCGGCGGAACTGAATTTAAAGACAGTCAAGCTCGCCTCGACGAAATATCTCGATTCCTTGCCGGTCGCCGGCGGCGAGGATGGCCATGCCTTCCGCGATCTTGGCCTCGAGGACGAGATTTTCAAACTCACTCAGGATTTGGGCGTCGGTGCGCAATTCGGCGGCAAATATTTCTGCCATGATGTCCGGGTGGTGCGGCTGCCGCGCCATGGGGCCTCGCTGCCGATCGGGATTGGCGTTTCCTGTTCGGCCGACCGTCAGGCGCTTGGAAAAATCACGCGCGAGGGCGTGTTTCTCGAAGAGCTGGAACATGATCCGGCGAAATATCTTCCGCCGGTCGAGGCGGCTTCCCTTGGCGGCGATGTGGTGCCGGTCGATCTCACCCGCCCGATGCAAGAAATCCTTGCGACAGCTTTCGCGTTATCCCATCAAGACGAGATTGTCGCTCTCAGGGCCGATGATCGTCGCCCGCGACCTCGCCCATGCGAAAATCCGGGCGCGGCTGGAGGCGGGCGAAGGAATGCCGCATTATTTCAAGAATCATCCGGTCTATTACGCAGGCCCCGCCAAGACGCCGGAGGGGTTTGCCTCCGGCTCCTTTGGCCCGACCACGGCGGGCCGCATGCGATTCTTATGTCGATCAGTTCCAGGCCAATGGCGGCTCGCTGGTGATGCTTGCCAAAGGCAACCGCGCGCCGGAGGTGCGCGAGGCCTGCGCGCGGCATGGCGGGTTTTATCTCGGCTCGATTGGCGGCGCGGCGGCGCGGCTCGCGCAGGATTGCATCAAAAAGGTCGAGGTTTTGGAACATCCCGAACTCGGCATGGAAGCGATCTGGCGGATCGAAGTCGAGAATTTCCCGGCCTTCATCGTCATCGACGACAAAGGCAATGATTTTTTCAAGGAGTTCAATTTGGGGTGATCCGCACAGGTCCCCAATTTCGATCGAGCTCGCCCCTGCCAAGGTCATGGCTTGCCTTGGATGAAATCCTGGGACCCATCAAAGGTGCGTCTCAGTGTGTCATTTGGGCCGGTTGACTTTCACGCGCCCAGTTGCGATCTCCGGGGCACTGTTTCGTGCAAAAAGGGAGGCCTGGATGATTCTGAAGGTGACGGTTCTAAAACAAGGCGTTGATGTTTTTTCTGTCGATATTGATGTTCGGCAGCCGGCTGACCTGTCCACCGGGGTCAAGGCTGCGCTCGATGAGTTCCACAGGGTGAGCCCCAAGACGCCGCTTTTGGACGGCGATATCCAAATCAAGCTCGACAAGGCGTAAAGCCAGACTAGAGCGTTTCCCGATCAGATGTAATCATCTGATCGAAAAGGAATCGCTCAGATTTAAAGAGTTGGAGCATGTTCTGATCGAAAAAGTCGGTCAACTTTTTCGGAACACGCTCTAGGGGCCTTAATCCCAAGCCCCGTTGCTTCGTAACCCTCATCATCAAGCCCGGCCTTGCGCCATGGCTGTCGCGCCGAGCCTTGGCTGAGCAAAGCCTTGCGCCCGGCGGCGCGAGGCCTTGACCGGGGCCGGGCTTCATGACGCGGCGGGACGCGGGACGGCGCGAAGATAGCTCGCTACAGCCGTGTGTTTTGCTGGACTTGCGGCAGGTGCTGACGAATCTTGAAGAAACCCTGCCACGGATCTTGTTTGAGAGAGGAAAGCCGATGCGGCAAGTTCTCGACCGTGAAATGATCTGAACGCAGTCCGGGCAGAAGTTCGTCCCAATGGACGGGTGTCGAAACCGGCGCCCGCGGCAAAGCCCGAGGCGAATAGGCTGCGATCGCGGTCGCCCCGCGGGTGTTGCGCAGATAATCAATAAAGATGCGCGCGCCGCGTGCCCGCTTCGCCATTGTGGCGATGTATTGGCCGGGCCTCTCCTTGGCCAGTGTTTCGGCAATCTTTTTCGTAAACATCTTAACCTGATCCCAGCTCGGCCCCGGCAGGATGGGCACCACGACGTGAAGTCCCTTCCCTCCCGACGTCTTGGCAAAGCTTTGCAAGCCAAGAGTGGCAAGCCTGCCGCGCACGTCATGGGCCGCCTCGATGACGGCTGCCCAAGGGACATTCTCGCCCGGGTCAAGGTCAAAGGTCAGACGATCGGGTTGTTCCAGAGTTGCGGCCGCCGATCCCCAAGGGTGGATTTCAACAACACCCGCCTGCACTAGACTTATCAATCCATTGAGACCATCGACCGCAAGGATCACCTCTTTGTCACCGGCGTCGATGCGGCGGACGCTGGCGTCCAAACCATGCCACGGATGCTTGGCGAAAAAGCACTTGGCTGCCGTTCCCGAAGGGCACCGCAGCAGACTCAAGGGACGGCCGGCGATATGCGGGAGGATCCAGTTGGCGATGCCGGCGTAAAACTCGGCCAGCCCCTGCTTGGTGATTCCCGCCTCATCCCAGAGGATTCTCTCGGGATGGGTAAAACGGATGCCAAGGCGATCCGGCGGGGCACGAGGCCGTGATCGCTTCGGTGGCGCCTCCAGAACGATTTCATCCGCGGGCTTGTCGTCCCTGAGCCCCTTGAACGCCGCCGCCCGGAGCAGTTTGTCCTGGGTCCAGCCGCGATATTCGATCTCGCAGACGAGGCGCGGCTCGCACCAGCGGACGCCCTTCTCGGCACCGGCCGGGAGCGGCTTTGCGAAGGGCGGCTTGGCCGCGCTGATGTTCTCAAGCGTGTCACGCAGCGATTTCGCTTGATCCCGGGACCACCCCGTCCCGACCCGGCCGGCATAAACAAGTTTTCCATCGTCATGATAGCCGAGCGCCAGCGATCCGGCGGACCGGCTCGCCGCCGTCGAGGGGATGTAGCCCAAGATCACGAACTCCTGCCGCTCGATGCATTTGCTCTTGAGCCAATGGTCGCCACGGCCGGATCGATATGGCAGGTCGGAACGTTTGGAGATGATCCCTTCGAGTCCCATCCGGCATGAATGTTCGAGCATGGTTGGCCCGTCCACGTCGAGATGCTCGCTGAAGCCCAGGGGCGACCCGGCCGGTAAGCCGGCAAGGAGCTGTTGCAGCACATCCTTGCGGTCCTTGAGAACCGCTTTGGTGAGATCGAATCCTTCGCAGTAGAGAAGATCGAAGACGAAGTAGCGGAACCGGTCGAGCCGGCCAGCCTTCAGATCGGCCTGCAAATGATTGAAGCTCGAAATGCCGCTCGCGTCCTCGACAATGATTTCGCCATCGATCAGCGCCGAGCCAAGGCGGAGCGCCTTCAGCGCATCAGCAATGCCGCGAAAGCGCTCGGTCCAGTCGAGCTTGTTGCGCGTCAACAGCCGGATCTCGCGCCCGTCGATCCGCGCCTGCATACGGTAGCCGTCATATTTGATCTCATGGATCCATTTCGGGCCGCTCGGCGGCTTTTCACATGGCAATGAAAGGCTCGGCTCGAGGAAGGCCGGGAGCAGTCCCGCGCGAGCCCCGGGAATTTTGCCAATGTCCGGAAGGAAGTCTTTCGCGCTTGCGCCACCTTGGCTCTGGCCGCGTGATCTTTGCGTATGTCACCGGCGGCGGCGAGCTCTTCGGTGGTGCGCCCGCTGAGCTGCGATGCCATCTCCTCATCGGTGATTTCGCCAGCGCCCACACTGCGCGCAAAGGCGTCGTCCGACTTGATGAGCAGCCACGGCTCGGTCTTCTCTCCGGATCGCGGCCGCATCCGGACGAGGTGCCAACGCCCCTTGAGCCGCGTGCCGTCAAGCGTAAACGCGAGATGCCCCTTCGCCAGCCCCTTTCGAGGATCCCCCTCCGGCTGCCATCGGCCGCGATCCCAGACGATCATCGCGCCCGCCCCATATTCGCCTTTTGGAATATTGCCTTCGAAATCGAGATATTCGATCGGATGGTCCTCGGTGCGGACCGCAAGCCGCCTCTCGCCAACCGTGAGGCTCGGGCCTTTGGTGACCGCCCAGCTTTTCAAGACCCCATCCAGCTCGAGCCGCAGATCGTAGTGCAGCCGCCGCGCCGCGTGCTTTTGCACGACAAAATCCCAGCCGCCGCCGCCCTTCGAAGCCACCGGCTCCGGAGTCCGGCGGAAGTCGCGCTTGTTGGCGTAGTCTTTGAGCGATGTGCCGGACCGGACCTCAGCCGTTTTTTTCTCGCGGACCGTCACGGCGGGTCTCCAATCTCAAGCCGCGAAACTCTGCCGCAGCCACAGTTCAATACGGTCGAGCACGGCTTTGTATGTCTCTTCCTGCGTGAGGCCTGCGCGCTTTAATATTTTGAAGGAATGGTCGCCGCCCTCCACGACATAAAGGCCGGCGGGCGCTTTGAGCGTCTTGATGACCGGCCGCAGCTCCTCCGGCGTGCCGAAGGCGTCGCGCGAGCCTTGAACGAACAACATCGGAACTTTGATGTTTGGCAGATGCTTCGCCCGAAGCTCTTGCCCTTTGCCGGACGGATGCAGCGGGTAGCCGAGAAAGATGAGGCCCTCGACATCGGAGGCGCCGGCGGCGGCGATCTGCGAGGCGATGCGTCCGCCCATGGATTTGCCGCCGATCACCAAAGTGCCGGGTCCAATCTTTTTCTGCCGAACCGTCTCGATCACGGCCGGAAAGCAGGCTTCGAGGGTTTTGTTCGCGTCCGGAACGCGCCGGCCGAGCTCGGCATATAAAAAGTTGAACGTCACCACGTTCATTCCGCGCGCCGCGAGCTCCGTGGCAAATCGCGTCATGAAACCGCTCGTCTGACCGGCGCCGGCGCCATGCCCCAGGATCAATGTCACACCACTCCGGTTCCGCTCAGCCGCGGGATAGAGGAGCGCGGTCACTCTCTGATTTTGGCCAAGCTCGACCTCAAACTTGTCAGCCATATTGCGCACCCGCGTCTCGGATCACGGCCGCTTGGCCGCTTGGACCTCCGCGGCGGGCTCGGCCGCCGCCGATGCCATGCTTGCCGCCTGCATTTGGCAATATTTCAGCGCGCGTTTCGCGCGCTCGGCCCAAGGCGATATGCGGTCGTGCTCGAGATACCGCGACCACCACGCCGCCGCGTCCGCATGTTTGCCGAGCCGTTGCAGAAACAGCGCCAGGTTGAACATGGCATCGGCGTAGTGGGGATCGGCGTCGAGGGCACGCTTCTGGCACTCAACCGCCTCGGCAAGGCGGCCGCCGTCCTCAAGCAAATCGGCGAGATTGTACCAAGCGGGAGCGAAGTCTCGGATCCGCCTTCACCGCCCACCGGTAGGCGGCTTCCGCCTCCACCATGCGCCGCGCATCGCGCAGGAGATTGCCGAGATTGAGCCCCGCCGCCGGATCGCTCGGATCAAGCTTCATGACCCGCCGGTAAAGGCTTTCGGCCGTGGCAAACTCGCCTGCCTCCTCGGCGGCTTGCGCCTGCGCGAAAGCACCATCGGCGCCGGCATCGCTGGGCTTTTCGACGGGGAGCACGAACTGCCCTTTCGAATCGGTGCGGCCCAAGACCTGCTCGACCAGGATCTGATCCGAGGATTCCGGGAACAGGCGCAGATTGGAAAGCCGCGCATCGGGGAGCCATTGGCGAATGTCGCGCAGGCTCCTTGTGATCAAGGAGAGCACGATCCCAGAGCCGAGCAGCCGCGCGACCTGGCGGGCGGCGGCGAGATCGCGGAAACCGTAAAGACCCTCCCTTGCCTCGATCAAGCCAAACATCGAAAGTTGCTCGACGACATCCGCCGGCAGCTTGCTCAGTGCAGCAAGCTCGGCGGCCGTATAGGCCCCGGCCTGTTCCAGTGGCGCGATTTTGCCGACCCATTCGAGGAACCGGCGCTCGCTAATGATCGGAACCCCATAGGATTTCGCCAGGGTCAGGCTCGCCGACGGCCGCCCATTGTGCTGAAGCGGCCAGCCGAGCTCCCCGGCGATCAAGACATTGGTCTCCTTGCTGACCCCTTGGCGGGGTTTTCCTCCATGCTGGGTGACGAGCGCGAAAGCCTCCGCCCGTTTCATCGACGCAAGCCGCCCCGTGAAGGCGATGATCCCGCCCTCGAGCGATCTTGCGTCCGGTTCGTGCTTTGGCTTCAGCGTCCCGTTTTCCTCTTGGCCGTCTTGCCGGCACTGGCCCTTGCCTTCGTGCTTGCCGCGGCGGGCTTTTTCTTTGTGTCGGCGCTGATACTCGCGCGCAGCGCATCCATGAGATTGATGACGCGGTGCGGCGCCGGCTCTTCTTTCGGCGCCTCGACGACGCGGCCCGCCTGCTTGGCGCGGAGCAGCTCGACCAGCGCGGTCTCGTAATGGTCCACGAATGTGGCAGGGTCGAAGTGTGCCGTCTTGCTCTCGACAATATGGGCAGCCAGCTCTTTCATATCCGCCGGCAATTTCAGCTCCGCTATATCCTCGAAATAGGGCGCTTGGTCGCGAACCTCGTAGGGGTAGCGCAACGTCGCCGCGAGCAATCCTTTGTCGAACGCCTCGAGCATCATGACATGTTCGCGCCGCGCCAGCACGACACGGCCCAAAGCGACCATTCCCTTGTCGCGAATCGCATCGCGGATGACGGCGAACGCCTCTTGTCCGACCTGATCCGTGGGGGTGATGTAATAGGGGTCATCGAGGTAGCGATCGTCGATCTCGGCTCGCGGAACGAAACTGTCGATCGTGATGGTGTGGGAGCTTTCGATCCGCAGCTTCTCGATCTCCTCGTCCTCGATCTGAAGATATTGCCCCTTGCCGATCTCGTAACCGCGGCCAATGTCCTCCTTCTCGACCGTCTCGCCGGTTTCGGCGTCGACGAGCTGCTGCTTCAGCCTGTTGCCGGTCTTTTTGTTGATGCGGTGGAACGAAATTCGCTCCGAGCTCGACGCGGCCGGAAAAAGCGCGATCGGACACGACACCAAAGAGAGCTTCAGGTAACCCTTCCAGGAGGCACGCGGGGCCATGGGACACTCCTGACTTGAACAGCGCTTTCGACGGGGCGGCCGGGACGAAAGGACGCGACCATAGCAAATTCTCGCGGCCAGGCGAAGAACGCCTGGAACGCGCGAATGTTGCAAGCGGTCGTGGATGATAAAACCATGCCGCCCCGCGTCAAACCGCCTTCATCCCCGCTGCCTCAGCGCGAGCAATTCTTCGGCGGCTTCGATGCCGGTGAGATAAGCGCCATGCGCCGTCGTGAAGTCGTGCCGCGAGCAGGCCTCCCCCGCGAAAAAAAACCTGCCATCCACAGATGCGGCGAGCAAGGCGCGCGCGTCCGCATGGCCGGGAAGCGCGTAAGAATAAGATCCTTGGGCGAAAGGATCATGCGCCCAGCTTGTTTCGGCGAGGGGACGCAAGCGGGCGCGAATATCGCCGCCGAACAAGCTTGCGAGCTCCTTGGCGGCGAAGTCGAAAAAGGCGCCGCGTCCGGCAGCCTCGAGCTCACGCGCCAGCCGCCCGCCGAAAAATCCTTCGATAAGCGGCCTACCGAATGGGCGTAAATGATAGCTGCCGGTCGCGGTCCGCATCGGATTGCCGATGAGATGGCCGTCCACGGGCAGCATTTCGGGCCGATCGACCGCCATCACGAGCTTGTCCGCGAGGCCGAGCGGCAACACCGAGGCGGCGCTCATTTTATCGGCGAGGTCGGGCCGGAACCGGATCGCTTGCGTGGCGATGACCGGCGTCGGGACGGTCAGGATGACGGCATCCGCCGTCAAGCGTGCCGCGCGCACTTTCGATCATAAGGCGCTTTCCGCGATGATCGATGAGCGTGACGGGGCAGCCGAGCCAAACCGGTAAGCGCGCCGCTTGCGCCGCGATGGCCGCTCCATAGCCTTCGACGACGCGCCAATTGACGCCGCTGTCGGCGTAACGGTTGCTGTCTTGCACGGAGACGCGATCGAGTTCGACGCCGTTGACATAGGTGCTGACCGCGTTGAGGAGAGGATTGAACCGGCACTCGGGGTCGAGAAGCTCTGCCGCGCTGAAATCGGCGCCGTTCGGAGCAACCCCCGCGAGACGCTCGTGGAAGCGCCGCTCGGCCAAAGCAAAGCCCGCCTGATCCTCGGCGCTGAACCCGAGGTCGAAGCTCTGAATGCCCCAGGCGGGCGCGGTCTTGTCGATTGTGAACCCGGCCCCGGCGGCGATGCCCGTCCAGGGATTGCGATCCGCCGAATGCAGCCAGCCGCAGCCGAGATCGAGCGGAAACGGCCCATCGGTCACCGTATGGGCCCGGCCGCCCGCCCGGCCCCGCGCTTCAAGCACGGCCAAGGAGAGTCCGGCCGCCGCAAGCCGCAGGGCGGCGCCAAGTCCAGCGGCGCCCGCACCGACGACAACGGCCTCGAAATCGTCCCCGCCGCCGGGAAGCATGAGGGCTCCTTTCGAATTGATCCCAACCTGCCGAAGATCGTAGCCTTTCAAGATTCGATAGGGATGGCAATGATGGAAAGACCGGCAAACATCAAAGAGGCCGCCATGCGGCGCGGCGGGCCCGTGCTCGCGCCGCTCTCCGGCGGCAAGGCGGCCGCTCTCGTGGTTCTCCTGCATGGCGTCGCCGCCAAGGGCGATGACCTCCTCTATCTCGCCCGCGCTTGGCAAGAGGTTCTGCCGGAGGCGGAGTTCATTGCCCCCGATGCGCCGTTTCCCTGTGATTATGCGCCGGAGCTCCGGCAATGGTTCAGCTTGCAAGACCGAACGCCGGACAGACTGCTCGCGGGCTTGCGCGAGGCGGCGGCCCTTCTCGAAGGCTTGATCGATGAACTCTTGGCGAGCCGCGGGCTTGACGAGTTCCGCCTGGCGCTCGCCGGCTTCTCGCAAGGGGCCGCGACCGCGCTTTATACCGGTCTCACCTCGCCAAAGAGGCTGGCTGGCATCGCCGCCTTTTCCGGGGCCTTGCCGGTGGCGGCGGGCCTCGCGAGCGACATCCGCTCAAAGCCGCCGGTCCTCCTCGTGCATGGCGAGGCGGACACGGTCGTGCCTTTCCACTCCATGGCCGCTGCGAAAACAATGCTCGAAGCGGCGGGCGTCGAGGTCGAAACGCTGGCAAGGCCGGGCCTCGGCCATGCCATCGACGAGATGGGGATCGCCTGCGCCGGGGCGTTTCTGCGCGATGTTCTCACGGCTGGCCAAGCCGCCTCCGGCAGGCTGGTCTAGCTGCCGCCTTGGCTCGCCCCTCGGAGCCTTCTACATGACATAAAGATTGCGTTTATGGTTAGCTTAAGTCGGCTAGACGTGAAGAAATTCAGCTCAGAAATTCTGTAAGTCGAGCAAGAAGCGCTTGAAGCTCAGGATTTCCGGACAAGCTATATTACTAAAAGCTCTCAATGGGAGCCGACTTAACCTTGAGAGATATGCTCTTTCTCTTGCATCAAACAACGATAATAGGGAGAAAGTTATGGCAAAGGTCGTGTGCGTTCTCTACGACGATCCCGTCGACGGCTATCCGCAATCCTACCCAAGGGATGATCTTCCCAAGATCGACCGCTATCCGGACGGCCAGACACTTCCCACACCCAAAGCGATCGATTTCATGCCCGGCACCCTCCTTGGCAGTGTGTCCGGCGAATTGGGGCTGCGGGCCTATCTCGAATTCGAACGGCCATACGCTGGTCGTCACTTCCGACAAGGACGGGCCGAACTCGGTCCTCGAACGCGAGCTGCCCGACACTGAGATCGTCATCTCGCAGCCGTTCTGGCCCGCCTATATGACCGCCGAGCGGATCGCCAAGGCGCCCAATTTAAAGCTTATCGTCACCGCGGGCATTGGTTCGGACCATACCGATCTTCAAGCGGCCATCGACCGCGGCATCACCGTCGCCGAGGTCACCTATTGCAATTCGATCAGCGTTTCCGAGCATGTGGTCATGATGATCCTCTCGCTCGTCCGCAATTACATCCCCTCCTATCAGTGGGTGGTGAACGGCGGCTGGAACATCGCCGACTGCGTGGCGCGCTCCTATGATGTCGAAGGCATGCATGTCGGCACAGTCGCGGCCGGCCGCATCGGGCTTGCCGTTTTGCGCCGCCTAAAACCCTTCGATATGCATCTGCATTATTTCGACCGCCACCGGCTGCCGGAGGCGGTGGAACGGGAACTCGACCTCGCCTGGCATCCCACCGTCGAGGACATGGTCAAAGTCTGCGATGTCGTCACCATCAACTGCCCGCTGCATCCAGAGACCGAGCACCTCTTCGACGATCAGATGATCTCCAAGATGAAACGCGGCGCGTATCTCGTGAACACGGCGCGCGGAAAGATCTGCGACCGCGATGCGATCGTCCGGGCGCTCGAAAGCGGCCAGCTCGCGGGCTATGCGGGCGATGTCTGGTTCCCGCAGCCGGCGCCGAAGGACCATCCCTGGCGCAGCATGCCGCATCATGGGATGACACCGCATATTTCGGGGACGTCGCTGTCCGCGCAGGCGCGCTACGCGGCCGGCACGCGCGAAATCCTCGAGTGCTATTTCGAAGGCCGCCCCATCCGCGACGAATATCTCATCGTCGACAAAGGCAAGCTCGCGGGCACCGGCGCCCATTCCTACAGCGCCGGAGATGCGACCGGCGGATCCGAGGAAGCCGCGAAGTTCAAAAAGAGCGCGTAAACCCCGTGGCCTCGAGGCTCCGGACATCCGGAGCCGCGGTTCGTGTCATGCGAGAGGTTCGGCGACGTCAAAAAAAATGCGGCCGAGACGGTCCTCCGTCTCGATGATCCAAAGATCCGGGTCGAAGGTGATTTCGCGGGCGAGTTTTGCGTCGGCCTCCGCCGGGGCAATCCAAGGGTCGCGATGGAGCCGCGCGAAAAGCCGGTCGTATCCGTCTTTCACTTCGCTTTGCGGGGCTGGCCCGAAGAGGGCAGCGGACCCGTCGAGCCGGTCGATCTTGACAAAGATCGCGCCGGCTTCCGCGGCGCCCCGGCGGCGCAGCACGGCGGGTGCGCCTTCATACGCGCAGCGGCGCAAATAGGCCGAGACCCAAATATCGGCGCGCAGCCGCGTCACGAGCGCCGGTTCCTGCGCGCGGCAGGCCAGGGGGCCGGAGGGGAGCCCCGTCGCATGGATGACATCAGCGTCCGCCCTTTGCGTTCTCGCCGGGAAAAGCAATAAATTGTTAGGGCGCGGCGGCGATATGATCAAGCATGATCACCCCACGCGCCGCCGGGGCGGCAAGCGCCATGCCCGATTTTGCCCCTGCCGCTCCGGAGCTGGCGGCGCTGGCGCGTGACTGGCTCGCCTATCTCAACGGCGAGCGCCGCGTGTCGCCCCACACAGTGGCCTCTTACGCGCGCGATCTGCGGCAGTTCTTGCAATTCGCCGCGGTGCATTTTGGCGAACCGCCCTCGGTTGCGGCCTTCACGCGCCTCGCGCCTCCGGATCTGCGGGCTTTTTTGGCGGCGCGGCGCGGCACGGGAGCGGGCAGCCGTTCGCTGGCGCGCCAGCTCGCCGGCCTGCGGTCCTTCGCGCGCTTTATGGAGCGCAACGGCCACGGCCAGGTCTTGGCCTTCGCCGCCATGCGCCCGCCCAAAATTCAGCGGGGCTTGCCAAAGCCCTTGCGGGCCGATGCGGCCTGCCAGCTGGTGCACGTTGACGCGCGCGCTGGGGAAGACCAGCCGCAATGGATCATCGCGCGCGATGCCGCCGTTTTGGCGTTGCTCTATGGGGCGGGCCTGCGCATCTCCGAGGCCTTGGCGATCAAGCGCTCCGAGGCGCCGGTCGGCGGGCGCGACGTTTTGACGGTCACGGGCAAAGGCCAAAAGACCCGCAGCGTGCCGGTGATCGCGCCGGTGCAGAACGCCATCGAGGCTTATCTCGCGCTTTGCCCTTATCCGCTTGGCCCCGAAAAACCCTTGTTCGTTGGCGCCAAAGGCGGCCCGCTTGGCGCAAGGATCATCCAGCTCGCGGTCGCGCGCTTGCGGGGCGCGCTCGGCCTTCCCGAGAGCGCGACGCCGCATGCGCTGCGCCATTCGTTTGCGACGCATCTTTTGGGGCGCGGCGGCGATCTGCGCACAATCCAGGAGCTTTTGGGCCACGCCTCGCTTTCGACGACGCAAATTTATACCGCCGTCGATAGCGCAAGGCTGCTCGAAGCCTATCGCTCGGCGCATCCGCGCGGGCGATGATCGCGGCCCGGCCCCGGAACGGCATGGCGCGGCGCGAACGCCCGCCTTGGCCCGAAGGGCGTGAGGGCGATGTCATCAGCGGGTCACCACGAGGCGGATCTCGCGGGAGGACTTCGGCGATGGCCTCTCCCGCATGGGTCAAGCGGCGGTAGTTCTCGATGTCGGCGGGCTTTCCCAAGAGATAGCCTTGCACCTCTTCGCAAAGCTCGCTCTTGAGAAAGTCAAGCTCGGCGGTTGTCTCGACGCCTTCCGCGAGCACGGGAAGATTGAGGGCGCGGCCGAGCCCGAGGATCAAACGCACGATCGCGGCGGCTTGGCCATTGGCATCGACCGCTTTGATGAAGGAGCGATCGATCTTGATCTTGTCGAAGGGAAAGGCATGGATGTTCGAGAGCGACGAATAGCCCGTGCCAAAATCGTCCATGGCGACGCGGATGCCCATCATCTTGAGCCGCCGCAGCGTCACCAGCGCGCGTTTCAAGTCGCGGATGAGCGCCGTTTCGGTGATCTCCAATTCCAGGCGCCCGGGAGGAAGGCCCGTTTCGATCAAAATCTCATGGACCACCTGGGCAAAGTTCTCATTGTGGATTTGAATGGCGGAGACATTGACCGCGACGGTCAGCGGCTGCGCCCAGCGCGCGGCCTCACGGCAGGCGGCCCGCAGCACCCACTCTCCGATCTTGAGAATGACGCCCGTTTCTTCGGCAATGGGAATGAATTTCGCGGGTGAAACCTCACCCCTTGTGGGATGCCGCCAGCGCAGCAAGGCTTCAAAGCCCACGGCGTCGCCCGTGCGGATGTCGGTTTGCGGCTGGAAAACCAGTCGCATCTCGCCACGCGAGACCGCATTGCACAAATCATGTTCCAGAAGCCGCCGGTCATGGAGCGCGGCGCTCATCGAGACATCATAGTAGCGATAGGTGCTCCTGCCTTCATTTTTGGCACGGTAGAGCGCGTGTATCGGCGTGCGCGAGGAGAGCCTGCCGGTCGGTCGCATCATTCGGACAGATGGCGATCCCGATGGAGACGGCGACAGGCCTGTCGATGCCGGTATCGTCGCCCGCGGTTCGCAAGGCTTCGAGAACAGCCTCGGCGATGCGGCCGGCCGGGGCCGGATGGGAAAGGCCGGGGACGATGATGGCAAACTCGTCGCCGCTCAGCCGCGCCATCGTTTGGCTTTCATCCAGCACGCCCGTCACGCATTTGGCGACGGCCTGCAGCACCCGGTCGCCCGCCGCATGGCCAAATAAATCGTTGATCTCCTTGAACCGGTCGAGGTCGAAGAACATAACGGCGAGCCGCTTCCCCGAAGCTAACGCCGCTTCGATCTGGAGATCCAGCTTCTTGTTGAAGCTCGCCCGGTTTGGCAGTCCGGTGAGGGGATCATTGTGGGCCAGAAAGCGGATATGCTTTTCCGCTTCCTTGCGCGCGCGAAGATCACGAACCGCAATCGCGCGATGCGGCTCGCCGGCGAAATTGATGGGCCGCTGGATGAGTTCGACCGGAATTTTCGAGCCATCGGCGTGGACCAAGGTGCCTTCGATCGACTGGTTCGGGTGATCGAACAACGTCAGGCGGATGTCCCCGTCGGCAAAATACTGCTCGAATTTCGTCCCAATCAGCGACTCCGCCGCGCGGCCGATGAGAGCGACAAAATTGTTATTGACGGTCACAATGCTGTTGCCTTCGCAAATCAAGAGCCCTTCGAAGGCGGCGTCGACAACGCCGCGCGTGCGGGCGAGTTCGCGCCGGCGATCGCGCATCTCGATCGCGATGCCGCCAAACGCGAGAACAACGATAATCGAGCTCGTGAGTGCCGCGGCTGTCGCGAGGAAACCTGACGGCAACACGGAGCCAGGGAGGGCCATTGCCGGATCGGGGACGATCTTGGCCGCACTCATCGCGATGAAGTGGTGACTGCAAATCGCCGCGCTCAACAATAAGGCGCCAAGGATTTTCCATCGCATCTTGTCGCCGCGCAATCCGACCGGCAGCGCGGCGGCGCCAAAGAAGGCGCCAAACGCAATCGACGCGAGGACCAAGACCGGATCCCAAACAATCCGCCCCTGGATTTGCAACGCCGCCATTCCGGTGTAGTGCATCGCCGCGATGCCGCAGCCGACCATGGCGCCGCCAAGTCATGTGGCCGCGCCCAAAGCCGATTTCACGGCGACGGCCAAACCCGCTCCGGTCAGCAAAATTGCGGCAATAAGCGACAGCGCGGTGAGTGAAATGTCGTAGCCAGTTGGCACGCCAGGAGAAAAGGCCAGCATCGCAATGAAATGCGTCGCCCAAATTCCAAAACCCGTCGAAATCGCCGACACTGCGAGCCACACGCGCTTCATATGAGCGCCGGATCTTTGCACATGGTGGAGCAGGCAGATCGCCGTAAACGAGGCCAATGCGGATGTCACGGCGGCCAAGCCTACAAGCCGCAAGTCATGCTGATAGGTAATACAATTATACACCGCGTCCATAGGTCCCTCGCCGCAGGTGAAGCCGCCAACTCAGCCTACGGAAAAGCCTTTAAGAACCCGGCATTTGGGCCAAAGGAATTCGAATCTAACTTATCCAAAAAAAGCTTTGAGCGATGCGATCAGGCCCGCAACGATTGCGCTGGCGCGCGCCGGCTCCGTAAAGAGCAAGACGCAAAGAGGGCGTTAGGAGACCGCACGTGGCGAACGCGCCGCGGGGTGAGCGCCCGTCAAGAAGAATTCATATTTGCAATCCACGACGGTGCCGTCATACTGTCAGGCCTGCGAGGAGACGCTTCATGATCACAAGACGCCGTTTGCTCGAAGCTGCGGGCGGGGCGTTGGCTTGGGGAGCCGGCGGCGCCTTGGCGGTTCCGGCGGCGGCCGCCAAAACAACGGCGAGCGAACTCCGTGATCTCCTGTGGCTTTCGCCCTTGCTGCCGGCCGGTACAAGCGCCGAGGCGGCTCTCGAGACTCTTCCGGGCAAAAAGCCGCTCATCAGACTGGCCGAGCGGCCGCCAAATTACGAGTCGCCGCTTGCTTATCTTCGCACGGCGATCACGCCGAACGACGAATTTTTCGTGCGCTATCACCTCGCTGGCATTCCGGAAAACATCGATGCCAGCACATGGAAGCTCACTATTGGCGGGGACGGCGCCAGCCGCGAAGTGACGATCGGTCTTGAGGACCTCAAAAAGCTGCCGGCCTTTGAGGTGACCGCCGTTTGTCAATGCGCGGGCAATCGCCGCGGCCTCTTTCAACCGCATGTTCCGGGGGTTCAATGGGGCAATGGCGCGATGGGCTGCGCCCGCTGGAAAGGCGCCCGCCTCAAGGATCTGCTCGGCTTGGCTGGGCTAAAGACGGAAGCGGTCGAAGTGGTGTTCGATGGCGCCGACGAACCTGTCCTCGACAAGACTCCGGATTTTTTAAAGAGCATTCCCCTGTGGAAAGCCAGCGAGGAGACGACGCTCGTCGCCTATGAAATGAATGGCGAGCCTCTGCCGCATCTGAATGGCTTTCCGGCGCGGATCATTGTGCCGGGCTGGACCGCGACCTATTGGGTGAAGCACGTCATCAAAATCGCGGCTGTGACGAAGCCCTTCGATGGGTTTTGGATGAAGTCCGCCTACCGGATTCCGCTCGGCAAATTTCCGCTGGTGGCGCGCTTCATTGGCCAGGAGACAGCGATCAACGCGCCGGTCACGGAAATGGTCGTGAATTCGCTGATCACACACCCGCTGGAGGGCGCGCGTGTCGAGGCCGGCCGGCGAACGGCGATCAGCGGATTCGCGTGGGATGGCGGCTATGGCATCAGCAGGGTCGAAGTCTCCGCCGATGGCGGCAAAAACTGGTCGGAAGCGGTGCTTGGCGAGGACCTCGGCCCCTACGCATTGCGCGGCTGGAGCCATGAATTCACCCCCGAACGGCGCGGAAAAACAACAATCGCCGCCCGCGCCACCAACAGCATTGGCCAAACGCAAACCGCTGAGCTCATCCAGAACCCGGCGGGCTATCACAACAACGTCATTCAAACCGTGACGCTCGATGTTGTGTAAGGAGTTCGCCATGCGGTGGATCGCGGTTTTCACCATGCTTGCTTTGCTGCCCGGTCTCGCGCGGGCCGAAGAACAGACGGCGCGGCTCAAGCAGGCCGCCGGAGTGGAACTGGTCGAAGCCCAATGCGGCGCCTGCCACAGCCTCCGTTACATCCTGATGAACTCGCCCTTCCTCGGTCCGGCCCAATGGGACGCGGAAGTCGGCAAGATGATCAAGGCCTTCGGCGCGCCGATCGAACCGGCGGATGCCAAGACGATCGGGGATTACCTCAAAGAGAATTACGGGGTGAAATAGGCCATCACCGCTTCAAAATGACGGGTCATGGCCTCTGTCTCTTTATTCCGCTACAAGATCGCGGGCCAAGCACCGGCGATTTTCGCCGCCACCTTGAACCTGCCGCCGCGGTGGCGCCAAAACCCGCTTGCACATGGCTTCGTAGGGGAGTCCTATATCGGCAGTCCCGTCGTGATGAGCCGGGCGGGGTCTTGGGAGAACCGGCGCCTTTGCCTTTGTTTCGCCGGATCGCCACGTTCCAAGCCAGTAGGACCTCCGCGACGTCCGAAGACCTTTCGTGGGAGAAGAAAGATGCGCCGCCTTGTCTTGAGCCTGGGCAGTCTTGTCCTTTGCTGCCTCGCTGCCGGTTGCGACAAATGTGGCGACCCGGTTAAATTCAACGTCCCGAGCCTGCCCAAGTCCTGTTATGACAGCCAGCACCAGAAATGAAAGCGATCTCGGCGCCGCACAGGCGCCAGCTAAGGAATTCAGCGGCTTGAAGCGCATCATGCGAAGGCGCAAGCCACCCGTGAAACGCGACGCGACAATCCGCGCCGGCGCCGTTGAAATCGTCAAGCGCGGCGTCACGCGTTACGATTTCCATGATCCCTATCATATCGCGCTGTCAATGAGCTGGAAGGGATTCGCGCTCGCTTTCGTGGGTTTCGAACTTGGGCTCAATATCGTCTTCGCGCTCCTTTATCTCGCGCAGCCTGGCTGCATTGCCAATGCGCGGCCGGACGCCTTTTCGGACGCGTTCTTTTTCAGCCTCGAGACGCTGGCGACCGTCGGTTACGGAAACATGGCGCCAGCGACATTCTATGGCCACACCGTTTCGGCGGTGGAGATCATCAGCGGCATGGCCTTCACCGCGATCATGACGGGCCTTTTATTCGTCCGCTTTTCGAGACCGAGACCCAAAATCCTATTCGCCGATCAGGCTGTCGTCACGAGCCACAATTGCTCGCCGACCTTGATGGTGCGCATCGGCAATGGGCGCCTGACCTTGCTCACTCACGCCAAGGTGCATCTCGGTGTGCTGTTGCAGGAGATCAGCGCGGAAGGCCGGTCCTTCCGCTATGTGCACGACCTTGTCTTGACGAATTCGACTTTCCCCTTATTCGCATTGACGTGGACCTTGATGCACCGGATCGACGCACAGAGTCCGCTCGCGGGCTTCGACGCCGAGCGGTTCATGGAGTCCGATGCGCGCCTCTTTCTGACCATCGAGGCGCGTGATCACGCCCTCGGCGCCGCTGTCCATGACATGCGCATTTACACCTCTGAGGAGGTCTTGTTCGGAATGCATTACGCCGAAACGATCACATTCGACGATCAGAAGCGGCCTATCGGCGATCTCACCCGTCTGAGCTTGGTGGAGCCGGATGGGACCGGCTCCTGCTAGTGGATCAAATCTGACATTTGAATCCTGAATGGGATTCCCGCCTGACTCGCGTTGTGCGAGTGTGTCGGATGCGCGCTGGCATTTCCATTACCGTTTCGTCTGTTGATCGCCGCCGTCTTAGGGCTCTCATCATCGATCGCAACGCCGCGCAGAAGCACGTCTGGCGGGCCGAGATCGTTTTGCTCAGCGCCGATGGAATTGGCACGAATGAGATCATGCGCCGAACAGCCAAGTCGAAGACCTGCGTCTGGCGCTGGCAGGAACAGTTCATGGAGGACGGCTTCGACGGCCTGCTTCGCGACAAGACGCGCCCTTCCCGCATCGCGCCTTTGGGAGACGAGATCGCCGAACGGATTGTCGCCCTGAACGCTTGAAGACCCGCCCTTGGAGGCGACGCACTGGACCGGCGCGATGATGGCGAAAGCCGCCGGCGTTTCTGTCAGCTCCGTTCAGCGCATCTGGCGCGCCCACGGCCTCGCGCCGCACCGGACGCGCCATTTCAAGCTCTCCAACGATCCCAAATTCATCGACAAACTGTGCGACGTCGTCGGGCTTTACGTCGATCCTCCGGCCCACGCGATTGTCCTTTCCGTCGACGAGAAGAGCCAGATTCAGGCGCTCGACCGCACACACCGGGACTGCCGTTGAAGAAGGGCCGCGCCGGAACCATGACGCACGACTATAAGCGGCACGGAACGACGACACTCTTCGCCACTCTCAACGTTCTCGACGGCACGGTGATCGGCCGCAACATGCAGCGCCATCGGCATCAGGAGTTCGTCCGCTTTCTCAACGCCGTCGAAGCAGAGGTTCCGGCCGGCAAGGTTGCTCACGCGATTGTCGACAATTACGCCACCCACAAGCACCCGAAAGTCCGCAAATGGCTGACGGCGCATCCGCGGAAGACCATAATTCTCCGTAATTTTTTTGCTTTTACCTTATTGAGATCGCGCCGGTTTCTGGCCAAGAACGTAATTTTTCGCTATTGTCCAAACTTACTGAAACGACGTTCCACAGTAGGTCGATGGGTGCGGGAAAATCATGGTAGCGCCATTGCGATTGAACAAGCTCACGGCACGGTCCGTGACCGCGAAACTGAAAGCCGGTAGGCACAGCGACGGCGGATGCCTTGTACCTCAAAGTGGCCGCGAGCGGATCGAGGCAATGGATTTTTCTCTACAAACTCCGGCACAAGCAGCATGAGATCGGGCTCGGAAGTGCCCTCATCATAGGGCTTGCTGAGGCGCGTGCAAAGGCCGCTGAGTACCGCAAGCTCCTCCTCGAAGGCATTGACCCCTTGGCCCGGAAAGAGGCCGCCAAGGCGCGCGCTGGCCAGCGGAAAACCTTCGGGGAAACCGCCGACGAATTCCTGGCCACCAAGACGCCGACCTTCCGCAATGCGCGGCACGCCGCCCAATGGGCGACGACGCTCGGCGAGCCCTGCAAGGATCTGCGCGGCCGGTTCATCGACGAGATCTCGACGGCCGACGTCTTGCGCACGCTCGAACCGATCTGGGCAAAAACGCCCGAGACCGGCAAGCGGCTGCGCGGCCGCATCGAAAGCGTCATCGGCTATGCGACGGCGAAAGGCTGGCGCTCGGGCGACAACCCCGCCCGTTGGCGCGGCCATCTCAGCACGGTCTTGCCGGCACGCGGAGTCCTCGACAAAGGCCGCCATGCGGCCATGGATTGGCACGGCGTGCCCGAATTCGTCGCCAGCTTGCCGGACAGCATCCCAGCCTTGGCTTTGCAATTCTTGATCTTGACGGCCGCGCGCGCTGGCGAGGCATTTGGCGCCCGTTGGGATGAGCTCGATATGACTTCGTGTATGTGGACCTGCCCGCCTCATCGGACGAAGCGCGCCAAGGAGCACGAGATCCCGCTCAGCGCCGGCGCACTGGCAGTGATCGAGCGAGCCCGCGAGCTTCGGACCGGTCCATACCTCTTCCCCGGCCGTGAACCCGGAAAGCGGCTTTCCGACACCGCCGTGCGCGCGCTCGTCGCCGGCAAAGGGACCACGCTCCATGGCTTCAGGGCCTCGTTTCGGTCCTGGTGCGCCGACACCGCCGTTCGCCGCGAAGTCGCCGAGGCTTGTCTCGCGCATGCGGTCGGCAACGCGACGGAGCTTGCATACCAGCGTTCAAGCTTCATTGAAGAGAGGCGCGGCGTCATGCAGGCTTGGAGTCGACTTCGTCACGGGAGGGCGGCGCTGATGACTAAAAAGAAGCGCAAAGTCGAACGCCGCCCTCTTACTTTCTGTATGCCAGACAACGGGCCTCGGCCAACGTTCGAGTACAAAAACATTGTTGACTACCCCGAAGGCGCCACTGTCTTGGTCGAACGGGGTATCCCTATCGGGTCATGGGGCAAGGACCTTGCTAGGCCGCGCAAGGCCCGCAGCAAGGCGCCTAGGGGCGCTGGCGGGGCATCGAAGACTGTTGGCGCACATCTCAAGGACATGAGGGCAGCCAGGAAGGTTTCTTCGCACGGCGACATAGTCCAGGCTATCAAGGACGCGCGTCATGGCGACGGCGGGCCTTCGGATCACCCTTGGGCGGAAGCGGGTCGCATCCTCAATTCGGTTAATGAAAAGCTCATGTATCCGGTATGCGTCGATACAGTTGCAAAAAAGTTGAGGGATTTTTGAACCGATCCTTATAACGATCGGAAATTTTTTGGCTGACCGGGACCGATCCTTATAACGATCGGTTTTTGCCCCTATAGACATCCAATTATTTTCAATCCTACATGATCCTCGACGTTAATTCTTCGAGGTGTTTCACTGATGACCGAAATCCGTCGCGCCGGCCGCCCGGCGCTCGAAGGACACCCAACACCAATTCGAACGCTGCGCCTACTGCCCGAAGAGGTCTGCGCGAAGACCGGCGCGAGCATCGCCTTCATCACCAATCTGATCGCCAGCGGCGAGCTTGAAACAAGCTCGTTGGCGGCCGCAGGTTTGTCCCCGCCTCCGCCGTCGAGCGGATGTTCGGCAAATAATCACACTAGCGACCCCGCTCTGGAAAGCGGGGTCGCAGTATTTTTGTGTGTCGGACTAAGGAGATTTGGAATGCATGATGAGCCGCGGGGCAACGCGATCGAACAATATCTGTCCCCTTTTGCCCCAGAAATCAAGCCCGTACCGCAGGGTCGCGTCTACCGCACCCTCGATGAGGTCCCGCGGGGCGTCTACTCGACCTACCTGGCCGATCCTCCTTGGAAGTTTCAAAATAGGACTGGGAAGGTCGCGCCCGAGCATCGCCGGCTCGCTCGCTACGCAACCATGACGCTCGCCGAGATCCTCGCCCTTCCGGTCGCCGGCCTCGCGCCGCCAATCGCGCATCTTTATCTCTGGTGCCCCAATGCGCTCTTGCCCGATGGCCTCGCCGTCATGGCCGCATGGGGTTTCACCTTCAAGACCGTATTGGTCTGGCACAAGGTCCGGATTGACGGCGGCTCTGATGGGCGTGGTGTTGGTTTTTATTTCAGAAACACCACCGAGCTCATCTTGTTCGGCACCCGAGGGAAAGGCGCCCGGACGCTCGCGGCTGGCCGCCGGCAAACCAATCTCATCGCGACCCGCAAGCGCGAACATTCCCGCAAGCCGGATGAACTTTATCCGATCATCGAGTCCTGCTCGCCGGGCCCCGAGGATCGAACTTTTTGCGCGCTATGAGCGGACCGGATGGGACGTTTTTGGTGACGCAATCACCGCGGCACAGTCTGCCGCATAAACGTAAGGAGTAAATAGAAATGATGTTCAAGGTCTTTGATGATGAAGGCAACTTCATCGGCGATTTGCTCGACGGCGATAGCGACGTGAAACCTACCGATGATCAAATCCGCCAGGCACTCTGGGATTACTATTTGGATCCAGATCGTGACGCTGAGTTGCACATAGTGCGGCGGCCCGATGGCAGCTTCAAATGTATCGGGATCGATACCGGATATGAATTCCGCGAAGCAGCGTGATGCACGGCTCGCCGGTTCCTCGGGCCGGCGAAGCGGGCGTCATGCCCATAAAGGAAAGCAACAATGACAAAATACACCGTCGATTTCAAATTGTACTGCTACATGCCAATCAACGTCGAGGCTGACACACCTGAGGAAGCCGAACAGAAAGCGGAGATTATCGCGACGAATATTTGGGACGATCTGTGCGAGCAGAATTCTGGTGTCGTCGGGTTCGACGAGCTCACGCACTTGCAAACAATGTTGACCGGTGAAGACGATGGCACAGAAATCGTCCCGCTGAGCAACGTTGTTAAGTTTCGCCGGGCGGCTCGTTAATCGCCCGGCAATTAACGGGCGGGCGATGAGCCCGGTGAATCATCGCACATAAGGAGAAGTGAAGATGGTTACGAAAGTTTACGAGCCTGAGGACGAAAACTGCGAGAACTGTCTTGGGACCCTGGTCGAGGGCGCAGAATTGGCGGCAATCACCAGCGACCAGTTCCGCGAAATGCTCGCGGCATTCGATAACAACACTTGGATGCAGATCGGCGTGATCCGGAAACCTGATGGGACTCTCAGCCTGTTCGCTCGCGAGTCGTCCGAAGGGCATCAGTTCATCAAGGAAGCGGCATAAGTCGCAACATGGCGCGGGTCGCGAGGCCTGCGCCTTTTTCATGAGATGACAATGACTGAGATTAAATTCTCGCCCGAACAGAATCATGCACTAGCCGAAATCCGGGCTTGGCGGAAGCGATGGAAGACGGAGCGGAAGCAGCAAATCTTCCGGCTCTTCGGCTATGCGGGCACCGGCAAGACGACATTGATCGAAAAGGCCGCGGCGGATGTTGCCGGTGAAGTTGTCTTCGCCACCTACACCGGCAAGGCCGCGAGCGTCATGCGGAGTAAAGGCTGCACGGACGCCTGTACGCTCCATAGCTTGCTGAAGAACTGCATCGGGAAGACGGGCTATGAGGGTATGGACCTGTCTAGCGATATTGCGACAACGCTTTATCGGAGGCTTGCAGGGGGGAGCGTTTGGACCCCATAGAGAAAAGGAGGTTGGGCACTGCCATATGGAATGAGATTCGGGAGACTGGGAAGCATCTCACAGAAGACGAGAAGATTGATGTCATTGCCGGTCAAATTAAAATGACATTCAAAGCCACCAAGGCTTTTTTGAAAGAGGCTGACAAGCCAATCTTCACAGACAAAGATAGCCATGCTGAACACGCCGACCTCATCATCATCGACGAGGTTTCGATGGTTGGCAAGGACCTCGGCAAGCGCCTCTTGTCCTTCAACAAGCCCGTCCTTGTCATCGGTGATCCCGCACAATTGCAGCCCGTGTCGAAGTATGAGGATGTGGGGTTTTTTACAGATGCCGAGCCTGATATCATGCTGACCAAGATTCATCGGCAGGAAGCGGGTGATCCGATCGTGCAGCTTGCGACGCAAGCCCGCGAGTATGGGGTTTTGATCGGTGGTGATTACGGGGCGAGTGAATTTATCGGATCGGGGCGATTCTGGGAGAACCACTCAAAGAAACTGCTCGAAGCCGATCAAGTGTTGGTTTGGGAAAATGAGACCCGCTGGAAAACGAATGCGGCGATACGCGAAATGCGTGGTTGCAAAGGCACCATGCCGGAGGTTGGTGACAAGCTCTGTTGTCTCTTCAATGAGCAGCGCGATTCCACCGCAAAGAACAGATTCTACAATGGCACGCTTTGGTTCATCACGGGGATTGGGGCATACGATAAGGTTGGGCACAAGCTCAATGTTACACTGGTGCCGGAGATGTGTGAGAAAGGATGCGATCCGGAGCCCCGAACGATCGCAATAAATAGCGAGGTCTTTGAATACGGCGGGGGTGAAGTGACCGAGGGTAGATATGCGGAATTCACTTATGGCTTCGCAATCACTGTTCACAAGGCGCAAGGCTCAGAATGGGATTATGTGTATTAGCCGAGACTCGATCTGACAGACGGTGCCTGGTTAAGCGATCGGGTTTTGGTGTCCGGCGTTGTTAAGCGGCGATCATTTTCTCCTTCGTCATCGGCATTGCGTCAAGGAACGTTTGCATCGGCGTTTTGCCGAAGCACCAGCGGCCTTGATGCGGCCGCGACTCGTTGTATTCGCGGACCCAAACATCAAGATCGGCCTGCAGCTCGTCAATGGAACGGTATACCTTTTTGCGGAACGCGACGCGGTAAAACTCATTGAGCACGGTCTTGTGGAAGCGCTCGCAGATACCGTTGGTCTGCGGGCTCTTCGTCTTGGTGCGCGAGTGATCGATGTCCTCGATCGCGAGATACAGCTCATACTCGTGCCTCTCTGGATTGCCGCAGTACTCGCTACCGCGGTCGGTCAGCATGCGTAGCAGCTTAACCTCATGACTATCGAAGAAGGGGATCACGCGGTCGTTCAAAAGATCGGCCGCCGTGATCGGCGTCTTGCGATCATAGAGCTTGGCGCAAGCAACCTTGGCGTAGGTGTCGATGAAGGTTTGCTGGTAGACGCGCCCGACCCCCTTCAGATTGCCAACATAGAACGTGTCCTGGGCGCCGCAGTAGCCCGGATGCTCGCTCTCAAATTCGCCATGGGCCTCCTTCTCGGTCTTGGCCTTTTCCAGCGCGACGAGCTGGGCCTCGGTCAGGACCAGGCCTTCCTGGGCGCTCTTGGCCTCCAGGGCTTTGAGCCGCTTGTTCATGGTCTCGAGGTCATGACGCTGCCACACGCAACGCACGCCGGCGGGCGAGACCGTGAGCCCGCGCTTCCTCAGCTCGTTGGCGACGCGGACCTGGCCAAAAGCCGGCTGCTCGATGGCAACCGCCACGATGGCGTCTTCGATCTCCTGTGCGACGCGGTTTTTCAGCACTGGCTTCTTGCGGCTGATCTCTTGCAACGCCAGCTCGCCGCCTTTGTCGTAAAGCTCCTTGAAGCGGTAGAAGCTGTCGCGGCTATAACCCATCATCTTGCAAGCTTGGCTCACATTACCAAGCTGCTTGGCAAGCTCCAGCAGCCCGACCTTGGCGCGGATGATCTTCTGTTCGGTGGTCATGGTGTTCTCCAATTCGCCGAGGCGGGGCGCTGCGCAACCCCGACCGCTCCGCGCCCCGCCTCGGCTACCGTTGTGCCAGGGGGCCAGAACACCATATGTCAGATTAAATTTTAGCTAATGCAGATTATGTGCTCTTGTTGGATGACAACACGCAAAAGATTAGCCACCGCAAACCATGGCTCTATACCGGCATTACGCGGGCGCGGAAGCGAATCACAGTCGTGAATTACCCATGCCCGCCCTCATGGATGAAACGCGGGACCCCGTGGCCTTCAAGGCCTTGAGGGAAGGGAGGGAGGCTGGCGCGGGTGCGTGATTTGAGCTAGTCTTTGGAACCGTCGCCCTGAGGGGGAGCGGCGGTTCCTGAAGGTTTTTTCCGTGGCGGGAAAGACCCAAACCCTAAGAGGCCTGAGCTATGTCGAGCATAGATGAAAATCCTGACCCCCGCAACCCCTTAGATCCCAACGGGAATCCCCCGGAAAATGTAGGTGAAGCCCCGTCGAGGGGAGCACATTCACTTGGTGCCCGCGCCGTCACGGATGGCCAGGGCGGCGGCGCCAGAAGCCAGCCCGCGGCCTTCGGCATGATGGCCGCGACCGGCGATATAGACATCAGCGAATGCTTCGACGCTGACGGCAACCAGCTCACCGATTATCACCGCAACCTTATCTATAATCTTCTCGAAAAGCAGCGGCGCCTCGCCGGCAAGCCGGACCCTTTCAGCGGGCGCCGGCCTGACATCGCCATCGCCTTCCTCGACCTCATCAGGCCAGGCGAAAAGCGCCGGATGCCCGGCCGCGTTCAGCGCAACTGGGCGATTCCGGAAACCGGCAACGGCTATGGCCCTTTCACGTTTCAAATTGGCGGAGGCCGGCCGCACATCGTACACGGCGAGGTATACGAGACTTTCAATTACGCCCCGTGCTTTTCCGATATCTTCGTATGCCCGAATCGCACCGATCTCATGGGCCGCTGCAATGGCAACGTGACGGATGTCTGCGCGCTATGGGTCGACCTCGACGGCGCGCCCATTGAGAACATCGAGCGTTTACGCATCAAGCCGCTCTGCATCGTCACGTCGAGTCCCGGCCGCTATCATGCCTATTGGCGGGTGACTGAGATTCAGCTCGATGAATTCTCATGGATCATGAAGCGGCTGGCCGTCTTGATGAACGGCGATAAGAACGTGTGCACATTGGCGACCTCGATGCGCCTGCCGGGCACGGTCCATCGCAAAAAAGAGCCGTTCCTCACAGACTTCAAAGTTGTCGATGCTCGGTCGATTGATCGCGTCGATTTCATCGAGGCATTGAAGAAAGCCGAGAGGACTTTTTCCATCACCCCGCCCCGCAGGAAGGCGGAGAGCTTCAATCGAGAGATTCCGGAGGATGAAGGCCCTGTCAATATGGACAAGGTCCGCAGTGCGCTGGAGTTTGTCCCCAACACAGATTGGCCGCGGGATCAATGGCTCTTGATGACCATGATCCTGCACTCGATCGACGCCAAGGAAGAGTGGGAAAATTGGAGCGCGCAATCACGCAAGTGCGGGACGAAAGGAGTCGCGCAAGGGATTTGGCGGCGCATGCGCAAACGGGAGAGCGGGCCTAACATCGGCTTGCTGTATCATTGGGCGCGGAAGAACGGCTGGCAGTGGATTGAACACAGTGCTGCGCTTGATGCGCCTGTTGGATTCCGGACGACTGAGGGTTTCGTCATCAAGGGTCGAGAGCAGGGCCTCGATTATATGAACAAGCATTTTGCTTTCATCCGCAAAAACGGAATCATGGAAATCATCCATGACCCTGAATTTGAGCGGCTCCGCTATGATTTCATGACCATTGATCAAACCAAAGAGCTTCTCGCCAACGTCTATGTTGAAATCACGATTAAAACAGAGGATGGAGAAAAGAAAGTCACCGAGCCTATTTTTGGTTTTTGGTTCTATTCGACAGAGCGGCGACAATACACGCTCGGACTTGAGTTTCATCCATCAGCTGCCGTTGTTGAGATGTCAGTTGAACACACGGAATGGCTGGAGGAACACAAATGCTTGCCCGCTGTTCATGAGTTGCGGGATGGTGTCCTTAAGCAACCTCGCCTTGCCGGTCGGGGAACTGCACCATGTAAGCGGCCCAATAAATCATTGGCTGGGATTTGGGCCAAAGGCGAGAAAGAAAGAGGGTGAGGAAGCCTTCGGTGCGGGTTGGATGAAACTCGCCGATCACATGTTCCATAATCTCTGCGGCGGCAATCGAGAGTATTTTTGTTACCTTGTTGTCATTCGTGGTGGCAAGGGTTGCGGAAAGGGAATCTTCTTCCGTGCGCTCGTGAAGCTGTTCGGGCAGCATGGGATGCAAATCACCAACCCCTCGCAATTGACCGGCAAGTTCAACAGGCATCTCGGCGACCTCGTCATGCTGTTTGCTGATGAAGCTTTCTATGCGGGCAATCCCCAACACGAGAGCGTCTTGAAGGGTTTGATCACTGAGCCCGAGATTCCAGTCGAACCAAAATTTCGTGACGTGATGAATTGGAAAAGCCGGCTTCATCTTGGGATGGCGGCAAACGCGTCATGGGTGGTTCCGGCATCGAAAGACGAGCGGCGCTATTTCGTCCTCGACGCGCTTGAGCTGATGATCGGCAATCTCGCTTACTTCGCCGCGATCATGGAGGAACTGGAGAACGGCGGTTACGAGGCGATGCTCTATGACTTGCAGCGCTTGCCACTCGTGGGCTTCGACGTGCGCGCCGTGCCGCAGACTGAAGGCCTGATGATCCAAAAGCGCCACACTATGACCCTGGAAGAGCGCTGGTGGGCCGAGGTGCTGCATCGCGGCTATCTGACCTTCGGCGAGCAGAATGACCCGCTCTTGAGCCCGGAATGGCCGATTGAGGGGAAAATCCGCAATGACGCGCTTGCCGCTTGCTACAAGGCTTTCGTTAAAGAGCATCCGAAGTTTCGCCCGATGGACGAGCGGGAACTCGGCGCATTCACGAATTAGATGAGCTTTTTCAAACCGTGCGCTATCGGAACAGATCGCCGGCGGGCGAAGCACTTTGGGCCGCTGGAGATCGCACGCCGGGTGTTCGAGCACGAAGCCGGGATTGGGATTGATTGGGACGAGGATTTGCCGGCCGCTGAGGAATCCATCAAGGACGAAAGCGTTTCGGAGGATGAGGACCTGCCGTTTTGAGGGAAAGTAAGTCGGTCACATGGAGGGGTGAGACGGTAGTGAGTCGTTCACGAATTTTCACCGACTCGCCCCTATCCTATTCTATTCATTACTCTTTCTCTTAAAAGGAGTCGGTGAGTCGGTATAAAAGGAGAAATTCGCTGTGAAATCAAAAAACGTCTCACGAGTCTATGAATGAGAAAAAACGATTCCTGCGAATTTGATTCCCCGGTTTTCACCAACTCACCGACTCATTTTATGCAATCCTACAGCAATAACAAAGACTTAAGGGTGAGACAGCCCCCCTGAAATACCAACTCCCCCGAGTTCCCTTGAGCCCGACTCACATGGTCACCCGTTATGATGCTGTGATGCATAACCGTTATCGAGCCGCATGGCGAAGGCGCGTAGCACGGCCCGTAGGTGCCCTCGACGAGGCCGCCGGCCATCCCTCTATAGCTCGAAGCCCGCCCGTGCCTGCCAGTGAGCCACGCTGGTTAGGCGCTCAGGCCTTCGGCCTGGGTGGATGCCGCACCCCCGAGGATGGAGCATGGTGCAAGGTCATGCTCGCGCGTAGCGCGCTGGCGCAACATAGGCCCGCGCCCAAAGTGATAGAGCCCCCGGGTAGGAAGCTATAGCTTCAGGGTCCTTCCGAGGGGGGTGGCCGGCCCTGCGGCAGCGTTGCCGCCAAACCCCGAGATGTTTTTGTATTTGAAAAGATCAGGGATATAATATCACATCTCATTCAAGCTTGGCAGTTACCCCCATGACCACATCAAAAGGCTATGTTTCCGCGACGGCTCAAGCGTCGATCGCGTTGAAGAAGTCTCAACAGGACCTGAACGAAAAGCGCCTCGCGATCCTCGACGGCCAGTTCCTCGCGAAGGAAGAAGTCATGCGGGAATTTGTGCAGTTTGCGGCCAACACTCGCCAAGCCGTCCTCGACCTGGCGCCGCAGATCAAACACGAACTTGGCAAAGTTATTCAGATCGCCGACGCCCAACAGTCCGCCAAGATCACCGAGGCGATCGAGACCGCAACTTTCGCCATGCTTCAGCGGCTCGCCGATCGGGCCAATGATTTCGAGGTCAAAGAATCCAATCCGCACGTCCAACAGCATGCCGGTGTTGCCGTGGTTCATGCAACACCGACAGGGCGCCCAAGGAAGCCGCGGAAAAATGGCTCAGTGGCGCACGCACCATGAAGCCCTTTGCCGAGTGGACCACCGCCGATCTCGAAGCGCGCTTCAACGCCCTCGCCACCAAGGCCGAAGCTGCGACTGACATGTCGCCGAGCTTTTTTGATATCCTCGACGAGGTCACGGCGCTCTCATGTATTTTGGCCCGGCGCCGGGGCAAGGCGTGCTACACCGCTATGCAGGATCATCCGGCGATTTTCGACGCGCCTTACGCCGTCTTTACGGATGAGCCGGACGGGGTCGCGGCCAACTGAGACCCTCGACACACCGATCTCGAACGTTTCGTCATTCTCGCCAACCGCACCGCCCTGCAGTTCAATGACGGCGAGGCCGGGACCCCCGCCATTCCAGAAAGGTGTTGATCCGCGGCGGCGGAGCTATTTGCATAGACCCTTGTAAGCTTGTTTTTCTTCATTGGTAGGGTTGGGGCTGCGACTGCCAATGAAATCGATAATGCAAGTTTTTGGTGGCAACCGGCGGCAACCGTTTTTGATCGTTAAAATCCAATCATTTGCGGCCTTAATATCGTCGGCAGTCTTTCCCCAATATGCAGCGAGTGGCGGCATGGTTTTCATATGCAGCAAGGTCTCGCACGAATGAGTTTGCATCCATTTCCAATCAAGCGGCGCGCCCGCTCCGCGTTGCCCGCGTAAGCGATCAACGTCAGTGCAAAAATTAATCTCATATTGGTGCACCAAAGTGGGCCGCCCGGCCCTCTCTATCACCCCTTCCGTCGCCCGGCGGAAGGTTGCTAATAGCCTCCGCGCCGCCCGGCCCCTAGGCCCCTTTTCGACCCTCCCGGGCAACGGCCGCCGCTGCAAGCGTGCGCGGCAAAAAGGACGGCGCCGTCCCTTTTCGAAAATGCACGGCGCCGTGCAAAATGCTCCTTGCGGTGCATTTTCGCAAAGCTTCGAAAATTGATACCGGCCGAAGGGCGGCGCGCTCCAGGCGCTTTCTCACCTATCCCCGCACCACCCCCTGTACCTTCTTCAGCGGTTCTTGGCGGGTTGTGCGCGGCTTGGAGCACGACGCGGAGCGTAGCGAAGCAAAGTGCTTCGAGCCGCGCTGCGTCCTTTCGATCGCGGTAACCTCTGGAACTGAGCCGACCTGTCGGGAACGACCAAGCGCCCCCTGTGTCTCGGACTCTGGGGGGACCTGTGCCCCGACGGGCGGCCGCGGTGGATGCCCCGTGGGGAGTCCGCGTCTTCGAGCGCCAGTACAGGGAACGGCGACCATCGCGGCGGCTCCATGCCAACGGGGGACTTCGGAATGGAGGATGAACGCAACTGGTTCGTGGGCGTCGATTGGGCATCCGAGACGCATCACGTTCGCCTGTCGGATGCCAAAGGCCGTAAAGTCGGCGAGCGGGCCTTTGCGCATGGTGGCCAAGGGCTGGCTGAGATGGTGGCCTGGACCTTGAAGTTGACCGGCGCGATGCCCGATGCCGTCTTGGTTGCGATCGAGGTCCCACATGGCCCCGTCGTCGAAAGCTTGATGGAGCGTGGTTTCCGGGTTCACGCCATCAATCCAAAGCAGCTCGATCGCTTTCGTGATCGCTTCTCGCCCGCCGGCGCCAAGGACGACAGCCGCGACGCCGAGGTTCTCGCCGATGCGCTCCGGACCGATCCGCGCTGCTTCCGGCCCCTGGCGCCAATTGATCCGACCGTCGTGGAGTTGCGCGAATGGTCGCGTATCGCCGACGACCCAATCGGCTTGGCAATCGCGTCCGGGAACTTCTGTGGCGTTATTATCCGCAGTTTCTCGAACTTACCGACGATATCGCCGCCGGCTGGTTCCTCGACCTGTGGCGTCTGATCCCAACACCTGACAAGGCAATGCGCGTGCGCGAGGCAACGGTCGACCGGCTCCTCAAACGCCATCGCATCCGCCGCTTGACAGCAGCTGGGGTGCTCGAACGGCTGAAAGCGCCAGCCGTCCCGACCGCCGCCGGAACCATGAACGCGGCGACGGCCCATCTCGAAGCCGTCGCCCAGCGGCTCGATCTCGTCAACCGCCAGATCGACGAGGCCAATGACCGCATCGACCATCTGACTGAGAGGCTCGCTGATGGAGAGGAGAATGCCAAGGGTCAACTCGATGAGCAGCGTGACGTGACGATCCTGCGATCCTTGCTGGGCGTTGGAAGGATCGTCCTCGCCACGCTGCTCGCAGAAGCCACGGATGCGCTGCGAAGGCGAGATTACCACGCCCTGCGATGCCTGTCGGGCGTCGCGCCAGTCACCAAGCGATCGGGCAAGAGCAAAATCGTTCTTATGAGACAGGCCGCTCACGTCCGCCTGCGCAACGCCGTCTACCATTGGGCGCGCACCGCCGTGCAGCATGACCAGCGTAGCCGAGTCAAATATGCTGCTCTCCGGGCTCGTGGGCATGGTCACGGCCGAGCGCTCCGCTCAATCGCCGATCGATTGCTCGCCGTCGCCTGCGCCATGCTCGAAACCAGAACCATCTTCGATCCAGACCTCCCCGCGAAAAGGACTTCAGCCGCCGCATGATCCCACTTTACAAACGGTGGGGATCCCCCCCCCGGGACACGAACGATATGTGATCGACCGATGTCACACTCCACAATCGAATTGCATGGGATCGCGAGGCTCGTAACGGCAATCCATGCTGCATACCCGTCAGCTCCGAAGAGGTACAATCCGGGTCACCGATCATCGGAACGGGCGCCGTCGTCCACGAGTTGGCGGTGCCGGTGCGGGGTATGAGTACGAAAATGAATGAGCTGCGGAAACAGACGGGAAGCCGTGAGGAGCAACCGGCACAAAAGAATGCCACCGCGACGCTGGCATCTCTCGGCTCAAACTCGGAATCGGGCCTGGCCAGCGCAAACGCGGCGGCACGACTCCGACGAGACGGTCCCAATGATGTCCCGGAAAAGAAATCCCATCCATTCCTGAGCTTTGCTCGCAAATTCTGGGGCCTGTCAGCCTGGATGATCGAGCTGATCGCGATTCTGTCCTTCATCCTGAACAAGCGCGCGGATTTTGCAGTTGCTTTGGCACTTCTGATCGTGAACGCCGTCCTCAGCTTTCTTCAGGAACAGCGTGCGTCAGCCGCAGTGGCGGCCCTGGGCAGCCGGTTGCAGGTGACCGGGCGGGTGCTGCGCGACCGCAACTGGAAACTCTTGCCCGCGCGCGATCTCGTCTGTGGAGACGTAATCAGGATGCGGTCGGGTGACCTTGTCCCCGCCGACGCACAGATCATTGACGGGACGTTGCAGGTAGACCAGTCGGCGCTGACCGGCGAATCACGCGAACTCGAAAAGGCACCAGACGTTACGATTTCATCAGGTTCCGTCGTGAAAGCAGGGTGAAGCAACCGCCGTCGTGGTCGCGACGGGGGCTCGCACGTATTACGGGCGCACCACGCAGCTCGTCCAAAGCGCACATCCCAAACTGCATATCGAAGAAGTCATCGCTCGTGTCGTCCGCTGGCTATTCGTGATCGTCGGCATACAAGTCGCGATAGTCATCGCGGTGGCGCTGCCCAAAGGAATCCCACTGGTCGAGATTTTGCCGCTTTCGCTGGTGTTGCTCATGAGCGCGGTGCCGGTAGCGCTGCCCGTGATGTTCACCGTGAGCATGGCGCTCGGCTCCATCGAACTGGGGCGGCGTGGCGTGCTGGTCACGCGGCTCAGTGCTGCCGAGGACGCCGCCAACATGGATGTCCTGTGCGCCGACAAGACCGGCACGCTCACCATGAACCGGTTGTCGCTGTCTGGTGCGCTGCCGCAGCCGGGCTTTACCGAAGATGATGTGGTGCACGACGGCGCCGCCGCCTCCAATGAAGCCAATCAGGACGCAATCGACCTCGCATTCCTGCGCGCGGCGCGGGAATGCCACTTTCTTGAGGACGCGACAAAAACGCTCTCCTTCGTGCCCTTTTCTCCGAAAACCCGCCGGACAGAGGCCGTTATCGAGAGAAACGGCCAGCGCTGCCGTGTCACGAAGGGAGCCTTGCGCACTGTGGCGACCGCTGCCGGACTCGACGACGCGGCGATCGCCGCGCTCGAAGAGCGCGCGACCGAAGAAGCACAGAAAGGATTTCGCGTCATTGCCGTGGCACGGGCGGAGGGTGCTGGACCGTTGCAGCTTGTTGGCATCGCGCTCCTGTACGATGCGCCGCGTCCCGATTCGCGCCAGCTCATCCGCGCAATGACATAAATATTCTCTATGATTGAGATAATGAAAAATGATTTTCTCTTCTCTTTTGCCTCGCGTACCGTCATCTCGATTCAGCAATATTGGCGCATAACCAACAAGCGCATGTGGCAAATTCCTCTGGGTCGCCACCGAAGAAATTGCGCTGTCCAGGGGCATCAAAATTAACAGGTTTTTATGGAGGAGATGAAAAATGACAACTCTCAAAGACAAGCTGAATTCGAAAGTCGCCGCATATGACTTTTGGGCACAGCGCCGTCGCTATGGGCCGGATGGGCATAACAACTTAAGCTTGTGGGTGCTTGCCTGTATGGATGAACGCCTCCCCGTAGACGAAGCGCTTGGCATTCACGTAGATTTGCCAGTGGGCGGTGGCGATGCTCACTGCTTCCGCAACGCCGGTGGGATTGTTACGGACGATGCAATCCGCTCAGCCATGCTGACTTGTAATTTTTTTGGAACCAAAGAAATCGTTATTGTGCAGCATACGCAATGCGGCATGTTATCCGCGAATGCAACAGAGTTGGAAAAAATGTTACGCGACAAGGGAGTTGATACGGACAATATTGCAATGGACCCGACGCTGCCCGAACTGAAGCTGGAGAAAGGCGCGTTCGCCAAGTGGATTGGGATGATGGACGATGTGGATGAAACCTGCATTAAAACAATCGATGCATTCAAAAATCATCCTCTCGTCCCCAAGGATGTGGTCATCAGCGGCTGGGTCTGGGAGGTTGAGACGCGTCGGTTGAGAGCGCCTACCCGAGACTTCTGAAAAGCGGACTAGAACCGATGTCACGTCTGCCGCGTTCGGCGTCAAAGGGAAACAACCGCCTCGTTGGAGCTAAGTCCAAGAGAGGTTCTCTGAAACGTGGTTGCCCGGAGCGGTTCCATTCAAATGGAACCGGTGTCGACATCAATTAATCAAGCAATATCGTCCGATCGGGCGATTTAGGTTGATTCGGACCGATCGGATATTGCTCTAATATGACAGGCGCACACGCCGCGGCAGTTCTAAGAAAACATGCTATGAAAGGTGCTCCAAATGCCAACTTATGATTACATGTGTACACAATGCGAGCTGCAATTCAAAGCGAGCCATTCTATGGATGCGGAAAATCCGGTTTGCTTGGTTTGCGGTGGCACCACCCAAAAAGTGATCCTCTCAGCCCCTGCGGTACATGGCACCATGGCGCGTGGCCGTGATCTGGCGATGCGCTCACTTCAGCCAAAGTCGAGCGAGAAAAGTCACGTACACGGGCCTGGTTGTGGATGTGGGCGGCACGAACATATGTAAATGCATTGAATTGTGGCTTGGCCTATCTGAAGCAAGTAGAGAATTTCCATTACCTTCGGATCGAAAGCGGGTGAACATGAGAGTGGCCTATTTACAGTAACTCGGCTTTAGGTTCAAAATAGCTAGTGTCAGAATCTAAATGACAGAGCTACCGTTGGCGGGCGATCCGGCGGGTGTGCTTCGAATGCAGTGTTCGCCTTCAGTCCGCAATAATTCCCATGGCCGAGACGGCAGCTTTCCCGTTCTGTCATGCGCGAGGCCAGATCCGCTGTGCCGACGACCTACGCCAAGCGCCGCGCAGGTTCGACAGCGATGAGGAGCAAATGGCAGGGATTTTGAACTACGCCTTGCGCTTGAGGGCTGTGGTGCAAACTTGAGGGGTCAACGCAACGAACGGCTCGGGAATCCATTTCGAATCAATCGGCGAGAACTGCATTCCAAATTTCGGGTGCAGTTTTGTCCTTCATACGAAGCTTTCCAAGTCTGAACTGATCTTTCCTGATGCGACGCTGTTTGCAGAGGGATTGCCTGGCCGCCCGATTCTTGGCGCCTGAAGGCTCGCCAAAAAAGCGGATTGGCAGCTGCGACATCACGGGTGGTGCGGAGCACGAAATCCACAGTCTTTTCCTCGTTGTCGACAGCACGGTAGAGATAAGTCCAACGACCCTTGACCTTGGAGTAGGTTTCGTCGACGCACTAGGACCAGTCGATCAGTCTTCTCGAGTCGCTCATTTCTCGTTAAATATGCCCCGCTTACGGTCTTCGCACCAGAACCATTCAAAGCATGGTTGCGCGCGTTAGGGAGAATCCACACTTAAGTACGCTTCAGGCAGAATCCACCCGCCTCCGCAACGGTACTCCTTTATCGTAACGACATAAGATATCGATAACCAATAGATCTCGAGCTGCCGTGCGCGTTTTTTGACACTGGATTGGGAAAGGCTCAAGTGGAAGTGTTTTTGTTTTGACGTCCAGGATGAATGCGAAGCCGGCGTTTTTGAGCACCGCTCCCCACTGGTGACTCGTGAGGACTTCACAGAACCCTCGGTGCCGTTGGTATCGGCCTGGATTTGCGAACTCGCATCCTGCTCGCTGGCGCGGGCGGTTCGGCAACAGCCGGCAGCGACGCAGTCACGCCGCCCGCTGCTCCCGCAAGCAGCGGGCGGTCGAAACCGCAAAAACGCGACGTCGACGTTTGATGGTCACGATCTCCAGGTCTTCAAACCGTTACTTCACCCCGCATTGAGTTCAGTTAAGGATGCCAAATTTACCGCGGTGGCGGGGTTCTGGATGTGAAACTCCAGATTGTGAACGCCACTACACCAATTACAATTGTGCTCGCGATTTGCAATAGTGTGGGTTTTTCAACAAGTAGTATTTGCTGCTTGTGAACACTGAATTTTCCTTACAAACCTATCATACCAAGATGTTTCACTAGCGCAAAGCGGTTCAAGTCTCCCATAGCTACATTCAAACCGGCCCACTACCGAAATTCACATCTGCGAGTGAATCATCAACAGTTGAAATCGCCGCGAAAGCGTCCGGAGATTCCTCTCCATTGACGTTCAGGTTCACCAATCACTTCCACTTTCCCCCAAAGTAGACTTTCCGCCATCGGCTATCGCGCCGAGGCGTTTGTGGCCTAGGCCGAGATCGCGGCCGCTGGGCTTACCCCATGACGCAAGTTTATTGTAAAATCCATTTCAGCGAGCCGTCGCGCTCCTTAAACTGTCGGCTCCAGATATTGGGTAGGCATGAAACTCTACCAGATTAGACACTTTATCGCCGTCATCGAGACAGGCAGTTTCACGAAAGGCGCTCAACTCGCAGCGGTCTCGCAGCCGGCGGTGTCGGCCAGCGTCGCGAGACTCGAAGCGGAACTTGAAGTGAAGTTAATCGACCGGCGGCGCTTCCCGATAGTCCCAACCGCCGCGGGGGTTCGTTTGTTCGAGGCTGGCAAAGCTATTCTGGGTGCATGCAATACGGTGAAGGCCGAACTCAAAACGATCGTCGCTCCAAAGCGTCTGAGAATTGGAATACTGCAGTCGCTCTCAAGTCGACACGTTTCCAAGCTGCTGAGCTCTTTTCGGCGAGCTAACCCGGATGTGTCAATCGAGGTGTTCGATGGTTCTTGTGACCAACTAGTCGAGCTTCTCGTTGACCAGAAGCTCGACACTGTGCTCACGATTTTCGATGACGACGCCACGAAGTTTGCAAGTCGCGCTCTCTTCAAAGAGCCGTACTTTTTAGCTGTTCCAGAAGATCATCGCTTCGCGCGGCAACAAACCGTGAAGCTTTCCGATCTTCATAACGAACCATTCATCGTGCGGACAGGCAGCGATAAGTTCCAAGACGGAACCAACGCGCTTACCTCACACGGCATTAAGATACGAGTTGTCTCCCAAACCGACCAATTTGACAGATCGATGGCTCTCGTCGCCGCCGGAATAGGTCTGGCACTCGTTCCCGCCTGCTTCGTGATGCCTGCTGTTAAGCAGGTGCCGATTTCGGACTTAGGCATCGTCAGAATATTTGGTCTCTTATGGTTGCGCGAACGAGAGGAGCACGACTTCGAGGACTTCATCGAGTTCGCCGAGAACCATGGCTGGACTCCCTAGGAAGGAAAGGGACTTTTGTGAGGAAGTCCGCTCCTGGGTCACTAAATGTTCGTCCAGCTGATTGCCGATGGAACGAGACCTAGTTTCATGCTGAATGAGATAGACGAAAGGCGATTACAGCCTGGAGCGTTATCGTGTTGTTCAGGCATCATTCGACCAATTGGAAGGACTACGACGTCGCGCTCCGCAATCGCGGCAGCCTGGCTGTCTGGTTCAGTGAGGAAGAGCTGGCAGGTTGAAGGGTGCAGTTTCGGAAGACGCCGGGCTCGTTCATGCGATTGCTGGCGGTCGGCCTTCCCGCGCCAGATCATTCGACACTCATCTGCCGGTGGAACATTCGTAGCGCCCCAGCCTTGCCCTCCGTCTTACCATGTCGCGGCTTGCAATGGCCCTTGAGCTCTTATAACCGCAGGCCGGACAAATCCGATCGTTCGTCTGTACCATGCCTTCGAACAGACGCCAGGATTGTTGCTCATCACTGAACGCCGCGATCCTATCTTCGACCGTCTAAATTCCTCAAAGTACCGCGCGAATTGCTTCTGACATCGGAATTCCTCAAGCCAATCAGAGGCCCTCAGAATCGCACGATGATCTTAAGTCGATGCGGGTTAGCTATCTTTCAATTATAAAGGCCGCGTACAAAAAATCACAAACCTTGTGTGGACCTCTTGCTTGCCGTCCCGCTGCCCCCCAGCCCGTCCGTGACGAGCCCGTAGAATTCACGCGCCGCGTGCGTAACGTGGCGCTCCTTATGCCTCAAAGTGAAGAAACGGCGTTTCGGCAGGTCGATATCGACAGCGACGAGCGAGCCTGATTTCGGCGAACTCGCTGCAACGAGCTTTGAAATGATAGTCACGCTGTTGCCGACACGAGCGAATCATCAAGCGGTTCAAATTAGCGCGAAACGAATAGTATGCGATGGCAATGGAGGCCCTTCATAGCGTGATCGTCTAGGGCAAAGCCAATCAGGACAATAAGGTCATTCAGGCGATCGCGGTCATCATTAAGGAAGATGAAGAAGAAGGCGAAGTAGCAGCGCCAACGTCCAACCTATCCACCTATTCCGCCCGGCGCTTGCCGTAACCCTGCCGCTCCAGCGGCCGAGACGCCGGCGCGCTCGGACTGCAAGAGTGGCGCGAAACGCCGCAGCCGCAGCGCATTCGTCACCACGAAGACCGAGGAAAACGACATGGCGCCCGCCGCCAGCATCGGCGACAGAAGAATGCCAAAAGCCGGATAAAGCGCGCCCGCCGCGACCGGGATCAGAATAATATTATAGGCAAACGCCCAAAGAGATTCTGCTTGATGTTGCGCATCGTGGCCCGGCTCAGCGCCACCGCCGTCGCCGCTGCGCCGAGATCGTTCGACATCAAAACGACATCGGCGGCCTCGATGGCGACATCCGTGCCGCCGCCGATCGCAAGGCCGACATCGGCCTCGGCCAGCGCCGGCGCATCGTTGATGCCATCGCCGACGAAGGCGATCGCCCGATGCCGGGCGCGGAGCGCTTGCAGCGCGGCGAGCTTGCCTTCCGGCAGGACTTCGGCGACGACCGTCGTCGATCCCGGCCTCTTTGGCGACGGCTTCGGCCGTGCGGCGATTGTCGCCCGTCACCATGACGACCTCGAGTCCCTCCGCACGCAAGGCCTCGACCGCGCGCGGCGCCGTCGGCGTAAGGGGATCGGCGACCACAAGGAGGCCCGCGAGCTTGCCATCGATCGCCGCGTAAAGAGGCGATTTCGCACTCTGGCCAAAACGCGCCGCCGCTTCGGCGAAGGCGGCGACATCGACGCCTTGTGCCGCCATGAAACGATCCGCGCCGACCGCGACATGGTGCCCTTCGACCATGGCTTCGGCGCCAAGGCCCGGCCTCGCGGCGAAGTTGACGGCCTGCGGCGGGAGCGAACCGGCGGCTTCGCTGGCTATAGTTGCAGCCTCGGTCTTCCCGAACAGGGCCGACCAGAGCTTCCGCCACATCGAGACGGGGGCCGGCGCGCGATGGCTTGCCTCGGCCTCGCCTTCAACGCTTGACACGTGTTTGCTCATCGCCCCGGCCTCTTCCGCCGCGGCGGTGATCGCCATCGCAATCGGATGTTCGGAACGCGCCTCCACCGCCGCGACGAAGGCGAGAACCTCCGTCCGGTCGAAGCCGGGCGCGACGAGAAAATCGGTCAGTTCGGGGCGGCCCTTGGTGATCGTTCCTGTCTTGTCCAAGGCAATCGCGCTAATGCCCGCAAGGGCCTGCAAGGCGTCTCCCTTGCGGAAGAGAATCCCCAATTCGGCGCCGCGGCCTGTGCCGACCATGATCGAGGTTGGCGTGGCAAGGCCCATGGCGCAGGGGCAGGCGATGATCAGAACGGCGACCATTTGGATCAGCGCATAATTCAACGCGGGCGCCGGCCCGAACCAAAACCACAGCACGAAGGTCAATGCCGCGACGGCGATCACGGCCGGCACGAACCAAGCCGTCACCTTGTCCACCAGCGCCTGAATCGGCAATTTCGCGCCCTGCGCTTGTTCGACCATGCGGATGATCTGCGCCAAAACGGTGTCGGCACCGGTCTTGGTGACACGGAAGGTGAAGCTTCCCGTCCGATTGATCGTGCCGCCGACCACATGGGCGCCAGCGCCCTTGGTCACCGGCTCGGGCTCCCCGGTGAGCATCGATTCATCGACGAAGGAGGAGCCTTCGACCACCTCGCCGTCAACCGGCACTTTTTCGCCGGGCTTGACCAGGATGATGTCCCCCACGGCGACCTCCTCGAGGGGAGTATCCACCGGCGATCCCTCATGCAGGACGCGGGCGGTCGCCGGCTTGAGGCCGATCAAATGTTCGATGGCCGCGCCGGTGCGGCCCTTCGCCCGCGCCTCCAAGCTCCGGCCAAGCAGGATCAAGGTCACGATGACGGCGGCGGATTCGAAATAGACATGCGAGGTCCCGGCCGGGAACAGGCCCGGCGCGAAGGTCACGAGCGTCGAATAGGTGAAGGCGGCGCCGGCGCCGAGCGCGACGAGCGCGTTCATATCGGGCGCGCCGCGCCACAGAGCCGGGACTCCGGTCGTGAAAAATCGCCGGCCAGGCCCAAACAAAACCAGCGCGGTCAAAATAAATTGCGCGATCCAGCTCGCCTGCATGCCGATCGTCGTCATGATCAGCCTGTGGACGGCGGGAAACATGTGGGACCCCATCTCGACCGCGAAGACGGGCGCCGTCAGGACCATGGCGATGACAAGCGCGCGCGTGAGATCGTGCAATTCCTTGTCGCGCCGGTCGGCGTGGGATGGCGCGGGCGCATCCGGCTTAATCACATGCGTCGGATAGCCCGCCGATGTCGCCGCCTTGGCGAGGGCCTCGGCATTTGTGACCCCGGCCGCAAAGCGAACCGTCCCCGTTTTCGCCGCGAGATTGACATTGGCCTCGAGAACGCCGGGAACTTTTTTAAATGCCTTCTCGACGTGATTGACGCAGGAGGCGCAGCTCATGTTCTCAATGTCGAACCTTGCTGTTTCAACCGCCGTCCCATAGCCCGCCTTGCCGATCGCCGAGACGACAGCGGCAATATCGGGGGCTCCCGAAAAGACCACCTCGGCGCGCTGCGTCGCGAGATTGACCGAGGCTGAAGCGACCCCCGGCGTCGCCGAAATCGCTTTCTCGACCCGCGAGACGCAGGAAGCGCATGTCATGCCTTCGATCCCAAGACGGACGTCGCACGCTTGCTTTGGAGCGGCAGAGGGGGAGGACATTGGTCTTTGTTCCTTCAAGGATGACTGCGCGAGGCGGCATTCTCGACCGCGCATTCATAGCCGGCCTCGCCAACCGCGGCGATGACCGCCGCTATATCGGGGACGCCAGAAAAAACCACATTGGCACGTTTTGTTGCGAGATCGACCGCGGCTGAGACAACGCCCGGCGTGGCGGAAATCGCCTTTTCGACGCGCGCCACGCAGGAGTTGCACGCCATGCCCTCGACACGAACGCTGAAGGCTTTGGGGTTTTTTGGATCGGAGGAGAAGAAGACATCGACGGTTCCTTTACAAACAGTTTAGCCAACGGCAGCCCGTTGAATCGTAAATCAGCGTGATCCGCCGCAAAAAAACAAGTATGACCGAAGCGAATTGGTAGCCAAGTGATCATTGCGCCTCCTCCAAGGTGTCCTTAGTTGGAAAACGTGGCAGCTGAATGATTTGGCCAGCTTTCAACTTTTTGGCATTGAGATGCGGATTGGCCTTAGCAATCGCGCGCCATTTCCTCGCATCGCCATATAACTTGATAGCAATCTTGGAGTAGGTATCGCCCGCTGCCACTTTATAAGTCGCGGGGATCGGGGAGTTTTTTTCCGGTACGGACGGTTCCCCTGTGGGATAAGGTGATGGTAGCGCAGTCATGCTCGCGGGTGGCTGCGAGGCGGCGCGTTTTCCGCGTCCGCAATCATTGGCGGTTTCGTTGTGATGACCGGTTCAGCAATCACCTCGAATTGACCATACGTACCCATCCAACAGCTCCAAGGAATGACGCCTGTTTCATTGGGCGCGAACTCGCCGTACGCGCTCATTGCATGATACGAATCTTCATTACAAAAACCGGGGTCGTGACGGGCGCGGGACGGCCTTGTGCGTTGGACAAGCGGACGGCTTCCCGCGAATGCCTATGCCACCCGACGGGCTCCTTCGAGTTTGGTCCGGCGCCCATAAGATATCGCTCTCGCCTTTGCGGTTCACATGTCGCGCTGCGATGAACAGGAAATCGGCAATTATAGACACGGCCCAGGGCGTCGTAGCGTTGTCAAATTCGACGCCCACCCGACATGTTCCGTGCTTCGCTGAGATATCCGCCACATTGACCGCGACGATCAACGCTCGCGGGAGCGAGTGTAGTCGCTTGGCTGCCAGATTCCACCTGTCTCCGAAGCGCTATCCCTTTACATCATCCCCATGGGGCCCTTGATGATCTCATTGGCGGTCTTCTTCTGCTCATCACTCAGAACCGCGTAAAGCGGCAGCAAGGCCGTCTTAATCGCGCGCAGAGAGTCGAGGTGCATCGTCATGTGCTGCTCCATCATAGTTAGCCGCTCAGGCAGGTCAGCGGACATCATGCCGCCGCCGTGCTCCTTCATCATCGCGCACTGCTGCGCCACTTTTTGCCCACTGGCGCGGAATGCATCGGCGAAGGCATTCCATTGCGGCATCTGAGCCTCTGTGATCTTCAGTTCGGTTTTGAGATAGGCGAGACGGCCCTCGACGTGCTCGCTCATGTGGCACATCATCATCCCTGGGCCCATCACGCCTTCATGGCCCATTCCCTCATGGCCCATCATGCCTTCGTGGCCCATGCCCTCATGGCCCATTGGCATGCCACCACCCTGCATCATTCCCGGCATGCCCTGCTGGGCGTCGGCGGCGGTAAATCCATTGGCGACGATCAAAACCGCCGCAACCGCCACCAGTTTCATCCGTCCCATCATTATCTTACTCAACCGCATGGTAATTTCCTCCAACGTTATGCGTTTTGGACACATCTGTGTATAGGCTGACGCCTTCAAGGTGGGTTGATCTCGCTCAACCTTAAGCCGATAAAACCGACCCGGCGATATCGCCATTGTTGCATTCTTGGATTACAATTGTTTCTCCTATCGAAGGTCGCCCCCGACGTCGGAAAGCTGGTTGCAACAGATCCAGCCGTCCCGGTCGTCAACTAGGATTGGCCTCTTCTTTGTTCTTTTCAAGATTTCGGATTGTTCTGCCCGGATCGCTCTCGCTTCGACGGGGCCAGGGAAATACGCAGCTGTTCATGAAACGCTGATGTAGGTGCAAGGAAAACAAGCGACCGAGGGTTAAAAAACGTGCGCCGAAGACAGCAAACTGGATCATGGCGGGATTCGTCGCGTTAATGGGAGTGTTGGCGCGATTTCCAATGCTGGCGAAATTCTGATCAACCGAAGCGTCTCTCCGCGACGTGTGTCCATTTTCTGATGAGCGCTTTGCTTTCACAAATATAGCCGACCTCAAATCTCGCCCATTCCCCGGTGATCATCTCGCAGCCAGACATAGACAGCGGGAATCACGAGAACCGTGAGTGCGGTCGAAGAGGCAAGACCGAAGACCAATGAAATGGCGAGGCCCTGGAAGATCGGATCGGCCATGATGAAGGCGGCGCCAATCATCGCCGCCGCGGCCGTCAAGAAGATGGGCTTGAACCTTATTGCGCCCGCTTCGAGCAGCGCTTGCCGCAGCACGGCCCCCTCCGCGCGCCGGTGGCGGATGAAATCCACCAGCAGGATCGAATTGCGCACAATGATACCCGCGAGTGCAATGAAACCGATCATTGAGGTCGCCGTGAACGGCGCCTTCAGGAGCCAATGGCCGAGCACGATTCCAATGAGGGTCAGCGGCACCGGGATCAGGATCACGAGCGGCAGGCGGAACGAGCCGAATTGGGCGACGACCAAGAGGTAGATGCCGAGGATCGCCACGCCGAACGCCGCGCCCATGTCACGAAACGTCACATAGGTCACTTCCCATTCACCGTCCCACAAGAGCGATGGCTTCGACTCGTCGAGCGGCTGACCGTGATAATGAATTTCGGGCGGCCTGCCTTTGCCCCAATCCATTTTTTTGATCTGATCCTCGACCGCAAACATCCCATAGATGGGCGCCTCAAATCGCCCCGCCACTTCCGCTTGGACCATCTCGGCGAAGCGGCCGTCGCGGCGGAACAGGCTGTAGGAGGCGGGCTCCCGCTTGACCGTGACGACGTCGCCGAGTTCCACATTCCTGCCTTGCCGCGTGGTTCCCCCGGCCGGCAAGGGCGTCGAGAGAATACGCTCTGCCAGCGACTCGGCCCGCTTCGGCATCTTGACATCGATTTCGATCGGCTTCGTGCCGAAGCCGCGCTGCGAGTAGCCGACCTTCACCCCGCCGACGATGGCGGCGATCGTGTCATAGACGGCCTGTTCATCGACGCCGTAAAATTCAAGATTTTCCTGGTTGATGGAAAAGCGCAGCCGGTCGCTTGGCTTATGGAACGTCGTGTCCACATCGACGACGAAGTCCACTTTCTTGAACGCCTCGCGGACCTTTTCCGCCGCGGCCCGGCGTGTCGCCTCGTCCGGCCCATAGACCTCGGCAAGAAGCGTCGCGAGGACCGGCGGGCCGGGCGGCACTTCGACGACCTTGACAATGGTCCCCGGAGGCTTCGCCAGATCGGAGAGGCGATGGCGGACATCGAGCGCAATGGCGTGGCTTGCCCGCTGCCGTTCGCCCTTCGGCAGCAAATTGATCTGGAGATCGCCTTGTTCCGGGCCGCTTCTGAGATAGGAGTGCCGGACGAGACCGTTGAAATTGAAGGGTGCCGCGGTTCCCGCCTGCACTTGTATGGAGGTCAGCTCCGGCAGGTCCCGCAGCCGGTCAGCGGCGGCCATGAGGAAACGCTGGGTATCCTCCAGCGTTGTTCCCTGGGGCAGATCGACAACGACCTGGAGCTCCGACTTGTTGTCGAAAGGCAATAGCTTGACCGTGACATCCTTGGTCGCGAAGAGCACGCAAACCGCCACTGTTGCCACTGAGACAACCAGCAGGAAAATCCTGGAACGGCGCTGGCCGGTCAGCAAGGGACGCGCGATCTTGAGATAAAAACGCCCCATCGCGCCGATCTCATGCGTCTCGGACGGCGTCGCCTCATGCGGCTTTTCGGTCTCGAACCGGCCTCGCGCGATATGATAGAGAAGCCAGGGCGTGATCGTGACCGCGACGAAGAAGGAAAACAGCATCGCCATCGAGGCATTGGCCGGGATGGGGCTCATGTAAGGCCCCATGAGGCCGCTGACGAACATCATCGGCAGCAAGGCCACGATGATGGTGAGGGTTGCCACAACGGTCGGATTGCCGACTTCGGCGACCGCTTCCACCGCCGTTGTGATGAGATCCTTGCTGCCCCGGGCGTGCCAATGCCGGACGATATTCTCGACCACCACGATCGCGTCATCGACCAGAATGCCGATCGAGAAAATGAGCGCGAAGAGGCTCACCCGGTTGATCGTGTAGCCCATCATCCAAGACGCGAAAAGGGTGAGGAGAATGATGGTCGGGATGACAACAAGAACGACGATCGCTTCGCGCCATCCGACGGCCAGCATGATGAGCGCGACGATCGAGAGGGTTGCAAGACCGAGATGGAAGAGCAGTTCATTGGCCTTCTCGGTGGCGGTCTCGCCATAGTTGCGGCTCACGGTCACCGAAACGTCGTCGGGAATGAGCCGCCCCTCCACCGTCTTCAGCCGCGCCAGGAGTTCGTCGGCCACGATGACCGCATTGGCGCCCTTGCGCTTGGCGAAGGCGATCGTCACAGCCGGGCGGCGCTCAAGCGTGCCGGCAGCGGTGCGGGTCAGCGTCCAGGTGCGATGATTGGGCTCCGACGCACCGACGACGACATCGGCGACGTCCTTGACATAGACCGGGCGCCCATCGCGGGAGGTCAGGAGGAGAAGACCAATATCCGGCACGCCCTGCAGCGTCTGGCCGGCGACGACGGACGTGTTCTTGTTGGCCTCTGCAAAGGCCCCAACCTGGAACGAGCGGTTGGCGTTGGTCAGCTTGTCGACGAGCTGGTTTAAGGTGATTCCATAGAGCGCAAGCCGTTCGGGATCGGGCTCCACCCTTATTTGGTTCGGGCTGCCGCCGACGATATAGGTGAGGCCGATATTGTCGGCTTTGACGAGTTCATGCTGCAGCTCCTGGGCGATCTGGAAGAGCCCGTTGTCGCTCCCAGCGGGCGGCGGCGCCGGGCTTGGGCTCGAGGGTAAGCGTCACGATCGCGACGTCGTTGATGCCGCGGCCAATAATGATCGGCTCTGGAATCCCTTTCGGCAGGTCCGCGATATTGGCGCGGATCTTCTCGTGCACGCGCAAAAGCGCGGTATCTTCATCGGTTCCAACGAAGAAACGCGCCGTCGTGACCACGGAATCGTCCTGAGTGGTCGAATAGACGTGTTCAACGCCGTTGATCGCCTTGACGATATCCTCGAGCGGCTTGGTAATGAGTTCGATCGCGTCGCCCGCTTTGTAGCCGTTGGCGGTGACCAGGATATCGACCATGGGCACGCTGATCTGCGGTTCTTCCTCGCGCGGCAGCGAGAGCAGCGCGAGGCTGCCGACAATGAGGGCCGCGAGGAGGAGGAGCGGGGTCAGCGGCGAATTGATGAAGGCGCGGGTGAGATGCCCGGAGATGCCAAGCTTCATGGCGAGGTCACCACGTCGCCTTCGTGAAGGCCCGCGAGAATTTCCAGCCCCCCTTCGACGGGAAGGCCAGGCTGGACGACGATTTCGGTGCCGTCCTTGAGCTTCACATAGCTCACGCCGAAACGGCGATAGACGAAGCCATCTGGAATGACAAGCGCATTGCGCGCGCCGGTTGCCACGTAAACGCGCGTGCGCTCGCCGACGAAATAGTCGTCGAGGCCATCGACCCTGACATCCGCGATCACCCGTCCTTGATCGATTTGCGGATAAACAAGCACCACATTGCCACGGCGCAATGTCTCGGGTTCCTCCGACCGCGCCCGCAATCCGCGCGCTCCGATGAGAATCGTGTCACCCGCCTTCATGAATTGCGCATGCCGCTCGGGGAGCTGCAAGCGCAAAATATATTTGTCGGCCGCGATGATGGCGATCGTCTCACCGGGCATGGCCACGCTGCCCTCCCATACCGGCACTTTGAGCACGCGCCCGGCGCCAGGCGCGAGGACGGCGCCTTGCTGCACCTGCTCTTGAACCACCTGCCGGTCGGTCAGCAGCGCCTGAAGCGTGCGTTCCGCGACATCGAGGGTCGTGCGCGCTTGATCAAGCTGCGCCTGCGACGACGTCCCTGAAGCCCGCAGCTTTTGAATGCGGTCGAAATTGAGCTGCGCCTGATCCCGGTTGGCCTGTTGCGCCTCGACGCGCGATTGAAGGGCGTCGATTTGCAACTGCAGCTTCTGATCGACAATCACCGCGATGCGATCGCCCGTATTGACGCGATCTCCTTCCCGGACCGCGAGGGATGTGATCGTGCCTCCGATACGGGCGCGCGCGAGCAGCTGACGCACCGGCTCGACGGTGGCGATCACAGCCTTGCGGTCGTCGACCGATTGAAGCTTTACGGCTTGGTCCGCCGCGTAACTGGCGCGCGGCGGCCCGCTCAGCCCGAGAAAGACCCCGCCCATGATGGCCATCAAGGCGGCGGTGGAAGCGGTGTGGGCCATGCGCAGCTCCTCATGATTCGGCGGACTTGACATATATATTATATCTTACTAAATTAGCAAACATGGATATAAAGGCGATGCAAATCCAAGCCTGCGCGGCAGCCGGATTTTTGAAAATTCTCGCCAACGACCGGCGGCTGATGATTTTGTGCGAGCTTTTGAAGGGCGAGCGTTCCGTCGGCGAACTCGAAGACATTGTCGGTCTCAGTCAATCGGCTCTTTCGCAGCACTTAGCGCGGCTGCGCAGCAGCCAGCTGGTGAAAACAAGGCGTGAATCGCAGACGATCTATTACCGCATCGCGGATCCGGGCGTGACGAAAATCATCGGCGCGCTCTACGACCTCTATTGCGGCCCCGAAGTTCGCCGCTAACCTGGAAAGGACAGCAGATGTCGATCGACCGCGCCGTCATGGTATTTGCCGGATGCATGATCCTTTTGAGCCTGGCGTTGAGCCAGCTTCATAGCCATTACTGGCTGCTGCTCACGGCGCTCGTGGGTATCCAACTCATACAATCGGCGTTCACCGGCTTTTGCCCGGCGGCCATTCTTTTCAAGCGGCTGGGATTTCGTCCGGGCACGGCGTTTTCTTGAACCTTAGGGGTCTTGGGACGATCGGCAGGCGCCGAAACGCGTCCAGCGGGCGCGAAGGAACGGCCTTTCCCGATATGCGAACCCGATATGCGAATGGAAACGAAAACAAAACCGAAAGGGAGAAATGATGGCTGAGATTGTCGTATTAGGCGCCGGTATTGGCGGAATTTCGATGGCCTATGAGCTCCGGGCGCAAATTGGCCGCAAGGCCAATATCACGCTCTTGTCGGACTCGGAGTGGTTTCACTTCGTGCCCTCCAATCCCTGGGTGGCGGTCAATTGGCGCAAGCCCGAGGACATCAAAGTTCACCTCCCCAAGATCTGCCAGAAACTGAAAATTGGCTTCGATCCCACGGGGGCAAAACATGTTCTCCCAAGCGAGAACGCGATCGAACTCAAGGATGGCCGCCGCCTCCCCTATGACTATCTCGTCATCGCGACGGGCCCGGAACTGGCCTTCGACGAAATCGAAGGGCTCGGTCCGCAAGCCAACACCAATTCAATCTGTCATGTCGATCACGCCAAGGACTCGGCGGAGAAGTGGGAACGCTTCTGCAAGGATCCCGGCCCGATCGTCATCGGTGCCGTCCAGGGCGCCTCTTGCTTCGGGCCGGCCTATGAATTCGCCCTCATTGTCAACGCCGATCTGCGCCGCCGGAAAATCCGCGATCGCGTGCCGATCACCTTTGTCACCTCCGAGCCATACATCGGTCATCTCGGCCTCGGCGGCGTCGGCGACACCAAGGGCGTTCTCGAATTGGCGTTCCGCGATCGCGACATCAAATGGGTGACCAACGCCAAGCTCGACCGGGCCAATGCCGATTCCGTCGAAGTCACCGAAATGGGAGAAGACGGCAAGCCGAAGCGGCAACACAGCTTCCCGTCCAAGTTCACGATGTTCATTCCCGGATTTCGCGGCGTCTCCTGCATGATGGGAGAGGATGGCAAGGGCCTCGCCGGTCTCGCCAATCCGCGCGGCTTTATCCTGGTCGACAAATATCAGCGCAATCCGACCTTCAAGAATATTTTCGCGGTGGGTGTCTGCATCGCCATTCCCCCCTTCGAGCCGACACCGGTTCCTGTTGGTGTTCCGAAGACCGGATATATGATTGAATTGATGGTGGCCGCCGTTGCCGAAAATATTCGTGATCTGATCGCGGGCAAAGAGCCGCGCAGCGAACCGACCTGGAGCGCCGTCTGCCTCGCCGACTTCGGCAACAGCGGCGTGGCTTTTGTCGCCGTGCCGCAAATTCCGCCGCGGAATATCAACTGGACGGGCGAAGGATATTGGGTCCATTTGGCGAAAGTCGCCTTCGAGAAATATTTCCTGCGGAAAGTCCGCAAGGGTTTGGCGGAACCCGTTTATGAACGCCTGATCATGAAGGCGATCGGCGTCAACCGGCTGCGCCCCGAACCGCCCCCGGCGTCCGGCGCCGCGTGACAGAGTAAGCGCGCGGCACGCCCGCGCGCCCGGCTCGCCCCTGTCAAGCTCCAGAACTGAGGAGAGGCACCATGAATAAGAACTGGCCTGGTATCACCACGGAAATGACGGCGGCGGTCAAGGAGCTTCGCGCCGGAACACCAAGTGTAATGAAAGAGTTTTCGGCCCTCGCGCGCGCGGCCTTGGAACCAAAGGCGCTGGATATCAAAACCAAGGAATTGATCGCCCTCGCAATTTCTGTCGCAACCAGATGCGACCCCTGCATCGCATTCCATGCACAGTCCGCCGTAAAACAGGGGGCTACCCGCGAGGAAGTCATGGAGGCCATGGGCATGGCGGTCTATATGGGCGCTGGCCCTTCGGTCATGTATGCCGCGCAAGCAGTCGAGGCATTTGATCAATTCAGGGTTCCAGCGCCTGTCGATTGATGCCGGGCTGCCTTTCCCGGTCTCGTACCGGCGACCGAAGTGGCTGCAGCGTGGAAGCGCGTGCGCCCATTCCATTCATGCCTTTTTGGATACCCGCTTGCGCGAATGTGGGGAATGAATTGGCTTATAATTTCAGCTTATTTCAGCAAGATGCTGCCAGTTGGTTTTGAAGAAGCTGTTGTCCGCACGACGGAAGCCCTCAAGCAGGAAGGCTTTGGCACTCTGCCAAAGTCGCTCGGCATGTGGTACATGGGGCACCGAATGCGATCGTTATGATCGACCAGACAGGCCAGATCGAGATGGTGGATTCTCGGGCGAAACAGTTTTTCGACAACGCGCGCAATATTCGCGACCAGTGAGGAAAAATGCTCCGCCTCATTGCACGGCAGCTGCCAAATGATCTCGCCGAGCGCAATCCGGCGACCGCACATCTATTCATCGCTAATCCATTGAGCGTTGCGAACCTACGGAGAGGTCACGATCTTTCTTATGGCGGAGCCGCGTCCTGTCCCGATGCTGCCACCGACGTCCCCTCAGAAGCAAGTGCAATAGCCGCTGTCGTCGGCGATAAAAAGACTTTCTACCCGCTCCGGCTGCATCGGAGCGGTCAAAGGATCGGCACATGAAGGCCACGCTCAACCTGAGACGTTTAAGTTTTGGCACCCCTGCAGGAATTGTCGCCAGCATGGGGCTGATTGTCGGCCTAGATGCCGCAACAGCGACGAAAGCCACGGTCGTCGGTAGTCTGCTGATTACCGCTCTTGCCGACAACCTGACCGACTCGCTGAGCGTTCACATTTATCAGGAATCAGAAAGACTGCCTGAGCGCCGAGCATTTCTCACAACGGTTGCGAACTTTGTCGCCCGGCTCATCGTGTCAGTTAGCTTCATCCCGCTGTTTCTATTCCTGCCGACATCGATCGCCATCTACATTTGCGTGATTTGGGGATTTCTCCTACTTTCAGGGCTGAGCTATTTGCTCGCCAAGGCCCGCGGCGTGGGCGCCCTCCCCGAGATCTATAAGCACGCGGCCGTGGCGTTCGTCGTCATTTCGGTCAGCAGAGCGGTTGGGCTTTGGATCCAAAGCATGACGGGTTGCACGTGATCGTCCCGATCTCATGGCCATGTCGCCTGTTTACGTTTGCTTGGTTTCTTGTGACATGGCGGTGCTCGAGAGATCGTCCGAGCAGCAGCACCCAGAGCAATGCGGGCGATCAGAGGACGAATAACATAACCTCGATCAGGACGACTCCCAGTAACAGAGGACAAAATGAAGGAGAGTCCGTCCGATCAAGAAATTGAACGGCGCGGTCTTTTTCTCTGAGCACCCTTACGAGGCCGATAAAATGACCATTTTCCTTGACATGGTGTTCGAGACAGACGGGTTCCGCTTTCACGAGCCACCGTCATAAGATCGACATCGGCATGCCCAGAGAGCAGAACTGTGCGGCGTCCTGCTCAACGACGGATGGGATCGTCTTGCGCGCAAGCGGGCGGCGACGAACTTCAAGCTGGAGCTGGCCGAGATAGAAGATCGGCAACACCTGATCTGGGACACCTACCAGGAGGGAAAACTCACGCTGGAGGAATACTTAGGTTGGGCGGTCCTCTACAAAAAGCGACCGTTCACCCGGGGCTGTCTTCTGTCCAGTCTGCGTCATGACAGACCGTGCCGCATCTTCGATCCGCGGACGCAATCATACTGTGCCGTTCGCTGCGCATGCGGATGACGCCACGAGCCCTTTCGCCAATGGTGACCGGCCCATGGTGCGCTACCCCGGTAAGCACCCGCTCATCCGCCTCACATCGCGCCCGCCGCAGCTCGAGACGCCGTTCGCAGTGTTCAACGAAGGTGAGATCACCCCGAACGATGCCTTCTTCGTGCGCTACCATTTGGCCGACATTCCGCTTTCCATCGATCCCGACGCGTTCCGCATCGAGGTGAAAGGCAAGGTCGACCGCGCACTGTCGTTATCCTTGACCGATCTCAAAACCGGCTTCGAGCCGGTCGAGATCGTCGCCGTCAATCAATGCTCTGGGAACAGCCGCGGATTCTTTGAGCCTCGTGTCGCGGGCGGGCAGCTTGCGAACGGCGCCATGGGAAATGCCCGCTGGCGCGGGGTTCCGCTGAAGGCCGTTCTCGACAAGGCCAGCATTCAGGCTGGGAGCCGTCAGGTCACCTTCAACGGTCTCGAGAAGCCTCTCCTCCCCGAGACGCCGGACTTCGTCAAAGCTCTCGAAATCGACCACGCACGGGATGGCGAGGTCATGATCGCCTACGCCATGAACGGGGAGGACCTGCCCTGGCTCAATGGCTACCACGTGCGGCTCGTCGTGCCTGGCTATTACGGTACCTACTGGGTAAAGCACTTGAACGAGATCACAGTGATTGACAGCGTCTACGATGGCTTCTGGATGAAGAGCGCCTATCGCATCCCCGACAATACCTGCGCCTGCACCGAGCCTGGCAGGCGCCTGCCGCAACTGTTCCCATCAAGCGCATGCGGATGCCGCCTCTTTTCTCGTACGCCACCCTGGCGTCTGCCCTGCTGACAATGGCGGGCGTGAGTTGCGCCAAGCCCTCGACCTACGCGCTTCCCGAAGAGACCCCCTCCCTGCGACCAGGGCCCGGCGGCGTGGAGACGGCAAAGAACAACTGCCTGTTGTGCCACTCGGCTGACTACGTCAACACGCAACCGCCGAATTGCGGCAAGACGTTCTGGGAGACCGAGGTCACAGTCTGGTGGGGTGACATACGTTGCGTGTGGCAGCGTCATGACCTCGAGACTATAAACAAGGGGCTGTCATTGTCATAAATTAGGCACGCAGGCGATCACTATGGGAGAAATGCCGTCACTGACCCTACAGAAAGCTCCGCTTGCCGCAGGACGGTATCTCGTAAATCCATCCGGCACGAGGTCGCACGTGCGACTACAACCATAGCCGCCTTTCACCAGGAGATCGGGCTGGATTTCCACATACTCATTACACGGTTCCGGGCGCTGCTAATACCAGCGCGGCAGGTGGGTCACCGGAGGCATGCCGTGGCATTAAGAGACTTGCTTGTGTACGTTGATCACAAAGAAAGCGCACCCGTCCGCTTGCGCCTCGCTGTCGATCTCGCCCGCCGCCACAGCAGTCGGCTGACCGCCCTTTACGTCAGGGAATGAAGCCCGGCCCAGTTGGATGAACGCAAGACGGCAGAGCTCGGGCTTGCCTCAGCTAAAGAGCTGGACCGCCTGGACCAGTGTGTCGAGGCATCGATCGATGAGGTGGTGGAACGGCTGCGGTCGACGCTTAATGCATTAAAGCGCGAGCACGGCCTGGACGCCAAATGGCAATCCCTCGATGGCCCGGCATCGGTCGTGGTTCCTCAACACGCCCGTTATGCGGATCTCTGCATTCTGGTCCGATCCATCGGATACAGCTTTTCCGAACAGCTGCTTTTCGTTACCGGACGGCCGGTGTTGTTCGTCCCTGCCATTGGATCGTTCGAGACCCTCGGTCGCCATATTGTGGTTGCCTGGAACTCAAGCCGAGCGTCGGCTCGGGCCGTCAACGACGCGCTGCCGCTAATCGAACGTGCCGAGCAGACAACGGTGATCACAGTCAATCCAGCGGACTTTATTAAACGACACGGCGCCCTGCCGGCGGAGCAGATGGTCGAGCATCTTCGGCGGCATAGCGCTTCGGTCGAAGGGATCGAGCTCAAGAATGTTCCGGCAGGGTCGATCGCCGACGCACTGCAGGCCGAGGCGCGCAAGGTCGGCGCCGACTTGGTCATCGCGGGCGCCTTCGGCCATCCGAGGCTTTGGGAAAAGTTGCTGGGCGGCGTCACTCGTGACCTGGTCGCACAGATGAGCCTGCCGACTTTGATGTCACACTAGGAGCGCTGCATGGCGAAGTGCCGGCGACATTGAGCGGCGCCCAGGTCATTCGCACTGAAGCCCTGGCAGAGCTGATACGGGGAGGCGGGATCATTTCGATCGACGCCGCAAGCGTACCGCACCGCCCCTATAATCTGCCAAACGACGCGATCTGGAAACCGGTGCCGCATGAAAATATAGCTGGAACGATCTGGATTCCCGGAATTGGAGAAGGAAATATCCAACAAGACATGGAGGCGTTCTTCCGTGAACGGCTGAAGACGCTGACGGGCAACGACCTCGGTCGCCCGATCGTATTTTACTGTCACCCGATGTGCTGGGCGAGTTGGAACGCGGCCAAGCGAGCGATGAGCTTCGGCTATCGTGAAGTCGTCTGGTATCCGGATGGAGCCGAGGGGTGGCAGGCCGCCGGCGATCCTCTTGTCATCGCGCATGAGGAAAGGCCATCAACCCGGTGAATAAAACCGTGTACTACCTCGCCAGCGGCCCATTAGCCTTCTTCCAGGCATCGATGCCGCCCTGAATGTGACAGGCGGTCTTGAGGCCGGCGTCTTGCGCGGCTTGTACCGCCATCGCCGAGCGCTCGCCGAAGGCGCAGTAGAACACAATCCGCTTGCCGGTCGCCATCGCCAATTCGTGTAGCATGCCGCCTTCACTGATGTTCTCCTGCAAGTCCGGATAGGGAGCGTGCAGCGAGCCGGGAATGGTTCCGTGTCTTTCGCATTCGCTCTTCTCGCGCAGGTCGACGATCGCGACATCAGCGCGGCCGCGCAACGCCCCCGCCTCGGCCGCCGAGACCGCCCAACCTTTGCGTGCGATCTCGTCCTGGTGGAGACCGACATGCATGTTGGCCGGCACCGCCACATCCATCATCTTCGGATTGGGTAGCTTCAGATTGTTCATGAGGTCGACATATTCGTCGACCGATCCGACCTTCAGCCGCGGATTGAACTGCTTTTCCTCGCCGATAGTCGAGACCGTGTCGCCTTTGTAGTCGTGCGCCGGATAGACGAGCGTCTCGTTCGGCAGCTTGAGCAGTTTGCCGAAGATCGAGTCGTATTGCGCGCATGCATCGCCATTCTGGAAATCGGTGCGGCCGGTGCCGCGGATGAGCAGCGTGTCGCCGGTGAACACGCGGTCGCCCATAAGGAACGAATACGAATTGTCGGTGTGCCCCGGCGTGTAAAGCACATCGAGGCTCAATCCCTCGATTTCGATGCACTCGCCTTCAGTGACGCGCATGGAGACGACGTCGGCGTGCGTTTGCTCGCCCATCACCGTGATGCAATGGGTGCGGTCGCGCAGCGCACCCAGTCCGGTGACATGGTCGGCGTGCAGATGCGTATCGACGGCCTTGACCAGCTTGAGATCGAGCTCGCGCACGAGCTGCAGATAGCGGTCAACCTTCTCCAGCACCGGATCGATGATCAGCGCCTCGCCGCCATGCCGGCTGGCGATGAGATAAGTGTAGGTGCCGGAAACGCTGTCGAAAAGCTGGCGGAATATCATCGGCGACTCTGTTCCATGAATCTTACACCGGACACCTCATGAAAGCATCAGGCGCCAAGCAAGGGTGCGGCGATCGTAAGGACGCAAAAATGTTTTGCCCTTCAGCCCGAATGAGCCAGACTCCTCACGCATCCTGACCGACCGGCGGCTTGGCTGCTGGTCTGGCTACTGGTACGGTCATGGCTAGCCTCTCGATCACCATGCCGGCTGCCATAGAGACGACGAAGACCAACGCGGGCAGATCGAAAAAGCCGACGTCGACGGTGCCCGGGCCTGGGCAGATGCCGGAGAGGCCCCAGCCAACGCCGAAGATGAGACTGCCGAAGACGAGCGGCGCATCGATCTCGCTTATGGTCGGCAACCGCAATTCGTCGCCGAGGAACGTCCGGCTGCGCCGTTTCGCAACGGAAAAGGCCACGAGCCCGACGCCCACCGCGCCGGCCATGACGAAGGCGAGCGAAGGATCCCAACGGCCCAAGATGTCGAGAAAGCCCTGAACCTTGCTCGGCTGCGTCATGCCAGAAATATACAGCCCCGCGCCGAAGACCAGGCCGACCACAAATGAGATGAACGGGCGCATCGTTGCTCCCTTCAACCTGCGAGATGACGGGTGACATACACCGTGACGAAGCCGGCGAACATAAAAGTCAGCGTTGCGACAAGAGATCGCGGAGAGCGCCTCGAGAGGCCGCAGATGCCGTGACCGCTCGTGCAACCAGAACCAAAGCGCGTGCCGAATCCGACGAGGAGGCCAGCAACCACGAGCTGAGTCCAGGACATGTCGATATTCGGAGGCGTCGGGGAAAAGAAAACCTTCAGCATGGTCGGCGCGGCCAGCAGTCCGAGTAAGAAGGTCGCACGCCAACGGAATTCGGGACCACGCGCGGTCAGCACTCCGTAGAAGATGCCGCTGACGCCCAAGGTGCGTCCGGCGAGCAGGAGCAGCGCTGCGGCGGCCAGCCCGATGGTGACGCCCCCGGCCAAGGAGGCCCACGGTGTGAAATGCGCCCAGTCGATTTCCATGTGATCACTCCATGAAAATCCCATAATAAGACGCCTATACAAGCAGTGGAAAGAAATTTTCGCGGGGGCAGGGCTATGTCTGCATATCGCGCGCATGGCTCACGGATTTGCGTAGACGCATCCCAGACACCGACCAGTTCGTTTATGCTGGCGCGTCCGGCTCAAGACAATGATGACGACGATGAATGAGAGACAAGCTGGTCAAATATTGTCTTCAGCGGGGACCAGCGGCTAGGCGAACATCACTGCAATGACTGTAACGGCTGCGATCCAAGAGGTCTCCAGCACCATCAGGGCGATCGGCCTCCACCCAACCGCCGCCAGGTCCTGGAACGAAGTCTTCATGCCCAGCGCTGCGATCGCCGTGACTAGGCACCAGCGAGACACATCGCTGGCTGCGTCGCTCGCCGCTTTGGGCAAAAGGCCGAGGCTATTCAGCGCCACGAGGACGGCGAAGCCCACCAGAAAGAGCGGAAGGTTCGCCTTCCAGCCTCTCTGGCCGCCCTTCGCTCCGCGACTGACTACGAACGCGATGGAGAAAACCACGGGCAGCAGCATGGTGACCCGCAGTAGCTTGACGTAAGTGCCCACGTCGCCTGTCAGGGGTGAGATCGAATAGCCCGCGCCCACCACCTGGGCCACGTCATGGATGGTGCCGCCGAGGAAGATGCCGGCATGAACGTAATCAAGGCCAATCGCCATCACGAACAGCGGATAGACGATCATGGCGATGGTGGACAGCACCGTCACCGTTACCACCGTCAGTATCGTGTCCCGTTCGCTTTCAGACGTGCGGGGCAACACCGAAGCGATAGCGAGGGCCGCCGAGGCGCCACAGATACTTACAGCACCGCCGGATAGCACCCCAAAGGATCGACTGAGCCCTAGCCGTTGGGCGGCGAACGCGCCGAGCGCGATGGTGCTCACTATCCCGCCCACCACAGTCGCGATCGGCATCACCCCCAGTTCGAGGATCTGGCTGGCGGTGATACGCGCCCCGAGCAACGCCACGCCGACCCGTAGCACCGCCTTCGACGAGAACTCGATCCCCGCCACGCAGCGGCCCTCCTCATACAGAAAGTGAAAGGTCATCCCGAAAAGAAGGGCGAACAACATCACCGGAGACCGGTACTGTTGTGACAACCAGGTGGCGGCTAGGGCGATAGTGGCCGCTACCAGTAGGCCCGGATATATTCGAAAGAAAAACGCGCGCCATCCTGTCGGGTGTGGCTGAACTGGCGATGCGATGGTGACGCCAGTCAAACCCTCCATCCCGTCGTAGGATTGAAAGATCGCATGCACAGACGCGATGTCCGTATCAAGATCGGAGCTCATGACGACTCGCTATTGCCCAGTATTGTTTTGCAAATTGTGCGCCCTGCAAATATTTGCGTGAACTGTCGTCGTAACGCCCCTACTTCAGAACGGCTCGGCGTATTGATCCAACACGCATTCAGATTCCAAACGCCTGCTGCATCGATCGGCAGCGGCCCTACTAGGATCTACAAGCCTCTGCCGCCAAGCTCAATTGGGCACCTCAAAAATTCTATCCAACCATAGCCGCCATTCATGACGCTGCCGGCCAAAGACCGCAATGGGGTCACTTTGAGAAAGGCTCGCGACGAGCATATGTTTTCCGGAATGCCCCCGAGAGTTGCTGGAAGCGACCCATGCTGGCACTTACGCTCGGCGCCAGGAGCGGTCATTTGCGGCTGCTTGTGCGAACGGTTAGCCTTCCGTCGAAGCGTGGAATTTGGCAATCCGCCGGTAGTGGGTGCAATGGATGGAAGCAATGAAAAAAAGCAAAACCATCATTTCTGTCGCCGCCGTTCTTGGCCTGAGCTTGACCCTGGGAGCGCAAGCGGTCTGTCCTGTCTGCACGGTCGCAGTGAGCACCGGCGTTGGCCTATCTCGATGGCTCGGGGTTGACGACACCGTCACCGGTCTTTGGCTAGGTGGCTTGATAGTCTCCGTCATCATCTGGTCGCTCAACTGGATGGAAGAAAGAAATATTCGCTTTAAATGGAGAGCGCTACTTACAAGCGTCTCGTATTATCTCCTGATTTGCATACCTCTTTATATAGGCGGCATTTTAGGTCATCCAGACAATACTTTTCTTGGAATTGATAAGCTTGTTTTGGGAATGGCGACAGGAAGTGCCGCGTTCTTCGCGGGCGCTTGGTGGTATGAGCGACTTAAGGAAAAGAATTTGGGCCACGCCAATTTTCCATTTCAAAAAGTCGTCATGCCCATCACGCCTTTGATCCTACTAAGCGTCATATTTTACTATCTGAAGAAGAGGGCTTAGCCATGGACAATAACCTGCTGACTCTCGAAGAGTTGATCGAAAAAGTTGATCTGATGAAAAAGGAAGACAAGATGGACATGTCTTCGGATCAGGATTCAACGTTAGCACTCATGAATCTAATAAGCATTGAAGAACATTTTTTCTTCACAGGCGTGAAGACTGGTAAAGATAAATACTATGAGATGCTTAACGAGATTAGAAACATCGAGGAAGGAGCTGCTTAAAAAAATAATCAAAGATTATGAAGGAGAGGTGTGGTGCATTTCAAAACATCTCTTGGCTGCGTCCATGCGCCTCATGGAGGTTGGAACCAAGCAATTGTCGTTAGGAAATAATGACGAAGCCAAGAATTTGTTCGAAAAAGCCTATGCGCTGTATTGTTTGTTTTGGGGCGTGAACATGGATATCATTGATACCAGCCAGGTCAAGAAGATCGATGAGCAGTCGCTCAACAAACACGACGAAACCAAACCCGGCTTTTTCGGTAGGCTGGGCGAGTTGATCAAAAGAGCGATAGATTGTTGTATTGAATGATGGAGCATATCGAGAGCGCCAATGGCCTCTCCCTTGCCAGCTGAGCCCAGAATGTTCCTGCTTGCGTGGGCGCCACCCGGCTGACGGCAGCGCGGCGGGGACCTCGCGCGAAACCTAATCGGCCTACCCTGCCGCGACGACCGCGGCCGCCTCCCTTTCTTCAGGCGATGCTGGGGCTGAGTTGCTCCTTTAAAAAGGTGATTACCCGCGCTTCTGCCATCCGGGTTGGCCCCTTGCGATCATCGTCCCGAAGATGAAGCGTCAGCACTGAATGAGGCGGTGGCGGCGCATCAGGATTCTGGCGTCCGCTGGGTTTAGCTCTATCGGCTCAAACCGTTCCCCAAATTCGTGTCGAAGTGCTTCGAATTGCTCATCAGGCACAAATGGATCGCCACGGAAGCGCAATCCAATCATCGACAGATTTTCCGCTGTGAGCCTTTGCCGGTGTAGAGTAATTTCTCGGCAGACGCGTCGATGGCGCGGCGCCTTGCGGCTGTAATCGCCAAGGGAAGGGATGGCTCTCCGAGCACCGGCGCAATGACTGTTGGCTCGGTCATCATCGCGAGCGCGAACCCGCCGGTAAGGCAAAGGCCAATCGCGCCAACACCCTTGCCACGGCATTCGTTGTGGGCGTGACGCGCCAGGGCGCGGAGCCATTCAACGATTGGGCTCGACCTATTAGTCGCCCAAACCGAAAATTCACGCCTGATGCAGATTACACTCGCCGAGCTTCGGAGATAATACGGCATCGAAAATGATCGTCCAGGCTCGCCGAACAAACTCGGCAAGTAGACGGTCATGCCTGCATCGGCGATGCGATCCGCAAGTCGCACGACGAGGGGATGAAGGCCAGGGATTTCGTGAATCAGAATCACTCCTGGACCCTTGCCATGCCGGAACACGGTTCGTGTCCACGGCCCATGCGTGAAGTCGAACGCTTGATAATTTTCGAGACAAGAGGTCATCGATGGACCGATTTCATCATACGGTTAAAGCAGGTAGCTTGAAACGCTTTGCGCTCCAAGCTGAGGCTATTACGGTATCTCTGTCTGATCGAGCCTCGATAGACGACAAGCAAACAGACCCAAAGCTCAAAATTTTTCCGGCGTTTCAGCCATTTGCGGAAAACCCTTCAATGTCCGAGACGGGTGCGCGCCGTGCAAGGCGGCGCTTTCCAGTGGGTGCAAGCCCCACCCGGTGAACTCGCTCCCGCCGGAAGCAATCGGGAGCAGTCATGGAGGTAACGAAGTGGCTGAGAGCCTTCGACCTTAGCGTGTCACGAATTGGTGACAGCGCGAGTGTGCAGGCCGCAACGCGAGTGAACGCCGAGCAAGCCTCGAAAAGGACGATGTGCAGGCCGACCCGGTGACCCTTCCGGGGAAGGCTGACACGGCTGGGTGAGATGAGCGACGAGTACGCCCAGCCGCTGCACCGGGGTAGTGGCGGCAGCATGTACACAAGGAAAGCGCACGCAACACGGGAAGCCTCCTGAAGTCGGTAGCGCGCCGGATCGTTGATCGGCGCGTGCTGCATCTGATCAAGATGTGGCTGGACTGCCCCGTAGAAGAAATTGACCAACGAGGGCGGAAGAAACGTACGACCGAGGCCAGGGACAACCGGCGCGGCATTCCGCAGGGTTCACCCCTCTCACCACTGCTGGCGAATTTTTACATGCGCCGGTTTGTGCTGGGGTGGAAGAAGCTCGGCCTTGAGCAAAGTCTCGGCACTCGCCTCGTCACCTATGCGGACGACCTCGTGATCCTGTGCCGGAGGGCAGCGCTGAGACAGCCCTGCACCATCTGCGCGAGATCATGGGCAAGCTGAAGCTGACGGTGAACGAGGAGAAGACACGGATTGCAAAGTCCCGGAAGGGGAGTTCGATTTCCTGGGATATACGTTCGGGCGGTGGCTGGGCCAGACGTACTACGACGCCAACGACGTCCGGCAGGGCTTCAACATCTTCATGGCGGGTTCGGACGTCGACCCGTATGAGAGGGCCGGGTCGACGCGGCTGTTCATCATCGCCCGCCTGGGCGCGAACTTCCGGCTGTCCATCGCGCCGGATGAGAACTCGGCCGCCCCGGCCTCGGCGGGCACGACGTATCCCTGTACCGATCAGGGAATCCGTCAGATGTACCTGGATCTCGCGGGCAGCCCGGTCTTCTCCAAGGTCAAGTACTGCTACGTGCCCGGCAGGATCGGCGCCGACCTTGACTCTGAGCGCGGCGTGGGACTTCAGAACGGCTACGACCCCGCCACCGGGCTGCGCGCGGTGGTGCTCGGCTCGGCCGTGTCCCAGGTCGTCCCGCTCGACGACTTCATCAAGACCCGCAATGAGCAGATCTACAACCCGAGCCCGGTCATCGTGCCGCTGGTCACCGCGCTCGTCTACGACATCACGCAGCACAATGCACTCGGCGCCACGACGTTCACCCTGCCCACGGTCTACACCAGGGACCGAATCGGCGCCGACACCGATTACGTCAGCAAGCTCGGGCAGACGGCGCTGTTCCCCGGCGGCCCCGGGTACGACGACGCGGCGGCGACCGCCCTGCAGCTGAAGTCGGTGGGCACGGTCACCCTGCCGGACCACTCCTTCCTGACCTACACGTTCGACACGGCGAAGGCCTACGCCACGTCGGAGCTGGGCTCGAGGGTCGAGACGGGTGTGGCCGAGCTCACCTGCCAGTCGGCGTCGCCGGCGAGGGCCTTCGCTAGCCAGCGGTTCATCGGCTTCTATCGCGACAACGCGTGGACCACCTGCCTCGGCGTGCCCATCTGGGATTACGGCACCGAGAACGCCGGCTTCACGGCCGTGACCGCGGCGCCGGCGGCGCCGGTCACCGTGTACGATCCCGCGCACGGGGTCCTGAACGGCGGCTCGCTCCGCAACGTGGTGGGCCAGCTCCGCCGGGCGTCCTACCTCTACGAGCCGGATGTCCTCGCCGAGATGCTCGACTCGGCGGCGAGGAGCCAGCCCGGGAACGGCGGCGGGGGTCTCGCGGCGACAGCCGCGGCGCTCGACTTCAATCTCAGCGGGCGCGCCGCGTCGACGCCCATCGTCGACCAGCTCGAGGTCCCCGTGGTGGTCACCGTGACGACCACCCCCGATCCCGTCGTGCTGCCCGGGCGCGACGCGGGCCGCCCAGGCGCCGCCGTCGGCGGCCCGGCCGCACACGGCCACGGCGCGGCCGGCCAAGGCAGCGTCATCGGCTCAGTGGCCAACGCCCTCAAGGGCGCCGCACCGGGCCCGGTCACCATCCAGGCCGGCCTCACGGCGTCGATCCCGCGCGAGGCGCTCGACCGAACCGGGATCTCCAGCTTGGAAAGCGGCACCCCGTTCCGCGAGCACGCGCTCGGCGACGCGGGAACGTTCCAGGCGCTGACCGCTGGCCGGGTGCTGAACCTGACGGAGCGAGGCGACGGGCCCCCGGCGCTGCCGCCGCAGGACCTCGAGCTAGCCGGGCTCCAAGTGAAGTTCCGCTCCGGGATCTTGTATGTCCTTGCCCTCGCCGACCGGACGCTCAGCGTCCGCGGCACCGACGGCTCCCAGGTCAGCGTCCCGGCCAAGGCGCGCGACGCGACGCACGAATTCGTCGGCGCGATGGTCTACACCACGGCGATGGCATCGGTCCGCCTCTACCCCAAGCTACAGCTGGCGCTGGCCGCGCCGACCGTCGGCACCAACGGTATCCTGCAGGGCCAAGCCTACAGCGTGCGGCTGACCTACGGCGAGAAGACCAGCTCCTGCGACTTCCTCGACGCGTCGCAGACGCCGGTCGCATCGAAGGTCAGCGTGCCCAGCCCGGCGCCCGCCGACAAGTCCGCACCGCGGCCGGGCGATATGTACTTCGGCAGCTTTACCGGCGGCGACGCCACGATGACCGTCTGGTCGGTTCCCGTCTTCCTCACCGTGGCGCCCGCCGATCTCCCCGGCGCCGGCACCAGCGGCACCATGGCGCTCGACGCGCAGGTCAGCGGCGTTCCCGCTTACCGCCTGCAGATCACCGACAGCTCGCTGTTCGTCTTCACGAACATCAACCTCGACACCCAGGACACCGGTTCGGTGAGCACGGCGAGCGCGTTCCTGGCCGCCGCCGTCATCAACTCCTCGCCCGATGACCTCTCGGCACGCGCCTTCGCGCCGTGCCGGGTGCTCCTGGGCCTCGTGCGTCCCGTGCTCGTCGGCTCCACGCTGAAGTTCGTGTTCGTGCCCGCCGACGACAGCATCGTGATCGGCGCGACCCGCTACATGGTCAGCGTCATCGAGATTGAGGCACTCGGCTTCGATCCGGCTAGACGGCCCTATCCGCCGACGGCGTGGCTGGCCAGCCGGTACTGGCAGTTCGCGAACAAGCACAATCCGTACCTCGATGTGCGGTACGCCGGTGCCACCCAGGATGCACGCCGCGCCCAGGCGGAGGAGGATACGGACAAGATCGGCGCGGACGAGATGCGCAGGCGCGAGCCAGTGCACCTGTACCTCGACACCGACGGCGACCTGATGACGCTCTGGCCGACCTTCGGCTTCCCGTTCGACAGCCTCGCTCAGACGGTCGACACCGGAAAGCTGCAGACCCTCGCGGACTCGGTGCTGGAGCTGATCGCGTCGGCCCCGGTGGCCCCGGCGGATTCCGGCTCGCCGGGCGCCGAGCGGATCTCGGTACCCGAAGAGCTGAGGAAGGCCAACCCGTACGACGCCGGCCCGGCTCCCGCCGCGGCCACGGCGGCCGGCATCGCGCAGGAGGCGATCGAGCCGACGGCCGTCGGCCGGGTGGTGACGAACCTGAGCCCGGGAGCGGTGGCGCCTCCCCTCGTCAGCAGCAGCCAGCAGCTGCTGAGCGCGAGCACGCACGCTGCCCAGCGCGTGGCGGCGGCCCTGACGGTGACCAAGGAGCTGAACCCCCCGGTCGCGGTGCTCCAGGACCGGCTGTCGACCGCCGGTGAGCCCGCGGCCGTGGTGCGCCAGCAGCGGAAGGTGATCTACGGCTTCTCCGCCTACAACGCCCGCACCGGCGAGGCATACCTCGTCGAGCTGGTCCCGGCCGATCAGGACGTGTTCGATCAGCTGCCCGACCCGAAGGAAAACCGCACCTACGACCCCTATTACGTCCGCGTCCTCTTCCTGAACGCGCTGACCTGCTACAACATGTCGATCATCGTCCCGGCGATGGTGCACGACCAGTACGGCCACTTCGCACGCGAGGGCACGCCCTACGCGAATCTGCTGAGCAAGACGAACGAGCTCACGCTGGGGTACCTGTACCCGCGATCCGACGCGCAGGGCCGGTTCGACGATCTGACCTTCCGGCGCTATGCGCCGCCGCCCAGGGCGATGCTCGCGCAGCAGGCGGTGTTCACGAATGTCCCGTACTCCATCCAGACCGCCGCTCCCGCGGACACACCCGGGACCGCCGGGACCCTGACCACCGCCAGGACCGCGACCTCCTCCGCCGCCGCCACCGTAGGCGCCGGCGGATCAGCGGCCGAACTGGCCGTGTTCCACCAGCCGACGACGTTTTTCGCCTGCCGGAGGAAGAACTGGAACGCCGACTGCCACCTGATGCAGGCGACGCACGCCGCGGGCTCGGCCGCCTACCTGGCGTTCGGCGCGGGTGACCTGATACCGCTCCGGCTCCAGTCCTCCTTCCTGATCGACAAGCGGTCTCCAGCGCACCTGTACAAGCTCACGTACACGTTCTCCGACCGGCACTACGACGATGCGAAGACGATCTCGGTCGGCAATCAGCCGTATGTGGTCGCCGTGTCGACCAGTGACACCGGCGCGAAGCAGTTCACGAACGTCTCCATCAACGCGACCGCGGGCACCGCTGATCTGCAGCTGGGCCAGAACCGGCCGCTCGATTTCCCCAACGAGATCTACGTCGTCGGCCAGGCGAGCACCACCTTGATCTCCATGGACGGCGTTGAACGTGGCACTGGGCACGTCGCTCACCAGCACCGGCGACTTCATGACGCTCGACGGTCAGGGCCAGCCATCCGGGCAGGAGTTCGCGCTCGTCCCGTACAACAACCTGGTCTACCTGATCCGGGCGGTCTCGAACTGCCCCGGGCTCGGCCCGGTCGGCGCGCTCGGCACCACGGCCGGCCTGGCCCTGATCGACACGTACGTGCCGGCCGCCACGGGGAACCTCGCGCTGGCGCAGGGCGCCAGGCACAAGCGCAGCGGGCTGCAGTTCTTCGGCGCCTCATACACGCCGACGACCATGGTCGACACGCTCGATGACCTCGACTTCACCAGCATCACCGGGGAGACGTTCCACGTCCCGACGATCTTTATCCCAATCCGGGAGCTCGACGCGACCAAGGGCTTCGTCGCCGACATCTCCGACTTCGTCGGCCAGCAGTTCTGGACGTTCATCTACCCGGAGATCGTGGCGCGGTCCGGGGACATAGCGAACGGCGTGACCTGGGACCATGACGTCAACATCGACGCCGAGGGCAAGCCGGTCCTCTCGCTGCAGAAGCTTCACTTCGTCTACGACCCGCTCGTCGTCCTGTTCACGCCGAACGACCTAGCGCACAAGTACGCGCTGCAGCCCAAGCAGCAGGTGCTCGCCCTGACGAACGGCCAGATCCAGGAGGGCATCTGCTGGCGCTCGGCGAACGTCCAGCCGCAGCGGCGCCCGCCGGCCAACGTCTGCGCGCAGCAGATCCTGCCAGACGGCATCGGCATGGACCGCCCGAACATCATCTACTCCGCGCACAACCGGCCCGTCGCCACCTCGGTCCAAGAGGCCTACCTGGGCACGTCGGTCAAAGGATTCGTATCCGTGTCCGGCGTCACCTACAGCACCGAGGAGTCGGCGCTGGAGAACGACCAGACCGGCACCAGCTTCATCTCGGCCGTGTCGTCGACGACGAATATGACGCTCGGGGTGCTGTTCGAGTACGACAACGACGACCTCGGCACGTTCGGCACGTTCGACAGCTCCGACACG